>NZ_CP011494.1:0-1332865 GCF_001043175.1 Marinobacter psychrophilus
CAGTAAGTACCTAATTAACTGAAATATATGCTTATTTTTTTCCACAGGCTGTTTATGAATTGCTTCGAGTACTTTTACTGATCGCCTCGGCAAGGTAGAATCGCGAGTTCTCTTCAAGGGCCAGTGGTGTAAGAATCGCATGGCCTCAGAAAAATGCAGCGTTTTGTTATCAGGTGGTGCCGATACGGTATGTGGCAGCAATGTCTTGAAGTACTCCGGGACGAGCTTCCGGCACAGCAGTTCAATACCTGGTTGCGACCTCTGCAGCCAGATTTGCGTGATGGTCAGTTGGTTCTTTTTGCTCCGAACCGATTCGTAATGGACTGGGTGAATGAAAAATACCTTCGCCGTATCGAAGAAATACTGAAAGAGCTGAATGGCGGCCACGCCCCCAGAGTGGGTATGAAGGTGGGCTCTGCACCCAAAGCTGGTGATTCAGAGCGCCGCGAGTCAACGGCGATCAACACCAAGCCGCTGGAAAAAGACGATCGCGATGAATTGGTAAGCCAGCGGAGCAGGCCGGCGGCGCCGGTAACGGCGCCAGCAGCTTCACGTCCAAGAACATCCGGTACCCGGCCTGGCGCTCAAGTTGAAGGCGATATAAAGCACCAGAGCTTTCTGAACGAGACATTCACATTTCAGACTTTCGTTGAGGGTAAGTCCAACCAGTTGGCCCGCGCTGCGTCTATGCAAGTCGCAGAAAACCCTGGCGGTGCTTATAACCCGCTATTCTTATACGGCGGTGTTGGCCTGGGTAAAACCCACTTGATGCACGCGGTAGGCAATGAAATTGTGCGTCGCAATCCGAATGCTAAAGTTGCGTATCTTCGTTCAGAACGTTTTGTGGCGGACATGGTAAAAGCACTGCAGTTGAACGCCATCAACGAATTTAAACGTTATTACCGTTCGGTAGACGCTCTGCTGATTGACGATATTCAGTTTTTCGCCCGGAAAGAGCGTTCCCAGGAAGAATTTTTCCACACCTTTAACGCGTTGCTCGAGGGCGGTCAGCAAGTCATTGTGACCAGTGATCGATTCCCGAAAGAAATTGTGGATTTGGAAGAACGATTGAAGTCCCGCTTTGGCTGGGGTCTGACGGTGATGGTCGAGCCGCCGGAACTGGAAACCCGGGTGGCTATCCTGATGAAAAAAGCTGAGCAGGTAAACGTTAAGCTCAGCAGTGAAGCGGCTTTTTTTATTGCCCAGAAAATTCGCTCAAACGTGCGAGAACTGGAAGGTGCCTTACGTTTGGTAATTGCCAACGCTCACTTTACGGGCTCGGAAATCACGCCGCCGTTTATTCGCGAGAGTTTGAAAGATTTGCTGGCACTGCATGAAAAACAGGTCAGTATTGATAACATTCAGCGCACGGTAGCGGAATATTACAAAATCAAAGTTGCGGATCTTCATTCCAAGCGTCGCACACGTAATGTAACTCGTCCGCGTCAAGTGGCCATGTCACTGTCGAAGGAGCTGACGAACCACAGTTTGCCAGAAATTGGTGGTGCTTTTGGTGGCCGAGACCACACCACAGTGCTTCACGCTTGCAAAAAAATCGTAGAATTGCAGGAAAGTGATCCGAGTATACGAGAAGACTACCAGAATTTTATGCGACTATTGACCAGTTGAGAGCTGCGTTACCGCGCTCTGTCTGCGGGTCTTGAACCCTGAGAAACTTCACCAAAAGAATATTGAGTGCCATGAAACTGACGATCAGCCGTGAATCCCTGCTCATCCCGCTGCAAAGCATTGCCGGTGTGGTTGAAAAGAAACAGACCATGCCGGTGCTCTCCAACGTTTTGCTGGTTGCCGAGGACAACACTCTGACACTTACCGGCACTAATATGGAAGTGGAGCTGGTAGCGCGTATCAGCCCGGTTCATATCGATCAGCCTGGGCGTATAACCGTGCCGGCACGCAAGCTTGCGGACATTTGCCGCGCGCTGGGTGAGGAATCGCCCATTGAACTGAATCAGCAGGGCGACCGTTTGCATCTGCGTTGTGGAAAAAGCCACTTTACCCTGGCGACCTTGCCGGCCGAGCACTTTCCCAATGTGGAAGACGAAGTTGAGAGCTTCCGTCTGGAGTTGCCGCAAAAAGAGCTACGCCGTATGTTCGACAGCACCGCGTTTGCCATGGCTCAGCAGGATGTTCGTTATTACTTGAACGGTTTGCTGTTGGAAGTTGCGGCAGATCACGTTCGTACTGTAGCCACCGATGGCCACCGTTTGGCGATGGCCCATCAAGATGTTGAAACTGGTTGCCCAGAGGCTCGTCAGGTTATTGTGCCTCGTAAAGGCGTGCTAGAGCTTTCGCGCTTGCTGGATGACGTGGATACACCGGTTACCCTGGTGATTGGTGATAATCACTTACGCGCTACCGTGGGCAGTTACACGTTCACGTCTAAACTGATTGAGGGAAAATTTCCCGATTACAATCGGGTTATTCCACGCGGTGGCGATAAAGTCGTGTTGGCTGATAGGATTACCCTGAAGAATACTCTGCAGCGGGCCGGTATTCTGTCTCACGAAAACATTCGCGGCGTGCGTTTGAATCTGGCGTCCAATGAACTTCAGGTGTTTGCTAACAACCCGGACCAGGAACAGGCGGAAGACGCTTTGCCGGTAGATTATCAGGGTGAAACCCTGCAAATTGGTTTCAACGTTGGCTATCTGATAGATGTCATGAACGCGTTGGATGATGATCAGGTAAAGGTCACTTTGTCGAACCCTAACAGTAGCGCGCTGATTGAATCCCAGACGGACGCTCGCTGCCTCTATGTTGTTATGCCAATGCGTTTGTAGGTTGCCACAGGTTTCTCACAAGCAGCGGGCGTGAGTACTCCGGGTAATAGTCGGTGTATGTAATTCATGGATAAAGAGTTCTGAAAGGTTTTAATAACAGGAGTTCCGGGGCATGTTGACACGTTTAAAAGACGGTATAAAAGGTGCATTTCGTATTGGTCAAACTATGAGTGTGCTCGGGCGCACCGGGTTTAACTGGATGCGCGGTGACCGCCCTCCTGCTCCGCGTTTGTTGCGGCAGACCTTCGAGTCCCTCGGTGCTACCTATATAAAGCTGGGGCAATTCATTGCCAGTTCACCGACTTTTTTTCCGAAAGAGTATGTCGAAGAGTTTCAGGGTTGCCTGGATAGCACCCCAAATTTGCCATATCGGGTGATTCGCAAAATCATTGAGGAAGAATTAGGCCGTCCGGTGGAAGAGGTGTTCACAGACATCGACCCGGTAGCTTTGGCCTCGGCATCCATCGCCCAAGTGCATGTAGCGCGGTTGATCAGCGGCGAAGAAGTGGTTATCAAGGTGCAAAAGCCCGGTGTACGCAATATTCTGCTCACGGACCTGAACTTTTTGTACGTATCTGCCCGAATTCTTGAAACTTTGGCGCCAAAGCTATCGTGGACATCATTATCCGACATTGTTGATGAAATTCAGCGCACGATGATGGAAGAGTGCGATTTTATCAAGGAAGCTAATAACCTTGAGGTTTTCAGGCAGTTTCTTCACGACACTCATAACACCGACGCCACCGTGCCGAAGGTCTATGAGCAGTGTAGTTCCCGCCGTATTTTAGTAATGGAGCGTTTTCACGGTGTTTCTTTAACCGATCTGGACAGTATTCGCGGATACACAAATAATCCGGAAGGAACCCTGATTACTGCGATGAACACCTGGTTTTCCAGCCTTACGCAATGCGAGTTTTTTCACGCCGATGTCCACGCCGGTAACCTGATGGTGTTGCGCGACGGTCGGGTTGGGTTTATCGATTTTGGTATAGTTGGGCGAATTGCGCCTGACACCTGGCAGGCGGTGAACGATTTTATTCAGACTGTGATGGTGGGCAATTTCGACGGTATGGCCGATGCAATGATCCGCGTTGGGGTGACTCGACATACGGTTGAAGCGAGTTTGCTCGCTAACGATTTACGCACGCTTTACTCCAAAATGGATCAAATGGTTCCAGATACCGTTGCTTACACTGCGGACCGGGCCGAAGATGACGTAAATCATCTGCTGTTGGATATGGTCAAAGTAGGTGAAAGCCATGGTCTGCATTTTCCGCGGGAATTTGCATTGCTGTTGAAGCAATTTTTGTATTTTGATCGTTACGTACACATATTGGCACCTGAAATGGATATGTTCATGGACGACCGCCTAAAGATGCTGCACTAGGGGCTTAGGCTCCTGGTTTTTTTATGGCGCTGATTACACTTCAAACCGAGCACTTCCGTAATTTGGCGGCAAAGCCCGTCAACTTCTCCCCTGCTTTTAATCTAATATACGGCGCTAACGGCAGTGGTAAAACCAGTCTGCTAGAGGCTATTGGTTACTTGGGTATAGGCCGATCGTTCCGCGTCAGTCGCCACCAAGCCGTGGTTCAACATCTACAGCAGAAATTTACGGTGTTCGGTGGCCTGGATGCCGGCACTCTTGATGGTGGTGGTTCTAATTCTGGAGCGAACAGTTCCGGTGTTTCAAACCCTTATGCGGGTAACTCTGATGCTCTTAACTTTGGTATTCCGAATTCTGAACCAAAGGCAGCACTTGAAGCTGGTGCCTCAAGTTATGCGCATCGCTTGGGCATTTCCAGAGATGTCGGCCTTAAGGAAACAGTTTTAAGAGTAGATGGTGAACCGGTACGCAATCTGTCGGCATTAGCGCGACATCTCCCGGTATCGGTGATCGACCCGGGCGTGTTTGATATTGTGGCTGGTGGCCCGGGTAAGCGACGGCAGTTCTTGGACTGGTCAGTGTTTCACGTGGAACGTTCTTTTGGTGGCGCTTGGCAGCAATGTCAGCGAGTAATATCACAGCGGAACCAAACGCTGAGAAATGGTAGAATAGATGAAACGCTGATGCGGGCCTGGGATGCTCAGTACGACCTGTTGAGCAATCGAGTGACGGACGCCCGTCTTGTGACGTTTGCCATGTTTAAAGAGGCTTTCTGGTTGCTTCTCGGAGAAACCGATGCAGCCTGGGCGAATGAGCTAAAGTTGGAGTTTTATCCCGGCTGGGATCATGCCCAACCTTTATCGGAAGTTCTGGTGAGTCATCGAGATCAGGAACGTCGAATGGGCCACACTCTGTATGGACCCAACCGAGCCGACATTCGGTTAAAAATACAAGGCCGGCCGGTGGCGGAAATATTGTCGCGCGGTCAGCAAAAGACATTGGTTATTTTGATGAAGATTGCCCAAGGCATGGTGTTACGGCCGCTGGGTAAGCAGGTCACATTTTTGTTGGACGACATAAACGCCGAACTGGATAGTCGTCATCGACAGATGTTGGCCGAAAAATTACGATTGCTGCAGTGTCAGGTGTTCATCACCTCTATCGAACAGCAGACGCCCGACACCTTATGGCCGGGTATAACAACGCCCGATTTCAAAATGTTCCACGTGGAACATGGTCAGGTAACGGGAGAACATTAGCTGGCCGCATTTTTTTAATCACGCTGCGGCCATCAGCCTTCAGGAGTTTTTTAATGAGTGAATCAGCCTACAATTCCTCCAGTATCAAAGTACTGAAAGGCCTGGACGCCGTGCGCAAACGGCCTGGCATGTACATCGGCGATACGGACGACGGCACCGGCCTGCACCACATGGTGTTCGAGCTGGTAGACAACTCCATTGACGAAGCGCTAGCCGGGCACTGTACAGAAATCGGAATCCGTATCCACCCCGACGAATCCGTAAGCGTGCACGACAATGGTCGCGGTATTCCAGTTGATCTGCACGAAGGCGAAGGCGTTTCTGCTGCCGAAGTTATCATGACCGTACTTCACGCCGGCGGTAAGTTTGACGACAACACCTATAAAGTGTCGGGCGGTCTTCACGGTGTGGGTGTGTCGGTTGTTAATGCCCTCTCGTCGGTGTTGACGTTAACCATTCGCCGCAGCGGCAAAGTCTACGAGCAGACTTATAACCACGGCGTTCCTGCAGCGCCTCTGCACGAGGTAGGCACTACTGACGCCAGCGGCACCAAGGTGCACTTCATTCCTTCAGAAGCGACGTTCACCAACATCAAGTTTCACTACGAGATTCTGGCAAAACGGGTACGGGAACTGGCGTTTTTGAACAGCGGTGTCCGTATTCGCCTGACTGATGAACGCAGTGGAAAAGAAGAACTCTTTGAATATGAGGGTGGTTTGCGAGCGTTTGTCGAACACCTGAACACCAACAAAACCCCTATCAACAAGGTGTTTTATTTTACCCAACAGCGTGAAGACGGCATTGAAGTAGAAGTGGCTATGCAGTGGAATGATGCGTTCCAAGAAAATATCTACTGTTTTACCAATAATATTCCACAGCGTGACGGCGGTACGCACCTCGTTGGTTTTCGCACAGCACTGACTCGTTCCTTGAACAGTTACATTGAGCACGAAGGCCTGGGTAAGAAAGCCAAAGTAAGCACTTCCGGCGACGACGCTCGCGAAGGTCTTACGGCGATCATCAGTGTGAAAGTACCAGACCCAAAGTTTTCTTCCCAGACCAAAGACAAGTTGGTCTCCTCCGAGGTGAAGACGGCTGTAGAACAAGAGCTCTATCAGAGCTTTGCAGCATATCTTCAGGAGCAGCCCAGTGAAGCGCGGCTAATCGTCAATAAGATGATTGAAGCTGCCCGTGCCCGCGAAGCAGCGCGTAAAGCTCGTGATATGACCCGGCGCAAAGGCGCTCTGGATATTGCCGGTCTACCCGGCAAACTGGCTGACTGTCAGGAAAAAGATCCTGCTCTTTCCGAATTATTTATAGTGGAGGGCGACTCCGCGGGCGGAAGTGCAAAGCAGGGTCGGGAACGGCGAAACCAGGCAATTCTGCCGCTGAAAGGTAAAATTCTGAATGTCGAAAAAGCCCGCTTTGACAAGATGCTGTCATCAGCAGAAGTTGGTAACCTGATTACCGCTCTGGGCTGTGGCATTGGGCGCGAAGAGTTTAACGTTGAAAAACTGCGCTACCATTCCATTATCATCATGACTGACGCTGACGTAGATGGTTCGCATATCCGCACTCTGCTGCTGACCTTCCTGTTCCGTCAAATGCGTGAAGTGATTGAGCGTGGGCACGTGTTTATCGCTATGCCCCCGCTTTATAAAGTAAAGCGGGGCAAGCAAGAGCAGTATCTGAAGGATGAAAATGCCCGCGAGAGCTATTTAACCCAGACCGCATTGGAAGGCGCGCAGCTGTTCGTTAACGCCGATGCGCCTGCTATCAAGGATTCTGCTCTGGAAACCATGGTGAAGGACTATCAGGCCGTGATGGCCATGATTGACCGCTTGTCACGCGCTTACCCGTCTAAAGTATTGGCGCAGATGCTGCACAACAACACCCTCACCCCAGAACAGCTGAAAGACGAAAACACTGTTGCCAGTTGGGTGGGTCGCTTGGGTGAACATCTGGAATTGGATACTCGCACTGGCACCAAATACGTGTTCTCGGTACATCACGACACCGAGCGCGATCTGTATTTGCCAATGGTAACGGTGCATTTGCACGGTATGGCCCACGAACATGTGTTCAGCCATACGTTCTTTGAGGCGCCATCTTACAAGGCCATAGCCCGTCTGGGTGAAACCTTGGACGCCCTGGTTGAAGACGGAGCCTACGTTCAGCGTGGTGAGCGTAAGCAAGCTGTTCTGTCGTTTGAAGGCGCTCTCGCCTGGTTGATGAAAGAAGCTCAGCGCGGCCTGACCCTTCAGCGTTATAAGGGTCTGGGGGAGATGAATCCGGAACAGCTGTGGGACACCACTATGGACCCAGAATCCCGCCGTATGATGAAAGTGACCATTGCAGACGCTTTCGCCGCTGACCAGATGTTCACCACATTGATGGGCGATGATGTTGAGCCGCGCCGTAACTTCATTCAGACGCATGCCCTGGAAGTGACTAACCTGGATATCTGATTTTCTAAAATTCGGAATTAAAAAAACGGCGAAGATGCAAATCTCCGCCGTTTTTTTACTTAAAATTTACTTTATTTATCAGCTAGATGCGGAGCCATTACCTGTTCTAATTTATAACCCGTCAAGCGGCTGATGGTGCGCCACAAGTACCAGAAAATAAGCATCATCATCACCATAGAAGGAATGGCAATCATTGGATAGCTGACCAGCGTCATTCGCCCCAGTTCCTCGTTGAACGCTTGGGTGCCAGCGTCACTGGTCACAATCCAGCGCGCAAGTACGTAGTTCATGATCGATGAGAACAGAAAAGTAGCGGCAAAAAAGTAACTGGCGTTCAGCAACCGCGCTTCGAATTCGGCGACTTTGCCCTTCTCTACCAGCGTTTTTTGAATCTTATCAACGTCTAGCACGTTGGGGTTGTACAGTAACGTGCGCACCAGTGGGTAACGGGTACGTGTAGACACCAGCACTGCCAGACCAATCACTGCAGGTACCGCGGCTTCTTTGATGGCAAGCCAGCCGGCGTCCAGTTCTAGCAAGCCAATGCCGCCAGTGAGAGTCACACTGATTATCCCCAACAGGGCGATGAAATTCTTTTTTCCATAGCGAATTAACTCAAACAGACCCCATCCGAGGGGGAACGCCAGACCAACAATCAGCGCATTTACGCTGCCTAGGTACTCATCTCCGCTGAACTTCATCAGAATGACTGAAGGGATAATAATACTGACCAGTAGGTCTATCCAGGGCCTGGGTTTGTGATCGGATACAGATGAAGTATTCGGTGACGTCATGATTCTGCCTGATTGATGAAACGGCGACGAGGCTGGCAAAGTTACGCGAGCCTCACTGAGCACTGAGCTCAGTATACGAGAAATAAAGGCATCCGAGCTAATACGCGGAGCCTAGCATAGTCGATTCAATTTTTAGTAACGAGCAGACACAAAAAAGCCGGGCACTTGGCCCGGCTTATCAGCGTAAGCAAGCGCGGATCAGGCGCCAGCTTCTGCCAAACATTGCTCTAAAATGGCTAAACCTTCTTCCAATACCTCGTCTTCGATGGTGACCGGCATCAGAAAACGCAGCGTGTTGCCGTACAAACCACAACCCAACACAATCAACCCTTTGGCTTTGGCGAGTTTGGTAATGGCTCCAGCCAGCTCTGGCATGGGTTTGTGGGTATCTTTACTTTCTACCAACTCAAACGCGGCCATAGCACCCAAGGTACGTACGTTGTCGACGTGGGCAAACTGCTCCTGCCACTGGCTGAAACGTTGGTTCAGCTTCTCGCCCAGGCGCTGGCTTTTGCCTAGAATATCCTCGGTCTCGAATACTTCAAACACCGCTAGCGCAGCTGCACAGGCGGTAGGGCTACCGGCGTAAGTGCCGCCCAAAGAATTGGGGCCACACGAGTCCATGATTTTGTCAGTGCCCACAATGGCAGAAATCGGCATACCGTCGGCCATGCTTTTGGCCATAGTCATCATGTCGGGTTCAACGCCTGTGTGCTCGATTGCAAACATCTTACCGGTACGGCCAAACCCGCTCTGTACTTCATCTACAATCAACACGATGTCGTTGTCATCGCAGATTTTGCGTAGGGCTTTCATAAAGCTGGTAGGTGCCGGGTAGAAGCCGCCCTCACCCAATACGGGTTCGATAACAATGGCGGCGGTATTGCGGGCCGGTGAATCTGCTTTCATAGTCATGGCCAGGCCACGCAGAGCTTCGTCTTCGCTGACGCCGTGATAGGGCACTGGATAAGGAGCCCGGTAGACCATGCCAGGCATAGGGCCGAAGTCGGTCTGATAAGGAGCCGCTTTGCCGTTCATTGCCATGGTCATAAAGGTACGGCCGTGATAACCGCCATCGAAACAAATCACATTGGTACGACCGGTCGCTGCGCGGGCAATTTTCACGGCGTTTTCGAGGGCTTCGGCTCCGGAATTGGCCAGCATAACTTTGGCGTGGCCGCGAACAGGTGTGACGTCGCTGAGCTTCTGCGCCAGCCGCACATAACCCTCGTACGGCATGACCGTCTGGCAGGTGTGCATTAATTTGTCTAACTGGGCCTTTATCGCTTCCACTACTTTTGGATGGCGGTGGCCGATGTTCAGCACGCCAATACCGCCGGCGAAATCGATCATGCGTTTGCCGTCGGCATCCCACAATTCAGCGTTAGTGGCATGATCCGCAAACTGCTCGTTGGGGCTCGCGGCTCCGGCTGCTACGTAGCGTTCCTTAAGTGCTTGAAGTTCTTTGTTACTCACGCGGTTGTACTCCCTGAGTGGGTATATTTGTTCGAACCTGAATTAAATTTAGTTCGATTCATTGCAAAATTATAAGAACTACGGTAGCACGAAACGACGCTATTCTCCAGTTTGGCTGCGGAACTGGAGCTGTGCCAGGCGCTGGTAGAGGCTATTTTCCTGCATTAATTGCTGATGGCTGCCCACCGCCAGCAAACGGCCTTGGTCAAACACCGCAATGCGATCTGCATCCCGCACCGTGGCCAGGCGGTGGGCAATGACCAGCGTGGTACGGCCGGTTGTGAGTGCTGGCATGGCCTGCTGAATCAGGTTCTCGCTATGGGCATCCAGCGCACTGGTGGCTTCGTCTAGCAGCAAAATGGGAGCGTCCGCCAATAGCGCTCGGGCAATGGCCAAGCGTTGTTTCTGGCCACCGGAGAGGCCCAACCCGCCATCACCCAGTCGGGTTTGGTAGCCTTCGGGTAGAGCAACGATGAATTCATGGGCGTGGGCAATGCCGGCGGCCTCTTCGACCTCTGCCTGAGTCGCTTGCGGACGTGCGTAGCGAATGTTGTCGGCAACCGTACCGTAGAACAACGCGGGGTTCTGTGGCACCAAGGCAAAGCAGCTGCGAAGGGCTTGCAATGATACATCGCGAGTATCCGTGCCATCGATGCGCACGCAGCCGCCGCTGGGTTGATAAAAGTGTAGTAGCAAATCAAATAAGGTGGACTTGCCCGCCCCTGATGGCCCCACGATCGCTAACGTCTCCCCCGCCCGCACTTCAAGGCACACGTCCTGCAAAGCGGGCTGCGCACTGCGGCCAGGATAGCTGAATGTCAGGTGTTCAAGACGTATTTCACCTTTTACCGGCTGAGGAAACTGTTCGGGTAAATCGACTGGACGCTGAAACTCAGACTTGGTCTGCAACAGTTCGAATAGCCGTGCGGCTGATCCTGCCGCCCGTTGCAGTTCCCCAATGACTTCACTAATGGCGCCAGCGGCAATACCCACCAATAAGCTGTAAAACAAAAAGGCGGCCAGCTCGCCCGGCGTAATGCGGCCATAAATCACATCCAGACCACCAATCCATATGACCACGCCCACTGCTCCCATCACCAGAGTAATGGCCATAGTGGTTAGCCACGCGCGTTGGCGAATGCGGGCATGGGCGATATCAAAGGCATTTTCAGAAACTTCAGAAAAATGCTGGCGGTCGTGGGGCTGATGGTTGAACGCCTGCACGGTTTTTATCTGCGTTAAATTTTCACCCACGTAACTGCCCACATCGGCTATCCGGTCTTGGCTCAAGCGCGATAGCTGCCGCACGCGGCGGCCAAAAATAACGATGGGCACAATCACCAGCGGAAAACCCAACACTATGACTGACGCCAGCTTGGCGTTGGTGATAAACAACAGCAGCAAACCGCCAACCAGCATCAGCGCGTTTCGCAGCGCAATCGACACTGTTGAGCCAATTACGGATTGCAGCACTGTAGTATCCGCCGTAAATCGCGACTGTATTTCCAACGCCCGATTGCTCTCGAAAAATCCTGGGTTCAGATCAATCAAGTGGTTGAATACCCGTTTACGGATATCGGCGACCACCCGCTCGCCAATCCACGACACCAGATAAAATCGAGCAAAAGAACCCGCCGCCAGGCCAAGAACCAAAACAAAAAACAGTCCCACAGCTCGCGCCAGATTGGCCGGTGACTCGGTGGCCAATCCTTGGTCTACTAGAATACGCAGTCCCTGACCTAATCCAAGGGTGATTCCCGCCGTAATAACTAGGGCAACTATCGCACCAGCAACGGCTTTGCGATAAGGATGAATAAACCCGACAACCAGTCTCAAAGCTTCGCGATGAACGGTGTTGATAGTGTGCCTCCTAATGAGTGGGTACTGTAAACTCTCGCAAACTTACGATCTGTATTGCCTAAGGGTTTATCATACGCCCCTCTGCTCTGTGACCATTAAGGAATCTCTGTGCGCCCCTACGCCGATAACGACTACCCAACCAACCATAAACCGGACTGGAAAATCATCGCTGGCCTGTGGCCCTACCTGGCGGAATATCGTGGCCGGGTGATACTGGCGGTCAGCATGCTAATCATGGCGAAAGTGGCCATAGTCACCACGCCGATTGCATTGAAATACATCGTCGATTATCTGGACCAAAATCGTGGCGCTGACATGGTGCTGTGGATCCCTCTGATGTTAGTGCTGGCCTATGGCGCGCTGCGCTTTGGTAGCACTTTGTTTAGCGAGTTGCGTGACGCCATCTTCGCCCGTGTGGCTGAACGTGCCATGCGGCGAGTGTCACTGCGGGTGTTTAACCACCTTCACGCTCGCGAATTAGCGTTTCATCTGGATCGCAAAACCGGCGGCTTGGCGCGGGACATAGAGCGTGGCACCAACGGCATCAGTTTTTTGCTGCGTTTTACCCTGTTCAATATTGTGCCCACCCTGCTGGAAATCGCGATGGTGGCGGGCATTCTGCTGGTGGCCTTCAACGTCAGTTACGTTATAGCGATACTGGTGTCGGTGGTGGTATTCGTGATTTTTTCTATCCGCGTTACCGAGTGGCGCACGGCTTTTGTGCGCGAAGCCAACAACCGCGACAATCAGTCTAACTCCCGTGCCATCGACAGCCTACTGAACTACGAAACTGTTAAATACTTTAATAACGAGCGTTTTGAAGCCGAGCAATACGATGAAGATCTGGATTTATGGGAGCAGGCGCGGCTTAAAAACCGCACGTCTATGGCGGTTCTGAACATTGGCCAGGCGTTTATTATTGGCGCCTCTATGGTTGCTATTATGGCCATGGCCGTGCGCGAAGTGGCCAGTGGGCAGATGACCCTGGGCGACTTCACCATGGTGAATGCCTACCTGATCCAGTTGTTCATTCCGCTGAATGCTTTGGGGTTTGTGTATCGGGAAATTCGCCAGTCACTGGTGAATGTAGAGCGCCTGTTCGGTTTATTGGGCGAGAAGCCGGCGATTGAAGATGCCGCCGATGCCAAAGCCCTGGCGATTGCAAAAGGTGAAGTGCAATTTCACGACGTGCGTTTCAGCTACCATCAGGAACGGGCCATTTTGAAAGGCATAAACATTACCATACCCGCAGGCAACACCATTGCGGTTGTTGGCGCCAGCGGTGCGGGTAAATCCACCTTGGCACGGCTGCTGTTCCGCTTTTTTGATGTAAACAGCGGCAGCATCACCATTGATGGGCAAGACATTCGCAACATTACCCAAGACAGTCTGCGCTCGGCCATTGGCGTGGTGCCGCAAGACACCGTGCTGTTCAACGACACCCTTTACAGCAACCTGGCCTACGGCCGCCCCGGCGCCAGTGAAGCCGAGATACACCATGCGGCCCGTCAGGCCAACCTGGACGTGTTCATCCGCAGCCTGCCGGATGGCTATAACACCAGAGTCGGTGAGCGTGGACTGAAGCTTTCCGGTGGCGAAAAACAACGCGTTGCCATTGCTCGTGTATTGCTGAAAAACCCGCCGTTGCTGATTCTGGACGAAGCCACGTCGTCGTTGGACTCGATCTCTGAACAGGCCATTCTGGATGCCCTTAACGAGGTTACCCAACAGCGCACAACGTTGGTAATCGCGCACCGTCTATCCACCGTGCGCGACGCTGACACCATTCTGGTGATGGACCAGGGCCAAATTGTGGAGAGCGGTGGCCACAATGAGTTGTTAGCAAAAGATGGCTATTACGCCCGGCTGTGGTTGCAGCAACAGCACAGTGATAAAGAGAATCAAGAATAAGGCGTTGTTATTTTGACGAAAATCAAATTTCAAAGCGCTTAATTCCTGCGCCCGTGTTTTGTTTGTTATGTTGAGTTGTCTGAGATTTAACGTCTCAGACAGACCGCACAAACGACGCGATGGACTTAACGTTGCTGATTGAGCACGTTAGAACAGTCCGAGCTTTTCAGCGAAATTCTCCTCGCGTTGTTGGCGATATCATCGCAACAGTTACGGGAGCTCTCCATGCTAAGCAAACGCAAGAAAATTTCCATTGCAATAGCGGGGGCTGCAGCCCTCGGTGTTGCAGGCTTCCTGGTTCTGACGTCCCCATGGACCTGGTCAGCGGTTTACAGCCTACCGGTGACAGCCAGTGCTGACAGTCCTGCCGATATCGACAACGGCAGGCTTATATTTATGGCATCGGACTGTGCCACCTGCCACGCCACGACTGGCCAAGACAGCGATGAACAGTTAGGCGGCGGCAAGGTTCTCGACACCGCCTTTGGCAAGTTCCATATGCCCAATATCTCGCCGGATACGGAGCACGGCATTGGTAACTGGACTCTGGCTGAATTTGATCGCGCGGTGCGTGAAGGTGTGGGTCCGAGCAGCCTCTGGCCTGACGGCAATAATTTATATCCGGCTTTTCCCTACACGTCTTACCAGCGTTTGACGCCGGAAGATGTACGTGACCTTTACGCCTACATGATGGCGCTGCCAGAAAGCGACAAGGTAGTGCCCGACCATGAGCTTAACTTCCCATACAATCTACGCCGCGGCATTGGTGTATGGCGTCTGGCTTTTCTGAACGGCCAAAGCACTGCTGAAATCGGTGTAGCGACGGTTGATGTGCCTGCAGAAATTGATCACGCCAAATTCGAACGCGGGCGTTATTTGGTAGAAAGTGCCGGCCACTGTGTTGAATGTCACTCGCCGCGAACCTTTATGGGCAACGTTCCCAACGACAAGCGTTACGCTGGCGGCCCGAATCCCGAAGGCAGCGGCCACTTCCCCAACATTACCCCCGATGAAACCGGGACAGGTTTCTGGTCCGCCGCCTCTCTCGCAAATTACCTCCATACCGGCGTTAGCCCTATTGGTCGCCAAGCGGGTGGCGATATGGCTGAAGTTATCGAAAACACCTCGCAGCTGCCATGGCAAGACTTACAGGCAATGGCCGTCTATTTGAAACACATTTCACCGATAGACAAACCTGCGCCTGGAATGCCTGAGCCTAATTTCACCGAGGAAGTGGTAATGCTTGATACCGCTTTTGATCGTCGCGATCCTCTACCGACCAGTGACCCGCAAGACATTAGCGAGGGAGACGAAGTCTTCGTAGCTGGAACCAAGTCGCTCTACACAACGTCCGAGATGGAACAGGCCAAGACCGAAGATGGTAAATTCCTCAGTGGGGCAAAGGCCAAGGTATTAGCCAGGCAGGGTGATAAGTTGCAACTTGAAATTTCAGGTTGGCAGCCCGAAAACGCGCCCTCGGTTATTTATCAGGAGAAAGGTCAACGGGTCATTATGGCGGCACTTGGTGACAAGGCTGTAGCGGCCGCCCAGCGCGGCGCAACCGAAATCGAGCTGAAAACTGATCAGGTCTGGCGCCCTGTCACGTTGCAAGTCTGGTCTGATGCCAACCAACTCAATCTGAGTCAAGAAGAGCTTTGGAGCTTCAGTCAGAATGCCTATCAAACCGCCTGCTCGGCCTGTCACTCTCTGGCTGAAAAGGATCACTTCACGGCTAATCAATGGATTGGAACTCTCAAATCCATGAAGCGATTCACCAGCTTTAACGACGATGAATACCGTTTAATATTGGCGTACTTGCAGAATCATTCCCATGATCTTGGCCCCGATATCCCGGCACTGGTCGTTAAGAAAGCCAGTGAAGGAGTGCCGCAATGAGCTGCGATCGTGCGTCTGTTGATCACAGCGCCAACACAGATACCTACGGGCTTTTAGTGGCCGCTGAATGGCTGAGCGGGCTGTTTATTGCGCCGCTGTCTCAACAGCAGGTGATGGATCTCAGCGCGGTGCCTGGCAAAAACGCGCTGCAGTGGATAGGCGCACAACTGGGTGCGCCCGCTGTGGCACAACAGCTTTGTCACATTCTGGAGCAAGACACTCCAGAAAATCTGACGATACGATTGCAGCGCCGTTATACGGCTTTGTTCGAGGGTATTTTTAGAAACCGTTCGGTAATGCCCTATGAAGGTGCTTGGTGTGGTCAAAGTCCATCGCTTGGCGAGCAGTCTGTAGCGGAAATGAAGGCTATATTGCGCGACTTGGATTTGCACGTCAGCAGCGATTGCTGCGAACCGGCTGACCATCTTGCTATTGAACTTGCGGCTTTGGTAGCCGCTCTTGGCAGCGACCGCTATTCGATCGCTGCAGATTTAGTGCGTCGACTTCAACGCTGGTCGCCTGCGTTCGCTGAAGCGCTAGAGCGTCAAGACCTTGAAGGATTTTACGCAGGGGCCGGCAAATTATTACTTGCCTTGCTTCGCACAGCTCAGCCTGTGCTGTTGATGACGAATCACGCCGCGACGTCTGTTAACGAACAATGTGAAGGAGAATTGGCATGAGTAATAAAACTGACGGTTTGTACGTTGCTGCGACAGCAGACGTCGCTTCGCCCACGCGCCGCCGTTTTTTGCAGGGTTCCGCGGCAACAGCAGCGATAAGCGCCATGCCCTTTTCGCTATCGCTATTGAGCAGCGGTGCAATGGCTCAGAGCACCACAAAAGAAATCCTTTCTGGCTGTCATTGGGGCGTATTTAAAGGCGTGGTTGAAGACGGTCGCGCAGTTAAATTCATACCTTGGGAGGGCGATCCGCACGCTTCGCACATGCTTGATGGTGTGCGTGATTCTATCTACTCGCAATCGCGCATTCGCTATCCGATGGTTCGCCGTGCCTGGCTTGAGCAGGGGCCTGGTGCCGATCCTGATGGCCGCGGTGAAGGCGACTTTGTGCGTGTGTCCTGGGAAAAAGCCATTGAGCTGGTGGCGGGTGAAATCACCCGGGTTCGCGGGGAATATGGGCAACAGGCGATCTTCGGTGGATCATACGGCTGGAAAAGCCCGGGCAGACTGCACAACTGCCAAACCTTGCTAGCAAGAATGCTCAACCTGACCGGCAGCTACACCTCAAGTTCGGGCGATTATTCTACCGGTGCGGCGCAAGTTATATTGCCCTACGTATCAGGTTCTATCGAAGTGTACGAACAATGCACCACTTATCCAGTGCTTGCGGAGCACACCGATCTTATGGTGTTTTGGGGCTGCGACCCCCGCAACAACTCTCATATTTCCTGGCAAGTCGCTGATCACGGTGCTTTCCCGGGCGTCGAAATGCTCAAGGCAGCCGGCGTAAAAACAATCAGCATCGATCCAGTCAGAACAAAGACCGCCGATTACCTCGACTCTGAGTGGATTACTCCGAAACCGCAGACCGACGTGGCCATGATGATGGGCATCGCCCATACGTTGTTAAGCGAAAACTTGCACGATCAAGAGTTTCTTGATCGCTATGTAAGCGGCTTCGAAGAATTTAAACCATATCTGACCGGCGAATCCGACGGCCAGCCGAAGGATGCAGACTGGGCTGCGGAAATTTGTGGTGTAGAGGCCGACACCCTTCGCGATTTAGCGCGGCGCTTTGCCAGCAACCGTACGATGCTGGCTCTCGGTTATGCCACGCAACGCCAGCACCACGGCGAGCAGTCCACCTGGATGCTGATAACTCTGGCATGCATGCTCGGGCAGATTGGTTTGCCCGGTGGCGGTTATGGGTTGAGCTACCATTACTCTTCCGGCGGTGCACCAACCCATGAAAGTCCCATTCTGAAGAGTATCGATAATGGCTCAGGTGTTAAAGCCGCCGAAGGAGCCGCGTGGTTGGCTGGCGGTGGAGGCGTATCCATTCCGGTCGCGCGCTTTGTCGAAACGCTGTTGAACCCCGGTAAGACGATGCAGCATAACGGTAGGGAAATCGAACTGCCGCTGATAAAAATGGCTTATTGGGCCGGTGGTAACCCGTTCGCGCACCATCAGGATCGCAACGAAATGCTCAAAGCCTGGCGCGAGCTGGATACGTTCATTGTGCACGACTTCCAATGGACGGCAACCGCTCGCCACGCTGACATCGTTCTTCCGAGCACCACGTCTTATGAACGCAACGATATCGAACAGGTTGGTGACTATGCCCTGAGCCATATTGTGGCGATGAAGAAACTGGTTGAACCGCAATTTGAAGCTCGTAACGACTTTGACATTTTTGCGGCCATTGCGGACAAACTGGGCAAAGGTTATGAATTTACCCAAGGCCGTTCGGAAATGGACTGGATTCGCGGGTTTTACGAAGGAGCAAAAATCGAGGCACGGGCGAAGGGTATGGAAATGCCGGTATTCGACGTGTTCTGGGATTCCAACAAGCCTCTTGCGTTTCCGCTGAAGGATGAAAATAAGTACTTTGTGCGTCATGAGTCGTTCCGCAACGACCCCATCCTCAGCGCTCTGGGTACCGCTACTGGCAAATTTGAGATTTATTCGCGGGCTATCGCCGGGTACGGATACGATGACTGTCCGCCTCACCCCACCTGGATGGAGCCAATTGAGCGATTGGATGGACCAACTACCCGGTACCCGCTAGGCATCTCCAGTAACCATCCGCGGAGCCGCCTGCACTCGCAGCTGTGTGGCACTTCGCTCCGCGGAACTTACGCCGTGCAGAATCGCGAACCGTGCTGGATAAACCCGAAAGATGCTGAGCCTCGGGGCATCAAGGATGGCGATGTGGTACGTGTGTTTAACGACCGAGGGCAGATTCTTGCCGGTGCAATGGTGACAAACGACGTCATGCCGGGGGTTCTTATGGTTTCCGAGGGCGGTTGGTTTGATCCGATCAACCCCCGTGAGATCGGCAGCCTGTGCCGTTACGGCGATGTTAATAATCTTACTCCGGGTATAGCGACCTCGAAGCTGGCACAAGGCAACTGTGGGCAAACTGGAGCCGGCGACGTTGAGAAGTTCACCGGTGACCTGCCTGAAGTGACCGTGTTCTCGCAGCCCAAATCTATGTCTGATTCAGAGACGTCCGCTTAAACACGTCTGAGCTTTACGCCGCAGGTTCTGCAACAGAGCCTGCGGCCCAACTTACTCTTCAAGCACTGCACCCAGTCCGGATGCCCGCACCACACGCTGGCCCACGCTGTCGCTGAAAACGCTGGCGTCTCCGGTTATCAAACTAAACCAGTTTTTTGCCCGGGTAATGCCGGTGTAAATCAGCTCTCGTGTCAAAACCGGGCTTAAACGGTCTGGTAGTATCAAACAGGTGTGATTGAACTCCGAACCCTGGGATTTGTGTACCGTCATGGCGTATACGGTTTCCAGCTGTTGCAGCCGGCTGGGTGAAATCCAGCGAATGTCGCCGCTGCCATCACTGGTGGGAAAGGCCACGCGTAACACTGTCTGTGTTTTCTCGTCATCGCTTTGCCGGTCCGTGATCGCGTCCATGCCTGAGGTAACGCTGAAGGTAATGCCGACGTCGCCGTTCATCAGCCCCAGATTGTAATCGTTACCGGTAACCAGCACCGGCCGCCCGGTGTACCAGCCCTCGGCGCGCGGAATCAGCCGTTGTGCCAGCAGGTGATGGGCGATCAGGTCGTTCAGCCCTTCCACGCCCCAAGGCCCGCGGCGCAGGGCGCAGAGTATTTGAAAATTACTGAAAGCTTGCAATACCGATTTGGCCAGTTGGTCCCACTGCCCGGTTGTGCTGTTGCTGTCCAGATTGTGATCCTGCATCAGCGTTAAGTAGTGGCGGTAACCCACCGGTGGCGGAAGGGGCTGGCCGTTAACATCCCTTCGCCCTTCCGCGTTATTGCTGAACGCTTGCCGGCTACCACTGGCCGCATGGCCACAGATCAGCGCCTGAGTGCTCTCCAGAGAGGGCTTCTTGCTGCGGCCATTGAGCCACACCACATCCTCAAAAGTTGCATTGCGGGCCTGCTGCAAGGTGTCGGCGTCCAGTGTGTTGGTGTTAACCGCTTCGGCCAGATGGCGAATGCCGCTGCCTTCGGCAAAGCGGTAACTCTTACGCAGCATGGCCACCGCCTGGTCCAGGGGCTGGCCGTTTGAATCCTGCAAGACCGCTGGAATGTCGGTGCCAGTGATGGCTTTCAGCCACTGCACTGTCGCTGGCAGATAATGCCCGTCTGGCGCGCGCTGGCACAGTTCGCCCAGCACTGCACCGGCGTCTACCGAGGCTAGCTGATCTTTATCACCTAGCAAAATCAGTTGAGCGTTAGCCGGCAGTGCATCGAATACCGACGCCATCATATCCAGATCCACCATGGAGGCTTCGTCAATCACCAGAATATCCACCAACAGTGGGTTATCGCGGTTGTGGCGGAATTTGCGAGTGTTTGGACGGCTGCCAAGCAGCCGGTGCAGGGTGGTTACTTTGGTGGGTATATCCGCCAATGCGACCTGCCCTGGCAGTTGTGCCAAGGGCAGCCGGCTGACAGCGCCGCCGATGGATTGGTTCAGTCGCGCCGCGGCTTTGCCTGTCGGCGCGGCCAGGCGAATGCGGTACTTTCTGCCTTTCTTCCCGCCCCCCCTTCCCGCTCCGGTGACTCGCCTGCGACGGACTGCAAGGCCGCAAGCAGGTTGACCACCGTGGTGGTTTTGCCGGTGCCGGGGCCGCCGGTAATCACCGCAAAGCGGTTGCGGGCGGCCAAGGCACAGGCCAGCTTTTGGTAATCGACAGAGCTTTGGGGATTTTGCGAGTTTAAAGCGCTTTGAGTATTTAAAGAGCCCTTGGGTTTAAACAGCACGTCCAGCGCCTGGCTTAAAGTGACTGCTGCGGGCGATAGCGGGTCAGTCAGAGGGGATGGCTGAGTCAGTCGCTGCTGAATGCCGGCAGCAATGTACTGTTCGTAGCGCCAGAAGCGGCGCAGATACAGCCGGGTCCCACTGAGCACCAGCGGCGTGGTGTGCGAGCCATCACTGACCGCTAACGCATCGGTTAGTGCGCTTAAGCACTCCTGCACGGATACCTGTGCCAACAGATCACTGGGCCGGGTTTGGCTTGGGTCGGTGTTTGTCGGATTTGCGATAGGCGCTGTAGCGGAGTTGGAAGGGTTTGCCTTGTTCTGCCTGCTGGCTGCCGTTGGCTCTTCCGGCGGCAATGACAATGTTGTTGTGGCATCAGCCATCAGAGTTGCAAGGTCTACGCACACGTGGCCGCGGCCTACTTGATGGGAGACCAGTGCGGCGAGCAGTAAAACCAGGGGTGCTGGTGCGTTCCCTTGTTCGTCTGATAAATCCCGGATCAGCTGCGCAAAGCGCACGTCCAGCGGGCGAATCCAGCCGGCTTGCTGCCAAGCGTCCAGTTGTTCTAGCAGAGCATCGGTGTGCTGCAGGGCAAGCCTGTTGTCACGGGAGCTGGCGATAGCGGGTGTCGTCTCGTCCAAATCAAAGGCAAACTGATTGTCGAAATTCCGGGTTTTGCTCATGCTGCCACCTCTGCGGCCGTGGCTCTGCCATCAAACATCGCATCCAGCTGCTCCATCAGTGCTTTCGGTGGCTTGTCGCAAAACGCCCCCGCTCCCGGCGCATGGATGCCGCGCAAAAACAGGTAGACTGCACCGCCCATATGTTGATCGTAATCGTAATCTGGCAAACGTGCTTTCAGTAGCCGATGCAGGGCCAGCAGGTAGAGTACATATTGCAGGTCATAGCGTTTGTCCAAAATCGCCTGGCCCATGGCTTGGTTGGTATAGGCGCTGTCGTTGTCACCCAACACATTGGATTTGTAATCCAGCACGTAATACTGGCCGTTGTGTTCAAACACCAAATCAATAAAGCCTTTGAGCATGCCGTTGAAGCGCCCGCCATCCACTCGAGGGCGATCAGCGCCATTAAAGGTGTTTTGAGTAACCAGCTTATCCAGTACCCGGGTGCTGACGTTGCAGCTTTCAAACCAGAATTCCAGTTCCGGGCGCAGCGTTTTTAGGCTGGCAAGGCTGGCAAGGCTGGTGCTGTCGCCGCTATCACTGCCGTCACTGCTATGGCTCAGCGGCAGCGGCAGCGGCAGGCGGATTAGCGCGAGTATCCAATGTTCCAGAGTGTCTACCCAATCGCTCCAGCCTCGAGTACTGCAGCGGCGGCTGAGCTGTTCTCGCAGCAGCGCTGGGTTGTCGACAAGGTGTTGCAGGCCCTGTTGTACGCACCATTCCAGAATGTCGTGCAGAAAGGTGCCGGGGCCTGCGCCTTTGGGGAAATAATGCAGACTGTGGCTGAGCAGAATGGCAGCGTCTTCTTCATCGTTGGTGTGCGCGCCTTCTTCGAGCAGGTTCTGGCTTTCAGCGTCTTCGAACTCACTGGCAAACACAATGCCGGTGCCAGACAGGCCGCTGTATTCCAGGGATGAGTAACTGGCAATCCACCAGTCTTCGCGAGCCTCGCGGGTAGACACCCGTGCGAGCCCCAGGGCTTCGGGCGTCGGTTCTGCATAGTGTTGGCCGGTGGCTTCCGGTAACGATTCTACGAAGAGCTCGCTGTGGTCAACGGCCAACAGCTGCAAGGCGCCACTCAGCGAATGTTTGGCGTCAGGATTACCGCTTAGCAGATACCCTAGGCCGCTAAGCTGCCAGTTTTCAATCTCGGTTACGCCTACCCAGGTGGCAAACCGGGCGCGGGTCAGGGCGACGTAGAGCTTGCGGATGTCTTCGCCCAGGCGCTCTTTGTCTGCCTGTTCGACGTCGTCTGGTGTGGGGTCGAACATGGTGATCAGTTGGTCGTTGTCGTCGTGATAACGTACAAACGCCTGTTTCTCGTTTTCCGCGCGGTAGGCGGTGCCAAAGGGTAAAAACACCAGCGGGTATTCCAGGCCCTTGGATTTGTGAACGGTGATCACTTTTACCAGCCCGGCATCGCTTTCCAGACGCAGGGTGCGGTGTTCGTCTTCGTCGTCGGCGGCCCGCAGAATAGCGGTGAAGTGGTGCACCAGGGCGTGTTCGCCGTCTAGCTGCAGGCTGTCTTGCTGCAGCAGTTCGGCAATGTGCAAAATGTCGGTTAGGCGGCGTTCGCCGCCGGCGCGCTGCAGCAACCTGCCGGGTACGTCAAAATCCATCAGGAAACTGCGCAGCATGGGTAGCACGCCCTGGCTTTGCCACTGCTGTTGGTAGCCCATGAAGCGCTCGATTTCACGCTCCAGCGCCATCTCGTTGGTGAGTAGCTGATCAAGATAGACCCAGGGCAAACCCAGGGTTGGTGTGGCCAGCGCCGCGCGTGCATAGGCCAGCTGGCGGGGTTCGGCAAAGGCTTTTAGCCAACACAGAACTTCTTTTGACTCTGGAGACGCCAATACCGAATCCCGGTCAGACAGGTACACGCTTTTTATTCCTCGTTGCCCTAGTGCCTCTCGAACCGCTGCAGCTTCTTTACGGTTGTTGACCAGAATGGCAATGTCTTTGGGTTCTACCGGCGTTATGTCATCCAGGTCGGTTTCCAGCGCAAAACCGGCCAAACTCTGCTGGCCTAACGTCAGCAGGCGCGCAATTTCACTGGCGCAGGTGCTGGCCACATCAAGGGTGGCGTTGCCTTTGGCCAGACCTTTGCGATTGCCGCTTTTGTCGGTGTTTTCGCTTTCACTGGCCCATAGCGTCAAGCTGGGTTGCAGCTTGCCGTTGACGGCCCAAAGGCGCTTGGTGCCGTTGGCCTCTACCGCCTGAAATGGCAGCGCTGAAGCCTCGCCTTTGCCGAACAGAAAAGCGCCTTCGGAGCTGTATTGGTCGCCATACTCGAACACCCGGTTCACCGCCGCCACCATAGGCCGTGACGAGCGAAAGTTACGGCCCAGTGTCCAGGTGCGTTCGTGTGCGCCGGTGCGGGCGTCCAGATAGGTGTAAATGTCGGCGCCGCGGAAGCCGTAAATGGCCTGTTTTGGATCGCCGATCATGAGCAGGCAGGTATCCGGATGATTCTCTGCTACCCGGTAAATGCGGTCGAAGATGCGGTATTGAACCGGATCGGTGTCCTGAAACTCATCGATTAACGCTGCTGGAAACTGGCGACGGATGGTGGCCGCTAGTTGGTCACCCCGAGGGCCGTGTAAAGCGTCGTCCAGCCGGGTGAGCAGGTCATCAAAACCCATTTCCGAGCGCTTCTGTTTTTCCGATTCCAACCGCACTGCAATCCAATGGGTCGCGTGGCGAAGAATATCGGCCTTGGCGCTGGGCAGGTTCTCGCGAAAGGCGATCAGTTCCGCAATAGCGTCAAAGGCCTCGTGGTGTGGCACATCGCCATCGCCTTTGAGTTTTGTCGCAAGCACTTCTGGTGTCTGATTCTGAAAGCCGGCTTTTTCCAGCCCGGCCGGGTAGAGTTCATCGGAGTTCAACCACTCCAGTAACGTGTCCCAGGCCGTAATCATCGGTTTCATACTGCCGCCGTGCAGGCGTTTGCTTTTGTTCAGTGCCAGCAGCATGTCGGTCACTTTGGGCTGCCAATCTGCCCAGGGGTGGGCTTTCAGTGTTTGTGACTGCTTTTTGCGCTGCTTTGCGGTGGCCTCAATCAGCTGTTCTACATCGCTGCTTGTTGCGTCGAGAGAATCAACAGCCAAGAGCAGATTGCGCACCGCCTGTTGCAGTTGGTCCGGGGTTTTCCAGTGGTCGATAACCTCGTCCATCAGCTCTGGAGATAACGGATAAATAAACGTGCGCCAGTAATCCCGCACGACTTCGTCCATCAGGCTGCTTTGGTCGGTTTCCAGGGTAAGCCGGAACAAGCTGCCGCTGTCGAAGGCGTGTTCGCTGAGCATGCGGTTGCACCAGGCGTGAATGGTAGACACCGCGGCTTCGTCCATCCATTCCGCCGCCAATAGCAGCTTTTTGCGGCAGTCCGGCCAGGTGGCCGGGTTTGGGTAGCTGTCATCCCGCAGCTGGTGAATCAGCGCGGTTTCTGCCGTAGGCGGTGTGCTGTCGGCGATATTGGAAAACACCTCGGCGGCTTGGGTCAACCGAACGCGAATGCGGTCCCGCAGCTCTTTGGTGGCGGCGTCGGTAAAGGTCACCACCAGCAGGTTTGGCGGTACCAGGCCTGCGGCCAGGGCGCCGCCCTCCGGCTGACCGTGGCCCAGCACCAGGCGCACGTACAAAATCGCAATGGTGAAGGTTTTGCCAGTTCCGGCGCTGGCCTCAATCAGGGTGCTGCCGTTCAGGGGTAGCGCTAGTGGATCAAGATTCGGGTTTGGCTTTTTAATAACGGTCATACCTTGTCCTCAAACTGACCGGCAGCAGATTTGCCTTGTTCGGCTTCCCACAGGGGCACGTAAAGCTGGTGCAGCAGGGCTTCAAATTCGCCGCTTTCCAGCAATAACTCAGGGCTTTCAAAGGCGCCGCGTAGGTAGCCGGTGTCGCGTTCTAGCGCCACTGTGTAAGCTTGCTCGGCGTCGCTGATGGCGCGCTCGTGTTCACCAAGAAATTTTTTGCTTTGATAAAAACTGTAAATCCAGGCGAAACCAGCTTCACAGTGCACCGGTAATGCGCGCGTATTGGCGTCCATCCAGCGTGCCAATATGGCGTCCAGATGCTTACGTGCCGCTTCCTTTGGCAGAGGTAAAAAGTGCACATTGCGCTTTTCTTCTTTGCCCAAAATCAGGGTTTCAAACGGCTGCGCTGTGATTTGCCCGGCCAGATGAATCACCCAGTCACGCATCAGATTGGCGTAGCGAATTTTTTTGGTCTGCCCGCTGCCAGTGAGCAGGCTGGAGCCGGCAATGACCAACCGGCAGAGCTTGCCCTCTGAATTGCGGCGCAGATGGTCAATCAAATCCAGCACTTCAATCGAGCCGATGCTGCTGGCCAGACGATATTCAAACGGCAGAGGTTCGCCGACTTCCTCGGGCCATTCGGCCAGCGCGCTTTGATAGCGTTCGAACAAATTTGGCAGGCGGCCAGACAGCTCGTTACGCAGACGGTGCTCGGTGGTGCCCATGCCCAGGTCACCGCGCCGGGCCATGCAATCCAGAGTGGTTTTCAGGCGTTGTTCCAAGTCTTCCTCGCTACTGGCTTTTAGTAAACCCTGCTCAATCAGTTCGGTGTCCAGGCGCCATCGGTCAAGGCCGTTCAAATCGAAATTTTCGGTGTCGGTATCGTCGTCTTCCACGTCTTCAAAACGCACCTGAAGGCGGCGCTGGTAAAACGTGTCTATCGGTTTTTTCAAAAAACCGGACAGATCATTCAGGGTGACGGGTTCTTCTGGCTGCTGGTACGCCAGAGCCTGCTGCTGCGCGTCTGTCGAGACAGTGCCGTGGGCACTTCGCCATTCGTGTTCGTAAGTGAACAGGCTGCGGGCGTGTCGGCTTTGGGGAAAATAGTCGCGGCTGAACGGTTGTAGCGGATGGCAGGTCGTCAGTGCATCCGTTACCGCGACATCGGGTTGCCCTGGCAGTTGCCACAAGCCGTTCAAGTGATCCTGTAATTGGCCCACCAGCACCGATGGCGGCCTTGGTGAGTCGTCGCGGATGCTGCGCCCTACCCAGCTGATGTAAAGCTGTTCGCGGGCAGACAGCATGGCTTCCAGAAACAGATAGCGATCGTCTTCCCGGCGGGAACGGTCACCGGGCCGATAGTCCTGCGCCATTAGGTCGAAATCTACCGGCGGCCGCGAGCGTGGATAATCGCCGTCGTTCATGCCCAGCAGGCACACAGTGCGGAACGGTATGGCGCGCATGGGCATCAGTGTGGCGAAGTTCACTTTGCCGGCCAGAAAACGCTGGTTCAGGCCGCCTTCATCCAAGCCGTCCAATAGCACGTCTTTGACAATGTTTAATGGCAGTAGCTGGAGCTGCAGCCCTGCGGCCAAGGTGTCTTCCAGCCATTGTTCCAGCTGGCGGCGAAAGCGGTTCAGCAGCAAAAGGTCATGGCCCTCTACTTTGTGGAAGAACTGTTCAAGCATGGCTGCAAACAACGCTTCCCATTGTTGCGGTGTGCGGCTTGCCTGTAGGTCTTGCCACACTTTTTCCAGGCGGTAAACAAAGTCGCCAAGGCGCCCGGCCAGGCTGGCCTGCAAACCGCCAATCTCGCCGTAGGGCTGAACGCCGGCCCAGGGTTCGTCGTCGCCCATGCCGTAACCCAGCAGCATGGAACGCAGGCCAGATTGCCAGGTGTTGCGATCCAGATCGGCTGGCAGTTCCAGGCTTTTCCGATGGGCACCGTGCAGGCCCCAGCGAATATTGGCACCTTCTACCCAGCGCCGCGCCAAGGGGATTTCCTCTTCGGTAATCTCAAAACGATCGCGAATGCCGGGCACTTCTAACAGGCTGATGATTTCGCTCGCGCCAAAGCGGTGTCGCGGTAGCGACATCAGGGTTTCCAAGGCTATTAATACCGGTTCGTGGTTGCGCTGGCCCTGATCGGAAATGGTAAACGGAATATGGCGTTTGAGCCCGGCCGTGTAGCGGCCAAACACCGCCTGAATGTGGGGTGCATAGACATTAATGTCAGGCACCATGACCATGATGTCGCGGGGGCGCAGGGTGTCGTCGGCGTTAAACGCGGCCAGCAGCTGGTCGTGCAGTATTTCTACTTCACGTTGCGGGCTGTGGGCATTGTGGAAGGCAACGGAGCCATCAGCCGATAAAGAGCCCTCAGCACCTAAAGGCTGCTCTTGGATCAGATCAAGCTTGCGCTGTTCATCGCGAATTTCCTGCAGCGGCGTCAGGTTGTAAATATCGTTCTGCAATTGGTGAAGCAGGCAGGTTGTCTGACCTGCTCCGTGCTCGGAAAAGATATCGATCTTCTGATCCGGCGTCTGAAAGCTGCTGCGGTACTCTTCAGGGTTGTCGAATTCGTCCAGCAGGCGAATGTAATCCCGGCCCTGTTTACCCCAGGCCGCCAAAAGTGGATTGGCGTGTTGGTGTAGCTGGTCGGCATCGTCAATCTGCGACAGCGTGGGGTGGCTGGCACCGCGCTTGCGCTCGGCTTTGAGCAGTTCGCGATCGCTGACAATATCGGCCCAGTAGAACTGCGAAGGGTTATGAACGCAGAGCACTACCTGGCTAAAACGGCTAAGCACGTATAGGGCTTCAAGCGCCTGGCGTGGCAAAGACGATACTCCAAACACCACAATGCGTTTGGGTAAACGGCTAGGATGGGAAGGCGCGGTAACCTGTTGGCCCTGTTTCATAAAACGGGTGTGAATCTGCGAACGGCTGGTGTGTGCTTCGGCGCCGGTGTCTTCCACCAGCTTGCGCCACAGCATTGGCTGCCAGCGGGTATCTTGTTCAATCGGTTTTTCGCCGTTACGAGTGCTAATAACCACATCCCGGCCCTGCTCCCAGGCAGCCAACCAATCGGCGCGGAATACCTGGTACTGATCAAACAGATCCGCCACTTTTTCTGCCAGCTGGAAGGCCCGCAAATCGGTGTCGCTGCCGTCCAGAAAGCGTGCCAGCGGGTTGAACGCCTCATCTGTAAGAACAAGTTCTGGTAGCAGCCGGTAAAGCCGCCACACCAGTCTGCGTTTATCAAAGGGGGATTGCTCTGGCACGTCGCCGTCCGGCAGCACGGCGCGGTAGGCCTGCCAGATGAATCGCGCCGGAAACAGAAAATCCATACCGGCGGCAATGCCCAAGCCACCTTCGCGGCCATTCTCTGAGCGCTTTTCCGCCAGCGCCAGCTTTAACCACTGGGCAATACCGTTGCTTTGCACCAGAAACGTCTCGCTTTGCAGCGGCGGCAGCGGGCTTTGTTGGCAGATAAACACCACCGCCCGGCGCAAATCTTCTAAATGATTGGCGTGAACGGCGTGAAAACCGGGGCTAATACCGGAGTTTTCACAGGTGGCACTTGTTAAGGGAGCGGCCATGGTCTTCCTTGTCTGGTATAGGGTTCAATCCCGATGGGTTAGCTTAGCGTATGTGACCACAGAAGCGGACAGTCTGAAGCCTAACGCGATGGAAAATTGTCGCAAGGTAGACACCTTACTGAACGGGTGATTATGAGCAGAATAGAATTGGTTAAAGGCGCCGTGAATGAACAGCTGAACGACAGTTACGATCTGCTGGCCATGCGACTGCTGTTCGCGCCAGAGTATGTTGTTGTAAACATACAAAAGGAAATCAAGGATTTGTACGTTTACCCGGAGAGGCTTGAAAGCAGTTATTGCGACGAGTGGCGCGCTATTGCGACACGCGCCCTGTTTCGTAACGCCTTTGGCGAGCACTGGCGGTCGGATGAAGAAAATCTGCAGCGTTACCTGAACTATCTGCGCCGTCAGGCTATTCCGAAATGTGTGCACCAGAACGTTAAGTTGTTCCGCATGCTGGGTGAGGCGCTTGCCATTGCTTGCTCAGACAACACCATCGCCTTTCCCGATCGGCAGCGGCAGGCGTTGATCAACATCATTTGGCCAGAAAAGGCCGGCGGTAAGTGAAGCCGGGCTTACATTTGGGGAGTCCGCAGCACCGTTTTAGCCGTATTGGTTAAAATATGGTCAACAAAAGGGTTTAGTCATGGGCCAGCAACTTACCCGCACCACGAAGAGCGCTGTTCTATTTTTGATAATAAGTTTGGGCTTTGCGCTTGTCTGGGCATCTCAGTCTTTTGCCAGCGATAAGGATGAAGAAGCCGGAATTCAGGACCCGATCCAGATTCAAGACACTCTTGAGATTCAGGACTCTATTCTGCGCCAGATCGAAGCGTTTGCTAACAACGACGGTGAGCAAGCTTGGTCTTATGCGTCCGAGGGTATCAAGCGTCGCTTCGGATCGTCACAGGTGTTTCTGGAAATGGTGCGCGAAGCCTATCCAGCCGTACACAATGCCACCCAGATCGAGTTCACCGAGAGCGTGCCCCACGGTACTTTTCAAATTCAGGTCGTTAAGCTCAAAGGCCCCGAGGGCAAATCCTGGGACGCCTACTATCGAATGGTACAGGTAGAAGATGTCTGGAAAATCGCTGGTGTAAGTTTGCAACCGGCTGACATAGGCATTTAAAAGTTGGGCAGTTGAACTACAGGTGCTGGAAATATTGTAAAGTCTGTATGTATGTCGACAAGCAACCATCACCTGAATAACAGGCCCACTGCGGCGAACCTTGAAAACCCTTTGTACTACCTGGAAAACATGGAAACCGTGGTGGCTTGGGTGGCGAACCACCACGCCGATCTGCTATCGGCGTCAGAGAATGCCCAGCTGAGTGCATTCTTTGAGTTGCCTCGTCCTGCTCGCGCTTTGTTAACTCGGATGGTGATGCGCAGCGGTGATCTATTTCGAGCTGATAAACTAAATTATCCGGAGCTTGGCAGCCCTGAATGCGATGCATTGAAAAAACTGGTTGTTGAGGTCTGGCTCGATGCGGCTCCGCTGTTGACGTTGGACGACCTGTTTCGTCTGTATACTCTGGTCGAACTCCGCCCGGCGTTTGCGCCGATTCTGATGCAGGCCGGTTGCGCTAAAAACCTGGCAAAAGCCCAGATGCGTAAGGTGTTGCAGAACACCTTTGGCGATGCGCGTTCGGTGGTTGACTGGCTGGGTGGTTGCGGCGCGCCTGTGGTTCGAGTGAACTCTATGGCACTGTTTGACCGCGTTCGCCTGATGTTCTTCGGCAACTTGCGCCAGAGCTGGTCGGATTTTGTGCTGGTGGAGCTGGGCCACCACCGCTACGAGCAGGTGCAATTCACCTCTGAAGCCCGAGCTTTTTCCGAGCGCAGCCAAGTGGATACGTATCTGGCCATGAATGACTGCCGCGAATGTCTGGACGCAGGAATGTTGGCCGCTGAGGTGTGGGCCCAGGTGCCGCAACCGTCCGACAATCCATGGCTGACCAGTCGCCGTGACCGCCTGTTACTGGAGCTGGGGCGGCAGGCTGAACGTCAGGGTGAGAGGAAATTGGCTTTGGAAGCACTGGCCGCCAGCGGCCATCGGGAAGCCCGGTTGAAACAATTACGGCTGTTGGAGCGGATGAAGCGCTTTGATGAAGCCTGGGCTATTGCCGCCAATTGGCCGCACGCTGAACTCAGCGACGCCGAAGCTCAGGGCCTGGCGCGAATTCTGAAGCGGCTGGCGGCGAAGGTAAAACAGCCCGCTCCTTTGGCCCTACAACGGCCGCCGCTTCGCGAGTTCACGTTGACGCTGCCGCAAACGGGTCGCTCTGTAGAGCGGGTGGTACGTGACCATTTGTCGAGTCCCGACGCACCGGTGTTCTATATGGAAAACACCCTGATTAACAGCCTGTTTGGCCTGCTGTGCTGGAACACCATCTTCAAGCCGATACCCGGCGCTTTTTTTCATCCGTTTCACAGTGGCCCAGCGGACTTGCTGAGGGAAGATTTTGTCAGCCGGCGCCAGGCCGCGTTCGACCAGTGCTTTGCGACGCTACACGATGGCGGCTATCGCCGGCAGATACTGGATAGCTACGCCACCAAGCAGGGCATTACCAACCCCTTTGTAACCTGGCCGGCGTTGAACGATGCGCTGCTAACGCTGGCGTTGGATTGCATTCCCGCGCTGGATTTACACATTCTGTTTAAGCGACTTTTATTGAATATTCGCGAACATCGCAGCGGTTTCCCCGATCTTGTCCGCTTTTACCCCGAAAAATCGCCTCCTGAACTGTGCTACGAGATGATTGAAGTAAAAGGCCCCGGTGACCGCCTGCAGGATCACCAGGTTCGCTGGCTGCAGTTTTTTGCCAGCCAGGGCATCGCCGCCAGCGTGTGTTATCTGCGTTGGCAAACTGGCGAGGCCACGCCATGAAGGTAGCGGTACGCTCACTCTGCGAGTTTGCTGCCCGTACAGGTGATCTGGATTTTCGTTACACTCCGGCGCCCAGCGCCGAAGAGGGCATTGCCGGCCACCAGGCGATCCAGGCCAAGCGCGGATACGGCTACAAAAGCGAGTACCCGGTCAGCGGCGAATGCCTGGGCTTGGCGCTGTCTGGCCGTGCCGATGTGTATAACCCGCATTCCGGACTGCTGGAAGAAATCAAAACCCACCGTGGCGACCTGTCGCGGATTCGCAGCCATCAGCGCGCGCTGCACTGGGCTCAGCTGCGAGCCTACGGTGCGCTGCTGTGCCATCAGGAAAATCTCAAAACAGTAAAGCTGGCACTGGTCTACTTCGACATCGGTAACAACCGTGAAACGTCGATCAGCGAAACCGCATGCGCCGATGAGCTTTGGCTCGAGCTGGAAGTGCTGTGTGACCGCTACCGGCTGTGGGCAGAACGCGAAGCCCATCACCGGGAGCAGAGGAATATTCGCCTGTCTGGACTGCGTTTCCCGTTTGCACAGTTTCGCCCACGCCAGCGTCAGCTTGCAGAAACCGTTTACAAAAACACTTTAAAAGGCGGCACCCTGCTATTGGAAGCGCCTACTGGCCTGGGCAAAACACTGGGCACTTTGTTTCCCGCACTCATGGCTATGCCGGCGGCGAATCAGGACGTGCTGTGTTATCTCACCTGCCGCAACACTGCCCGTCAGCTGGCAATAGATGCGGTAGACCGTCTAAGAGCTGCGCAGGAAGCACCGCAAATCTGGCCTTTAAGAACGTTGGAACTGGTGTCTAAAGCCGATGCTTGCGAGCACCCGGACAAAGCTTGCCACGGCGATGCTTGCCCGCTGGCCAAAGGTTTTTTTGACCGCTTGCCAGACGCCCGTGCTGAAGCCGCCCAAACCAACTCCACATTGACCCATGAGGCGCTGGCAAAAATCGCCGCTGGCCATAATATTTGTCCCTACTTTCTGGCCCAGGAAATGGCGCGCTGGTGTGACCTGGTGATTGGTGACGTAAACCGGATGTTTGATCAGTCTGCCCTGCTCCACGGCTTGACCCGGCAGAATCAGTGGAAAACCGCCGTGCTGCTCGATGAAGCCCACAACCTGGTGGATCGCGGCCGCGGTATGTATTCGGTACAGCTGGATCAACAGCGGCTTTTGAAGCTGCGTAAAACCGCGCCCAACGTTTTGAAATCCCACTTGGACCGCACCGCTCGGGCGTGGCAAGGAGTGATTCGTGACCAAGCCGAAGCGGGCACAGCCCCAGTGTTTCTAAATGCTTTGCCTATGTCGCTGACTGGGAGCCTGCAGGGCTTGGTGTCTGGGCTTACGGATTATCTGGCGGATAATCCGCCGGACCTGGCATTGCAGGAAGTACTGTTCGAGTCCGTGGCTTTTATGAAACTGGCGGATTCGTTCGCCGATCATTCCTTGTGTGAATTTCGCCGCGAAGGTCGCGGTCGCGCTAGCCTGACTATTCAGAATCTGGTGCCGGCGGATTTTCTGCGCGACCGGTTTCAGGCCGCAGCCTCGGTGTTGCTGTTTTCCGCGACGTTAAGCCCCGGCGTGTATTACCGGGATTTGCTGGGGTTGCCGGAAAACAGTTGTTTTACCTCCCTGCGTAGTCCGTTCGGCGCTGACCAGCTACAGCTGAATTTCACGCCCAAGATCAGCACCCGCCATGCTCACCGTGAAACGTCGGTAATGCCCATTGCCGAGCTGATCGCGCAGCAATATCGCCAGCGGCCGGGTCATTATCTGGCGTTTTTCAGCAGTTTTAAATATCTGAATGAGGTCAATGTGGCGTTGAGCAGCAGCGCCACAGATGTGCCCCAACGTTCACAGCAGCCCGGCATGAGTCCACAGCAGCGCAAAGATTTTCTGGCAGGGTTCCGCGAAGAATCCGGCAGTGTGGCCTTTGCGGTTCTGGGGGGCGTGTTCAGTGAAGGTATTGATTTACCAGGGGACGAGTTGATTGGCGCGTTTGTGGCCACCTTGGGCCTGCCGCCCTTTGATGCCTGGCACGAAATTTTGAAACAGCGCCTGCAACAGCGTTTTGGCGCAGGTTACGAATACACCTACCTGATTCCTGGCCTGCAGAAAGTGGCCCAAGCCGCAGGTCGGGTGATTCGAACGCCAGAAGACGAAGGGGTGATATGGCTGATTGACGACCGATTTTTACAGCCGCAAATTCAGAAGTTGTTACCGCGCTGGTGGTTTGGAACCGAGACCGCCGATTAAAGCGGCCTCAGTTTATGGCAGGGCTGAATCAGCCGAAGTGGTAAAAAGCCACCTTGTTGCCGTCTGGGTCGCGTGCGTAGGCACCGTAGAACTGGTCGGGAATACGCTGACCGGGTTCGCCGCCACAGGTTGCACCCAATTCGATGGCTTTCTTATAATAGGTATCAACCGCTTCTTTTGAGCCTGGTTGAAACGCCAGCATATTCCCGTTACCGGGGTGGTTCGGTGAGCCGTCATGCGGGGTACAAACCGCCATCATGGGGGATTTCATGTCTTTACCAATAAAGGCAATGCGGCCCAAATCCAGCAGGACTTTTGCGCCCATGTCGCCCAGAAGATCCGTGTAGTATTTCTTGGCTTTTCCCATATCGCTAACACCAATCGTGACGTATCCGATCATGCTTTATTCTCCTGTTCTGGCTTAGCCAGGTATGCTGTCGGTGTGTCTGAAGCAAGCACTACGAACTAGCGGTCTTTTTTGATCTGTCAGACCGAGCGGCGCGCTGGCTTGGCCATCCATTCGTGGCCTTTAAGCATAACATGCCAGTACAGGCCCGGCAGCTGCCTGGCTTTTAGAAACCAGGCGGCTCTTGTGGCTTTGGTGCCGTCGTTTATCCAGGTCGGAAAGCTGGGTTGCAGCACCCCGCCGTAGCCAAACTCGGCCAGCACAATACGCCCGTTCTCTACGGTTAACGGGCAAGATCCATACCCCAGGTAGGCCGCTGTTATGGGTTGCTTGCGTAGGTGGGATATCAGGTTTTGAGCGACCACCGGAGCCTGCTTGCGCACGGCGGCTGCGGTTTTCGCATTGGCCGTGCCACTCACGTCGCCCAGGCCAAAGATATTGCTGTGGCGTTTGTGGCAAAGCGTGTCGTCTTCCAAGTCCAGCCAGCCACCCGCGTTCGCAAGTGTGGACTGGCGGATAAATTTAGGCGCACGTTGGGGCGGCACAGCGTGCAGCATGTCAAAGCCGATTTCCTGGTCTTCGCTACTGCCGTCAGCGTTTGTGTGGCGGAACGTTGCTCTGTGTGAAGGGCCGTTAACAGACACCAGATTGTTCTGGTAGTTAAGCTCAACACCGTATTTTTTAATGTAACTCTGCAGCGCCGGCACATAATCGGGTACGCCAAACAGTACGGCACCGGCGTTATGGAATTGAATGTCGATGTTGTTCAGAGCCCCGTTGCGCAGCCAGTAATCTGCTGACAGGTACATGGCTTTCTGTGGCGCACCGGCACATTTGATGGGCATGGGAGGCTGGCTGAACAAAGCGCTCCCGGATTTAAGACTCTGGACCATGTCCCAGGTGTAGCTGGCCATGCCCTCCTGATAGTTGGAGGTTACACCGTTCGAGCCGAGTGCTTCTTTCAAACCGTCAATACCAGCCCAGTTCAGCTCCAGCCCCGGCGCCAGAACCAAGGCTAAGTAACCTATCACTGAGCCGTCTGCCAGCGTTACCTGGTTATTCAACTCATCAATAGAGCACACCATTTGTTTATACCATGAGGCAAATCCCGGCATAACGCTGGCCATGGGTTTTGAGGTCGTTTCTGGCTTGAAAATACCGCCCCCAACCATGGTCCAGCCGGGCTGGTAATGGTGAGTGTGTGCCGGCTCAATAATCGCGATATCCAAGGCGGTATCTCGTTTGTGCAAGCTTGCAGCAACGGAAATGCCCGCGGCACCGCCCCCAACAATAACCACTGTGTGCTTTTTGTTTTGCTCTTTATCCTGTTCTGCTGTGTTGGTTTGCATGCCACTGAACCTCTTGTCATTATTTGGGTGGACAGATTTTTCTTGCGATACATCAAATCTCAACAAACAATTAGTTCTATCGTTATACCCATTAAGTATATAAAGATGTTGTTCGTTCTATGAACAGTTTTAACGGGTAAGGCGGTTCTTAAGGGGTAAAGCGCAGGCCAGAGGTATCAGGGTTTTTTGTCGGGCTCATCAACCGTGTCGTAACCGGTAACCATCGGTTTTATATGGCTGAACAGAGTGTGGCCCAGAGTTGTCATGTACACATGGCCAATAATGAACACCATCATGGCGAACGCGGCGATTGTGTGTACGTTGGCCACGGCCTGAAGCGATAGAACATTCGATAGCGCTTCGGGCCATTGGCTGTAAAACAGGTATAGCAGCCCAGACACCCAGACAACCGGTGAGATCATCAATTTGAAAAACAGATAGGCCAGCCGTTGCAGCGGGTTGTGCTTAGCTTTGCTGGTTTTGCGATAGGGGTGGCTGGCACCGGTAAAGGTACCAATGAGATAGTAATGCGCCACTGCCCACAGGCCGTTGCGGGTGGGTATGTACTGGCGCCATTCGCCGGTGGTTATGTGCCAGAAAATGGCGAACAGCCAAAGCACAATTAAGGCCCAGGCAGCGATGGTGTGTAACTGGGTGGCGCCGGTAAATCCCAACAGCGGGTAGCTGCCGTGAATTTCAAAGCCGGTCAGCAGCAGGCTGAAAATCAGTAGCGCCTGAGACCAGTGCCAGAAGCGCTCAAAACGTCTGAAGATCATTACCTTGGCCATAATCAACGCTCCTTAGTGGTGTTCACGACGGCGGCGGAAGAATCTGCGGGCCATACCGTGCAGGGCTGCGCCCAGTAACGTCAGAAGCACGGCCAGCCAGCCAATGCGGTTGAGCCAAGGATTACTGCTGTGCCCCGGCATATAGATACCGGGGAGCCCGGCCAGACGGCTGTTGGCGCTGTGGCAAGAGGAACATTTCAGGGCCTGGTCTGCCGGTGCCACCATGTGGGTAATGGGCCAGTGCATGGTGGTTTCAATAAAATCGTATTCTCCACTGAAGGGAATCCCCGACCATTCGCTGGCGGTCTGCAGCGCTTTTGGCCAATCGTAGTTGCTCCACAGCGACGAGTCGTCTTTACCGAACACGTGGGTGGCTAACAGGGTTTTGTAAACGGTGTCGTAAGGTTGTTTGCCACGCATCACCTTGAATGGCCAGATGCGGGATTCTCCATCGCCTGGGCTGCCCTTCACCTGGTTGATGTGCACAGCTGACTGGGTCAAATCCAGCTTGGCGTCTATTAACGTGTATTCCACCGTGCCATTGAACCAGGCGTAGTCCGGGACAACGTTTTCGCCGTGACGGAAATCGCCTTTTTCACTCAGGTAACTGACATGGCCATGCTCGTCTTTTAACGCCATAGGCTGGCTATCTTCATCCAGTTTGCCGGCGGTGGACCAGTCCCACCACATTTTGGTGGCGACACCACCGCGGGCAAAGGCTGGAATATGGCAGCTTTGGCACGCCAGTTTTTCAACGTGGTCATTCAGCTTGGCTTTTGGGTGTGGCTCGCTACCGTGGCAGGATTCACAGCTGGCGCGCCCCAGGTCGGTGTGGCCTGGTACATCAACGCCCAGGGTGTCTTTGGCGTTCACCTGATAGCGGCTGCCGGCCACGTTGTGGCCCCAGCTGGTGTGGCAGTCTGAGCAGCTGAAATCCAGACCGTCGCTGGCCATGTGAACGTCTAGCTCGTGGCTTGGGTTCACCAGCGACGAATCCAGATCTCCGTGTTTGACCCCGTCAGCGCCGCCACCGTAAAAGTGGCAGTTGCCACAGTTTTCGCGGTCACTGGCGCCTACGTTCCGGGCAACTCTTACTAAGTCGGGTGGCAGCACCAGCGTACCGCTGCTTTTTGGCCATTCGCGGGGAGTATCGGTTGGGAAACCGGCCAAGGTGGGGAATTTCCAGTAGTCGCCGGTGGTGTCGTGGCACACCAGGCAATCCACTGCGTTTTTAGCTATCGGTGGCGGCTGGCTCATGTCTTCCCAGCCATAACCAACGTGGCAAGACGTGCAGCGCGCTTCGTTGGTGACGACCATGCCGCAAAAGCTGTTAATAACCTTGCTTTTACCCAGCTGCTGGCCAGTTTCAGAGTGATCGTACAGCCATGTCCAGTGGGTTGTTGCGCGCACTTGTTCGCCCGCTTCGGTGTGGCAGGTCAAGCAGGCGGCGGTGACCTCCGGCGCTGAATTAAACGGGCCCTTCAGCGCCTCGAATTTGGTGTGGTCGGCGGAAGCCGGCGCACGATCTGCGGACGCCAGCGTTTGAGTCGTCAGTCCCAGCAGAAGCCCGAGTAGCAGGGTTGCGATTATCCGATATCTGGACAAACCTTGCATCGTCGACTTCCTTGCGGTTCTGACCGCTCATGACTCGTTGTTACTGACCGGAACGATAAATTTTTCCCGGGTTGATCTTCATAGACCAAGGCAGACCGTCGTTTTGCCAGCCGTTAACAATGCGCATACCGGCTTTTTCGCCCTCTTTGGCGCTGCTTCCCTGAAAGCCGTGATCAATGTATTTCACATTGGTAAAACCCTGGGATAACAGGTAGTCGGCACTGGGCTTACCGCGGGAAGAGCCCGAGCGGCACATGGTGATAATCAGTGCATCCTTGTTCAGGCTTTTAGCTTTCAGAGCGGCTTCAATCTGTGTGGCGAACTGCGGGTTTTTGTCCATGGCGAAGCGCTGCTTGTCGTCCAGAAACCGGTTGCGGTCGGCCAGTAAAAACGGAATGTTAGCTTGAGCCACATCGGTAAAGCCGATAAACATGATTTCGATGGGGTCGCGCACATCCACAAACAGCATTTGATCAGGCTGGGTTTGTACCAGATCAAAGGTTTGCTGGGGGGTAATGGCCAGAGCTTCATCATTTGCGAAGGCATGAACGCTGAACCCGAAAATCATAAAAAATGCGATTAATAGCTGTCTCATTTAGCGCTTTCTCCTGCAATGAAACGAGTGTGTATCCACCTTTCACTTATATCCCAGATCGCGCTGATTTTCCTTTTAAGAATAACCTTATAACCATAATTTTGACTGAGATCAATCGCAACTGAAGCGTTTATCCCAGCATTTCCTGCGCTTTTGACGCGTGTCATTCGCATCATTAAAAGCCCCGCTATACTGATGCCAGCATCACTATGTTTGAACCAATTCAATTTTTACCGGGGACGATCTATGTCTGGCTCAAGCTCTAAAGTCCGCTCGAGACTGATAATAACTCTCGCCGTTATTGCTGTGCTCGCGCTTGTTGCTTGGTATTTTGTGCCAAAGGAAAACACCCTTGCTGAGCAGATTGCGTCGGGAAATGGCCGCATAGAAGCCACTCAGGTCGATATTGCCACCCGCATTCCCGGCCGCCTGCTGAGCTTCTTTGTGGCCGAAGGCGATTTGATTGATAACGGTAGCCCGGTGGCAGAGATGGATACAGCGGAACTCCAGGCAACCTTGGCGGCCGCCCAGGCCAATTTGAGCCAGGCGGTTCAAGCCGAGCGCCTGGCCGATGCCATTGTGGCCCAGCGGGAAAGTGAACGGCGCCTGGCCCGGGCCGAGTTGGGGCGTTTTGAATCTCTGGTTGCCAAGGGCCATGTGTCTCGCGAAGAGCTGGACCGCGCCCGCACCACCGCAGAAACCGCAGACGCCGCATTGCAGGCGTCAAAGGTTCAGGTGTTGTCAGCTCAAGCTGGCATTAACGCGGCTAAAGCCAATATCCACAAAATTGAAACCACCATTGATGACAGCCACCTGAATAGCCCCGTAGGCGGCCGTGTGCTTTACCGGCTAGCCGAGCCGGGTGAAGTGCTGCCGGCTGGCGGCAAAGTGGCCACGGTGCTGGACGTAACCGACGTTTACCTCACTATTTTTCTGCCCACCGCCCAGGCGGGTAAAGTGCGGGTGGGTTCCGAAGCCCGCATTGTTCTGGACGCCCTGCCCGACTTTGTGGTGCCGGCGGAGGTGAGTTTTGTGGCGGCAGAAGCCCAGTTCACGCCCAAGGCGGTGGAAACCCGCACCGAGCGCGAGAAATTGATGTTCCGAGTGCGCATTCGCATCGACCCCGAACTGCTAGAGGCCTATCGCGATCGGGTGAAAACCGGCGTGCCGGGTGTCGCCTATGTGCGTCTCGATGAAAGTCTGTCTTGGCCAGAACAGCTGCAAGTCATCCTTCCTAATGGATAACCTGTTTAGCGACCGTTCTTCAGTTGCCAAAACCGTCGCCCAGACAGACGCCAACTTGGGCGAAAAAGCGGTTGTGGCCCGGCTGACATCGGTCAGCCACCAATACGGTGCCCGCTACGCCTTGCGGAGTATGAGCCTGGACTTGCCTGCCGGCTGTATGGTCGGGCTGATTGGCCCAGACGGTGTTGGCAAGTCTACGCTACTGGGTTTGGTGGCGGGCGCTCGACAGTTGCAGCAAGGCCAGCTTGAGGTGCTGGGTGGCGATATGGCCGACTCACACTTTCGCAGCCAGGTAGCCCCGTGCATTGCTTATATGCCCCAAGGGCTGGGCGGCAACCTCTACCACACCCTGACGGTCGACGAGAACATCGACTTTTTTGCCGACCTGTTTGGCCTGCGCGGCAAGGCCCGTGGTGAACAGATCGACCGCTTGCTAGACGCCACTGGCCTGCTTGATTTCCGCAGCCGGCCCGCCGGCAAACTGTCTGGCGGCATGAAGCAGAAGCTGGGCCTGTGCTGCGCTTTGATCCACAACCCGGACCTGTTGATTCTGGACGAACCCACTACCGGCGTAGACCCGTTATCCCGTAAGCGGTTTTGGGATTTAATTGACACCATTCGCAGCCAGCAAGCGGGTATGAGCGTGTTGGTGGCCACCGCCTATATGGAAGAAGCCGAGCGCTACGACTGGCTGGTGGCTATGGATGACGGCGCCATACTAGCCACCGGTTCGCCCCAGGAATTAAAGCAACAAACCAAAACAGACAATCTGGACGACGCCTTTATCGCGCTGCTGCCAAAAGAGCGCCAGGAAACCGGTGGCGATGCTGCGACTAGGGCTTCGGCGAGCGCGGCAACCGATAACGCCGACGTGCCTGCCATCGAAGCCCATAATCTTACCCTGCGCTTTGGCGACTTCACCGCGGTAAAAGACGTTAGCTTCACCATCCCGAAAGGCGAAATATTTGGTTTTTTAGGCTCTAACGGCTGTGGCAAAACCACCACCATGAAAATGCTCACCGGGCTGCTGACGCCGTCCGAAGGCGAGGTGTTGCTGTTTGGCGCCACTCTGGATGCCAGAGACCTGAAAACCCGCCAGCGTGTGGGCTACATGTCGCAGTCGTTCTCGCTGTACAACGAGCTGACCGTGCGCCAGAACCTGGAGCTGCACGCCAAGCTATTTCACCTGCCAGCCGAACGCATTCAGCCCAGAATGGATGAATTGACCCAAGAATTTAGTTTAGAAGACGTGATGGACCGGTTTGCTGGTGACTTGCCCCTGGGCGTGCGCCAGCGGCTGTCGCTGGCAGTAGCCGTGGTGCATTCGCCGGAACTGCTAATCTTAGACGAGCCCACCTCCGGGGTGGACCCCGGCGCCCGCAATCGCTTTTGGCAGTTGCTGCTGCGCTTGTCCCGTGAAGACGGTGTGACTATTTTTATTTCCACCCACTTTATGAACGAGGGTGAGCGCTGCGACCGAATTTCACTGATGCACGCTGGCGAAGTGCTGGCCTGCGACACCCCGGCCGCCCTGGTAGAGCAAGCCGGGGTAGACAATTTGGAAGCCGCGTTTATGCAAACTCTTGAAGCGGTGGACAAGGAACCCGTAACCAGCAACAGCGGAAACGTGCTGGGCGAAGACGCCAGCGACCGGCCGCGCTATCGCCGTTTCAGCTTCCAGCGCCTGATGGCCTATGGCCGCCGCGAAACCCGTGAACTGCTGCGCGACCCTATCCGTATGTCGTTTGCGTTCATTGGTTCGGCCTTGCTGATGCTGATTTTGGGCTACGGCATCACCCTAGACGTGGAAGACCTGACTTTTGCGGTGCTGGACCAAGACCAGACTCCGCAAAGCCGCGACTACATCACCTCCGTATCTGGTTCCCGCTACTTTTTAGAGCAACCACCGGTGGCCACCATGGCCGAACTGGAACAGCGGATGAAATCCGGTGAGCTGAGCCTGGCTCTGGCGATACCGCCGGGCTTTGGCAAAAACCTGAAGCGCGGCAGGCCTACTGAAATCGCCGTGTGGGTAGACGGCGCCATGCCTTTTCGCGGTGAGACCATACTGGGGTATATTCAAGGCCTTCATTTCAGCTATCTGAAAGATTTGGCCCAGCGCACTTACGGCAGTGTGCCGGCTTTGAGTCTGGTGACCGTTGAAGCCCGTTACCGCTATAACCAGGACTTCCGCAGCCTGGACGCCATGGTGCCGGCAGTGATTCCTATACTGCTGATTTTCATCCCGGCTATTCTGATGGCGCTGGGCATAGTGCGGGAAAAAGAACTGGGTTCTATTACCAACCTGTATGTAACCCCGGTGAATCGGCTCGAGTTTCTGCTCGGCAAACAACTGCCCTATATCGGCTTTAGCATGGTCAGCTATGCCAGCCTGGTGCTGCTGGCGATCTTTCTGTTTGACGTGCCCATCAAAGGCGGCGTGCTTACCCTGACCTTTGGCGCGCTGCTGTTCGTGACTGCCACCACGGGCCTGGGCCAAGTCATTTCGGCGTTTGCGTCTACCCAGATTGCCGCGCTTGCGGCCACTGCGATCATCACCATACTGCCCACGGTGCAGTTCTCTGGCATGACGGAACCGGTGTCTTCTCTAGACGGCGCCGCTGCAGTCATTGGCCAGTTCTGGCCTGCCACCTGGTTCCTGCAGATCAGCCGCGGCGTGTTTACCAAGGGCCTGACCATAGGTGATATGCAACACGCTTTCCTGGTGCTGGCGGCGTTTATACCGATGCTTACCCTGATGTCAGTGCTGTTACTTCGTAAACAGGGGCGCTGATGATGGAAACTCTCGGCAATATTTGGAATCTGGGTGTAAAAGAGCTGCGCAGTATTTGGCACGACAAAGTGCTGCTGGCGTTTGTGTTAATGGCGTTTACCTTGATGGTTTACACCGCGGGCTCTGCCGGTTCGATGGAACTGCATAACGCGCCGGTTGCGGTGGTAGATGAAGATCAGAGTGCATTGGCTGGCCACATGATCGATTCCCTGCAACCGCCCTGGTTTATGCCACCGGACCAGATTGAGTATGGCCAGATTGACGAGGTTCTGGACAAAGGCAGCCACACGTTCGTTCTGGTGATTCCCGACGGTTTCGAGCGCGACATCCGCCAGGGCCGGGTGACCAGCGTACAGTTGAATATCGACGCCACCCGCATGACCCAGGCGTTCATCGGTTCGCGCTACATCGAACAGTTGCTGACCACTGAAGTGGCGGAATTTATGCGAACCGGCAGTGCCGGTGGTGCCCTACCCATCAATCTGGTGACCAGGGTGAGCTTTAACCCCAATCTGGATGGCACCTGGTTTGGCGGCGTGATGGAGCTGACCAACATGATCACTATGATCAGCATTATACTGACCGGCGCCGCGCTTATTCGCGAACGTGAACACGGTACCGTAGAACACCTGATGGTGATGCCGATAAAACCGTTCGAAATCATGGCTGCAAAAGTGTGGGCTAACGGCCTGGTTGTGATGCTGGCGGCCACTCTCTCGGTAACTCTGGTGGTTCAGCAGATACTGGATGTGCCGGTGCAGGGTTCAATATTGCTGTTTATGTTCGGCACCCTGATTCATCTGTTTTCCACCACCGCCATCGGCATTTTGATTGGCACCGTGGCGCGCACCATGCCCCAGTTCGGCCTGCTGCTGATACTCACCATACTGCCCCTGCAAATGCTTTCTGGCGGTATAACTCCGCGGGAAAGTATGCCCGAGCTGGTGCAGAACATCATGCTGGTGGCGCCCACCACCCACTTCGTCAGCCTGGCGCAAGCCATTCTCTACCGCGGTGCAGGTCTGGACGTGGTGTGGCCGCAAATGCTGGCGCTGGTGGCCATAGGTGTGGTGTTTTTCAGTGTGGCGCTGGCGCTGTTTCGGCGGCACTTGGCAGTTTAAAAGAGTCGGCGACGAAAGAAAGGCTGGACTGCCTTCTGCTTGGGTCAGGCCGTGAATCGAAATGTGTTATCGACGGGCGATCACATCTATCTCAACAAGTGCGTCCACCGCGAGTGCCGTAACACCGATACAGGTTCGGGAAGGTAATTTATTTTTTGGAAAATACGATGTGTAAACATCGTTCATCGGATAAAAATCGCGTTTAAATTCGGTCAGAAAAATCCGGACAGAAGCTACGTCCCCAAGGCCCAGACTCATGCCCTCAAGCACCAGTATGAGGTTATCCATGACGCGGCGTGTTTGCGCCTCGATACCTGCAGGAAGCGTAGCATCCGCATTATTAGGGTCTGTTGGCATCTGCCCGGTCAAAAATACCCATCCGTCTACTTCGGTGGCGTGAGAAAACGGTCCGACTGGCGTTGGCGCCGCTTCAATCATATGAAATACTGGTGCAGTCATCTTATTTTCAGCTCGCGATAGTAGGTCTTTGTTCCCAGCCGGAAACGACAAAGGGTCCATCCGAAAATACGTTCTAACTCGTTGAATTCTGGTCGGCGTGGCAGGATTCGAATCTGCGCCCCCTTCGTCCTTAATGACTTAGTGTAGTGTTTCATTTCGCTTCGTTCAAGGTGGTCTCGTTTCCGTTTTCGTCTATTACATATGTGTTTTTAAAGTATTTTTACAGAATATTTATGCGTTAATTGAGTTCAGTTTGTTGCAGCGAGCGTTATGGGTACCCAGCACGTACCGGAACCATCATCTGTCCCCGGCTCAGTACTCCGTGTTCCCCCTGAGGAGACGGCACCGGCTGCACCAGAATAAAGGATATAATACCCATGTCTTTTGACACCACTGAACATAATCGTCAGCGCAACTGCTTTGATGGAGTAGAGTCGGTCTGGTTGTTTGGTTATGGCTCGCTCATCTACAAAGTTGACTTTCCCTTTCTGGATCAGCGCCCGGCGACTATTGAAGGTTGGGCTCGTCGATTTTGGCAGGGGTCCCATGATCATCGTGGAACACCTGATGCGCCTGGCCGTGTGGTCACCCTGATCGAAGCGCCCAACGTTTGCTGCAAAGGTATGGCTTACCGGGTCTCGCCTGACGTCTTTGCGCACCTGGATGTGCGGGAGAAGAATGGCTATCTGCGATTTGTCACTCCGATGATTTTTGCTGATGGCACTCGCGAGGATGGCCTCGTGTATATCGCCACTGAAGATAACGCCGCTTTCCTCGGCCCTGCTGACGATGCGGACATCGCCAGGCAGATCGCTGCGTCTGAAGGCCCCAGCGGTCGTAATCGCGACTATCTTCTAAACCTAGCCACCGCATTGCGAGCAATGGGTGACGATGATCCTCATGTGTTCGCGCTTGAGAGCTATCTGCGCTGAATCGCTCCCCGTCCCAACAGCCATAGAGTTTCGAGTTAATCCAGCGGTGTCAGTCATCGCCCTACAGGAGTCATGATGAATAGCACACCCATACCCCGTTTCGGTCTCATCCTGATTGGTGACGAGCTGTTGAACGGTCGCAAGCAGGACGCCCATCTGGCCGCCATGATTCCGCGGTTTGAAGCGCGCGGACTGGAGTTGTCGTGGGTGCGCACGATTGCGGATGATGATGAGTTGATTACCCAGACGCTGACGCAAACCTTTGCCAGCCCGGACGTGGTGTTCAGCTTCGGCGGCATTGGTGCGACTCCGGACGATCTGACCCGTCAGTGCGCGGCCGCGGCTCTGGGGCTAGACCTTGCCCTGCATCGCGAAGCCGAGGTGGAAATTCGGTCACGGCTGGGTTCACGATTGAATCCGCTGCACCTGCGCATGGGGGAGTTTCCGATCGGCAGCCGAATCATTCCTAATCCGATTAACGGCATTCCCGGTTTCGCCATTCATCGCCATCATTTTGTGCCCGGTTTTCCCAAAATGGCTTGGCCGATGGTGGAGTGGGTGCTGGATCATGATTACGTCGACTACCAGGCGGTCAATCGCACCGTTAGCCAGACCCTGGTGCTGACCGATACGTCGGAGGGGTCGTTGATTCCATTGATGGAGTTGCTGCTGGCGGAGCATCCGGATTTGCGCCTGGCCTGTTTGCCCAATGCGGACGGTCGACGCGAGGTGGAGCTGAGCCTGAAAGGCGATCCTGCACACGTGGTTGCCGGGATGAGCCGTCTGCGAGTGTTATTGCAGGAGCTGGCGGGCTGATACCGGTGCCGGAGGGGCGCTAGCTATTCCTCATTTGGGCGCTCTCAGGCCAGCGAGCGTGGTGCTAGACAGCCAGAAACGAAAAAAGGCCCACCCGAAGATGTGCCCTAAGTCGTTGAATTCTGGTCGGCGTGGCAGGATTCGAACCTGCGACCCCTTCGTCCCGAACGAAGTGCGCTACCAAGCTGCGCCACACGCCGATTCACGGCAAGCATTATACGGATACATGCTTATTTTACCAGTCTCTGCCGGATAAAAACGCGTCGGTAAAGCTGCGAAGGTTGTCATAGACGAGCACTTGGGCAGATTCCGCCAGTGGCCGGGTTTGCAACTCCTGTTCGGTGTCCAGGCCGTTGCCGGTGCGCACCAAAATCGGCTGGCAGCCTTTTTTGGCGGCGGCTTCCAGGTCTTTTCGGCTATCGCCGACCATCACGCTACCTGCCAGTGTTTTCAAATTGAAATGCCGTTGGATTTGCTGCAGCAGGCCAGGTTCCGGCTTGCGACACGTACAGTGTTCGTCCGGGTGGTGGGGGCAGTAGGCAATGAAGTCGATGTGGCCACCGGCAATCCTTAACAGGCGGCCGAGTTTGCGGTGCATGGCGTCTAACGTATCGCGGTCGTAGTAGCCGCGGGCAATACCGGACTGGTTGGTGGCTATGGCAATCCGATGCCCCGCGCTGCAAAGGCGGGCAATGGCTTTGATGCTGCCGGGAATGGGGTGCCAGTCGTCTGGCGAGCAGATATACCCGCCTGCGTACTGGTTGATCACCCCGTCCCGGTCCAGAATGATGAGCACAGCGCTACTTCACCCCTATCCTGTTAGCTGGCGCTGGGTAGCAGGGAAATATCCGCTACCCGCAGGAACAGATTACGCAGTCGATTCAGCAGGGCCAAACGATTATTGCGCACGGCTTCGTTGTCTGCCATCACCATCACTTCATCGAAGAAGCGGTCCACCGGTTGGTGCAGAACGGCTAGTGAATGCAGAGCGGCTGTATAGTCACCCTTTTCGAACAGCGGCAGCACGGTGTCGGTCTGATGGTTAACCTGTTCGGCCAGGGCGAGTTCGGCGGGGTCTTGCAGCAGGCTGGCATCGACTGTGTCGTGCACTGTGTTTTCGCTCTGCTTGGCCAGAATGTTGGACACTCGTTTGTTGGCGGCGGCCAGCGCTCCGGCCTCAGGGCGCTGACGGAAGGCTTCTACCGCTTTTACCCGGCGGTCGAAATCCAGCGGGCGAGTGGGCCGGCGAGCATGAACGGCGAGATACACTTCAGCGCTAATGCCCTGCTCGTCATAATAGGCGCGGAAGCGTTCCAGCATGTAATCCACCACGCTGGTGGAGGGGTTTTCGGCTGGCAGGTCAGTGAACTGTTGCGCCGCCCAGTCGCAGCAGGTTTGCAGGTCCAGCGGAAGTTGACGCTCGATAATAATGCGCAGCACACCCAGGGCGGCACGGCGCAGGGCGAACGGGTCACGGGTGCCAGATGGCGGTTGGTTGATGCCAAACAGGCCGACCAGAGAGTCCAGCCGGTCGGCAATGGCCACGGCGCATCCGGTCAAGGTGGTGGGCAGGTTGTCTTTGGCGAAGCGCGGCATGTACTGTTCGTTCAGAGCGCTAGCGACGTCGGCGTGTTCGCCGTCGTGGGTGGCGTAGTACTGGCCCATGATGCCTTGCAGATCGGTAAATTCCAGCACCATTTCGGTGACCAGATCGGTTTTCGCCAGCATGGCGGCGCGCTCGGCCAATGCCGGGTCGCTGCCAATGGCTTGAGCAATCTTGCCGGCCAAAGCGGCGACGCGCACAGATTTGTCGTAAACGCTGCCCAGTTTATCCTGAAATACGATGGGCTTGAGCCGATCAATGCGCTGGTCCAGGCGCTTTTTGCGGTCGGTTTCGTAAAAGAACGCCGCGTCGGACAGGCGCGGGCGAATCACTTTTTCGTTACCGGCTATGACCTGTGACGGGTCTTTGCTTTCCAGGTTGGCGACGGTGATGAAAAATGGCTGCATCTGGCCGTTGTCATCCACCAGATGGAAGTACTTTTGGTGTTCTTTCATGGACGAAATAAGTGCTTCAGCAGGCACTTGCAGGAAACGCTCTTCAAAACGCCCCATCAGCGGCACCGGCCATTCGTTCAGGGCGGTCACTTCGTCCAGTAGGGCTTCGTCAATCACCGCAACGCAGCTCTGTTGCAGTGCCAGGGCGTTCACGCCCTTGCGAATCTGTTCCCGACGCTGGGCAAAATCAGCCAGCACGTAACCTTCCTGACGCAGCACCACTTCGTAGTCGGCCGGGGTAGGAATGATCAGTGATTTCGGGCAGTGGAAGCGGTGGCCACGGGTTTTGTTGCCGGGCTTCAGGCCCATGATCGGGTGATCAATCACGGTGCTGCCATACAGCATGACCAGCCAGTGTACCGGGCGCACAAATTCTGTGCGGTGAGCACCCCAGCGCATGCGCTTGGGAATCGGCAGTGCGGCCAGTGACTGCTCGATCAACTCTGGCATCAACTCGGCGGTGGTCCTGCCCTGCTCTACGGTGCGGAACACCAGCCAGGCGCCTTTGTCGGTTTCCAGGGTGTCGAGTTCGTCGGGGGTAACGCCCAGCGACGTGGCAAAACCGGTCAGTGCCCGGGTTGGGTTACCGGCGTCGTCAAATGCGGCTTTTACGGCTGGGCCGCGCTTCTCCACTGGCTTGTCGGGTTGGGCGTGGGCCAAGTCGCGAATGCGCAGGGCCAGGCGCCGTGGTGCGGCGAAAGGTTCTACCGCACCAAACTCAATGCCGGCGGCTTGCAGGCCACTAACAATGCCTTGAGTGAACGCATCAGAAAGCGGCTTCAGGGCTTTTGGCGGCAATTCTTCGGTGCCCAGTTCAACTAGAAAATCCTGTGTTGCCATCATCATGCCTTCCCTTTCTCCTGCTGTGCCTGCTTCGCGTTTTTTGCTTTCTTACCTTTGCCGTCGGCCTTGTTGTCTACTTTGCCTTCTATCTTGTTTGTGGCTTTCGCTTCGGCGGCTTCGGCCGCGGCCAATACTTCCGCGCGAATGCTGTCGATGGCCAGCGGGAAGCCAATCTTGCGGCGGCTGTCGAAGTACGACTGGGCCACGGCCCGCGCCAAGGTGCGTACCCGCAGGATGTAGCGCTGACGCTCGGTTACGGAAATAGCGTGGCGGGCGTCCAACATATTAAAGGTGTGGGAAGCTTTTAGTACTTGCTCGTAAGCAGGCAGCGGCAAGCCGGCCTCAATGAGCTTGGCGCTTTCGCGCTCGTACACGTCAAAGCTGTAGAACAGGAATTCGGTGTCGGCGTATTCGAAGTTGTAGGTGGACATTTCCACCTCTTGCTGGAGGAACACGTCGCCGTAGGTCACAACGCCGTTGGGGCCCTCAGTCCACACCAGGTCGTACACGCTGTCTACGCCTTGCAGGTACATGGCAATGCGTTCAAGGCCGTAGGTCAGCTCGCCGGTGACCGGGTAGCATTCAAGACCGCCAACCTGTTGAAAGTAGGTAAATTGGGTGACTTCCATACCGTTGAGCCAGATTTCCCAGCCTAGACCCCAGGCGCCCAAGGTGGGCGATTCCCAGTTATCTTCCACAAAGCGGATGTCGTGAATCAGCGGGTCCAGCCCCAGTGCTTTCAGAGAATCCAGGTAGAGTTCCTGAAGGTTGTCTGGTGACGGTTTCAACACCACTTGAAATTGATAATAGTGCTGCAGGCGGTTGGGGTTTTCGCCGTAGCGGCCATCGGTAGGTCGGCGGCTAGGTTGCACATAGGCGGCGTTCCAGCTTTCCGGGCCTATGGCGCGCAAGAAAGTGGCGGGGTGAAAGGTGCCAGCGCCCACTTCCATATCCAGGGGCTGCAGAATAACGCAGCCGTGCTTTGCCCAGAATGTCTGTAGCTCCAGGATCAGCCCTTGAAACGTCTTGATGTGTGGCTTAGGGATGTTCGTTGCCTTATCTGTCACGACGATTGCCTGCTGTTCAGTCTGTGTGTGGTACCCCGGCGCCTTGTTTTGCTAATGGGCACGCTAAAAACGGGGAAATTATACGCTGGTCACGCCAGCATTTCTAAAGGCAGATCAGAAAAAGGTCAGCCCTACTTGGAACAGTTTTTCCACTTCGTTGATTCGCGACTTGTCTACCAAGAACAGGATAACGTGATCGTCTGGCTGCACCCGCAGGTGGTCGTGGGCAATTAGCACTTCGTTGTGGCGCACAATCGCTCCGATAGTCGTGCCCTGGGGCAGGTTGATTTCGTCCAGTCGCCGGCCGACCACTTTTGATGAACGGTGGTCACCGTGGGCAATGGCTTCAATGGCTTCGGCAGCACCGCGGCGCAGCGAATGTACGTTCACCACATCGCCGCGGCGAACGTGGGTGAGCAGGCTGCCGATGGTGGTTTGCTGGGGTGATATGGCAACGTCTATTTCGCCGCCCTGAATCAGATCCACATAATCCGGGTTGTTGATCAGGGTGAGTACCTTGCGAGCGCCCAGGCGTTTGGCCAGCAAGGAAGCCATGATGTTGGCTTCGTCGTCATTGGTCACGGCGCAGAACACGTCGGTGTTCTCGATGTTTTCTTCCAGCAGTATGTCTTTGTCGGCAGCGTTGCCTTCCAGCACCACGGTTTTGCGCAGGTTTTCGGACAGCATGATGCAGCGCTCGTGGTTGCGCTCCAACAGTTTTACTTGATAACGGCCTTCCAGGGTTTGCGCTAGGCGCTGGCCGATGTTGCCGCCACCGCAGATGAAAATACGCTTGTAGGGTTTTTCCAGCGGTTGCAACTCGCTCATCACCGAGCGGATGTGGTTGGCGTCGGCAATGAAGAATACTTCGTCGCCGTCTTCAATTACCGTGTCGCCTCTGGGCATGATGGCGCGGTCTTTGCGAAAGATAGCGGCTACCCGGGTTTCAATGCGCGGCATGTGGGTGCGCAGGTAACCCAGTTCCTGGCCCACCAGTGGCCCACCTTTGATGGCGCGAATAGCGACCAGCCGGGTACGGCCTTTGGAGAACTCTAGCACCTGCAGGGCGCCAGGGTTTTCAATAAGCCGAGTAATGTGGCGGGTGACCAGCTGTTCCGGGCTGATCAATACGTCAATCGGGAAACCGTTGAGGTTTTCATGGTCTTTGCCAGAAAACAGTTCCTGATAAGCAAGATAGGAGGCGGCCCGTACCCGACAGATTTTTGTCGGTGTCTTGAACATGATGCTGGCAATCTGGCAGGCCACCATGTTGGTTTCATCGCTGTTGGTGACCGCAATCAACATGTCGGCGTCTTCGGCGTTGGCTTGTTTTAGAACCGACGGATACGAAGCCTTTCCCTGCACTGTGCGTATGTCGAGCCGGTCCTGCAGTTCCCGCAGGCGCGCGCCGTTGCTGTCGATTACGGTAATGTCGTTGGCTTCGTTGGCGAGGTTCTCTGCCAGCGAACCACCAACTTGTCCGGCTCCGAGAATCAGAATGTTCATAGCTCAGGTTTCTCCAGAACGGCGTAGAAAAAGCCATCGTGCCCGTCGTTCAGCGGCAGTAGTTGGCGCCCGGCGGGCATGGTGCGGCCCCACAGAGCCTCAGTTGTCATCAGTTCAGCGTCGGTCTGCTGTTTGCAGAAGCGCTGCACAATGCGGTGGTTTTCCTGTGGAAATACCGAGCAGGTGGCGTATACAAGGCGCCCGCCCGGTTGCAGTATGCGCCACATGGCAGCCAACAGACCCAGCTGGATTTGCGCCAACGGTACTACGTCGGATTCACGCCGCAGCAATTTTATGTCTGGGTGGCGGCGAATCACGCCGCTGGCGCTGCAGGGTACGTCCAGCAATATGCGGTCAAACGGCTGGCCGTCCCACCATTGATCAATAGCGGCGGCGTCGGCTTGCAGCAGGCTGGCGTGCAGATCCAGTCGGTCGAGGTTTTCCTGCACCCGCGGCAAGCGCTGGGCGGACTCGTCAATAGCGACGACTTCCGCTGCCTGGGGGCAACTTTCCAGTATGGCGCAGGTTTTGCCGCCGGGGGCAGCGCAGGCGTCCAGAATGCGCTGGCCCGGGGCCAGGTCCAGCACGGTAGTGCACAGTTGAGCGGCTTCGTCTTGTACGCTGACGGCGCCTTCGGCGAACCACGGCAGTGCGTCCACCGGTACCGGTCGTGCCAATTGAATGCCGTGTGGCGCAAAGCGCGTGGCGCGGGCGTCAATGCCGGCATCTAGCAGCAGTTGCAGATATTCGTCGCGGCTGAAACGCAGCGCATTTACCCGCAGTGTCATTGGCGCTTGGGTGTTGTTGGCATCAACAATGGCCTGCCAGTCATCGGGCCAGTTGTGGCGCAGCTTTTCGATCATCCAGCCGGGGTGGCTGTAACGGCTTGCGTCGTTGGCCGCCGCCGGGGCACCTTCCCGTTCGGCGCTGCGCAGTACGCCGTTCACCAAGCCGGTCAGGTGGGGTTTGTCCATGGCGCGGCAGGCTTCTACGGTTTCGTTCAGCACCGCATACGTTGCTTGCTGGCTGAAGCGTAGTTGGAACAGCGCTACCAGCATCAGGTGATGCACCACCCTGTCGTGGCTTTTCAAGGGTTTTTTCATGCGCCCCTGAAGCTCATCATCAAGTCGGTGAAACCAGCGGCAGGTGCCATAACACAGAGCCTGCAGCTGTGGTCGCAGATTCAGCGGCAGACGCAGCAGCGACGGTGGCAAGCACTGTGAAAGCGACTGGCCCTGTTCTACCGACAGCAAAACCTCGGCAGCAATGGCGCGTAATGGGGCGTGCGGTTGCATGTTATTGCAGCTCCTGGCCGGGCAGCAGAATCTGTTTGCCACCGTTTATCAGGTCGTTCACGCTTTGTGCCCGTGCGCCGGGCAGCTGCACCTGGCTGACTCGCAAAACACCTTCGCCGCAAGCGATATCGATGCCCTCACGCTGGCGTGCTAAAACGGTACCGGGGCTGGCTTTTTGGCCATTCTGCTCCTGTTTATGTTTCTGGACCTGAGCCAGGTGTAAGCGAATACGCTGGTCGCCCAGGTCGGTAAAGGTGCCAGGCCAAGGATTAAATGCGCGAATGAGCCGCTCGATGCTCTGGGCATCGCTGTGCCAGTCAATCTGGCCTTCCTGCTTCGCCAGCTTGTGGGCGTAACAGGCCTGTACATTTTGCTGTGCTTGCGGTTTTAGCGTGTTCTGCTCCAGCAATTGCAGCGCGCTTACAATGGCCTTGCCGCCCAGTTCGGCCAGCCGATCGTGCAGGCTGCCGCCGGTGTCTTCAGGGTGAATGGGTGTAGACACTTTCAGCAGCATGGCGCCGGTGTCCAGGCCTTCATCCATCTGCATAATGGTGATGCCGCTTTCAGGGTCGCCCGCAGCGATAGCACGCTGAATGGGCGCGGCGCCGCGCCAGCGGGGTAACAGGGAGGCGTGAATGTTCAGGCAGCCATGGACCGGAATGGACAGTACCGAGGCTGGCAGAATCAAGCCATAAGCGGCAACAATTATCACGTCTGGTTGTAAGTCGGCCAACTGCTGGCGGGCGTCTTCCATTTTGAAGTTGTCGGGCTGAAAAACCGCGATACCGGCATCCAGCGCCGCCTGTTTTACCGGCCCCGGGAGCAGTTTGCGGCCACGGCCCGCTGGCCGGTCTGGCTGGCTATACACGCCCACCACGTTGTATTTGGCGGCAAGTAGGGCTTTCAAGGCAATGGCGGCAAAATCAGGGGTTCCGGCAAAAACAATACGCACAGTGTTTGGCTCTCTGTTGGACTTTTCGTCGAATTCTCAGTCGGATTCGCTGATCCATTCAATACAAAAAACCGGGCGCAAAGGCCCGGTCATCAGTTTTATGACTGTTATGGCACCCAGGCCACCTTAATAAATGCTGGCTCAGGCACTCGTTTCAAGCGCTTTCCAAACACTCTTTAAGCACTCTTCTTTTGCAACTTTTCCAACTTTTTGCGGATACGTGTACGCTTTAGCGAACTCAAGTAATCCACAAAAAGTTTGCCGTTCAGGTGATCCATCTCGTGCTGGATGCACACCGCTAGCAGTCCGCGGGCTTCAATTTCAAAAGCTTCGCCATTGCGATCAAGAGCTTTGATGAGGCAATGCTCAATGCGCTCAACATCTTCATAAAATCCCGGTACCGACAGGCAACCTTCCTGCATGGCTTCCAGGTCGCCATCGAGCACCTCAATCTTAGGGTTGATGAATACCCTGGGTTCGCTGTTGTCATCTGACAGATCCATTACGACGATCTGCTGGTGCACGTTAACCTGGCTCGCCGCGAGGCCAATACCGACCGCATCGTACATGGTCTCGAACATGTCGTCGATAAGGGTGCGGATCTCGTCAGTTACGGTGATAACCGGCTTGGCGAGAGTTCGCAGACGTGGGTCGGGGTATTCAAGAATGTCTAGAATCATAGTACGTTACTTTTTTAAATGCGTGCTTTGGACAGTGAATGCCAACGTTCGTTCGCGTACAAAGGATGTCTGAAATGCGACCTTGTACTGCGCTTTTCAACCCCGGGGTGTTTATGATGCGGGACATACTTACCCGACCGGGGCATTTGCGTGTTGGCTCTATGTCTACATTATCTAACAATTTGGCGATTGAGTACAAACTGATCAGTCAATTGAGAAAAACTATGAGAGATACCTGTACGGGTGGGCAAACGTTAAAAGTCCCCGGTGGTGAGTAGATAACACTACAATTAACCGAGCATCTTCTATAGTAACGGGAATAACAACAGATTAAGCTAAAAAATAGCAGGCGAAAGCCAACCGGACTTCGGGCGCCAGCCGACCGAATTTAAGCATCAAAGCACGGGATCAAGGACTTAAACCATGAGGAAACTGCTGTACGCTCTGGCAGCTACAACGCTGTTGTTTACCGCTTGGGCCCAAGCAGCACCGGAGCTGCGGTCGGATCATCCCGAACGTTATACCGTTGTTAAAGGCGATACCCTGTGGGATATCTCCGCCCGCTTTTTGAACAACCCCTGGTACTGGCCGGAAATTTGGCAGGTAAACCCCCAGGTGGCCAACCCTCATTTAATTTACCCCGGTGACCGCTTGGCGTTGGTTTACATTGATGGCCAGCCAAAAATCATGAAAATGGCCAACGGTGACGGTGTGATCAAGCTGTCGCCGCAAGTACGCTCCGAAGCCATTGATACGCCGATCCCGGCCATACCGCTGGACGCCATCGCCAGCTTTTTAACCGATACCCGCATTGTTACTCCGGAACAGATAGAAGCTGCGCCTTACGTGCTGGAAGGTGAAGACGGCCGAATTGTTACCGGCGCTGGCGATCGCGTTTACGCTCGCGGCCAGAAGCCGGCGAACACGGTTGGCGTCTTCCGCCGTGGTAATGAATTTGTCGATCCGAAAACCGGTGAATTTCTTGGCCTGGAAGCTCGTAGTATTGGCACAGCCAAGGTTACTGCCACCAACGGCGATGTGTTGACGCTACTGCTGAGCCAATCCAACGAAGAAATTCGCATTGGTGACCGCTTGCTGGTGAATGCCAGCCGACCGCTTTCTACCAGCTTTGTGCCCACCGCGCCGGCGAAATCCGTAAGCGGGCAGATGATAGCGGTAGATGGCGGCGTTAATCAGATTGGTCAGTACGATGTTGTTGCTATCAATCTGGGCCTGCGCGAAGGCATAGAGCCGGGCAACGTAATGGCCGTGCTGCAAAGCGGCAATCTGGTGCGCGACCCGGTCACTGGCGAAACCATTGAGCTGCCGTCTGAACGCGCCGGTCTGCTGATGGTGTTCCAGGCTTACGAAAAAATGAGCTACGGCCTTATGCTGCAAGCCAGCCGGCCGCTGGCGGTGGGTGATCAGGTAACCAACCCCTGATCACCCGATAAAAACCCGAGCCGGGCACGGAATGCCCGGCTTTTTTCTGTGCGCAAGGAAGATGCCCGTGCCCCAAGTACCCCTGTTTTCATTTGATACGCCGCCCGGCTCCGACCTCACTGACCCCGCCGTTGACCAGGTATGTGATGACAGCCCGGAGCGGGCCCGGCAATGGCTGTTTTTGAGCCAGTTGCCGGGTTTTGGCCTAAGGGTGCGGCGCCGGTTAGCGGCGCACGTTCTGCAACTGCCCGACCTGCTAAACCTGGACAGCGCCAGCCATAAAGCCATGGGCCTGCCCGCAGATGCTTGTGGAGCCCTTGCTGCCTGGCGCCGTGATGACGCCGGACATCCGGCGTTGGTGGCTTTGCGAGCTATAGAAAGCGCCTGTGAGCGGCATGGTATTGGCATTGTGCACTGGCAGTCGTCGGCTTATCCGCTGCCGCTGCGCCACATTCATAACCCGCCTTTATTATTGTACATTCGTGGCGATACCAGCCTGCTCGGTCGTGACCAACTGGCGGTTATTGGCAGCCGCCACGCCACTCGTGCCGGGCTGGACCACGCTCGGGGCTTTGCTGCAGCGCTTGGCGAATGTAATCTGTTAGTCAGCAGCGGCCTGGCGTTGGGTATCGACGGTGCTGCCCACGCCGGTGCGCTGGACGCTGGCCATCCTACTTTGGCGGTGATTGGCAGTGGGCTTGATAAAATCTATCCGCGCCAACATCAGCGGCTGGGGGAGCGGGTGATTGCCAATGGTCTGCTGGTGTCCGAGTACCCGCCGGGCACTCAGGCTCGCCCCGCACACTTCCCCCAGCGTAATCGCATCATCAGCGGCTTGAGCCGGGGTGTTCTGGTGGTAGAGGCCGGTTTCAAGAGCGGCTCGCTGATTACCGCTCGGCTGGCTTCAGAGCAAGGCCGCGACGTGTTCGCCATACCGGGGTCGGTACACAGCCCGGTAGCCCGTGGTTGTCACCAACTGATTCGGCAGGGTGCTACGCTGGTAGAAAGCGTGGCCGACATCCTGCAGGAACTGGGGGGCTGGTGGATTGAGCCGGCAACACCGGGCGCAAGCTTACAAAGCGCTGCCACCGAGGGTCTGGACGCCCGTGAAATCGCCGTGCTGGAGGCTTTAGGGTATGATTCGCAATCAACCGATGTACTGGGTTCGAGCACCGGGCTGAGCGCCGATCAACTGATGCAGTCCCTGCTTTTGTTAGAGCTTCAGGGCCTGGCCACAGCGGCGCCCGGCGGATATGTCCGCATTGCCTGAACCCGGTGCCAACAGTGATTTCATTCAGGCTCAACTTTCCTATGGCAACAGATCACCCGCTGACCGACTGGCAATTACACTGCGCTCGCCGCACTCTGCAACAAGGCGGTGTGCTCGCGTATCCAACGGAAGCCGTTTGGGGTCTCGGCTGTGACCCCTGGAACGAGGTTGCGGTGCAACGCATTCTGGATCTGAAACAGCGCCCCGTACACAAAGGCATGATTCTGGTGGCGGCTTCGCTCGAACAGATTGCTTTTTTGCTGAACCCCCTGCCGCAAGACCTTCAGCAGCGAGCCCGACAGCATTGGCCTGGTCCTGTTACCTGCCTGCTTCCAGATGTGCACCAGCAGGTGCCCGAATGGGTACGTGGCGAGCACAGCTCGATTGCGGTAAGAGTGAGTGCGCATCCGGTGGTCAAAGCCCTGTGCAACGTTGTAGGCCGCCCGCTGGTTTCCACCTCGTGCAACCCCGCGGGCCGCGCCCCAGCTCGTTCGCCCTGGCAAGTTCAGGGTTATTTTCATGGCCAGCTGGACTGGGTGGTGCCCGGTGCGCTGGGTGGAAATCGCCAACCCAGCCGTATAATTGATATCGTTACCGGCCAGCAGCTACGTTAGGAGAAAACATGCCACAGCAACCAGACCCGCAGGCGGTCAAACACTATCTGTTACAGCTGCAAGACACCATTTGTCAGCGCCTGGCCGTGACCGACGGTGGCGGTGAATTTATTCACGACGCCTGGGATCGCATGGAAGGCGGCGGCGGTATTAGCCGAGTGATCGGCAGCGGCAAGGTATTTGAAAAAGGCGGTGTGAACTTTTCCCACGTGATGGGCAATACCATGCCGCCTTCGGCGGCGGCCCACCGCCCCCACCTGGCAGGCGCACCTTGGCAGGCTATGGGAGTGTCGCTGGTGATGCACCCCCACAACCCCCATGTGCCGACCTCTCACGCCAACGTGCGATTTTTTATCGCTACGCCGGAAAATGCTGAACCGGTGTACTGGTTTGGCGGCGGCTATGATCTAACACCCTATTACGGCGTTGACGAAGACTGCGAGCATTGGCATCGCACCGCAGCGAACGCCTGTGCGCCCTTTGGTGACGACGTTTACCCGCGTTACAAGCGTTGGTGCGACGAGTACTTTTTTCTGAAACACCGCAACGAACCCCGCGGCGTGGGCGGGCTGTTTTTTGATGATTACAATACCGGTGACTTTGCCCGCGATTTTGAATTTATGCGTGCTATCGGCGACAGTTACATTGACGCTTACGAACCCATTGTCCAAGCCCGCAAAAATCAGCACTACAGCGACGCTCAGCGTCAGTTTCAGCTCTATCGCCGTGGCCGCTACGTGGAGTTCAATCTGGTGTACGACCGCGGCACCCTGTTCGGGCTTCAGTCCGGCGGCCGCACCGAATCCATTCTGATGTCGCTACCGCCTCTGGTACGCTGGGATTATAATCAGACGTCGACACCTGGTAGTGAAGAAGCGCGACTGCTGGAGCACTTTCTGACCGGCCGCGACTGGCTCACAGCTTCCTGAAGGGGTAACGATGAAAAACGATCTGTATGCGGTGATTGGCCACCCCATTAGCCATAGTAAGTCACCGCGGATTCATGGTCTGTTTGCCAGCCAGACTGGCGAGGCGCTTGAGTATACGGCGATTCAGGCGCCCCTGAATGGTTTTGAAAACACCGTAACCGAGTTTTTCGCGCGCGGCGGCAAAGGCCTGAACGTGACTGTACCGTTTAAGGAAGCAGCCTGGCAGATGGCTGGCCGACACAGCGCCCGCGCTCTCAAGGCTGGCGCGGCCAACACTCTGTATCAGGACAACGGCGTGTTGGTGGCAGACAACACCGACGGCGCAGGTTTGGTAAAAGACTTGCTGCACAATCACCAAGTGGCATTGAAGGGCGCCCGTGTTTTGATATTGGGTGCTGGTGGCGCGGTACGCGGTGTTCTAGCGCCGCTGTTGCTTGAACAGCCGCACACGCTGGTGATTGCTAACCGCACGCCGGCTAAGGCGCAGAATTTGGCAGCGCTCTTTGCTGACGTCGCCGGTGTTACCTGGCTTGGCAGCCAGGCGTACGACAGTGTCACCGGCGATTTCGATGTCATTATCAACGGCACTAGCGCTAGCCTGCAGGGCGATTTACCGCCGCTGTCTGTAGAGCTGATCGGCGCTGATACGGTGATTTACGACATGATGTATGCTGCCACAAATACCACGTTTAACCAGTGGGCTCGGGATAACGGGGCAAAGCGCGTGTATGACGGCCTGGGCATGCTGGTAGAGCAAGCGGCCGAGGCATTCGAAGTGTGGCGCGGGGTGCGGCCGCAAACTGCTCCGGTTATTGCTAGTTTACGAACCCTTACAGCAAATTAAATCAGGCATAAATCAAGCGAAGAAAATAGTCAAAATGAAGGTTAACGCATGGACATACTAACGCTGGTAGGACTGGTTGCCGGGGTGCTGGTGGTGATACTGGCCATGCTGGCTAACGCCACCCTGCTGACCTTTCTTAACCTGCCCGGGTTGGCCATTGTGCTGGGCGGAACCTTTGCGGTAACGCTGATCAAGTTCCGCCTGAGTTCGTTGATGAGCGCTATTCGCCTGGCGTCGCGCGCGGCCTTTATGGACCGCGTAGAGCGTCCTGACGAGCTGATTCGCGAGGTGGGCTTGTTGTCCATGGTGGTGCGTAAAGAGGGTATTTTGGGCCTTGAAAACCACACCACCGACAATGTGTTTCTGCAGAAAGCCATTAATCTGTGTGTTGATGGCCATTCGCCAGAACTTGTAGAAGAAGCCCTGCACCATGAAATCCAGCAATGCTCCGAACGCCACGAGGTGGCAGAAAGAGTGTTTCGAGGCATTGGCGAATCGGCTCCGGCCATAGGAATGCTTGGCACTCTGGTAGGCTTGGTGCAAATGCTCAATACCCTTGATGACCCTTCTTCTATTGGCCCGGCTATGGCGATCGCTCTGCTGACCACGCTTTACGGTGCTTTTATTGCTCAGCTGATCGCCTTGCCTCTGGCGGACAAACTGCAGTTAAAAGCCGAAGACGAAATGCGCAACCAACTTTTGATTGCCACTTCCATTCAAAAAATCCTGCAAGGTGAAAATCCGAGGGTAATGACCGAATTGCTGTCATCGTTTTTGAACCCCGAGCAGCGCGACAGTCTGAAACGCGAGCAGGGGGGCTAAGCCTTGGCCCGTCTGGCTCTTGCAACCCTGCCCAAACGCAAAAAAGTAGGCACCGCCGGTGCGCCAGCGTGGATTGTGACCTTTGCCGACCTGGCCACTTTGCTGCTGACGTTTTTCATACTGCTGTTGTCGTTCGCCGAAATGGATATTGAAAAATACAAAGCGATGGCCGGCTCGATGTCTGTTGCGTTCGGTTCAGGCAATTTGATCGCGGATGGCGGTGGCAGTTTGCCGATCAAGATTTCTGACGGGAACAGCAGCTTGGATCCAGACACACAGTTGCAGGCTGAGCCTGAATTGATCGACGAGCGCTCGACCAGCGGTAGCGTTACTCTGGTGTCTGAAGACGAGGTTATGATATCTGAAGGCGAGGCTCTGATGTCTGAAGGCGTGATTACTTTGGCTAGTAGTTTGATTCGGGAGCTGGAAACCGAAGTGGCTAGCGGCGCCCTGAGCGTCGACTATGATGAACACCAAGTGATCATCCGCTTCTCTGAAGATGCCACATTTTTGTCGGGCGACGCCACTATTAAGAAAGCAATGCTGCCTATCATCGAGCGGGTAGTGGGCGTGCTGAAAAATTGCCGCGGCGATGTGGTGGTGGCCGGATATACAGACGATAGGCCCATCGCCAGCAGCCGTTACCGTTCCAACTGGGATCTTTCAGCGGCGCGGGCGGTGTCGGTAGTACACGAACTGGTTCTGAACCGTGATGTGCCTGCCGATCGGGTGATGGCTGCCGGCCGTGCTGAAACCAACCCGCTGGTGCCCAATAACAGCCCGGAAAACCGTGCCGTGAACCGGCGGGTGGAAATTGCCATTCGCGGCCCGGTATGCGAGGACGACGCGCCTATCGAGCAGTTGCCGGCAGAAGTCATACCCTAAATAGGCGAGCTACCGCGAGATTAGCTCAAGGAAAGACTCGGGTATGAGGTTGATAAGCTATTTGCCACGACATTGGCACCCATCAGCAAGGTCGTGAGAGACGGGTCCAAAACCGAACTTCAAATCTGATTGAGGTGCTTTGAAGGCCGTAACAATAGTGTGAACAACATAAGCTTGATCAGATTCATGACTTATTGTGCACAACAGGCGCGGGCAAATGTCGCTTAGATTAATAATGGTAGTCGCTGGCTTTTTCGGCTAGATATTCATCTTTGAGCTTTACATAGTTGCTGGCGGTGTAAGAAAAAAAGCCGCGTTCCTCATCGGTCAGCGCCCTTGCCTGCTTACACGGTGAGCCGACATAAAGATAGCCGGATTGCAAACGCTTGCCTGGGGGTACCAGGCAGCCCGCGCCGATAATCACTTCGTCTTCCACTACCGCACCGTCCATGATGATACAGCCCATACCCACCAGTACCCGGTGACCCACAGTACAGCCATGCAGTAGTGCCTTGTGACCGATGGTGACGTCGTCACCAATAATCAGCGGCCAACCGCCGGGGTTGAATGCACTGGCGTGAGTGATGTGCAGCACAGAGCCGTCTTGAACACTGCAGCGCGCGCCAATGCAGATTTTGTGCATGTCACCACGCACCACCGTCATCGGCCAAATCGAACAGTCTTCGCCGGTTGTCACATCGCCGATCACAACTGCGCTGGGGTCTACCCAGTTGCGCTCACCAAATTGTGGCGTGCTACCCTTGTGAGAACGTACATTCGCCATTACATAGTCCTATTACGGGGAATATTCCGAAGTTGGAGGGTGATCAGGGAGTTGGCTTTGCAACACCGGGCGTAGCCAAGAAAGGTGGAGCTCAAACCGCACAGGACATTTTTTGAGGTGCGTTTTGAAAAGCAGACTCCCTGATCGCCTTGCTCCATAGATATTCTTTTCAAACTACCCGACATTTGAACCGCTGAGAAGGGGAATGATGAACAATCCACTACTGACCAACGACTTGCTACCCAAATTTGAACACGTGCGCACTGAGCATATGGAACAAGCGATCGACCAGATTCTCAGTGAAAATCGCATGAAAATTACCAGCCTGGCGCAGAACAAAGAACCTGACTGGGACACTCTTGTGCAGCCCATGCAGTCGCTTGAGGACAAACTGAGCAACGCTTGGTCGGTAATCTCCCATCTGAACGCGGTGATGAACAACGACGACCTACGCAAAGTGTACAAAAACTGTCTGAAAAAGCTCACCGAGTACAGCACCGAGCTGAGCCAGAATGCGGTTTTGTGCGAGGCCTACAAAAAGCTGGCCGTCCGCGATGATTTCAACAAACTAAGCGAAGCCCAGCGAAAAGCAGTGGAAAACACTCAGCGGGACTTCCACTTGGGTGGCGTTGATTTGCCGGATGATCAAAAAAAGCGCTACGCCGACCTGACCCGCGAGCTCTCGGAGCTTTCCAATAGCTTCAGTGATAACGTTCTGGACGCCACCCAGCATTGGTTTAAGCAAATCTCCGATAAGAGCGAGTTGGCCGGCGTGCCTGAAAGTGCTCTTGAAGGCGCTAAAGCGGCGGCTAAACAGAAAGATCTGGATGGTTATGTCATTACTCTGCACTTCCCCAGCTTCCACCCGGTAATGACTTACTGCGACAATCGCGAGTTACGCCGCGAAGTGTATGAAGCTTTTGCTACCCGTGCTTCCGATATGGGGCCAGACGCTGGCACTTGGGATAACACTCCGGTGATGGCGGAAATCCTAAAACGACGCCACGCCCTGGCACAACTACTGGGCTTTAATAACTTTGCCGAGCGCTCGCTGGTCACAAAAATGGCCCGCGATACTGATGAAGTATTAGACTTTTTGACGGATCTGGCGAATAAAGCCAAGCCGGTGGCAGAGCAGGAATTCGCCGAGCTCAAGGCCTTTGCAAAAGACGAACATGGTTTAGATGACTTGCAGGCTTGGGACATTGGTTACTACAGCGAAAAATTGCGCCAACAGCGCTATGACATTTCCCCGGAAGCCCTGCGCCCCTGGTTTCCGGTGGACAAGGTGGTACCTGGCCTGTTCTGCGTGACAGAAAAGCTGTTCGATATCCAGATTGAAGCCAAACCAGACGTAGAAACCTGGCACGAAGACGCCACCGCTTACTGCATCAGCCGTAACGGCGAGCCCATTGCCTGGTTCTATTTAGACCTGTTTGCCCGCCAAGGCAAGCGTGGCGGTGCCTGGATGGCGGATTGCCGGGTACGCTGGCGAAACCTGCACGGCACCCTGCAGTTGCCGGTGGCTTTCCTGACCTGTAACTTCACCCCACCGGTGAACGGCAAGCCGTCGCTACTGACCCACGATGAGGTCACCACCCTGTTCCACGAGTTCGGCCACGGCTTGCACCACATGCTGACCCAGGTGGAGGTAATGGACGTGTCGGGTATTAATGGTGTGGCCTGGGACGCGGTTGAACTGCCGAGCCAGTTCCTCGAAAACTGGTGCTGGAACCCGGAATCGCTGGCGCTGATTGCTGCCCACCACGAAACTGGGGAGCCGTTACCGCAGGATATGTTGGAAAAGCTGTTAGCCGCGAAGAACTTCCAGTCGGGAATGGGGTTGGTGCGTCAGCTTGAATTCTCGCTGTTCGATTTCCGCCTGCACGCCGAGTTCGTCGACGCAGCGCCAACCAATCCGCTGGATATGCACCGCCGGGTGCGTAGGGAAATTGCGGTGGTGGAATCACCAGAGTTTAACCGCTTCCCCAACTCTTTTTCCCACATCTTCGCCGGTGGTTACGCAGCAGGCTATTACAGCTACAAATGGGCTGAAGTGCTGGCGGCTGACGCATTTTCGTTGTTCGAGCAAAACGGCATTTTCGACCCGCAAACCGGCAAGTCGTTCTTGCAAAATATTCTGGAGAAAGGCGGTTCACAAGAACCCATGGAGCTGTTCAAGGCCTTCCGCGGCCGCGAGCCCGAGGTAGACGCACTGTTGCAGCAAACTGGCATCAGCCCACAAGTCGCCTGACTCCGTTTGCCATCGGCAACCCGCCCCTGTCGGCCAAGTCCGGCGGGGGCCACTTAATATGGAGTTATCAAATGCCAAGCCCGAAGCGTTTCATCGCCGGAGCCGTTTGCCCTCGCTGTGCGGAAATGGACAAAATTACCATGTATACCGACGACGCCGGTGAGCAAATCCGCGCATGCGTGGTTTGCGGTTTCACCGACGGCATCTCTGACGTAGAAGCTCCGGCTGCCCCGGAACTGCAAACCCGCGTGAACAAGCGCAAAAACGAAGATGACCATACCGTTAAGCAGGTGGTGTTCTTCAAAGGGTCTGGGGATTAGATTCTATTTAGAGGTCTGATTTTTTGGTGGAAGGTCGAGGATGTGGGGTGTCTTTTCTTCTGGGAAAAACAACTCGCTTCGCTCAGACATATTTTTCCTGACAGAAAAGACGCCCCACACCCTTCCCATTTGACTGTAGAGATAGGCTGACAAACAACACAACCAGTTTTTCCGCAAAGGAACGGATTTCAACTCCGTCCCTGGTTTTTCTTTAAAGTTTAAGGGGACAGATTTCAAATCTGTCCCCTTAAACTTTAAAGAACCATCGCCGCAACCCACCCGAAACCAAGCAAAGGCAAGTTGAAGTGCAAGAACGTGGGCACCACTGAATCCCATATGTGATTGTGCTGGCCGTCGGCATTCAGGCCGGCGGTGGGCCCAAGTGTCGAGTCAGACGCTGGCGAACCCGCGTCACCCAAGGCACCTGCGGTGCCGACTAAGGCAATGATGGCCATGGAGCTAAAACCCATTTCCAGCGCCATCGGCACATACAGCGCCGCAATGATGGGAATGGTGGAGAAGGACGAGCCAATACCCAAGGTAATCAAGAGGCCTACCAGCAGCATCAGCAGGGCCGCCAGGGCTTTGTTGGCGCCGATGATGTCGACCGAGCTTTGCACCAGAGTGGTGATTTCGCCGGTTTCGCGCATGACTTCGGCAAAGCCGGAAGCGGCGATCATTATGAAACCAATCATCGCCAGCATTTTCATGCCTTCGGTGAACAGGTCGTCGGCTTCTTTCCACTTCACCACGCCCGACAGGTTGAACAGTAGGAAGCCGGCCAATGCGCCCAGAATCATGGAGCCGAGCCACAACTGCACCACAAAGGTGACTACAATGGCGGCCAGCGCCATTACCAAGGTCATGGGTTTGTAGGTGGTGGTGACTTTTTCAGTGCGGGTTATGGCGCTGAGATTGTAGTTACGTTCGCCGCGGTAGGTAATAAAAATAGCGACCAGCAGGCCACAGAGCATACCCAGGGCAGGCAAAGCCATGGCTTTCATGACGCTGAGACCTTCGATATCGCCACCATTGGCGCTGATTTTGGCCATCAGAATTTCGTTCAGGTAAATACCGCCAAAACCCACGGGTATGAACATGTACGGGGTAATCAGACCAAAGGTGAGTGCGCAGGCCACCATGCGGCGGTCCATTTTCAGCTTTGCCATGACATACAACAGCGGCGGAACCACCAGTGGAATAAACGCAATGTGAATCGGCAGGATGTTCTGGGACGACAGTGCAATGGCCACCAGAATGGCGATGATCATGTAGCGCACGCTTTTTACAGCCGTAATGCTGCCTTCGCTTTGCCCGACTTTGGCAAGGATTTTGTCGGCCAGCAGGTTGGCCAGGCCAGATTTACCGATAGCAACCGCAAAGGCGCCCAGAACGGCGTACGACAGCGCCACTTTGGCGCCTCCACCCAGGCCATTGTTGAAGGCATCAATGGTGTCGTTCAGCGACATTCCGGCAATCAGGCCGCCGGAAACGGCACCTACTATCAGGGCAACAACAACGTGAATGCGGGCCAAGCTTAATACAAGCATGATCAGCACCGCAGCGACAACTGCATTCATGGCAAACTCCGGGTATGCGTAATGAGTTATCCGGCCTTCTTGCGAAGGCCGAGATTATGAAAACGCGGTAATGTGCAGTAATTTGCCAGCTTAGTCAAAGGGCGTGTGTAACGTTTAGGGTTGGTCGATACGAGCAAAACGCGGAAGCTGCTCCCCTGCAACGTTTACGGTTTCGCGGAATATGCTGAGGGGGCGCACCCAAAGGCTGTAATCGCCGTAGAGGCAGCGGTAGACCACCAATTTTTCCTCGGTCTCGCTGTGGCGGGCAATGTCGATCACTTCGTAATCTTTGCCCTTGTAGTGCCGATAGCGGCCCGGAAGGACATCTATTTCTTTTTTAGTCATGCGGGTGTTGTGCCTTGTTTGCGTTGCACTTGTTTTTGCTGCTGTTGTCTTTATAACCTTTTTGTGACCTTTTTTCGCTGCGGGCTTTCAAAGATGCTGGATATCTGGGTACATCGGTAGCAGTTTTTTAATCAGCCGATTCTGCGCCGCTGTTGGCACGGGTTCCACGCACGGTGGCGTTTAGCAGCAGGTTGCGGCCAAGCACAGTGGCAAAAAAACAGTTTGGACCCGGCAAAATAGACGTCCATGCCGCTGTCGTCTCGGGCACCGATAGCTTCCAGTACCGTAAAATCCTGCTGCCGTTTGTGCTGCACGCCGGCAGACCACTGGCCCCAAGTTCTATAGAGAGCGTCTCCTGTCAGCCGTACTTTCACCCCGAAAACATCCTGATTGAGTTCATCCTTTTTTAAGGCTGCTTAGATCCAGGGTCTTCCGTGCGAATGTAACTTCAGCCCGGGTGCTGAAAAAACGTGTCATGGCGAAGGCTCCGGCGTTTTTTCACTCAGTTCCTGCTGGCGTTCTGCCAGGGCTGTAACCGTTTGCGCAAGTTTATCCGCAGAAACCGGACGGCTCAGATAAAAGCCTTGGCCGACATCGCAGCCCCAAGCCTGCAGCAATTTCCAGGTTTCAAGGTTCTCGATACCCTCGGCGACTACTTTTAGCCCAAGCCCGTGGGCCATATCGATGGTGGATCTTACAATCAACTGGTCCTGAGGTTCGGAATTTAGTCTGAGCACAAAGGATTTGTCTATTTTCAGTTCCTGAACGGGTAGTTTGCGCAGCTGTGAAAGCGAAGAATAGCCAGTACCAAAATCGTCAACGGACAGGGTTACGCCGAGGTTACGGAGGCGGTTCAATGTCGCCATCGCTTCTACTGGGTCCTCCATCAATGCGCCTTCTGTTACTTCCAGAGTGATGCGCTCCATGTTGTGGTGCCAGTCGCTGAAAATGCTGGCTACGCGATCGGTCAGTGCCGGCCAGGTCAAGTCCATTGCGGACAGGTTGATTGCGACACCGACATCCAGGCCCGCGTTGAACCAGGCGCGGGCATCGTTGGCAACCTTCTGCAGGACATGATCTGTCAGGTCATGGATCTGCCCAGACTGCTCGGCAAGGAAGGTGAATTCTTCCGGTGATATAAAGCCCAGTTCCGGGTGTATCCAGCGCACCAGAGCTTCCACTTGAAGCAACTGCCCGGTGCCGTTATCCAATTTAGGTTGGTAGTTCATGTGCAGGTCGTCGTGGCGTATTGCACTGTGCAGGTCTGAGACCAGTTTGAGTTCGCGTAGGTGGTTTTCATCTTGACCCGGCTTATATCGCGCAATCGCAACACCTTTTTGCAAAGCCTGCTCAAAGGTCAGGTTTACGCGTCTTCTCAGCTCATTGGTTTGGCTGGCATCGGCAGGTAATTGCAGTGTTATCAAGCTTGCACGTAGGGAAAACGGGGTGTTGTCGATATTTAGGGGTGATTCGGCAATGTTACGCAAAGTCAGCGCAAGTTGCTCCAGCGCTTCAGGGCTAAGCTTGGGAATCAGAGCCAGAAACTCACCGCCACCGGTGCGAGCAATCAGGCTGGCATCCGGAAGTTCATCACGCAGCCGTTGCGAGAGACTAAGCAGAATTTTGTCGCCGAACTCCAGGCCAAGCGTATCGTTGATGTCAGAAAGGTCGCTAACGCGCAGGCCGATCAGGCTACAGGGTTTACCGGCGTTAAAGCCATCTTCGGCTTTTTGCAGCAAGGCGTTACGGTTGCCCAGCCCGGTGACTTCGTCATGGCTTGCGGTATGGCGGATTTCCGTTTCACGACGGATAAGCCGGGCCAGTGTGTCCCGAAGCGTATCTCTGAGTTGCCTCAGCTCGCCTCCGGTGCGGATGTCAGGCACTGGCGGGTTTTCCCCCTGCCCAACGGCTCGAGCGTAATGGGCCAGTTGCAACACCGGCCGGCCAAGATGCCTGGCGGTAAGCAGTGCCAGTAATATGGCAAGTGCCATGATGACAGTCACCAGCATGGCTATTTCCAGGCCGCGACTGTAATAGTTTTGCAGACTGGCTTCCCGGCTGGTTAGTAGAACCGCCTCGAATGAGCTTTGCTCGAAAACACCCAGGTTTAGCGTGCGGGTGAAGTAGCGGTCGCTTTTGATGAAGTTTCGGTCATTTGCAGATATTTTTAGAGCTGGGTTCCCGGCGTTTTCGATATCGGAGGACGCGGCAAAGTTAGTGAATCCGCCGGAGCCATTCGGGCTTGCTCGAAAAATAACCGAACTGCCGCTGAGCCGGGCGATGACATTAGCCAGTTCCTGATTGAGCTCGAAACCGGCAACCAGCCATGCTCTTAATCCGGGTGCTTCGACAGGAATGACCAGCACCTCATAGCCGCGCTGGTTAATGATGAGCAGTGAACGGTCAGCACCGTTTTTACGCGCTGTGGCCAGCTGCGTTTCGGTAATGTTGGGTATCGTTTGTGTCAACGTAGATGCCAAGAGTTGTCCCTGGCTATCCAGCAGTAGCGCAAAGTCTGCGTTTACGTGCGCGCTGTGGTTTTCCAGAGCGCTGTTCAGGGTTGCCGGATTGCGGCTGGCAATGGCAGAACGAAAACCAAAGTCGCGGACAACGACATCCAAACGGGAGAGCTCGAGATCGGTGCGGCGGTCAATCATCTCTGTGGTCAAGCGCTCGGCTATCGTGAGTTGTTCCATGGCACGGCGCTGTTCGTCTTCGAACAGGTACACCATCATCAGCGCGCCGATCAGCAGGCTTACCAGCGCGACCATAGCAACCATGGCCGTAACCAGGCGACCGCGAAACCCTATGCGGTTAGTCCGTCCACCCATCAAAGTTCCTGAAATCGCTTTTGAAGATCATTCATCGGGCTCTCGATGCGTGGCTCGGGCGTAAGCTCAATGCTGACGGTTTCTCTACTGGGATTTGTCAGGCTGGTCGCATTAATTTCCCGAACCAGCGGCCTGGTGTTGTCTGGTAGGCGTGGGTGCCAGACATTCAGGCTCAGCGAGCCGGGTACCTGAGTGTCGCCGAAGTCTAGCGCGATCGTTACCTCGCCCTGCTCATTGGTTTGGCCGATGGCTCGGCTATCGGCGACAACAATGACGGCCTCCATATCGATAAACCCGCTAACCTTCTCCTTTAAAGTGGCAACAGTGGTCAGGTGCCTGCGGGGCTTCAGCAAACACGGAATCCTCGTTTAGCACTCAGTTGCGGAGGGTATAGCGGCCTGAACCTAGGAAAAACACGGCTACAGCACTCATCAGATAGAAGAACTGCAGTTCCAGGTGCAGCCCGCCGTTGCTGCCGAGCAGCATCAACTGGTGGCTGTGGACTAGAATCAGGGCCACCAACATGTTTGCCACAATTAACAAGGAGCCGGTGCGGGTGTGAAAACCCAGAATAATCATCAATGGGGCCAGTACTTCGCCAATGATTACGCCCCAGGCCAGAAACGCCGGCAGGTTAAGGCTGATTAGCTGGGCTTCAATAAAGCCCACACCGTTCATCAGTTTATCGATGCCGTGAAACAACAGCAGGCAGCCCAAAGTGAGGCGGATAATCAGTTTTCCAAGATCGGTATTGGTAAGCATGGTTTGGGCCCCGGGGCAGGTAAAAGACAGCGCACAGCTTAACGACTTCGGCGTCAGGCGCAAGGCAATGAATGTGATATAAAAAATGCTGAGTGTAAAAGGGGCTAGCGCCGGCGGCGATTGCCCAGAGTAAAGCGGATGTGGTTGCGCACCAGCAGATTTTCCCAATACTGACGCATTGAGTCCCAAGCCGCGTTGTTGGCTCGTGCCACGAACGGGTCCAGATCAAGATCGTAGTAGTTCGGGCTGCCGGCAATCTGCCGCACGGTTATCGCTACCGCGTCGTCCAGCTCGTTGGCGAAGGGCTCGCCAATGAGCTCGTGTACCAGCAGGTTGGCCCGTGTGGCCTCCAAATCCACCAGTTGGCTGCGGCGGAAGCTGTGGTTATTTTCGTACATATCTTCCATCAGGCGGTGGCACAGATAGGCGCTGATTAGCAGCCCGTCAAGGCCGATATAGTGGCTAAGAAGCACAGACGGGTTGGTGAAAAAACGGGTGGCGGCGTCTAGAAAGGGCGTGAATAGACCTTCGTGGCCGGCTTCGCGGGCGCAGGTGTCAACCGCGTGAATCAGCCGCGGGGCTGTTTCGATGTATTCCACTGAAAACTGAAACAGGCAGCTAGCCGGCGCTTGACTGTTAAAGCTGATGCACGTTGGCAGCGCCTTGGCACGCAACTGCAGTTGGCGCCAAAAAGCGCCTGAGCGAGCTTCCCTGCACCTTGCAGTGTCAATGATGTCCAGGACTGCTTTCGGAGTCATGTACACGGTTGCCGGTGTCGATACGTAAAAAGATCGCATGGCGCCTCCCGTTCATGTCACGGGTATATGGGTTGTGCAGGCAAATGACCTGGTTAGGTGCAGGGTGAAGCCTGTAATGTAAATAAAGTGTAGACGACTATTTCAGCCTTGCCGGCCGGGGCGATAACAATTTAACTTGGCTGTGGGAAGCTGTTATCGGCTTTCCTTATCGCGAAACCAGCGCCCCTGACGATTAAAGTGCAGGTATACCAACCCCATACTCAGTGCTCGCGCCAGCATCAGGCTGATCATCGCAAACCACAGCCCGTGATTTCCCCAGTCGGTGGTTAGCCACCACACCGGCAAATATACGCCCAGGGCGGCAAATAGCATGGTGTTCTGCATGGCTCGGGTTTGGGTGGCGCCAATGAAAACGCCGTCAAATAGAAACCCCCACACCGCGGTGAAAGGCAGCAGCCACACCCAGGGCAGATACTGCCAAGCGTTGATTTGCACGGCTTCGATGTTGGTTAATAATCCGATCAGCGTCTGGCCGCCCAGCACGAAAAGCGCTGTCAGCAGCAAGGCACCCCAAATCGACCAGCGTAGGGCGGTGTCGAATACCCGCTTGAACTGGCGCCGGCTGCCACGGCCGACGGCCTCGCCGATCAGAGCTTCAGCGGCGTTAGCAAAGCCATCCAGGGCGTTGGAGATAACCAGCAGAAAAGTAAACAGTACCGCGTTGGCTGCCAGAATAGCGTCGCCTTGGCGCGCGCCTTGAGCGGTAAAAAAGGCAAACGCCAGCAGCAAGGCGATGGTGCGCACCATAATAAAACGGTTTACCTGAAGTATGCGCAGGTAGTCGGCAAGGGTGCCAATCAGCGCGCGGGTCATGCGCTGGCCTTCGGGCATGCGCCGTAACACGATCGCCAAACCAATCAGCGCCGCACCGTATTCCGCTATCACCGTAGCCATGGCCACCCCGCGGCTGTTCCAGCCGAATCCGGTCACAAACAGCACGTCTAGAACTAGATTCACACCGTTGGCCACCACCAGCATGATCATTGGGCCGCGGGAATACTGGGTGCCAATCAGCCAACCCACCAGGGTGTACTGGCACAGTACCGCCGGCGCGCTCCAGATGCGGATGGCAGCGTATTCGGAGGCTAGTTCCAACACGCCTGCGCTGGGGTTCATCAGCGACAGACCGGCGTGTATCAATGGCTTTTGAAAAGTAATCAGCACCAAACCGATGACGACTGCCAACAACAGCGAGCGCACCAGCAGTGCTACCTGCTCATGCTCGTCACGTTTGCCCCAGGCCTGAGCCACCAAACCGGTGGTGCCCATGCGCATAAAGCCGAAGGTCCAATACAAAATGCTGAACAGGTTAGCGCCCACAGCCACAGCGCCGAGGTATTGCGGATCTGGCAGGTGCCCCAGCACAGCGGTGTCTACCAGGCCAAGCATTGGTACAGTCAGGTTGGTAAGCATCAACGGCCACGCCAAGGCCCACAATCGGCGGTCCAGACGGGTCAAACGGTGCAAAGGCTTCATAAACGGCTACCCAGAACAGTCACGGCGGTAAAGCGTTGGGATCATAACATTGTTGAATTTCAGCTGTTTGTTAGCCTTTTCATTATCTGTGTCTATACTGACATTTAAGATATTCAAATACAGACTGTCACCCAACAATAATAATCCATGTGGAGACGCAATATGCGTGTGCGCGCAAAACGGGCTTGGGCCCTATGCGGCTTGGCTTTGTTCCCGGCAATGTCCATGGCGGACTGGGCCATGAACATGAGACCCGGTGTTACCCAAACCAGCAACGACATTTATGGCTTGCACATGACCATTCTGTGGATCTGTGTCGTCATCGGTGTTGTGGTGTTCGGCGTCATGTTCTGGTCGATCTTCGCCCATCGTAAGTCTCGCGGTCACAAACCCGCGAATTTCCACGAGAACACCACAGTGGAAGTGCTTTGGACCATCATTCCTCTGGTTATTCTTGTGGCTATGGCGGTTCCGGCCACCGTCACGCTGATTGATATGTATGACACCACCGAAGCTGATGTGGACATCAAGATCACCGGCTATCAGTGGAAATGGAAATACGACTACCTAGACGACGAGTTCGGTTACTTCTCCAGTTTGAGCACCCCCCGCGACCAGATTAATAACCGCCAGACCAAAGGCGAAAATTACTTGCTGGAAGTCGATAACCCGCTGGTGGTGCCGGTGGGCCAGAAAGTTCGATTGTTGATGACCGCAAACGATGTGATTCACTCTTGGTGGGTGCCAGAGTTCGGACTGAAAAAAGACGCCATTCCCGGTTTTATCAACGAAGCCTGGATACGAGTGGACACGCCGGGTACCTACCGCGGCCAGTGCACCGAGCTGTGCGGTAAAGACCACGGCTTCATGCCCATTGTTGTAGAAGCGGTGCCGCAGGCTGAATACCAGACCTGGGTTGGTGAGCAGCGCGCCGCGGCTGAGAAAGAAAAAGAGCTGACTCAAAAAGAATGGACCATGGCCGAGCTGATGGAGCGCGGTGAGCAAAGCTACCAAAGCGCTTGTGCCGCCTGCCACCAGGCCGATGGCAGCGGCTTGCCGCCGTCGTTTCCGGCGCTGCGTGGCAGTGCTATCGCCGTCGGCGACATGACTGGCCATATCGATATTGTGGTCAACGGCAAGCGCGGTACCGCCATGCAAGCCTTTGGCGAGCAGCTCAACGAAGTCGATATTGCGGCGATTATCACCTACGAGCGTAACGCCTGGGGTAACAACGTCGGCGACATGGTGACGCCCAAGGAAATTTTTGATTACAAGGTTCAGCAACAACAGTGACCCGTTGGCGGCGCCACGCTGCCAACCCAGACCTCTACAAGAATAACACGGCGGTTACGGGAGAAATTATGAGTACGGTTGCAGACGCTCACACCTCAGAGCATTCTTTAGGGCAGAACCACGATCATCACGGTCCAGCCAAGGGTTGGACTCGTTGGCTGTTTACGACCAACCACAAAGATATCGGGACCATGTACCTGATATTCAGTTTCGCTATGTTTTTGTTGGGCGGCTCCATGGCTATGGTCATCCGCGCCGAACTGTTCCAGCCCGGGTTACAAATCGTACAGCCGGAATTTTTCAACCAGATGACCACCATGCACGGGCTTATTATGGTGTTCGGTGCAGTGATGCCGGCCTTTGTGGGTCTGGCTAACTGGATGTTACCGCTGATGGTTGGTGCACCGGATATGGCGCTGCCGCGGATGAACAATTGGAGCTTTTGGTTGCTGCCCTGCTCCTTCCTGATTCTGGTATCCACTCTGTTTATGGATGGTGGCGGCCCTAACTTCGGCTGGACATTCTATGCGCCGCTGTCGACTACTTACGGTCCACCCAGTACCACTTACTTCATATTTGCCCTGCATATTGCCGGTGCGTCGTCGATTATGGGCGCCATCAACGTGATTGCCACGATTCTGAACATGCGTGCGCCGGGCATGACACTGATGAAAATGCCCCTGTTTGTCTGGACCTGGCTGATTACCGCGTTTCTTTTGCTGGCGGTTATGCCGGTGCTGGCAGGCGTGTTGACCATGATGCTGATGGACATCAATTTCGGCACCAGCTTCTTTGACGCCTCTGGCGGCGGTGACCCGGTGCTGTTCCAGCACATATTCTGGTTCTTCGGGCACCCCGAGGTGTACATCATGATTTTGCCGGCGTTTGGTGCTATTTCGCACATAATCCCGGCATTTTCCCGCAAACCGCTGTTTGGCTATGCCTCTATGGTGTACGCGGTGGGCGCTATTGCGCTGCTGTCTTTTTTGGTATGGGCTCACCACATGTTTACGGTGGGTATTCCCATTGCCGGCCAGTTGTTCTTTATGTACGCCACGTTGCTGATCGCGGTACCCACCGGGGTTAAGGTGTTTAATTGGGTAGCGACCATGTTCCGCGGTTCGATGACCTTCGAGGCCCCGATGCTGTTTGCCATTGCGTTCATCATTCTGTTCACTGTGGGTGGGTTCTCCGGGCTGATGCTGGCCATTGCTCCGGCCGATTTCCAATACCACGACACCTACTTTGTGGTGGCGCATTTCCATTACGTGCTGGTGCCAGGCGCAATTTTTGGGATCTTTGCTTCTGCGTACTTTTGGCTGCCCAAGTGGACCGGCTATATGTATGACGAAACCCTGGCCAAGACCCATTTCTGGCTGTCGTTTGTGGGTATGAACCTGGCGTTTTTCCCCATGCACTTTTTGGGGCTGGCGGGTATGCCGCGGCGAATTCCGGATTACGCCCTGCAATTTGCCGATTTCAACATGGTGTCTAGCATAGGTGCATTCGTGTTCGGGGCTACCCAGCTTCTGTTTCTGTTTATCGTTGTGAAATGCGCCCGCGGCGGCGGTGAACATGCAGCGGCCAAGCCCTGGGACGGCGCAGAGGGCCTCGAATGGACAGTGCCTTCACCTGCGCCTTACCACACCTTCTCCACACCACCGGAGGTGCATTGATTATGTCGGAACACCAGGAGTATTACGTACCGGATCAAAGCAAGTGGCCGATTATTGCTACGTTTGGGCTGGGTACAACGCTGTTTGGCGCAGCCACTATTATGGTTGACGGCGGTCAGGGTGCCAGTACCAGAAGTGGCTGGATGATCTTTATTGTGGGCATGTTATTGATGGCCTATATGATTTTCGGCTGGTTTGGCAGCGTGGTGCGTGAAAGCCGCGCTGGCCTTTACAGCCCACAAATGGACCGGTCTTTCCGCTGGGGCATGAGCTGGTTTATTTTTTCTGAAATCATGTTTTTCGCAGCGTTTTTTGGCGCCCTGTTTTACGCCCGGGTGTTTGCCATTCCCTGGCTGGGGGGCGAGGGCGATCGCGGTAGCTCGAATATGTTGTGGGAAGGGTTTCAGGCGACCTGGCCGTTGCTTAACACGCCCGACCCTAGCTTGTACCCAGCGCCCAAGGGGGTTATCGGGCCCTGGGGCTTGCCGTTGATAAACACCATTTTATTGGTGAGCTCGTCATTCACCATTACCGTTGCCCATCATGCGTTAAGGGCCGATAACCGTAAAAAATTGAAGCTGTGGCTGGGCGCCACGATTATTCTGGCGCTGGTATTTGTGGGTTTGCAGGCCGAAGAATACATGCACGCCTATCAGGATCTGAACCTGACGCTGCAGTCCGGGATTTATGGCAGTACCTTTTTTATGTTGACCGGGTTCCACGGCGCTCACGTGATTTTGGGCACCATCATGTTGATTGTGATGCTAATACGCATTAGCAAAGGTCATTTCAGCGCTGATAACCACTTCGGGTTCGAGGCGGTGGCCTGGTATTGGCACTTCGTCGATGTGGTTTGGTTGGTGCTGTTTGTCTTTGTGTACGTGATCTGACATTGCACATCTGCCTTGTCAGAGCTGCTATCAGGGCTGACGTTAGGGTGTCGGATTCAGCGTTAAGCCGCCTTGCCAAAGCGACAGCAGAATGACCAGCAGCAACAGCACGCTCAGGGCAACGCGCAGCGCGAGGGAATTGATGACGCGATTGGTTTTTCCACCGTCGCGAATGAGAAAAAACAGGCCGCTGAACAGGCTGACGATCACCGCCAGTAATAGGGTAACAATGAGAGTTTTTAACATGTACAGGTCCGCTCGGTTAGCTTGTCTGTTCACTATAGCAAAGCATGGGTGATTCGCAGGGTCCACGGCGTTACTGGCACTGGGATTGGCGTCTTATGCTGTTTAGCGGGCTGTTTTTGCCGCTGTTACTGGGTTTGGGGGTGTGGCAGCTGCAGCGCGCCGAGTTTAAGCAGCAACAGCAGGTTCAGTGGGACCAGCAGACATCTGAATTGGCCTGGCCGCAGCTGGTAGAACAAGGCCTGGACGCAGGTCGCCCCGTGCAGCTTAACGGATCGTATGGAGACACCACCTGGCTGCTGGACAATCGCACCCGTGATGGCATGGCCGGATACGAAGTGTTAACGGTGTTTTATCCACTCCAGGGGCCTGCGCTGGTTGTAAATCGCGGCTGGGTAATTGCACCGCGTACCCGCGAGCAGTTGCCGGAAATCCCAGCAACACAAAAATGGGTAGAAATTTCCGGGCGCCTGGCAGACTTTCCCCAACCACCGGTGCTGGCGGCCGTTCAGCCAGGCAGCGGTTGGCCAAGGCGGGTGCAAAGCCTGCCTCCGGAGGTGGCGCAGGACGTGGTGCCGGAATTGCCCAGGTTGATTTTGCGCCTGGCTGACCAGAACCAGCCTGGCGCATTGCGGGCCGACTGGGCGCCAGACCGAATGGCCGTCGCAACCCATTACGGTTACGCTACCCAGTGGTTTGCGTTGGCGCTAATGCTAACTATATTGACGGTGGTGGCCAGTTACCGTAAAGCTGCAGATTAGCAATGCAGAAGTCCTGTAGTAATGTTTTCGCAGTTCTACTTAATCGTCGTTCTTTAACAGACGTCACCCGTTCAGGAGCCAATAATGACAACAACGGTGGCCCAGCAGACTTCCCAGAAAGCCTCACCCAAGCCCATGAGTCCGCAGCAGATACGCAAAGGGCGGCGCATGGCGCTGCTGCTTATGGCGGTGGGTTTTGGCCCGATTATTCTGGCCAGCGCGATGTTCTACGGCGGCCGGCTCAATCCGGCTGAGCATACGAACAACGGTGCTTTGGTGACGCCTCTTGTTCCGCTTAGCGATTTGCAGTTGCAAACCGCACAGGGCGCGCCTTTGGCAGCCCGTTTCGGCCCCACGCAAACCAGCGCCACCTGGTTGCTTCTGGTGGTGGCGGACAATTGCACCGAGGTTTGCCAACAACTGCTGTACACCACCCGTCAAACCAATATTGCGCTCGGCAAATACGCCACGCGGGTCAGCCGTGGTGCAGCCCTGACAAGCCTGCCACCGGCTCTTGCTCAGCGCTGGCCAGCAGACTTTGAACGTATGGAGCGGTTTGAGCCGTTACCGGCCCAAACTCCCGTATGGCCACCGGGCGTGGAGCCAACCCAAGCGCCACAACTTTTGCTGGTAGACCCATTAGGCAACATTATGATGCGCTACCCGGCAAGTGTGCCGGGGGGCGATGTGTTGGATGACCTGAAACATCTGCTGAAAATCTCGCGAATCGGCTAAGGCGGGTGATGATGACAACGAATTACGCCAGCAATACCGAATCCATTACGGTACCTCGTCTGATGTTGCGTCTGGCCGTTCTGGCCGTTGGGCTGGCCGTGGTGGTAATCATGCTCGGCGCCTGGACCCGACTGGTACACGCCGGCCTGGGTTGCCCGGACTGGCCTGGTTGCTACGGTTTTCTGACGGTGCCGCAGAGCGAAACCAAAATGGCCATTGCCAATGCGCGCTTTCCCGAAACTCCGGTGGATGTTGCCAAAGGATGGCCCGAGATGATTCACCGCTATGCTGCCGGCCTGTTGGGCATTCTGGTGTTCGGGCTGGCAGCTTACGCTGTGCGCCAACGCAAACTGAACGTCCCGGTAAAACTGCCCCTGTTTATAGCCGGTTTTATCGTGCTGCAAGGCGCGTTTGGCATGTGGACTGTGACTCTGAAATTGTGGCCCCAGGTGGTGGCTTTGCATTTGCTAGGAGGCTTTACCACCCTGAGTTTGCTGGCGCTGCTGGTGTTAAGGCTACGCAGCCGCGTTCGGGGCGGGTTGGCGCAAACAGTCGTGTTGAAGTCCGCCGGCACGCGTCTCTGGCTTTATGGCGGGCTGCTGCTGGTGATTATGCAGATTGCCTTGGGCGGGTGGACAGCCGCCAACTACGCCGCCGTGGCTTGTACCGACTTACCCACCTGTGGTGGCCAGTGGTGGCCGCAAGACATGGACTTTGCCCACGGCTTTGATATAACCCAGCACGTTGGGCCCAATTATCTGGGAGGTAAGCTTAACGCTGATGGCCGGGTGGCTATTCATGTCAGCCATCGCCTGGGCGCCGTCGTTGTGCTGGTTTATTTCAGCGTGCTACTGGGACTGCTGTGGGCCCGGCGCCGGCGCAATGGCCTGGGCCAGTCAGTGGCGGTGGTAGCGGTTGTTCTGCTGGCACAGATTGGGCTGGGCTTGGCTAATGTGATTATTTACATTCCGCTGGCGGTTGCCGTGGCTCATAACGCCACCGGTGCGCTGTTGTTGCTGAGCGTAATTCACCTAATCTGGCATCAACGTCAGTTGTCCCAAGGCTTGCAGGCACAGCTTTCGGGCGCTAAAGACAATAAAAACAATTCGACGAATTCAGAAAAGCATCAGGAGATAACGGCATGAGTGAGCAAGCGAACGTTTTGCCGGTTCCAGCCAACGCTATTGGCAATTCTTTAGGGAACTCTTTAGGCAACACTGTCGATAATTCTGTCGGCCATTCGGCCGGTAACCGTGCCGCGGCGGACTGGCGTGACTATCTGGAGCTGACCAAACCCAAAGTCGTTGCGATGATGATACTTACTTCGGTCATTGGCATGCTGCTGGCGGTTTCCGGTCTGCCGTCTTTGCAAGTTCTGGTGTTTGGCAACGCTGGCATTGCGTTGCTGGCCGGGGCGGCCGCGGTGATTAACCACGTTGTGGACCAGAAAGTGGACATTGTTATGGCGCGCACTCACAAGCGCCCGGTCGCCACGGGGCGGATTTCGGCAGCTGAAGGGCTGTTATTTGCAGGCGTATTGGCGCTGAGCGGTATGGTGATATTGATGTTGCTGGTGAACAGCCTGACAGCCTGGCTGACACTAGCGTCGCTGGTGGGTTATGCCGGCGTGTACACGCTTTTTCTGAAACGGGCCACGCCGCAGAATATTGTGATTGGCGGGTTAGCCGGCGCCATGCCGCCGCTGCTGGGCTGGACTGCGGTAACCGGGCAGGTAGATGGCCACGCGCTGCTGCTGGTGCTGATTATTTTCGCTTGGACGCCACCACATTTCTGGGCATTGGCAATTCACCGTAAGGAAGAGTACGCCAAGGCCCGCATCCCCATGCTGCCGGTGACCCACGGTAATCACTACACGGAACTGCACATCCTCCTGTACACTATTATTCTGCTTGCGGTTAGCCTGCTACCGTTTGTGACTGGAATGTCCGGTATGATTTATCTAATCGGCGCTCTTGTACTTGGCTCGCGTTTTTTACAGTATGCGATACGCTTGCTGCGCGATGACGATCGAAGTGTAGCGCTGGACACCTTCAAATATTCCATCACCTATCTAATGGCATTGTTTGTCATTTTACTGGTTGATCACTATGCCATTATTTGATGCCTGACATGGAGCCCCGATGACCCGCCAGATTCGCACAACGGTAATCCTGCTAATACTGGCGGTGGTGGCTGTATTCGGCCTTTCGATAGCGCGGTATTGGCTGGCGGAGCCAGCACCGGTTGAACCGCCACCGGACTTGGCCAGTGCCAATATCTATGTGTACGAGCCGCCGCGGCCGGTGATTGAATTCGAACTTACCGATGAAAATGGCCAGACCGTTACCCGTGAAAATCTCCGCGGCCATTGGACCTTTGCTTTTGTAGGCTACACCAACTGCCCTGATATCTGCCCGGTAGCCATGGCGGCCCTGCGCCAGACCAATAAGTTGCTGCCTGCGACCTTGCCCCAGCCCCGTTACCTGCTGATCAGCGCCGACCCAGAACACGACACACCTGAAGTTTTAAAAAATTATACGGGCTTCTTTGGTGAAAATTTCCACGGTTACAGTGGTGATATAGACATAACCCGCGCCCTGGCGACCAGTTTGGGAGCGGTGTTTGTGCAGCGTGAAACGGAGGGTGGTTTACTGGTGGACCACAGTGGCCATTTTGCGCTGATCGGCCCCTCAGCTGAAGTGGTGGCGCTGATCCAGCCGCCCCATAAACCGCAGCAACTAGCCGATGGCTTCGAGCAGATTTACCGCTGGGCAGATCGCCAGCGTCAGACAAACAGCTCCGCTTATTAAGTCAGTTCTGCTTCAACGCTTTTTATAATTACAAGTAACCCATATGACTCAGAAAACGGCGTTTTCTGCGCTTCACTCGTCGCCTGCCACTCCCCGCGAACTTTTAACCGCACTGGCCGCCGGTGCGGTGCTTCTTCTTGTGGTGCACGGCCTTGGGCGTTTTATGTACACCCCACTTTTGCCTTATTTGATGAATGACGGCCTGTTTTCCGCCGCAGACGGTGCAGCCGTGGCCACCTGGAATTATATGGGCTATCTGATGGGTGCCATGCTGGCCATCCGCTGGCACCGCATTGACCATATTCGCCGTATTTTGCCGCTGGCCGTGGTGGTGCACATTGCCACCACTGTGCTGGTGGCGGTTGAAGCCGATCTGACGGCTATTTCCACGACCCGCTGGCTTAACGGCGTGGCCAATGGCGTGGTGTTTGTGCAGGCACCAGCACTTATTCTGGAGTGGCTGGTGTTGCGTAACCGCGCCAGCCTGAGCGGGCTGGTGTATTTCGGAGTGGGTTTTGGCCTGCTGCTGTCCGCAGGTGTGGTCAGCGGCACGGCGGACTGGCTGGAAGGTCCGGAACGCTGGTGGCCGGCGGCTGTTATCTCTGTTCCGCTGGCGGCTTGGGGCACCTGGAAGCTGATGCAGCTAGATGTGCCGATGCATCCACCGGTGGCTATTAACAAGTGCGGTAAAGCTCTCAGCACCCGGCTGTTCGACCGAGCCAGTACGCCACTGTTTCTGGCTTACGCCGGCGCCGGCCTGGGGTATATCCTGCCAATGACCTTTCTGCCCCTGCTGGCCAACGTAGAGCTGAAACCCGGGCATTGGTTGCAGGACGGCAGCTGGTTGCTGGTGGCGCTGTGCACCATTCTTGCACCGTGGATATGGAATCGCCTGGGTGCGATTATCGGCGACATTCTGGCGCTGAAGATTAACTTCGCCATTCAATTAGCGGGTGTTCTCGCTGCGGTGGTGATTCCGGGCGCACCGGGGCTGATTCTATGTGCCATCCTGGTAGGCGTTACTTTCCTTGGCACGGTATTACTGACCCAGCGCATTGGACGAGCACTGCATCCGCACCAGGGGCCACGCCTGTCTGCGGCGATGGTGGCCTTGTATGGCTTTACCCAAATGGTCGGCCCGTGGTTGACTAAGCAGTGGTTGGATGCTGGTGGAACCTTGTCGTCAGCGTTCGGTATAGGGGTAGGGGCGCTGGCATTTGGACTTGTGTTTCTATTCTTCGTGCCGCGGCCCAATGAGTGGCATTCTCGTGCGGTGTGAGGTTTTTGCCGGTAAAGCGTAGCCTGTTGGTTGCGGTGGATTGATCGCGGCGGCGGGGAATATTTTTTCTTGGAAATGGAACTCGCTGCGCTCAGACACCCATTTCCGGCGAAAAAAATTCCCCACCACCCCGCTCTATGTAACAAAGTCGATATCGTTATGGAAAAGACTAAAGAGGTATTTGGCTTATAGCTCATAGTAATCGTTAGCGGCTGGTTATCAAGCCTACTGACTCAGGCAATTTTTCACCGGGTCAACCGAAGCCTCGCCATGCTAAGCTTTCGACTTATCACCGGTTTCTGCAGGATGTGGGGGTGAATTTGAATTTTTGGCCGGACAAAGGTGTCTGAGCGCAGCGAGTTTTTTTCCGGCCAAAAATTCAAATTTGCTCCCGCGCCAACTCTCAATCCGGCAGACTAAGCCCAGCCCATCCCAGCCCAGTCCAGCCCAGTCCAGCGAACCGAACTCAACCAAGAAGCCGAAGCAACGTGCTCCCAATAGAACACATCCTCCCCCAACTCAAACAAACCCTGGAAACCAACACCACTGCCTTGCTGCAGGCGCCGCCGGGCGCTGGCAAAACCACCCGCGTGCCGCTGGCATTGTTGGATGCACCCTGGCGTCAGGGGAGGCGGATTTTGATGTTGGAGCCGCGGCGACTGGCGGCTCGTTCGGCGGCGCGGTATATGGCCGGGCAGATGGGGGAGCAAGCCGGGCAGACGGTGGGTTACCGTACGCGTCTGGATACCCGGGTGTCGGCGGCTACCGTGATTGAAGTGGTGACCGAAGGCATTCTTACCCATTTGATTCAGAGCGATCCGCTGTTAGAAGACTATGCCGCGGTATTGTTTGACGAGTTTCACGAGCGTTCGTTACAGGTGGATCTAGGGCTGGCTTTGGTGCGGGAATCGCAGCAAGTGCTGCGAGAAGATTTACGGGTGCTGGTGATGTCAGCCACGTTGGATACGGCGCCCATTGCCCGATTGCTGGGCGACGTGCCGGTTCTTAGCAGCGAGGGCCGGGCGTTTCCGGTGGAAGTTTTGTATCGGCCTGCTGCGTCTGCGCAACGTCAGCCGCGGGTGGTAGACCAGGTAACGGCGGTGGTGCTTGAGGCCTTGGCTCAGCAGCCGGGTTCGGTGTTGGTGTTTTTGCCTGGCGCCGGTGAAATCCGGAGAGTGGCGCAAGCACTGGCGGGGCAGGTAGCGTCGGATGTGGTGGTTGCACCATTGTTTGGCAATTTGCAGGCAGCGGAACAGGATCGTGCGATTGCTCCGGCAACTGAGGGCTCTCGCAAGGTGGTGCTGGCCACAGCGATTGCCGAGACCAGTTTGACCATTGAAGGCGTGCGGGTGGTGGTTGATAGCGGCCAGCAGCGGCGGGCGGTATTTGACCCCGGAAGCGGCATGACGCGGCTAGTGACGGGCCGGGTATCCAAAGCGTCGGCAGAGCAGCGCAAAGGCCGCGCCGGGCGAACCCAACCCGGGGTTTGCTATCGCCTGTGGAGCGAGTCTGAGCAGTATGGTCTGGCAGACTTTACCCCACCGGAGATTCGTGAAGCAGACCTGGCGCCGCTGGTTTTGGAGCTGGCCCAGTGGGGCGCGCGGTCGCCCGATCAGCTGCAGTGGGTTGAGCCGCCGCCTGCGGCGCATTGGCAGCAGGCGGTGGAGTTGCTGCAATTGTTGGATATGCTGGGTGAAGACTGCGCTATTACTAGCCACGGTAAGGCAGCGCGAGCACTGGGCGTTCACCCGCGGTTGGCGCACATGGTATTGCTGGGCCGTTCATTGGGGCAAGGCTTCTTGGCGTCAGAGTTAGCGGCACTGCTGGAAGACCGGGATCTGCTGGGGCCGGGTGCTGGCGCCGACATGCACCAGCGCGTGCGGGTACTTCGTGGTGAGCGTGGCCACGCACGGGTTGACCCAGCGCGAATTCAGGCAGTGCGAAAGCAGGCCAGGCGCTTGGAACCCGCAACGCCTTCGGCCAGTCATGCTTCTGCGCCGGCGTCTACTGCGACAGAGGTAGGGCGTTTGCTGGCGCTGGCCTATCCGGACCGTATAGCCCGCCGCCGGCCCGGTGATGCCCCCCGTTACCAGCTTAGTAATGGAAAGGGTGCGCTGCTGCGCGACGACGATGCCCTGGCCCGTTACGACTGGTTGGTGGCGGCGGATCTGGACGGTAAGGCTCGCGAAGCGCAAATTTACCTGGCGGCGCCGGTGGATTTGGCGAGTCTGGAAAGTGACCTTGCCGCGCACATTCAGCAACGTGACGAAGCCGAATGGGATGATCGGCGCGGCACCGTGGTTGCGCGCCAGGTACGCCGCTTGGGTGCCTTGCTGCTGGCCGAAAAACCGCTGGCCAAACCGCCTGCAGAACTGATGCAACAGGGCTTGCTGGCCGCGGTGCGGCGCAAAGGGCTGGACAGCTTGCCGTGGACCTCCGGCGCCCGGCAGTGGCAGGCGCGGGTCGGGCTGCTGGCACGGCATTTCCCAGAAGACTGGCCGGATGTCAGTGACACAGCGCTGATGAATTCGCTAGAGGATTGGCTGGCGCCCTACCTGATGGGCCTGAGCCGTTGGGCTGAACTGCAAAAGCTGAATGTGCATGGCGTGCTGAACGGCTTGCTGGATTACGCCCCGCAGCAACGCCTGAACGAGTTGGCGCCGACCGCGCTGACAATTCCAACCGGTAGTTTGGTGACGCTTGATTACACCGCGGAAAACGGCCCTGTGTTGGCGGCCAAGCTGCAGGCGCTGTTTGGCTGGACGCGAACGCCCACCGTCGCCGGTGGTCAGGTGCCTGTGTTAATACATCTATTATCGCCGGCTCAGCGGCCGCTGGCGGTCACCGCGGATCTGGCCAGCTTCTGGGCCAACGTGTATCCACAGGTGCGCAAAGACACTCGTGGGCGCTATCCCAAACATCCGTGGCCGGAAGATCCGCTGACCGCGGTGGCTCAGCAGGGCGTGAAGCGTAAATCCTAGCGCTCGATGGCATTTTGTCATTGTGTAGGTTGGCTTGAGCTTTCAGGTCGTTTATTTTGGGGTTTTCGACGGATTTCCCAATATCGGATGAACGTCAAATTACCTATATCGATAGTGCTTGCCAGCGGACAGAAAACGCTTAGAATCCGCGCACTTCAATCTGTGTGAAACCCTCATGCACTGTGTCTCGTTTGATATTTTCCGCACCCTTGGTTTTCCCAATACGACCGTACTCAAGCCGGATCAGTTTTTGCGCCATAAAGAATTGCTGCGCGACGCTGACTGGGTGCTGTTTCCGGAGTATTGGCAGTTGAACGCTCTGGTACATGGCCTGAAATGTCGGGTGTTTCCCAGTGTTGCCAGCTACCGCATTGGCCACGACAAGGTGGAAATGACTCGGGCGTTTCAGGCTGTCGCACCTGAGCACACGCCCTGGACGTTGATTACCGCAAACGGCCCCGAGGAGCGCGAACAGATATGGCAGGACATGGCTCTGCCTTTTGTCGCCAAGCTGCCAAAAGCGAGTATGGGCGAAGGTGTGTGGCTGATTGAAAACCGTGCCGATTGGCAGCGCTACTGCGATCGTACTGACGTGCTCTATGCCCAGCAATATCTTCCCCTGGAGCGAGACGCGCGGGTGGTAGTGGTGGGCGACAAAGTCGTCACCGCCTATTGGCGCACTCAGGCGGACCAGGGCTTTTACAATAACGTGGCTCGCGGCGGGCGTATCGATTGCAGCCCGGTGCCGGCGGTCGTGACCGATTTGGCCCTGCGATTGGCGCGGGAGCTGGGGGTAAACCACGCCGGGTTTGATATTGCGCTGGTGGAAGGCTACCCCTTTGTACTGGAATTCAACCGCCTGTTTGGCAATCAGGGTTTAGGCCAGGGCACTGATTTGCAAGATGCGATATTGGCGTACCTGCGCCAGTGCAACGAACCCCATAACCCGGAAGAGCCGATGATGCCTGATCCGGTATGGCCAGTGGCGGTTTAAGTCCTACTGGGGTCCTGCTGGCCGGCGCTTGCAGCGGCTGGCATTTTGATTATCTTGTACCACAGTGCGATTCTCGCGGGGTCTGTCTTATACGTAGATATGCTGATATGCGGACCGTAAAAAAAACCTGATTATCGCGATAATTGTTGGGCTTTGCCGCTCAGGCGCAGAGCCTTTTTTCTGTTGAATACCCTGTGGAGGGACACACCACTCATGACCGATTTAGCCAACGCCCGTATTACCGACTATTACACCGAAAGCACGTTCAATCGTATTCGGCAGTTCGCCGAAGGCAAAGAAACGCCATTTGTGGTGATTGATACCGCCACTATCGATTATCACTATAACGAATTGGTTGAGGGCTTCCCTTACGCACAGGTCTATTACGCGGTGAAAGCCAATCCGGCCCCGCAGGTTCTGACTCTGCTGCGTGACAAGGGTGCCAGCTTTGACATCGCTTCGGTGTACGAGCTGGAAAAGGTAATGGCGTTGGGTGTGACCGGCGACCGTATAAGCTTTGGCAACACTATTAAAAAAGCCAAAGATGTACGCACATTTTACGAGAAAGGCGTTCGCATGTTTGCCACCGATTCGGAAGCAGATCTGCGCAATATTGCCAAGGCTGCGCCGGGCTCGAAAATCTACGTGCGGATTCTGACGGAAGGCACGCAAACCGCCGATTGGCCGCTGTCGCGCAAGTTTGGTTGCCAACAGGACATGGCGATGGATCTTCTGATTCTGGCCCGTGACCTGGGCTTAGTGCCTTACGGTGTGTCGTTTCACGTAGGTTCGCAGCAGCGTGAAATCGGCGCCTGGGATTCCGCGCTGGCTAAAGTGAAAGTGATTTTCGAGCGCATGAAAGAAGAAGATGGCATTGAACTGAAAATGATCAATATGGGCGGTGGCTTTCCGGCTAATTACGTTACTCGCACCAACGAATTGAAGGTGTATGCCGAAGAAATTAACCGTTTTTTGCACGAAGACTTTGGTGACGAGCTGCCGGAAATCATTATTGAACCGGGCCGCTCGCTGATTTCAAACGCCGGTGTGCTGGTAAGCGAGGTGGTGTTGATTTCCCGTAAATCCCGCACTGCTATGCACCGCTGGGTTTATACCGACGTGGGCAAATTTTCCGGGTTGATCGAAACCCTGGACGAAGCGATCAAGTTTCCGATCTGGACCGACAAAGTCGGTGAAGGCGAGGACTGCGTGATTGCCGGGCCAACCTGCGACAGTGCCGACATCATGTATGAAGACCACAAGTACCCGTTGCCGCTGAATCTGGCGATTGGTGACCGTATGTACTGGTTCTCGACCGGCGCTTACACCACCACCTACAGCGCGGTGGAATTCAACGGCTTCCCGCCACTGAAAGATTACTATATTTAGCGACAGTTTATTTAGTCAGGTCAGATCAGCAGCCTGGCTGACGGATTTCAGACGACAACGTTGCAGTACAAAACGGGGCCAGACGGGCCTCGTTTTTTATGAGCTGCGTTCCAGCTTCAGGCTGAACGCGATGGGCAATACTAGTACGCCGTAAGCGATTATTACCCAGAACGCGTGGCGGATGTCGCCGCTGGCGTCTGATACCAAGCCGCCGATCATCGGCACGATGAAAGCGATGGTGTAGCCCACCAGAAAGTTACCCGCCGATAAGCGTCCGGTTTCGGCCGCGGACACCAACAGTGGCGGCACGGCCACCATCAAGATCAGCAGAAGTCCAGCGGTGAAGCTCATAAAGGTAGCGCTGATAATGCCAAACAATCCAGGCATCAGCACGGCGCCGACGGCTCCCAGCAGGCATAAAATCAGCACGATAATCAGAGGGCTTTTGCGCCCCACCCAAAAGCGCGCCATTTTCAGCATCAGAAGAGATGCCACCACTTGCGCAAAGTTGAACCAGAACAGGGCATCGGTGAGCTGGTCCAGTTCACCACGCTGTTCTAGCAGGTTACTCATGTACGCGTTGAAACCGAAAAACAACGAGCTGGATACGCCCAGCAGCAGGCCAATCCGCAGGGTCAGCGGGTTATTCCAATCTGGCAGCCAGGCCACTTTTCGGGTGGGCCGTGCCAGATCACGCTTGGGTAGGAAAAGCGCCGCAGCCACCAGCAGAGCCGGCAGCGACCAGGCAATCAAGGTAGCGCGCCAGCTCTCACCCAACAGCGGCATTACCACCGGCAGGGTTATCCCGGCGCCGATGAACTCACCCATCAGCATGCCGTTCATATAAATTGCCGCGCCCATGGCCATATGGTGGGGTGCCAGCCAACGCGGCAGCAGTGCCGGCAGCGCCGGTTGCATCATGGCAATACCCAGGCCCATAACGACGCCTGCGACCATCAACAAAGTGGTGTCCGGCGCAATGCCACGGGCGGCAGATCCGATGGTCATGATCAGTATGGCCAGGGCCAGAGTATTGCGTGGGCCGATGCGGGAAATAGCCAGGGAACCGGGCATGGCGCCAATGGCCAGCATCAGAATAGGTAAGGTGGTCAATGCGCCGGTCAGAGTTTGCGACAAAGCCAACTCGTCGGCAATGTACGGTGCTAAAGGTGGCGCAACCAGGATGGGTATGCGTAGGTAAGCACCGGCCAGCCAAAGTAAAACCGCCACCGGAAGCAGGGTAACTGCCGGTGGCGGTAGGGTGCTGCTGTGTTCAGCAGCAGCGGGTATTGAGTTAGTCTTCACTGGTATCCGGCAGGTATGCACCGTCTTCGTCGTGTACTTCTTGTCCGGTGACGGGCGGGTTGAAGGAGCAGGTCAGGCGCATGTCTTCAGTGCCACCGCGAAGGGTGTGCTGATCGTGCTTGTCGAGTGCGTAAAGCGTGCCGTCGGAAATCTCGTGGGTTTCACCCGTTGCTTTGTCCGTAATCGTGCCGTTGCCGGCTACGCAATAAACCGCTTCCAGGTGATGCTTGTACCACAGGTTCAGTTCGGCGCCTGCCGGAATGATTGTTTCGTGAAAAGAGAAACCCATACCGTCTTTTTTCAGCAGCATACGACGGCTGGTCCAGCCTGGGCCGTGCACTTCACGTTCGGTACCGATAATGTCCTCAACTCGTACAATTTTCATTAGTATTCCTCACGTTAGAGTAGCGCGGCCGGGTAAATATCGGAGCGGCCGATTATAGAATAGCCCGGTAGTATAAACACCCCTGTCACATGTTTTTCAACTGCCATTCGTTATAAGCCTTCATAGCGTGGGTAATCACCTGCCCCAGTTTGTGCTGATCGCTAAGGTCTGCGGCCTTGCCTTTTCGGGCTTTTTCCAGAGCCCGGTGCAAAGTGTTGCGATGCTGTTTTGACAGGCTGTCCAACCAGTGGCTGTCGGGGGTGCCAAGCGCAAGCGGCGCCCGCCCAGCGTGGTTTCGGTCGCTTACATGCCACCAGTGACTCAGCGCCCGGCCTAACACCACGTAGCCAAACTGGGTGTCCGGCACTGGGCCGAAGCTGGCGGTTTTCACACCGTCGCGAAGAGGCCCTATCTTTAGCGTGGGCAACGGCAGGCGGTCACCATAAAAATAGCTGCCGGCAGCGCCGATTATGCCGCCGATCAGGGCTCCGGTGCCAAAAGATGCACCGAACGTCAGGGCGTCAATACCAACACCCCCGACGGCACCAGCGCCAAAACCGACCCCCGCCAGGTAGCCTTTGTTCACGCCCCAGAGCTGGCTGCTGTCTTCTGAAAACAGATCGTGTTCACTTTGCCATTCCAGCTCGGCTTCCTGGCGTTGTAGCTGGCGGTGTTGGTACAGCTGCTGAATATCGCCTCGCAGCTGATGTTCACGCTGGCGCTGATGCTGATACCAGCTCTTGCGAAGCTCGGAGGCAAGGGCGCCCTTGTTATGGCTGGAGGCACTGGCAGCTAGGTTTTCCGCTAAGCTACGGCTGTGACGGTAGCCCATCATTTGCTGCAGGGTTTGCGCCATCAGCGTGGCAGCTTGTTGCTTGCGTTGCTGGCGCTGGCGGTCGAGAAATCCGGTGGCGGTTTCAAGGGGTTTTTCCCAGGCCGGTTCGAGCTGGCCGAAAGCCCGCAAAAGGCTTAGATGTTGCTCGAAAGGCGCCCGAACTGCATCGAACTTGCGCACAATCTGAAAGAATTGCCCCAGCGCCGCCTGCCAGGTGTCGCCGTAGTCTTCATCGCCAATGCTGTTGATGAGCGCCAAGCTGGGGCGCCCGGTCCAGCGTAATATGGTCATTTCTGCTTCGTGCTGAGGGCTGTATGGCACCGAACCGTCGACCACGTAAATAATGCCGGCGCCGTCTATTAACGGTGCCAGCAGTTCGCATTCGTCGCTGAACTGCAGATTACCGCGATGCTGGGTAGCAAACGCAGCTACCGTGGCGGCTCGGTCTGATGCCGAAACGCTATGAGCTTCCAACCACTCAAGTACCCGTCGCGGGCGTTGAAAGCCTGGCGTGTCCACCAGGGTGTAAAGCACTTGCCCGTCTACCTGCAACGGGTAGGCATGGCTGCGGCGGGTGGTGCCAGGTTCCAGCGCAATAGCGATGGCATCATTTTGGGACAATGTCGCGACGATCGAAGATTTGCCTTTGTTAGGGTGACCCACCACGGCAAATACCGGAGCCTGATTCATGACTGCGGCAGTCCTGTGTTAACGGTGATATCTCCGACGGTAACAAAACCTGGCGGGCAGCGTTCTGCAAAACGTAACCAGGGTTGCAGTTGGCGGTCTTTAGCGGTGTTGGATGGATTTCGGGTTTCGGCCGCTAATGGCAACAAAAAAACCCGGCTGTTGGCCGGCCAGTTGTGGCGAGCGCTGTCTAAAAAGTCCAGCAACTCGCCCGTGGGTGGCTCCCAGCTGCGAACTAACATAATGGCGGTGACTGCATCGCTGCTGACAGCGAGCTGGGCAATTGCCTGCTGATCTTGGCTGAGGCTGGCTAAGCCGCCAACATTGAGTGCCTGGCCTGGACAGATAGCGGCCAGAGCCGCGGGCAGTGTTTGTTCTTCAGTGACAGATCCCGCGCCGGCCCAGCTCAGCAGCTGCGCTTTTTCCGGAAGCGGCTGCAGCAGGGTATTGTGCCGCGTGTCGGGCAGGTCATCGGCGTCATTGTGACCGGCGCCGGTATCCAGCACCGATGTTGCCATACGTTCGCGCAGGGCTCGCAGCCCGGGGTGGCACAGCAACAGTTTGCGCGTCCGCAAGCGCACAAGTGCGCTCGCCAGCAGGCGCAACAACAGGCGTGGCAACACAACCCACATCAACCAAAGCATGCTGACAAACGGCCACCACTGACCCCAACGTGCCGGTGTGAGCGCGGTGTTTGTGCCGGCGCGAAAAAACCGGGTGGCTTCAACCAGTGCCGGGTCTGGTACCGCCGACGGCCATAGCCATGTCCAAGGCGTGGCCAGGGCGCTGGTGAGTTGGTGATAGCCGCTGGCGGCGGTATTCAGGGTGGTGCTCCAGCCGAACGCCAGATCTTGAGTCACCACCATTGCCAATAGGGTAAGTAAAGCCGCCACTGCAAAACTGAGCCCGCCGCCTTGGGTAGCCCGCGCCATAAGAGCCGGTTGCAGTGGCTGCAAGGCCGGGTCGGAAGCAGGCATAAAGCGGTTTAGTAGTGGCCGCCAGGGTTGCCATCCCATCACCGACTGCAGGCTAGTCAGCAACGCCAGCAGCAGTTGCAGAGCCACAAAACCAATAATCACGGTCACATTAATGCGTTGGCCACCGTCGTAAAACAACAGGCCGGCCATGGTGATAATACCCAGAACCGCGCCCAGCGCTATAAATCCGCTGTTGATCCGCTGCCAACGTTGCTCTGTGGATTGGCCGGTGCCTGCTAATTGCTCGCTGCCGTTGTCAAAACGCCCTAGCCAGGCCAGCCAGTGTGCAGGGTCACTTGGGCTGTTGTGCTCTTCGCAGTGCAGCGCAAACTTGCGGTCGCGACGATGAATAAAGTCTGATGTTTGGTGACCGTCCCGCTGAATCTGGGCGTCGAAATCCATTAACAGGCGAAGAGGCTGTTTGATGATGGGCGTCTTGGTCATTGACGGTCTTGCCGCTGACTGCTTTACCATGGAATAACTCGTTGGTGAATTCGGCACTTCATGCTTTGGTGCTAGGATATAGCCAAGGCCGCCACCGACCAACCCCAACGAGGTTCCATGCCCCATCATCTAATGAATTTACGCCACGTGCCCGACGACGAAGCAGACGACATTCGGGATCTGTTCGAGCGTGAAGAAGTGCGCTATTACGAAACGCCGCCCAGTTTTTGGGGCATTAGTATGGGCGGTTTCTGGGTGCACGATGACGACGAAGCCGAGCGTGCGCGACAATTACTTGCAGGCTATCAGCGGCAGCGCCAAAGCCAGCAGCAGTTGGAGTGGCAGGAACGTGTGGCGCGGGGTGAAGCCGGCTATGGCAGTATGCTGCGGCGCCACCCGCTGCGTATGCTGGCGGCCATTATCGCTCTGGGAATCATTGTAGGTGTGAGCCTGCTGCCCTACCTGCGAATGGGCTAATACTGAATATAAGGCTTGAGCAGGTCACTGGCTGGCTCCGGGTTTCTGCTGACGCGCCAGAAAATTCAGGCCCTGCTCTACGGCATTGCCGCCGGTCAGAAAGCTGGTGATGTGGCCACGTAAGTTCAGTTTCAACAGGCCGCTGTCTACGCCCTTTTTCAACAAAGCCCGATGGAAATTTTCAGCCTGAGAGAACGGCACCAGTAAATCCATGCCGCCGTGAAACAGGAAAAACGGTGGTGTTTGCGGCGTTATGTGAGTGATGGGCGAAGCAATGCGATAGGTCTCAGGTATTTGTTGTTTGTTGGCGCCCAGAAACTGAAACAGTAGCTTGCCCGAATCAAAGCGGGCCAAATCCGCTGGTATGCCGCCGGCGACCACCGCTTGCAGCCGTGTGTTTACGCCGCCGTAAGGCTGATTAAGATCGCTATCGCTGCTTGCAACCACTGCCAGAAGCGCAACCAGGTGCGCGCCGGATGAAAACCCGAAACCGCTGACCCGCTGGGCATCCAGACCATAACGTGAACCGTTAGTGGCCAGCCACTGGCGTGCTACCTGCAGGTCATGCAACTGGGCGGGAAAGGTGTATTCGGGTGCAAGCCGGTAGGCAATGTTGAACACCGCAAATCCGTGGCTGGCGAACTCTTCAGCAATCCACACCATGTCCGCCGGTGAACGGCTGTTCCAGCCGCCTCCATGCACCATCAGTACGACTGGGCTGGGGCCACTTTGTTGCGGCAAATACAAGTCGCCGGTCAGTGCCTGGGGCCAGTTCCCCGGGGTGTATACCAAGCCTTCTACCACGTCATATTCGGTGGTTTCCGGTTCTGGGCCAGTCAGGTTTTTCGCGCCGTAGTAGTGGCTGCAGCCTGGCAATGACGCCAGCGCTGTGAGCAGAAAAATGGATGCACCCAGTATTTTTCCGGGATAACCGGCGGCGTGGGACATAGCTTGAAAACTCCTTTTGGTAAAATATTCAGCTTAGTATGAACCTTAGCCGGCGACACTCTTTATTACGTTGTTGCAGTGTAATAGGCCATTCTGCTGGCGCTATCACAGTCGGTTTGCTCCCTGGGAAAGCCGGCCATATACTCCTGCAGTGCATTTGGCACCCGAGTTTTCACCACGCATGACACGAACCCCGGCGGTACCTGTTCAATGACCCAACCGTTTAAAGGCACGAATAAAAGCGGTCTGACGCGGGAGCTGATAGAAGCCCTGTTTCCGATGTTTGAGCAAGCCAGCGTCGGCGCCATTGCGGTTGATCGCGAGGCCCGTATTACCTGGATAAATGACAGCTATGCCCAGCTGCTCAGCTTGGGAGACCCGGCTGGCGTCATCGGTCTCCCGGTGCGCCAGGTGATTCCTGAAACCCGCATGCCCGAAGTTGTGGAAACCGGCAAACCACTGCTGCTCGATATCATGGAGCACCATCAACAACAACTGGTGGTTACTCGATTGCCATTTTATGACGGCGCTGGTGAGATCGAAGGCGCCGTGGCGTTTGTGCTCTACGGCGACCTGCAGCCGCTTACCCCGCTGATCAGCAAGTATCGACGTTTGCATCAGGATCTCGCTGCGGCTCGCAAGGCGCTGGCTAAAAAAGCGAGGAGCACACGATACAGTCTTGGCGATTTTGTTGGCGCCACCCCTGGAGCCCTTGAGGTCAAGCGCCGTGCGCGCCTGGCTGCCGGTCGTGAAATGGCGGTGCTGTTGCTGGGTGAGACAGGTACCGGCAAGGAAGTGCTGGCCCAGGCCATCCACTCTGTTTCCAGCCGTGCAGAAAGGCCGTTTGTGGGTGTGAACGTGGCGGCCATTCCCGATAACCTGCTGGAAGCCGAGTTCTTCGGAGTGGCGCCGGGCGCCTATACCGGGGCTGATCGTAAGCTTCGGGAAGGAAAGTTCCAGCTCGCTAACGGCGGCACGCTGTTTCTCGACGAAGTCGGCGACATGCCTTTGCCGCTGCAGGCCAAACTCTTGCGAGTCTTGCAAGAAGGAGAGGTCGAGCCTCTGGGTTCCAACAAGGTGACATCGATAGATGTCCGGGTTATCGCGGCAACCAGTCGCAACCTCAAAGCTATGATTGCCGACGGCATTTTCCGCTCAGACCTGTATTACCGGCTCAACGTACTGGAAATCCCTATACCACCTCTGAGAGACCGTCTCGCGGATCTCGGATTGCTGTGCGAGACCCTGCTTTGGGAAATCAGCGAGGGGCTGGGTGTGCGTGCGGAGATTACGGATGCGGGTATTGCGGCTCTTGCCAGTTATGACTGGCCCGGGAATATCCGCGAATTACGCAATTTGCTGGAAAGGGCCCTGACCATGAGCGAGGGCGGCGGCGTGCTGGATGCCGATGCCATGTTTAAAGTGTTGCCTCGGGTTGGCGGGCGCCCCGCCTCGAAAATAGGGTTGCGGCCCGTCAGGCCACTGGCCGCAACTCTGGCAGAGGCGGAAGCTCAGGCGATAGCAGAGGCACTGGTTGCAAGCAGGGGTAACCGTACCAAAGCCGCTCGGCTACTGGGTATTTCTCGCTCGATGCTGTACGAGAAACTGGCAAAAATGTCCTGATTTCCGGACAAACGTCTTGATTTATGTACAATTACCTACGACCATAGTATCAATCTGTCCGAAATCTCGGACAGATTGATACTCGTAAATTTCTTAATATTATCTATGTTATTGTTATTTATAATAAAAAATATTTTGGCGTGATATATGCTGCTGCTCAGCAGCAGGACGTCAGAACAACACAGAAAACAAGACTGACGCTTTCGTTGGATCCGAAAATTACAAATGTCCGTCTCGCTTCCTGTGATTTCTGACTAACCTCAGACTAGGCCATCGGGAAAATCGTCCTGTTGGCCAAATAAAACAACAAAGCCAGGAGACTTGCCAATGACACTCTTTAAGGCCCTAGCCGGAATCGCCGGTGCGGTTGTGCTGACAACAGGAACGGCTTTCGCGGATGACCTGCGCTGGAAAATGCCGGTTGCCTTTGCCACTAATCTCCCCGGCCTGGGTTCGCCTGCCGCCTGGGTTGCCGATAGCCTCAACACCGCTTCCGATGGCAGCATTCAGGTTCGCGTCTATGAACCCGGTAAGCTGGTTCCGCCTTTCGATATCTTGCAGTCCGTTTCTGATGGCAAGGTAGAAGCAGGTTACACCTGGATTGGTTACGATCAGGGCAAGGTACCTGCGATTCCCCTGTTTGCAGCTGTACCCTTTGGCATGAAGCCCTGGGCCTATACTGGCTGGTACTACTACGGTGGTGGCCATGAAATGCTGCAGGAAGTTTATGCCAACAAGGGCTTTGAAGTTCATGCTCAACTGTGCGGCATTATAGGGCCTGAAACAGCGGGCTGGTATTCGGAACCCATTGAAACACTAGAGGACTATAAAGGTCTGAAGATTCGTTTCGCGGGTCTGGGCGGCAAGGTTCTGGAAAAACTGGGCGCCTCAGTTACCATGATGCCGGGCGGTGAGCTTTATCAGGCGCTGGAGAAAGGCACCATCGACGCCACTGAATTCTCGATGCCTGCCATCGATCAGATCCTCGGTTTCGACCAGATAGTGAAATACAACCTCTTCCCCGGCTGGCACCAGCAGTTCACTGCCCAGTACATGTTGATCAACAAAGGCGAGTGGAACAACGCGACCGTTGCGCAGAAAGCGCTGGTTGTAGCCTCTTGCACTGCCGCAACAACCATGGCCCTGGCTGAGGGTGAGTACAAGAACGGTAAGGTTCTGGCCGGCTTCCAGGAAAATGGCATTCAAGCCGATCAGATTCCCCTAGATGTGTTGCGTCAGTTAAAAGCGGTGACCGACGAAGTGCTTGCGGAAGAATCCGCCAATGATGCTGACTTCAAGCGCGTCTACGAAAGCCAAAACGAGTTCATGAAAACCTACAAGGTGTGGGATACACGCGCCTATGTTCCGGCAGATCTGTAAGGCCGGGCGCCGACACTGAGACATCGGAAGCGATTCCGGTGCTCCCTAACCAAGTCTGAATGGCCCCTCGGGGCCATTCTTTTTTCATGACGGGCTTTCTGAACAAGGAACTGTTGTATGACGGTGTCTGGTAAAGGCTCACCGCAGAACGTGCGGGCATCGGTGTTTGACACCGACGAATTTCTTCATCATCACACAGAGTTACCAACAACCCGGGTCAGCCAGGGGGTAGACCGTGTGATTGCCGCGATCGGCAAGGGTGCTTCCTGGCTCTGGGTCGTGTTAACCGGAGTGATCATCTGGGCCGTAGTTGGCCGCTATGCGTTTGACCATGGCTCTGTGACATTGGAAGAAGTGCAATGGCATCTAGCCGGCACCGGCTGGCTGCTGGGGCTAGCCTATACTCTGGTGGTCGATGACCACGTGAGAGTGGATGTAATCCATGAGCGCTTGTCCCTGAGAAGCCAGGGCTGGATTGAACTGTTCGGCCTGGTGGTTCTGTTGTTGCCGTTCCTCGGGTTGGCGGTCTACGAAATGATCCCCTACGCCTTCAGTTCCTGGCAACAGGGTGAAACCAGTCAGGCTCCTGCCGGGCTACCATACCGCTGGGTTCCCAAGGGCATTTTGGCATTGTCTTTTATTCTTCTAATGCTGGCTGCGCTATCCCGTTTGCTGAAAGTCACCGCATTACTTTTCGGCTTTCCGAAGCCAATCCGGATCAAATCCGGGAATGACAAGAAAGAAGGTGTGTCTTGATGGAGCTTGAAACGCTATTTGTAATCGGAATGTTCCTGACTTTCATGGTGTTATTGATGACCGGTTTCCCGGTTGCCTGGGTGTTGGGTGGCACCGCAGTCATCTGGACGGTCGTTGGTGTGGTGGCCGTGGAAAATTTTGGTGCCAATCTATGGTTCGACTATTCCTCCTCCCTGGGTCTTGTGCCCGAGCGGGTATGGAATGTCGTAAACAGCGAGACCCTTGTCGCTCTGCCGATGTTTATCTTTATGGGCATCATGCTTGATCAGTCTGGTGTCGCCGAGCGACTGATGAACAGTATGGTAAAACTTTTTGGCGCGGTTCGCGGCGGCTATGCGGTAACGGTGATTATCATTGGCGTGCTGTTGGCGGCGACCACCGGCATCATTGGTGCTTCCGTGGTGTTGCTGGGCATGCTCTCTTTGCCGGTAATGATGGAGAACAAGTACGACAAAGGTTTTGCCGTGGGCACCGCCTGCGCCACCGGCACTCTTGGAATCCTGATTCCTCCTTCTATCATGCTGGTGCTGATGGCTGACCGTCTGGCGGTTCCGGAAGCGTCGGTGGGTGATCTGTTTATGGGCGCGTTCTTGCCCGGCCTGATGCTGGGTGCTATGTACGTTGCCTACGCCATAATCCGCCCCATGCTGCAGCCGCATATTGCGCCAGTGCCGGAGGGCACAGAGAAGGTGTCCTGGGGCATTGTCTGGGAAGTGGCCAAGGCAGTTCTGCCTACTGCGGCGCTAATTCTCGGTGTGCTTGGTTCTATCTTTGCCGGTATAGCCACGCCCACGGAGGCTTCCGGTGTGGGTGCCCTCGGCGCTCTTTTACTGGCCCTGATGTCAGGACGTCTGAACCTGAAAGTACTCAGCTCCTCGCTGCAGCAGACAACTCGTACGTCGGCGTTCATTTTCGCCATTTTCCTGGGGGCAACGGCGTTCTCCGTAGTGCTGCGGGGTCTTGGTGGCGACGAGGTGATCAAAGATGCGCTGCTGGGGCTGCCATTCGGACCCTATGGCGTGGTATTGACCATTCTGTTTTCGGTGTTCTTGCTTGGCTTTTTCCTGGATTGGGTTGAGATCACCCTGATTATTCTTCCGCTGGTGGCACCGGTTGTGCAACATCTTGGATTCGACCTAGTGTGGTTCACCATCCTTTTTGCCATGTGCCTGCAAACGTCTTTCCTGACGCCACCGGTAGGCTTTGCACTGTTTTATATCAAAGGTGTGGCGCCGCCGGAAATCACGGTGATCGACATCTACAAGGGCGTCATACCCTTCATTATCATTCAGGTGGTGGCCCTGGCGATCGTATTCCTGGTGCCTGAAATCGCGACTTGGCTGCCCAGCGTGGCTTACGACTGAGGAGATAATAATGCGTCTAGAAAACCGAATAGCCCTGATTACCGGGGCAGGTCGCGGCATCGGCCGGGCAGTCGCCGAACACTATGGCCGTGAAGGTGCCCGTGTAGCGGTAGCCGACCTGGACTACAGCACCGCGCAGGAGGTTGCCGAACATATCAACAGCGCCGGTGGAAGCGCCATGGCACTGGCCATGGATGTTACAGACGAACAGGCGGTGGAGCGGGGCGTTAACTCGGTGGTCGAAGCTTGGGGTGGTCTGGATATTGTGCTGGCCAATGCCGGTATACAGCACATCGCGCCACTGGATCAGCTGAGTTTTAATCACTGGCGTCAGGTGATGAGCGTGCATCTGGACGGCGCTTTCCTGCTGACCCGGTCAGCCCTGCAAGCCATGTACGCCAAAGGTGGCGGCACAATCCTGTATATGGGCTCGGTCCACTCGCTGGAAGCGTCGCCGTTAAAAGCACCATATGTGGCGGCTAAACACGGCATGCTGGGCTTGTGCCGTGCGGTAGCCAAAGAAGGCGCTGAACACGGTGTGCGCAGCAACATTATCTGTCCCGGATTTGTGCGCACCCCGCTGGTGGACAAACAGATTCCCGAGCAAGCGCAGGCTTTGGGCATATCTGAGGAAGATGTGATCTCTAAAGTAATGTTGAAAAACACCGTAGACGGAGAATTCACCACTCTGGCGGACGTGTCAGAACTTGCCGTATACCTGGCGGCTTTCCCATCAGCAGCGTTGACGGGGCAATCGATAGTGGTCAGCCACGGCTGGCACATGCAGTAAGAAAACGGAGTAACGGATGAATAGCAACGAACAATCCCCGGTAGTCTGGTCGCCTTCTGACACCGTCCTTAAAGACAGCCAGATGGGGCGCTTTCAACACTGGCTGGAAAACCTGGGTTACGGCCCTTTTGCGGACTACCACGAACTGCATGAATGGTCGGTGAGCGACCTTGAAGGCTTCTGGAAAGCTGTTTGGGATTATTGCGGACTGGTCAGCCACACGCCTGCGCAAAAGATATTGGGTAAACGTGATATGCCCGGTGCTGAATGGTTTCCGGGTATGACTCTGAACTTCGCCGCCAACCTGCTACGCCACGCTGAAGGCGAACAGGCTAACAGCGAAGCCATTGTTGCTTACTGTGAAACCCGCCCGGTATTGCGCCGCACCTATACCGAATTGCGCGCCGACGTGGGTGCTCTGGAAGCTTACCTAAGCAGCCAGGGCGTTATCAAAGGTGACAGGGTTGCCGGTATTGTCACCAACGGCTACGAAGCCATGGTAGGCATGCTGGCGGCCACCAGTATGGGTGCGGTCTGGAGTTCAGCGTCACCGGACTTCGGCATTGGCGCCATTCTGGACCGCTTTGGCCAGATTGAACCCACCGCGCTGATTGCCGTAAACGGCTACGGCTACGGTGGCAAAGTATTCCAGCGTCAACAAGAATTCGCTCAATTGATTAGCGGCCTGCCCTCGTTGAAATGCGTCGTCAGCGTACCACAGCTACCGGACGCCCCGGCGATCGACAGCCCTTTGGTCAGCGACTGGCAAGACGCCATTGCAGCCGGCGCAGGCACCCCTCCGTCGTTCACCCCAGTGGCCCCGGATCACCCTGTGTATATCCTCTATTCCTCTGGTACCACCGGCAAACCCAAGTGCATCGTACACGGCACCGCTGGCCTGCTGGTCAACCACGCGAAAGAATTGATGTTGCACGGCGATGTCGGCAGCGGCGACCGCTTCATGTACTTCACCACCTGTGGCTGGATGATGTGGAACTGGCAGGCATCTGCCCTGCTGACCGGCGCGGCGGTGATCACCGTAGACGGCTCGCCGGGCTATCCCAGCCTGAAAATGCTGTGGCAAACCGTAGCCGATGAAAAAGTCAGCCACTTCGGCACCAGCGCGAGATTCCTGGCCGGTTGTCGTAAAGACGGCATGACCCCGGATAAAGACCTGGATTTGAGCGTTCTCAGAGTCGTTTTCTCAACTGGCTCGCCGCTGCTGCCAGAAGACTACGACTGGATGTACACAGACGGCGCACCGAATGCCCTGTTAGGCTCCATCGCCGGCGGCACTGACATCTGTGGCTGTTTTGTAGGCTCCACACCCTTGTTACCTGTACGCCGCGGCGAAATACAGTGCCGCTTCCTGGGCGTAGACGCTGCCGCCTTTGACGACAACGGCCAATCTGTCAGCTCCGGCCGCGGTGAGCTGGTGTGCCGTCAGCCCTTGCCGTCCATGCCCGTCAGCTTCTGGGACGACCCAGACGGCGAACGCTACCGTAATGCCTACTTCGACACCTTCGCCGAATCCGCCCCTGGCGTATGGGCCCACGGCGACTTTATCGAATTCACCGAACACGGCGGCGCCATTATCTACGGCCGTTCCGACGCTACCCTGAACCCCGGTGGCGTTCGCATCGGTACCGCTGAAATTTACCGCCAGGTAGAAACCGAAGCCGCTATAAAAGATAGCCTGGTGGTTGGTCGCCAAATCGCAGGCGACGTAGAAGTGGTATTGCTGGTTTTACTGGCCAATGGCGAAACCCTGAGCGACGAGCTGCTCAAGCGCCTGAAAACCCAAATCCGCAAAGGTGCCAGCCCTCGCCACGTACCCCACTACATCATCCCGGTGCCAGACATCCCCTACACCCGCAGTGGTAAAAAAGTAGAACTTGCGGTAGCCCGCCTCATCAACGGCTCTGCCCGCAGCGACAACCGCGACGCGTTGGCCAATCCGGAAGCACTGGATGCTATTCAGGCGCGTTTGCAGGAAGCAGGGTTGTTGCCGAAGGAAGGTTAAACAGGGTTTAGCGGAAAGAACGAAGAGCCTTGGTGGGGCATGCTCCCACCGAGGCGACACCACCAAACCCCGTCCTCATACTAAGATCTTAGCCGCAATTCCCTAAAAAATGTTATCCTAGTAAGTCTAATAAAAACTATTAACCAGTCACAGCCAAAGCCAGAGGTGCCCAGCACAGCTGCCAGCCGTGACCGTCCTGAATCCAACCTTTATAGCTCGAGGACGAACATGACAGAGTCAATAACCAAAATTATCTACACACTGACCGACGAAGCGCCAGCGCTTGCCACCCGGTCACTGTTGCCGATCTTGAAGACCTACGCCAAGCCGGCCGGTATTCATTTTGAAACCAGCGATATCTCATTGGCTGCCCGCATCCTGGCCAACTTCCCGGACTACCTCGCAGAAGACCAGCGCGTGCCCGATGCCCTGGCCGAACTGGGTGAATACACCAAAGACCCCAACGCCAACATCATCAAACTGCCGAACATTTCCGCCTCTATCCCGCAGCTGCGCGCGGCCATCAAAGAGCTGAACAAGCAGGGTTATAAAGTTCCGGAATACAAAGAAAACCCCCAGACTGACGAAGAAAAAGATGTCACCTCCCGCTATGGCAAAGTACTGGGCAGCGCTGTAAACCCGGTATTGCGTGAAGGCAACTCTGACCGCCGTGCTCCGGCCGCGGTCAAAGCCTTTGCCCGCAAATACCCGCACTCCATGGGCGAGTGGAGCCCGGCATCGCGCACCCACGTAGCACACATGAAAGGCGGCGACTTCTACTCCTCAGAGCAGTCCGTCACCCTGGACAAGGCCACCAACAGCCGCATCGTGTTCGAGAACAAGAAAGGCGAGCAGACCGTGCTGAAAGCCGAGCTGCCGCTGCTGGACGGCGAAGTGGTCGACGGCATGAACATGAGCAAAAAGGCGCTGTGTGCATTCTTCGAAGCGGCCATTAAAGACTGTGAAGACACCGGCGTGATGTTCTCGCTGCACGTTAAAGCCACCATGATGAAAATCTCCCACCCGATCGTGTTTGGTCACGCGGTGAAGATTTACTACAAAGAACTGTTTGACCAGTTTGGCGACTTGTTCGACGAGATCGGCGTAAACCCAAACAACGGTTTGTCATCTGTGCTCGAGAAAATCAAGCTACTACCAGAGTCGAAGCAGGAAGAAATTCAGGAAGCATTGCACAAAACTTACGAGCATCGTCCAGAAATCGCCATGGTGGACTCGGTCAAAGGTATCACCAACCTGCACATGCCCAGTGACATTATCGTAGACGCCTCCATGCCTGCGATGATCCGTAACTCCGGCAAAATGTGGGCCCGTGATGGCAAGCTGAAAGACACCAAAGCGGTAATGCCGGAGTCGACCTACGCCACTATTTACCAGGAAGCCATCAACTTCTGTAAAACCAACGGCGCGTTTGACCCCACCACCATGGGCACCGTACCAAACGTAGGTCTGATGGCGCAGAAGGCCGAAGAGTACGGCTCCCACGACAAGACGTTTGAGATTAAAGAAGACGGCATTATTCGGTTGCTCGCCGAAGACGGCACCGTACTGACCGAGCACAACGTGGAAACTGGCGACATCTGGCGCGCATGCCAGACTAAAGACTTGCCCATTCGCGACTGGGTCAAACTGGCCGTTAATCGTGCCCGTGCCACCGGCATGCCAGCTGTGTTCTGGCTGGACGACGAGCGTGCCCACGACGCCCAGTTGATCAAGAAAGTAAACACTTACCTGAAAGACCACGACACCGATGGTCTGGACATCCGCATCATGTCGCCGGTACGTGCTATTCGCTGGACCATGGAACGCCTGATCCGCAGCCTGGATACCATTTCGGTAACCGGCAACGTATTGCGTGACTACCTGACGGACCTGTTCCCGATTCTGGAGCTGGGCACCAGCGCCAAAATGCTGTCCATCGTACCGCTGCTGAACGGCGGTGGTCTGTACGAAACCGGTGCTGGCGGTTCTGCGCCGAAGCACGTGCAGCAACTGGTCGAAGAAAACCACCTGCGCTGGGACTCATTGGGTGAGTTCCTGGCCATCGCGGTATCGCTGGACGAGCTGGGTGCAAAGCACAATAACCACCGTGCACGTCTGCTGGGTCAGACCTTGGACAAAGCCACCGAGACACTGCTGGAAAACAACCAGTCACCGTCGCGCTCTACCGGCGAACTGGACAACCGTGGCAGCCACTTCCACCTGGCTTATTACTGGGCACAGGAACTGGCTGCTCAGGACGAAGATAAGGAACTGAAATCCTTCTTCGCCAAGCTGGCTGAAAAGCTGGGAGCCCAAAAAGACAAGATCCTTGAAGAGCTGACAGCGATTCAGGGCAAAGCAGTGGATCTGGGAGGTTACTTTCACGCGCCTGCTGGCAGAGTAACCGAAGTCATGCAGCCCAGTGCAACGCTAAACAAGCTGATGGAAGAAGCCCTCGCCTCGGCTTAACACCCTTGGTGTGGCAGCAGCCTGGTAAATAACCCGAGCTGCTGAATTGAAAAACCCGCAAAACGGTCACCGTCTTGCGGGTTTTTTGTGTGGAGATTTTACCCAGTCAGTCGGGCATCACTCCAGGCGCAACGCCACAAAGCGCCCCAGAGTGAGCGTGGCGAGGTCTGCCGGCGCCAACTCAATTTCAAGCCCCCGCCGACCGGCGCTGACATGAATCCGTTCGAACAGCCGGGCTGACTCGTCAATGAACGTCGTCAGCGTCCGTTTTTGCCCCAGCGGGCTAACCCCACCCAGAACATAACCGCTGCTGCGCTGCACTTGCTGCTTGTCTGCCATGGTGGCTTTTTTGCCGCTCGCTGCTTTGGCAATCAGCTTCATACTGAGCATGGCATTTACCGGTACAATGGCTACCACCAAGGTCTTTACATCCACCGCGACCACCAGAGTCTTGAACACGCAAGCCGGGTTCAGCCCAAGCTTCTCCGCAGCTTCAGTGCCATAGCCAATGCTGGCAGGGTCGTGTTGATACTGATGTACTTGGTGTTCAATGCCCGCCTCCCGGGCGACATCAATAGCAGGAGTCATGCTGGTTCCGGTGGGATTTTCGCGCGGCTTCCATTATCCGATCTGTTTATTGTCAGAACTCTCTATTATCAAGGCAATCTATTATTAAGACGGCCTAATTACCCAGCACATTGGTGTCACCTTTTTTTGATTTTTTAGCCGCTTTCTTTTCTTTTGCGGTCAAAAGCGGTTTCTTTTTATCAGCTTTTTTACTGTCTTGTCCTTTGCTCATGTCTGTTGCCTCTAGCCACAACTGATTGACCCAGAACTTAGTATGGCCCCAATTACGAATAACTGGAAGCACAGAACTCGGTGGTGAAGTAAGATCCGAATAGGTGACCACATCAAGATCCTAACCTGAAGCTCGTTGGGTATCTTTTTAGTTAGCCCGTTCCCGGTTTACCTCGGCCTAGGTCTGGCGCTCGTCCTGAATAACCCGGTTTTAAAGGAAACCTTTCCACAAGCAGCTACAATGATGTACTAAGTGGTCCAACAATATGTACCCAAACAATAGAAGAATCTGAAGAACAAACCGTGCAGGCTACTCACGGCCACAGTGGCACTTGGCCGTTGTTATCGGATTTGATAGTGCCTGAGAAGCGCTGATTCTTCACACCGGAACGAAACAAGGCTACCGGCCGAAAGTCTCTGTTTTCATGGCGATTTGGAATCGCTCAGGCTGGTGGGCTGTGGCAGCCGAACACTATCAGGCCATGACCTATCGGTTTTCAGACATTGCATCGGGTTGGAACAACCTCGCCGAAGCTCGGCTGACGCAAGGTTGTTTCGAGGCGGCAAAGGTGGCCTCGATCACCGCGAACTGGTTGGCCCCAGACCATTTTTTTGTGATCACTCCGGAATTTCCGGCCACCCAGTCATCGGATGCTAGCATGACCTGCAATTGCCTGGCACCGGCAGCGTATTAAAAGAGGTTTCACGCTTGGGGTTGTGCGCTAGGATGCTGATGCACAGCGCCATCTGCTCGGCCGTCATAATCGGTGTATTTTGGGCCAGGCCGTATAACAATTTAATCCACGCGATAAGCGCGTAACTATGGCGCCGTGCGCTCATGGAGAAATAACATGCTCAGCCCCATCAACGCTCTCACTCGCCGCGCCCTTCACACGTGCAGGGTGCCCAAGGATCTTGCCAGCGTTACCTGCCGTGATACGGCCGGGGAAAATCCTGTGTCTGCAGGGTTGCGACCAGAGTCGGTGGATGCGGTATGGCGCAGTGTTGAGAGTCTTTACCGCACCGGCGTGCATCCGGGTATCCAGATTTCACTGCGTTACCGGGGCGAGTCTGTGCTGCATCGCGCAATCGGTCATGCCCGGGGTAATGGCCCGGACGACAGCGTGGATACGCCGCGGGTAGCGATGACAACAGACACACCGGTCTGTTATTTCTCCGCGTCGAAAGCGGTGACGGCCTTTTTGATTCACCTGCTAGCCGAGCAGGGGTTGGTCAACCTGATGGACCCGGTAGCTTATTACTGCCCGGAATTTGCCGACAACGGTAAGCGCACCATCACCTTGCATCAGATACTGTCCCATCGCGGCGGTATTCCGGCGATTCCTGGTGACACGCCAACTGAGGTACTTTGGAATCCGGAAGAAATCTGGCGCCTGCTTTGTGAGGAGCGGGCAGTGCAGGTAAACGGCTCAAAAGTCTTTTATCACGCTATTACCGGCGGCTTTGTGCTGCAGCGTGTTCTCGAAACCGTAACTGGTCTGACGATTCAGCAGTATCTGGACCGTTATATTCGCAAGCCCATGGGGATGACCTGGTTTACCTATGGCGTCGCAGCGGCAGATTTGAACGTGCCGGCGGCTAACTATGCTACTGGCCCGCGGCCTACCTGGCCGGTATCGCGGGTTGTAAAGCGGGCGTTGGGTGGCGATATCAAATCTGTAGAAGCGGTGACGAATGACCCCCGCTTCCAGCAGGCGGTGATACCCGCCGGCAATCTGTATGGCACCGCCGAGGAAATGGGGCGGTTTTTCCAGATGATGCTCAATGGTGGTGTGTGGGGTGGCAAGCGCATCTGCAGTGAGATTACGGTGCAGCGTGCAATTCAGCAGTTCGGGTCGCTGCAGCTCGATCGCACTCTTATGCTACCTATGCGCTTCAGTGCCGGGATGATGCTGGGGGGCGATCCGGTAGGAGTCTGGGGGCCAAACACCCGTTATGCGTTTGGCCACGTGGGGCTCATCAATAAATTTTGTTGGGCAGATTCGGCGCGGGATATTTCAGTGAGCCTACTGACCACCGGTTTCCCGATTGTGGGCCATCATTTACCGGCGCTGGGGAAATTTCTGTACAACGTCAGTACAGCGTTTCCGCAATTGCCTGAAGGCCAGCGGGTGCATGTTGGCGTGTAATTTACGGTTGTTTCAGGCAGTAGACTAGAGCGTGCGCAGCTGGTCTTCCAGAATGCCCAGCACAGAAGAAAGAATGTCGCGAAAGTCGGTCAGGGTCTGCGTGCGCTGGATGATCAGTTCGCGGGCTTCGTCCAGGCTCTCAAGTTTCGGCACGATGCGGCGAATGCCTTCGGTAATCACTTCGTAAGGGTAGTGGTGGTCTTGAATGCTGAGTTTGTTCAGCTCGGCCACTTCCTGGCTGAAAATACTGATGATGTCGTACAGCATGTCTTTGTGAACGATGCAGCTGGCTTCCCAATAGGCGTCGTCCAACAGCTCTAGTAACGACTGGTACTCGCGCAAGGTATCGGTAACAGATGTTTGCGGCATAGCTCGGGCTCGGCAACGGTGATGAATCAGAACACAACCGTATAATTATAGCAGCCGCTGCCGGGCCAAGGGCGTAAATTATGACCCACTATGGCCAGCACGCCATTGAAGACCCAGCCACGCTCGTACAAATCCAACACAGATACATACCACCAGATGGCGCTGGCAGTATGGATTGGATTTATCAGGGTTACTGTCATTACAGGTCGTTATCCGTTTTTGGTCGGTGCATGAATCTTAAAGCGTACTGCATCGCTTGCCCGGGGCTTTGCAACAGCGCTGGGCAAGCGCAAAAGGCTTGAGGTCTGTGGCAAACCCTTACAGACAGCACTCTGGCTCGCCATCATACTCATCACTGTCATATTTTACGTTGTTTTATCCACCATGCCGTTGATCAGGTATCGGGCGGATCTCTCCTTTTAGACGCAGCCTTCGGGTTGCGTTTTTTTTTGGAGTTGCTCTGGAGTCTGACACAGGCGCGAAAAGATTAACGGTTAACCCGTTGCCAGGTGTGCGATAAAATCAAGGCGTCGTTTTCGGCCCGGTGCACCGGTAAACCCAGTTCACTGATAACGTGTTGGCGGGCATCAGGCCATAGCTTAACCTGCCGGCTGTTGAGTAGCACGGACACCGATTCCAGCTGAAATTTCGGCTCTATGGCGGCCGCGCGAAATAACCGGTGCAGCCAGAAGCTGTCGAAAGTGAAGGCATCACAGAACACCTGCTCCGGCAGCAGGCGGTTTAGGGCAAGCGCTACGGTTAACACATCGTTGCCGTTCTGGGTCAGTTCATCGCGTTCAATGCCGTGAATCTGCTCTGCGCTTTCTGACCAGTCCAGCCAGGCCTCACAGGGTTTTATTAGCCAGCTATGCAGGTATTTGCCATTCAGGCACAAGCCAGCCTCAATAGGATAGCTTGCGATAAGATCAAGGCTGGACGCTTCGAAATCGATAAAGGCTGGAATCTGGTTACTTATAACGTCACCTGTTGTAGCTGTAATGCATTTATACATGAGTTTACCTTGCCGCCAGTGTATGTGCGAACCCAACCTGCCGGCAGGCTGTTACAATAAAGCCTATTAAAGCACATCGACCGCCCACCTAACGGACGCCTGAATGACTGACACCGTGGTTGTAATTTATTCCGGAGGCATGGATTCCTTCACGTTATTGCACAAGGCGCGTGCTGATGGCTTGAACGTTCATGCCCTATCTTTCAACTATGGCCAGCGTCATGTGCGCGAACTTGACTGTGCCCAAGAGGTTTGCCAACAGCTGGGCATACCACACAAAGTGATTGATATCCGCGCCATGAGCGACGTAATGGCCGGCTCTGCGTTAACGTCTGAAACCATTGACGTGCCTGAAGGGGATTACCAGGAAGGCGCTATGAAATCTACCGTGGTGCCCAATCGCAATATGATTTTGCTGGCACTGGCCACCGGCTATGCCGTCACTGTAGAAGCCAGCGCCGTATGGTTCGGCGCCCACGGTGGCGACCACGCGATTTACCCGGATTGCCGTCCTGAGTTTGTGGAAAAAATGGACGCAGTTTGTAAAGTTGCAAACTATCAGACGGTAGCGGTGGAAGCGCCGTTTATGCACTTTACTAAAGGCGACATTCTGGCCCTCGGTTTACAGTTGAACCTGGATTACAGCCATACCTGGACCTGTTACAACGGCCGTAGCAAAGCCTGTGGCCGTTGCGGTTCCTGTGTGGAACGCTTGCAGGCGTTTGCCGAGCATCAGCAACAGGACCCTGTTGCTTACGAGGTGCAATATTGATGTACCGGGTAAAAGAAGCGTTTTATACCCTACAGGGCGAAGGTGCCCAGGCCGGTCGCGCAGCGGTCTTCTGCCGCTTCAGTAAATGCAATTTGTGGACTGGCCGGGAAAAAGACCGTGCCACATCAGTGTGTGACTTTTGCGACACCGACTTTGTCGGTACCGACGGCCAGAATGGCGGCGTTTTTGCGACGCCTGAGGCCTTGGCAGCGCATATCGCGGGGTTGTGGCCGGTGGCACCTGGCAAGCCCTATGTGGTGTGCACCGGTGGCGAGCCGCTGCTGCAGCTAGACTCTCCATTAATCAATGCCCTGCACCAAGCCGGATTCGAAATTGGCGTTGAAACCAATGGTACCCTGCCGGCGCCTGCTGGCATCGACTGGCTTTGCGTGAGCCCGAAGGCGGATGCGCCAGTGGTCATTGAACGCTGCAACGAACTTAAGCTGGTGTACCCACAGCCAAAAGCCACGCCCGAGCTTTTTTTGCACATACAGGCCGATCATTTCTTTTTATCTCCTATGGCCTCGCCTTCGGCGCCGGAAACCAGCACGGATGTGATCAAGCAGAGTAATACGCGTAAAGCGACTGATTACTGTCTGGCGAACCCACGCTGGCGCCTGACGTTGCAGATGCACAAAATTATCGGTATTGATTGAGCGCGGGCTTTACAGCTTTATGTCGGTAATCAACGGGTTGTGGTCGGAAGAACGCCAAGGCTGCGGGCTTGAATGGCTGCGGTAGTCCGCCATTCGGGGCTGATCTGCGTTGATGTTCCATACCTTTGCCGACAGCACCCGCGGTTTTAGCGCCGCAGATGCCAAAACGTGATCCAGTGACCCCCGAGCTCCTTTGAAGCGATAACTGTAGTGTTCACAGCGCACCGGCGTGCACGGATGGAAGTGCGCGACCATACTGGTGTAACCCGCGAGGGCCAGTTCACTGATCGGCTGTTCTTTGCTGTAGCTGTTGAAATCGCCGGTGATCAGGGTGCCCGCCAAGCCGTTACCTCTGTCTAGTTGGCCTAGCTGCTGGTGCAATGTTTTTGCCTGTTTTACTCTTACCGCGTTGTAGCAACCCTGGCCATCGTCCTGTGGAGCGTTTTCGCCCTTGGCGTTGCGGCAAGATTTTGATTTCAGATGCACGCTCACCAGCCTGAGCGGAAGGCCGCCGCTTTTCAGGGCAAAACGCTGGGTTAGCGAGGGGCGTCCGCCGTCGCCCGACAGATACTGCGCTGGCCCAAGCGCGTTGACTCGATCCGCGCGGTACAGCAAACCGTTGCGGATGGCGTCTCTTTGCATGGCCGGGTTAACCGGCACCACAAAGCGCCATTGTGGCCCAAGACTGGCGGCTAACTGGGCGACGGTGCTGTTGCTGCCGTAGCCATCGTTTTCCAGTTCAGACAGTGCCAGCAAATCGGCACCCGCCTGAGTTAGGCCCGTGCTTAGACGTTGTAGTTGGCGCTTGTACTGAGCCTCGGTTTTTGCCCCACGGCTGGTTGGAAAACCTTGGCCGCGGCCATCACCGTTGAACAGGTTATGCAGATTCAGGGTCATAACCCTCAGATTCGCGCTTGTTGGCCTCGCCGGCGCCGGGTCAGGCAGTGGAGGTGGTTTCAGGCTGGGTATCTGATCAGGCTGAAGGCGCCACGCGCCGTAGCGGTAATCCAATACGCCGGTGAGGCCGCGAACCTGTGTGCCGGCCACCAGGCTGGACGCGGCTAAACCTGGCTGTGTGGCGCTGTAGATTGGTAGCCAGTTCAGTGAGGGCGGGTTGCGTCGCGCGTTGCCATCATCAAGAACCAGTGTGTTCATGGAAGCCAGCTTGGCGTGGCGTAGGGCCGCTGTTCCGGGAACCATGAATTCGGTCGATATCAGCGGGTCTTTGGCTGCCAACGATACGTCACCAAAGCGCGTTAGCTGATGGCTGTCGGTAATCGTGAGCGGGCCGTTAATGCGAACGCGCATGTTCTCCAAGTTTTCAGGCGCTCTTGTCCAAGGCAAAGACATTTCCACCGGGGCTGGCAGTGCCTGGGTGCCGCACACCTGTAAATCACTTACCGCAACCAGCTCTGTAAGCCCGTAGTGTTCTTTGACTTTGCCGGTAACGCGAAGGCGTTGACCCAAGCGGCCTTCTTTATGACGGGTATAAACAAACAGAGCGGAAGAGCGAATAGAGTCTGCAGGCGTATTAGCCTGCTGCAGGTAAAACCCGGAAAATCCGCCGACCTGGCGTGAGTCCTGGGTTAATACGCCTTCGACGGTAACGGTCTGACCCACCAGCGCCGAGGTGTCTGTACTACCTTGAACCTTAGTAATGACTGTTGCAGGTTGTCCACAGGGATTTGCTGTTGTTAACGCTGGGAATACCAACATTGAACAACAGAATAAGCGAATAAAAATCGACCGCAGGCGTGTGATCACACGCGGAACTTAGGGCACGGTCGAGCGCTTAACTCAATCTTAACCACAGGCGGCGATGGTTTTAAGCGCCTGCTCGCGTTTGCTGCCAAATCCCAGGCTGTCCGGGTTAATCAGCTCCAGCTGCTGCACCAGTGGGTCAGGATGCTGGGTGTTTATGGTAATGCCCAGCTGCGCCAGAACATAGGGCGCCAGTGCAGCTCGGCTGGTGACCGTTAATTTTCCGTGTTGCATGTCGTAATCGTTAGCAATAATAAGTTGCTGCGGCTGCGATAAGCGCTGGTCTGGCGCCACTTCTAATGTAACCTGGCGATTCCAGTCGTCGTCTTGGGACACACTGTGGCGAACCTTCTGGCGCAACAGTTCAGGCACGCTGCGCAGACGGCTGATGGCAAAGTCGCGAAATTCACGACTGGCCTCACACCAGGCGCGAACGTGCCATTGATTACCCGCGCACACTATTGTGTGAGGCTCCAATACGCTGTGAACCGCTTCCGGGCGGCTGAGAGATACGTAGCTGGCTCGCAGTTGTCGGCCACCGCGAATTGCACTGATCACAGTGCGCATGGTGGCTGGATCAATCACCCGTCCGGGGCTTGCAACCGAATGGCTGCCGGGTAGCCGCACCTCCAGTGAGGCAAACACACTGCTGAGCTGTTGCTGGCTGTCCACCAGATCTTGGTATTCGCTGATTTCGCCGCGGGTCACCACCGGCTTAAAATTGCTGGCTGGGACGTAGCCCTTCAAGTGACGGTCGTATTCCAAATTACCCGGCGCCAGTTCACGCAGATAGGTGTTAATGTCTTTGGACGCTTGCTGGCGGCCAATACCGAAACTATAACAAATGTGGTTGGTTGTCAGCCGACCTTCCCACAACGCAACGGCTTCAATCAGGCGATATCGAACCAACAAGTCCCAACGGATGGGCCACTCTGTTTTTTTCATAACGACGAACTCATCAATTGTGCGTTAATTGATTATGGTACATTTTCACAAACATGTGATCTATTACGGCGTATTAATGAAAAATTGTAAAATTTTTTGTCTTCACTGGCTAAAACACCAAGAGACAGCGGCAAGTGCCTAGTGCACTGGCGATGTTGCGGCTGATCTAATGGCGGTGCGTGAAAAGCGCTGCTGCCCGACCGGAAAACATCCGTTGCTGCGATCACCATCACCACATCACATCCCCACCTGGTAATTCCGGAGTTCCGCCATGACCCGAATGGTCGCCTCATTGTTTGCGCTGCTTCTCAGCATCGTGCTGCTGAACGGCGGGAACGCTTTTCTGATGACGCTGCTAGGTATCCGCCTGAGTATTGAGAGCGTTGCGCCGGATACCATCGGTATGGTTTTGGTGTGTTACTCCATTGGTTTTGTGCTGGGCACTTTATTTGTGCAGAAAGTGGTATCACGGGTCGGGCATATTCGCGCTTTTGCCGTGTTTGCGACCATCGCTGCGGTGGCATCACTGCTGTATCCCATGGCCATCAACATGGTTTTCTGGGCCATTTTGCGAGTGGTTTCGGGGTTTAGCATGGCCGGCGTTCTGGTGGTCATCGAGAGCTGGTTTTCCGCTCGGGCGACCAATGCCAACCGCAGTACTCTTTTTGCGGTGTATCAAGTGGTGTATTTGCTGGCGGCTGTAGGTGGCCAGTTATTGATCAATGTGGGCAATCCCGCAGATTATGTACCTTTTTCTCTGGCGGCGATTCTATTGGTGCTGGCCCTAGTGCCCCTGGCCTTGACGCGAATGGAGGCGCCGGAAATTGCGCCTTCACCGAGACTGTCCGTGGTTAAACTGGCGCGCGAGTCTTTTACGGGCGTGGCTGGGGCCTTGATAACCGGCATACTGATTGGCAGTTTTTACGCGCTGGGGCCGGTTTACGCCACCCTGATAGGCCTGGGTGTAAGTCAGACCGCGAACTTTATGGCCTGCGCCATTCTTGCTGCCATGCTTCTGGCGTGGCCGATTGGCATTTTGTGCGATCGCTTTGACCGCCGTCGAATCATGTTCTGGATATCAGTGCTGGCAGCCATTGCTGCCTTGGTCGTTAGTCTGTTGGGTAGCCATCAGTTACTGGCATTAACGTTGGCCGTGGCGGTATTTACAGGCCTGTCTGCAAGTATTTATCCGGTGGCCGTGGCGATCACTAACGACCGCATGGAAAGTTCTCGTATTGTTGCAGCCAGTGCTACGTTGCTGCTCAGCTATGGTATTGGCAGCGTGATCGGGCCAGTGGTGCTGTCTAAACTGATACAGCTTTTGGGCCCAGAAGGTCTTTTTTATGGTTATGCCGCTGCGCTGATCGTGTTGGCGGCGGCGACCAGCTATCGCATCACCCACACTGAGGATATCGCGGTGGAGGATCAGGAGCACTTTGTGCCGGCGATGCCCGAAACGTCTATGGTTTTGGCCGAAATGGATCCCCGCAACGCGGAGTTTACCGATTCGCCAGAGGTCGCAGCGGATGCGGCAAACGGCGAGCCGGATGAAGGCTCAATAGCTAAAGACGGCCTCCAGGATGCACCTGCCCGCTAAAAAGCGGGCGCCTTGGTTTCCCTGCTTTCAAATATTGCTTACTATTGCAAATCTGTATTTAAGCGCATGGTTAGCATGCTATTATTAAATGATTCCATAACATAAGCTGAAGGCAGTGTTAGCTCTGTGGCTTTCATGGCGCTGGCGGCTTGCCAAAAACTCAGGAGCAATCACCGATGAGAGAGCAGTTTCCGTTTACCATTGCACGTGTTACCCGTCGCTGGCGCAAAATGCTGGACGAACGGTTGAAAGATCTGGGCGTTACCCAGGCGCGGTGGAGCACCATGTTTTATTTAAAAGCGGGTGGTGAAGGTTTAACCCAGCGTGAACTGGCCAGTTTAATGGCTATTGAAAATCCGACACTGGTGCGTCTGTTAGACAGCCTGGAAGGCCAGGAGTTGATTGAGCGCCGCCCTTGTCCGAATGATCGCCGCGCCCGTCGCCTGCATTTGACTGACGGTGGCCGTGCGTTTATGGACGAGATGACCACCCGTGCAGATCGCCTGCGTGACGAAATGCTTGACGGCATCAGCGAAAAAGACATCGAAGTTACGCTGCGGGTTTTTGGAACGATTCTGGAAAACGCGCACAAGCAAAGGTAAACGGTGGCAGACAATTCGGTAGCAGGTCTGCAGCAGCGCTACGGCGAGCGCTGGCGCTGGCTTGCCGTCGCCACGGTGATGACAGGCACCATGTCAACGGTGCTCAGCGCTACCGTGGTGAACGTGGCGCTGTATGACATCATGCTGGAGTTCGGGGTGAGCCAGGGCCAAATCCACTGGCTTGCCACCGGTTTTATTGCAGCCATGACAACCACTATGCTGGCTTCCTCCTGGTTGCTGGACCATTTCGGCATCCGCAAAACCCTCGCGACAGCCATGGCGCTGTTCACCGTAATATCCCTGCTGGGAGGTTTTGCCGCTAGCCCAGAGCAACTTATTGCGGCGCGCATTGGCCAGGGCGCCATGGCTGGGTTGATGCAGCCTATGGCCATGTATCTGGTATTCCGAATTTTCCCCCGCAATCAGCGCGGCCGAGCCATGGGTATTTACGGTATGGGCGTGGTATTGGCACCGGCCCTGGGGCCGGTATTGGGCGGCTTTTTAGTAGACGAACTGACTTGGCGCTACGTGATGTTCGCGCCAGTGCCGGTGACGGCTGCTGGCGTGTTTATGGTTTGGCGTTTTCTGCCGAGTCCAGAGAATAGACCCAATCCCTATCCATTGGATGTGCCGGGGTTGGTTTTGCTGGGCGCCGCCATTGGTTTATCTCTCGACAGTTTGAACAGGCTGCAAAATGTGCTCGGCCAAGGTGCGTTCATCGCTTCAGAGGCCGCGGCAGCATTGCTGTTCCTGACGCTATTCGTGTGGCGTGAACGCACTGCCAGGCACCCCTTGGTGAATATTGCACTATTGCGCAAACCAGTGTTTTTGTACGCTAATCTAGGCGCCATGGCCATGGGCCTGGCGTTGTTCGGCTCCACCTACCTGATTCCTTTATTCGCTCAGACCGCATTGGGTTCCAGTGCCACCGAGGCCGGTTTGTTAATGTTGCCTGCGGGTATTGTTTTGGGCATTGTTTTTCCTATTGCCGGCAATATGGCGGACAAACACAGCAGTCGTAAACTGGTTATTTTTGGCATTCTGGCATTTACGTTGTCGGCCACACTGTTTGCGTTGTCTGGCTTCGAAACACCTCTGGGCTGGCTGGCTCTGTGGGCAGCGGTGGGAAGGGTTGGTATAGGTTTTATGTTGCCGGCACTGTCGATGGGTGCGTTGAATCCTTTGGCTCCAGCGGAGCTGGGCGCAGGGTCCAGTACCATCAGCTTTACCCGACAGCTTGGCGGGGCCTTTGGTGTCAACATGGTCGCATTGGCCATCGAACACGGTGATCATCAAAACGGCATGCCCACCGTAGAGGCGTTTCAGTTTGCCTGGTGGATGGTGGCGGTATTTTTGGCGCTGGCGATTATTCCAGTGTGGAAAATGCGCACCTGATAGCGCCGGTATTCATTGCCTTTTGTAGCCAAGCGCCAGTAATCTACTCGCTCTGCCGTCGGGTTCATTTTTGTGGCCTGTGCGTAATGGAACTCTTGGTTGGGTCCAGGGTCTGAATTTTGTCTATTCCTGTCTTTGAGTAGAATGTTATGGGTGTGAAAATGCGTTTATTGACACTGTTGCTGAGTGCAGCCTTTGCGCCTTTGCTGCTAGCTCAGGGCGCAGCGAATCCTGTTCCGGCTGATAAGGCAGCAAGAGTGGCTACCTACAGTATTCAGGGCGATATGGCCGGGCAGTTGAGTGTGTTTAAAACCCGCTACGAAGACACCTTTGCCAATATAGGTATCGCTGAGGCTCTGGGTTATCTGGAGTTGGTGAAAGCCAACCCGGGAGTAGACCCTTGGCTGCCTGGCGAAGGCACCAGTATTACTTTGCCCCGGCACTATGTTATGCCGGATGCGAAGCGAGAAGGTATTGTGATCAACCTGGCGGAATATCGCCTTTATTACTTTACCGACAGCGGCGTTCAGGTATACCCGGTGGGCGTTGGTACCGAAGAAAACCCATCACCGCTAACCAACGCTCAGGTGACTATGGCGCTGACGTCGCCAGCCTGGTACCCGCCTGAGAGTATTCGCGCCGAGCACGCCGCTGTTGGCGATTTCCTGCCGCGGATGATTCCGCCGGGGCCAGATAACCCGTTGGGTAGCCATGCGCTTATTCTGAGTGAAAAAGGCTATTTAATTCATGGTACCAATAAAAAATTCGGTGTCGGCATGGCGGTAAGCCATGGTTGTTTTCGCATGTATAACGAAGACATTTCGCGTTTTGCATATCAGATAGCAAAGGGCACACCGGTGCAGATAGTCCGTCAATCGGTGAAAGTGGGTGTGGCCAATGGTCAGGTGTGGCTGGAAGTACATCGGCCTGAGGAAGATTATTCTGCAGCGGACCGCAACAAGCTTTGGCTGGCTACTGTGGAACAGTTGGAACGTCTGGCTATTGCTCACCCAGAAGTGGAAGTACGGCGTAGGGCGATTGAAATTGCAGTTGATCAGGCAAGCGGCGTGCCTACGGTGATTGGCGAGAAAATGACATCGGTGGCGAAAGGTGAGCCTGTAAAGGTCCTAGAAAATGCCGGGCAACAGCTGTATTTTTAAGCGCAGGTGCCAGAGAGCACTCAAGCGCGGTTGTCTCAGGTACAAAATCAGGACACAAAAAAAGGCCGGGGTTACCGGCCTTTTTACAGTACAAAACTTACTTCTTGCTGGCTTGTTCAAGCATGCGCTTGGCGCGCTCGTTGGCTTCGTCAGCGGATTTTTGAGCAGCTTTGGCAGCAGCCAGAGCTTGGTCAGCTGTCTGCTTGGCAGAGCGGGCAGAACTGGCGGCGCTGTTGGCAGTGTTCATTGCATTTTCAGCCGTTTGCTCAGCTGAATTAGCTGTAGCAGTGGCTTCGCTCATAGCAGCGTCATCAGTAGTGGCACAACCAGCAGTCAAAGCAGCTGCCAGTGCAAAACCAGCGATCGTCAGTTTACGCATTGCAAATCCCCTTATTAGTCGTTGTATTTCCCGAAGTCCGACAATCAATGTAGCTGACGTCCCGTCAGCTCACCTCCTGCCAATACAGGTCTGATTGGTGATCAATTACCGAAACAGCAGACAGTGTAAATCAGTCTGCCACCAAATGTTAACTAAGCGTAGGTAAATGTCCGAAGCTTATGACAACAACGTAATCTTACACTTCGCTCCATGTCAGAAAATTATTCCAATGCCGACACTTAGCCTACTTTTTAACAAGGGTTTCAGGGCAGGATTTCAATCGGGGTGCCATCGCTTACCAGTTGCCAGATTTCATCAATCTCTTGATTGCTGACGGCAATGCAACCGTCAGTCCAATCAAGCCCCAAAAAAGCAAAAGCAAAATCGTCGTCGGTTCCGTTGGGCAGGCCGTGAATCATGATGCTGCCGCCTGGATTCAGGCCCCAATTTTCGGCCATTTCACGGTCTTTGGCGCTGGGGTAGGAAATGTGAATAGACTTGTAAAATGAACTGCCTGCGTTGCGCCAGTCCAGCGAGTATTCGCCTTCGGGGGTGCGGCTATCGCCTTCGTAAAGCTTGTGGCCCAGGGGGTTGTCACCCAGTGAAATGCGATATTGGCGGATAACCTGCTCACCACTGAGTAACTGCAGTGAACGCTCGCCTTTTTGCACCAGCACTTTGGTGATGGACGGTAGCTGGTCGATGTCTGACGAATGCGGAAATGGAAGACGGGTGTCTGCTCGCGCTAGCAAATCCGAAGCCAGGGCCTGGGGCGTGAGCAAAGTGAGCAGCAGTGAACATAGAATAAGTAATCGACTCAGGGCCATAAAACCGACTTACCGATGATTAAAGTTAATTTAGAATGTTTATATCATGACTGAAGGAGCAGTTGTTAATGGGTTTTGTCTTCGTCGGTGCTGTTATGTTTTGCCTCGGCTGCGTTTTGCTGGGCGTCCATTTTCAGGCCTACCTTGGCAACGGTGTCGCCGTTCATTGAACGCACCACCAGCGTAACCGGCCCCAGAGCGACCAGGTCGCCAATAACCGGGCGGCCCTTGGTACGTTGGGCAAAACATTCAGCAAGTGACAAGTCTGGCGGCAGTTCATCAAATTCAATGCCGTAAACCTGCTCTACATCGCCCAGCAGAGCGTCGCCGTTCAGCACAAAGTCGCCAAAGAACGCACGTTCGGCTAAGTGACCGGGAGCGTAGGCCCCGCTGAGTGATTTGTTCAGATCCGGTAAAACACTTGGGGTAGCAAATACGGCGACAACGTCGCCCTGAATCACTTCAAGATCGGGTTGTGATTGTAGGCACAGGCGGTTGCGGAATACGCCGGCCACCGCCGTGTTATCTGGAAGTTTGAGCTGGTCTAGGCGCCGCGGCAGTTCCCAGTTTTTGCCCCGCAGCGGAAACAGCATTAATTCATGGTCGCCGGCGGCCGGGGCGTCCAGCGGAAAGCGGCGAAACGGCGCGTTGTCGGCGGGCACTTCCAGTTTTAGCCAACGCGCTACAGGCGCCATGGTGGTGCCCTGAACCAGCAATGACACCAGCACGATAAAGAAAGCGGCATGGAACACCAGTTGCGCGTCTGGTAGGCCGGCAATAATGGGGAACAGTGCCAGCACAATAGGCACCGCACCGCGCAGACCCACCCAGCTGATAAAACTCAGCTCACGGCGGTTGAAGCCAAATGGCCAGAGCGTGGCCAATACGGTGAGCGGCCGAATCACGAAGATTAGAGCCAGCGCCAATATCAGGCCTCCGCCCGCCAAGGGCAACAACTCCGAAGGAGTTACCAAAAGCCCAAGCATCAAAAACAGGCACAGCTGCGCTAGCCAAGCCAAGCCGTCGTGCACCTGCAGAATCATCGGCATCATGCGTACGGGCCGGTTGCCAATCACCACGCCGGTCAGGTAAATCGCCAAAAAGCCACTGCCGCCCAGAGCGTTGGTGGCGGAAAATACGGCAATACCACCGGCGGCGACCAGTAGTGGGTAAAGCGGCGGTGCCAGGCGCATCCGATTGGCCAGTGCGACAACTGCAACGCCGCCGATCAACCCGGCAACACTGCCGATACCAAACTGTTGTACCAGTAATAGCAGAGCGGAGCCAACGGTGTTTTCACCTGCGTTACCAATCAGGGTGACCATCAGCAACGTCAGGAAAATGGCCATGGGATCGTTGCTGCCAGACTCGATTTCCAAGGTGGCGCTGACACGCTCGTTGAGATGAACGCCGCTGCCTTGCAGCATCGAGAACACAACGGCAGCGTCGGTAGACGAGATAATAGCGCCAACCAGTAACGCCAGCATCCAATGCAAATCGAACACCCACCAGGCCACGACCGCTGCGCCGGCAGCGGTTAGAAAAACACCGAGAGTCGCCAATACCAGAGCCGGGCGCAGGCCAACACGGAAGGTTTCAGCGCGGGTGCGCATGCCACCGTCCAGCAAAATTACGCCCAGGGCCAGACTGGCGATTAAAAACGCCAGCTGGTAATCATCAAAACGAATGCCTCCGGGTCCGTCTTGACCCATGATCATGCCGACTGCCAAAAAAATCAGCAGCACGGGCATGCCCAACCGACTAGAAAGCGGGCTTAAAACAATGCTGATAACCAGCATCAGGGCACCCACCAGGGTGAGAATCGGATCCATCACAACTCCACATCAAGAATGGCAAGCAGGGCCAGGCAAAAAGATCGTGTTGGCCTGCTTTAAGTCTGCCCATAGCTGGCACGGTTAACAAGTAGAGTCGATGAGGGTTGCGCTGGGTATGTCGCAGGCGTTGTTGTTGGGTGCTAAAGTGCGGTTGCCGAGAGTTATATATATGCACATGAATTCATACGTTAAATACCTATTTGCCGTTTGACTATCTTAAGAATCACATTAATACTCAACCCCGTTAATTTATCAGTCAGCGATATATGTTTTTATGTGCCTATATCAGTGCTGAGTGATTAATTCCAAGCTGTGATAAATAACAATACAACAACAAAATAGAGGTTATTGATGGATGGCATGGCACAAGACCGTTTACAAAACGGCGACGAGGCACGCTTCAACCCCGGTTTTTTTGACCGTGAAAACACGGTTGCAGGCCCCAATTTCAATCGTTGGTTGGTACCCACTGCGGCGCTGGCGATTCATCTTTGCATCGGCATGGCCTATGGCTTTTCGGTGTTTTGGCTGCCTATGGCCAATTTGGTAACGGCTGCAGACCCGGTGGCTTGCGCCGATATCGGCATACTTCAGGCAATGACGACTACGTCCTGCAATTGGGCCGTTAGCCATGTGACTTATACCTTCGGTATTTTTATAGCCATGCTGGGCATTTCGGCCGCGGTGTGGGGTGCCTGGCTGGAACACGCCGGCCCGCGTAAAGCCGGCGCCATCGCAGCGGTATGCTGGGGTGGAGGCATGATTCTGGGTGGCGTAGGTGTGATGACCCATCAGCTGTGGTTGCTGTATCTGGGCTGCGGTGTGCTGGGTGGTATTGGCCAGGGTTTGGGTTACATCACTCCGGTGTCTACGCTGATTAAATGGTTTCCCGACCGCCGCGGCATGGCGACCGGCTTTGCAATTATGGGTTACGGCGGTGGGGCCATGGTGGGTGCTCCACTGGCGGTTTGGTTGATGGGCTATTTTTCTGTAGACGGTGGCAAAGGTGTGGCCAGCACGTTGATGGTGATGGGCGTCATCTACTTTTTTGTGATGATGGCCGGCGCTCTGGGCTTTCGCGTGCCACCTAATGGTTGGAAGCCAACGGGTTGGGAACCCCCCCAAGGTAAACAAGCCAATGCCATGATCACTCACGGCCATGTACATCTGAGCAAAGCTTGGAAAACACATCAGTTCTGGATGATCTGGAGCGTGCTGTTTTTGAACGTAACAGCGGGTATCGCGGTGATTTCCATGGCCAGCCCCATGCTGCAGGATGTTTTTGGCGGCGCGCTTGTGGGCATTAAAGACTCTGCAGTGGCGCTCACTGCCGCGCAGAAAACAGCCGTTGTGGCAGCAGCTGCCGGGCTGGTTGGCCTGATCAGCCTGTTCAATAGTGTTGGTCGGCTGTTCTGGGCATCGCTCTCGGACAAGCTTGGCCGCAAAAACACCTATCTCGTGTTCTTTGTTCTCGGTATTGCCATGTACTGCCTGTTGCCCACGTGGGGACACCTGGGTATGGCGGGCATGTTCGTCATTTCCATCTGCGTGATCTTGAGTATGTATGGCGGTGGTTTCGCCACGGTACCCGCGTATCTGGCTGATATTTTTGGCACTCAAATGGTGGGTGCGATTCATGGCCGGCTGTTAACCGCCTGGACGGCAGCAGGGCTTGTTGGGCCGGTGGTTATTGCGTTGATTCGCGAGGTGCAGCTGGCGGCGGGAATAGAGCCTGCTCTGGTGTACGACCGCACGCTGTACATTATGGCGGGTTTGTTGGTGGTGGGTCTGATCTGTAACAGCTTGATCAAGCCGGTAGATCATTCACTGCACATGACCGACGCAGAGCTGGAACGCGAACGTAGGTTGCAGCGCGACAACGGTGTGTCGTCTCACGCCCAAACCGCCGCCCGTGGAGCTTTCGGAATTACCGGTGTGCTGGCCTGGATGGCGGTGGGTATACCGTTCCTGATCGGCCTGTACATTGCTCTGGCCAAAGCGGCGGCGCTGTTTTAACGAGCAGAGCCGGCCGGGTCCAGGTTATTGGTCAGAAGCGATCAGCTCGTCAAAGCCGGTAATCTGGCCGGGCTGGTCGGGCTGATAGCCTGGAACGTTGTCGATGCGCTCAAGCAGTTCGGGTGCACGAAGTAGCTCAATCAGATGGTCAAGCGTGCCTTGCGACAGGTGCTCTGGCCGATAGATCAGCAGATAGTGCTCGCAGGCCAGTTCCAAAAAGTCCAGGCCGAACTGGTCGGCTGCGGCCAGCACACCAAAGCCTACATCGGCCATGCCGGAGGCCACAAACGCCGCCACGGCGGTATGGGTGAATTCTTGCTGGCCACTGCCGTTAATGCTGTTGGCATCTAACCCTTGCTGCTCCAGCAGCAGATTGAACAGGATACGGGTACCGGAATGTAAGTCGCGGCTGATAAAGCGTAATCCGGATTTACTGAAGTCTTTCAGGCTGCGCACCTGCGGATGTTCGCCTTTGCGGAGCATCAGGCCTTCGCGTCTGGTCACAAAACGAATCAGTCTATGGCTGCCGTCGCTGAGTAAATCCCGGTAGTGGCTTAAAACTTGGCGAGCCAACTGCGGACAAGTCGGCAGGTGGAAGCTGGCAATGTCGCATTCACCGCGATTGAGCGCGGAAATCGCTTCTGCAGGATTGCGATATTGCAGGTTTATGTTCAGCTCTTCTGCCACTTCGGGCAGCAGCGCCACTGCATAACCGTGGCTGGCGTGCAGGCGCAGCGTTGGTTTTGTGTTGGCCAGCAGTTGCTGAATCTGGTCATTCAGTTCGGCAGTCATGCTGTCTATTTGCGGCCCTAAGCGCGCGTCGACCCGATGCTCTGCCCACAGCAGTTTTTCGCCCAGGGGAGACAGTTGGGAGCCTTGGCCTTTACGCATGATGACCAGTGGCAAGCCAATAATATGGCCGCCACGGTTAAGCAGGTTCCAGGCGTGGCGATAGGAAATGCCCGCGTTTGTAGCGGCTGCGGTAAGTTTACCGGTGTCGCGAATGCCTTCAAGCAGGCGGAATAGAATCGGCTCAAACAGTTCTCCGTTGGCTGTACGGAAAATCCAGGCCGGTGAAATATTAAGTTTTTTGTTATGCACTTTTATTCATATTCCGTAGGTTGGGGCAGAATGCTAGTTTAGGCACTGTTGAGAGATAGACTACTGTACCAAAATAAAAACAGGTAGGAACAATTATGCATATGTCAGAGACAACCGACCCAAAGGCGGCGGTTAAGTCCATGCTTGTGGCAGGCGATTGGAGTCCTGAGATTGTTCGTCAGGAAGTCGCTGCCCTCCAGCACAAACCCGGTGCACTTTTACCCATTCTGCACGCTATACAAGACCGCGTTGGTTATGTGCCGGAAGACGCGGTACCCATTATTGCTGAAATGCTGCAGCAGACCCGCGCCGATATTCACGGTGTTATCAGCTTTTATCACCATTTTCGCACTCACCCGTCCGGCAGCAATCTGCTGGAGGTATGCCGTGCCGAGGCCTGCCAGGCTCGCGGCGGGCGCGCTCTTGAGCGCCATGTTCAGAAACGTCTGAATGTGGGCTATCACGATACCACCGCCGACAACGAGTTCACTCTTGTGCCTGTGTATTGCCTGGGCAACTGTGCCTGTGGCCCGTCTATTCGTGTGAACAATGACATTATTGGCCGCGTTACGTCGCAGAAATTCGACCAGCTGGTCGACGCCTTAACAACGTCTGTTCTTCAGCTAAAATAAAGGCAGGAGCAAACTCCATGACAACAACAATTTATGTGCCCTGCGATACCACCGCCTTGTCTTTGGGCGCAGACCGCGTAGTACAGAAACTCCAACAGGCGGCAGACCAGAAAAATATTGAACTTCACCTGATACGCAACGGCTCTCGTGGTCTGTTCTGGCTGGAACCTCTGGTGGAAGTACAAACCCCTTATGGCCGTGTGGCTTATGGTCCGGTGGAACCGGAGCAGGTGGACGAGCTGGTGTCCGCCGGTTTGTTTGATGGTAACCCCGAGCACCCGCTGTTTCTGGGGGACATTTCCCAACACTCGTACTTGCAACAACAACAACGCCTGACGTTTGCCCGCATTGGTATTACCGACCCGATTTGTATTGAAGACTATATTGCCCACGGCGGTTTTGCCGGCCTGAAGAAAGCAGCTGCGCTGACCACTCAGGGCATTGTGGACGAAGTAAAAGTGTCTGGCCTGCGCGGCCGTGGCGGCGCCGCTTTTCCAGCCGGCATAAAATGGCAGACCGTCCTGGACGAGCCCCAAAACCAGCAAAAATATGTGGTGTGCAACGCCGATGAGGGCGATTCCGGTACCTTCGCCGATCGCCTGGTGATGGAGTGCGACCCCTACATGCTGATAGAGGGCATGACTATTGCCGGCTTGGCGGTCGGTGCAACTCTGGGCTTTATATACGTGCGTTCGGAATACCTGCTGTCGCAGAAGATGCTGGACGAAGCTATCCGCAGAGCCGAAGTACTCGGTTATTTGGGCGATAATGTCTGCGGCAACGGCCGCAGCTTCCGTCTAGAAGTTCGCTTGGGCGCCGGCGCGTATATTTGTGGCGAAGAAACCTCGCTGCTGGAAAGCCTGGAAGGCAAGCGCGGGCTGGTTCGCTCCAAGCCGCCACTACCTGCCATAAAGGGCCTTTTTGGACAGCCTACAGTGGTGAACAATGTGCTGTCTTTGGCCGCTGTGCCCTACATCATGGCCCATGGCGGCAAAGCCTATGCAGACTACGGCATGGGCCGCTCTTTAGGCACCCTGCCGATTCAACTGGCGGGCAACATTAAACACGGAGGCCTTATTGAACTGGCCTTCGGCGCAAGTTTACGCAAAGTGCTGGAAGATTTTGGCGGCGGTACCTTCACCGGCCGGCCCATGAGGGCGGTACAGGTAGGCGGCCCGTTAATGGCGTATTTGCCGGAAAGCCAGTGGGATACGCCGATGGATTACGAAGCCTTCGCCAAATTGGGCGCGGGCATTGGTCACGGTGGTGTAGTGGCGTTTGATGACACAGTGGATATGGGCGAGCAGGCCCGTTTTGCGATGGAGTTCTGCGCCGCAGAATCCTGTGGCAAGTGTACGCCTTGCCGAATTGGCTCAGTGCGCGGTGTGGAAGTGATTGACCGCATACGTGCCGGTGAACACCGCGATAACAATTTAATATTGCTGCAGGAACTGTGCGAAACCATGGTGGACGGCTCACTGTGTGCCATGGGCGGCATGACGCCCTTCCCGGTGCAAAGCGTGATGAAACACTTTCCAGAAGACTTGATGGCCAGCTCGCGCCCAGTGGAGGCATAACATGTTGCACTATTACGATCCAGGCACCCAAAACTACGAAGTCGGCAAGAGCGCCCTCAACCCCGATTTTGATTTTGGTACCCCTGCAAGGGTGTCCGAAACCTTGGTGTCGGTGTCTATCGACGGCCGCGAGATTACTGTTCCTGAAGGCACTTCTGTGCTGCGGGCAGCCGCGCTGGCGGGCATCAATATTCCGAAGCTGTGCGCCTCTGACAACCTGGAGCCTTTTGGCTCTTGCCGCCTGTGCGCGGTAGAAATCGAAGGTCGCCGTGGCTACCCGACTTCCTGCACCACGCCGGTGTCTGAAGGCATGGACGTGACCACCCAGACCGGAAAGCTGGCAAAATTGCGCCGCAATATCATGGAGCTGTACATCTCTGACCATCCGTTGGACTGCCTGACCTGTCCGGCTAACGGCGACTGCGAATTGCAGGATGTGGCTGGCGTGGTAGGCCTGCGGGAAGTGCGTTACGGTTTTGATGGCAAGAATCATTTAGACGCGGAAATTGACGATTCTAACCCGTACTTCAGTTTCGACCCTAGTAAGTGCATCGTGTGTTCCCGGTGCGTGCGCGCCTGTGAAGAAGTACAGGGCACGTTTGCTCTGACCATCGAAGGCCGCGGCTTTGATTCTATCGTCTCTGCCAGCCAGAACGAGCCGTTTATGGATTCCGAATGCGTGTCTTGTGGCGCTTGTGTGCAAGCTTGCCCCACCTCCACGCTGATGGAAAAGAGTGTGATCGACGCCGGTCAGCCGGAACACAGCGTGATCACCACCTGCGCCTACTGTGGCGTGGGTTGCTCGTTCAAAGCCGAAATGAAAGGCGAAGAAGTGGTGCGCATGGTTCCTTACAAAGGCGGCGACGCCAACCATGGCCACTCGTGTGTCAAAGGCCGCTTTGCCTTTGGCTACGCCACCCACAAAGACCGTATCAAAGAACCGATGATTCGTGAATCCATCAACGATCCGTGGCAAGTGGTGTCCTGGGACGAAGCATTGGCGTTCTCCGCCAGAAAACTCAAAGGCATTCAGGCCGAATTCGGTCGTGAAAGCATTGGCGGTATTACCTCTTCACGCTGCACCAACGAAGAAACCTATTTGGTACAAAAACTGGTGCGGACGGCATTTGGCAACAACAACACCGACACCTGCGCACGGGTGTGTCATTCCCCTACCGGTTACGGTTTAAAAACCACCCTGGGCGAATCCGCCGGTACCCAGACTTTTGATTCAGTGATGAAAGCCAACGCCATTGTGGTCATTGGTGCTAACCCGACTGACGCCCACCCGGTGTTTGGCTCGCTGATGCGCCGGCGCTTGCGCCAGGGCGCCAAGCTGGTGGTGATTGACCCTCGCCGTATTGATGTCTTGAAAACGCCTCACGCTGACGAAGGGCTGCATTTGCCGTTGCGCCCCGGCACCAACGTAGCAATGGTCAACGCCATGGCTCATGTGGTGGTGACCGAAGGTCTGGAAGACAAAGAATTTATCAATAGCCGTTGCGATACGGAAGCCTACAACGCCTGGCGCACCTTTATTGCCGAGGAACGCAACTCCCCGGAAGCCATGGAAGAAATCACCGGCGTGCCGGCCGCCAAGGTTCGGGAAGCGGCGCGAATTTACGCCGAAGCCGAAAATGGCGCGATTTACTACGGCCTGGGCGTTACCGAGCACAGCCAGGGTTCTACTATGGTGATGGGCATTGCCAACCTGGCGCTGGCTACCGGCAACATCGGCCGCGAAGGCGGCGGTGTGAACCCGCTGCGAGGCCAGAACAACGTGCAGGGTTCCTGCGACATGGGGTCTTTTCCCCACGAATTGCCGGGCTATCAGCACGTGAGTGACCCGGAAGTGCGGGAACGCTTCAAGGCGGTGTGGGGTGTGGAAATTGACCACGAGCCCGGGCTGCGCATTCCCAACATGTTTGACGCCGCCATCGCCGGTACCTTCAAGGCGTTGTATGTTCAGGGTGAAGACATTGCCCAATCAGACCCCAATACTCACCATGTGGAAGCCGCTTTAAAAGCACTGGACTGCTTGATTGTGCAGGATATTTTCCTGAACGAAACCGCCAAGTTTGCTCACGTGTTGCTGCCAGGCTCCACCTTCCTGGAGAAGAACGGCACATTCACCAACGCCGAGCGCCGCATCAATCGTGTGCGCAAAGTGATGGAGCCGATTGCCGGTATGGAAGACTGGGAAGTCACCATGGCGCTGTCAAACGCCTTGGGTTACCCGATGCATTACACCCATCCTTCTGAAATCATGGATGAAATTGCGTTGTTGACGCCGTCATTCACCGGTGTGAATTACGACAAGCTGGAACGGCTGGGTAGTATTCAATGGCCGTGTAACGATAAGCGCCCAGACGGCACGCCCACCATGCACACTCTGGACTTCCCGATTGGTAAGGGCCGCTTTGCAGTGACCGAATACTTGGCCACCGAAGAACGCGCCAGCCGCCGCTTCCCGCTGCTGCTGACCACTGGGCGCATATTGTCGCAGTACAACGTGGGCGCACAAACCCGGCGTACCGCTAATAGCGACTGGCACGAGGAAGACTTGCTGGAATTGCATCCTAGTGACGCCGAATTGCGCGGTGTAAAAGAAGGCGACTGGCTGGGTATCAGCAGCCGCGTAGGCCACACCGTGCTGCGGGCGAAGCTTAGCACCCGGATGTTACCGGGCGTGGTTTTCACCACCTTCCACCACCCAGGCAGCGGCGCTAACGTAATCACCACCGACAACTCGGATTGGGCCACCAACTGCCCGGAATACAAGGTGACCGCCGTGCAGGTAGAAAAAGTGTCCCAGCCATCTGACTGGCAGCGTAACTTTGTTGACTTCGACAAACGCCAGCAGGACTTTGCAAAACCGGCTAAGGAGCATTCGTCTGATGCCCATGCAAGCGCCCTCAAATAACGGATCGCCTGACGCCACAGCCGCGCCCACCGATGAATGCCCTGCGCCGGTGAGCGCTGCGATGGTGAACGTGTGCGGTGGCATTGAGAGGGCGCCAGGCCAGGACTGGGTCGCCGAAGAAGTGCCAGTGGCCATGGTGTACAACGGCGTGTCGCATGCAGTGATGATGGCGTCGCCCTGTGACCTGGAAGACTTTGCTCTGGGTTTCAGCATCAGTGAGGGTATTCTTGAAAAGCCAGAGCAGCTGTTCAGCATTGAGCTAAAACCCACGCAAGACGGTATTGAACTAGACATGCACATAGCGGGCGACTGTTATGCCCGCTTGCGCGAGCAGCGTCGTAACATGGTGGGCCGCACCGGTTGCGGGCTTTGTGGCACTGAATCTTTGGCTCACGTGGCGCGGGCTATTGCCCGGGTTTCGGCGCAGCCGTTGCCCGCAGACGACGCGGTTCAGGCTGCGCTTCATAGCTTGAAAAATTACCAGCCATTGCAGCTGCAAACCGGCGCCACCCACGGGGCGGCCTGGTGCGATAGCAGCGGGCAGATTGTTCAGGCAAGAGAAGATGTTGGCCGCCATAACGCCTTGGACAAGTTGATCGGGGCCCGCCTGCGTGAGGGTGGCGATCAGGCTTTTGACCAGGGTTTTGCGTTGATCTCCAGCCGCGCCAGTTTTGAAATGGTGCAGAAAAGCGCCAGCGTTGGCGTCAGCACGTTGGTGGCGGTATCCGCGCCAACGGCTCTTGCTATCCGAGAAGCTCGCAAAAGCGGCATGAACCTTATTGGCTTTGCTCGCCCGGGCCGCCATGTTGTCTACGCCCGCAACGATGACACTGCAAAGGAGAACACCGCGTGAGTGACCAGCAATTAACCAACCTGATCAAAATGATCGACCAGATTATTGCCAACAACCTGCACCACGGTGACGGCGACCAAGTGACCGACGTTGCCGCCGGCCACCTGCAAAAATTCTGGGCTCGCAGCATGAAGCAGCAGGTGATCGCTTATGCCAACAGCGAAGGCGCAGAATTGTCACCGTTGGCGCAAAAAACCATCGCTAAGCTGCAGGCCGTATCTTAGATTTTCGCCGCATCACAAGTTTGTGTACGTTGCTATCCCTTTCTGCCAGCGCCAGCTCGGATGTGTCATGAGGGATAAAAGAAAGTGGCTGAAAATTTTATTTTTCAAGAGCTTAACCTTGCGGATCGACCAGGCATAAACCGCCGAGACCCTTGTCTAGAAGCGGGTTTATGGCTATTTAAGTAGCAAGCTAATTTATAGCAATTAATGCTGCGCACGCCGGTGAATCTGGTCGTGGCTTTGCATTGGAAGCTGCGCAGTGTGCAGTCTGGCCCAGCTTAGCCGCAGTTCAAACTGTGAAATTCATGGTATTGTTAATGGCACGTTGGCGCCTGCCGAGAACTCGGTCAGTATCATGGTGCATGGCAAACAGTCTGTGGGTAAGTGCTTAGAGCGAATGCTTGACGCCGAGAGCACCTTAAAACTGCGTACCGGGTTCAGTCGTAGTATTGCATAACGGTCGACTTAGATGGCCGCAGCATTATCTACCCGGCGCTATGGGAAGAAGCTTATGGACCCAGTAAATCGGGAAAAACGCCGCCTCGCCGCACTTGAGCGACTGGCGATTATGGATACAGGGTCAGAAGAACGCTTCGATCGCCTGATTAATTTGGCCCGGCGCTACTACAATACGCCTATTGCCCTATTTTCACTGTTGGATGATAAGCGGCAGTGGTTCAAATCTAAACGCGGTCTGGATGTCAGCGAGACTCCGCGCTGCGTCGCTTTTTGCGACCACGCCATCAGACAGGATTCGGTGTTCGTCGTCCCGGACGCGACCAAAGATGAACGCTTTTGTAGCAACCCTCTGGTGACAGGTGAACCACACATCCGGTTTTATGCCGGTATGCCCGTTCGTGAGCCGAGCGGCTTCAAAATGGGCACTCTGTGCATTATCGATCGTAAACCGCGTGACATTCCGGAACACGAGTTGGATGTATTAAGAGCGCTTGCCAGCCTGGTTGAAGATGAAGTGGAACGTGTTTATCACGCGTCGCAGTATCAGAAGCAGGTTCCAGTGTCGCGGCTGAACCGTGCCATTCAGCGGGCTCAGAACGTTTTCCACACAGATGAGAATCAGGACGCCGCGTTTGAACTCCTGTTAAGTGATCTGCTGGTGTTGACCGACAGTCAGTTCGGGTTTATCGGTGAAGTCCTGACCAATAGCGACAACAGTCCTTATTTGCGCGTAGGTGCCATAACCGATATATCTTGGAGTTCGGAGTCAGCAAAGCGCTTTCAGCAGCGAAAAACGCGGGGCATGCTTTTCGAACGGCTGGATAGCCTCATCGGCGCATCGATGTTGTCAGACGAAGTTCTGTTGAGTAACGAGTTTGAAAGTGATGGCAGAGCCGGCGGATTGCCGCCCGGCCACCCACAGATTACCCGTTACATGGGCGTTCCTATATTTTCTGGTGATAACCGCGTTGGTTTGTTGGGCCTTGCCAATCGCCCCGTGGGGTACACCAACAAATTGGCCGCGGAGCTTGAACCGCTGCTGCAGACGGTGGGCCAGTTGATTGAGCGCAAGCGGATGTATCAGGAGCGGCAGGAGCACCAGAAAGGACTTGAACAGGCGGCAAATTTCGATTCGCTGACGGGTTTGCCCAACCGCAGGCGGTTAACTGAATTGTTTGAACTGGAGCTGACACTCGCGGATCAGCGCCAAGGCGCCCTGGCCATCTGCTTTATTGATCTGGACGGTTTTAAAGAGATCAACGACGACTACGGCCACTCAGTAGGCGATGCGGTTTTGAAAACCGTTGCGGCGCGGCTTCAGCATATTCTTCGTGAGTGCGACATTATTGCCCGTTTGGGCGGCGATGAATTTGTCGCCATTATCCGCGATGTGGAAAATAACGCGGTTTACGAGCGTATGCTTGAAGCGATTCGGCGGCCGATACACCACCAGGATGTCACGCTCAATCTGGCCGCTAGTATGGGCGTTACCCTATACCCGCGGGATCAGTCCACACCGGATTTGTTACTGCGACATGCCGATCAGGCGATGTATGTGGCAAAAGACGCCGGTCGCAATCGCTACAGCATTTTTGATTTCGAGACTCATGTGAGCCGCATTGAGCAGGGGCGGATTTTGGAGCAGGCAGCGAAGGCCTTGGACGAAGGCCAGTTTGAAATGTATCTGCAACCCAAAATTGTTCTGGCCAACCATCGGGTGGAAGGTTTCGAGGCTTTGATCCGTTGGAATCACCCAGAGAAAGGGTTACTCGGGCCAATCAGCTTTTTGCCACAGGTGGAGCACACGGAATACGCCGCAGAGGTGGGCCGGTTTGTCATCGCAGACGCGGTGGCCAAGCTGCAGCATTGGAAACAGCTGGGGCTGCCTTATTCGCTGAGTATCAATCTGAGCCCTACGCACCTTCTTAGCGATAGGTTTGTAGCGGATTTGCAGGCGGCTTTGCAGGGTTGCGATCCAGATGTACGCTCGAGCCTGATTATTGAATTGCTGGAAACCACGGCGCTGAACGATTCTGGAAGAATCATGGGTATTCTGTTGAAATGCCGGAATCTGGGCGTGCAAGTATCCCTGGATGATTTTGGTACTGGTTATTCTTCGCTGGACCATTTTCGCCGCCTGCCGGCGCAGGAAATAAAGATCGACCGTTCGTTTGTGAGCGACATGCTCACCAACGCGGACGATGAGATGATCGTAAAATCCATCATCAGCCTGTCAAAGAACTTCAAGCGCCGGGTAGTGGCAGAGGGCATTGAAACCCAGGCCATGCAGGACAAGCTGATTGACATGGGTTGTGAGCAGGCTCAGGGTTTCTTTTACAGCAAGCCCCTACCGGCAGATGCCGCTCTAGCCTGGGCTGAGACCTATCAGCAGCGCTAATAGGTTCCCGTTTGGCTCCACAATCCGTCTCTGAAAATCTTAGTGCAGCTTCAAACGCGGCTGCATTGCCCGGCTGATTTTGTCCATCAACCAGATAACGCCGGTACGCAGGAAACCGTGCAGAGCCACCTGGTGCATGCGGTACAAAGACACGTAAAAAAGTCGCGCTACCCTGCCTTCAATGTACATGCTACGACCTGACAAATTACCCATCAGGTTACCTACGGTGGTATAGCGGCTAAAGTTAATGAGCGAGCCGTGGTCGTTGTACACAAATGGCACGGCTGCTTTGCCTTGCAGGCGGTTGCACAGGGTTTTGAACAGCGCGTCGGCCTGCTGATGCGCAGCCTGAGCGCGAGGGGGCACCGGGCGCTCGGAGCCTGGTTGAGGGCAGGCGGCGCAATCGCCAAGAGCAAAAATATCTGTGTCATGGGTGGTTTGCAGAGTTTGCAGCACCACCAATTGATTATCACGGTTCACTTCCAGACCTTCCAGTTTACTCAGAAACACAGGTGCCTTGATGCCAGCAGCCCAGATGGTCATGTCGGACGGCAGCTCGGCTCCGTCCTTCATCACAACAGTGTCTTCTTTTATTTCGCTGACCGGTTGGCCCGTCAGCACCTTTACGTGCTGATGTTCCAGCTCGCGAGTTGCCGCAGAAGACAGTCGTGTGGGCAATGCAGGCAAAATACGGTCGGCCGCTTCAATCACTGAAATAGACACGTCAGACGCGCGCAGGTGGTTCATGCCGTACACCGGCAGTTCGCGCGAGGCCAGGCGCAATTCGGCCGCCAACTCCACACCGGTAGCGCCAGCGCCAATTATATTGATGTGCAGGCGGTGTTGGCGGCCTTGCTGAGCTTCGTGGTTTTTACGTAAAAAGGCGTTCAACATAAGGTTATGAAAGCGTCGGGCCTGTAACAGACTGTCCAGAAACAGACAGTTTTCCTGAGCCCCGGGGGTGCCAAAATCGTTCGCGGTACTGCCTACAGAAATCACCAGCGTGTCGTAAGCAATTTCCCTTTCGGGCACCACTTCTACGCCGTCTTCACCCATAAATGGCGCAACCACCAGGGTTTTGGTGGCGCGGTTTAGGCCACTCATGCGGCCGAGCTGAAATTCGTAATGATGTTTGCGAGCGTGGGCGCGGTAATTGATTTCGTTGGCATTGGCGTCTAAGGAGCCAGAGGCAACTTCGTGCAGCAGAGGTTTCCAGACGTGTGTCAGACCGGCATCCACCAAGGTAATGCGGGCTTTGCCTTTTTTCCCCAGTGTGTTGCCAAGACTAGTGATCAATTCAAGGCCGCCGGCACCGCCGCCAACAATGACTATGTGGTGGGGGCTACTATTATGGGATTTATTTCTCGGAGCAACCATCGCATTGGGCCTTCACAGAAAAGAGAACAAAGCGCTCTGACTGCTGGCGTATAAAAGCGCTTTGTTGTCGTGACTGAGACCCACAACCAACGAGCGATGTTAACGCGCCATGCGCCAGCAAACAATTAACACCGTGTAAGCAAAGTTGCTAAATTTTTGTACTTGTAAAGATACCAGAAACACCGTGTGAATTTTTTAAGCGACCCACTTTTATTCCAGGCGACTCACTTTGGCCATCAGTTTTCGCCATCCGATCGGCAGCGTGCGCTCCAGAGTGTTCAGCTTCGGATCTTTAGCATTTATGGCGTCAAGTGGCTGTCTACTGGCGTAAAGCACGGTGTTGTTGGTTTTGCTGCGGAACACTAGCAATACCGGAAAGTGTTTCCTCAGCTGGCGGAACCAGGCGTCGTTGGGAACGGGTGGGCGGTGGTAGTTCAGTGCCAGCCAGCCGTCATCTGTTAATACGCGGGCGCAGCTGTCCATAAAAACCCGTTGTGACTGGGCCGGGCTCATTCGATCGGCGTTGTACAGGTCAGCCAGGATCATATCGCTGCTGGCGTCAGGTAGTTGTTCCAGCGCAACGCGGGCGTCGGCGACGGTAACCTGCATGCGGTCGGTTTGCGGCAGGCTGAAGAATTCCCGGGCCACATCCACCACAATCTGTCGCAGTTCCACCACGTGTACGGTGCATTCGGGGTTGAGATGGTGGAACGCACTCGCCAACGCGCCTCCACCCAGGCCCAGAACAGTTACCCGGGCCGGCATATGGAAGGCGGCGGGCAGCATCATGGCGCGATTGTATTCGTGCACGGGCAGATGGGGTGTGCGGCGGTCTATTTTGCTTTGTTCAAAAATAGAGTTGAACGTCAAAACACGGTGTTTGCGTTCGTCGATAACCAGCACGCTGCCTAGGGCGTCGCGAACGTGGTGGATAATTTCTCCTTCATTAAACATAAGGATGACAACAATTCCATGCAGTAGTGGTTGATAAAAAAGGCATAGGCGATATGGTTGGCCTTTGTATCACAGATTCGCTGGAATTCTGCCACAATGGTGGTGAAAAACGTTGACGATCAATTGCTGACCAAAAGTGGTCAGGGCTAAGGAGGATTTGACGTGAAACTGACAGTGTCAGGAATTGAAGACGGTAACCCGGCACCAGAGAAGTTTGCCTTTGGCGTATTCAATGAAGACGATCACATGAGTTTTGGCGCTAATCGCAGCCCGGAAATGATCTGGGATCAAGTGCCGGAAGGCACGCGCAGCTTCGCCATTGTGATGTTTGATCCAGACGTGCCCAGCATCGCAGACGATGCCAATCAGGAAGGTAAAACCGTCTCCAAAGACATTCCGCGGGTCGACTTCTTCCATTGGCTGCTGGTCGATATTCCTGCCCGCATGCGCTGCCTGCCGGAAGGCGAAGACAGCGACGGCGTTATTCCAAAGGGCAAGGGGTCCGGCGGCGGCCCGGTGGGTGTGCGCGGTTTGAACAGCTTCACCCAGTTTCTGGCAGGCAATCCGGATATGGCCGGCACCTACTTTGGCTACGATGGGCCGTGCCCGCCCTGGAATGACGAGTTGCTGCACCATTACCACTACGAGGTACATGCACTAGATATAGAAACTCTGGGGCTTAGCGGAGAATTCGACGGCGCTAGCGTGCGTAATGCCATGAAAGGGCACGTATTGGCCAGCGCGCGAGTGATTGGTACCTATACTCTGAATCCGGATTTGCCCGAATGCCAAAGGTAAGTACTATGATCTTATTCTAAAAAGGAATAAATAAACGTGTGTTAATTCTTTTTTGAATAAGCCATAATGCCACTCTGTTAGAATTCTTGTGTGGAGTGGTATTATGGCCCGTTTTCTTGTTTCCTTCCTTATTCTGTTCAGCTCGCTGGCAACAGCCGCTGACCGCGATTTACCTCCGTTGGTTGATGCCGACTGGCTGCAACAGCAGCGCCAGCAGTCTGAACTGGTTATCGTCGATATCCGTTCCGGGATTGATAACGGCGGCGACCGCAGCACTTTTCGCAAAGCTCATATTCCTGGCTCGGTTTATAGCAGCTACACCGACGATGGCTGGCGTGAAAGCCGTGATGGCGTAACCGGTGTTATGCCACCGGTGTCCAGTCTGGAGCGCCTGATCAGCGGCTTGGGCATCAATAATGGCGATACGGTTGTATTGGTGCCAGCCGGAACCGGCCCCACCGACTTTGGCAGCGCTGCCCGGGTGTACTGGACGTTCAAGGTACTGGGCCACGATGCGGTGACCATTTTGAACGGCGGCTTCGCTGGCTGGAACGAGGCTGGATTTGAAGTGGCCAGTGGTGAAGGCGCCCAGCGTCCTTTCGGCGCTTTCAAAGGCGAGCTACAACCAAAGCTGCTGGCCACGCTTGAGGAAGTGGACGACGCCCGTCAGAATCAAGGCCAGCTGGTAGATGCTCGCCCGGCGGACTATTTTACCGGCAAGGAAAAATCATCGGCGGCCAAAGCTGCGGGCACCATTCCTGGTGCGATGAATCTTCCCCATCAGAACTTTCTCAGCCAGCAGGGTAAAGCCTGGTACCTGAACTCCGACATCATTGCTGGCCAGCTGCAAAGCACCAGTCTGGATCGCGACAAGCGCGCCATTGCCTTCTGCAACACCGCCCACTGGGCCGCTACCGACTGGTTTGTGCTGAGTGAACTGGCCGGATTTGACGAAGTGGCGCTGTATGACGGCTCCATGGCAGAGTGGTCTCAAGACAGCGATAGGCCGATGCAGGTGGAGAAGAAAGGTTTAGCGAAACTGCTCGACGTATTTAATTGATTCCGCGTGATGCTTTAGACAGCAAGAGAGAATGGCATGAGTGAAGTTGCTGCCCCCGCTTCAGCGATTCAATCGACCTGGCAGGTCGATCGTTTTGTTGTAGTAACAGCACTGGTCGGTTTTGCCCTTCTGGGTGGACTCATCTGGCTTGAAACCGCACCGTTCATGGTGGTGTTATTTGCGATTGGTACGGTGCTGGGTATTGCGCTGTACCACGGTGCGTTTGGTTTTACCGCCGGATGGCGCAACTTTGTTGTGCACAAGCGCGGCGCCGGCATGCGAGCTCAGCTGATGCTGTTTGGGGTAACTTCCATTGTGATGGTGCCGCTGCTTTACAGCGGTCAACCCGGTTTGATTGGTGCAGTAGCGCCAGTGGGTACTTCACTGGTGGTGGGTTCTTTCATGTTTGGTTTGGGCATGCAGCTGGGTGGTGGCTGTGGCTCCGGCACCTTGTTCACTGTAGGCGCGGGCAATCTGCGGATGATCATCACCCTGGTGTTCTTCATTATCGGTACGGTGCTGGGTTCTATTAACTTGCCTTGGTGGCTGGATCAGCCCGGGTTTGACCCGGTGCCGCTGGTCGCGAGTTTTGGCGTTACCGGCGCCATCGTGTTGCAGTTGGCCGGCTTGCTATTGATTGCTCGCTGGGTCAGTCGCATTGAGCGCAAAGCCCACGGCCAAGTGGCCAGCGATGAGCTGTTGTGGAAACAGAAAGGTCAGGGTTTTTGGCGCACACTGGTAACCGGCCGTTGGCCGTTCACTTGGGCCATTTTGATTCTGGCCGCTGGCAATATTCTTACCCTGGCCATCGGTGGGGCGCCCTGGAGCATCACCTTTGCGTTCAATGTATGGGGCGCTAAAGCACTGCAAGCCATCGGCGTCGACATGGGTCAGTTTGAGTTCTGGCAATGGGAATACCCGGCCATGGCTTTGAAAGATTCGCTGCTCACCAACATTCCATCGGTGATGAATTTTGGCTTGCTGTTAGGCGCCATGCTGGCCGCAGGGTTGGCTAATCGTTTCAACGAATCCAGTCGCAACAAGCTCCAAGGTCGCCCGTTTCTGGCGGCGGTGGTGGGTGGCCTGTTGCTGGGCTACGGCGCTCGCTTAGGTTTTGGCTGCAATATAGGTGCGCTTTTCTCAGGTATTGGTTCGGCCAGCCTGCACGCTTGGATATGGTTCGCTTGCGCGTTTGGTGGGTCTTACATTGGTATTCGCCTGCGGCCCTGGTTCCGCCTGCCGAACTGACAACGGGAGCACAGTTATGAATCCAGCTTACCGTAAAGGTCGTGTTCTGGCGTTGTTGGGTGCCATTTTGATACTGATTGTCATCGACCACCTGAATAGCCCGACGTTTGCGTTCAACTCAGGCCAGGGCAATGTGCAAACCGCGCTGTCGCAGAAAGACGACTCAGCCTGTGCGCCCTGTGGCGCGCCCTGCCCGTCTACCCGCGACTGACGTCAGTCTGCTCTCGTGGCGGGTCAGTAAGCGTCAACAATATAAGCCATATCGTCTTTAACGTCTTCAGATCCTAAGCAGAGAGGTTTCGCTCTGCTTGGGTGGCTTTTAAGTCCGGCCAGAATGGAATCGTAGCCAGCCACATGCTTGGCCAACTCCACACCGCCAGCCTCGGCATAGCGGGCAGATTGAATGATCGCTCAGTAACAAGTATCGTTAAAACTCAGTTGAAAATTCCTGAAAACGCTTCTCGCCTTCAACGTGGCCGGTAGAATACTCTAATGAACCGTTCACAATGGGCTTTCCGGCTCACTTTTCTGATCATAGTTGCACTCGTGATGGGGGCTATTTGGCTGCTTCTCCGTCAACTGGGCATGCCTGTTAGTCTGGCGCCAGAAGCGTTGGCTGAGTGGCTTGACCAGCAGGGTATGTCAGGACCAGTGTTGCTGATGCTGTTGATGATCCTCGCGGTGGTTGTTGGGCCGATTCCGACACTGCCTATCAGTGCTGCTTCAGGGCTCGTTTACGGAGTGTTCAGCGGAACCGCGATTGCAGCGTTGGGTGCCCTCGCCGGGTCTATTATTGCTTTTTATCTGGCGCGGGTACTGGGGCGTGAGGCGGTTCGGCGCAAACTGGGCGATAACCCGATATTTTCAGCCACCGGTTCCCAGCGTTTTCTGTTCATGGCGGTGACACTGACGCGCCTGATTCCGCTGTTTTCGTTCGCGCTGATCAGTTATGCCGCCGGTGTGACTGCAATTTCGTTTTGGCGTTATGCGCTCGCGACCACGCTTGGCATGCTGCCCATGACCTTCGTTTTTGCCGGACTTGGTCACAGCTTTGAGCTGAGCCCTTTGCTGACCGTGGTCGCTGCTGTGGTCATTCTGGTCGTCATGAGCACACTGCCGCTGTATCTCAGCCGGCGCCCCTACTCCCGGCTGTCTCGTTTTTTGCGTCTCGATACTCAGGCCTGAGGCTTTGAGCATCGCGTGTGTAACAGAGCGCCGTTGTGTTTATCTGTGGCCATTATTTTTCGGGGTTTCTGTAATTTTTATTAAAGTCATGTGTCCTGAAGACTCAAATTGTTGAATTTTCTGACCGAGCAAGGATCAACGACCGTGGAACCCATCTACTATGCCCTTTGTTGGCATTGTCATCGACGTTGCAAACACGGCTACGAAACCCGCTTCCACCCCCAGCGGCGTTCGAGCCAACATGGCGTGGTGGCAGTATCATGACCCGGAATCTGAACCAGGGGCAAAACGGACTGTTTCACGCCCTCGGCGTATCGGAAGCGGGCCTTGAAAAACGCCTTGCGGACACCGTCTGGCGCGGACAATCCCTGCGCTTCCTTCAGGACACCGGGTTAGCCCACGCCCATGTGCTTCTTGGCGATAGCGGCCAGTTACTGCGTATTCCCAAACAAAGCCAGGTGGGCCTGGATCCGGAACCGCATCTGGCCCACGAAGCAATCTGTTTTCAGGCGGCGGCGCCCTCTTTGGTAACGCCAGCACTGCATCAGGTGTTACCGGTCAGCCCGGCGCTGCCCCGGGGTGCTCTGGTGCTGGATTATGTGGACGGTGTGCCATTGGCGTTGCCTGAGCATGTGGCGTCTCTGAGCTTGTCATTGGCGAGAATACATTGTGTTGATGTGCCGCAAGCGAGCCACCAGCGCCTGAGCCTTCCTGAAGATCCATTGGTCAGCATGATTCAGGAAATTCGCAGCCAGGCGGAATTCCTGGCGCGCGCAGGGTTGTCCGCCGACGTTCAGGCACGGGTGCAGGGGCAGCTTGTGCTCGCCACCAGACTGGCCGGCCTGGATGAGCGACCGCCAGAAAGCCTGATCACCTTTGACGCCCACCCCGGCAACTTTCTGGTCGACAAACAAGGCGACGCCTGGATGGTGGATCTTGAAAAGTGTCGTATCAGCTACCCGGGCTTCGACCTGGCCCATAGTACCCTGTACACCTCGACCACCTGGGACATGAATTCTTACGCCGTTCTGGCGGTCGACGACATCGCCTATGCGTATCAGTCGTGGGAGCAGGCTTTTGGTGCCAGGGGCGCCGATCACCGCCCCTGGCATGTGCCGCTTCGCCGACTTATGTGGTTGTGGTCAACGACCTGGTGCGCAAAGTGGCTGGCACTGTCCAGTAACGCACCCGGGCCGGATGCCGGCCAAAACTGGTCCGAATCCAATAATGAAAATGCACTCAATGCCCATGTGCGGAATCGGGCGAAACATTACCTGGAACCAGCGGTCATTGACGCCATTGTATCTGAATTCGATGAGCTGGAACGGCTGCTGGCTTAGGCGGTGGCCTGCACGGTTTTTAACCAACTAACAACGACAAACAGAGGTCCTGATGAAGTCTACTTTACTGGCGTTATCCGTGAGCCTGGCGCTGCCGCTGGGAAGCCATGCTGCAGTATCCGATGAATGGCCGGCCATCGTTGAGCAGGCGCGCGGACAAACGGTCTATTTCAACGCCTGGGGCGGAGAATCGAACACCAATAACACCATCCGCTGGGCCGCGGGGCAGGTCGAGGAACGTTACGGTATCGACCTTGTCCACGTGAAACTGGGTGATACCGCCGAGGCCGTTTCACGGGTCGTTGCGGAAAAGCAGGGGGGTAACACCTCCGAAGGCGCTGTTGACCTGATTTGGATAAACGGCGAGAACTTCGCAACGCTTAAGGAAGCAGGCCTGCTGTTTGGCCCCTGGGTCGGGCAACTGCCGAACTTCAGCCTGACAGACCCCGAAAAAAACCCCGCAGTAACGACCGACTTTACCGTGCCGGTGGGGGGCATGGAGGCGCCCTGGGGCAAGGCGCAGGTGGTGTTCTATTACGACAAATCGCTGACGGACAACCCTCCGGGCTCGATGCCTGAGCTGCTTGAATGGGCGCAGGAAAATCCCGGTGAGTTTTCCTATCCCAAGCCGCCTCAGTATCTGGGCACCACGTTCCTGAAACAGGCTTTAATTGAACTGACAGGCGATGGAGACGCGCTGTATGGACCGGTTGCCGAGGCAGATTTCGAGGCGGTCACAGCGCCACTCTGGAATTTTCTGGATCAACTTCACCCACACCTTTGGCGGTCCGGCCGTAATTTTCCCGACAATGGTCCGGCCCTGCGTCGTCTGATGGGGGATGGCGAGCTCAGCCTGGCTTTCTCCTTCTGGCCCGCCGAGGTGCCAGCCGCCATCGCCAATAACGAGCTGCCGCCAACGGTGGAGAGCTATGTGCTGGACGGGGGCACCATCGGCAATGTCAGCTTTCTGGCCATACCCTTCAACGCCCAGCATAAGTCAGCCGCCATGGTGGTAGCGAATTTCCTGCTGTCTCCAGAAGCTCAGGCTTACGCGCAGCATCCGGACAACTGGGGCTTACTGACTGTATTGTCTATGGATCAACTGGACGCCGAACAGAAAGCCCTGTTCGAAGCATTGCCGTCGCCTAAGGGCGGAGTGACACCGGCAGAGCTCCAGCAGGTCGTGGAGGAACCTCATGCCAGCTGGGTTGAGGCCCTGGAAACCGCCTGGATTGAGCGATACAGCGGCAACTGACCCCATTTGATGATGATCTGAGCTTGCCAATGCTGCGCCTTGCACCCTGGATTATTGTTCTCAGTCTGGTCTTGCCGGTGGTAGGAGGCACCTTGTTTACTGTGCCACCGGCTTTTGGCTACCTGCCTGTACTTGGGGGCGATGACTGGTCGTTTCGTCCGTGGCTTGAGCTGGCGGCAACGCCCGGCATTCTGCGGTCGGTTGCCGTGAGTTTTGGTAGTGGCCTGTTGGCGACCGGCCTGGCGCTGATCATCGTCTTTCTGTTTCTGTCGACCATTGCCAATACCCGGTTTGATCGCTGGATCCAGCGGCTGGTTTCTCCCCTGTTGTCGATCCCCCATGCCGCCGCGGCGTTTGGGTTTGCTTTTCTGGTCGCGCCTTCCGGCTTGCTGCTGCGGTGGCTTTCCCCGTCATTGACCGGGTTTGAGCGACCACCGGATTGGCTGTTGCTGAATGATCCTTTCGGCATGTCGCTGATCAGCGGCCTGGTGTTCAAGGAAATTCCTTTCCTGCTGCTGGTCAGTCTGGCGGGTTTGCCCCAGCTCAATGCAGGTCAGCGAGTCATGCTGGCACGTTCTCTTGGTTACCTGCCTCGGGTTGCCTGGTTTAAAACGGTGGCTCCGGCACTTTATCCGCTGATCCGACTGCCAGTGTATGCGGTGCTGGCGTTTGCCACGTCCACGGTGGATGTGGCGATGATTCTGGGGCCCAATCTACCTTCCACCCTGAGTGTTCAGGTGGTGCAATGGTTCAATGATCCGGACCTTTCCCGCCGTTTTCTGGCCTCGGCTGGAGCGCTGCTTCAGCTTCTGGTGACCGTATCGACGTTGTCAGTTTGGTGGGGGTTGGAGAAACTGATTGGCACGGGCTTCAATGCTTGGATAGCCGGCGGCAACCGGCAACGATTTGACGGCACGTTATGGCTGGCCGGGCGCGGACTCATGTTGATTGCAACGCTGCTGCCGATGCTGGGACTGTTCGCCCTCGCGCTCAACTCCGTCGCCGGCTTCTGGCGTTTTCCCGACGCCTGGCCAGGGTCCATTACCCCGAGCCACTGGCTGCAGGCACTGCCGGATTTGGCCCGGCCGTTCTGGACGACCATGGTCATCGCGACGGCGGCATCCGCGCTGGCTGTGGCCATGGTGCTCGCTGCGCTGGAGCATGAGCAGCGCCGGAACCGACCGGCTCCCCGCGCACTCTGGCTGCTCTATCTACCCTTGCTGGTGCCGCAGGTGGGCTTTCTGTCCGGCATTACCGTGCTAAGCCAAATAGCGGGGCAGGCTCCGGCGCTCTGGGTGGTGGTCTGGGCACACCTGCTTTTCGTGTTGCCTTATGTGTATCTGACGCTGGTGGAACCCTACCGTCGCTTCGATTTCCGGTGGCTCATTCTGGGTCGATCATTGGGAATCTCGGTCAATCAGGCTTTCTGGCGCATTCGATTGCCGATGATGCTGAGGCCTGTGCTGACCGCGATGGCTCTGGGCGTGGCAATCAGCGTCAGCCTTTACCTGCCTACCCAAATGCTGGGGGGTGGGCGCATCGTCACGGTGACGACGGAGGCAGTGGCACTGTCATCGGGCGGGGATCGCCGCCTTATTGGGGTTTGGGCCATGGTGCAGGCCATCACACCTTTCATCGGCTTTCTGCTGGCACTTCTGATTCCGAGGTTATTATGGAAAGAACGTCGGGGCATGCAGGCCCTTTAGCTGAGGCTGGCTGCTTACAACTGCAAGACGTTGCCCTGGAGCTACATGGGCACCGTCTGCTTCATCTGAACGAAACCATCAGCCCCGGCGGAGTGCTGACCGTTATGGGCCCCTCCGGCTCTGGCAAGTCCACGCTGCTGGCCTGGATTGCCGGCTTCATGTCGCCAAGCTTTCACGCGACCGGCCGGGCCATTCTGGATGGTGAGGATATTACCGGCCGACCGGCAGAAAAGACCGGGGTTGGCCTGCTGTTCCAGGACCCGTTGCTGTTTCCGCATTTGTCCGTTGCCGGAAACGTAAGATTTGGCGCCCGGGTAGGAAAGGACGGCGTAGCCGAGCGGGTAGAAAACGCGCTTGCCAGTGTTGGCTTGGCGGGGTTCGGACACCGCGACCCTGAGACGCTTTCAGGTGGGCAGCGGGCGCGAGTCGCGCTGGTTCGGCTGATCCTTTCCCGACCCCGGGCAATCCTGTTAGATGAGCCGTTTTCTAAGCTGGATGCGCCCTTGCGGCGGGAATTGCGCGCTGTCGTTTTTGAGCACCTCCGGCAACAGAATGTGCCTGCAGTGCTGGTAACACACGATCAGGAAGACGCCGACGCGGCTGGCGGCCTTATTGTCACGATCGACTGACTTGTTGAGCTTTGCCATGCAGCAAGGACAATGCAACGAAGCCTGCAACGGCTAGTGGCCGGGTCAAGCCGTTACCTGTAATTTGCAATGAGACGATGTCCAAGATGGTCGAAAAAAAGGAGCGATCAATGAACAAAGTGTGCGTGATTATTGGTGTGGGACCCGGCAACGGTGAAGCATTGGCCCGCCGTTTCAGTGAGGGCGGCTTCTAGTTGGCGATGCTGGCGCGCAGCCGGGATTACCTCGAATCCCTGGCGGAATCCCTAGCGCAATCCCTTGCCCGGCAGTTGGGGCCGGAAAGAATTCATGTGGCCAACGTGGTGATTGACGGCGTGGTGGATTTGCCACGTACCCGCGAGTGGCTGCATGACAAAACGGATGATTTTTTCGTCAACCCATCTGCCGTGGCGGATACCATTTGGACCCTGTGTCACCAGGATCCTTCGGCCTGGACATAAGACCGTTCGGGGAAAACTGGTAACGGTGTCGAGATTGCAGTTTAAGGCTCAGTCCGAGGGCGACTGATCCTGAAAGAGTTGATGCGCCTCAGCGAGGGTGCTCATAACCATTTCCGCCGAGTCCATGGGGATCTCGCGGACCACCCTTTGGTCATAAGGCCGCAATGCTTGCACACTGTTGGTTGTGTTCACAGTTGGCATGTTTTCTCCTTAAGCATGACGTTGAGGATTTCGTGATTGAGTGAGTAATCCACGGGCAGTTCAATGACGTGAACCCCGGTAGACGTCAAGCAGGTGTCCAGAGTTTGTTGAAAGTGCTCATCGTTTTGTATCCGGTAGCCGTGAGCGCCGAAACTTTGGGCGTAAATAACAAAATCCGGGTTGGCGTAATCCAGGCCAAAATTGTCAAAACCCATGGCATGCTGTTTCCATTTAACCATGCCGTAGGCATTGTCGTTGACGATGATCACCACGAGATTAAGCTTCAGGCGAACAGCGGTTTCCAGCTCTTGTGAATTCATCATGAAACCGCCATCACCACAAACAGCCACGACTTGAGTATTGGGGTACAGTATCTTAGCCATCATGGCGCTGGACAAGCCCGCGCCCATAGTAGCCAGTGCATTATCCAGAAGCATGGTGTTGGGGAAATAACATTTGTAGTTGCGTGCAAACCATATTTTGTAAACGCCGTTATCCAGGCTAAGCACTGCGTCTTCCGCCAGGGTTTCTCGCAGCACATGTACTAAACGTTGCGGCAGCATCGGGAACCGGGTATCGAGAAAATACTTCGACAGATGCTGGTCTACTTCTGTTTTGATGGTTTTGAAAAAGGACAGGTCCCAATGGTTCTTGTTTTTAATCAGCTTCGCCAGTTGCTGCACGGAAAAAGCAATATCTCCCACCACGTTGAGTTGGGGGAAGTACACCGCGTCCACCTCGGCAGGTGAAAAATTCACATGAATGACTTGCTTGCCGCCATGCTCCATAAAAAATGGAGGCTTTTCCACTACATCATGGCCCACATTGATAATCAGATCCGCTCGGTCAATGGCGCAATGCAGGAAATCGTGGTCGGACAAGGCGGCTGATCCCAGGTAAAGGGGATGGCGTTCGTCGACAACACCTTTGCCCATTTGGGTCGTGAAAAACGGAATGCCGGTGGCCTCGACGAAAGCCGTCAATGCCTCGCTGACGCGTTTGCGGTTAGCACCCGCTCCGATCAACAGTAGAGGGCTTTTTGCCGCCTCGATCATGCTGGTTGCTTCGCGCAGTGCGTCTTTTGTGGCGTGGGGGCGGAGGTGACCAATCGGCGGGAAAACTGTCTCCGCACATTCCTCGTCGGCGATGTCCTCTGGTAATTCCAGGTGCACGGCCCCCGGCCTTTCTTCAATGGCCAGGCGAAATGACTCGCGCACCAGTGAGGCGATGGTGTTGCCATTGACAATCTGCTTGGTGGATTTGGTGACCGAGCGCATCAAATCCACCACATCGAGGATTTGAAAACGACCTTGCTTGCTTGTTTTGATCGGTTTTTGTCCGGTGATCATGAACATCGGCATGGCGCCCAATTGGGCGAAAGCCGCCGGCGTGATCAGATTGGTTGCGCCAGGCCCAAGGGTTACCAAGCAGACGCCGGGCTGACCGGTTAAACGGCCATAGGTGGCGGCCATGAAACCCGCGCCTTGTTCATGGCGGGTGAGAATCAAGCGGATGCTCGAGTTCTTTAATGAATTCAGTAAATCGAGATTTTCTTCGCCGGGAACGCCAAAAATGTACTGGACTCCCTCATTTTCCAACGCTTTTACGAATAAGTCAGATGCTTTCATCAGGTTTGCGCGAGATACCCCGTCCATTGGGTCGGGGAGGGATAGCACGTCGCCGTTAGGCGGCCCTGGTCTCGCTTTCTCCGTTTTGGTTGAGTGCTATCTTCGGTTGTTGATGATAGTCATACCGGTCGTTGCCATGTTCGCCTTCCCAACTGCCAAGAGAGAAGTAAACGTTAGTGTAACGGATCTGGTAAAAGTGGGCGCGTTGATGGATTGCGTCTTAAAGACGCACGGAAGCCTCGGCCTACTCCAGGTCCGGTTGCCATTTTATGCCCGGCATGAAGGCACCCGGATGACCCGATTTTTAAAGCGAGGATGAACAGTTTCAGAGCTTGATGTTAATAAAATTACTTTGCGCTCTTTTAATCCGCTCGCGCTCGTTCATTGCTCCGGGTCTGACCCTTTCCTCCCATCGCTTGCGTCCATGGTGTTCTGCAGAACGACGGAATAGCAGGAGCTGGCCTTCCCCGCTCAAAGTGCGACAACGGCCGTATCCGTCGATGCCGCAAAGCTGACCATGAGGGCCAGCAACAGTGCTTTGAGAACTGGTTGAAGGTTGTTGGAGATAGAGTGTCTCCGCTTTAGTTGAATAACGTGAGGGATCGCTGTCCCTCTGAGACAGACTAGACAGAACCGTCGTTGTTACACAAAGCGGGAAAAAATTTTAGATAACCGCACGTTGCTATCAAGCAAAGATCCGAAAACAGCTTTAGCTCGCTCATGGCGGGTTCGGCGGCATGGCGCATGGCAATGATGAGTTCATTGTCGCCTCGAATGCCAGGGAGCTGCGGGCGCTGGTGAATTTCGAGACTGGCGGTTTTATCAAGATGGTGGCCGAACGTGGCTCAGGACGGTTGTTTGGGGTCCAGGTGGTCACCGGCGAGGGGAGTGAACTGATCCATACGGCGGTGATGGCATTGCGGGCGCGAAATCTCATGATATCCGTACCCATAATGACCGTGGTGGCTGTGGCAGGTTTCAACATACACACAGGCTCTAATCTTGGCCTGATTCCCTCTGCGGAAGCCGCGTAGGGAGAGGCTGAAGGGGATGCAAAGGGCGAAGCTGAAGCCGAGGGAGAAAGCGTATCAGCGAGCCTCAAGAAAGCCGTGCGCCGCCCCGAAGGTTACACACCCTTACAGGGTGATGTTGCGGAACTGAGAACCTTGGGTGAAAAGCTGTTCAACGACAATAGCCTGTCCTCCAATGGTTTGTCCTGTGCCACCGGTCATATCAACGGCATGGTCTACCTGGACACTTTCAAGACTCAGTGCCCGCATTTTGTTGCCATGGGCAAGCGGGACTTCGGTATGGACATGGTGCACCTGGATGAGATGGCCCAGATATGCATGGTGGCACCGATGGCCGCCGAGCCTCTTGAATGGGACTCCAAGGAGTTGGCAGCATTGACCGAATACACTCGACAGGAGCAGCAGAAGTATATCGACAAGCCGTAGCGTTGTTTTGCATCGACAATTCCACTGTCGACCTTGGATGGGGCCACATGCTCCATCCTTTTTTTGGATGGCAAAGGATTCCAGAAGCAGGTTCTGATTGTTTGCAGCCTCGGGGTTAACCGTCCTCCCAGGCGATGGCCCGGTAATCGAATTCGCCTTCAATGGTGGGTTTTATAATCCGGAAATAGGGTGAAGCATCAAAGTCCCTCGGGGTGAACAAGGAATGATGCCTCACCCGGAAACGTTCATGCACGCAATCGGCACAGTCAGGATCGTTGGCGGAAAGTGTTTTCACCACCGGCAGAATCGGATAGCGCAGCTGCTGGAATCCTTCGGCAATGAACGTTGAACAGATCGCCCGGGTGGGATCGCCGCTTCCGAACGCCAGCAGTTTGTGTCTGTAGCGGGTTGGCACCGGAGGCGTTGACCAAAGGTAGCGGGCCAGATCAAACACGTTTTTCATATCGTACTGATGGCCGAGTCTGCTGAAAGCGTATTCAGCAAGCGTTCGAAGGTCCTTGTCGCTTAACCCGACCGGGCGGCAAATACGGGTGTGGGCGTGACGATAATAGCAAAGTGGCAGCGGACGGATACCGTGTTCAAGGTCCGCCTCAACGAGCACGTGAGCTTCACCATCGTCCGATACTCCAAGTCCGGCATCCGGTCCAAGGTAAAGCGCAGCGTGAGACCAGGTGGACTGAGTCAGGTACTTGATGGCAACGCTGATCCGCGTGTTGCCCTCTACCAGCAGAACGTCTCCGGGTTGGAGAGTATTCACCATCGCGCCCCAGGTGGACGTTCTGATGGAGTGCCGGGAGATTTCCTTCGAAAGGTAAGCGGTCAGGCGCCTCGAAAGCCAATTCAGTAGCATGCAGTACCCCGGTTGTTTGTCTTTGTTTATAGTGATAACACAGACAAACAACCGCGAATACTGTTACAGCACCAACGGATCGTGCCTAGTCGGTGGCTGGAACGAGTTGCCGTGAAAGTGTCAGCGTGTCGTACTCACGTAAAAGGAACAGCGCAGGGCGGGCGGGTGGCATTGGCCAGGCAGAAAAGAACATGAGGTTATCGAAGGGCTGGAGGTATTTGCCGAGGCTTCCCAACCGATAGAACACGGCAAAGGCTTCCGCCTCGTGTTCGGTCTGGACCATTTTTTCCAGAGTCCAGACCAGGAACACGATAAATACACCGAGTCTGAGCAGTAAAAAGGCGAGGGGTAACCGCGTGGGACTACTCTATCCGTTGGTTTTTGAATGGTGGTTCCAGAGACCAGAGTGTTACTCGATGACCTCGCTGACCTGAACCGTCGGTTGTACGTTGGTAAAATTCGGGATATCCCCCAGGATCTCTTTGGCGTGGGGCCCGAACGCCGCCTCGAAGTCACTGGGGGAATCAAAATACAGGTGCCCCATGGCGATGTAGGTGGGCGCCTCTCCCGGCGTGCCTCCTGCAAGGCCTGATTCGATAGCTGTTCGCTTGCACGCGCCCCCCAGTCTTTCGCGAACCAGCGCCATATGAGTGTCACGGTAATAGGCAATGTCGAACGTACTATCTTCAGCTTTTGGGTAGAGTACGCTGACTTTTATCATTATTGGGGTCTCGCTTTTTGAAGTTCGGATGTAAGGCTTTACAGTGAATCGTATCCAGAGCCTATGGCCAATGGCACTTTAGAACGAATTTTGAACAATCACTCATGATTCCCATCACGGGGTTTTCGTGTCTTGAGCGCTTTGGCTACCTGTTCATCAATCCGACGTATGAATTCCTCGTCCGGCTTGCTGGAGGAGTGCGCCTTTATAAGATCGGTGCTGACACGAAGGTTACCGATAAACGAGCGGCAGTGCTTGCACATCATCAGATGCATTTTCACAGACAGATTCCGTCGGCCGGTCAGCTCATCATCGATGTAATCACTGGCGATTTCGGCCAGGTCCCTGCACATTAACATTCGCCCGTCTCCTGGAAGGCTTCCACCATGAGAAAGATTTTCTGCCTGGCACGGTGTAAAAGGACACGAAAGTTAGAGGCACTGACATCCAGAATGTTACAGACGTCCTCGGATTTGTGTTGGTGGGCTTCGTACAGCATCAGGGCTGAGCGCTGGGTTTCTGGGAGCGCGGACAGGTGTTTGTCCAGGCAATCGCTGAGCGCGTCATTCTCCATTAAGGTATCTGCCGACTCATGGAACTTGAGTGATGGCGGCAGGTTCCAGTGGCCTGCTGCATTGAAGCGGTTGGCAAGCTCCGGTTCCAGGCTTTCAGAAAAATCAATCGCTACTTCCCGCTTGCTGGATCGGAGCTTGTTCTTGCAGCGGTTTGCGACAATTCGGTGCAACCAGGTTTTCAGGCCTGAGCGGCCTTCAAATTTGTGAATGGCATCGATCACCGTCACCCAGCAATCCTGAACAATCTCTTCAGCACTGGAATAATCGAGGTAAAACCGGGCGACGGCCAACATACCTGGGGAATATTCCCGAACGGCTTTTTTGTAGGCAGATGAATCGCCTCTTTTCAGGTCTTCGATCAGCGAGCATTGGGAGTCCGGATGCACTGCGGTGTTCATGGGATTCCGTTCCTTATCAGGCTGGGTTTGGTCGTTATGTTTGTGTAGTGTTTCGGATTAAGGGAAAGTTTCAGTATTCTGGAACGAACGTTCAAAAAATCTTAGTTCAATCGCTATGTAACATCCAGTCGGTGACCGTGTCTTAGCGTGAACAGCGTATTGGTTGATACCTCTTAAAGGGCATGGATATGACGCGTAGCAAGCTTTTACTTATTTTAGTGATCGCCGTGATTGTTGGTTTTTTTCTCGGCTTCGATGGGCACAAGCTGCTGACTCTGGAGAACCTTCAGGCGAATCAAGGTGCCCTGGCACAATGGATTGACCAGAACCTCCTGACAGCCGTTGTCGGTTATGCCGTAATTTATGTGGTGGTCACAGCTCTGTCCTTGCCGGGGGCGACCATCATGACTCTGGCCGGCGGTGCCTTTTTCGGTAACTTGTATGGCTTGGCGGCGGTTTCCATTGCCTCAACGCTGGGGGCTTCCCTGGCGTTTTTGGTGGCGAGATTTCTCATGCGTGACACCCTAAGGGCGCGCTATCGGGAAACCATCGCCAAAATGGACCGTGGCATCAAAAAGGATGGCGCGTTCTATCTGGCAACCCTTCGTCTTGTGCCGGTGTTCCCATTCTTTCTAATTAACCTGGCGATGGGCCTCACAGGGATGAAGCTGCGGATCTACGCTTTGGTCAGCTGGGTTGCGATGTTGCCGGGCACGTTTGTTTTTGTGAATGCCGGCACTCAGTTGGGTCAAATTCAGTCCACTGGCGACATAGTCTCTGCGGATTTGCTGCTGTCTTTTGCCTTGCTCGGGCTTTTCCCGCTGATTGCAAAATTTGTGGTTGGCTTTCTCCGTCGTCGCAAGGTTTATGCCGGTTGGAAGAAGCCGGCAAAGTTTGACTACAATTTGCTGGTGATTGGCGGCGGTTCTGCCGGCCTGGTATCGGCTTATATTGCTGCGGCGGTGAAAGCCAAAGTGGGTTTGATAGAAAAACACAAAATGGGTGGTGACTGCCTGAATACCGGTTGTGTGCCCTCCAAAGCGCTGATTCGCAGTGCTAAAGCCGCCGACACCCTGCGCCACGCCAATCGGTATGGCCTGGAATCAGTGCCGGTGAAAGGCTCGTTTAAAGCCATTATGGAACGGGTGCAGCAAGCCATAAAAACCATTGAACCACACGATTCGCCGGAGCGTTACCGTTCGCTGGGCGTAGATGTAATGCTTGGCAGCGCCCGCTTCATTAGCCCTTGGGAACTGGAAGTACAACATAACGATGGCCGCAGCGAGCGGCTGACGGCGCGCAGTATTGTTATCGCCACTGGCGGTAAGCCGGCAGTGCCGAATATACCCGGGCTGGCGGACATGAACCCGCTGCATTCCGACAATCTATGGCAGCTGGAACAACAACCGCAGAGGTTGCTGGTCTTGGGTGGTGGGCCCATTGGCTCCGAACTGGCCCATGCTTTTGCGCGCCTGGGCTCGCAGGTTGTGCTGGTACAACACGGCGATCAAATTCTGGCCAAGGAAGACGCCGACGTTGCTGAGCTGGTGCTGGAGCAATTCCGCGCCGACGCTATAGATGTGCGCTTGAACCATACTGCGGCCGAATTCTGTCTCGAAAATGGCGAAAAAGTCGCTTACTGTGACCACCAGGGTGATCGCGTGCGCATTGCTTTTGACGAGGTGTTGGTCGCCGTAGGGCGAGCCGCGAATACCGAAGGCCTGAACCTGGAAGCGTTGGGTATCGAGCCCCAAAAAAATGGCACGCTGCCCACTGAAGATGATTTAAGCGTGCGCTTTCCCAACATTTTTGCTTGCGGCGATGTAGCCGGGCCCTATCAATTTACCCACGCAGCTTCCCATCAGGCCTGGTACGCGGCGGTAAATGGCCTGTTTGGATCGTTTAAGCGCTTCAAGGTGGATTATAGAGTGATGCCTTGGGTTACTTTTACCGCGCCGGAAGTGGCTCGGGTGGGTTTGAGCGAAGCGGAAGCCAAGGCGCAGAAGATCGACTATCAGCTTACCCGTTATGATCTGGGCGGCCTGGATCGTGCCATTACCGAAAGCGAAAACGTCGGGTTTATAAAAGTGTTAACGCCACCCGGCAAAGACAAAATCCTCGGCGTGGTGGTGGTGGGTTCCCATGCCGGCGAAATTCTGGCGGAATTCACTCTGGCGATGAAGCACGGCCTGGGATTAAATAAAATTCTTGGCACAATTCATCCGTACCCGACCTGGAATGAAGCGGCCAAAGCTACTGCGGGCCAGTGGAAGCGGGCCAATGCGCCCCAGCGTTTGCTGGCTGTGGTGGAAAAGATTCACAGTTGGCGTCGCGGTTGAGACGCGTCCGGCGTCAGCGCCGGTCTGATTACTGCTGTTTGTCAGCTGTCCTGATGCTGTCTGACTGCTAAATATAACGTGTGTCGAAATTTTTAATTATGGAGCCTTTATGCCGCCGACCCTAGCCAGTACGCCCATTAAGGCTTCCCGTACACGCATTCCGCTGGTGGAAGTTCTGGAGCCTCGCGCAACCGACAGCTGGACGCACACCCGCAACGGCGACCCTCGTGGGTATATGGATGCGGATACTTTAAAAGAGCTGTGGATTCACACTGGTACTGCCTGCAACCTGGCGTGCCCATTCTGTCTGGAAGGCAGCCATCCTGGTGATGGCCGCATCCCCGGTATGAAGCTGAGCGATGTGAAGCCGTTTATCCAGGAAGCTATGGGTATGGGCGTGGAGCAGTTTTCCTTCACTGGTGGCGAGCCGTTTGTGATTCGGGATTTTGTGAATATCCTGAATTATGCCAGCCAGCACCGGCGATGTTTTGTGTTGACCAACGCCACCGAGCCGCTGTTGAAACGCAGGCATCAAGTGCTGCCGCTGCTGAACAATCCCTATCCCATTCACTTCCGCGTTAGCCTGGATTTCCCCGATCGCACCCGCCATGACAAAGACCGCGGTGAAGGCAGTTTTGATCAGGCATTAGAGGGTGTGCACTGGCTGGTTGAGCAAGGTTTTAAGGTGTCTATTGCGCGCCAGACCGATGTCAACGAAGTGGCGGCCGAGGTGGAAGCTGCGTTCCGCGAGATCTTCCGCGAATGGGGCATTCCTGAAACCCTGGCGTTTACCGCGTTTCCAGACCTGGGTACGCCGGGCTCGGAAGATGGTAGTCCGGAGATTACTGAAAGCTGCATGGAGAAATACCCCACCAGTGATAGCCGCGCGCACTTTATGTGCGCGTATACGCGGATGTTGGTGAAGAAGGGTGACGATGTGCGGGTTTATGCCTGTACGTTGGTGGATGATGATCCGCAGTACGATTTGGGTGGCTCGCTGACTCAGAGCATGGATGAGCGCGTTATGTTGCGCCATCATCGGTGCTTTTCTTGTTATCGCTATGGGGCCAGTTGTTCGGCGCCTGCTTAGGTTTTTTTGGGTGTTTGGGCTTGGTCATTCTGGCATTGGAGTTAACGGTCTGGGCGGCGGGGCTTTCTTTCCTGGGAAAAGAACTCGCTGCGCTCTGACACCTTTTCCGGGTGGAAAGAAAGCCCCACCACCCAGACCTGATGGCGCTTTGTGTTTGCGTCTTGGATTAGCACTCCGCGTGTTGGTCGTTGGAAGTATTGTTTGGCGCCGTTCAGTCGGGAGGAACATTTACGCGTAGAGATCTCTGACACCGTTGGTGGGATCGCCTTCGGTGAGCATCTCGGTCAGGCGTTTTCGCTCGTTTTCATTGGGCAGGACACCGGTTATTTCTGCTTCAAGAACGGTGACTCCGTCACCATTGATGACGTTGATTTCTGCCTTCGCGCGTTCTTGTTCGTCGATTTTGCTGATGACCCAGTCGCAGGTCAATGTTTCACCGGCATAGACAGGTCGTTTGAATTTGAATGTCATGCCTGATGCCAGCCAGCCTATTTGACCGCCGATTTCGGTGATGAGACTTGCTGTCAGGAGGCCGTGAGCAATAGGTTCGCGCATACCTTTGATCGTCGCAAAATGGCTGTCGCAATGGACCGGGTTGTAGTCTCGGGAAATCGCCGCGAAGGATGCGATGTCTTCAGGGCTAAAACAGCGGGTTATGGTAAAGCGATCGCCGGCACTTAGCCCTTCGGCAGCGCGCTGGCGGATGTTTGTGATGAGTACCTGGGGCTTGTCTGGCATGATCTGTTTTCCTTATGAGGCTTAACCCGCCGGTGGCCGCTGAGTTTTCATCTGAGTTTCTGGACCGGTCTTGCGCTAGGCCTGGCCTTGGCCGTTGGTGCTATTCCCGCTGGGGGATTGATGACGGCAAGTACGGCCTGCTGTTGGGCGTTAATGCCGAGGGCTTTTTGCCTTGGCGCAACTTTAAGCTCCCTGGCACGTCAATTACGTACAAAAAGCCATCAAAATTTGTTGTTTAATCTCGGTATTGACGGCTATTATTTTGGCGAAATATGCTGTTGAAAATCCGTAATTAGCCCGCCATCTTTCGAGTAAACTTGAAATTTAATGCGTGGTCTATATAATTTATCTTGAATTTTCAAGGTAAATAGATTCGTTATGACATCAGAAGGATCGAATACCACCGCCATCAACCTGCGGAAACCTGTGAAGGATGATGGCTTCAGGCTGAATCAGTTGGTGGCTGAGTGTCCGCCGCTGGATCCGAATTCAATTTACTGCAATCTTTTGCAGTGCAGCGATTTTGCCGACACGGCAGTGGCTGCGGAGAAAGACAGCGATCTTGTAGGCTTTATTTCCGGTTATATTCCCCCCCAGAAGCCGGAAACAGTCTTTGTATGGCAGGTTGCGGTCCACGAGAAAGGTCGCGGTCAAGGGCTTGCCAAGCGTATGTTGAAGGCGATTGTGGCACGGCAAGAACTCAGTCACATTAGCTATATGGAAACCACCATTACCGCTGACAACGACGCTTCCTGGGCGCTGTTCCGCTCGTTCACCCGAGATATGGGTACCGAATTGACCTTTGAGGAGCACTTCACGAAAGACGTGCACTTTGGCGGTCAGCACGACTCCGAAATTTTGCTGCGCATTGGGCCCTTCACCAAGCCTGACTGAGTCCGAATGCCCGAGTAAATGCGCTAGCCGACAAGCCACTGGTTGAGCTTGCCACAGCGTGCCGTCTGAAATCTGACGTGCAAAGAGGTAAAATCATGGGATTATTTAAAACCGTTGAATCTGAAGCGCGTGCCTATAGCCGTGCTCTCACGGATTTGTAATCGCACCAAAGAAGCGATAGTAAAGGTGAAATTATGACTGCGCAATTACATACCGTTGAAAAAATCGGCGGCACCTCCATGACCAACTACGAGGCCGTACGCGACAACATCATTATTGGTAATCGTAGCAAAGACGAGATGTATCAGCGCATCTTTGTGGTGTCGGCCTACGCCGGTGTCACCAACGAGTTACTAGAGCATAAAAAAACGGGTAAGCCGGGCGTTTATGCCCTGTTCGCGGATGCGGAATCGGATTGGGCCTGGGGCGACGATCTCACCAAGCTGGTGCGCTTTCTTACGGACATCAACGGCGAGATGTTTGAAGACTCGATGTTAAAGCAGCAAGCCGACCAGTTCATTACTGATCGGGTTGAAGGCGTGCGAGGCTGTCTGATCGACCTGCAGCGCTTGTGTTCGTATGGTCAGTTTCAGCTTGAAGAACACTTGCTGACGGTGCGCGAGATGCTGGCCGGTATTGGCGAAGCCCACAGTGCCTTCAACACGACATTGAAACTGCAGCAGGAAGGTGTCAACGCCCGCTTTGTAGACTTAACCGGCTGGCGCGATGCAGAACTGTTGCCGCTGGATGAAAAGCTTAAACAGGCGTTCGATGCGGTAGACCTCACCCGTGAACTGCCCATTGCCACCGGCTATGCGCAGTGCAAGGAAGGCCTGATGCGTACCTTTGATCGCGGTTACAGTGAAATGACCTTTAGCCGGGTGGCGGTGATCACCGAAGCCCGTGAAGCCGTTATTCACAAGGAATACCATTTGAGCTCGGCCGACCCCAATATTGTGGGTGCCGATAAGGTAGTACCTTTGGGCCGCACCAACTACGACGTGGCCGACCAACTGGCCAACTTGGGCATGGAAGCCATTCATCCACGTGCCGGTAAAGGCCTGCGCCAGAATGATATTCCACTGCGGGTGATGAACACTTTTGAACCGGAACATACCGGTACTCTGATCACCAAAGACTACGTTAGCGAAAAACCTCAGGTAGAAATTATCGCCGGTGCCAAGGGCATCTTCGCTATTGAATTGTTTGATCAAGACATGCAGGGCGAGCCAGGTTCAGACCGCAAGATTTTGGACGTGCTGAGCCGGTTTAAGGTGCGCTTTGTGTCAAAAGACACCAACGCTAACACCATCACTCATTACGTGAGTACCACGCTGAAACACGTAAAGCGGGTGGTGAACGCGCTGAAAGAGACGTTCCCCAATGCTGAGGTGAATACTCGCAAAGTGGCGCTGGTATCGGCCATTGGCAGTGACATGAAAGTGCTTGGCATTCTGGCACGATCAGTAAAAGCGCTGGCCGATGCAGAAATCAGTGTGCTGGCGTTGCACCAGTGCATGCGCCAGGTGGATATTCAATTCGTGATCGATGAAGACAATTATAAGGCTACTATTGTGGCGCTGCATGCCGCGTTGATAGAGCCGCATAATCACGAATACGCGATTGCGTCGGCCGAGCAGTGCGCTATTGGTTAAAATATGTTCTGAGTTAAAGGGGGCGCTTAGTTAAAGTGTGCCTCGGGTTGGCAAGAAGGCTAGCGCCAATCTTTTTCTGCGAAGTGAACCACTTGGTTCTGATAAATCAGCCGTAATGTACGGCGAAGAACCAGGTGGCTACAATTACCTGACAGACCACCACTGTCAGCGTTAATCCCAAGCGCAGGCGAAGATACCATGCTGGCCAGTAAATCTTCATCCAGCGTGCATCTACCAGATACAATCCCAAAAATGCCAATGTAAACAGTACCGCTTTCCACGGCGAAGACACTAATAAGCCCACACCTGCCGCAATAAAAAATATCTGACTGAATAACATCGACACGAACGGCGACATTGGGTAGCAGCGGTCTTCACGCTGCAGCGCAATTGTCCAGTAAACGCCCGCCATAAAGGCCAATATTCCAGCGCTATAGGTGTAGAACCAGCTGCTGACCACTAGGCTGTGATGGGGCATAAAAAACAGCGCCAAAACAGCGCCTATGAAAGGAATCAGACCGGCCAAGCCAACAAAGATGGCCAGTCGGGCCACCGCAATCACGGCTTTTGCCTCTGTACCCGAACCCTTAGCGGTTCAGCGCTGCTAGGTTCCATACCCACCATTTCATTGTATGCTGATAAATGAACCACTTGAGTTTCAAGTATGTGAAAACTGCTCAGCATGTCTTGGGCATGCCAGGTGCTGCGAAACTGCGTGGTGGTGCCGCGCTCATCAGACAAAATCATCTGTTGGCCATCTACTGTAAGCCTCGCCATATAGCTTTGGCCTTCCAGCGAAAGTATTTCCATCAGCTCGATACTGGCATTGTTGCGATTTTTCAGTTGTTCCACGGTAATACGCAAAGTGACTCTCCGGTTTACTTCTTTCTGCATTAGATACGCAGGATCAGTTGTTTAAGATCAGTTGTTTAAGATCAGCTGTCGCGAGACGCCATAGAGCGGATTGGGCGCTGAAACAGGGGTTCCCAGAGGGAGTCCAAAGTATCTGCCGGCGTGAGCCTGTAGTCGCTCAGGGGCGGTTTCAGCAACAGGATGGAAGGCCAGGCAAGAGGTGTTTCGGGTGCCTCTACCGCCAATCGGCGATACACCAGAGTGACCAAAAAACCGTCTACATAGATGCAGCAGGCCTGCCATGGCCGAGTGTTGTCGTACCGGTCGCCGCAAAGTTCGAACCCACGGCGCACCTCTAGGGTTTGCAGATTACCGGCAATACCGCGGCCGGTGGCTTTTAGCCAGGCTTCTTTCAATGTCCATACTTTCAGAAATTCCAAGGCGTCGTCTTGGGCCAGCAGCCATTCCTGTTCAGCCGGTGAAAACCAGCGTTGCACCACTTTCCGCCAGTCTGGGCGGCGCTGGCAGGGCTCAATGTCCAGGCCGACCTCTTCTTGCAGGTTGGTCGCGCAGGCCGCTATTCCGCTGCTGTGGCTGAGCGATAAACGCCATTCAGGAGGGTACTGCGATTCTGTAGGTCGCCCCTTACATGGGGAGCACGCACTAGGCGTCTCGCCGCTGGCACCCGCCAGTGCCTGACGAATTAACCAACGGCTACTGAGAAACCCGGCACGCCGAGCGTCGCTGCAATGCACAGCCCGGTCATATTCACTGGCATTTAACCAGGATGGCAGTTCAACGTGAGTGCTTTTGGTTTGATGGCAGAGCCATACAGTTGGTGTCACTCAGGGTTGCAACCGATCGATAGTCCACAGTTTACCATCGCCTGGTTCAGTTTGGTTATATTCGAACCGATCGTGAAGGCGGCTGGGGCGACCCTGCCAGAACTCGATGCTGTGGGGCACCACCCGAAAACCACCCCAAAAACTAGGCAGTGGCACTTCACCATCATTAAACTTACGCTTTATTTCCGCAACTTTCTGTTCCAGCAGTCCGCGGGAGGTAATGACCTTGCTTTGCTCTGACACCCAAGCGCCAATCTGGCTGCCGCGAGGGCGCGAGGCAAAGTAACGCAAGGATTCGGTTTTGCTGACTTTTTCAACTTTGCCCTGAATGCGCACTTGGCGATTCAGGCCCAACCAAGGAAACAATAGGGCCGCTTTTGGATTCTGCTCCATTTCATGAGCCTTACGGCTGCCATAATTGGTATAGAATACAAAACCGCTGTCGTCGAAGTATTTAAGCAAAACGGTGCGCAAATCGGGCAAGCCATCGTTGCCGGCGGTGGCTAGCGACATGGCATTAGGTTCCAGAATGTCAGCTTTCCGAGCATCTTCAAACCAGACTTGGAACTGTTGCATGGGGTTGTCATCCAGTTGGTCCCGATCCAGACCGTCGCTCTCGAAATCCCGGCGCATATCTCCGATGTCCATCAACCTTCCTCATTTGGGATGTGTGCGTGTACCTTGCCCGTATTATATCGCAGGACATATACGAAACGGGACTTTATCGGGTTCATGAGAGCTGACAAAGGACCTGTTTGGCGTCTATCCTTCCAATACATCGACTATTTTCAAGGAGACCTCTGTGGCCGAGCGTCCTGTTCGCCAGATTCGTCAACGTAACGTGTGGCCAAGGTTGGCTGTGGTTGTGTTGATCGTTTTGTTGCTGTGTTACGCGCTGGGCGGTTTTCTGCTGTTGCCTTGGTGGGTGCAGAAAAACCTGCCGCACTACGCTCAGCAACAGCTGGGATGGCAGGCAACGGTAGGCGAGGTGCATGCCAACCCCTTCACGTTCAGTGCAGAACTGCGGAATCTTCAGGCTAATGATGCAAGTGGCGAGCCAGTGCTGGCCTTTCAGCGGCTTTATGTGAATCTGAGCGCGTTTGACTTGTTTAACGGTACCACCGGTTTTCAGGCTGTCGAGCTGGAACAACCCATGTTGCGGCTGGATGTGTTGGCAAGCGGGCAGTTGAACCTGATGCGTGATTGGCAACAAGCTCCAGCCCGAGCCGGGCAGTCGTCAGACACTACTGATATTCAGAGCGATACCGTGCCGGGCAGTCTTCGCATTTATTTGCAGCAGGGTGACTTGAGCGCGGGCACGCTGGTATTGCGTGACTTTAATAAAAACAGCAGCGTTGAGTTTCGCATAACACCGCTTACCTTCAGTTTGCAGAATTTGGCGACCTGGGCACGACCCGGCGATATTGGCCAATATCGGTTGGAGGCCGTGCTGGACCAACAAGCGTTGAGCTGGCAAGGCAGTTTTGAGGTAGACCCGATGTACTCCCGCGGTAGCCTGAGCGTTGATAATCTGGGGCCGGGCGTGTTGTCTTACCTGCTAGCGCCCTATATGCCCTTCCAGTTGCGGTCCGGTCGGGTTAGCCTTAATACCGATTACCAATGGCAGGCAGCGCAACCCATGGAGTTGTTGACCCAGCACGGCAAGCTGACGTTTGATGATGCAACTCTGGCTTTGGCGGCCGAGCCTAGTGAAGTAGCCTTCCGTAGCGGTGCCCTTACTGTCGACCAGATTCGTTTTGACCTTGCCGCCAGGCGAATAGAGGTAGGCAAGATCGAGTTCGACGGGCCCGAGCTGAACCTGAACCGCAGCGCCAACGGCGACATCGACTGGTTGGTTGCTGACGTCCGGCCCGCGGGCGAAGGCTTTGCTAGTCGTTATGGTCAGTACGACAGCAGCCCTGAATTTCGCTGGTCGGTGGCTGGAATGAACATTCGCGATGGTCAGTTAAGTTGGCGCGACCAAGTGCCCGCTAATATTGCAGAGTTGCAATTGAACGACTTGAACCTGAGCCTGGGAGCATTTACAGACCACTTTGACGAGCCGGTAAATTATCGTGCAAACGCCGTTCTGGCCAGCGGCGGTAGTCTGGACGTGAATGGCCAGTTCACCACGCGGCCATTTAATCTGGAAATGGCCGTTGTGGGCAATGAGTTGGCGCTGCCTGCGTTCGCGCCTTATGTGCAACAGCGCATGGCAATAGAGTTACCGGCGGGGCTGCTGTCAGTCGATGGCAGCCTGAATCTGGACCAGCAACGTTTGCCTCTGACCGGCACTTTCAACGGCAGTGCTTCGGTGACCGGTCTGGACACCCGCTTGCCTGGCAATGGCCAACCACTGCTGGCCTGGCAGACGCTGCAGCTGGCGCCCATTGAGTACAACGTAAACCCGGCCCGCCTGGAAATCGGCCGCGTAACGCTGATCGACCTTGCCGCGAACATCACTCGCAACGACGATGGCAGTCACGACATCACCCATCTGTTAACGCTGGCTCCTGCAGGCACGCCGACGGCTGCGGCTGCGAACGAAAACCAGGGCTTCATATTCCGAATTGGCGAGTTGCAATTAGACAACGCCGATGTGGACTTCACCGACCGCACTCTGACGCCCGAACTGACGACCCGTTTCGGGCAGCTTCAAGGCAACTTCAGTGGTTTGAGTAATATCCCGCCACAGCAGGGCAGAGTGAGCTTAAAAGGGAAGGTCAATCAGGTGGGCAACCTTGATATGAACGGCCTCATCGCCACATTGGGTACCGACCAGCAAAGTGACTTGGTGTTAAATCTGGAAAACCTTGAGTTGCCACGTCTGTCACCCTATTTCGGCCGTTATCTGGGGTATGGCATAGCCGGCGGTAAACTGGACCTCAAGTTGGACTATCAGCTACAAGGCACCCGTATTAATGCCTCAAATCAGATTATTTTGAACCGTTTGGAATTGGGCCAACCCATGCCCAGCGAGCAGGCGATTGGCGGACCCATTAAGCTGGGGCTGGCGTTGCTGCGCGACGACAATAATGTGATTGAATTAAACGTGCCGGTAAACGGCGATTTGGCTGACCCCAAATTTCAGATGGGCAAGGTAATGATGCGTTCCTTTGTAGACGCGCTGACAAAAGCGGCCACCTCGCCGTTCGCACAGATGGGCACACTGACAGACATCGCTGGCCTGGGTGGTGAACAGCTGCACCAGGTCAGCTTTGCACCGGGTGGTATGGAACTGACAGCCACCAGCACCCGAAAGCTGGCAGCATTGGCTCAGGTTTTGAACCAGAAAACGGAGCTTATTCTGAGTATTCGCGGCGCAGCAGCGCCTGAGGCCGACACCGGCGTCGGCGCCGGTGCACCGTCACCTGGCGCCCTTGCTGACAACCGCGCCGTGGCTTTGCGCCAGTTACTGGTGAATACTCACGGTGTAAACTCGCAGCAGATCGTCGTGAGCGCACCCGAAACCGACGCCAGCGTGGATGCCAATGGCAATATTGCCGTAAATTTCACTCTGGACGCCCGCTAACCAATATGAGCCGCCCTGTGAGCCACTTTTTTGCCTATATTTCCCGCCTGCGCTGGATAAAGCGTTGGGGCCTGATGCGTAACGCTATCGATGAAAACGTCGCTACCCATTCCTGGGAAGTCGCGACTCTGGCCCACGCCCTGGCGTTGATCCGTAATGAACAGTTTGGTGGTTCGGTGAACGCCGACCGTATTGCGGCGGCGGCGCTTTACCACGATGCCACCGAGGTGATTACCGGGGATTTGCCAACACCGGTAAAATATCACTCAAAGGTGATGCGCCAGGCGTTCGGAGACATTGAGCACAAAGCCGAGGCCGAACTGCTGGCGTTATTACCGCCACATTTACAAAAGGTGTTTGCGCCCTATGTGCAGGAATCTGCTTTGGGTGAGGAAGAGAAAAAGTTGATCAAAGCCGCAGACCGGTTATCGGCGTGGCTAAAATGCCGCGCGGAAGTGGCGGCAGGAAATCGCGAGTTCGAGCCAGCCGCGGCTCAGATACACCGGCGACTGACGGAAGAAACCTTGCCGGAAGTGACGTACTTTTTAGAGGTATTTGCCCCCAGTTACGATCAGCCGTTAGACAACCTGCTGGGCTAGAGCCCAACAGGTCAGGTGCAACAAACCTCAGGCCTGGCCGGAAGCTCCCAGCATGCCGGCGCGCAGACCGTCTTTTTTCAGTGAGCTGCGCACCGCATCCTCCGGGCTGCCCGCCAGGTCGCGGAACATACCCATAGAGCCCAGCAGCGCAGACGACTCGTAAGGCACGAAAACCCGCTCGCCGTCTTTGGCCATATTGGGCAATACCTTGATGTAGCTTTGCCCCAGCAAATAGCCGATAACGGTTTGCTTGTTGTCTTCGCTGTCGCCGATGGCGCTCAACACCAGGCGAATCGACTCCTGCTCGCCCTGGGCCCGCAAAATGGCGGATTCTTTGTCGCCCTGGGCGTTCAGGATGGCTGCTTCACGTTGGCCTTGAGCCTTGGCGATGGCGGCGGTTTTTTCACCCTCGGCTTCGGTCACCGTGGCACGACGTTTACGCTCGGCCGCCATCTGCAGGCGCATGGCCTCTTCTACTTCTTCGGGCATGCTGATGTCCTGCACTTCTACCCGAGTCAGTTTTACTCCCCATTTGGACGCAGGCTCTTCCATTTCGGCCTGAATGGCGTTGTTGACTTCGGCGCGGGACTCAAACAGCTTATCCAGCTCCATTTTGCCCACCACAGAACGCAGGGTGGTTTTGGCCAATACTTCAACCGCCTGGCTCATGTTGGCTACTTCATACACGGCGCGGCGTGGATCGATAATCTGATAGTACAGGGCGCCGTTGATCGACACGGTGACGTTGTCAGTGGTGACCACCGGCTGGCCGGGAAAATCCATCACGGTTTCGCGCCGGTCGATGCGTGCTTCATCACTCATCACGGCCTGGTAATCCTGGCCGCTGCGCAAATAGCGAATCATGGTGATGGCGCGCGGCCGTTCAATGAACGGAATAATAATGTTCACGCCGCTTTCCAGAATTCGGTTAAAAGAGCCCAAACGCTCGATCACCATCACTTCAGACTGGCGCACAATCACCAAGCCTTTGGTAATGATAAAAATGCCAATGGCGACAACAATCAGACTGATGACCAGCCCGGGGGTTAGAAACTGTTCCATGGTTACAGGTCCTTGGAGGTTGCAAGTTCAACAATGGCGGTGGTGCCATCGAAGTGGTCAAAAATAAGCGCTGTGCCCTCTGGCAGTTCGGTTTGTCCGCCCGATTGTACCCGCAGGCGGTAGAAGTCACCGTTGACTTTTATGCCGGTGGCGTCGTCAAAATCACGGCGTAAACTGCTGAATTTTTTTCCCTGATCTACGCCGGTGCCGGTCGTGCCGTAGGCTACGCCTCTCGGCGAGAAGCGCGGCTTCAGCCAGCGAACGACAATGGGCACCAGGATGCCCGAAAACAGGCCCATTCCTGCCAATTGCCATTCCAGGGAAAAGCCTAAAAACGCCAGTACCGCCGTAAATGCAGCGGCAATCGCCAGGGCCAACAGCACCATAACGCCGGATGTCAGCTCGGCCAGGCCCAATAAGAGCGCCAGAATCAGCCAGAGGTGGGTAATACTCCATTCCATAGTGAGTTCCGTAGCGTGTGCGTTACGAGCGTAAACTCGAAGATGAGTCTCAATTGTACTCAAATTGGGAGCTGCTGCCATGGAATGAATTGGGGTTCGCGGGACGCGTGCCGTTCAAACCCTGTATATTTGGCGTATGTCTGATTTGCCGAGGGTAAAACTGCGTTATGTGCGAACTGCTGGCGATGAGTGCCAACACCCCGACTGATCTGTGTTTCAGCTTCACCGGCCTGACCCGCCGTGGCGGCGACACCGGGCCCCACAAAGATGGCTGGGGCGTGGCTTTTTATGAAGGCAAGGGTGTGCGGGCATTTCACGATGTAGACGCCAGTGCCAATTCCCGCATTGCCGAGGTGGTACAAACCCATCCTATTAAAAGCGAAGTGGCGCTGTGCCATATTCGCCAAGCGAATGTGGGTGAAATTTGCCTGGCCAACACCCACCCGTTCATGCGCGAACTCTGGGGCCGTTACTGGGTGTTCGCTCACAATGGCCAGCTGTCGGATTTTTGCGCGAAGCCGGGGTTTTATGAGGCCGTTGGCAGTACCGACAGTGAAGCCCTGTTCTGTGATTTACTAAATCATTTGCGCGATCATAGTGACCGCCACAGTACGGAGCAGGATACGGTAGACCAGTTGGTTCAGCTTTCAGCGGCCTATGCCCGGCAAGGCGTATTCAATCTTTTGCTCAGCAACGGCGATTGGCTGTTCACCTTTTGCTCCACCAAAATGGCCAGCATTACTCGTCGCGCACCTTTTGGGCCGGCGCGCCTAAAAGACACCGACGTGACCATCGACTTTGAAGCAGAGACCACCCCCAATGACATCGTTAGCGTGGTGGTCACCGAACCTCTGACCTCTGATGAACAGTGGGATGTGTATCAGCCCGGAGAGTGGCGTTTGTGGCGCAAGGGAGAAGTCATCCAGAGCGGTGTGGTTGCTCTGGCGAAAATTGATCCGGCACCAACTCAGGCCTATATAGAGTCATAATTGGGCTAGGCATCAAGCGTTTATGCCAATTTAGACCACTATTGAGAGCGCTAGCTAGAGCGCTGTCTAGAGCACTATCGAGAACACTATGCAAGAACCGGATACACACAGTAAGTTTTTTGGCTACCTACTCTGGATTTTTGGCTTTCTGGGCGCGCACCGTTTTTACTACGGCAAGCCGATTACCGGCACCGTCTGGTTCTTCACATTGGGTCTGTTTTTGGTGGGCTGGATCGTCGACCTTTTCCTGATTCCAAGTATGGATGAAGAAGCTGATTACCGCTTTGTCGAAGGCCCCGTCAGTTACAACATAAGCTGGTTACTGCTGACGTTTACCGGTTTGTTGGGTCTGCATCGGATGTACATGGGAAAATGGATAACCGGAATTCTTTACCTGCTTACCGGTGGCCTGTTTCTGGTGGGTGTTCTGTACGATTTTTGGACACTGAACACTCAGATATCAGAGCGCAATCACGGCAGTCTGCTTCACTGATTACCGTCCTTTAACGGGCGGTCAGCATAACCTTGGGTACCCGGTAGAGCAGCCCGCGGCTGGCACCAGTACCTTTCACTGTGCAGGTCTTGCTATTCACCCTGCTAATGACGCCCTGTCGCTGGCGCTGCCCCACGCCAAAATTCACACATTCACCTACCTGCCACTGGTGCTGCGACACCTCGGGTTCGGCGTGGATTGGCGAGAACGGCTGCGCAGGCAGGCTTAGCTCGCGCTCGCCTGCCTGCTTCTGTAAAAATGCCCGGGCACTCTGGGCTGCGCCGCTATTATGCAACTGGTCCAGAATGTCGTAAAAATGGCGATTGTGTACTGAGCCAAAGTGGCGCTGACCTGCTACCTGTTGCAACAGATGGGCAAACTCGTGGCAACAGGTATGGGCCAGCAGATTAAGCGGGCTTACCTCACCGTCAAAATAACCCCTTTTTCGAATTTCCCGCGCCGACAACCAGCCAGCAGCGGTTTCCGGCTGGTATTTGGCCAAAATCATGCGTTGTCCGTAGTTGATGACATGCGTATGGCTGCGGGTGTCGTAACGGTGATAGGTAGCCTGCCCGGACCCCACACGGCATAGCAGTGACTTTGCCTTGCCTTGAGCATTAATCCAGCCCGCAGCGGGTTGCCACAAAATTTGGTCGGTAGCCTGGCACATAAGCCGGCCAAGGTTTATGGCCTGATACTGTGAAATAGACGTCGTCATTACGAGTAGCAGCGCGTTGCAATGAATTTACAGCAAGTTTTACAAGATTATGAGGGTAATGGCTAGTTTGCTCGTGCCCTGCAGCGGCTGCATGTTATTCGCTGCAGGGCATTAGCGACGTATAAAGCCGAACTAGGCTTTGATCGGCGTGCGCCAGTCGTCAGCGCCGGAAGTGCCAGCGTGTAATGAGTGTTGCCGCTAATGAGTGTTGCCGCGCCTCGCGGGCTGCTTTGCGGTTATAAGCATAGTCCATGTATTTTGTGGGTGTACGGGTCTGCTAAACTGAGTGCCACGTGTCAACGCGCTGTGATCAGGGAGCCATGAGTGCCGATTATTCAAAATTGTTTGCGATATCAACGTGTTGATTAAGCGCTGGTTGGGCAGTCTGGTGAATCGGGCGACCGCTATGGTCGTTGTTGTGATTCTAGTGGTTGCGCTGACGGTCATGCTAGTGGGTGGTCTGCTGAGCCAGCGGGAACTGGAGCAGCAGGCAGAAGTACAGGTTGAGTCCATCGCCGCTCTAGTGTCTTACGAACTGGACGATAAATTGTCCATGCGTCTGAATATTGTCAGCCACGTGGCAGAAAACCTGACCATGACCGAACGGGTGTTTCGTGATCGGGCTGGGCTGTTATTGGCGCGCCAAACCGAGTTGCTGCATCTTTTTGATGGCCTGTTTATTCTCGATGCCGAAGGTCTCCTGCAGGCGGAAGCTCCGCGCTTTGGCTTGCCCAAAGGGCTGGATCTCAGCACCCGCGAGTATTTTGACCGCATATCCACGCTGATGACGCCGATCATCAGCGAGCCTTACGCATCTTCTTACGACGGTAAACCTGCGGTTATGATCGGTGCGCCGGTGTTCAATCATAACCAGCGTTTTATCGGGATGATTGGCGGCGTCATGCTGCTTGAGGGCGAACACATTCTGAAGAAATTTGGAAATATCCGCTTTGCGGAAACCGGTTATATCCGCATTGCGACCCGCAGTGGCACAACGTTGGTAAACGGGCGTACCGGGCAGTTTATGGTGCCCCTGCGATCGGAGAACTCGATACTTATACAAGCCATGGATGGGTTCGAGGGAACCGCAAAAACTGATAACGGCGATGGTGACGTAATCATTATGTCGGTGCGGCAACTGGATCAGGCACCTTGGTTTGTAGCCGCGGTTTGGCCTACAGAGGAAGCTTTTGCGCCGATTGGCCGCATGGGCAGTGGGCTGGTCTGGACGCTGTTGTTGATTCTATTGGTGCTGGTGCCCATCGCCGGTTGGCGTTTTCGCATGCTGATGCGGCCTTTGAAACTGCTGGGTGAGCAGGTACAGGATCGCCACCTTGGCTTGCGTACGCAGCCAGTTGCCATTCCCGGCAGTATCGAAATCCAGCGCGTAGCCACTATATTCAATACGTTGATGACCGAGCGTGAGAGCGCCACGCTGTCGTTGGTAGAACGCGAGGCTTTTTACCGTTCGCTGACCGAAAGCGCACCCATTGGCATAGCCCAAACCGACGTACTCGGCCGCATCGAGTTTGCCAACCCTGCGTTGGAGGTCATTCTTGGCCGTCCGGCCGCAGAGCTAATTGACACGCTGATAATGGGTTACCTGCAAAATAGCGACATGAAGACGTTAATTACCGGCTGGCAGCGTGGTATCTATCAGAGAAAAACGTTTCATGGCCGGGTGCGCCTGGCGGCGTTTGACGGGCAAGATGGTCTGTGGATTGACATGATGTCGGCGGTGATCGAAACCGACGAGCGCACTCTGGGTACGATTACCGTTATGCGGGATATTACTCAAGAGCTGGCAGTGGCCAGCGCCCTGGAGGAGGAACAGCGCAGAGCGCAGAGTATTATTGGTGTGCTGCAAGAGGGCGTGCTGATGGTTGATAACACCGGCGCTGTCCGTTACGCCAATAGCGCTGCGCTGCAACTTTTGGGAATACGTGAAATCATTGAACCGGCCAATTTCTTTGATCTTGTGTCGATCAATGATGAGAATTGCAACTATACCTTAGAGAAATTCCGGGCCAGCCAGAAAATCGATAATCTTTACGCGATTTTGTGCAATCACGCCGGCGGCGAGTTCGATATCGACCTAACCATGCTAAAGGTTCGCCACGGTGAGTCCCACGAGCGCCTGGTATTTGTATTGCGCGACGATAGCGCACGTCGGCAGGAAAACGAACGGCTGTCGTGGGAAGCGTCCCACGACCCACTGACCCAGCTTTTTAACCGCCGCGCCTTTGGCCAGGAATTGGACAAAGCGCTGGCAGAGGCCGGCCAGCATAAGGTGGCCACTGTGATGTTGCTGATTGATCTTGATTACTTCAAGCCGGTGAACGACAAAGGGGGACACCTCACCGGTGACAAGCTTCTGCACCGCCTGGCTGATTTGCTACGGCAGACAGTTCGCCAGTCTGACACTGTCGCGCGCCTGGGCGGGGACGAGTTTGGAATACTTCTGCCCTGCTGTGGTGTGGAACGCGCCGAGGCTCTGGCGGAGCAGATTCGCGCAGGGATCGAAGCCCTGGTCGTTGAACACGAAGGCGAAGACTACAGGGTAACCGCCAGTATTGGCCTTGCCCAGATCAATCCCACTGACACCAGCACAAAAGCCATTATGGCCCGTGCTGACGAGGGCTCATACCTGGCCAAAGGCCGCGGCCGTAATCAGGTGGTTGTGGTTTTGGTGTAAGGCGCCTAAAACCTGCGGATATCATTTATCACCAAGCGCCCGCGGCACCTGCCTGCCAAAGCAGACGCAGAGCCAAGGCTGTCAGTAGCAGATTCAGCACCATGCCAAAGCGCTGATCGCTGAACGCATTCAACAGGCGCAGACCAAGCCATGTGCCGATAAAGCCGCAGCCAATCATCGCCACGATCAACGCCAGCCAGTCACTTAACATAAACCCGGTCAGTCCGAAGACAAGGGCTTTCGGCGCGTGTTGTAGAGCCATGGCGGTTGAAAACGTGGCAATGGTAATAAAGCGGTCGCGGTGAATCTGTTTGATAAACGCTGCGACCAGTGGTCCGCTGGCCCCGACAAACAGGCTGATAAAACTCGTAAACGCCGAGGCTATAACAATTCCTGGAGTGCCGATGGCGGCTTTCGGCAGTTTGGGTCCCCAGCACAAAAACAGCACAAACAGTGCAATGGTCAGCTGCCAGATTTGAGCGGGTAAATCCACCAGTAACCACGCACCCAGGCTGGCTCCAAGCACGACGCCGGGAGCAAAAGCGGCAACCACTTTCCAGTCGATATGGCGCCAGGTCAATGCGGCTCGGCCACAGTTCGAACCCAACTGCACCAGACCGTGCACCGGAATAATGGCGGCCGGGGGCATCCAGCTGGCCATAATAACGATCAGCAACAGGCCGCCGCCGGCACCCAGACCAGCACTGATCATCGAGCCGAGCACCGAGGCCAGTAACAGCAGCAGAGCGACACCTGCGGCCAAGCCATCTGGCAGCAGCGTTATTTCCATTGACAGAACTCGGAGTTTTTCAGCTTGGGGCTTTCACACAGGGCCTCCGTGGCCAGCTGTACATCCGCCACGTAATACAGTGACGACAGGCCAAAACGATCCCGCCCCAAGTTGTGGAAAATCATTCCGAACGCGATATCCCCCGCGGAATATTGGGCCTGGTGGCGCGCAAAGTATTCCGCAGGCCGGCTCAGCAGCTCATCTTGCAATAGGCTTTTCACTCGTCCCGCACCGCCGTGGTAGGCCTGAACCAGCAATAAACTGAACAGTTCATCGCGTTTTTGCGCGGGTAACTCACCGAAGCGGTCGGTAAATGCCGGGCGTAAATTACGCGCGTTCTGATTGCTCAACTGAAGAGCGCAGTCCATCTGTGCCAGCCTGTGCCAGTAATTCTTTGGTGAAATACGGCAGTCTGATAGCGCTGCAGGCGACAATTGCATGATGCCGCGGGCGTTGGCCGTTGAATGGGCTCGGGTTTGGGCGCCGCTTTCGATCAGTAATTGCCCGGCCAAATAGCGCGGTAACGCCGGCGGGAGTTCACTTAAACGTTGCTGACTATTGCGCTTTTTGTACACGGCCATCAGCGTTTTGTGCAGCGACACTGAATCGCCCTGGCCGCCTACCTTGATGTCATCCCATGCGCCCCACAGGCGATCTTCCTCTTTTAGGCCAAGGTAGCGGGCAATGGAGCCGGGAAGATCAACGTGAGGCTGGTCGCAGGCCAGTGCAAATGGATACCCTGTCACATCCGCTGCGCCGACGGCCCAAGCGCTGCTGCGGCCATCCTTGAACATTTCCTGACGGGTGTTGTTGAGCTGCTGTTGGTTGGCTTCGACGGTGTCAGCGTCTTCACTCCAGCCTAAAAACTGGCCGCGCATATCGTAAAAAATATGGCGGTTCTGGTGGGTGCAGTAGCTCGACTCGTTCAATACCCAGCTGCGAACAGTGAGCACGTTGCGATAGACGCCCTGGCTGGACCAGTACGGAGCAGCGCGCACCACATCGGTCCAGGTGTCGGCTTTGCCGGGGCTGGCAGTGGCAGTGTTGGAAAGCCATGGCAGCGTTGCCAGAAGGGCCGCCAGTAATAGCCGAGTTATGGAGAAAAAGAAACGTTTCATAAAGGCGGCTTCGTATATTGAGAAACTGGATATTGACCCTTTGGCCGGCCAACGTTGTTACAGGTACGGATGTGGGCTCACAATAGCAAAAGTGATGCCTGTTGAAAGCAGATTCATTGTTTTACCGGGGCTTGTGATTTGCTGTTATCGCCCTCACGTTTATCTTTCCATGTTGTAACAGGCTATGCTGATTGATGGGGAGTGCGGTTCTCCCTGTTTTATTCTGATGGCATCGAGGAGGCTAGAGCATTATGAACCAACCGATGGCAATCGAAGAACTGGTATCGGTCGCCCAGGCGGAAGCCATGGGAGAGTTAGATGCCCCAATGATGGCCATAGTGCTGGCCAGCGAACACAGCTACGATTTACCCATTCAATCTCTGGAAACCGACGCCGACAAAGCCCGTTGGGGGCTCATTCTTCGCGCTGCGCGCGAGCATGTCGAAGCTGACGCGGTAGCGGTGCTTTACCCGGCCTGGACCACCATCCGCAACAAAAAGTCAGGGCCGGCGACGGACTCTGTTGCGGGCACAGATCCCAATGGCGAGAACGACATCGAAGCGGATGAGGAAGATGAGGCGGATGGCCCCATTGACACCCTGTTTGTGCAATTACACACCCGTGACCACATCTATTGGCGCGGTTTCGAGCAAATCCGCGACCCACGGCATCAGCGCATTATTGGTTTCCGTAAAATCAAAGCCTTGTCTACCGATTATCAGCGTGATGAGGCGCCTTTGGTTGCATCGTGGCTCAGCACCCTGTTCGACCCACTGCCTAACGAAGGCGAGGAAACCGCCACCGACCGCCAACTTTCAGATTTGCTGGAAGAGCCGGAGGTAAGCGCCGCGCTTTACCCTCGTGAGTTGCGGGCCTTGCACTAAGTGCCATTGTTTTAGTGGAACGAGCGTTAGCCGGCTTAGGCGCAGAGCCTCAGCCGGTTTCTATCTAAAGCCTCGGTCAGTTCCGATCGAGAGTTTCCGTGAGTTTTTATAGAGAGCCTCAGCCGGTTAATGCGGACTCGGGTTTGATCAGCGAATAGTCTATAATCGCGGCCTTCCAAATTTGCACCGACAAGACACTGACGCCCAAGGCGCAACAAGGTTGATCCGTGATCGTATTTGACCAGATAGAGAAATCCTACCGGGTGGGGGGCAAGGCCATACCTGCGCTGCACCCCACCAGTTTTGCTATTGAAACCGGCGAAGTGTTCGGCATTGTCGGCCATTCCGGTGCTGGTAAATCCACCCTGGTGCGACTCATTAACCTGCTGGAACACCCTACCGGCGGCAGCATCAAGATCGATGGCGAAGACGTTACCCATTATAACGCCGCCCAGTTGCGCGCCTTCCGCCGCAATGTTGGCATGATCTTCCAGCACTTTAATCTGCTGTCATCGAAGACGGTGAACGACAACATCGCTTTTCCTATGAAGCTGGCCGGCATCTACACAAAAACCGAGATTCAGCAGCGGGTTGCGGAATTGTTGGAGCTGGTCAGCCTGTCTGAACACGCCACTAAATTCCCATCCCAACTCTCCGGCGGTCAAAAACAGCGAGTGGGCATAGCCCGAGCTCTGGCCTGCCGGCCCACCATTTTGCTGTGCGACGAAGCCACCAGTGCGCTGGACCCGCAAACGACCCAGTCAGTGTTGAAACTGTTGGCCGACATCAATCGCGAGCTGGGTCTGACCATTGTGCTGATCACCCACGAAATGGACGTGGTGCGCCGGGTGTGTGACCGGGTTGCGGTGATGGACGCAGGCCGCGTGGTGGAAATGGGGCCGGTGAGCGATGTGTTTCTGCACCCGCAACACCCCACCACTCGCGACTTTGTCTTCGAAAGTGAAAATGTCGATAGCCTGGAATTGCAGCAGGATTTTAAAAAGGCCAAAGGCCGCATTCTGCGCCTGACCTTCAAAGGCGAGTCTACCTACGACCCGTTACTGGGCAGCGTGGCGCGCAAGTCCGGTGTCGATTTCAGCATCATCTCCGGCCGTATTGACCATATCAAAGACACGCCCTACGGCCAGCTGACTCTAGCGCTGGTCGGTGGCGACCTGGCCGTGGCAATGGCGGCGCTGGAAGCCGCAGATGTGCACGTAGAGGTGATGAACTGATGGAAGCCCTGATGCAGGATTTACTAAGCAACGTAGACTGGGTCGAAATCGGCATTGCCAGCTGGGACACACTGATTATGGTGGCCATGTCGCTGCTGTTCAGCGTGGTGATTGGCCTGCCCATCGGCGTGTTGCTGTTTTTGTTTGGTAAACGCCAGCTGCTGGAACAGCCCCTAGCTTACGCAGTGCTGTCGTTTGTCGTGAACGTATTGCGTTCGGTGCCGTTTATCATTCTGTTGATTGTGATGATTCCGTTCACCGTGATGATGATAGGCACCTCCCTGGGCGTTGCGGGAGCGATACCACCATTGGTCGCCGGCGGTGCACCGTTCTTTGCCCGCCTGGTAGAAACCTCGTTGCGCGAAGTAGACCGCGGCATTATCGAAGCCACCCAAGCTATGGGTGCCAACGTGCGGCAAATCGTCTTCGGCGCCTTGTTGCCGGAAGCGCTCCCGGGCATTATCGCCGGCGTTACCGTCACCGCGATTACCCTGGTGTCCTACGCCGCCATGTCCGGCGTGATTGGCGGTGGCGGCCTGGGCGACCTGGCCATTCGTTTTGGTTATCAACGGTTCCAGACGGATGTGATGGTTATTACGGTGGCATTGCTGGTTATCTTCGTACAGTTGCTGCAAATGCTGGGCGATCGTCTAGTTATACATTTCAGTCGTAAATAGCGGCGAATTAACCTTTAGATTCACCCGAGGAGAACACCGATGACCTTCAACAAGACCCTGATTGCCCTGGCTGCAGCGGCCACTTTCTCTGCCGCTGTCAGCGCCGAAGAGCTCAGCATTGCTGCGACTCCGGTCCCCCACGCTGAAATTCTGGAATTCGTTAAGCCGATGCTGGCCGAACAGGGCGTAGAACTAGACATAAAAGTATTTACCGACTACATCCAGCCCAACGTTCAGGTCGACCAGAAGGCCATGGACGCCAACTTCTTTCAGCACCAGCCGTACCTGGACGAGTTTAACGCCGGTCGTGGCACCACCCTGGTGACGGTTGCCGGTGTTCATGTTGAGCCTTTTGGCGCTTACTCCAGCAAAATTAAATCCCTGGACGAATTGAAAGACGGCGGCGTGGTTGCCATTCCTAACGACCCCACCAACGGCGGCCGTGCCCTTTTGCTGCTGCAAAAAGCCGGACTGATCACCTTGAAGGAAGGCAGCAAAATCACCGCGACACCGCGTGATATCGCCGACAACCCGAAGAATCTGGAATTCAAGGAACTTGAGGCCGCTACCCTGCCGCGGATCCTGAATCAGGTAGACGTTGCGCTGATCAACACCAACTACGCGCTGGAAGCTGGCCTGAACCCGACCAAAGATGCGTTGATTATCGAAGGTTCGGATTCACCTTACGTCAACATTTTGGTGGCACGCCCAGACAACAAAGACAGCGATGCGATGAAGAAGCTGTCAGCTGCGCTGACATCTGAAGACGTGAAAGACTTTATTTACGAGAAGTATCAGGGAGCTGTGGTTCCCATTTTTTAAGAGCACATGCATTCTGATGTGTTATTGATATAAAAAAAGGCCGGGCTGCGTTAGCAGCCCGGCCTTTTTGCATTTATAGAAATGCAAACAGCGCTGTTTAATCGCCAGATCAGTTGGAGGTCGGGTCTGGAGTCATATGCAGCTACTCACCGCTGCTCGAAATGCTCTCGCGTCAAACGGAAAACCACGGGGCTCAGCAGCAACAGCGCAATCAGGTTTGGCAGTGCCATCATCGCATTCAGGGTGTCTGCCACCAGCCATACAAACCCCAGATTCAGGGTAGCGCCAACGGGTAATGCCAGAATCCAGGCGATACGATAGGGCACAACGGCGCGGGCGCCGAACAGGAACTCCATACAGCGCTCACCATAGAACGACCAACCCAAAATAGTGGTAAAAGCGAAAACCGCCAAGGCAATGGCGACCACGTAGTTACCGACGCCTGGCAAGGCAGATTCGAACGCCATAGAGGTCAGTTCGGCGCCGGATACACCAGAGGTCCATACACCAGAAGTGATAATCACCATGCCGGTGATGGTGCAAATTATGATGGTGTCAATGAAGGTGCCTAGCATGGCCACCATGCCCTGATTAACGGGGCTATTGGTTTTTGCTGAAGCGTGGGCGATGGGTGCGGAACCCAGACCAGCCTCGTTGGAGAAAATGCCCCGAGCCACACCAAAGCGTAACGCTGCCCATACCGCGGCGCCGGCAAAACCACCCTCGGCGGCAATCGGACTGAACGCGTGCTTGAACACCAGCGCAAAAGCCGCAGGCAGTTCGGCGGCGTTAATAGCCAGCACAGTAAGGCCCGCCATCAGGTAAAAAATTGCCATCAACGGCACCAGGGCACTGGCGACTTGGCCGATACGCTTGATGCCCCCAATCAGCACCATACCCACCAGTACCATCAACACCAGGCCTGTTACCCAGTGGGGTACGCCAAAGCTCGCTTCTATCACGTCGGCCACCGAGTTGGCCTGTACCGTATTGCCAATACCAAACCCGGCAATGGCGGCAAATATCGCAAACAGTACGCCCAGCCAGGCCCAGTTCTTACCCAGACCATTGCGGATGTAGTACATGGGGCCGCCCATATAGACTCCACGCCCGTCAGTTTCGCGGAAACGCACGGCCAGCACGGCTTCCGAGTATTTTGTGGCCATGCCCACCAGCGCGGTCAGCCACATCCAGAAGAGCGCGCCTGGGCCACCCAGAAACACTGCGGTTGCCACGCCGGCGATATTGCCGGTGCCTACAGTAGCCGACAGCGCCGTCATCAGCGCCTGGAACGGCGGAATGTCACCCTCTGCGTCGTCGCCGATGGACTTGCGGCCCTGCCACATCAAGCGGAAACCGGCGCCCAGCTTAAATATGGGCATCAGTTTCAGGCCGAGGCTTAAAAAAAGCCCAACGCCCAAAATCATAATGAGCATGGGCGGGCCCCAAACCAGATTGTTGAGTTGGGACATAAAGGCTTCAATAGCGGGCATTAAGGACTCTCCTGCGAGTGTGCTGTAACTTTTTATTGGGATGGAGGGCATTTTCGTTGGTAGACTATCAACATAAAAAGTTGAATTGCAAGGCAGTGGGCCGTTTGCGTAGGTTGCGTCGGTCTGAGACGAATCTGGGTTCACCACACAGGATTTGATTATGCGTTCAATGAATGTTTCAGACGTAATGTGGAACCACATAGAGCCGGTGCGCGGCGAATGGTTAATCAGTCGCGTGGTTAGTCATTTATCGGAAAATCACGTAACCGGCTTGCCGGTGGTCGACAGTCAGCGCAAATTGATTGGGTTTGTATCTGAGCAAGACTGCATTCATGCGTTGCTGGTAAGCAACTATCACTGCGAAGGCGAACCCGCGGTGCGCGAGGTGATGATCCTCCAACCGGTGACGGTGTCGCCAGACTTGGGCGTTGTCGATCTGGCGCAAAAACTTGGCGCGGGCAAGCCGAAAGTGTACCCGGTTGTGGACAACGGCAAATTGGTGGGCATAGTCACCCGCAGCGCCATTTTAGACCACCTTGTAAAATCAGGCTGTAAGGTGGGTACGCCAAAGTTTGCCAACTCTGATGAATGAGCGTTAGGCTTTTATAAATACTTTGATACAGAGGACACCATGGAACTGCTTTTAACCAATGCCAGCTTTGGCGGCGAGCACCGCCGTTACCGCCACACCGCCGCGACGCTGGAATGCCAGATGGAGTTTTCTATATTCCTACCGCCGCAGTCGCTGGCAGAGCCGGGCCGTAAGGTGCCCGTGTTGTACTGGCTGTCAGGCCTGACGTGTAATGATGAAAATTTCATGCAAAAAGCCGGTGCACAGAAACTGGCCGCTGAGCTTGGCTTGGCGATTGTGTGCCCGGATACCAGCCCGCGGGGCGTCAATTTGCCGGGGGAAGACGACAGCTACGATTTTGGCAGCGGTGCAGGCTTTTATGTGAATGCCACAGAGCAGCCTTGGGCGCCCCACTACCGGATGTACGATTACGTAGTGAAGGAACTGCCCCAACTGGTAGAAAGCGAGTTGCCCGTTAGCGCTGAAAAATCCATCAGCGGCCATTCCATGGGGGGTCACGGAGCGTTGATATGCGCGCTTAAAAACCCGGGGCTTTACCGGTCGGTATCGGCGTTTGCACCCGTTGCCCACCCGGTGGAGTGCCCCTGGGGTCAGAAAGCTTTTGCGGGCTATCTTGGTGGTAACCAAGAGCAGTGGAACCAGTGGGACGCCACCCTGCTTATTGCGGATGCCCAGGAACGCTTGCCATTACTGATTGACCAAGGCACTGCGGACCAATTTCTGGCAGAGCAGCTTAACCCACAGGCGCTGGTGCGGGCTTGCCACAGCGTTAACCATCCGGTAACCCTACGGATGCAGTCCGGCTATGACCACAGCTATTTCTTTATTGCATCTTTTATTGACGATCATCTGCACCATCACGCCGAAGCTTTGGGCTTGGCCCAGCCCCAGTTGTAGCCGAACAGGCGCCAGCCCATTAGTATACTGGCGGAGATCAGCCCGCCGGTAAGACCTAGCCAGAAGCCCGCGGCGCCCATTGCCGGCACCAGAACGCTGGTAAACGCCAGCGCATAGCCCAGCGGCATACCCACCACCCAGAATGAAAACAGCATGATGATCATCGGAATGCGTGTGTCTTTATAGCCTCGCAGGCCACTGATGCAGGTAACCTGAATAACATCCGCCACCTGAAAGAAAGCGGCGTACATCAACAGAGTAACGCTGACCGCCTGCACTTCGGGGTCGCTGGAATAAAGCGCGGCAATGGGCGCGCGGAATACAAACAGCACAATCGCAAACAGCAGCGAAATAAAGGCGGCCAAAATAATCGAACTGCGTGATAGCAGACGCGCAGACTCGGGCGAGCCCGCGCCCACCAGAAAACTCACTCGCAAGGTGATGGCCATGCCCATGCTCAGCGGCAGCATAAACAACAAAGACACCACGTTTAACGCAATCTGGTGCCCGGCCACCACCACTGGCCCTAACGGTGCCAGAAACAGTGCGATCACTGAAAACAGGCTGGCTTCAACAAAGATAGTAAAACCAATGGGCAAACCCAGCCGCAGCACGAAGTGCAGCACCCGCGGATTGGGGCGGGCGACATAGGCCAGCAGACGGAAGTTCTGATAGACCCGGCTGCGATTCAGGTAAACCAGCAGCCCGATCGCCGCGATACCGTTAGACAGTGACGTGGCCCAGCCGCAGCCGACACCCCCCATAGCGGGAATACCCAAACCGCCATAGATAAACAGATAATTCAGTGGCAGGTTGAACAGGGTGCTGATCAGTGAAAACACCATAATTACCCGAGTATGGCCCAAGCCATCCGTCAGCCCGCGCAGAGAGGTCATTAACAGCAGCGCGGGAATACCCCAGGCGAAGGCGTCCAGGTAGCCTTGGGCAATGCCGGCGGTGGCGGGTTCCAGTTTCAGCCGGGTCAGCACCGGGTGCACATTTGTGAGCAAAACAATCATGATCAGCGACGCAGCAGCGGCAATATAAAGCCCTTGCCAAACCGTCGGCATAATTCGCCGAAGTTTGTTGGCGCCTTTATAGCCGGAAATGATCGGCTGCTGGGCGCTTAGAACGCCCCAAAAAAACAGGAACAATGGCATCCACAAGCTGGAACCAATACCCACGGCGGCCAGATCCTGGGCGCTGGCGTGGCCGGCCATGACGGTGTCAATCACGCCGTTTGCCATCTGTGCAACCTGCGCGACCAGAATCGGCCCGCCAAGTACCGCCAAGGTTTTCCATTCCAGCAGTACCCGCGTAGCGAGAGGCTGGCGGACAGCGGGCAGTGGCTGGTGCAGTTCATCCATAACAGTTGTCCGGAATACGGTCGAATTCGGTGGCGGCTCTGAATGACCAGTCAGGGGCCGTCTATCGGGGAGCGGATGTTACCGGATCTGGATGCTCAGGGGCATTGCGCATTATCCGCATAGTTTTTTTGCCTCCTGTAATCGATCGCAAAAGTGGGTAACATGTTGTCCATCATTTTTGCAGGCGTAACGGGCATGGGCTTTCTAGTATTTGTTACTGTTCTCTGGGCATTTTCGTTCAGTTTGATCGGCGAGTTTCTGGCGGGCAGGGTAGACAGCTACTTCGCAGTTCTTACCCGGGTGTTTCTGGCGGCGCTGGTATTTTTACCGCTTACCCGCTGGCGCGGTGTGCCCGCTGGGCTGAAAAAAGGCATTTTGGTCAGCGGTATGCTGCAGTTCGGCATTACCTACGTGTGCCTGTATCAAGCTTTTAGCTATCTGTCGGTGCCAGAGGTACTGTTGTTTACCATCTTCACTCCTCTGTATGTGACCCTGGCGGACGACGCCCTGAACCGACGCTTTTCCCCGGCGGGGCTGGTGGCGGCCGTACTGGCTACCTTGGGCGCTGGCGTTATTCGTTATGATGGCCTGAGTGAAGACTTTATCACCGGCTTTTTATTGCTGCAGGTGGCCAATATCACCTTTGCCGCGGGCCAAGTGGGTTACAAACACGTAATGGCACGCTACCCTTTGCCCATCCCACCTTGGCGCACCTTTGGTTATTTTTTCTTTGGCGCTTTAATTGTGGCGCTGCCATCGTTTCTGATTTTTGGCAACGCTGACAAGCTGCCCGCCACGCCCACGCAATGGGGCATTCTGGTCTGGCTAGGGCTGGCGGCGTCGGGCCTGGGTCTGTTTCTGTGGAACCGTGGCGCTTGCTACGTCGACGCCGGCACTCTGGCGGTGATGAATAATGCTCTGGTGCCTGCCGGTTTACTAGTGAATCTGCTGATTTGGAACCGCGATGCGGATATTCTTCGCCTGGCTGTAGGCGGCGCTATCATTCTGGCGTCTTTGTGGCTGAACTCGTGGCTACGGGCTCGCTGGAGCGGGGCTAGAGGCATAATTTGAGTGATTGGTTGGCATCAGCTGGCCAGTGCTGGCAAAATCCCGTCCCCAGAGCCCTGGCCTGACCCAGGGCGATCCTTTTTAAACGCATTCCTTAGCCCAAAGCACAGGACAAGAACATGACTCAGTCGAAAACGACCTCGGGCAGTAACGCAGGTTTGTCCCGTGGTCTCTGGTCTTCCCGCTTCGCCTTTATTCTGGCGGCAACCGGTTCTGCCGTTGGCCTTGGCAACATTTGGAAATTCCCTTATGTAACCGGTGAGAACGGCGGCGGTGCCTTTGTACTGGTGTACTTATTGTGTATCGCTGTTATTGGTGTGCCCATCATGATGGCGGAGGTGTTCATTGGCCGCAACGGCCGTCACAACCCGATAACCAGCATGCGCCTGGTCGCTGAGCGCAATCTGAAATCGCCAGTCTGGCGCATTTCAGCGGTGATCGGCATGATCGCGGCTTTTGCCATTCTGTCGTTCTATTCGGTGATCGGTGGCTGGGCGGCGTCTTATGTTGGCCATGCGGCCATGGGCGACTTCACCGGCGGCACGGCGGAGTCCATTGGTGATCTGTTCGGCGGCCTGTTGGCCAGCCCTGTGCAGTTGCTGGCTTGGCACACCGTGTTTATGGCGTTGGTGATACTGGTGGTGTCGCAGGGCTTGAAGGGTGGCCTGGAGCGCGCCGTGACCGTTTTGATGCCGGCACTGTTTCTGCTGTTGCTGGTTGCGGTGGGTTATGCGACGACGACCGGCCATTTCGGCGAAGCCGTCAGTTTTCTGTTTACGCCAGACTTTTCCAAGCTGACCATTGAAGGCGTGCTGATTGCTTTGGGCCACGCGTTCTTTACCCTCAGTCTTGGTATGGCCATTATGATGGCCTACGGTTCCTACCTTGGTAACGATGTTCCAGTGGGCCGCACGATGGTTTTCGTAGCGCTGATGGACACCGCGGTCGCCCTGCTGGCGGGACTTGCCATCTTTCCGGTGGTCTTTGCTAACGGCTTGGAGCCCAGCGCCGGCCCCGGGCTGATTTTCCAGACCTTGCCGCTGGCGTTCGGCAATATGCCGATGGGCGACCTGTTTGGCACACTGTTTTTTGTGTTGCTGCTGTTTGCTGCCTGGACCTCAGGCATCTCGCTGCTGGAGCCTGTGGTGGAATGGGCGGAAGAAAATACCAATATGAGCCGCACTGGCAGTGCCATTGTGGTGGGCATGCTGTGCTGGCTGTTGGGTATTGCCTCGATTTTGTCGCTGAACGTGTGGTCAGATGTGACCCCGCTGGGTATGTTCGCAGCGTTTGAAGGCAAAACCATTTTCGACTTGCTGGATTACTTCACCGCCAACTTCCTGCTGCCGCTGTCTGGTTTGTTAACCGCCATCTTTGTAGGCTGGTTTGTGGCGAAAGAGTCGCTGAAAGCAGACTTGAATTTGCACGGCGCCACGTTTGCGTTGTGGCTGAATCTGCTGCGTTATGTAACGCCCATCGCGGTTGTCATTGTGTTTGTTTATAACCTGTTAGGGTAAATAGCGGAAAAGTGAAAAGCCCGGAAGGCAGCGATGCTTTGCGGGCTTTTTTATGCGCTGGAATTAGTCTTCTTGTAAACCGCCAAACATTGGCTTTCTATTGGTGGCCTGCCTGCGTGACGAGTTTGTGACGTTTTCGGGTTAGACTGAAAAATCGTCACTCCTTAGTCCTGCAGTCCAGACAAACGAGCCATAGCACCATGACACGCAGCGTACTGATTATTGAAGACAACCCTGCCATCGCCGAATTGGTGAGTATGCAGGTGAGTGACCTGGGCATGACGCCGGTGCTGGCCAATCGCGGCGACGACGGCCTGGCGCGTTTTCGCCAGGGCGGTATCGATCTGGTGGTTCTGGACCTTATGCTGCCGGGCCTTGATGGCCTGGCGGTGTGCCGTGAAATCCGCACCGCGCCAGATTACGTGCCTGTGCTGATGCTGACAGCTAAAAGCACCGAGTTGGACAGGGTGTTGGGGCTGGAAATGGGCGCCGACGATTACCTGACCAAGCCTTTCAGCGTGGCCGAACTGGGGGCCCGCATAAAAGCCTTGTTTCGCCGAGTGGATGCCTTGTCAGCCCGCGCCACAGCTGCCCCAGAGAACCGTGAAATCGCAGTAGACGGCCTGCGCATAGATCCGCTGCGGCGGCGAGTGTTTGTCAACAATGCAGAGGTAGAGCTGACCGCCCGTGAGTTTGATTTGTTGTGGCATTTCGCCAGCCATCGCGGCCGGGTGTTCAGCCGCGCTCAGCTATTGGATGCGGTGTGGGGCTACAATCATCAGGGTTACGAGCATACGGTGAATACCCACATTAACCGTTTGCGTAACAAAATCGAAACCGATCCCGCCGAACCGCGCTATGTGCAAACGGTGTGGGGTGTTGGTTACAGGTTCCAGGACTGACTATGGCTCTACCTCTGTTGCGAACACTCTATGCCCGTCTGGCCCTGGGTCTGTTTCTGCTGCTGCTGGTGATTGGCACCTTGTTCAGCGCCCTGAGTTTTTACTCAGTCCGTGAATACAGTGCCGCGGTAAACCACCAGCTCAACCGTGATTTGGCCAGTCGTTTAGTCGCTGACCGTAATCTGGTGACCGGTGACCGAATTGACTATGGCGAGCTGGAGCGCCTGTTTGATTTGTACATGAGCATCAATCCCAGCATTGAAATCTACCTGCTGGATTTGCAGGGCCGGATTGTTTCGTTTTCTGCCAATCCCGACAAGATCAAACGTAATCAGGTGTCCTTGCAGCCGATTCAGACATTGCTGACCAACCCTGACATGTACCCATTGCCCGGCGATGACCCCCGCAGCCACGATCGCCGTAAAGTGTTCTCGGTGACGCCAGTGCCCAGTGCCGACAACCCCAGCGGTTACCTCTATGTGGTGCTGCGGGGCCAGCAGTACGATTTTGCCGAAAGCATGGTGCACGGCAACCGCTTGCTAAAAATGGCTGCGGGCGCCCTGACCTTGAGCCTGGCGGTTGGCCTGCTGGCAGGGCTGGTGTTTTTCCGCCTGCTGACCCGGCGGTTGACCCGGCTGACTGCCCGGGTAGAAGGCTTTGAAGCAAAAACAGATAGAGATTCAGAACCGCAGCCGTCGCAGGTGCCCGGCGAGCGGGGTGACGATCTGGACTACCTGAGCTTGCGCTTTGACGCCATGGCACAGCGTATTGCCGGTCAGCTTGAGTTGTTGAAAGATAAAGACCATCAGCGCCGCCAGCTTGTAGCCCAGGTATCACACGATTTGCGCACGCCTTTGGCCGCTGTGCAGGGCTATCTGGAAACCCTAAGCCTCAAGCAAGACTCCTTGGACTTGGATCAGCGCCGCCGTTTCCTGGCGATTGCCCTGGGGGAAACCCGCCGCCTTGGCCAACTGGTTGACGAGCTGTTTGAGCTGGCCGCCCTGGACGCTCGCGAAAAACAGCCCAATCTGGAGCGCTTTATCGTCGCCGAACTGGTGCACGATGTGCTGCAAAAGCATACGCCCGGTGCTGTGCAAAACGACGTCAGCCTGAGCATAGGCGCGATCGAGCCAGCCATTGTGAACGCTGATATCGCGATGACCGAACGGGTGCTGGATAACCTGATCAGCAACGCTATTAGCCACTCACCGGCGGGCACTAAAGTGCGGGTGAGCGTAGCGGCAGACGCAAGCGGTGTGAGTATTCACGTGGCCGACTCTGGCCCGGGAATTAATGAACAGGCTCTGGCACACATTTTTACTCCGTTCTATCAGGCCCCCGGTGCTAACCGCAGCGGCCACGCCGGGCTTGGGCTAGCCATAGCCCGGCGCATGGCAGAACTGCATCAGGGCCGCATTACGGTAAAAAATCGCTCCGCTGGCGGCGCAGAATTTTTATTCTGGCTGCCTTTGGCCGACGAAAAATAATCCATGCCGTTATAAATTCGTAACAATATAGGAACGTTTTGGTGATGCCTCAGGGTTAGGATAATCATCGAACACTACTTTCTAGGAGCTTTTTTATGAATCGCAAATTACAAGCTGTGCTTGTTGCGGTGGTCATAGCGGCCAGCGGCGCGTTTTACGCAGCCTTTGCCTCCGCTCAAAAGAACACCGTCTTAGGCAACCCCTATGCGCCCACCGACTCGAACCTGGCCGTGGCGACTGTGGCCGGTGGCTGTTTCTGGTGCGTGGAAGCGGGTTTCGAGAAAATCCCTGGCGTAGTAGAGGCCGTCTCTGGCTACACTGGTGGTGAAACCACAAACCCGACCTATCGCTCGGTGTCTTCTGGCGGTACCGGTCATACCGAAGCCGTGCAGGTGTATTACGACCCGCAGCAGATTACCTATGAAGGGCTGTTGCAGGGCTTGTGGCGGATGATGGACCCAACTGACGATCAGGGCCAATTTGTAGACCGTGGTACCCATTATCGCCCGGCCATTTTCTACCACAACCAGGAAGAAAAGCAGAAAGCTGAAGCAGCCAAAAAAGCCCTGCAGGAATCCGGCGTTTACGACAACCCGGTGGTGATCGAGATAGTTCCGGCGGGCACTTTTTACCCGGCGGAAGACTACCACCAGGATTACTACAAAAAGAATCCAGTGCGCTATAACCTCTACACCTTCAATTCTGGCCGCTACCAGTTTATTGAAAGCGTGTATGGCAAAGACTACGAGCTGGACTTTAGCCAGTTCAAACCGGCTGTCAGTAGCAATAGCAGCAACGCGGGCGCAGAGCCGAGCGCGGAACAAGCACCTGGCTCGATCGCAGGGTTCAACCCTGCGGCTTTTCTAAAGCCGCAGCAGGACGAGCTGAAAAAGTTGCTTAGCAGCGTTCAGTACAACGTGACTCAGGAAGACGGCACCGAGCGCCCGTTTAACAACGCCTACTGGGATAACAAAGAGCCCGGGCTTTATGTAGACGTGGTATCTGGCGAGCCGCTGTTTTCTTCCCGTGACCAGTACAAGTCTGGCACCGGCTGGCCCAGCTTTACCCGCCCGCTGGCCCCGGAAATGGTGAAGGAGCATGAAGATCGCGCTTTCTTTATGACTCGCGTTGAAATCCGCAGCCGCTATGCAGATTCCCACTTAGGGCACGTGTTTGATGACGGCCCGGCGCCCACCGGTAAGCGTTACTGCATGAACTCAGCGTCTATGCGTTTCATTCCGCTGGCGCTGATGGCCGACGCTGGCTACGGCGATTTTATTGACGCAGTAGAATCCGTTAACTAAGGCTTTCAGCCTGACGTCACCGTCAAGCCTGACCTTAAAACGTGAACTTAAAGCCATAGATCGCTCACCGGTGTTTGCGCACCAAAATGGTGGGCGATTTGTGCCTGTAGCAACTCTGCGGTGGCAATGGCGTCCATCAACGCGTTGTGCGCGGCATAGTGGGGCAACCCATAACGTAAACGGCTGTCTGACAGGCGAATAGAAAGCGGTTTTTTGCCCCGCCAGGTTTGCCAAAAGTTGGGCCGGCGGTTTGGGTGCAGGTGGGCTTCTATGGCCATAGTATCCAGCAGCGGAAACTGAATCCCCTCCTGCAATCGGTGAAGCAAAGCCACATCCAGAAACGGCCGTTCGATATCGCGGTAATGAACCACCGGCAGCCGCCCCGCCAGGCATCCCAGTAGTTCCGGCAAAATGTCGACCAGATCTGGTGCCTGTTCCAGATCAGCGTGGGTAATACCGTGAATCGTCACCGACGTTTGGCGCAAGGCAAGCTTGGGCTTCACCAGCCAGTGGCGGGCGGCGCTGAGCTGAATACCCTCCAGAGTAAACGGCACCAGGCCAACGCTGATGATGGAATGTTCTGTGGCGCTCAGACCGGTGGTTTCAAAGTCTATCGCCACCATCGGCACCTGTGACAAAGGCGTATTCGCGTCGCAGCAGCCGGCCTGGTAAAAAGCCTTCAATAGGGGGTTGCTAGTGGCCTCTGTCAGGGTCTGATAGCGGTCAGGCCAAGGCACATTGGCAAAGGGCTGGGATGGTGGTGTATCCATGTATTCAAGTGGCATTGCGTGCAATCTGGGCGTTATAGCGATATTTCAGAAATTTCTGGGCGTCGCTGAGCACCTGAAAGGCGTCTTTCAGATGGTTCCGCTCGAAAGGCGAAAGATCCTGCGGGCGCACGTTGTTGTCGGGCTCGCGCCCGGCTTCAATGGCCAGCGCCTGATGGCGAATACGCACAATGGCGATAAACTCCAGAGCATCTCGTAGGTTACCAATGCCATCGTCCAGAATCAGGCGGGTTTTGCCGATGGCGTCCAGGCGCTCGAACGAATTCTGAGCCTTGGAGCCACAAGCCAAAGCGTGTATGCGAATAAGGTCTGACAGTGGCGCCGTGCCACGGCGTTTCAGATTGAAGGTCTTGCCGTGCTTGCCGTCTTCTTCCATCACGAAATTACGGAAGAAGCCCAAAGGTGGCGTGCGATTCAGAGCATTGCGCGCCATCATTGCCAAAAAACGCTGGCTGTTTGAAGCCTTTTGCGCCACCAGAGTTTTTAGCTGTTCGGCAAAATCGGTTTCCCCGTAAATACCGTCAAGATCGAAAAAGATATTGCTGTTAAGCAGGGCCCTGGCCTGGGGGTTATCGATCCAGTCGCTGAAGTAGGCTTTCCAGGCCCTCAGTGGCTGGCGCCAGCGCTCATTGGTAGCCATGATGTCACCTGTGCAGTAGGTGTAGTTGCACTCAGCCAGGCCGTCGCTGACAAACTTCGCTAATTCCAGAAAATAGACGTCGTGTTCCTCTGCGACAAAGCTGTCGTCCAGAATCATGGCGTTGTCTTGATCGGTCACCACCAACTGTTCATCCCGCGCCATAGAGCCCAGGGCCATAAAGCAGTAGGGCACGGGCGGCGGTCCCAGCTTCTCCTCACCCAGTTCCAGCAGCCGTTGGGTGAAACTACGGCCAATCCCCGCTAGGGCACTGCCAATCATGTGCGAGTTTGCGTCTTCATTCACCATGCGTACGAAGCTGTCGCGCACTTCCAGGCTGATTTTCTTCAGGCCTTTTACGCTGGTTTGGTGGTAAATGTTGCTGACCAGATACAGGCTGCTTTGGCTTTCATATTTCACGATGTCAGACAGCGCAATCACTCCGCGCACTTCGTGATCGTCCATTACCGGCAAATGGTGCACGTTATTGTGCAACATGGTCAGCATGGCTTCGAAAATATAGTGGCTGGCTGGTATGGTGATCAGCCCTTCGGTCATAATGTCGCTAATCGGTGTTTCTGACGGCAGTGCTTCAGTCAACGCGCGGATGCGCAGATCGCGATCGGTGATAATGCCTTTCAGTCGCGCCTGGTCGCCTTCCCCTTCCATCAGAAGTAGCGCTGACACGCTGTTTTCGGTCATGATTCGGGCCGCTTCCTGCAGCCGAACCGTATAAGGTGCAGACACGGTTTTGCGTGAAATTAGCCGGCTTACCCGCGAGGTCATCAGCTGGTTGGATTTTTCACGCCGCGATACCGCGGAGCGCAAACGGCTTCGGTCTTCAATTTCCACATAGTCCGCAAAACCTTCGTCCTGTTCGAACAGATAATGGAAGGTTTCTGCCGGAATACGGTAAATCAGGCTGTCCTCAAGCACGGTAGCTGGAAAACGCACGTGTTTGTTCATCATCAGGCCAAATTGGCCAAAGATGTCACCCTCACCAATCCGGTTATACAGCTCGCCCGAGCGTCGAAAAATCTCTACTGCGCCGCTGCGCACGTAATACAGGGCCTTGCTGGGATCATTTATGCGCAAAAGCTCGGTGCCGGCACGGGCATAAACGATCTCGATGGTTTCGGTCACACGGTTGACCAACTCCTCTGGCATCTCGTTAAACGGCGAATGCTGTAGAAGATGGTTACGAATGTCGATCAGTTCAGCCTGCATGCAGCCCCCAAAGTGGATTGAATAGTGCTTGGCCAAAACTATAGCAGAAAGCACTCTTTGATCGTGGGTGATAGCGCTAAAGCGGTTGGCGGTGAGGAATACAGCCATAAAATCGCTGTCCTTCGCCGGCTTGAAGCCGGATCGCCTGCCCGATGGAGTCGCACTTCTCGGGCCTGACATTTTCTGGAGGGTCTTGGCGCCAACATCTATTGTTAGGGTTTAGACTAACGCTAGATATGTGTCTGTGCCGTTTAACTTAAAGGCAACCAAATTAGAAGTAGGTTACTTCACCAAGCAGCTACAAGGGATGCTCTCCGTCAGTTGTTTGATTTGAATGAAGTTAGGCAGGCTTGGGCCAAAGCTATTATTAAAGAAAATATGCTGCAAGCAGTATGAAAAGCGATCCCCCGACGTTTCTTCTTAATGGAAGAGCCGCTGAACAGCGCGCTAAAGTAGAATGAATTTGAAGTATATTATCAGCCTAAAGTTGATAAAAAATATGGAAATGCTATTGGCGCAGGGTGTTCTCCAGTAAGTTATTTGCGGAAATATTCATTCGATGTAGTAAAAATAGATCGAAGCTTTGCCAACGGTATAACGCTAAAAAATCAGATTGTGATCTGGCTCAGGGCGACTATTTTATAAACCGATACCGGCTAAAGAACGGATTGATTTTCAGTACCCTGCAAATCGCTCTTAACATCTAAGCCGATAAGACCCACCAGCGGATTGCAGTCCAGCTGTCAGTCGCTGATTAAACCGTGCCCGATCAGGCTTTGAAAACGGCCGTAGCTGGAGGTATTTACCTGAATGCGGCTGCGGCAGGCGTAGGGTGTGCTCAGCCCGGAAAATGCATGCTCCAACGGTATGTGCAGCACATCGGCTGCTATCATCCGCACAATCCCGCCGTGACAAACGATCAACACCCGCTTGCCGGCGAGTTGCTCCTGCCAGTGATACCAACGCGCCACTACCCGAGTCTGAAAGTCGCTGACGGGTTCGCCTGAGGGGGGAGTGTTGGCAACCGGATTGGCCCAGAATTGGCTCAGGCGTTCGCCATCGCTGGCCATGACTTCTTCAGCAGTGCGGCCTTCCCAGTCGCCGAAGCTGATTTCCCGCAGGTCGTCATCAAGGTGCAGGGGGATTTGATAGCGGTCCGCCAGTTCCCGCGCAAAATGAACGCAGCGCAGCATGGGTGAGCTCACAATAACGTCCCAATGATCTGCGCTGGTAATGGCATCGCGCATTTGCTGCCACCCGGCGGTGCTAAGAGGATCGTCTTTACTGCCCCGATACATAGGCCCGCCTTCCGGTTCGCCATGGCGGATTACATCAAAAATTGTGGTGGTGTCAGTCATTGCGGTTGGTCGCTCCGGATTGAGGTGCATCATTCTGGCCAACATTTACGCCCGCGGAGTCAAAACTGGCCATATTATTGTGCAGAGCGCAGGCTGCGCGTATCAACGGAACCGCCACCGCCGCACCGCTGCCCTCGCCCAGCCGCATGCCCATGTCCAAAAGCGGTGTGGCCTTCAATGCATCCAGAATAGCTTGGTGGCCTGGCTCGGCCGAGCGATGGGAAAACAACAGCCAGGCGCGAATATCCGGCTGTTCACTCACCGCGATCAGCGCGGCGACCGACACAATAAAGCCGTCTATCAATACCGGTATGCCCCGGGCAGCACAGCCCGCAATGGCGCCGGCCAGAGCGGCAATTTCGAAGCCGCCAAAGGCTTTAAGTACCGCCATGGGGGTTTGGTCATCGTTGTGGCGTTGCAGCGCCCGAATAATCACTTCGGCTTTGTGCCGCACCCCGGCACTGTCCAGGCCTGTACCCGGCCCGGCCAGGCGTATCGGGTTTTTGTTCAGCAGCGCGCAGGCGATAGCCGCCGCAGACGTGGTGTTGCCAATGCCCATTTCGCCACCAATAAACAGGTGGCAACCAGCGCGAGCCGCGCGTTGGGCGGCCTCATCGCCAAAGTGTATGGCCTTGGTGACCTGCTGGCTGGTCATTGCGTCTATTTCTACAAAGTTACGGGTGCTGGGCGCAATACGAGCGTTAATGACACTCGGTAGATCCGGTGTGTCGGTAACAGTACCCAAGTTGATCACTTCCAGCGTTGCACCTAAGAGTTTTGCCAGCACACTGATGGCGGCGCCGCCGCTGGCGAAATTAGCAATCATTTGAGCGGTGACGGCTTGTGGGTAGGCAGAAATGGCTTCCGCGCAAACGCCATGGTCGCCGGCAAATATGCTGATGTGAATCTTGTCGGCTGTTGGCAGCTCGGAGCCTTGCATGCTGGCCAACTGCGTCGCAATGGCCTCAAGCTGGCCCAATGATCCCGCGGGCTTGGTCAGCGTGTTCTGGCGCTGCATGGCAAGTTCCAGAAAATGGGCGGAAGGAAGCGCGGGAGGGTTGGTCCAACTGACGGGAAATAACATGATAAATACCTGTAAACTGCAAACGCGTAGCGCCACGGAAATGGCCAATAATATAAAAACCGATGTCGAGGCAGCAAAAGTTGGATGATACTCTGAGTCGTCCAGATCCGGTAGAGTTCAAAGTCCACCAGTTTGCCGGCTACCACCTACTTTTCCACCCCGAGGACTGAAACCAACATGCACACTCTGGTTATTGGTGGCGTTCGCTCCGGTAAAACCGCGTTGGCAGAACGCCTTGCCTGCAACACTGACGACGAGGTGGTGTACCTCGCCACCGCCACCGCCGGTGACGACGAAATGCGCAGGCGCATTGATCGCCATCAGCGGCAACGTCCTGTTAACTGGGGCTTAAGTGAAGAGCCATTGGCCCTTGCCTCGGTGCTTGCCCTCTATGCCAGCGCCGGCCAAAAAGCGCCGTGCATACTGGTGGATTGCATGAGCCTGTGGGTGAGTAATCTGTTGCACGCCGGCGAGACGGTTTTTGCGTGGGAGCGGGAACAGTTTTTAACTCAGCTGGCCCAGTACCCGGGCAAGCTGATTATTGTTAGCAACGAAGTGGGGCTGGGTATTATTGGCATGGACCCTCTTACCCGACGCTTTGGCGACGAACTGGGCTGGTTGAATCAGGCCCTGACCGAGCGTTGCGACACGGTGGTTATGAGCGTCGCCGGTTTGGCGGTGACTTTAAAGTCATAATGGCTGCTTTTCTTTCTCCCTTTTTTGCGCCTTTTCTGGTTTGCCTGCTGGGCCTCACTCTGGACCGATTATTGGGTGAACCCCGCCGACTGCACCCACTGGCGGGTTTTGGCGCTCTGGCCAGTGCTTTGGAACGGCTGCTTAACGGCGCGCCACAAAAGGCTTGGCGTAGCCTTATTCTGGGTACTTTAGCCCTGTGTTCACTGGTGCTGCCCCTGTTGCTTTTAACAATCTGGTTGTCTGCTGTGCTCAGCGGCTTTTGGTTGCTGCTGGTCCAGGCTACTGCATTGTACTTTGCGCTTTCTCTCAGGGGCTTGGCAGAACACGGCCTGGCGGTGGCACAGCCGCTGCAAAGAGGCGAGCTGAATGTGGCGAGGGAACAGGTCAGCCGCATTGTCAGCCGCCAGGCCAGTGCGCTGGATCAACAGGGCGTGGCAGCTGCGGCCACCGAGTCTATGTTGGAAAATGGCGCGGATGCGGTGTTTGCCAGCCTGTTCTGGTTTTTAGTGGGTGGTATTCCTGGTGTGATTGTGCATCGTGCTGTAAATACGTTGGACGCCATGTGGGGTTATCGCAACCCGCAGTTTTTATATTTTGGTCGTGCGGCTGCACGGCTGGACGACGTCATGGGCTGGCTGCCTGCGCGGCTTACGGCGCTAACGTACACGCTGCTAGGTAATCGTAAGCTTGCGTGGCGCTGCTGGCGACAGCAGGCGTCCCAATGGGACAGCCCCAACGCTGGCCCGGTGATGGCGGCAGGCGCGGGTGCACTAAATGTTCAACTCGGTGGTCCGTCACCTTATCCGCAAGGCGTAAAGCAGCGCCCGCACCTGGGCGGTACTAACCCGGCCAGTGCCGACACTGTTCAGGCGGCTATTGCACTGGTACGCCACGGCACCTGGCTTTGGTTGGCGGTTATATTCGCCATAAGCGGCCTTGTTGCCGCGGTGGCGGGATTGTGATGCTACAGCACGGCGGGCGTTTGAATGACGCGGTAAAGCGCTGGGGTATTCCCCGTGAACAGTGGCTGGATTTATCGACCGGTATCAACCCATCGGGGTGGCCGGTGCCGGAGTTGCCGGCGGAAGTTTGGCAGCGTCTGCCAGAACAAGACGACGGCCTGGAAGAGATTATTCGTCATTGGTCAGACGCCCCTTTGGCTTCTGGCTGTGTGCCGGTTGCAGGCAGTCAAGCGGCCATTATGGCGCTGCCCGGCTTACGCAAACCCTGTCGTGTAGGCATACCGGTACCTGGCTATCGCGAGCATGGGCACCATTGGCGCTCTGCTGGCCACAAGATTGTTCTCATTGAGCCTGTGCAGACCAAAGGCGGTGCCTCGGGTTGCGATGATCGTTGGTTGGATCAGCTTGACGTGCTGGTATGGATCAATCCTAACAACCCCACGGGTGCAATTATTCCTCCTTCCACGCTATTGCGTTGGCACCGGCGTTTGCAAAAACGCGGTGGTTGGCTGGTGCTGGACGAAGCGTTTATGGACCCTACGCCCGCTTTTAGCCTGGCCTGCCAGAGCGGCCGCCCGGGCCTGATTGTTCTGCGCTCACTGGGGAAGTTCTTTGGTTTGGCCGGGATACGCGCCGGCTTCGTGCTTGCCGATAAGAATGTTGCGGGTGCGCTGACGGAAAAGCTGGGGCCATGGGCGGTGAATGGTCCCGCGCGCCACGTAATGGCGCAGGCACTGCTGGATATAAACTGGCAGCAACAAGCCTGTGCTCGCTTGCAGAACGGCGCTCAAAGGCTAAGAGGCATATTGCATTCAGCCGGATTGAATCCGATGGGTGGAAGCGCGTTGTTCCATACCGTTCGCACCGAAGCCCCAACTTTGTTGGCGGACTGTCTTGCCGCGCAAGGCGTGCTGGTAAGAGTATTCGAACAACCAAGTATGGTGCGCTTCGGCCTGGCGCCAGACGAGAACGAATGGTGCCGCCTGGACAAGGCATTGGCGGGCGCCGTCGGTGATTAATCATTGACCAGACATTAACGCATTGTTAGCCTTGCACTCGTTTTCAGGTGTTGTTCGAGCGTTATCATCATCGCGACAACAGTGAAACGGGAAGCCGGTTAAAGTCCGGCACTGCCCCCGCAACGGTAAGTGAGTGAACGGCTAAGAAAGGTGCCACTGTGCAAACGCATGGGAAGGCTTGCGCCGTTCAGTAATACAGCTCACAAGTCCGGAGACCGGCCTGTCAACACACCGAACGCTGCGGAGGGCAGTTGCGGTGGGTAAACACCGATTCTGTTTCACGGCATTTCCCCACCTTTTGGAAGGCGCCCGCTTTGCTTGCGGCCGGCTTTCGCTTTCCTTTGCAGCACCAAAAAATCAGCCATGCGGGTGCGCGTGGTGTGCCTTTGAGTGCATTTTATGAAAGTTTTTCGCTTTGTTGCCAGCAGTCTGCTGGCGCCTTTTGCATTAAGTCCTCTTTCAATTGCGGTTGCCCAAGAATCTACCGGCGCGACTCTTGATCCGATTGTTGTGACCGCTACGCTTGGCCCTAAAACTGTGGGTGAGAGCCTGGCTTCCTTCACGGTGATTGACGAAGAAGAAATCCGCTCAAAAGCGCCTGCTGATGTTTCCGATCTTCTGCGAGGCCAGCCGGGTATTAACGTGACGGGAAATGGTTCTTTTGGCAAGACAACGAACGTCAATATTCGCGGCGTTCAGAGTGCCGGCACGGTTTTTCTAGTTGATGGCATTAAGCTGCACTCAGCGACCAGCGGAGGGGCCCCTTGGCAGTTTTTTCCGACAGAGCTTATTCAACGAGTGGAAATCGTTCGTGGGCCCAGAAGTTCGCTGTACGGCGCAGATGCTATGGGTGGTGTGATTCAGGCTTTTACGTTGGATCCGAAACAGGGTGAGCGCGGCTGGGTTGAGGCCGGTGCGGGTAACTTTGATACTCAAAAAGTGAATGCGGGTGTCTCCGGATCCGCTGGGAGCACACGTTTCAGTCTGAGTGGTTTGCACAAGGAGACCGACGGCACAGCAGTCCGTAAGAATATTAAAAATCTGGAGCAGGACCAAGAAAAAGGCTTCCGCCAAACTGCCGGGTTGGGCCGGGTTGTACATGAACTAGAAAACGGGGGTGAGGCCAGCGCAATATTGCTGCAGTCTGAAGGAAACACCGAATATGAAGGCGGCAATACGGACTACACAATTCGGACTGTTGGCCTAGGCTTGGTGGCTCCGCTGAGTGATTATTGGCAAACCGGGATCCAGTTTTCAGAGTCACAAGATGACGAGAAAACATTATCGAGCAGTGGTGAGAGTTATTATGACACGCGTTTGCGACAGGCTAGATGGGAAAACACTTTTTCCTACAATGTTCACGAACTGGTTGTTGGTGCAGAGTTGCAGCAAGATGAAGTTGAAAGCACTGAAAAGTTTACTGAAACCAGTAGAACTAATACGGCCATTTTTAGCCAACTACGCTTAAACTTCGGCCCACTTGATACTCAGCTGAGTCTTCGCAGCGACGATAATGAAGCCTATGGAACTAATGAAACTGGTGGTTTAGCGCTGGGTTACAAATTTGATCAATCTCACCGTGTTCGCGCTAGTTATGGTACAGCGTTTCGAGCACCAACTTTTAATGATTTGTACTTTCCGTATATAAAGTATCCAAGTGGATATGAGTACCAAGGTAATCCCAATGTAAAGCCGGAAGAGTCAGAAAGCTACGAATTAGGCGTTAGGGGAAACTACCGGGTATGGTTCTGGGATCTGGCGGTTTATCAGATGGACATTGAAGATCTCATCATTACTGACAAAATTGGGACGATTAATACAAAAATCAATGTTAGCGAAGCCCGAATCCGTGGAGCTGAGTTTGGTGGCGGTTATGAGCTTGATGGTTGGCGAACATCGCTTGGTCTCACTTATATGAACCCGGAAGATCGTGAAACGGGTAATCAGTTAAGACGATTGACAACCAGGACTGCGCGAGTTGATTTGGACAAGACAATCAATAGTTTTGTGGTCGGCGGTTCTGTAATTGCGGAAGGTGATCGTTATGACGACACCAAAAATAAAAATCGGTTGCCCGGTTTTGCTACTCTCGATCTGCGTACCAAGTGGAATTTTGCTCCGAACTGGAGCAGCCGCGTGACCGTTGCCAACGTGTTTGACAAAGAGTATTCCACAGCGAAGAACTACGTCTCGGCGGGCCGAACAGCCATGCTGTCCGTTCGCTATGATATTCAGTAAGTCATAAAGACGGGAGTAAAAACGTGGTTTCTCACTGGCTGAATTTGAGGTTTGCTTTAGGGTTTCTAGTAGCATTCTTGGCGCATCCGATATCAGCCAGCGAGATCCAGCGTTGCGCTGTCGACGACACCGGGAAAAAGCTTTGTCTAGCAGCCCCGGCACAGCGAGTTATCACCTTGTCCCCCGGCGCTACAGAGCTGATGTACGCAGCCGGCGCCGGTGACAAAGTGATGGCCGTAGTCAACTACAGTGACTATCCCCCAGCCGCCCTTGAACTTCCTCTGATCGGCAGCCACACCCGTGTCGACATGGAAGCCTTGATGGCACTCAATCCTGATCTGGTGGTGACCTGGGTAACGGGCAACCCGCCAGCACAGGTTGAGCTGCTTCAAGAGTTGGGCGTGTCCACTTTTGCTATAGAACCCCGCACCTTTGCGGGGGTTTCCAGTGTTATCGAACGGCTTGCCACGCTTGCGGGCACCGAGCCGGAAGGTTTTGCAGAGGCCGAACGCTTCCGTGTTGGCATTGCTGCTTTAACACAGCAGTATGCGGGCGTTGAACCCATACCGGTGTTTTATCAAGTGTGGGAAAAACCGTTAATGACCGTCAATAATGAGCACCTGATTGGCAAAGTGCTGAAGTTGTGCGGCGGTGTGAATGTGTTTGGCGACATGCAAAGGCTAATACCCAGAATCAGCGCAGAAGTTGTATTACAGGCAGACCCCGATGCCATTCTTACCGGCAGCGTTGCCGGTGTTAGCGACGACCAGCTGGATGAATGGAAGAAATATGCAGGGCTGACCGCGGTGGAAAAAAACAATCTGTTTTTCGTGCCTGCGTCGCCTATTTCACGGCCTACGCCGAGATTGCTTGATGCTATTCAAACGGTGTGTGGGAAATTGGCAATTGCCCGTGAGAATTTGGCAAGAGCCCGCGACAAGTTGGAAAGTGCTCGTGAAAATGTGGAAAGTGCTCGTGAAAATTTGTAAGCCAGAGGTCAACGCTCAGGTTCTGAATCAATGACCCGCTCTTTGCTCAGCCTTGGCGTGTTGGCTCTGGCATCCATGGCGCTGGCGCTGGCGCTGGGTAGTGTGACGGTGTCGCCTGGGGATTTATGGCAGGTTATTCAGGGCGAAGGCAGCACGCTGCACCGAACCCTGTTGCTGGATTTGCGCTTGCCGCGCACGCTTGCGGCGTTTGGTACGGGTGGGCTCTTGGCAGTGGCGGGCGCCCTGATGCAAGTGTTGCTGCGTAACCCGTTGGCAGATCCTTACGTGCTTGGGCTTTCAGGCGGCGCGGCGGTTGGCGCACTACTGGCCATGCTGATGGGAATGGGCACGTTGATAATATCGGGCTCGGCCTTTGCTGGCGCCATGCTGGCAACCGTGTTGGTGTTTGGCCTTGCCCACGGCACCGGCAGCTGGACACCGTCACGCCTGTTGCTGACTGGTGTTGTCGTCGCGGCCGGCTGGGGCGCAATGATTACCCTCATGTTGGCCATTACTCCTTCCTACAAACTGCCCGGTATGCTGTATTGGCTGATGGGCGATGTGTCCTACGCCCGCTCGCCCTGGCCGGCAGTGGTGGTGCTGGCGGTGGCCGTGGTGTTGATTATGCCCCTGGCCCGTAACCTGAACGTGCTGGCACGAGGCCCCATGCAGGCGGCGGCGCTTGGCGTGTCGGTGCGACCGCTGGAGTGGACAATTTACGTTCTGGCCAGTTTGTTGACAGCAACAGCGGTAACTACCGCAGGCAGTATCGGATTTGTGGGTTTGATTGTGCCCCACATGCTGCGACTGATTCTGGGCAACGACCAGCGCATAATTCTTCCTGCCAGCGCACTGGCTGGCGGTACCTTGCTGGTATTGGCAGACACCCTGGCCCGCACCATGATTGCGCCCGAACAGCTGCCCGTTGGTGTGATTACCGCTTTATTAGGCGTGCCGACGTTCCTGTACCTGCTGCACCGGAGCCGCTGATGAGTACGCTGAGCACCCGTGATCTGGTCATCAACGTACCTGGCCGCCCCGATGGTTTTGCTTTGAACATGAGCATAGAGCCCGGTCAGATCTGGGGTGTGCTGGGCCCCAACGGCGCCGGTAAAACCACGTTATTGCACACATTGGCCGGATTACTGCCCGCTCGCAGTGGCCAGGTGCAACTAAACAGCGCGCCGCTCACCGCACTGAAACGTCGCGATATTGCCCGACTACTGGGCCTGGTGTTTCAAGATCGCCAGGACAGCTTTCCGGCGACCGTGCTGGAAACCGCTCTGATTGGCCGTCACCCCTGGTTATCGCCCTGGGACAGTGAGCAGGGTGAAGATCAGCGTCGTGCGGAGCAGGCTTTAACCACGCTGGATGTGAACCACCTGTCAGATCGCCTGCTGAACACCCTGTCGGGTGGTGAGCGCCAGCGCGTGGCCATCGCCACCCTGATGACCCAGAACCCTGATATCTTGCTGTTGGACGAACCCACAAATCACCTGGACTTGCACCACCAGGTGAAGGTGATGAATCTGTTGCGCGACCAGGCGGATGCAGGCAAAACCGTGTTTATGTGCCTGCACGATCTGAATTTGGCTGCGCGCTGGTGCACTCACGCACTTTTGCTCTATACCAACGGCGATGCCTGCTGGGGGCCCGCTAAAAACATGCTGGAGCCATCAGCGCTTGAACGGCTCTATAACCAGAAATTAATCACCGTAGAAGCAGATGGTGCACCCGTTTTTGTACCCGTAAGTTTCTAATGAACCATTGGAATCTGGCTGATCAATGACCATAACCGTACCCGCAGTAATGATTACCGCACCCGCCTCCGGGCAGGGCAAATCCTTGGTTACAGCCGCCTTGGCGCGCCTGCATCGCAATGCCGGCCGCAAGGTGCGGGTGTTCAAACACGGTCCGGATTATCTCGACCCCATGGTGCTGGAAGTCGCATCCGGCCAGCCGGTGTATCAGTTACACCCGTGGATGACCGGTGAAAATGAGTGCCGCTGGCGGGTGGCGGAGGCCGCGCAAGATGCCGATCTTATTTTAATTGAAGGCGCCATGGGTTTGTTTGACGGCACCCCGTCCAGCGCCGATCTGGCCAAGCTGCTTGGCATTCCGGCCCTGCCGGTGATTGACGCCAGCGGCATGGCGCAAACCTTCGGTGCCCTGGTGCTGGGGCTGGCAAGCTTTGACCCTGAGCTTTCTGTGTACCAGGTTATTGCCAACAAAGTTGGCAGCCCGCGTCATGGCGACATGCTGAAAGAACGCTTGCCGGATGGCATCAGCCTGCTGGGCGCTATTCCACGGGATGACGCCATGAGCATTCCGGACCGGAATCTGGGTCTAGTGCAGGCGGCAGAGCTGGAAGGTTTGGATCAACAGCTTGATCAAGCGGCCGAAGTGCTCAAAGCTGCGGGCCTCGATGTGTTGCCAAAAGCGGTGGCCATCGCTGCATTAGAGCGCTCAAAACCAGAGGCCTTGCTAGCAGGTGTGCGCATTGCCATTGCCCGCGATCTGGCTTTCAGTTTTATCTATCGCGCAAACACAGAACTGCTGGAAGCGATGGGCGCAGAACTCCATTACTTTTCACCCCTGGTCGATGCGCAGTTACCGCTTGCAGACGCCCTCTGGCTTCCCGGTGGCTATCCCGAGCTGCATGGCAGTACCTTGGCAAATAACACCTCTATGCTGAACTGCATCCGTGCTTTTTATCACGCCGGCAAGCCAATACTGGCTGAATGTGGTGGCTTTATGGCGTGTGCGGAAGAGCTGGCAGACAAGGAAGGCGTTGTGCATTCCCTGCTTGGCTTGATACCGGGTCGCGCGGCCATGGCCAAGCGCTTACAGGGTTTGGGCATGCACAGCCTGACGGCACAGGAAGGCGAACTGCGCGGCCACACCTATCACCGGTCTACCCTTGAAACCTCCTGGAAGCCTGCCGCCCATACCTACAAACAAGCGGGTACCGGCAGCGAAGCTGTATTCTGCGAGAAGGGCCTGGTTGGTAGCTACTTCCACGGTTATTTCCCATCGGCACCCGCATTAGTGGCTGCTGTTTTTCGCGGTCAGCCATTGAGGTTTCCTAGCGCCTCGGAGAAAACTCATGCATGAGGATTTCTGCTGATGCGATATTTGAAGACCTTTTTGATCGCCCTGACGATGTCAGTTTTGGCTCCGCCACTGATGGCTGCCACTGTTATGGGTATTGTTTCGGAGCGTTCAGCTGCGGAAATGGCCGCAGGCGCCCATCGCTTTCTGGATCGAAACCCTGATCACCAAGTGGTGTTACGAACCCCGGAACAGCTTGCCATCCAGAGCGACCAGCACGTGCTTGAGCTGCTTGAGAGCGCAGATGCAGTGGTGCTGGCCGCGGTATTTGGCGATCAGGTCGACCGTCTTGCAACATTAATAGAGCAAGTAGTTGCGGATGACCCCGCCAGGCAGATGCCCGTGTTGGGTATCAACAGTGATTGGCGTATTTCTCGGCTATCGCAGATTAATGGTCGCCAGCCATTGGCGTCGCTGGATGATGCCGGGCTCAGAATGCTGGTGGCTGCGCCAGCAGCGGGTGTTGACGCCAGTGATGACCTGGCAGACCGGCAGGCGGTATTTCCGGACCAGGCCACCTGGCTGGAGGGCAGGGCCTTCTATCAGGGCAGAACGCCACAGCACCTTGATGGTCTGATGCGTTGGCTGTTGGCCCGAGCGGGTCATGATATGGATTATGAAAAGCCCGAACCCCGTGCCAGCATCCGCTACTATCAGAACGGTGAAGCCAACGCTGACGCTTCCCGATTAGAGCTAGCAGACGGCCCTGTGGTGGCGATTCTCGATCTTGATAGCGGTGATCGGCCCGGCGACCGGGATTTGCTGAACGATATGTGTGCAGCTCTGAAAGCCCGAGAACTGCAGTGCTTCGCTATTCTCTCCCGCTGGGGCGGTGCCAGCCTTGACGCCTTAAGCGCCCTGGAAGCGACGATTCAGCCAGCGACGCTGGCGGGCATTGTCAGCCTGCAGGATTTTACCATCGGTGGTGGCGAGGGCCGTCTGCAGGTAACTCAGGAGCTCATTCGCCTCAACGTCCCGGTGATCAAAGGGCTCAGGCTGGCTTCCCGAACCCGCAATCAGTGGCAGTTATCCGTTGACGGGATTCCCGCCGACAAAGTGCATTACAAGCTTGCTATGCCGGAGCTTCAGGGCGTCAGTCAGCCTATGGTGCTGGCAACGGCGGAACCAGAGGTGATTGACACGCTAACAGGTGTTGCACTCACGCTGACACAACCGGTGCCAAACCGCGTTCAAGCGCTGGCCGACCGCCTTAAGCGCTGGCAGGTGCTGCAAACCAAAGCGAACGCTGACAAGCGGGTGGCGATCCTTTACTACAACCATCCCCCTGGACGCCAGAATGTAGGGGCGGACAATCTGGACGTACCGGCCTCACTGTTTGAAATGCTGACCTGGTTGCAAGCTGAGGGCTACAACACCGGCACCCTGCCGGACAGCCCGGAAGCCTTACTCGACCTGATTCAGCAGCGTGGCGTCAGCTTGCCGGATGACCCGCGCGCGCTGCAGGAAATGGCGGGTGAGGTTCCATCGATGAGCGCGGAGACTTACCAGGGTTATCTGCAGTCTCTGCCCGGCGTCGTGCAGCAGGAAATGGTTCATGGTCCTACCGGGTATCTTCATGAACGTCTCGAACAGGCCCATCAACTTGCGGAACAAAGCCTGGCCCTAGGTATTCTGGACCGGGGCGTGAGGGACCTTCGGCATTTGATCGAAAATGTGGAGCACCCCAATCGACCCACAGCCTTGGCCCGTCTTGATGACTACGAAAAATTATGGATCCGCCGGTTGAAAGAAGGCGGCCATAAAAACGAGCTGAACGCTCTGCGAGTGGCACTGACCGATACCGACCTTCCAGGACTGAAGGGTTGGGGTGAGGCGCCAGGGCAGTCGATGGTGGTGAACGATCGCCTGATCTTCCCCGGTCTGCGGTTCGGCAACATCTTTATCGGGCCACAGCCGCCAAGAGGCTGGGAGGTGAATGAAGAACTGCTCCACGCCAACACCACCTTTCCGCCAACGCATCAATATGTGGGTTTCTATCATTGGCTGCGCGATCACTATAAGGCCGATGTGCTGGTGTATGTGGGTCGGCATTCCACCCGTGAATTTCTGCCTCGGCGACGTGCGGGCCTGACCGAGGACGATTATCCGGATCTTCTGGGTGGCGACCTGCCGCTGATCTACCCCTACATTGTGGACGGCGTTGGCGAAGGCATACAGGCAAAGCGTCGGGCGCTGGGCGTGATGATCAGCCATTTGACGCCGCCCCTGGCTGCCACCGAACTGTACGACAATCTGCTTGAAGTAAGGCAGTTAGTGGAGACGTGGCAGTCTGCCACCGAACCCAACAGCCCAACCCGGGAGCGAGCGTTGGCGTTGCTTCGGGAAAAAATAGCGGAACTGGATATTGCCGAAGATATCGAGCATGAAATTGCCAATGAAATGGGTCTTGCGGCCGCCGAGGTCTCGGTCGATGAGTTGTCGCCGGAATTGCTGGTGCATGAAGCCGGGCATTATGTGACGAGCATACAAGAGCATTACATGCCCCTGGGCCTGCACGTGTTTGGTCAGAACTGGACCCCTGAAATGCTGGATACCATGCTGACCTCAATGGCAGGCGACTCCGGTAAACCAAACCCGGGTTGGCGACAGAAGCTGGCCGGTTCGCCGGCGGCGGAACGCAAGAGCTGGCTGAATGCGCTCAATGGTCGTTTTGTGGCACCAGGGCAAGGCAATGACCCGTTACGAACCCCCGAGGTTCTGCCCACCGGGCGAAATTTTCATGCCTTGTCTGACGACCTGATTCCGACACGAGTTGCCTGGTCGCTGGCCGAGGAATTGGTCGCAGAAGCGGAAAAAACCGGTACCCGACAGCGTGATGAAAGTGATGCGTTGGTTCTTTGGGCTTCGGATACGGTGCGCGACGAAGGCGTGATGATCGCTTTTGGTCTGAAACTTATGGGTATCCGGCCGGTCTGGAACAGCCGGGGCATTGTTAACGGCCTGGAGCGGCTGCCGGCCGGGCCGGGCACCGATAACCCGGTGCGGCGTAATGTGGTCTTTACCACGTCCGGGTTGTTCCGGGATCTTTACGGTAGCAAGTTGGAATGGCTGGACCTTGCCTCCCGTTACGCGCTGGCGGGCGCCGCAAAAACGATCGTTAACGACCACCCGGATTTGGCGCCTGCCCTTGATCAGGCGCTGTCGGTGTTGCCGGTTACCCTGCGTGAGCGCGGCATTGAATCGCTTGCAACCAACGGCGTGGCCGCGCGCTGGGTTGCCGATGTTCGGGTTCTGCTGGCGGCCGGGCAGTCGGGGCGCGACGCCGGCACACAGGCGGCCTACCGGGTGTTTGGTACAGCGCCGGGGGCTTACGGAGCCGGTGTTAATACTCTGGCTACGCGCACCGGAGCATGGCAGAGCCGACAACAACTAGGGGATGCCTATCGCCGCCGAATGGGCCATGTTTACGGTAAAGAAAGCAACGGTGAGCCGGCTCACGAGGCGTTTGACCTCCAGTTGCTGTCCGTAGACAAAACCTATCTTGGCCGGTCAAGCCATTTGTACGGCCTGCTTGATAACGACGACGGTTTCGACTTTCAGGGCGGCCTCTCCAATGCAGTGGAGCATCTGCGGGGTGAACCGCCGGAAAATCGGGTTTTGCAGTACGAGGATCCAAAGAACCCGCGTGTCGATTCACTTCAACGCGCGTTGCAGGTTGAACTTCGCGCCCGCAATTTGAATCCGCAGTGGCTGGCACCGTTAATGGAGCATGGTTATGCCGGTGCCCGCACCATGGGCAGCGATTTTCTGGATAACCTTTGGGGCTGGCAGATAACCAGCCCGCAGGTGCTTCGCTCAAGCGTTTGGGATGAGGTTAATGACGTGTATTTTCAGGATCGCCACGGGCTTGGCTTGGATGATTTTCTGGCTGAGGGGCACAACGTCCACGTCAAGACGCACATGCAGGCAATCGCTCTGCTGGCAGCCAAACGTGGGTTCTGGGAGGTGGATATCTTTACCCTGAAACCGCTGTTAAGTGATTTCGCTAACAATATTATCAACCATGGCCTGCCCGGGAGCGGTCATACTCGTCCGGACCACCCGTTGATGGATTGGGTGGCAGGCCAGCTGGATCCGCAACAGCGGGAAGCTTTCGGTTCTGCCCGCAGGGGCGGCACCGCTGCGTATCCGTCCGTGCGTGCGGCGAACGATGACTGCCAGACATCGGTGATCCTGACGCGCTCAGGCTGCCGTTAGTGAATCTGGCCAGGGCCAGACATTTCATCCGTTAACTGAGAAGGAACCATTACATGCGTGAACGCGCCAAAGACCCCGAACGCCACGCCCGCCGTATGGCGGCCAAGCAAAAAATGATGCATGAACGCATTGCCCGCGCCCAGAAAGAACAAGGTGTCTTGCTGGTGCTGACGGGCCCGGGCAAGGGCAAAAGCAGCTCCGGCTTTGGCATGGTTGCCCGCGCCCTGGGCCACGGCATGAAAGTGGGCGTGGTGCAGTTCATCAAAGGTGCTTTCAGCACCGGCGAAGAAGCCTTTTTCCGCAATCTGCCTAACGTGGATTACCACGTGATGGGACAGGGCTACACCTGGGAAACTCAAAACCGGGAACAGGATGTGGCCTCTGCCACGGCCGCTTGGGAGATTGTTGCCACCATGCTGAAAGACGACAGCTACGACATGATTCTGTTGGATGAATTGAACATTGCGCTGAAGTACGAGTATCTGGACCTGGATCGGGTACTGGACGATCTGCAAAGCCGGCCCGAGATGCAGCACGTGGTGGTTACCGGTCGCCATGCGCCGCAGGAACTGATTGACCTGGCAGACACCGTTACCGAGATGGGCGTGGTGAAGCACGCATTCAAAGATCAGGGCATCAAAGCCCAAAAAGGCGTTGAGTTGTAGATTATGGTCACACTGATGATTCAGGGCACCACGTCTGACGCCGGCAAAACCACCGTGGTGGCGGCCCTGTGCCGCTGGCTAGCACGCCAGGGTGTGTCGGTGGCGCCGTTCAAGCCGCAGAATATGGCCCTGAACAGCGCGGTGACCATAGACGGCGGCGAAATTGGCCGCTCGACAGCATTACAAGCGCTGGCGTGTGGTCTTGAACCCCACAGTGATATGAACCCGGTGTTATTGAAGCCACAAAGCGACTGCGGCGCCCAAGTGATTCTGCGCGGTCAGGTGCACGGCAATATGGACGCGCTGGATTATCATGCCTACAAAGCCGAGGCCATGGTGGCGGTTATGGACGCCTGGCGTGCGCTCAGTGAACGCTATGACGTGATCATTGCTGAAGGCGCTGGCAGCCCCGCTGAAATCAACCTGCGCGTCAACGACATCGCCAATATGGGCTTTGCCGAAGCGGCGGATTGCCCGGTGCTGTTGGTCGGTGATATCGAACGCGGTGGGGTGTTTGCCCAGCTGGTAGGCACCCTGGAGTTGGTTTCTGCGAGCGAACAGAACCGCACAAAAGGCTTTATCATTAATCGCTTTCGCGGCGATATTGCTCTGCTGGAACCGGGCCTGGACTGGCTGACCGAACGCACTGGGAAACCGGTCATTGGCGTGCTGCCTTATCTCCACGGCTTGATTGTGGACTCCGAAGACAGCATTGGCACCAGCGGCGTAAGCGAAGCCGGCGCGCTGAATGTCATTGTGCCGGTGCTGCCGCGCATCAGTAACCACAACGATTTTGACCCGCTGCGCCTGCACCCTGGGGTAAACCTGCAATTTATTGGCCCAAACCAAGCCATTCCAGCGGCTGACCTGATTATTCTGCCCGGCAGCAAAAGCACCCGCACGGACATGGCCTTTCTTCACGCTCAGGGCTGGACGCAGGCCATCCAAAAACACCTGCGCTACGGCGGCAAGGTGTTTGGTATTTGCGGTGGTTTTCAGATGTTGGGTGATCGCGTGGATGATCCGGCTGGGCTGGAAGGCAGCAGCGGCACAACCGAAGGCTTGGGCCTGCTGGATATGACGACCACCATGGTCGCCGGTAAACAGCTGAAAAACGTTTGCGGAACACTGACGTTACCAAACCGGAATTCTGGCCAGACAGAGGCGGGTTTCAGCGGTTACGAAATGCACAATGGTGTGAGCGAAGGCGCGGCTCTGGCGCGCCCGTTAGGTCGGATGAACGGCAAAAATGAAGGAGCTATTAGTGCCGACAGTCAGGTAGCGGGTACCTATGTACACGGAATTTTTGATGAGCCTGGGGCTTGTGAAGCCTTGCTGCATTGGGCCGGGCTGGACCACTCAGGTGAAGCAATAGACTATCAGCAACATCGCCTGGCCCAGCTTGACCGGCTGGCGGATCAGGTGGAGCAACATCTTGATACGCACTGGTTGCGCGACTTGCTGGGGCTGGAGTCAGTGACAACCACGCCTGGGCCAACGAGGCAGCCATGAGTGATCCCAATCGTCCTTTCACTGACGAAGAACGCGCGGGCCTGTATCGCGCTATTTTCGAGCGCCGCGACGTGCGCTCCCAGTTTTTGCCAGACCCCATCCCCCGGCCGGTATTGGCTCGGCTGCTGAAAGCCGCTCACCATGCGCCGTCGGTGGGGTTTATGCAGCCTTGGGATTTTATCCTGATCGACAGCCTGGACGTGCGCCAACAGGTGTTGGCCAGCTACCACGAAGAAAACGCCAAAGCGGCAAACAACTACAGTGGTGAGCGGCAGGAAACTTATCGCAGCTTGAAACTGCAGGGCATTATCGAAAGCCCCATGAACCTGTGCATTACCTGTGATCGCAGCCGTGGCGGTAGCCATGTGCTGGGGCGCAGTTCTATTGTCGAGATGGATCTGTTCAGCACCTGCCTGGCGGTACAGAACTTATGGCTGGCGGCGCGGGCAGAAGGCATAGGCGTAGGCTGGGTGAGCATTGTGGATCAAACCAAACTGGCAGGCATTCTGAACCTGCCGGATAACGTGTATCCGCTGGCTTATTTGTGCCTTGGCTACGTCAGCGAGTTTCTGGACCAGCCCGAGCTTCAGGCAAAGGGCTGGCGTTCGCGCCTGCCGCTGACCGAGCTGATGCACGGCAATCGCTGGGGGCAGCCGATGGACGATGAAACGCTTTTGAATGCGCTGAAGTCTTAAAGCCCGGTTGAGCTTAACGCCCACTGTCGCCGCTCACCATTGCGGTATTGTTGCAAAGCGCCGTGCGCGCCGGTAGCCAAAGGCTGACACAGAGCCCGGTCTGGCCGTCGGGTCTCGTGTTCAGGGTCAGTTGGCCGCCGTGGAGTTCGGCAATTCGCCGTGCAATGGCTAATCCCAACCCTGCGCCGCCGCCAATCCTTTGGTCAAGCCGCACAAAGCGGCTAAGCGCCCGCTCCCGGTCCGCAGTTGCAATGCCGGGGCCCTGATCGCAAACAGTAACGTGATAGCCGTCGGCGGAAGGCGCCAGGCGGGTTTCCACCACCGTGTGTTGCGGGCTGTATTGAATCGCGTTGGCCAGAAGGGATCGCATCAGGGTGGTGACCAGGGCGTTGTGGCAACACATCAGGGCTTCGCCGACATCGTCCTGTAAAACCGGCTCAATGTGCTTTTTCAGAGCCAGCGGTGCCACATCGGCAATACTCTGCTCGAGTATCTCAGACAAATTATGATATTGCGGTGAAAAATCGGCGCCCGAGTCGACCCGGTTCAGCAACAACATCTGCTCTACTAAATGAGTCATGCGGTCAACGGATTGGATCAAGGTGTTGAACTGCTGCGGATTGTCATCACAGGCTTTTTCAAGGTTCAGTCGCAGGGCTGCCAGCGGTGTTCGTAGTTCATGGGCGGCATCGGCTGAAAAGCGCCGTTCCCGTTCCAGTGCCTGATTCAGTCGCTTGAGCATACTGTTCACGGCCTGCACCAGGCCTGCTACTTCTTTTGGTGCTTGCCGGTCATCAAGGGGATGGATACGTTCCGGCGCCATATTGCGTATCGGCCGCTCCAGCCTGAGCAAGGGGCGAAGACCAATTTGAATCGCAGCGCTTGCCGCCAATAGCAGTAACGGCAGCGCGACGAGTAAGGGCAGAACGTTACCCAAGGCCAGTTCCTGGCTCAGCTCCTCACGAATTTCCTCGTGCTGGGCGGTGCGGATCCAAAAGCCCGTGGCCGCGTCTTTAAGTGTGAACACCCGCCAACGATAGCCCTGGGAATCGGCCCATGAATAGCCCGGAGCCAAACTTTCGGCGTCATCGGCGTTGAGCGTACTCAGCAGGGGTACGCGGTCGGGCGTCCAAACCTCAAAGGCCAGTTTCTTCTCGTATTTGTGTCCTGCACCGTCGGGCAGAATTTCGTCACCATCTGCTTTTGGGTTGATGTCTTCAGCAACCGATAGTGTCAGCGTTTTGCGCAGGGTTTGCGGTAGCTGCTCCAGTGACTGGGTGTCTGCGAGGTGGCGAACCAGCCCTTGCACAATGCGTGTACTTTGCGCCAGTTCGGCATCAAACAGCTCTTCCAGCTCGTGATTGCTTTCAACATAACTCCAGGTGGCGGCGATAAGAGCAATTAACAGCACCGTTGAGGTGACCAGCAGAGTGAGGGTGCGAGTCAGAGACATTCCGGCACTCCAGAGGCCGCTTGGCTGTCCAGAAAATACCCTACGCCGCGTATCGTTCTGATGGTGGCCTTGCCTACCCGACGCCGCAGATGGTGAATGTGCACTTCCAGGGCATTACTCTCTGCGCCCGGTTCCCAGCCATAGAGCTGCTCTTCCAAGCGCCTGCGGGTGGCAACCTGGTCAGGGTGACGCATCATGTACTGAAGAATTTGAAACTCGCTGCGCGGCAGAGTTGCGGTGCCTGTGCCACAGGTCAGCTGTGCTGAAGCCGGGTCCAGTTTTAGCTGGCCCACAATCAGCTGATCCCGGTTTGTGGATGATCTGCGGCGGGTAACGGCACGAATCCGGGCCTTGAGTTCGGCCATGGCGAAGGGTTTGGTCAGGTAATCGTCTGCGCCTGCATCCAGGCCCTGCAGTTTTTCCTCAAGTTCAGCCCTGGCGGTCAGAATGATAATGGGCAGTTGATTGCCCTGTTGCCGGGTATGTCGAACGATATCGAGGCCGTCTACCCTGGGCAGGGTCAAATCCAGTATGGCCAGGTCAAAATGCTCATCCACCAGGGCATTCAGCGCCTGCTGGCCATCATTCAGCCAGTCTACGGTGTGCTGGTCTGCCCTCAGCATGCCCAGTAGGGTGCTGCCTAAAAGAGGGTCGTCTTCTACCAGTAATATGCGCATCAAGCGGAACCCGTGTTGGGAAAATCGTCAAAACCTTAAGGCAGGTTTAAGAATTCTGCTGCCAGAGCTTAAGGTTGGGTTAAGGCTTGCAGGCTAATCTGATGGCTCACGATGTCGGGCGCCCTGCCCAAAAGCTGTTGGAGAGCGCATATGAGCGACCCACTTACAATGTCCATACACTGCCCACCGGATTCGCCGGAACTAGTTCCGGCTCTTCGTTGTGCCGGGCGCTGGTTGAGCGAGATTACACCCGATACCGCACTGGCGGCTACAGTTGCACAATTTATTCGGCGGCGGTTTTTGCAGGCCTATGGCGCCGAACCTTCGTTGCGGATACCGCTATTGCTGGCGTTGACCTCGGCTCAGGGCACGCTTTTAGCCGCGGTGGGCGTTCGTAGTGCGGCCCGGGAACGCCTTTTTCTTGAAGACTACCTGTCTGTTCCGGTCGAATCGGTCATGCCGTCGGCGGGAATTGCGCGCAGCAAAATTGCAGAGATTGCACACTTGGCCGGAGTAGAGGCCGGTGTCAGCAGACACTTGTTTGCCTCATTGACGGTGTGGCTGCAGGGCGCGGGTTATGACTGGGTAGTGTGTACCGGCACCGATCAGTTGCGTAACAGTTTTCACCGAATGGGCATTGCCACTCAGGTGCTGGCTAACGCGAACCCGGCGAGTTTACCCGATGGTGGCGCTGGTTGGGGTCGCTATTACGATCATCAACCCGTGGTGATGGCGATCAAAGTGGCCGACAGCCTTGGTGCTTTGCAGCAGGTGGGAATGTTACGGCGGATTCAGTCGGCGTCATCCGACCTCGGCTCAGGCGGTTCTGACAGCTTGCAGCAGGGAGATGCTTATGGCCGCCTTGCCTGAATTGCTTAAACGTCAGGCAATGGCGTACCCGTCACGTATAGCCTTACGTGGGCCCGAAGCGGAGTTTAGCTATCAGCAGCTGATGCAGGCGGTAGAAGCGGTGGCCGAACAGCTAAACGTGCGGGGTATAAAGCGTGCCGGTGTGTGCGGCGACAACACCATTGCCTGGGTACTGGCCGACCTTGCCTGCCTGCTGGCGGGTGTGGTTTGTGTGCCAGTACCTGTGTTCTTTTCTGAATCCCAGACCGCCCACCTGATCGAACGGGCGGGCTTGGACGGCTTGCTGAGCAGTGAAGAGGCAAGCGGCAGCGAGCCATTGGGCCAGGGCGTCTGGCTGCGCCCGCTGCCGGCGTTTGCAGCAGTGCCGCCGATGGCTCATCTGCCGCCGATACCGAAAGACACGGCGAAAATTACCTTTACCTCCGGCAGTACCGGCACCCCCAAAGGTGTGTGTCTGTCGGTGGCGCAGATGACCGCAACGACTTTGGCCCTGAAAGAACGGCTGTCGGGTGTCGAATTACAAACGCATTTGTGCATTCTGCCCCTGGCGACCCTTCTGGAGAATATTGCCGGCGTTTACTTGCCGTTGCTTATGGGGGCTACGGTCATGGTGGCGCCGTTGGCGCAGTTGGGTATGACTGGCAGCAGCGGCTTAAACCTGAGCCAACTGGTTGCGGGAATCAATCAACACCAACCCCAATCACTGATTTCGGTGCCGGAGCTGGCGATGGCACTGGTCAGTGCCGCCGAACAGGGGCAGCTGAACAGTCGCTCATTGCGCTTTATGGCCGTTGGCGGTGGCCGGGTTTCTGCCGAGTTGCTGGCCCGTGGCCGCGCTGCTGGCCTGCCACTGTACGAAGGTTATGGCTTGTCGGAGTGCTGTTCGGTGGTGGCGTTGAACGTGCCGGCTGCCGAGTGTGTGGGCAGTGTGGGTAAACCTCTGTCTCATATCGAGATCAAGGTGGATTCGGACGGCCACATTCTGGTTCGAGGCAATACCCATTTGGGCTATCTGGGTGACGAATCGGGGCAGGACGAGTGGTTGGAGACCGGTGACCTGGGTGCGCTCAACCCAAGCGGCTTTCTGTCGGTTAATGGCCGTTCGAAGAATCTGCTGATCACCAGCTTTGGTCGCAATATCAGCCCGGAGTGGCTGGAAAGTGAGCTTGTTCAGAGCTTGGGTATTTGCCAGGCCGTGGTGTTTGGCGACGGTGAACGGCAGCCAATGGCACTGATAATAGTGACAGACGGGCGTTCGTCAGACGAACTTGCCGGCGCATTGCGTCAACTCAATCAACGCCTGCCGGATTACGCCCGCCTGGCCACGGTGTATATCCGCCGCCAGCCGCTGAGCCAGTCCGAAGGTTACATCACCGCAAATGGCCGCCCGGTGCGGTTACACATTCAGACCCATCTGCCGACCCTGTTGGCAAAAGCCTTTTCTTTATCTATGTCGACATCGTTAGCCAACCAATCAGGAGAATTTCACATGGCATTTTTTGACAGATTGCAGCAAGAAACAGCACAAGCACGGGCCCATGTTAGCGGCGCGCCGGTTGTGAAAGCGATTGGCGAAGGCTGTTTCAGCCTGGAGTCCTATACCTGGTTTCTGACCCAAGCCTTTCACCACGTTAAGCACACGGTGCCGTTAATGATGGCTTGTGGCGCAAAACTGCCCTCGCGAATGGAGTTCGTTCGCAAGGCGCTGGTTGAATACATTGACGAGGAGTACGGCCACGACGAGTGGATACTGAATGATCTGGACGCCTGCAACGCCGACAAGGAAACGATTCGCACGGGCAAGCCGGATGTGTCCATAGAGCTTATGGTGGCGTACCTGTATGACCAGATTAACCGGGGCAATCCGGCGGCGTTCTTTGGCATGGTTCAAGTGCTTGAAGGCACCTCAGTAGAGCTGGCCACGCCGCTGGCCGAGCAGATTCAGAAAATCCTTGGGCTTCCGAATCAGGCGTTCAGTTATCTGTACTCCCACGGCGCTCTCGATCAGGACCACTTCGAGTTTTTCCGCAATCTGATGGACGGCATTACCGACCCGACCGATCAGCAGGCCATTATTGATTCTGCACGCGTGGTATACCGGCTCTACGGCGATATGTTGCACAGCATTCCGCTGCCAGTCACGCGCAAGGAGAAGCAGCATGAAGTTGCATGATCGGGTTTTTCTGCTGCTGGGAGGAACCGGGGGTATTGGCAAGGCACTGGTGGAGCCGCTGGTTCGGGCAGGCAGCCGTGTCATCGTAGCCTCCCGCCACCCGGAACGTATTGGCCATCTGGAAGGTGTGTCGCCGGTGTGTCTGGACCTGGCGGCCGTCGATCTGGACCAACAGTTGGCGCGCCTGACGGAGGCCTACCCGGAGATCGACGGCGTGATCCATTGCGCCGGCCAGAATCGCTTTGCCGGATTGGCGAGGATGTCGGTAGACGAGCTCGATGCCCAGCTTAACGTAAACCTGCGTTCGGCCATGCTGGTGGCCAGACATTTTGCCCCCAGGTTCGAGACGGCGGGCAGCGGTGCGCTGGTGTTTGTGGGGTCGACCTTTGGCAGCATAGGCTTCCCCGGCTATACCGCCTATTGCGCCACCAAATTTGGCCTGCGGGGGTTTACCGAAGCTCTGCGCCGGGAGTTGGCGGATACCGCTGTGCAGGTGGTGTACGTGGCCCCCAGGGCCACTGCTACCGACATGAATGCGGAAGCTGTGAACGAGTTGAATCGTGCGCTTGGTAATAGCGTGGATACGCCCCAAGCGGTGGCAGCCGCCATTCTGAAAGCGATGGAAAACGGCGATCGCCGCCGGTTCCTTGGCTGGCCCGAGAAATTGTTTGTGGTGATTAACGGGATACTGCCGCGCATTGTCGATAAAGCGATGCTTAAGCAGCTGCCGGTGATTCGGCGTTTTCTTAATACAAAGGTTGCGTCATGAGGTAATGGACGGTCTCGCCGAAAAAGTCACCTGTATTAACTTTGAAAGGCGATTAATCGTTCTCTTTAAAAGAACATAATGATCTAAAATAACTATTTTTGTTTATGATAAAAGATTCGGATACTAGGAGCACCTAATGGCTATCCGACTCCGAGGTTCAATGAATGGTCGATGTTAAGTTAATCGAGCCACTGTTTTTGATTCTGGTACCGCTGCTTTACTTTATTGGAGCAATCACCAGCTCACTAAAAATCCCGCTTAACAGCTCCCCTGGGAGCCCCCTTAAAAGCCCCTTGATTTGCAATCTTGCCTTTGTCGCAGCCTTGGCAGGTGCCATGAGCGGCTGGCTTTTGCCGGGGTCCGCGAGCTGGCTGAATCTGGCGCCGCTGGCCTATATTATGCTGCTTCTGATTACCCTGTTGGGAGCGGTTCTGGCCCGGTTCTCCATGAGGTATCTTGCGGGTGATCCGGGGCAGAGGCGTTTTATGGTCTGGTTACAGATCATACTGGGAGCCGTTTCTCTGATTGTTACAACCAATCACCTGTTGGTTTTTCTCGCCAGTTGGATTGTGATCAGCATCAGCCTTCACCAGCTGCTGATGTTCTTCCCGGACAGGCCCAGGGCTGCCTTGGCGGCTCATAAAAAGTTCATTTTTGCGAGACTCGCGGAGCTTTGCCTCGGGCTCGGGTTTGCGCTGCTGTATTTTCAGTACAACACTCTCTTTATTGACCAGATTCTTGCCGCTTCAGCAGAGACCGATGCTATTCCGGTTGTGGCGCAGTTTGCAGCGGTTCTGATGGCCGTTGCGGCGCTGCTCAAGTGCGCTCAGTTGCCGTTTCATGGCTGGCTGATGCAGGTTGTGGAGTCGCCCACGCCTGTGTCGGCCTTACTTCACGCTGGTGTTGTCAATCTTGGCGGCTTTTTGATGATCCTGATGGCGCCGTTGATCTCTCAGGTGAGTGCTGCACAGTGGCTTCTGTTGTTGGTTGCTGGCCCAACGGCGGTTTTTGCCAGCCTGGTGATGATGACCCGTATCTCTGTGAAGGTCCGCTTGGCCTGGTCTACCTGTGCCCAGATGGGGTGGATGCTGGTTGAGTGCGCTCTTGGCCTCTATGAACTGGCGCTTTTACACCTGGTTGCCCACTCCGCCTACAAGGCGCACAGTTTTCTCAACGCTGGAAATGCGGTGGAACTGTCTCTCAGAAAACGCCTGGTGGTTATCAAGACCCCTAGCGCAATTCAATGGCTGATTGCGGCGTTTTTGGCCTTTGGGCTTGCCGTAACAAGCGTTGTTGTTTCCGCCGGATCCACGCCTGCGCAGATGTTCTCTTGGGTTGTGCCCGGCATTGCGCTCACTATTTTGTTGTCGGAAGTGTTGGCGGCCGGTGGTGGCAAGCAATCAATTGTTCGGGGTTTGCTGATCGGTGCGGCCTTCTGGGGCATTTATTGGGCCCAGAAATCGGTTTTCCATGTGCTATTGGCGCCACCAGAAAGCCAGGCAGATGCGGTTGCTGTGAGCTTTGTCGCGTTGCTCCTGATTCTCTTGATGACTGGCTATTACCGAGTTCGCTACCAGCGCTACTCACCCTCGGGTGCCAGATTCTACCGGTTCCTTTTTGCTGCCGCCTATCTGGATGAATGGGCAACGCGCTTCACTCTTAAAGTCTGGCCGGCAAAACTGCCCGATGTGGTCAAACCGCATTTTGTTTCGAACCACTTTGAAATCAAGGAGTCTGTCTAGTGTTAGCCTCGAGCGTAAAGGATCTTGATGAAAAAAGCGGCTCCGCACCGGATTGGTTCCGGGCCGTTGCCGATGCGGGTGATCGGATTGCGCCTACTTGGCCTTTGGACCAGATGATCGCCGTTAATCCCTTCTGGGAAATGCGAGGCCTTTCTTTCACCAAAGTGTCAGCACGTATGGCGGCCCTTAACGGTGTTGGCAGCCAAAGGCCATCGGCGCTGGGTGAAAGCCCTGTGGATAAGGCTCCGGCGAAGTTGGCCAGAATGCCGGAGCACTGGCAAAACCTCAGTGCACAGCTTGACCGCCATCGCGATACCTGGCATCAGTTGGGGTGGCAGGATGAGATTGTTCAGCAGATCAGCCAGTTTTGCGGCGATTATTTCCAGCGGCTTGATGCCGGTGAATTCAAAGCCGATGCCCAGCATCTTTATCAAAGCTGGCTTGGGATGACCCGCGCTGATCGGGGCATTGCGATTGTTATGGGCGAGCCAACGCTGACGTCGCAGTTCGATTTGCTGCCGGGTCAATTCGATACGCTTTTATTGGACGCTTTCAACACCTTGGCTCCGCATCCGGCGTCCGCAGCAGATTACGCCCATGCGCTGTTGCTGGATGTTAATGGCTGGGCCTCCTGGGTTGCGTATTTGCGTTGGCAAGATCGGTTGCAAGGCAAAGAAGGTGAAGACGCTGCCGATTTGCTGCCCGGCCTTTTGGCTATTCGTTTGGGTTGGGAACTGGCGTTGTGGCGCCACGTTCAGCACGCGGGCGGTGGTATTTTTGCAGACTTGAAACAGCGCTGGATCAAGCAATGGGAAGATCTGCCAGCGATGCTGGAAATCCACGAGATTTTTCAGCAGCCCGCATGGGCGGCTCATAAAGAGGTGGAAGTAGCGTATCAGGCCGCCATGGCCGAGAAGTTGCTTTCTCGACCAAAACCACAGGCTCCGGAGGAGCAACCTCTTAAGCTGCAGGCGGCCTTCTGTATTGATGTTCGCTCAGAAGTATATCGTCGCGCTCTGGAAGCGCAGGACACGGCCATCCAGACCCTGGGCTTTGCGGGTTTTTTTGGGTTGCCCATCGCTTATCATCCTAAAAACACTGACTTTACGCGGCCTCAGCTACCGGGGTTATTGGCTCCTGCTTTTGATGTAACCGAGCTTGAACCTACCAGTGAATCTGCTCGGCAAGCGCTGGCTAACCAGTCTCATTGGTCGAGGTTCTCCAGTGCCAGCCCGGCGAGTTTCAGCTTTATTGAGAGCCTGGGACTTGCAGATCTGGGTCGCATGGTGAAAAAGACGTTTAGGGGGCAGCCCCGGAATAACCCCGTTGATGGCCTCCATGAAACTCAGATTAACTTCGAGATTTCGAAAGCGGGTGTTCCCTTAACCCTGGAAGAAAAAGCCGAACTGGCGGGTGGCATTCTCAAAGCCATGACGCTAACAGAGCATTTCGCGCCGGTTGTTTTGCTGGTGGGCCACGGTAGCAGTACTCGCAACAACCCTCATGCAGCTGGCCTGGATTGCGGCGCCTGTGGCGGGCAAACGGGTACTGTTAACGTGCGCGTGCTGGCCGGGCTGCTTAACGACCCGAGCGTGCGAGGTGTTTTGGCGGAGCAGGGTTTAGTGATTCCAGAAGGCACCCGATTTATGGGTGCTTTGCATAACACCACAACGGACGACGTCGATTGCGCCGAGCCGATTCCGCAAAACATCAAGGTATTTCTTCAGGCCGCAGGCGCTCGGGCGCGCCGTGAGAGGGCTGTTCGCCTTGGCGTCAGCAAGGCAGCCGACGTGGATCAGGCCGTTAAACAGCGCAGCCAGGATTGGTCAGAAGTGCGGCCTGAATGGGGGTTGGCGGGTAACGCCAGTTTTATTGTTGCACCGCGGTCATTCACCAGGCATCTGGACTTGGGCGGCCGGAGTTTTCTCCATGATTACCGCTGGCGTGACGATGCAGGCTTTCAGATCCTGGAACTGATTATGACCGCTCCCATGGTGGTCACTCACTGGATCAACCTTCAGTACTACGCCTCGGTAACAGACAACCTGCACTACGGCAGCGGCAACAAAGTGCTGCATAACGTGGTTGGCGGTCATCTGGGCGTTTTTGAGGGCAATGGCGGCGATTTGCGAATCGGCTTGCCCTTGCAGTCACTGCATAACGGCGAGCAATGGATGCACGAACCCCTACGCCTGAGCGTTTATCTGGCAGCGCCAAGGGAGGCGATTGCTGACATTGCCCGGCGCCACAGTGCCGTGGGAGATCTGATCGACAACGACTGGCTGTATCTGTTCCGGATTGACGAGGAGAATAAGTCGGTTGAGCAGTTCTATCAGGGCAAGTGGACAACGAAAGCTGAAGGAATCGATTGAGCTGACTGAGGACTACAGCAGCCCAATACTCCGGCCTGTTCGATGATGCCTATGAACAGGCCGGCCTGAAAAGGGGTTTTTTCGGCTTTTTCTTCAATGCCTCAAAGCCAATAATCACATCCATCAATTCGTTGGTGATTTCGGTCTGGCGCACAGAACGCAAATCGCCCGTTACAACGCCAATACGCTCATCCACCGACTGCTCGGCCTGCTGCATCAGCGCCAGGCGCTCAGCGTTCTCAGTCACCATGGCTTCGGCCGAGGCGCGAAATACGCTGGCAAAGATGTGGCTGCGAATCAGCGACGACAGGAGTGCATCAGCGGCCATGGTGTAATCCGGCAGCGCCCTAGAGTTCCAGCGCTTGGTGCTTTGCAACAGTGCCGGTTCCAGTGGCAGCAGGCGCCGGGTGACGGGTTCTCGGGTGCCGTGTTCACCGCGTTGAGTGAACGCCAGGGTAACACCGACGCCTGATAGAGACTGGCCATGGCTGAGAGCGTCAATGCGGCTGACAATGTCGCCGGCCAGACGGCCAATGCCGTCGGCGGAGGCGGGTGGTAGTAACGTGGCTTCCGGTTTCAAGTCCTGATCGGTGAGGGCATCCTGCATTTGCGCGCCAATGCACAACAGGCGCGGCTTGCCAGCGCTTTGGGCGTTCTGGTGCTGCTTCACCAGCTGCGCCAGGCTTTCGTTGTAGTTGCCGCACAGACCGTGGTCTGTGCCAAACACTACGATTAGCTGTTCGGCGTTGGCGTCCTGTTGCAGGCTGAGCCCACCGGTACGGTACGCAAATGCGGCAAAGCCCTGCAAAATAGTCTGGTGGTAGGCCTCTATGGAACGCGCTGCGCGCTCGTAAGGCGAGGCGTTAATGGCCGACAGCGTTTTCATGGTGTGCACAATGCCACGGATGCTGGTCAGCGTGTCGTTGTGGCGCTCCAGCGCTTCAAGAGATTGGGCCATTGCTGTTCTCCAAGTCAGTCCCCAAATCAGCTTCCAGAGCCGCGCGAACCATAGCGATCACCCGCTCGCTGTCCTCTGGCCGTAACTCTTTGTTGTCCGCTATGCGTTGCTCAATCTCCTGCAACTGCTTCTTGGCCAGCGTGCGTATGCGCTGCATGGTATCTACCAGCAGCTGCTCTTCCAAACCGTCAAGTAAGCCTTCCATGGCCGCAATCAGCACTGCAAGTTGCTCAACCGCCGGCATCGGATCGCGCTCGGCCTGGCGCAGGGAATTGCGCACTGCCGCGCCGCGCTTCAGGCGGGCGCGGGTCGCGTCATCCAGCCGCGTACCAAAGCGGGCAAAGTCTTCCAGTTCTTCAAATTGCGACAGAGTCACCCGCAGGTTGCCGGCAACCTTGCGCAGGGCCCGGCTCTGAGCCTTGCTACCCACGCGGGATACCGACAATCCCTGATGCACCGCCGGGAACTGGTTCTTTTGCACCAGCTGTGGTGACAGGTAAATTTGGCCATCGGTGATAGAGATCAGGTTGGTGGAAATGTACGCAGACAGGTTCTCGGCCTGGGTTTCTACCACTGGCAGAGCGGTAATAGAGCCACCGCCTACCTCTTCGGTAAACTGGCCGGCCCGTTCCAGCAGGCGGGCGTGAACGTAGAAGATGTCCCCCGGGAACGCCTCGCGCCCCGGTGGCCGGCGCAGCAGTAACGACAGCTCGCGGTAGGAGCGGGCGTGGTGGGTCAAATCATCAAATATGATCAATACATCGCGGCCCTGATCGCAAAAATACTCCGCCATGGTCATCGCGGCATAGGGGGCGATGTAGGCCAGACCGGGTGTTTCCTCATCGCCGGCGGACATTACGACGCTGCGGGCCATCATGTCGCCTTTTTTTAGCGCGCCGATAACCCGTGACACAGCATCGCCGCGCTGGCCGATCGCGCAATAGATACAAATCACGTCGGACCGTATCTGGTTGAGCATGGTGTCCACTGCGATCGATGTTTTTCCGGTTTGGCGATCACCGATGATCAGTTCGCGCTGGCCCAGGCCCACCGGCACAGCGGCGTCTATGGCTTTGATGCCGGTCGCCAGCGGCTTGAAAATGGCCGAGCGGCTCAACACGCCAGGCGCCTCGGCTTCCACCGGGTGCTCGGCGACCGCCGCGATGACCCCAAGGCCGTCGCGGGGAAGGCCGATGGCACTCACAACGCGGCCCAACAGAGCCGGGCCAACGGGCACGCTGATAACCTTGCGAGTACGCCGCACGTCTTCGCCAAGGCGGATGTGTTCCGACGGTCCAAGCAGAATAACGCCCAGCCGGCCGGGCTCAAGGTCCAGCACAATGCCGCGTACACCGGACGCAAATATCAGCAACTCATCCGCCAGGGCGCGAGCCAGGCCGGTCACTACGGCCACGCCATCGCCCACTTCAATAACGCGACCCACCTCAGTCAGCACCGGTGCGGGTGTCTGTGTGGCCAGCAGGTCTTGCTGCCAGCGCTGGAACTGCTGTTCGAAATTCTGGCTCTGGTCTTGGCTCTGGCTCTGGACCTGAACCCGAGGCTGCGCGCTGGCAGGGATTTGCGCCTGGCTGTTGTTGACGTTGTTGATGTCGCTGCTGCTGTCTCTATCGCTCATAGTGAATCATTCAGCCTCAGCTTGCGCCCGGCCTGAAGCGCCGTCGGTCAGGCGTTGGTTCAGCAAAGCATTAAATTCGTCGGTATAACTGTCAACCGTCCACGCCACCTGGGCGCCGCCCATTCGCAGAATCAGTCCGGGCGCCTGGTCTGCGTCGGCCTCAAAACTCAGTGCCATGGCTGGCAAAAGTTTGTTGAGATCGGTTTCCAGTTGTGATTGCGCGGCTTCTGGCAAGGGCTCGCGGGTGGTCGCGATGGCTTGGATGCTGCCCGCTGCCGCTTTTTTCAATTCGTCTACTAACGGTTCCAGACGTTTGCTCACATGGCGCACAATGGCCTGTTCCAGAGTTTCATCGGCGAGGTCACGAAGGGCTTTGCGGGTGAGTTCTAATAGGGTTTCCTGCCCGGCACGCTGCAGCCTGGCGGCGAATCGTTCCCGCTCCCGTTCCAGGTGTTTGCGCCAGTCTTGTTGTTCCTGCTCCAGCCGGGCGCGGGCTTCGGCCAGCAAGCTGTCGCGCTGGTCTTCAGTATCGCGCAGCGCTTTCTGAATCATGGCGTTTTGGTCAGACATCAGCTGTTTTTTCTGCTGCTGGAAGTCGGCTTGTGCGGCTTGTGCTTTTTGCTGAGCTTCACCGGCGGCGGCCATGCTTTTGGTGATTTCAGCCTCGCGCGCGTCAATACCGTCCAGAATAGGGCGGTACAAGAAGCGTTTCAGCAGCCACACCAGCACCAAAAAGTTGGCGAGTTGTGCCAGAACGGTAATCCAGTCAATGGACATAATGGTTGACCTGTTGGGTGAATCAGCCAAAGGGGAGGCTATCCGGCAGTTACCGTCGCTGCCTTTACCGCCGCATCCCAAAACGGGTTGGCGAAGATAAGAATCATCGCCACGACGAAACAGTAAATGGCGGTGGATTCAATCATCGCCAGGCTGACGAACAGGGTACGGGACAGAGTAGGCGCCGCGTCTGGCTGCTGGGCAATGGCGGCAATAGCGGCCGCGGCCGCGCGCCCTTCAGCCAGGGAAGGCCCTATGCAGCCAATCGCTATGGTGAAACCGGCGGTAAAAATAGAGATTGCCGCGATAATGGCAAGATCGGTCATGATTTTTCCTCGTTGGGGGACGACGGCTGTGTTTGTTTGGGTGACGTTGTGTGCTCTTTATTTAAAGCTGATGGCTCTCTATTCAAAGCTGATGGCTCTTTTTCCGCGGTAGCAGAAGAAATATAGACGGTGGCTAAAATGGCGAAGATGTAGGCCTGGATCATGCCGGTGAGAAGGCCCAACATGTCCATCAGCACCGGGAAGAAAAACGGTGCGACGGTGAGTAGAATGGCGGCAATAACAGCCCCGCTCATCACGTTTCCGTAAAGGCGGATAGCCAGCGAGATACCACGGGAAAATTCGCTGATGATGTTGAACGGCAGCATGATGACCGAGGGTTCAATAAAGGTTCGCAGGTAGCTTTTTACGCCGCCGCTGGCAATGCTGAATACCGGAACGGCGACCAGCACCGACAGTGCCAGAGCCATGGTGGTCGACAACGACGAGGTAGGCGGCGAAAAGCCGGGAATCACCAGCATCAGATTCGACAACGCAATAAACAAAAACAGAGTGCCGGCGAAGTACATCACGTGGCGGGCTGAATTCTGGGTGACTTCCTCAATCTGGCCCTGAATCAGTTTTACGATCACTTCCAGTGCCGTACGCAGGCGGTCGGGCGGCACGTCGGCGCGCAGGTTGCGAGTCACAAACCAGGAAATGCCCACCAGCAACACCATCACAATCCAGGTATTCACGATGGTCGCGTTCAAGCCCCAGCCACCGAGGGTGAGCACAATGATGTTGTCCGGTGAAAACTGCATTACGCGCCCTCTTGTTCTGCTAAAGGTGTGGTGTCGCGTTTTCTGGCCCAAAGCAGCGCAACCATACGCACTAACAGAAATGCCAGGGCGAAACCGGCCATGGGCCAGGCTGTGGCACTGCTGGTGGCAAGCCAGAAACCGACGCCCAGCAGCATGACGATGCGCACGGTTGCGCTGAGCAATAACAGGGCTTCGGGCTGGCGCGAACGCAGAGCGCGTTTCATACCCCAGGCTAGCCCGACAAAAAACAGGCTGCTGACGGCCACCCCTACGGCCAATCCCAGCAGTACAGCTGACCAGTCAACCGTCATGTTTGTCTCCTTCGTTGGCGTCTGTGTGGTTATTATCGCCGCCGGCTTTTGGGGTTTCATTATCAATCCAGTTCCAGGCGATCATGGCGCCCACCACAATACCGCCCAGAATCAGCGCGATGGGCCAGGAAAAATTCTGCGGCGCTACCTTGTTCAGCCACAACCCCAGAAACGCCCCCGCAACGGCAGGTACCGCTACTGACCAGCCAATCATGCCAAAGGCGCCGATGCCTCTTAATGGGCTGGCTCCGGGCTGTTTGCGGGCACGCTGAAGTCGTTCAGTACTGCGCCGGATATCGTCGGCAGAGCGGTCTTTGCGGCTTCTCATAGCGCGGGTTTCCGTAAGTCGCCAAAGCGTCGCACAATGTTGGCTTCCAGCCGTGATAGCGCTGACCGGGCCACCCGCTCTTCTTCGTCTACCTCCACAAAGGCCTTTTGTATGGTGTCGTTCAGGGTGTCCAGACTGTCGCCCTGAACACCCCGACGAATGGCGATGTCTACCTGATGGCCGGTTTTCACCAGCAGGCCCTCGTCGATGCCAAAAAACAGCTCTCCACCGGTTCCGTCCGTCAGAATCAGCACCGACGGCACCAGCGCGGTGACAAAGTCGGTATGGTTGGGCAGCATGCCAAAGGCACCGTTGAAGGCGGTGGCAAATAGCCGCTGTGCGCGGCCTTCGAACAGAGTGCGGGTAGGTAGTCTTAGCGTAACCGTCATCACGTTTGCCAGGCTCATGACGATGACGCCAAATCTTTCAGCGAGCCAATCATGTAATAGTCGCTTTCGTTATCGTTGAATTCAGTCTGGTTGAGTATGGTTTCGCAGTCGTTCAGCGTGTCTTTGATGGGCACTCGCCTGCCGTTGGCGCCGTCGACCGAACCCATAGTGAAAAATGGCTGGGTCAGATAGCGCTCCAAACGTCGCGCCCGCGCCACGACAGCGCGATCGGCGGCCGACAGTTCTTCCATGCCCAGCATGGAAATAATGTCTCGTAGGTCCTCGTAATCGGCCAGGGTACGCCGCACCGCACGGGCGATGTCGTAGTGGCGCTGGCCGACAACCGCGGGCGTCAGCATCACAGAAGCCGAGGCAAGAGGGTCGACGGCCGGGTACAAGCCTTCGCTGGCGCGCTTGCGCGACAGCACCACCGAAGCGGACAGGTGCGAAAAAATATGTGCAGCGGCAGGGTCGGTGAAGTCATCCGCCGGCACGTATACCGCCTGAATAGAGGTGATGGAACCGTTGCGGGTGGAGGTGATGCGCTCCTCCAAGGTGGCCAGTTCGGTGGCCAGTGTGGGTTGGTAGCCCACCCGTGACGGCATACGGCCCATCAAACCGGACACTTCCGAGCCTGCCTGAACAAAGCGAAAAATGTTGTCGATTAGCAGCAGAACGTCCTGCTTTTTATCGTCACGGAAATATTCGGCCATGGTGAGCGCTGTTTTGCCCACCAGAAAGCGCACACCGGGAGCCTCATTCATCTGCCCGAACACCATCACGGTTTTGTCGCGCACGCCGGCGTCGCCCATTTCCCGGTAGAGTTCTTCGGCTTCACGGGAGCGTTCGCCAATACCGCAAAACAGGCTGACGCCCTCGTATTCCTGCACGGTGTTGTTGATCAGCTCGGTAATCAGCACGGTTTTGCCCACACCGGCGCCGCCAAACAACCCGGTTTTGCCGCCGCGCTCGATAGGCGACAACAGATCAATGGCTTTGATGCCGGTTTCCAGAATATCGCTGTGCACCACGCGGTCCTCCAGTGCCGGTGGTGGCTGGTGAATAGAGCGGCGAATGTCGGTAGCAGGGGCGGGTTTGTTATCAATGGGTTCGCCAAAGACGTTCAGCATGCGGCCCAGAACAGCGTCTCCTACCGGAACCTGGATGGGAGCGCCGGTAGCACGCACAGAGACTCCCAGGCCCAACCCGCGTACCGGTGCCAGCGCCATACAGCGCACGGCGCCGCTTTCCAGCAGGGACATGACTTCCAGCGCCAGATTGCCGGCGTAAAGCAAATCGTGAATACGTGGAGAGTCTTGCGGAAAAAGAACGTCAACAACGCCACCGCGAATGCCGACGACCTCTCCATCAAGTTCGCCGTTTGCGAGGTGCTCATTAACAGAAGTAGGCTCCGGGCTACCCTGATCTGAGCCCGAAACAGCTTGATTCAACATGACGAAGCGCCTGAACAGTTAACCGTTGCGAGTGGCTGACGCTGTGATGAGTGTTCCCGCCCGCGCCTCCAGAATGGCAAGCGCATCTTCTAACCGGCCAATGCCGCTAATGCCGCCGGTATCTGCAAAGTCGCAGGCCGCCGTTACCTTTGGCCCCATGGACCCGGCGGGAACGTTCAGCGTTCTTGCCTGGGCCGGTGTAACGGTGCGAACCGGCGTGGCAGTGGATTTACCAAAGTCACGATAGACAGCATCCACGTCGGTCAGTAATAGCAGCGCGTCAGCATCCAACTCCCGCGCCAGCAACGCACTGGCGGCATCTTTGTCGATAACCGCTTCAACACCGGTCATGCTGCCGTCGTTGCGGCGCAGCACGGGAATGCCGCCACCTCCAGTACAAATTATGACCACCTGCTGATCCAGCAGCAGTTTCAGTACCCGCATATCCGGAATTTCTTTGGGTGCAGGGGAGGGCACTACCCTGCGCCACTTGTCGCCATCGGCTGCGATTTGCCAGCCAGCGGCCGCGGCGCGGGATTCCGCTTCTGCCTTATCGTACACCGGGCCAATAAATTTGGTCGGATGGGCAAAGGCAGGATCATTCGGATCGACAACAACTTGGGTGAGCAGGGTTGCCACTGGGCGATCATGGCCCAGAGCATTTTCCAGTTCTTGCTCAATCATGTAGCCGATCATACCTCCGGTCTCGGCACCCAGCACATCCAGCGGGTAGGCTTCTTCAGGCTTATAGGCGGCACCCTGCAACGCCAGCAAGCCCACTTGGGGGCCGTTACCATGGGTAATCACCAGTCGGTGCCCGGCGCGCACCAGTTCCGCCAGGGATGTCGCGGCTTTTCGAACATTGGTGCGCTGGGCTTCGGCGGTCAGTGGTTCGCCGCGTTTCAACAGGGCGTTACCGCCCAGTGCTGCAACAATCAACATCGTGTGTGTCCTTCTTCATCAATCCGCGCCAGAGTCAGGCCCCAAGGGTGGCTACCAGCACCGCCTTGATGGTGTGCATACGGTTCTCGGCCTGGTCGAAAACAATCGATGCCGGGCTTTCAAAAACCTCATCGGTTACCTCCATTGCACTGATTCCGAATTCTGCCTGAATTTCTTTGCCAATGATGGTGTCGGTATTGTGAAACGCTGGCAGGCAGTGCATGAAGCGGGCGCGGGGGTTGCCGGTTTTTTCCATCACCGCCGCGTTCACCTGGTAGGGCATCAACAGCTTTATCCGGTCGCCCCACTTTTCTTTCGGCTCGCCCATAGACACCCAAACGTCGGTGTAAACAAAGTCGACCCCGGCCACCGCCGTATCCACATCTTCGGTAATGGTAATGCGGGCACCGGTTCCCCGCGCGATCGCCTGGGCTTCGTCCTGAATGGATTGCTGAGGCCAGCAGACTTTGGGTGCACACAGGCGCACATCCATGCCCATCTTGGCGCCACCGATCAGCAGGCTATCGCCCATGTTGTTAGCGGCGTCACCAAGAAAAGCGAAGGCAACCCGGTGCAGCGGCTTCTCAACATGCTCTTGCATAGTTAAAAAGTCAGCGAGAATTTGTGTTGGGTGGAACTCGTCGGTCAGGCCGTTGTAGACCGGTACTCCGGCATATTCGGCCAATTGCTCGACAATCTTCTGCCCGAAGCCGCGGTACTCGATGGCATCGTAAACCCGGCCCAGTACTCGAGCAGTGTCTTTTACCGATTCCTTGTGGCCGATGTGGGTTCCAGAGGGCCCAAGGTAGGTAACCCGGGCGCCCTGATCGTAAGCGGCCACTTCGAACCCAACCCGTGTGCGGGTGGAGTTCTTTTCAAAGATAAGCGCGATTTCTTTGCCGGCAAGCTGCGGTACCTCGGTGCCGGCGTATTTCGCCGCCTTCAGATCGGTCGACAGCTTAAGCAGAAAGCTGATCTCACGGGGGGAGAAATCTCGCAGGGTCAGGAAGTGGCGGTTCTTCAGATTAAAAGCCATGGTTTTATCCTTTCCGGTCAGATGGGGTCACGAATCGTGGGGCAGCTCATGCAGCGTCCGCCACCCCGACCACGGCCCAGCTCAGCGCCGGGTATGGCCAACACTTCGATTCCCGCCGCTTTGAGTGCCGCGTTGGTGTCATCATTTCGGTCGTAGCCAATCACCACGCCCGGACTTATGGCCAGCACGTTGTTGCCATCGTTCCACTGCTCGCGCTCGCGCTCGGCCGGGTCGTCGCCACCGGTTGGAACCACTTCCAGGGATTTGTAGCCAAGAACCTCGGCCACTACATCAAACAGCGGCCGTGAGTCCTGGCGGAAAGACAGGTGTTTTTTGCCCTCACCGGCGCGCAAGTCATAGCAGATCACTTCGTCCGCTACTTCTTTGAACGCTGTAACCACGTTGCCGCCGCAGAAAGTGAATATGGTGTCCAGATGCATGGCTGTGCGGGATTTTGGGATCTGGCAGGCAATAACCCGCTCTGCGGTGCCTTTTTCAAACAAAGCGTTGGCTAATTGTCCTACGGCTTGTGGTGATGAACGTTCGCCCATTCCTACAAGCACGGTGCCATTACCCACGGGCATGATGTCTCCGCCTTCGAGCGTTGCCAGGCCATGATTCTTGGTAGGGTCGCCCCAAAGCACATCTGCTTTTCCAGCAAACGTCGGGTGGAAACGGTAAATGCCGGCCATCAGCAGGGTTTCGGGTTTCCTCGCGGCCCAGTGCATGGGGTTAAGTGTGACGCCACCGTAGATCCAGGCACTGTTATCGCGGGTGAAAAGAAAGTTTGGCAATGGCGGCAGCACAAATCCGTAGTGCCCCAAGTGGTTACCAAAAAGACCGGTTGGGTCAAAGGGCAAGTCGGTCACTTCCAGGCCACCCATCAGGTATTCCGCAAGCTTGGAGCCTGGAAGCTCGTCCATCCATGCGCGAAGGTCGGAAATCATCCCGACTCCGATGTCGTTCCAGGTGATTCGATGATCGAGAATCCATTTGCGGGCTTCGGGTATGTCTAACGTTTCTGCCAATAGTTCGTTGACGTCTAAAACCTCAATACCCCGTGACCGCATAAGCTCGGAAAATACGTCATGATCTTTCTGAGCCTGTTTTACCCAGAACACGTCGTCAAATAGCAGGTCATCACAGTTAGACGGTGTGAGCCTGCGATGAGCCAGACCAGGGCGGCAGACAATAACCTGCCGCAGTGTTCCGGCTTCAGAATGCACGCCAAGTGTTAGTTCAGACATGGTTAATCTCCAATGTGTATGGCTTCGTCATTACTTCGAAAGATGTCAAAGTAACGCCGCAGCACTGATGACCACCGAAATGAAAATTGTAAGAATCAGCAACAAGGGCCAGATAAATACGAGCCAGCGGTCGTACGACACTCGCGCAATGGCCAAGCCGCCAATGACAACGGCGAAGGTGGGGTTGATCAGGTTGACCAGACCGTTGGCTGATTGAAAGGCGGTCACAACAAGGTCGCGCCCGACATTGGCGAAGTCCGCCAGCGGTGCAAGAATCGGCATAGACAACACGGCCAGGCCTGAAGACGACGGCACAAAGAAACTCATGCCCACTTCAATCCAGAACATCAGGTTGATAAACGCAAGCTCGGGCAGCCCGCCAAGAGAGTTTTCGGCGCTGTGTAGAATGGTGTCAGCAATCATGCCCTGGTCCATCATAACCACGATGCCGCGGGCCAGTCCGACCACCAGCGCAACACCCAGAAGATCACGAGCGCCATCGACAAAGCTGCTGGCCAGTTTTTTCTCGCCAAGGCGGGCAACAATACCAATCACAATGGCCGAACCAAAAAACAGCGCGCCCATGCGGGCCATCCACCAACCCTGCGAAGACACACCCCAGATCATAAACACAAAGGTTGCAGCGAAAATCATCAGGGCGACAATCTGGGTTTTGTCGAGTGTGGAATCATCAACTCCCTCATGCCGCTTGTTGAGGAAAAGGCGGCGGTGAGCATCCCATTGTTTGGCCACAACAGAGCGGGATGGATCCGCTTTAACGCGCATTGCGTAACGCATGACATACGCGGCACAAATAAGCAGCCCGCCAATCAGCAAAATAAAACGCACCACAATGCCATCGGTAAACGGAATGTCGGCTGCATTGGCGGCGATAACGGTGGCAAACGGGTTGATGGTGGAGCCCAGCACGCCGATACCTGACCCCACCAGAATAATGGCGACCCCGGTGACAGCATCGTATCCGGCTGCCATCATGACCGGAATCAAAATGGCATAAAAAGCCAAGGTCTCTTCGGCCATGCCATAGGTTGTGCCGCCGATGGCAAAAAGGGTCATTAGTATCGGAATCATCCAGATTTCATGGCCCTTGAGGTGGCGCATAGCGCTGCGTATGCCGGTATCAATGGCGCCGGTGGCATTCATTACACCCAGAAATCCACCCAAGAAAATGACGAACAGGGCAACATCTATCGCATTAGCCACGTAGCTGTCCGGATCATAAAACCCGGCGGTGGGCGCGAGCATTATGTCCACGAAACCCTGAGGGTTGGCATCAACAACCTTGTAGGTGCCCGGCACGGCCACGTCGCGGCCGACCTCTTCGTTCATCACCCGGTCGTATTGGCCGGCAGGTATAATCCAGGTCAACGCAGCCACAAATATAATCAGCAGAAACAAAATGGTGTAGGCGGTAGGAAACCGCGTTGCCAGATCGTGTTCCGGATTATTTGAAGCGTTATTTGGAGAGAGATCCGGAGAGTTATTGACAGGATCTGAAAAATCGTCAGAAGGGGCTTTTGGGGGGTAGTTTTTATTGCTCACAGCATTTCTCCTTTATCCACATCGACAGCGATAAATAGAGCCAATGAAAGATCCCGGTCCTGGCTGTGAATGTTTTACCTTTGCCCAGCCGGGTGGGACTTCGGTTTCTGAGTTGTTCGCCCTCACAGTAGTTGAAAAATGGCCAATCGAAATTGAGTTAGGTCAGTCTTAAATGAATGATCCGTTAATTTTCAGCAACCCGTTCACACCCCAGAAGACAAGATGCTATGCGTTTTTCAGAGATTCATGAGCGCGCAATTGCGCGCAAAGGTGGCGTTGAAGAATTAGACGCCCGGTTACCCACGCCGCCGCCGGCCAGCGCGCTGGAACAGCGCAGTGACGATCGCTATTTGGCAGAAATGACCTGCTGTGTGTTTAAAGCGGGTTTTGTATGGCGGGTGATTGATAAAAAATGGCCGGATTTTGAAGTCGCCTTTCACGGCTTTGTGCCAGCCTACTGGCAGCAGGTGCCGCCGGACGTGCTGGAAACCCTGGCCTGCGACGAACGCATTGTGCGCAACCTGCAAAAAATCCGCACGGTGCCGGAAAACGCCCGCATGATTATGGACAAGGTTCACACGCACGGCAGTTTTGGTGCATTTCTACGTCAGTGGCCGTCATCTGACCAAGCCGGACTGCTGCTGTGGTTCAAGCGCCATGGTTCGCGTCTGGGCGGCAACAGCGCCCAGTACTTTCTGCGCCGGGTGGGCTGGGACGGCTTTATTATGTCCAACGATGTCATTCAGGTGCTGCGCCAAGCCAAGCTTTTAGACGCATCAACGAGCAGTAAAAAAGGCTTGTACCAGGTGCAGGAGGCATTCAATGCCTGGCACGAAGAAACCGGCCTGCCTTACAGTCAACTGTCGCGAATAACCTCTTATTCAATCGATGGTTAAGGCAAGTCAATGGATGGTCAAGGCAATGTGTCCCAGCTTTAACGGTGGGTCTTCAGCCAACGATCTATAGTTTGGTGAACACTCAGGAGGACTGTGTCATGAATCGTTTGGGTAAAACCTTTTTTGGCTTTGTATTCGCACTGACGTCCGCCATGGTAATGACCGTTGCGAACCCTGTTCTGGCGGCGAGCGCTGAAGATCTTGACCGCAATGCGATGCAGGCTTTAAATACGTTGTATAAAGTGCATCCGGTGGCTGAAACCCTATCAAAAAGTGCCAAAGGTATTTTGGTGTTCCCCAATATCGTAAAAGCTGGCCTGGTATTTGGCGGCAGCTATGGCGAAGGTGTGTTAATGAAAGGCCCGGCGGTGGCTGATTACTACAATTCCATCACCGGCTCCTGGGGCTTGCAGGCTGGTGCACAGTCGTACGCATACGCGGTGTTTCTGATGACGGATGCCGCTGTGACGTATCTGGAGAAAACCAACGGCTGGGAAATTGGCGTGGGTCCGACTGTTGTCCTGGTTGACGAAGGCGTTGCCAGAAACCTGTCGACTTCGTCCCTTAAAGACGATGCCTATGCATTTATTTTTAGCCAGCAAGGCCTGATGGCCGGGCTGAGTATTGAGGGTACGAAAATATCCCGCATTGACCGCTAGAAGCCAGAGTGGCGTTACTGCAAGCGGCTGCAGTAACGTCAAACTGTCGGCGATTAAATCAGCAGTAACAACACCAGCTCACAAAACACCACGCTGGCCCCGAGCGTATCGCCGGTGTAGCCGCCCAGCTGGCGTTTGAGATACCAACCCCACAGCAGAGCAACCCCGGCGACCGCGATCGGTGCCAGCAGCCATAAGCCTGGCAGCCAGGCGCTGAACACCAATGCCACCAGCAGTGTAAACCCAGTGCTGTACCCGAGCCGCCGGCGGGAAAAGCCTTCAGCCACCGGTTTGCTTTTACTTTTGTCGGGATCGGTCACGTAATTCAGGAATGACATCAACAAAAGTGGTGTTTGCCGACTAATAGCCGGTGCCAGAAGCAGTGCCAGCATGATGTGATGGCTCTCCACCAACAGGGCGACTTTGAGCGCTAACGCCAGCACCAGTGCTACCGTGCCATAGGTGCCAATGCGGCTGTCTTTCATGATTTCCAGGCGCTTTTCAACGGTATAGCCACCGCCAAATGCGTCCACGCTATCCGCCAGCCCGTCTTCGTGAAAAGCGCCGGTAATGAAAAGATGAAAACACAGCACCAGCAGAATGCTGACCAGCGGGCTGCAGAAAAGCCCCAGTAGCGCAAACAGTCCGACGTACAGGGCGCCCAGCAACAAACCGACGAGTGGAAAGTAAACGCTGCACTGGTTCATCAGTTTTTGGGAATAATCAATCGACACCAGCATGGGTATGCGGGTTAAAAATCCGACGGCCAGCCAGAATGCCTGCCACTCGCGGGCAGCGGCTGTTGTGGTCTGTTTATGTGTTGGGTTTGGGCCTGTCAAAGCGAACTCCGTATGTGAGTCAGTCCGGGGATAATACCGGATTGGTTGCGCGGTATGTGGCGTAACGCACGTTGTGGCTGACGAATTGCCTCAGCTTGCGCAGTGCAGCCTGTGCTTGCAGTGGTTAAAAAATGTCGGTGCCTATAACTATGTCATAATCATCAAACGCACGAATGAGATAAAAAACGAGGCAATCCGATGACATTATTTAACAATCGATGGACAAAAACTCTGGCACTGGCACTCGCAGTGTTTGTTTCAGCCGGTGTCGCTCAGGCCGATACGCTTGAACAGCGAATTTCGGAAGGTGAGTCGATTCGCCTGGGTTTTTCTGCAGCACCGCCCTGGGCTTACGCCGGGAACGACGGTACGGCCAAAGGTTTTGTTAACGGCATCGCCATCGACGTGCTCAAGCGCATGGGATACACCAACGTCGAGCCTGTTCTAACCAACTGGTCCAGCCTGATTCCCAGCCTGAAAGCTGGCCGCGTGGACATAGTGACTGGCGGGATGTACATCGTTAAGGCACGTTGTGAAAACATGGATTTTTCAGACCCGATTGGCGCTTTTGGAGACACCTTCGTGGTGCCCAAGGGCAATCCCAAAAATCTTGAAACCTATCAGGATTTGATCGACCAGAATCTGACCATGGTAGCGCCGTCCGGTTACAACACACTGACTGATGCCAGAGACGCTGGCGTCCCTAAGAACAGCATCACGGAAGTACCGGGTACCACGGAAGCCCTGGCTGCGCTGCGTACCGGTCGCACCGATGCCGTTCCCATTAACGTGCTGGAAGCAAAGCACGCCGCAGACCTGGATGATAGCTTTGGCATCTCTGACCCAGAGGCGTTTGTAGGGCGTGCAAAGCAGGTTGTTGGCATCGGTTTCCGACCTGAAGACAGTGCTTTTCGTGCCGAATTCAACAAGGCCCTCAAAGACTATATGGGCTCTGATGAAATGATGGCAACGGTAACGCCCGACGAATACATCAAAGCGTTTTTACCGGGTGAACTGACAACTGAAGACGCCTGCAAATCTAACTAAAGGCCAGAGCAGAGACAGATTTCAAATCTGTCTCTTTTTACCGGGCTTAGTTTGCTTCCAGAACCGCGCTCAGGAACTGCTGGGTGCGTTCGTTCTGGGGGTTGTCCAACAGCATTTCTGGCGACCCCTGCTCTTCAATCTTTCCATCAAAGAACAGGCAGATCCGGTCTGAGATTTCCCGAGCGAAGCCAATCTGGTGCGTTACCATCAGCATGGTCAGGTTGTGCTGATCGACCAGGCGGCGTATTACGCTGGTAACTTCGCTGATGACCTCTGGGTCCAGTGCAGAGGTCACTTCGTCAAACAACATCACTTTCGGGCGCATGGCCAGAGCGCGGGCGATGGCGACACGCTGCTGTTGTCCGCCCGACAGTCGCGACGGGTGCTGGTCGCGTTTTTCAGCCATACCCACCAAATCCAGCAATTCCAGTGCGCGCTCTTCCGCTTCCTGTTTCGACAGACCCAGAACCTGCATCGGCCCCTCAATGCAGTTGCCAAGCGCTGTCATGTGCGGGAACAAGTTGAAATGTTGGAAGCACATGCCGATTTTAGAACGAATTAGCCGCAGGTGGGCAGCGTTGGCGCGGACCAGGCGACCGTTTTTTTCCATGTGAGTTAACGGTTCGCCGTCGACATAGATCACGCCGCTGTCGATGGTTTCCAGCGTCATCAGCATTCGCAGCACGGTGGTTTTGCCCGAACCGGAAGGGCCGATGATGGTGACCATTTCGCCTTCTGCGACATCCAGATTCAGGCCGTCGAGTACTACCAGGCTGCCATATTTTTTAGTCACGTTCTGAAACCGCACCATGGGTACATTGTCGCCCTCTAGTCGTAATGCGTATTGGGTTAGATCCTGTCCCTTGTCGTGTTTCATCTAGTCAGTCCCATTTTGCGGCGTAATGCCGTCTCGAATCGGCGGATGAGCCAAGCGGTTGGCAGTGAAATAGCCAGAAAGATAAGGCCGACGATGGTGTAGGGTTCCAGATAGCGGAAATTCTCCGCACCAATAGAATTGGCGGTGTGCATCAGCTCTGCCACCCCAATCACCGACAGCATTGGGGTGTCTTTAAAGATACCAACCAGATAGTTGCCCATGCCCGCAAGCGCCGGCGGCAGTGCCTGCGGAATGATGATGCGGCGATAGGTTGTGACGGTTGACAAGTTGATAGCCTTGGCAGCTTCCCACTGACCTTTTGGCACGTTTTCAATGCCGCCTCGATACACTTCGGAAAGGTAGGCGGCGTAATGAAGGCCGATAGCGATTAGCCCTGCGGCCCAGGGCGACAGGCGCAGGCCGAACTGCGGGCCCACGTAAAAAATGAAGAAAATCTGCAACAGCAATGGCGTCGAGCGGACAAACTCTACCAGCTCGCGTACGACGAAGGTCAGTGTGCGGGAGCGCGTGCGTTGTGCCAGTGCAAACACCAGTCCCAGCACGACCGCCACAGCGTAACCGCCACCTGCCGCCAGCATTGTGTTGCCCGCTGCGAGTAGCAGGCGGGGCAGAATTTCCCAAGTAAAGTCCATTTTCCAGTCAAGCATGATTTACATTCGTCCGATTTTGCGGGCCATCACCCGTTCTAGCCAGCGCATGACGGGTGTCACCATAAATCGTGCAAAAATATAGTAAATGATAAGCGCGGTCCCAAAGGCCTGGGCTGACAGGTAGGTATTGTTGTTGACCTGGCGTGTTTCAAACATCAGGTCGGCGACTGAAATCAATGCCACCAGAGCGGTGCCCTTCAGGATTTCGATCATAAGGTTGCCCCAGGGTGGCAGTATGGCCACCAGTGCCTGTGGCAATATAATTCGTTGCATGCGCTTTGCCGGTGACATATTCAGTGCCAGTGCGGCTTCCCATTGGCCCCGTGGAACCGACTGGATTGCGCCGCGCACCAGTTCGGCACCGTAGGCCCCATAACACAGCCCGACGGTAAGAAAGCCTACGGTAAACTTTTCCAGGGTGAAACCAAACAGCGGCAGCACGAAGTAAAACCAATAAAGCTGCACCAGAAGCGATGTGCCGCGGAAAATCTCAATATAAGTAATAGCGACAGCGCGCATGGTTTTTGAATGCGCCATTTTCATCAGCCCCGAAACCAGTGCAGCGACAATCGCGACCAAAGCGGCCAGCCCGAACTGACCCAGTGTGATCAGCGTACCGTCAATGAAGCGGCTGCTGTAGGTCATGAGAAAATCTAAATAGGGCATCGTTAGATAAGGCCTCGGGCACGTTGCGGGCTGATTTTGGGGTAGGAGGTAATGAATTATTGTTGCACATATTCGGTGGTGGTAGTGATTGCTCTAATAATTTGATGTCAAAGTTTGCAGTGCGGCAACATTCTTCTTTCAGCTGGGCTGCTTAGAAGAAAACATTACTTCAATATATATTCTATATTAGTATATGCTTAGAGCTTATTCACAGGTTCGATGTTTGCGAATTCGAAAGGAGTTTAGTGATGACCACGACCAATCCAACCGTTCAGCATTTTTTTGACGAGCCTACCAATACTTTCAGCTACGTGGTGCAAGACCCTGCGTCCAACGCCTGTGCCATCATCGACTCGGTACTGGATTTCGATTACGCCGCTGGCAGCACCAGCACGGCCAGTGCAGACGCTATCATTGCTTACGTGCACAAGCACAGTTTACAGGTGGCGTGGATTCTGGAAACTCACGTGCACGCAGACCACTTATCGGCGGCACCTTATCTGCACGAGCAGTTGGGCGGGCAAACCGGCATTGGCGCACATATTTGTCAGGTGCAGGAGATTTTCGGCAAGGCGTTTAACGCCGGATCGGAATTCGCCCGCGATGGCAGTCAGTTCGACAGGCTGTTTAAAGACAACGACAGCTTCGCTATTGGTGGGTTACAGGCTCAGGTCATGCACACACCCGGCCACACACCCGCGTGCCTGACCTATGTTGTCGGCAATGCGGCGTTTGTAGGGGACACGTTGTTTATGCCTGACTACGGTACGGCGCGCTGTGATTTTCCCGGTGGCGATGCCCATGTACTGTATCGCTCAATCCGCCGGGTTCTGGCTTTGCCAGACACAACCCGTCTGTTCCTGTGCCACGATTACAAGGCGCCCGGCCGGGACAGCTACGCCCATGAAACAACGGTTGCGGAGCAACGCGAGTCCAACATTCACGTGCACGACGGAGTCAGCGAAGACGACTTCGCAACGATGCGCAATGAACGTGACGCCACCCTGGACATGCCACGGCTGATTCTGCCTTCGGTGCAGATTAACATGCGCGCCGGCGAGTTTCCGCCAGCGGAAGACAACGGCCAAGTCTACGTGAAAATTCCTTTAAATCTGTTCTGAGCCGCTGATGAACCTATCTCGTTACCTGCCCGTATTACAATGGAGCTGGCGGTATAACCGCCAGCAAGCGGGCAGCGATCTGGTTGCTGCGCTAATCGTGACGGTGATGCTGATACCGCAATCATTGGCATATGCTTTGTTGGCAGGCCTTCCCGCTCAAATCGGGCTGTACGCGAGCATATTGCCGCTGGTTGTATACGCTTTGTTCGGTACCAGCCGCACCTTGTCGGTGGGACCTGTCGCGGTCGCGTCACTGATGACGGCGGCGGCGCTCGCGCCTTTGGCGCAGGCAGGCAGTGCCGAGTATATAGTGGGTGCCGTGGTATTAGCGCTGATGTCCGGGTTGATGCTGGTACTGATGGGCGTGTTACGTCTGGGGTTTTTGGCCAATTTTCTTAGCCATCCGGTTATCTCGGGCTTTATTACGGCTTCCGGCATTGTCATCGCGGCGAGCCAACTTAAGCACGTATTTGGTATAACCGGGTCGGGCCATAACCTGTTTGATATAGGTCGTTCGCTTTGGGCATCGGCGAGTAGCATCAATTTGGCCACCTTGGCCGTTGGTGTGAGTACTTTGGTGTTTTTGGTGTTGGCGCGTACTCGCCTTAAACCTGGCTTGTTGGCGTTAGGAGTGGCGCCGCAGATGGCCGATGTAGCGACCAAAACAGCGCCTATACTGGCGGTAGTGTTGACGACTCTGGCGGCCTGGTTCTGGCAATTGCAGCTTCAGGGCGTAAAGCTGGTGGGGCATGTTCCCTCTGGGTTGCCACAGTTAACTTGGCCACAGGCTGACTGGGCGCTTTGGCAGCAGTTAGCGGTGAGCGCATTGCTGATCAGCGTGGTGGGATTTGTGGAGTCGATATCGGTGGGCCAGACACTGGCGGCTAAACGCCGCCAACGGATTGACCCTGACCAGGAACTGATCGGACTGGGCGCGGCGAACCTCGGTTCGGGTATTTCCGGTGGTATGCCGGTAACCGGCGGGTTTTCCCGCTCGGTGGTGAATTTTGACGCCGGTGCCGAAACGCCGGCGGCGGGCATCTATACGGCGGTGGGCATTGCAGTAGCGACCCTGTTTCTGACTCCGGCTATTGCCTGGTTGCCGCAGGCCACGCTGGCGGCAACGATTATAGTGGCGGTGTCTACGTTGATTGATATTCCGGCACTGCGCCGCACCTTGCGCTATTCACGCACGGATTTCGGTGCGATGCTGGCCACCATTGTGCTTACTCTAGGGCACAGCGTAGAGGCCGGTATTATCACCGGGGTGGCTTTGTCTCTGGGGCTTTTTTTATATCGTACCAGCCGGCCCCACTGTGCCGTGGTTGGACGGGTGCCAGGCAGCGAGCATTTCCGTAATGTGCTACGCCATAAAGTAGACGTATGTCCAACGGTGACATTTTTGCGGGTAGACGAGAGCCTGTATTTTGCCAACGCCCGATTCCTGGAAGAAACGGTGCTAGACATTGTGACCAGCGAACCACAGCTGACAGATTTGGTGTTGGTCTGCCCGGCAGTGAATTTGGTGGATGCATCGGCGCTTGAAAGCCTGGAGGCGATTAATGAACGCCTGAAAGATGCTGGTGTACGCTTACATATGTCAGATGTGAAGGGGCCGGTGATGGACCGGCTGAAACGCACGGAGTTTTGTCAGCACTTGAGTGGTGACGTGTTTTTGAGCGCCCACGAAGGCTGGAAAGCGCTGGTAACGGGCGCCAAAAACGATGATTTATAGCCGATAGAAATCAGCACGGCGGGTGTCCCGATCGCTGCTGACTACGCAGACGGGCCAGACATATGGGCATGACCGAAAACTTGCTTTCTACGACCCAATGGGTGATTACGGCCCTTCTGTTCGCCGTTATTTTGCTGGCGGCTGTGCGCAGTGTTGATTGGCATAAGTTACGGCAAGACACCTCGTTGCAGCACACCTTTTTTGGCGCTGCCGTTGCGCTTGGGTTTTTGTGGCAGTTGCGCGCCGGTATATCACCGGGGCTGTCCATTCACGTTTTCGGCATAACCCTTGTTACGCTGATGTTAGGCTGGGGCCTGGCGGTATTGGCTGGCTTGCTGGCACTGGTGATTATGGTGATTACTGGCCGTGAACCGCTGATCATGTTTGCGGCCAATGGCCTGATAACAGTGATGGTGCCGGCGCTGATCAGTTACGCCATCATGCTGTGGGAGCGCCATCGTGATTTTAATAATTTCTTTGCTTATATTTTTGTCTGCGGATTTTTTGGTTCGGCCATTGCAGTGGCTGTAGCGGGTGTGGTGATGTGCCTGATGCTATGGACCAGTGGCGTATACACTTTCGCCGAACTGGTGCATGAGTATCTTAGCTATCTTCCGCTGTTCATGATTCCGGAGGGCTTTGCCAATGGTGCGTTTGTAACCGGGATGATGGTGTTTAACCCAGACCGCCTGACCACCCTGGATCAGCGTCGTTACCGCTAAATCGCGGTGAAGCGTTCACAAAGAAAACCTGTGCTCAACTGCGCCTTTCTTGCGTTCCCATGAACAGGTCTTGAAGTGCGCAGGGCTTTCCGAAGAGGTAACCTTGATACGCATCGCAGCCCAAACCTTGAAGCATTGCGCGCTGTGCTTCTGTTTCAACACCTTCGGCGATCACACTTAGGTGCATCGCGGTGGCAAGGGTGATTACCGCCTGTGCAATCGCTTGATCGTTGGGGCTATCAATAATATCACTGACAAAGCTTTGGTCGATTTTTAGCTGGTGTATTGGTAGCTGCTTAAGATAAAGCAAGGAGGAGTAACCGGTACCGAAATCATCAATGGAAAAGGTAACTCCGTGGCGCTGCAACTCCAACATCTTGGCTTTAACGTTCTCGACGTCGCTCGCCAGAAGACTTTCGGTAATTTCCAGCTTGAGATTATGCGGTTTGGCGCCCGACGCGTTTAGCGCTTTGAGCACCGTATGAACAATATCCTTTTTATTAAACTGCACAACACTGATGTTGACAGCCATCGTCAAATTAGCTTTTGCTGGATCGGAGGCCCATTGGGCCAGAGTTTCGCATGCCTCGCGTAAAACCCATTCACCAATAGGCACAATAAGGCCGGTTTCTTCCGCTAATGGTATGAACTGTGCAGGAGAAATGAAGCCCTTTGTAGGATGAGCCCAACGCAGAAGTGCTTCAACTCCGATCAGTTGCTCGTGCTGGTCAACCTGTTTTTGGTAGTAAAGCTGAAACTGATTATTCCGAAGAGCTTCATACAGGTCTTGCCGCATCGCTGCACGTAAACTAGCTACAACTTGCATTTGTGGATCAAAAAAATGCACGCTACTACGGTCGGCTGCTTTGGCTTTGTACAAAGCCATATCCGCTTGTTTGAACAAGTCCTCAAGCGGTGAAAGGTTACTATTGAACGTGGTTACGCCAATACTTGCCGATCCGTTGTAAGGAGAGCCGTCTAAATCAAATTCCTGCGTCAACTGAGCATTGATTTTTCCAGCTGTGGCTTCAACCTCAACGGCCGCTTCATTCCGATCGGAACTGAGTCCTTCGATAAGCACCACAAACTCATCACCGCTTAAACGCGAAACCGTATCCCCGTGCCCAACTGACTTAATAAGACGTGCTGCGACCTGGCATAGCAACAGGTCGCCTTTGGTGTGACCTAAGCTATCGTTAAGGCTCTTAAAATTATCCAGGTCCAGAAATAACAGAGCAGCGTGGTGATTTTGCCGAGTACAATTCGCAATAACCTGCTGCAGCCGGTCTATAAGCAAGCGGCGGTTAGGCAGTAGCGTCAACGGATCATAAAACGCCAACTGACGTATCTCGTCTTCACGCTTCTTGCGTTGGGTGACATCCCTTACAATACCAATAAAGTTAATATCGCCCAATTGCTGTACTTCGGTCGTTCCGACTTCGATGGGAAAAACAGTGCCATCTTTATTCAGCGCTTTGAACTCTTGATAGCGGGGGATATCGTTTTCTGTGCTACCAAGCGTATAGTTTGATATATAGTTATTGAGTGCCTCTCGGTACGGTGTATGTATTAACACATTTGCGTCTAGACCTATCACCTCGTCGCGCCCGTATCCAAAAATGCATTCGGCACCATGGTTGAACGTGCGAATTATTCTTTCGTTGCTAATAGTGACGACGCCGTCTTTCATGTTCTCAACAATCGCGTGCATCTGTTTTGATTGTTCATCAAGTTTTTGTCGCGCCGTTACTCGATCATTAATGTCAAAATGTGTGCCTAGTAACCATTCTGCTTTGCTATCTTCAGTGCTGGATAATATTCGACCACGAGTATTTATCCAAACCCACTCGCCATTCTTATGTTTCATTCGAATATCCGCTTCGTATGCGGGTATTTGCCCCGTGGCGTACTTGTCCAAAGCTGAAGTGCAGTAGGCGAGATCTTCTGGGTGAGTTAGGTTTTCCCAGGTTCTACGGTCCGTCGGCATTAACTCATAGAGTTCGTAACCCAGTAAATGTGCCCATTTCTCGTTGATTGTAAGTTCGCCACTCTGCAGGTTAAGCCGCCATGTGCCAATGTTGTTAGCGTCAATCACCGACTTGAGCAAGTATTCATTATAGCTGATCAAATCTGCATCACGTTTTTCTTTTGTAATGTCAGTCTCGATAGCAATGTAGCCTTTAAATTTTCCGTCATCATCCCAGAGAGGATCACAAGCAATTCTGACCCAGTAAGGTGTACCAGATTTTGTATAGTTAAGCACATCAACATTGTAATTTTCACGGCTGGCTGCGGCTTTACGCATTGCTTCTACAGTGGCTGGATCAGTGTCTTTTCCATGAAGTAGGGCGCCAGGCTGGATCCCGATCATTTCATCCGAACTGTGACCCGTAATTTCACTATAAGATTCGTTAATCCATAAAATAAAGCCGCTTTGATCCGTTATAACGACACCGTTTGTGGTTTTTTTGACCACATCTGAAAGGCGGCTAAGCTCGGCACTATTCAAGGTTTGCTCCGTCGTATTGCGGATAACAACCAGCACTTCATTCTGATCAATCTTTACATAGCGCGCTTCAAATGACGCACTCTTCGCGAGGGTATAATTGTGCTGAATCACTTCTTTAGAGCTGAACGCCTTTTGCACATTCATTGTAAGCTGCACACCTAGTTCACCAGGTAGCACTTCTTCAATGGTTTGCCCCAATACCTTGTGCCTCGGTTGTAGCAGGTCTGGATGTTCGTTGCACGCCAGAAAACGAAAGTGGCGATCGATCACAAACACCATATCAGGCATAGCCGCGAGTATAGATGACGCTCTGATCGTGCTGGCGGCCAACCTTTGCTGAGATTCATCAGCTTGACCGATGCGAGCAATTTCGTGCTCAACCATATCCGCAAAGTCACGCAGCGCTTGCTCTTGATCGTCAGAAAAATAGCGAGGTGAGGGATCAAAGATACACAAGGTTCCGATCGGTAGACCACCTGAATCCCGCACCGGCGCACCGGCGTAGAAACGTATGTGTGGAGCACTTGTTACTAATGGATTCGTAGAAAAACGTGCATCCTGAAGCGCATCTGTAACGGTAAGGATCCCACGACCCAATATTGCGTGGCCGCAAAAAGAAATATCGCGACCCAGCTGGTTTTCCTTCAGACCTACTCTGGACTTAAACCATTGCCTGTCTTTGTCCACCAAAGACAGCAAGCAAGTCTCAACATCGAAATAGCGCGCGGCTAGGCGAGTGATGCGATCAAAACGTTCCTCCGGTGGCGTATCAAGAAGTCCTGTACTCTGCAGTGCGCGCAAGCGCTCAGACTCATTAACAGGAAAGGCAGGTGCGCTCACAAGGCCTCCAAAGGTTATTCTGGTTCTTGAGAAAGAATCACGAGGCTCACCAAAAAAGTGAGACTGAGATCGCGCTATTTACCTTTAAATCTTATTGGCATAAAACGTATACGTACTTACACGCATGATGGTTCTGGATCGGAAACGACGGCCTGTTCAGAGCCTGGAGCATGGCGATGCATCGTCAAGAACGTGATGAGGGCGGTTGCCACAACGACAATCCTGATGCGTGCTCCATAAATCATCGACCAATTTCTTGACAACATTGTATAAGGGCTAGCACAAGCGGTTTACCTGGAATGCGACTAATGGATGTTGAACCGTCGTCGCGGTAAGGAGTGTAGAGAGAAAGCCCGTGCTCAGTTGCGCCAGTGGGAGTGCTTCTGCAACTTGCGTTGAAGTGTCCGGCGATGCATGTGCAACGCTCTTGCCGTGGCGGATATGTTGCCGTCGTGCTCGTTGAGAACGCGCTGTATGTGTTCGCGCTCCATTTCCTCCACTGAAGGCGGTTCCGAGCGCACCTCAGGTGCTTTGCTCAAGAACCCAAAACCGGCGATCAGCTGGTTCACCGTTACCGGTTTGCACAAACAATTCACGGCGCCGCGGCGCATTGCCTCAACCGAGGTTGCAATACTGCCGTAACCGGTTAACACAAGAACAGCCAGGTCCGGCTTGCAACTCAGCAACTCAGGCAGCAACTGCAACCCACTTTCGCCAGCTAGGTTAAGGTCTAGAACGCAGTGACTGAAATGGTGGTCGGCAAGCGCTGCGATTGCTTGTTGGGCCGTTTGTGCGGTTGTGGCTTCGATATTCTGGCGCGACAGTGAGCGTTGCAGAACCTGTAAAAACGCTTCGTCGTCGTCAATTAATAACCACAGTGGCTGGTTGCTCATGACGGCTGACCCATCCGGTTGTTCATAAAGAATACTCCGCGGCCGGCAACTCAATGATCATGGTGGTGCCGCGTCCGTTGGCGTCGTTTGGGCGCGCCTTCAGCTTGCCACCAAGGCGGCCGATAGTGGCGTTTGACAAAAATAACCCAACGCCCATGCCGGTTTCTGAATTTACGATATTGGCGCCGGGTGAGTCCAGCAGCGCCGATGCCAAGCCGGCACCCTGATCTTCCACAATGATTTCTACGCAGTCTACGCCGGGGGCTTTTGCGCTGACGGCAACCCACTGCGGGCTGGCAGTAATGGCATTGGCCAGCAGGTTTAGCACGGCCTGGTCCAGAGTGGCATCTACCTGCACGTTAAATGGCGGAAACGGTCGTTGCCAGTGTATGTTTGCTTCTGGCCAGAGCAAGGTTGTGGATTCCTGCAGGCGTTGCAGCCACAGCTCCAGGCTCAGAGTTTCCAGCTGCGACAGTTTGGCCTGCATGGCGGAGGCAGATAGCTGTCGCAAATGTTGGCTGCACAGCGCCAGCTGTGATGACATCAGTTCCAGGTCGGCATTGATATCAGCGTCGGGTGGCAGGGTCTTAAGCTCTTCTACTAGCAGTGATAGCGTGTTCATTGGAGTACCCAAGCGGTGGGCAATAGCGGCGGATGACAGCCCCAGTGAAATAATCTGTTCATCCCGCAGGCGCGTTTCTCGGCTTTGGGATAACCGCAGTTGTTGGCCTCGTAACTGGTGCGCCAAGGTGCCGACTGCCAGCACCAGAATAACCGCGGTCAGCACGAACGTGACCCACATGCCTATTAGGTGCAGCTGGGCCAGGTTTGCACCGTGATTGTGGGCCATGGCAGAGATGGCGCCGGAGCGAGTGGCAAAGATAGTGTCTGAACTGATGGGCTGGTGCCACAGCATTAGCAGGGTGTATATCAACACACTGCCTATCGTCAGGCCAATGGCGTGATTCAGGGGCACCAATACCAGGGCGATAGCCAGTGGCAACAAGAGTAATGATACCAATGGGTTGGTGTAGCCCCCGGTGTTATAAAGCCAGCAGCCTATCAACAACAGATCGAGCCCAAGTGTCATGGTGGCCGGCAGTATGGATTGAGGCGGGCGCCGGGTGAACCAAAGCCAGGCCAGAGTCGCCAGCACGCCATAGGCCAGACATAGCAGCAGGGCCTCGGCTCGGTGGCTCAAGGTTATAAAAGTTTCGGTGACCGCAATGGCCAGTAACATGATGGTCACTATAGCCAGGCGCATACCCAGCAAATAGCGGGCGGCACCTTGAAATCCAGTTTGGGAGAGTGTCAGCCATTCCATAGGGCGTTGGTTACCAGTTAGCGCGTGAAGTCAGTCTTGGCGGTAGCATACCAGAGCCTGGGTGAGCAGATCGCCTGCCAGTTTTCGCCGCGGTGTCATCGCAGCTCTTGTGGATTTCGATCTGATTTCTTCTAGGTGGTTCTAAGATGTAGTCGAAGGCTCAGGAATAGTGCCTGGCCCTCTGCTGCATCTTCAGCCCGAAGGTGGCAACCCCGCCGACGTTAGCCGCTTCACCCAAAAGAGTTACCTCTTTCGAGCTGCGGCAACGTGCCACAGGCGGGCTGGCGCGCAGATGGTTACCATTGGCCGTCAATTTTCAACGCGTGCTGATGTGAAGGACGAAAAATGAGAAAAAAACCACTGCCACGTCTAATTGTATGCTCACTGGGGGGTCTGACCCTGTTACCACTGTATGCACATGGCCAGCAGACGGACCCGGTTGACCAGTTGCTGATTCAGGTTACCGAGGGTCAGCGGACCGAGGTTGGCATCACCCATATAGTGAGTGAACCTGTACGGCGTTTGGCCAGTGATCCGGCGGTTTCTCTTTCACGCATGGGTGGCCGCGGGCTAGAGCCGGTTATACGGGGCCAAAGCCAGGAACGGGTCGGTGTGCTGCTGGATGGCATTCGGGTGGAAGGTGCGTGTCCTAACCGCATGGACCCGCCCACCAGCCGTCTGAGTTCGGCACTGGCGCCCACGTTACAGGTTCTTACGAATAATCGGACGCTGCGCTGGGGGCCGGTAGCCGGAGGCCAGATCGTCGCTACCACAGCCGATCCTGCGTTCAACGGCCGGACAACTACTGGCCAGATCACCGTGGGTGGGACCGATAATGGTAACGGCAAATTAGCCAATGCGGCGGCTGCAGTGGGCAGCGACGATGCCTGGCTAAGGCTGTCTGGCGGTTACGACGAGGCCAACGATTACGAAGACGGCAGTGGTAATGAGGTGCGCAGTGCCTATAAAAACGCCGAAGGCAGGGTAGAGGGAGGGTGGCGCAGTGCAAGCGATGTTTATGTGAAAACCATGGCCAGTCGCCAGGAGGAGCGTGATGTGAAATACGCCGGCTCCGGCATGGATGCACCGAAAACCGATACCGATTTTTACCGCCTTGAATTGGGTGCGCCAGTGGCTAAGGGTGAATGGTCACTGCTGGCCTGGCAGGCAGATGTTGACCACATTATGGACAACTTCAGCCTACGATCGGCGGGTATGATGAAAATGCAAACCAACTCCACCACCGAAACCCGTGGCTTGCGATTTATTCTGGACCAAAGTCCTACTAGCCGCATTGATTGGGCTGCCGGCGTGGACGTGGAAACGAACGATTGGGATGCCACGCTGCTGAATGTGAACGGTGCTATGCCGATGACGGCTTCTTTGATGTGGCCAGGTGTGGAGCGGGAGCGAGCTGGTGTGTTTGCAGAAGCCTTCATGCGCTTTGGCTCCGCAGCCAAAGTAGGTGCCGGGTTGCGTTACGACCGGGTGGAGATGGATGCGACCAAGGCAAATCAATCTGTTGGTATGAGCTCCCCAGCAGCTCTGTATAGCAAAGAATACAATGTAGATGCGGTGCCAGTGAATGACGACAACGTCAGCGGCTTTGCCAGTGCCGAATGGCGCCTGCCTCATCAGCAAGCGCTTACATTAACCGCCAGCCGTAGCGTGCGCAGCCCCGGTGTGACCGAGCGTTATATTGCTCGCAGTACAATGGCTGACAGTTGGATAGGCAATCCGCAGCTGGATACTGAGAAGCACTACAAGTTGGAGCTGGCTTTGAAGGGCCAAAGCAGTCAGTGGCATTGGAAACCGGTGATTTGGATGGATCAGGTTGCCGACTTTGTGCGGCGCTACAAAACCAACACGTCAGGCTGCAGTAAATCCAATGGCTGCACTCGTTATGAAAATATTGACGCTCGGCTGCTTGGAGTAGAAGCCAGCCTGGGCTGGAGCGACGGCACTTGGAGCAGCAACAGCGCCCTGGCCGCTGTTCGTGGCGAAAATCGCGACGATAATAAAGCTCTGGCGCAGATTCCGCCGCTACAGTTTGTCCAGACTCTGGCCTGGCAGCAGCAAGGCCACAGCATCGAAGCTCAATGGCAGCTAGCACGTTCCCAGGATCGCATTGATCTGGCTTCTGGCCTGGACGCAGGAACATCAGCCGGTTACGGCGTATTTAACCTGTTTGGTAGCCACCCATTAACCAGATACCTCACCTTTAACTGGGCGTTGGACAACCTGTTTGACAACACCTGGGCGCCCCACGTCAGTCGCCGTAACAGTGATCCTTTCAATACCGAGGCGGTTCGTGTAAATGAGCCAGGCCGCACGGTTCGGGCCGCGTTAACGGCACGCTGGTAGTGGATGAAATTAGGGGTTGTCCGCTTTCATAGCCAGTGGATGACCATTTTTACCCCGTGCCGGTGCGAAACGCTGCGCACGGGGTTTTTTTATGGCGGGCCGTGTGCCTTTGTTGTTGGCGTCATGGGCTATGCTTTTTACCAGCCAACCTTGCCGGGTTGCAGTGTTCCTGAGGATCGTTTTCTGATAACCTAATGTTATTAGCTAATAACTTTTGTAATTTTTTATTCGCTGCTGAACAAGCTGTGAAACAAGGAGTATCCGGTGGTGAACAATCAGCTGATCAGCCGCCCGTTGCGGGCTTATGTGGGCGTTGTTGTCGGCGTGCTGTTGTGGGGTTTTACGTGCAGCGCGCAAGCGCAGCCAGTGCCTGGCGAGCTGGCCATGGCAGCGGTAGAAAGCCGCTCTTTGGCCGAAAACGTATTGCTAGACGGCGTCATTGAAGCCGTGCAGCAAAGCACGGTATCGGCCCAGACCAGCGGCAAGGTGCTGCAAATGCCGTTCGATGTGGACGATTCTGTTCGCCCTGGTGATCTGATTGTGCAGTTGGAAGACAGCGAACAGCGGGCTCGGGTTAGCCAGGCGCAAGCTGCCGTTAACGAAGCCGGGGCCGTATTGTTGGATGCGAACCAGCGGTTTGCCCGTATCGAAAGCGTGCATAAACGAGGTTTGGTATCGGTCCAGGAGTTTGATCAGGCCCGCAATAATCTGGCTGGCGCCCAGGCCCGCGTCGAGCGTGCCGAAGCGGGCCTGGTTGAGGCCCGCGAACAGCTCAGTTACACCCGTATTGAAGCGCCTTACGGCGGTATTTTGACCGAACGCCATGTAGAAGTTGGTGAGTCGGTTAGCCCCGGTCAGGCTCTGCTCAGCGGTCTGTCACTGGAGCAGTTGCGGGTGGTGGTGGATTTGCCTCAACGCTACGCCGCCAGCGCCCGCGCCGAGCGCCAGGCCACCGTTACTCTGGCTGATGGCCGGGTGCTGAAAACCGGCGAAATGACTTTCTACCCCTACGCCAATGCAAAAACCCATACCTTTCGCTTACGTATGGCACTCAACGAGCCCAATGGTTCACTGTTTCCGGGGATGCTGGTAAAAGTGGAGGTGCCGGTAAGCCGTTCGGAAACACTTTTGGTGCCGGCCAGCAGTCTGGTGCAGCACAGTGAGCTGCGCGCTGTGTATGTGATGGACAGTAACGGCAAGCCGCGCCTGCGTCAGGTTCGCACGGGTAAAATAGTCGATAACCAGATCGAAATTCTAGCGGGCGTCAGCGCTGGCGAGCAAGTCGTGCTCAATGCCATCGAATTACTGGGTAGCGCACTCCTTTCGATCCCGCCAGCGCAGCAGCGAGCGCTGTGAGCCAGTCGCTGCCGCCGAAGTCACCTTCGGGCTTTTCCTCGCAGCCTGCTCCCGCTGGGCTACCTGCACCTTCGGTGGGGGTTGGCCTATCGGGTGCAATAGCCAGGTTGTTTCAGGACAATCACCTGACCCCGCTGATTATGCTGTTGTCCATCATCCTGGGTGTTCTGGCAGTGGTGGCTACACCCAAAGAAGAAGAGCCGCAGATTGATGTCACCATGGCCGATATCATGGTGGCGTTTCCCGGTGCCAGCGCCCGCGAAGTGGAAAGCGCGATTGCCACGCCTGCCGAACAGGTAATGAGTGAAATTGCCGGTGTAAAGCATGTGTATTCGGTATCGCGCCAGGGTCAGGCTGTGATTACCGTGCAATTTGAAGTGGGCATACCGCGCCGGGAGGCGCTGGTGCGGCTCTACAACCAGGTGTATTTCAATCAGGACTGGCTGCCCGCAAATCTGGGTGCCAGTCAACCGTTGGTCAAACCTAAAGGCATAGATGATGTGCCAGTGATGACACTCACCCTGTATGACCCACAGCAGGGCCACAGTGGCGAGGAACTCACCCGCCTTGCACACATGTTGGAAGTGGCTTTGAAGCGGTTGCCGGGTACCCGGAATGTATACACCGTGGGCGGCATACCCGACCGGGTGGATATTCGTTTTGATCCGGCCCTGCTGGCCGGTTTTGGCCTGACCGTTGACGATCTGCAACAGGCCCTGCTGGCGGCGAACAGCAGTTCACAGGAAGTCCGAATTACCCGTAACAATTTATCGATCCCTATTCAGGTCGGTGCGCTGCTTACCCATGTAGATGAAGTGCGCCGCCTGGTTGTGGGTATGGATCAGGGCGCGGCGGTTTATCTGGAAGATGTCGCTAGCATCAGCCGCGGTAATACGGTTGCTGACCAAAGCGTGATGACCGGTTTTGGGCCGGCCCATCAGGGTTCCTATCTAAAGAGTACTCGTCAGAATGATAACAACTCGGCGTTCATAGGCCAGCCCGGGCAAGTCTTTCCGGCGGTCACCCTGGCCATCGCTAAAAAGCCGGGCGAAAATGCGGTGGACATTACTCGCGCTATTGAGCGGCGAGTAGAGCAATTACGCAATCGCGCTCTGCCGGTCGATGTGGAGGTACTGGTAACCCGTGATTACGGCGAAACCGCCTCGCAAAAAGCCCTCAAACTGATTTCCGATCTGATATCGGCCACTCTGTGCGTGGTGCTGCTGGTATTGGTCGCCATGGGCTGGCGCCAGGCGCTGATTGTGGGTGTCGCGGTATTGATTACCTTGCTGCTAACCCTGGTGTTTTCCTGGGCCTGGGGTTTTACCCTGAACCGGGTGTCGCTGTTTGCGCTGATTTTCTCCATCGGGATTCTGGTGGACGACGGCATCGTGATTACCGAAAACATCAACCGCCGTATTCAGAACTCGCGCCGCCCGATCAAAGAGATAATCCCGCTGGCGGTGGACGAAGTGGGTACGCCCACCATTATGGCCAGCCTGACGATTATGGCGGCCTTGCTGCCTATGGCGTTTGTCAGCGGCCTGATGGGACCCTACATGAGCCCGATTCCCATTAACGCCTCGGCCGGTATGGCGCTGTCGCAGATTGTGGCCTTCATAGTGGTGCCCTGGCTGGCCCTGCGGCTGCTGCGCCACAAAAAAGGCGAGCTGGCGCAGCCGGAAAACGAATCTAAAGTCTCCGCTAACAGTTCTTCTGACAGCTCTTTTGAAACTTCGGCCGAAGGCGTGAATCCCCGCATACTGGGCCTGTTCAGCCGCGTACTGGTGCCGTTTTTAGGGGGCCATCGCTTGCGCCGTGGCCTGCTGGCATCGGGTGTTATTCTGCTGACCCTGGGTGCGACTGCTCTGCCAGTTTTTCAGGCAGTGATTCTGAAAATGCTGCCGTTTGACGACAAATCTGAACTGCAGGTGGTGGTGGATATGCCCGAAGACACGCCTGTTGAAGTGACTGCGCGAGTGTTGATGGAAATGGGTCACTATCTGGAAACGGTAGAAGACGTCGACAACTGGCAGACCTACGCCGGCACAGCGGCACCGATCAACTTCAACGGTCTGATTCGTCAATACTATCTGCGCTCTGACCCATACCAGGGCGATATTCAGGTCAATTTCAGTAGCGGTGACCGGCGTGATCAGCAATCTCATAATATCGCCCAGTCGCTGCGCCAGCCGCTGACTGCCATTGGCGAGCGTTATGGTGCCAGTGTGAAAATTGTGGAAGTGCCGCCGGGTCCTCCGGTACTGTCGCCGCTGGTGGCAGAGATTTACGCGGTAGATCCTCGGCAGCGGTCAACACTGGCGCGCTCTGTGGCCGCCGGTATGCAAGAAGTGAACGGCCTGGTAGACATCGACACCACGCTTGAAACGCCTCTTCGCCAGTGGGAAGTGGTGGTTGATCGAGACCGAGCTGCTCGCTTGGGTGTGTCGCAGCAGCAGGTGGTAACGGCCTTGCAAACGGCTCTGGGTGGCAGTGGTGTGAGTTATCTGCACGACGATCACGCCAAATATCCGGTGCCCATCCGGGTGATTCTGTCGGACGCCAATAAAGCCCGCCCCGCGGCTTTGCTGTCGCTGAATCTGCGCAGCCGCGACGGCGGGCTGGTGCCGCTTGCCAGCATTGTGGACATACGTGAGGCAGACTGGCAGGGTGCGATTTATCACAAAGACTTGTTGCCGGTTACCTACGTGACCGCGGACATGGCAGGTGCTATTGATTCACCGCTCTACGGTATGTTTGCCATGGTCGACCAGCTGCAGCAACGAGCAGGCGCGCCCGAGCAGTTTTTCATTCGCCAGCCGGACTTACCCGAAGCTGGCGCCCTGAAATGGGACGGCGAGTGGCAGATTACCTACGAGACTTTCCGCGATATGGGCATGGCCTACAGCGTGGGTCTTTTTATGATTTTTGTGCTGCTGGTGGCGCAGTTTCGTTCCTATCTGCTGCCGCTGGTGATCATGGCGCCCATACCTCTGACGCTGATGGGCATTATGCCGGGCCACGCGCTTTTGGGGCGTGAATTCACCGCCACCAGCATGATTGGCATGATCGCGCTGGCCGGCATTATCGTACGTAACTCCATATTGCTGGTGGTGTTTATTCGCCAGCTGCTGGACGAAGGCATGAGTTTGGAAGACGCTGTAGTCCAAGCCGGTGCGGTGCGGATCAAGCCGATTGCGTTGACCGCAGTGTCGGCGATGATCGGCGCCTACTTTATACTGAATGATCCGATCTTTAATGGCTTGGCTATATCACTGGTATTTGGCCTTGCCGTGTCTACTCTTCTGACCGTGATTGTGGTGCCCTTGTCGTATTATGCGATGGCGCGGCGGCGGTGGATTTGAACAGGAAATTTTACCCGATGATAAAACGACTTTTGCCCTGGCTGGTTTTGTTGCTGGCCATTATTGTGTTTATGGTGCTCCGAATGACCCGCCCGGAGCTGGCTCAGGCCGAAGCCCAGGAACGCGCATGGTTGGTGGCAGTGCAACGTGCTGAATTAATTAACGCCACGCCGTTGCTGCCTTTGTACGGCCAGGTCGTTGCCCCGCACCAGTTGACCGTAACAGCGGCTTTGCCCGGGCAGATCGTCCAACGCCCTGTGTCTGAAGGCCAGGCAGTTGCCGCAGGCACTCTGTTGGTGGCCTTGGATGATGCCGATGTGGCGCCGATTCTTGCCCAGGCGCAAGCCGAAGTGGCGGACTTGCAAGCGCAGATTGAGGCCGAACAGCTGCGCCACGGTAACGATCAGCGTGCACTGAAAAGCGAAGAGTCCATTCTGGCCAGCGCTCAACGTCAACTTGAACGCAACCAGTCGTTGCTCAAGCGCAACCTCACCTCCCGCGAAGCCCTGGACGCCGTTACCGACGCTTATGCCCGCGCTGAACTGACTGTCAGCACGCGCCAGCGCGCGCTAGGCGAGCATCCAGCGCGCCTGGCCAGCTTGCAGGCACGGCTGGCCAATGCCAAGGCGAACCTGCAAGGGATTGAACGTGATGCCGGCAGGGCGCGGGTTATTGCTCCGTTTGACGGCGTGATTACCGATGTACAAGTGGCCGCGGGTGACCGGGTGAGCAAAAATCAGGCGTTATTGAGCCTGTATCCGCGTTTGGGACTAGAGTTGCGAGCGCGGGTGCCAGAAGTCTTTGTGGCCGAGCTGCAACAAGCGTTAAACCGCGGTGAAAAGCTGCAGGCGATCACTGGCGACGGCCGCTACCGCTTCACTCTGCAACGCTTTGCAGGCACTGGCAGCGCCGCGGGCACCGAAGCGATACTGGTCGCTGATGGGCCAGCGGATGGCTTGCGTCCGGGCAGCTTGCTGCCAGTGACATTGCAGCGCCCGGCTCAGCAACAGGTCGTTAGTGTGCCGTTTAGCGCTCTTTACGGCGCCGACACGCTGTACGTTGTGGGCGAAGACTTCCGGCTGCAACGGCTGCGGGTAGAACGGGTAGGTGAAGCCCGTGCCGGTGCCGATCGTAACCTTTTGGTACGCGCGGATAAGTTGCAGCCTGGTCTGCGTATTATTACCACCCACCTGCCTAACGCCATGAGCGGGCTAAAAGTGGACATCGCCGGAGTGCAGAGCGAGTGACCGACCAGCCCGCTATTGAAAAGCCTGAAATTAACGGCTCTGAAGCCCCACCACCGCGACGCGGCGTGATCGGGTTTTTCGTGCATCACAAACTGGCGGCCAACCTGGTGATGCTGGTGATGCTGCTGGGCGGCGTGTTGGCACTGACTCGGATGAATGTGCAGTTCTTTCCCACATTTGCTCTGGATGTGGTCAGCGTGCGCGTGGTGTGGAGCGGTGCCTCCGCGGAAGACATCGAGCAGGGTATTACCAACCCTCTGGAGCAGCGCTTACGCAGCGTACAGAGCCTGAAAAAGATGACGTCCACTTCGGCTCAGGGTGTGTCGTCCATTACACTGGAGTTTCAGGAGGGCAGTGACCCGATTCAGACGCTCGACGACACCCGCCAGCGGGTGGACGAATTCAATAATTTTCCGGCCGATGCCGAAGAACCGCGAGTCTCGCGAATTGAACGCTATGAGCCGGTGGCGCGTCTGCTGTTGTACGGCGATGTGGACGCGGATGAACTGCGCTATCTGACCTACCGTTTTGAAGACGAATTGCTGCAACGCGGCATCGATAACGTATCAATTCGCGGCCTGCCGGAACAGCAGATCAGCATTGATGTGCCGGTGGAGCGACTGGAAACCCTGGGTCTGTCGCTGGAGCAGATTGCCGAGCGTGTGGCCGCCGTATCGCGGGATTTGCCCGCCGGTCTGTTGGGCCAGCAAGACGCCACCCGGGAATTGCGCGCGGTAGAGCAGGCCCGTAGTCCTCAGCAGTTCGGCGAAATTCCGTTGCTCAGTGGTGATCGCATCCAGTTGCGCCTGGGGGACATTGCCAGTATCCGCCAGGAATCCCGCGACAACCCGCTCACTCTAACCCGCGATGATTTTCCTGCGGTCGAGCTGCAGCTGCGGCGGGCCGAGGACGGCGATTCCCTGGCAGCCGCTAAAGTGCTGAAAGACTGGCTGGCGGATACCCGCGCTACCTTGCCTCCGAATCTGCAACTGGAAGTGTACGACGAAACCTGGCAACTGCTGGATGATCGTATTTCGCTGCTGACAACCAATGGCCTGGGCGGTTTAGTGCTGGTCGTACTGTTGTTGTATCTTTTTCTGCCCGGGCGTGTTGCCTTGTGGGTAGCTGTCGGCATTCCCACAGCCTTTCTAGCGGCTTTGGCTATTTTGTGGCTGGTGGGTGGCTCTATTAACATGATCTCGCTATTTGCGCTGATTATGGCGCTGGGTGTGATTGTGGACGACGCCATAGTGGTAGGTGAAGATGCCGATGCCCACGCCCGGCTGGGGCAGCCATCAATGGCTGCCGCTGAAGGTGCGGCAAAGCGCATGGTGTGGCCGGTTCTGGCGTCGTCACTGACCACGGTTGCGGCGTTTACACCTCTGCTGATTGTGGGTGGGGTGATCGGTAATATTCTTGGCGATATTCCGCTGGTGATGATTTGTGTGCTCATCGCGTCGTTGCTGGAATGTTTTGTGGTGTTGCCGGCGCACTTGCGCCACGCCTTTGTGCCGCGTAAAGCCAAAGCGTTCAGCAATAGCGCCGGGGCTAGGCTGGTGCGGGCGCCGGCGGAGGGGATCAGGCGCCTGCGGTCTGGCTTTGAACAGGGCTTCGATCGATTCCGCGAAGGCCGCTTTCGGCGTTTCTCCCACTACAGCCTGCACCATCGGGGGTTTACGCTTGCCGTTGCCTTGGGCCTCGCCATTATGACGGTCGGGTTGCTCAGCGGAGGCCGTATTGGCTTCAACTTTTTCCCCACGCCCGAACCTTCGGTGCTTTATGCCAACGCCAGCTTTGTTGCCGGCACGGATAGCCGCCGGGTAGACCAGTTTATGGCCACCATGGCGAAAAGTTTGAACGCTAACGAGGAGGCCCTGGGTGGCAATCTGCTGTTACACGCGGTTACCACGCGCGGCGGTACCTTGGGCGCCGGTGGTAGTTCCCGCAAGGGCGAAGAGTTGGGCTCGATGATGATCGAAATGGTCCCCTCCGACGAACGCAGCGTGCGCAACGCTGAATTTATCAGTGAACTGCGCGCGCGCCTACCATTGCCAGCGGGGCTGGAGAATCTAAGCATTACTGAACGTGAAGCTGGCCCCCCTGGCAGCGACATTAACGTGCGCCTGACCGGCCCGGATGCGACCAATCTGAAGCGCGCCGCTGAAGAAGTGGTGCAGGCACTGTCCGTGTTACCGGGGGTGCTGGACGCAGAAGACGATATGCCGTGGGGTCGCGAACAGTTGATCTATCAGGTCAGCCCTTGGGGTGAGGCAATGGGCCTCACCACCACCGATCTTGGGCGCCAACTGAGAGCTGCTTTTGATGGTCGGGTTGCACAGATCTATCAGGACGGTCGCGATGAAATGGAGGTGCGGGTGCAGCTGCCGAGATATCAGCGCGAGCGCCTGGCCACCCTGTCGCAAATCACCATCCGCGTGCCTGATGGTCGTTTTGTGCCGCTTACTCAGGTGGTGATGCTTGACCACCGGCAGGGCTTTGAGGCCCTGCGCCACGCCGATGGTTTGCTGGCGATAGAAGTGTCAGCGTCGCTGAACACAGACGTCAGCACCACCAGCGACGTTATTGCCAGCCTGGAAGCCAAAGCGCTGCCTGCCATCGTCAGCCGCTATAACGTGCGTTACAGCTTCGAAGGCCGCTCCGCGGACCAGCGTGAAACCATCGACGATATGAAAACCGGCCTGATCATTGGTTTGGCGCTGATGTATGTGGTGCTGGCCTGGGTGTTTGCGTCCTGGAGCCTGCCGTTGATCGTGATGGCAATTATTCCTTTTGCTTTGGTGGGCGCCATTCTGGGCCACTGGTTGATGGGAATGCAGTTAACGGTGCTGTCGCTGTTTGGGCTATTTGGTTTGTCCGGCATTGTGGTGAACAACGCCATCATACTGGTGTCGTTTTACAATCAGCAGCGGGAAGCGGGGCTGGGCGTCGATGCAGCCCTGAACGAAGCCGTGGTGCAGCGGGTACGTGCGGTATTGCTGACCTCGTTGACCACTATCGGTGGGCTGTTGCCACTGCTGTTTGAAACCTCCTTGCAGGCCCAGTTCCTGATTCCGATGGCCACCTCCATTGCCTTTGGCTTGGGCCTGTCGACCTTGTTGGTGCTGCTGGTGATTCCGGCGTTGCTGTCATACCTTGAGCAACTGAGGGCCTGGTGGGCCAAGGAGCCCACGTGACTGAACCATTACTGAAAGTACGCGGCCTGGGTAAGCACTTTGTGAACGCTGGGCAAACTGTAGACGTGCTATCTGGGCTTGAGCTAACTCTGGCGCAGGGCGAATCCCTGGCGCTGATGGGCCGCTCCGGCTCTGGAAAAAGCACCCTGTTGAATATTCTGTGCGGCTTGGAGCAGCCCGACGCCGGCTTTTTGAGCATTGCGGGTGAACACTTTGCGGCAGATTTGAGCGCAAGCGGGCCAAACCAGCAACGCTGGGCTATGCTGCGGCGTCAGCGCATTGGCGTGGTGTTTCAGGAAGCTAACTTAATGCCGGCGTTGTCGTTGCTGGACAATGTGCGTCTGCGGGCCAGGCTTGCAGGGCAAAGCGACCAGCATTGCGGTGACTGGCTAAAGCGCTTGGGGATTGGCGAGCTGGCGCAGCGCTACCCGGATCAGGTCTCCGGTGGCCAGCGCCAGCGCGCGGCTTTGGCCATGGTGTTTGCCATGCGCCCGTCACTGATACTGGCAGACGAGCCTACCGGTAGCCTGGACGCCCGCACAGCACTTGAGGTGGTCGATGAGCTGTTTCACCAGCAAGCTGCCAGTGGTTGTGCGTTGATACTGGCCACCCACGATTCAACATTGGCTGCCCGCTGTGGCCAGCGTTTGGACCTCGCTCAAATGGGAGCTTAGCGTTTATGTTCCTGTTTCCAGCCTCCCAGTTTTCAACTCTGTTCTCCGCTCTGTTCAGCCATTATCGCCGCCATCCCCTGCAACTGCTGGCGCTGGCGCTGATGATTATGCTGGCCACCATGTTGTGGACCGGCGTGAATCACCTGACGACTCAGGCGCGAGCCAGTCTGGGCCAGAGCGAGCAGGCCGTGGCCGCACGCAGTCAGTTAGAGCGCATTGATGGCCAGGCACTGACGGTGGCTGATTTTGTAACCCTGCGCCGTGCCGGCCTGTGCGTAACGCCCTGGCTGGAAGTGGAGCGCCCGGGGCAGGGCGGCCGGTTGGTGGGGGTAGACCCGCTGGCCGCTGGTTGCTTTGCGCAAGCTGCCCCTGCTGGCAGTAACAACAGCCCTGAACCAATAGACAGTCCTGAGTCGTCAAAAGAACCTGCGCCGGCCTGGGTCCCAGTGTTAAACGGGGAGCCTTTTATCGACATCAGCGAAGCCGTGGCGCTGGCGCAGAATGTCGCCCCGGGCAAGGTAAGCCTGAGCCTGTTAATCGTGCCGCCTGAGCCGGCATCTGCTTTGCCCGCAGATTATCGGATGACGGGTTTCTCATTGGGCCCTGACACCGGCGAGTTGGGCGACAGCTTTCTGTTGAATCTAGACGCTCTGGGATTTTTAGTGTTGTTGATTACGGCCTTGCTGCTGCGCAGCGTTTACCAATTGGGCATAGCCCAGCGCCGTGACAGCTTTGCCCTGCTGCAGCGGTTTGGCGTTATGCCGTCAGCCATTAACCAAGTATTACTGGTCGAAATTCTGCTGTTGGCGCTGCTGAGCGTGGTACCGGGTGTGTGGCTTGGGCGCCTGCTGGCGGGTACCGTGAGCGGTGGTTTTGGTCAAGCTTTGGACAGCCTGTTCGATACTCCGCTGTACGCCAGCCAATCAGAAAACTGGCTTACGCCGATAGCGACCATGATGGCCATCGTGCTGTTGGTGTGCCTGGCGCAGAATGTGCGGGCGCTGCTGTTGCGCTCGGCGGCCATGTTGCCGTTCGCTTTACCGGCGAAGTTTTTGACTGGATTTGGAGTGAGGCCGTGGCCTTGGTTGGCGATGTCTTTGGCTGCGGCCGGCCTGGCGATGGCGCTGATGGCGCAGTCACTGCCGCTGGTGTTTTTTGCGGTCGCGCTGGTGTTTGCCGCTACCGGTATTGCCGCGCCATTTACCATTGCCGCGCTGTCTGCAACCCTTGCCCGGAAAACGCAGGAGCCATTAGCGCGCTGGCGCCACACCGAGCTTGGGGTTATGGCGCGCAGGCTGGCATTGCCTTTGGTTGCGTTGCAGTTTGCGCTGGCGATGGTGTTGGCGGTGCAGGCATTGGTAACTGTGTTTGAAGCCACCTTTGATGAGTGGCTGGGCCAGCGCTTAGCCGCCGATTATTTTATTGAAGTGCCTGCCGGTGCCAGCGCAGATGCGGCGGCGCAGTGGCTGGCTGCGCAGCCAGAGCTGGCGCAAAGCGGCGACTGGCATCAAGTGGTGAGCGGCGTAGCGCAATTGCCGGCAGCGGCGGATCCAAAAATGAATGACCCGAAAGTGGCTGATTCAAAAATAGGCAGAAAAGCGCAGTCGGTTGACTTGCTCGCGTTGGGGCCTGTTGGCCCGCTACTGACCATGTGGAGCCTGCAGGCTGCGGATGACCAGCCCTGGCAGGGTTTTGCAGCGGGTGAAGGCGTTATGGTGAACGAGCAGTTGGCGCGTCGTTACCCGTTGGCGGTAGGGGATACCTTGGTGCTGACATTGGCGAACACTCGGCTTGAACTGCCGGTGCTGGCGATTTATGCGGATTACGGCCGCCCCGCCGGGGAAGTGTTGGTCAATATTGAGCTCTTGCCGGACGAGTTTGTGCCGGCGTTTGAAAGTTTTTCGATCAGCACAGGCGCAAGCGACATGACGACGATAACCGATGGCCTTCAGCGGCTATGGCAGGTAGAAAGCGTGCGGGTACGTGATAATAAGCGAATCCGCGAGTTGGCCGATGCGGTGTTCGACCAGACGTTTTTGCTGACCCGCGCCATGACCTTTGTCACTCTGGTGCTGGCGGCGGTTGCCTTACTGATTATGGGCTGGGTGTTTTTCAGCACCCGGGCCTGGTATTTTCGCTTGCTTCAGGTGTGGGGACTCACCAAACGCCAGGTTCTGGCGCAGCTGGGCCAGCTGGCGCTTACCCTGACTCTGTCGATTACCCTGTTGGCATTGCCGCTCGGCGTCTGGTTGACCTGGGTTCTGGTGCATCGAATTAATCCATTGGCTTTTGGCTGGTCTTTACCGATGGCGATCTACCCAGGATTCTGGCTTCAGTTGGGGGTTGTGAGTGTCTTGATCGGGCTTAGCATTACGCTGCTGATGCGCAGCCAGCTTGGCGGAAGTGGCCCAAAACCGGTTTCCGCCGCCAGCCTGCGAGGTGATGAACGATGATAAAAACACAAAAATGGCCCACAGGTTTTTTTCAAAAAGTCGCAACTCTTGTGTTGCTATCCGCCTCTGTGCTGTTGGCAGGGTGCTCGCAAGAGCAAGACACCGGTGGTTTTGCCGGCCTGGCTCAGGCCATCGACAGCAGTCAGAGTGAGCCCTTCTTACAGCCAGGGCCGGGGGATCGGCTGCGTTTTCCCGATGACTGGGGCCCGCACCCGCAACATCGTATTGAATGGTGGTATTTAACGGCCAATCTGAAAACCGCAGACGGCGAGCCGGTAGGCGTGCAGTGGACCCAGTTTCGCCAGGCTATTGAACCACGCCCTGCATCAGAACAGCCGCCGGCAGCAGAACTGTGGCCGTTGCAGGCAGCCTGGATGGCTCATGCGGCGGTCAGCCTTAAAGGTGAACATCGATTTGCCGAAAAATTCGCTCGCGGCGACATTGGCCAGGCCGGGGCCGTGGCCAGCCCATTGGATATCTGGCTTGATGACTGGCGGCTGACCGAGCAGCCTGACGGCGCCTTACGCCTGCAGGTGAACACGTCCGAGTGGGGTTACGATCTGCTGTTGCAAGTTCAGGGCGAACCAGTGGCTCATGGTGACCAGGGTTTCAGCGCGAAGTCTGCAAGCGGCGAGGGCTCAATGTATTTTAGCCTGGTTGACATTGCCATCAGCGGTGAGCTGACACTTGAGGGCGAAACCCAAACGGTGACTGGCAGAGGATGGTTTGATCGGGAGTGGAGCAGCCAGTTTTTGAAAACCGGGCAGCAGGGCTGGGATTGGTTTGCTCTTCACCTGGAAAGTGGAGACAAGCTGATGGCATTCCGTTTGCGGGATGGCAGCGGCAGCTTCCAGTCTGGCACCTGGATTCCTGAAAACGGTGACCCTGTGGCGCTGAGCCCTGAGGAGCTGAGCCTGCAGGAACTTGATTGGCGCAACAATGTGCCGGTGCGCTGGCGGCTGAGTATTCCGGCTCATCAGGTAGACCTGGAACTGAGCGCGCCGTCCGGTGATTATCTCAATCGGGGGCTTTTCCCCTATTGGGAAAGTCCGGTCAGTGTGTCAGGCAGTCACTCTGGCGAGGGTTACATGGAACTGACCGGTTATTAAGGCGCAGTGAGTCGGCTAGTCCAGATGTGGCGGCTCCAAACCGACCATTAAATCCTGGATGCCTCGGTGCCATTGCTGTCTGAGGGTAAGGAAATACTCGCACTGTTCTTCCACACGGTCTACAAAACAGGGCTTCAAGCCGTCCTTACGATAGATCGCAACGTCTAACGGCATCCCTACGGACAGATTGCTTTTCATGGTGGAGTCGAATGAAATCAGGGCACACTGGTAGGCACGGTCCAGAGAGGTGTGATAATTCATCACTCGATCGAGAATCGGCTTGCCGTACTTGGATTCGCCGATCTGGAAATAGGGGGTTTCTTCCGTCGCCTCAATGAAGTTACCTTCCGGGTAGATATTAAAAAGGCGCGGTTCTTCTCCCTGGATCTGGCCGCCAAGAATGAGGGAACAGCTAAAATCCACATGACTCAGTTTGCCATCGGGGTTATCCCGGCGGATCACTTCGCGCATGGTCTGGCCGACAATCTCGGCGGTTTCAAACATGCATTTGGTGTTGAGTACGTTCGTTACGTCTGTAATTGCCCGTCGTTCAAGCAGGCTGATCACACTCTGGCTGGTCGCCAGGTTGCCGGCCGATAACAGAACCAGTTCGCGTTCCCCCGGCTGCTCAAAGATATGCATCTTTCGAAATGTGGAAATCTGGTCAAAACCGGCGTTGGTCCGAGAGTCGGATGCGAACAACAAACCGTCGGCAAGTCGCATCGCTACGCAATAGGTCATGTAGCCCTCCTGATAAGGCTTTGTATAGCGCGCGTAGTCTAATCACAACTCTCGGCCAGGTGTGAGTAATTTATTTTCGCATTTTTATAATTCTGTTACTGACTGCCTGTCGCTTCCGTTACCCATGCGCGGGTTTCCATCAGCTCCATGCCGCCGCCGCTGCGTACGCCCCTGACCGGCGCAGCATCCCGGTAATCAAGCCCCACCGCCAGTTTTATGTGGCTTTCAGCCACAATCAGGGTGTTGACCACATCAAAGGTCAGCCAGTTGCTACCGATCCACGCTTCTGCCCAGGCATGAGTGACGACATGATCAGTGCTGGCGGAATGAATGTAGCCGCTGACGTAGCGGGCAGGAACGCCAATATGGCGGCAACAGGCAATAAAAATATGGGTGTGATCCTGGCACACGCCGGCACCCAGCTTGAAGGCTTCGCTGGCGGTATGGGTAACCGTAGTCGCACCGGGCATAAACGCAATATGCTCACGAAGGTGTGTCATCAGACGCACCAGGCTGCGCTTGTTGCATGAGTATTGACTGGCGAATTTTTTGAGGGCCTCGTCTGTCTCTGTCAGGGCCGTGTGCCTCAGGAATACCTGGGGCGGAAAGGGTGAGTCGTCACGGGTCAGTGGTTTACCGGTCAGGTCCACTACGCCTTCTGCCGTCAAAACAATCTCCGGGACAGCCTCATCAAGGGTCATCACGGTCACCGGATTGCCGAACCCGTCCATCATCTGGCTGGTTTCGCCCGGCGTGTGAAGCTTCCAGTCATGAATCCGTTGCTGGGGTGTGTTCTTCGGTGTCAAACGGATATATTGAGTACTGTTCTGAACCGGGGTTTCGTAGGTGTATCGTGTCTCATGATGAATTTTGAGTCTCATTGCTGCCACCCCATATAGTCCTTCTGGATTTGTCCGGCAATACCCTGAATGCGATCTAAAAAGTCCACCAGATACGCATTCAGCCCGCGCTCTTCTATAAAATCACGGTCGCCAAAGTGAATATTGGCGTACAGGCTGGAAGCCAGGCGGCGGGAACGCTTTGCGCTGCCGCTTTCAATCCGTTCGAGCAGGCTGGAAATTTCTTTCAGGCAGCCGTGCAGCGAGCGGGGCACATCAGGCTTTAAAATGAGCAGTTCTGCCACATTCATCGGCTCCAGATTGTGGCCGTAGGTATTCTGATAGGCCTCGAAGGCCGCCAGTGAGTGCAGAACGGCAGTCCACTCGAAAAATGCTCGGGTGGCTTGTTCTTCCATGGCTTTCATCGCCATTACATGACGGATGTCGAGCACCCGGGCGGTGGTGTCAGCCCGTTCGATAAAAGTGCCCAGGCGCAAAAAGTGAAAAGCGTCATTGCGCAGCAAAGTGCCGTAGGCCGCGCCTCTGAACATGTGAGAACGTTCCCGAACCCAGTCAAAAACACTGCTGGCATTGGATTCGGTTACGCCTTTCTTTTGCAGCTCTTTGAGCTCAAGCCAGGCCTGGTTGATGCTTTCCCATACGTCAGCTGACAGGTTGCCCCGAACGTGCAGGGCATTATCACGTGCGCTTCGGATAATATTGAATACGCTGGCCGGATGGCGATCATCCAGCAGCAGAAAGTCAATCAGGTTCTGGGGTGTGATGTCATCATAGTATTCAAAGAAGACCTCCCGGGTTCCGGAAACCAATAATGGGACCGATAGCTGTTCAATCCGGTCTTCTGGTACATCAATCAGGGCCATGGTCAGACTGACATCAAGGAGTCTTGCCTGGCTTTCTGCCCGTTCGAGATAACGGGCCATCCAGAACAGACTGGAGGCAGCGCGGCTCAGCATAAATCATCCTCCATTACCCAGGTGTCTTTGGTGCCGCCACCCTGAGACGAATTCACCACCAGTGAACCCTCTTTCAGGGCCACGCGGGTCAAGCCGCCAGGGACCATCTGTATTTTCTTGCCCGAAAGCACAAACGGGCGAAGGTCCAGGTGTCGGGGTGCAACGCCCTCATTCACAAAAGTTGGGCAAGTGGACAGGCTCAGAGTGGGTTGGGCAATGTAATCCTGCGGCCGGGCTTTGAGTAGGCTGCGGAAGGTGGAAAGCTCTTCTTTGCTGGCCATGGGGCCAATCAGCATGCCGAAGCCACCGGCTCCCTGAGCCTCTTTCACCACCAATTCTGGCAGGTGGTCCAGAACGTATTGCAAATCTTTTTCCTTACGACACTGCCAGGTGGGGACGTTTTTCAGGATAGGTTCTTCATCCAGGTAGAAACGAATCATGTCGGGTACGTAAGGATAGATAGACTTGTCGTCTGCAACCCCGGTACCCATGGCATTGGTCAGCACGACATTGCCGGTACGATAGGCCGCGTAAAGCCCGGGGACTCCGATCATAGAATCTGGGTTGCCTGCCAGAGGGTCCAAGAAGTCGTCGTCGATGCGGCGGTAAATAACGTCTACCTGCTGAGGACCAATCGTCGTTTTCATAAAGACCTTGTTCTGGTGAACAAACAGGTCTGCACCTTCCACCAGTTCCACGCCCATTTGCCGTGCCAGGAAAGCGTGCTCGAAATAGGCACTGTTGAAACGACCGGGGGTTAACACCACTACCGTGGGGTTCGGCTTGAGGGACGCTGCCCGCAGGGTTTCGCTCAGCAGGTTAGGGTAATGGTCAATTGGAGCGACCGGTGAGTGGGCAAACAGATGCGGGAAAAGCCGCATCATCATTCTCCGGTTCTCGAGCATGTAGGACACGCCGCTGGGGCAGCGAAGGTTGTCCTCCAGTACATAGAAATCGCCGTCGTTGTGGCGGATCAGGTCAATACCGGCAATATGGGCGTACAGGTTGCGAGGCAGTTTCAGATCCTGCATGCCGGGCTGGTACTGAGGGTTTGAAAAGACTTGTTCCGCACTGATAACCCCGGCCCGAACGATGTCATAACCGTGGTAGATATCGAACAGGAAACGATTGAGTGCCTGCACTCTCTGGCGCAGTCCGGCCTGAAGCTTCTGCCAGTCGCTGGAAGATATAACGCGTGGGATAAGGTCAAACGGAATGAGTCGGTCTGCGCCCTGATCTTCGCCATAGACATTGAAAGTGATGCCCAGTCGCTGGAATAACACGTCGGCTTCCCGTCGCTTGTCTGCGATCAGGCTTTCATCCGAGTTTGCGAGCCAATCTTCGAGTATCTTGCAATGTGGCCGTATTTGATTGTTTTGATCGAATAATTCGTCATACAGGCCTTTGCCTGGTGTCTGAATTAGCATGGTTCTGCTCGTCTCTCTGGCCCGTGCCGATGAAGTTAGCACCTCTACTAGTATTGATTAGCAAAAGACGGGCCAGTCGATGAAGGTTGATAAATATTGTGCCCCTTAATAAAGGCGACGGTTGGGAATCTGTCGATTCAGAGCGGGCAAAATTCAACAGGCGGCTATAGAACCGCCAGTTGAAAGGTACGAGCAAGTGAAGTGTCCAATTCGGAGGGCGTGACGCCTGTGCAGTGGACACTGACGTCGGCGCCGCTGAACGCTTATTTCTCGATCAGATCCAGCAGAGGCTTCAATCGCGCCTTCAGCGGGGTTGTATTATTGCACTAATAAAGTGCAATAAAGTCAGATTCTGCGCAAAAACCGATCAGGCCGGCTACCAGATGATACTTTCTACCGGAACCGGCCCGGATTGCATATCGATTACCGTATCTTGGCCCGGTAGCTGGCCGTCGATGATGTCACGGAGCTGAATTTCCTGTTCCGCCTGATGGCCCGACAGGTCAATAATGATCTCAACCCGTCGGTTTTTTGCTCTGTTCTCGGCCGAATCGTTATCTACCCGTGGCGCGGTATCTGACAAGCCTTTTACCGCCAGTCGTTTGGCCTCGACGGTTCCGCTGGTCAGCAACGCGTTGGCCACAGAGGCGGCGCGGGCGGCAGACAGATCCCAGTTGCTGTAAAACCGGTCGGTACGGATGGGGATGTCGTCTGTGTGGCCTTCTATCGTCAATTTGCCGGGAATAATGGCCAGTACTTCGGCCATTTCTAGCAGCAGGCTTTGGAAATCTCTGGTGAGCTTGGCCGATCCAGACGGAAACGAGCCTTTTTCTTCCACTCGAATCACAATACGGTACTGGTCCTGAGTCACAGCTATGTGGCCATCTTTGAGTGCCGGCCCGAGTACCTTGCGCAGTTGTTCCAACTGCACCTGTATTTTTTCCTGCTCGGCAGTTTCGGTAGCACTGTCGACGGCACCCTTCAAGGTATCCAATTCCGGTTTCTGATCGGTAGTAGCCTGCTTTATTTCATTGATTACGGTGGGCTCGGGCGGCGCCGACGAGAAATTGTCGAATATGATGCTGGTGCCCAGAGGAATTTCCACAGCGGGCACATCGCGCTGAACACCGAAGGCTGCGGACAGTTCGCCGGCAATCTGTTTGAATTTCTGAGCGTCGATTTCAGAAAACGACAGTAACAGCACAAAAAAGCACATCAACAGCGACATCAGGTCGGCAAATGTCACAACCCACGCCGGGATGCCAGGCTTCTCTTCTTCCGGGAAGTCTTCCATCGGTTAGCTGTCTGCCGCGGCAGCACTGGCTTCTTCAGATACCTTGTCGCGCTCTTTGGGAGACAGATAACTGGACAGCATCTGCTCGATAATTCGCGGGTTGACACCTTCTTGAATAGCGCCCAGTGCGTCTATATAAAGCGACTGCATGCGGGCTTCCTGGGTCATTCGCAATGACAGTTTGTCCGCAATCGGTGAGGCAATCATGGTCGCTATCATGGCACCGTATAATGTAGTTAGAAGCGCAACCGCCATGGCAGGGCCAATGGATTTCGGGTCTTCCATATTGGACAGCATTTGGACCAGGCCAATCAGCGTGCCAATCATGCCCATGGCGGGGCCAACGTCTGCGAAGGCGGTGAATACCTTGGCGCCAGAGCGGTTGTGCTCCAGGGTCATCAGTTGCTCTTTGCTGAGCAGTTGTTTGATGGTGGCACCGTCCTGGCCGTCGACCAACATCTGAATGCCGTTACTAAGAAACGGCGAACTTACCTCGCGCCCTTCCAGGCCCAGCACGCCCTGGCGCCGCGCCACATTCGCAATATCTACCAGTTCATCGATGGCTGCGCGGGTTTCTGGAAGTTTGAACTTGAAAGCGCGAATCGCTGCTTTAAATGCGCCTAGAAACTGCTGAAAACTGAATTTGGCCAAAACCACCAAAAGACTACCGCCAATAACAATCAGCAGCGCTGGGGCGTTGAGGAAAACGTCTGGTGACACGCCTAAAATAACCGCCGAGGCGATCAACATCATCGCCCCAACCAGGCCAATCAGAGTGGCAAAATCCACAGTAACTCCAGAATACTCAAGTTGTTGTTATAGAGAGAGCCGGTGTTACCGACTCGTTTTTGCGCGGGCTTTGTTAGTTTGTGTCTTGTAGTTCTTTCCATGCTGCATAACGGTGTAGGTCTGACTCCACCAGTTTCAGGCACAAGGCAACCACGCCTAAGTCGTCTACGAAGCCGATGGACAAAATCAGGTCTGGAATCAGGTCCAGCGGGTTTAAAACGTAAATCAATGCGCCAACAATGGCGGCGATGCTTTTCCACGGTATGCTGCGATAACGACCGTTATAGTAATCTCGCACCAATAAAAACATCAGCTCAATGTCTGTTGTGAACCGTTTAAGCTTACCACTGTTTTTGACCTTTTCCTCTATCGTCTGCTGCTTTTCTAACAGGCGTTGAATATCCGCTTGTTTGACCTTGTCAGACTCCGATTTCAGCTGTCTGCTGGCGGTGCGTTCACTAATAGATGCCATAGCATGTCTCGGCTGAAGGTCGATGGGTCAGGACAGCGGCCAGTCAGCTGCATCAACGGTGTGCAGCCCCACGGGCTGCTCGGCGTGGCCGTTCCAGCGGTCAACAAAGGTACCGTTGGGGTCGTGTTGCTGGGCTTGCTTGTCCAGGTTAAACCGCCGCAAACCGCGGGGATCGGCGCCCACGCCCGCCAGATACTGCCAATTCCCGTAATTGCTGGCGACATCATAATCAATTAATTGTTGTTCAAACCAGGCTGCACCATAGCGCCAGTCCAGCTCTAGCTCATTAATAAAACAGCTGGCGACCAGTTGGCGGCTGCGGTTGCTGATATAACCGGTCTCCCGCAGTTGGTTCATCGCCGCGTTTACCAGCGGATAAGAGGTGTTTCCTTCGCACCAGGCCTTGAAACGGTGGCCGTAGAAAGTCACAGACTGGCGCTTGCCTTGCACACCGTCACGGCGGAATAACTCAGATCCGTGCCGCAGGGCATACCAGTAAAAATATTCGCGCCAAAGAACTTCAAACCACAGCCAGTATGTGGATTCGTTGCTGGTATGTTGCTGCTCATACAAGCTGATGCTGTCTGCGATCTCGCGCGCTGATAGGCAACCATGAGCAAGCCAGGGCGAGAACTTGGAGGATGAATTCCAGTCGTCCAATGCGTTGCGGGTCTCTTTGTAGGTGTCGATCGCGTGAGTACCCGCTAAAAAATCTCGCAAGCGTGCCAGGCCAGCCTGTTCACCGCCGCTGAATGGTGACGGCTGTGTGGGTTCCTGGATGGCAGGGCATTCACCGCGGTTATCGTCTGGTAAACCGGGCGCCGGCGGCAGCATTTTTACCGTTGGGATGCGTAATCGCTCAGGTCCTCTGTCGCCCTTTTTTTCAATCAGTTTGCGAAACTGGGAAAAAGTCGCCGGCAAGTCCTGTAAGGGCATCGGTAGCAAACTTTCGGTAAACAGGCTTAGGGTTTCGTATTGCGTGAACGCTATTTTCGGGAGCTTGTCCTGAAGAGTTTGCCACTGCACGGCTTCACGGGTACCGGGCTGGCGCGAACGCATAATTCGGCTGACGGCGTGGCCGTGGGCCAACGCAGGAATCACGGTTTCCGGGTCGCCCCAGGCGATGTGCAGGCGCTGGCCCAAAGCGCGCAGGCTGCGTTCCAGCCCGATCAGGCTCTGCCACAAAAACCGCCAGCGGTGGTGGCCCATGGTTTTACACTGTAACGGCCCGGGCTTGAACCATCGTGGTTCCACGACGTACACGCACAGCAGCATGTCCGACTTGGACGCTGCCAGCAAGGCGGCGTTGTCGTGTAAGCGAAGATCTCTAGTAAACCAGTAAAGCGTGCGCAACGTAGACTCCTTCTTAAACCCAATATGGTTATAACACTACGCTTCCATGGGTTAAAAGGATTATCCACAACGCTTCCATGAAGGTTCGTTTAAGCCCGGCGGCTCTCTTCTGAATGTGAGCCAGATCGGCTTGGATAGGGCGGGGTATTGTCGGGCGCCAACAGGGTTGGCGCCCGGAATGTCACCCGTTCGAAAGCGGGTTTACAGTTCTTGAGCCGTAGGGCGCAAGATAATTTCGTTGATGTCTACATCATGGGGTTGCTCAATCGCGAAGACAATGGCGCGGGCAACCGAATCAGCGTTAATAGCGACCTTGTAAAGCTCCTCCGCTGCTTTGGCTGCATCGGGGTCGGTGATGGTGCTGGTCAGCTCGGTAGCAATCGCACCCGGCGAAATGTTGGTGCTGCGGATTTCGTCACCGGCTTCCATACGCAAGCCTTCAGACAGGGCTCTGACTGCGTATTTGGTCGCGCAATAAACTGCACCGCCCGGAAACACTTTGTGTCCGGCTACTGAAGATAAATTGATCACGTGTCCGCTGTGTTGTTCGCGCATGGTCGGTAGCACGGCCGCAATGCCATACAAAACGCCCTTGATGTTAACGTCTATCATCTGTTCCCACTCGTCTACCTTTAGAGCATCTAGTGGCGCCAGGGGCATAAGGCCGGCGTTATTGATCAGAACATCGATGCGGCCAAATTTGTTCTTGGCTGCTGCAGCGAGGCTTTCGACCTGTTTGCGATCGGTAACATCGGTGACCTGCCATAAGACCTCTGCACCTTTTGCTTCCAGCTCTTCGGCCAAAGACTTCAAACGGTCTTCCCTGCGGGCTGCCAATACCAGTTTGGCACCAAGGTCGGCCAGGTGGCGGGCGGTGGATTCGCCCAGACCGCTGCTAGCGCCTGTAATGATGACAATCTTGCCGTTAATCGGATCGTTGGTGCTACTCAAAGTTATTCTCCTGTTTTGATTAAAAATTCTGATTAGGCTTCAATAGTGAGCTTTTGCAATGTGGGGTAATCGATATAGCCGTGCTCATCGCCACCGTAGAAGGTGCTGTCATCCCAGATGTTGAGCGGTGCATTCTGGCGGAATCGCTCGGGCAGGTCCGGGTTGGCAATAAACGGGCGGCCGAAGGTCACCAGATCGCAACGGCCTTCGCGAATGCGCGTGCGGGCTTCTTCGGCTGTGTAGGCGCCGTTGGCGATGTAAGTACCTTTGTACACAGCCCGGATCGCATCGATGATGTCTTCCGGGCGGCCGTTGGCGTGATTGCCCTGGAACGAGTCCTCTACGACTTCGAGATAAGCGATCCCCAGGTCGTTCAGGTGTTTGGCAAAAGTACTAAAAGTCTCGGCCGGATTTTCATCGTGCATGTCATTGAAGCTGCCGGTCGGACCAACACGAACGCCCACTTTGTCTTTGCCCCAGACATCGATGACAGCCTGGATGACCATCAGCGGCAGACGCAGGCGATTCTCCAACGAGCCACCGTATTCGTCGGTGCGGTGGTTGCTGCCACTCTTTATAAATTGATCCAGCAGATAACCATTGGCGGCATGGACTTCAACACCATCAAATCCCGCTTCTTTCGCGTTCAGTGCACCTTGGCGATACTGCTCGACAATGCCAGCCATCTCGTGAGTGTCGAGCGCCCGGGGCTCAAGTACATCGACCATGCCAGAATCGACACTGATAAAGGTTCTGGCGCCTTCTGGCTTGATCGCGGAAGGTGCGACCGGCAGCTTGCCATCCGGTTGCAGTTCGGGGCGGGAGATGCGACCAACGTGCCACAGTTGCATGTGGATACGACCGCCGGCCAGGTGCACCGCCTCAGTTACCTTTTTCCAGCCATCAATTTGTTCCTGAGAATGAATTCCCGGCGTGAAGGCGTAACCCTTGCCCTGGGGAGAAATCTGCGTGGCTTCACTCAGGATCAGTCCAGCACTGGCTCGTTGCTGGTAATATTGGGTGTTCATGTCGTTCGGAACATCGCCTGGTTGGCTTGAACGTGAGCGGGTTAACGGTGACATCAGAACCCTGTTGGGCAGTGTGAGGCCACCCATAATCAAAGGCTGAAACAGCGGATCGTTCGGTTGTTGATTGCTCATCAAATATACTCATTTTAGATTAATTAATATTAATTAGACCAGTCTACTAGCGACTGCGTGAAAAAAAATCAGCCAACGCCAAGATATTGAGTGAAAAATACACGTGCAAACCGTTCCATGGGATCCGTTGATTTCACAACTTTTGACCTCAGAAGGGCGCCTTCCCAGCCAGACAGCAAAACACTGGCAGCATCTGAAGGGTTAATGTTGGAGTCAATGTCACCTGCAGTTTGTGCGTCGGATATACAGCGTTCAAAGCGTTTTTCCCAGCCGGTGAACACCTTATCCAGTCGAACGCGGAAGGTCTCGTTTTGTCCTGCAAGCTCCTGTCCTAAGTTACCCATCAGGCAACCACGGGTACAGTCGCAGTCAGTCATGCTCTCAAAGCCGGTATCGAAGTAGGCGCGCAGGCGATCCACGCAGGAACGACTACTGTCGTTGAGAATTCGGTCCAGCTTCGCATCATATTCGTCGGCGAAGGTATCAATGATCGCGAGGCCGAAGTCATTTTTGCTGCTAAAATAATGATAGAACGACCCTTTAGGTACGCCTGCAACCGTAAGAATGCCATTGATGCCGGTTGCACCAAAGCCCTTCGTGCCGATAAGGTCAGCGCCGGTTTGGATAATAAGATTGCGTGTGTCGTTTGTCGTCATGGCAACCATACTAGACCGATCGTCTAGAATACGTCAAACTCTTGGTATCCGGAATAACCGTAACTCTCTATTTTTAACTCTTTAACGTTAACTCTGCCTGCAAGGAGATATCCCGTGATTAAATCCCGTGCCGCCGTGGCCTTCGCTGCCAATCAGCCGTTGGAAATTGTAGAAGTGGATGTCGCACCGCCTCAGGAAGGCGAGGTTCTGGTGCGTATTGTGGCCACCGGTGTCTGCCATACTGATGCCTACACCCTGTCAGGCGCCGACCCCGAGGGCCTGTTTCCGACCATTTTGGGCCATGAGGGTGGCGGTATTGTTGAAGCTGTGGGCCTGGGTGTGAAAAACCTGAAAGTGGGCGACCATGTGATCCCGCTTTACACCGCCGAATGCGGTGAGTGTAAATTTTGTACCTCTGGCAAGACCAACCTTTGCGGCGCCGTGCGCGCAACACAGGGTAAAGGTGTGATGCCAGACGGCACCTCGCGCTTCAGCTACAAAGGCGAGCCTATTTACCACTACATGGGCTGCTCAACTTTCTCTGAATACACCGTGCTGCCGGAAATCTCGCTGGCTAAAATTCCTAAAGAAGCACCGTTGGAAAAAGTGTGCCTACTGGGCTGCGGTGTAACCACCGGTATCGGCGCCGTGCTGAACACCGCCAAGGTAGAAGAAGGGGCCACGGTCGCAATCTTCGGTTTGGGTGGTATTGGCCTGGCGGCTATTATCGGCGCCAAAATGGCCAAAGCCGGTCGTATTATTGCTGTTGACATTAACCCGGGAAAGTTCGATATCGCGAAGCAGTTGGGTGCCACCGATGTTGTCAACCCGAAAGATCACGACAAGCCAATTCAGGACGTGATCATCGAAATGACCGACGGGGGTGTGGACTATTCCTTCGAATGCGTGGGCAATGTACAGCTAATGCGCGCTGCGCTGGAGTGTTGCCACAAGGGCTGGGGTGAATCCATCATCATCGGCGTGGCTGGTGCCGGCCAGGAAATTAGCACTCGCCCGTTCCAGCTGGTGACCGGCCGAGTCTGGAAAGGCTCTGCTTTTGGCGGTGTAAAAGGCCGTACCGAACTGCCTGGTTACGTGGCAAAAGCCGAGAGCGGCGACATTCCGCTAGACGTATTTATTACCCACAACATGCCGCTGGAAGACATCAATAAAGCGTTTGATCTGATGCATGAGGGCAAGAGCATTCGGACAGTGATTCATTTCTGACGCGGTGAACATCTGATGCTGACGGCACGAGTAATTTTGCTCCAACACCGCTAGCAAGTTCACAAAAAAACCCGATTGAGTTTCTCAATCGGGTTTTTTTGTATCCAAGATCAAACAGTTTTGCATGTTCAGGCAATAGATTTGAGTGTTGATCGCAGCTATTCATTCATATAAGGTAAACTCGTTAACAATAAATACAATGGTGTCGATCATGTTCTCTCAATCGCTTGCTACGTCAACAATATTTCACGGTGTGCATCCTGAAGAAGTTTCAGCGTTCGTGAATCAGCATATTGGAGGCCACAGCTTGGACATGTTGGGTGGTGATAACCGCGCTGCAAGCCTGAGTTTCGGCGAATTTGCAGGCCTCGGGTTATCAAAAATTAGCTACGGTAACTCTGTCAGAGTGAAAACCCCTGCATTGGATGACATTTACCATCTTCAGGTGGTTACCCGAGGGGAGTGCCGCTGGCGTCAAGGGGGCGAGAGTTTAAAAGTACGTCTTGGGCAGGCGCTGATGGTGAATCCAGATGAAGCTATTGATCTGGAATACACTCAGGAATGCGAAAAGGTTATTATCAAAATCCCTGTGGACTTGATGAAATCGGTTTGCAGCAGTGGAGCCTCTGCCGGGGTACAGCCGGTGCGTTTCAGTCGGATTCCAGTTGATATGAGGTTAAGTCCATCTCTCACCAACTTGCTTGCTGCGGTATTTTCAGAGTTCGATGAGTCTGGTGATACAGGTTTTGGGCCTATCTCTTTGTCGTATCGCGAAATTGTATTGAGGAAGCTGCTCAACGTATTTCCCAATGATTGGAGCGCTTCAGACAATGCTCAACCAATTCCCCCTTCGATGGAGCGAATTGTTGCTTATATTGAAAAAAATATAAAAGAAGATATTGACCTTGAAGCGCTTGCACACGTTTCGAATATGAGCGTTCGTTCTATTTACAATGGTTTTTCCCGAGCGTTTTCAACGACACCTAAAAGTTATGTGAAGCTCCTCAAGCTTAGAAGTCTGAGGAACGACTTACTGCAGGGGCATTGCCGTAACGTCACCGAAGTAGCTTTAGATTACGGCTTCAGTCACCTCGGTCGTTTTTCGTCCGATTACCGCAAGTTGTTCGGTGAATTGCCGTCTGAAACCATGCGCTTAGTGGGCTGACCACAAATTTGACGGGTGACCTTGTTCACGCACAGACGTACTTGATTGAACAGTTCAAAGCCTTCCCTTATGTCTGTATCTCGTTCAAGGCCAAGCAGCGTGATGACGGTAACAATGTTCCCATTCAAATCGAATATTGGCATGCTAAGAACATTGATTTCGGGCAGATAGTCGCTGAAAAATGCGCAGTAGCCATTTTCACGCACCATTTCTAAATGACTTCCGAGTTTCTCCCGGGGTATGTCTTTTTTGTTGTGTTTGGGAAGTGTGCGAGACTGCCGGTAACAATTACTAATTAGCTCCTGGCGCCTGTCCAGTGGCATGTGGGCTAGATATATACGGCCAGAAGCCGAGTTTAAAGCTGAAAGCTCAGCTCCCAGGCGCACGTTAACGGCTATCGGCTGACTGGAATCGAGCCACTTGATAACTAAAGGCCCATTGCCGTTCCAAACGGTGACAGAGACTGTCTTGTCAGTTTCTTCGTTTAACAGGTCAACAGCTTCGTAGGACAACTGTATTGGGTTGATTCGGCGCAGTGCTGAGATGCCAAGCGTGAGGCTTGAGTTCCCCAGCGTATACTGCGTTTGATTGACATGGTTAATGTAGCCCTCGCGTAGAAGACTCACTAGATATTTGTGGGCACGGCTTGGGGACAAATTCAAAGCCCCTGACAGTTCTTTCAAAGTAGGTGGTTTTGCGGCCGTAGATATGTAGTCAAGAACACGAAGACCGATCTCTAGGGAGCTAATTCCTTGTCTTTTTGGACTTTCCTCTGCCATGAATAGTGCCGTCGTAAAGTTGCTAGCTTGATTCGGATATAAAATGATAACAGACGCCGGAAAGATAGTCGGCGTCTGTTATTTCAAACCGATAACTTATGATTCTAACTTTCTGATCTAGAATGCGTATTTTGCCATTACCTCGACTTGTTGGCCTTTGGGGAGGAGGGGGCCAAACGCCAGATTGTATTTGCGCCACTCAACTCCAACTTCAAGACCTTGTGCAACGGTATGGATCAGGTTGACTCGTTGAGCTTCATAATCCGTGTTGGCGATGTCATCCACTTCCACCGCCGTATAGGCCACGTTTGCTCGCCATTCAGGGTTTATCACATAGCGGAAGCCGATATCGAAACCTGCTTGGCTAACAGCTTCGCCGTTCTCGGTGTCGGGTGAGCTCAGGCTATTGTTGACGCCGACACCAGTAAAGGCACCCAAGCCCCTGCCATAGTGAGCATTCAGGTTAATACTGTGGGGCCCAAGCATAAACTTGGAGCCAATAGCACCGCCACCGACAAAATCACCATTAACCAGCTCACGACCAGAAGCAGTCAGAATTACACGATGGCCACCGTCGAAATTCAGGTTATAGTTTACAGCCAGGTCGGGAGTGTCGGCATCGTTATTCACAGGATCTTGAGCGGTCAGGCGAAAACCTGCAACTTCATGGCTTATCAGGTTTGTGCGGAAATTAAAGCCGCCAAGGGTGCCTCGAGGGCCGCCCAGAAAGTCTAGATAGTCATGATAGGCGACTGCCCAGAACTGACCGGTCCAAGTTTGTCCTACCGTTGTTTGATCAATCTTGATGAATGCATGGCGCAAACGAAGGTCGTTATTTTCACCGGGATATGTGCCGCCATAAAAATCACTCTCAACAAAACCGACAATTGTGTGGCCCTGTTTTTCTGTAACAGTTTTGAGGTTAACACGGCTTTGATTGGAGCGGCCGAAGATGCGGGAGTCACCGTCATCTACTTTTTCATAGATAGCCTCAGCCTTGAAATACCCTCCGATGCTGAATGTTGTGTCGTTAAATTCGCCAAGTTCGATAGCATAAGCGGAAGGTGCAACGCTGACGGTGGATGCAACCGCCATCGCCAACAGTGAGTTACGATAGTTCATTTGTTGTTTCCTTATTGTTTGACGTCTGAACTATCGGCTATTAACTCTTCGTCAAATATCCAGGAAATGAACACTCCTATCCATTTCTTGTATGTTTAAACACTAAGCGCTGTTTCAACTTCCTGTAGATTCTGAGCGAGCTCTTCAGAACTGCCAGAAAAGTGCACTTTACCCTTAACAACTACAACATGATGGTCACACAATTTTCTAAGGGCTCTGATGTTCTTGTCCACCACCAGTGTCGAAATGCCAGACTCCCTGATGGTGGCGATTACATTCCAGATGTCTTCGCGGATCAGTGGTGCAAGCCCTTCTGTGGCTTCATCAAGGATCATCAATCGCGGGTTGGTTGCGAGCGCCCGACCTATGGCCAGCATTTGCTGTTCGCCTCCAGAAAGCTCCGTACCTAGGTTCGATAGCCTTTCCTGAAGCCGAGGGAAAGTGGCCATTACCCTATCAAAATCCCAGCTTTTGTCGCCGTTACTGCTCGGACGGGCTGCCATTTGCAGATGTTCTTTCACTGTCAGGTTGTGAAACATGCCTCTACCTTCTGGCACGTATGCAATATCGCGTCGCATTCGCTTCCAGGTAGGCAGTTTGGTGATGTCTTCACCATCGAAATAAACGTGGCCACTGCGGGGCGAAACAATGCCGAGAATTGACTTGAGCGTAGTGGTTTTGCCCATGCCGTTACGGCCCATCAGACTCATTGACTTGCCTTTGTCCAAGCAAAATGACAAGTCATGGAGGATATGGCTGCGACCGTAAAGAGTATTGAGGTTTTTAACTTCCAACAAGCTATTATTCATGCTGTTTCCTCTTCCTCTTTGCCCAGGTAAGCCTCTTTTACTCGTGGTTCATTGCGTACTTCATCTACTGTGCCAGTAATCAAGTGCGTGCCGTTATCAAGCACAGTCAGCTGATCCGAAAGTTCGAAAATGGCATCCATATCGTGCTCGACTAGCACAATGCTGTATGACTTCTTGAGTTCGTTTAACAATTCGATAATGCGTAAAGACTCTTCGTGCCCCATGCCGGCCATAGGTTCGTCCAGCAGCAGGATGCAAGGATCAGTCGCTAACACCATAGCCAACTCAAGTTGCCGCTGCTCGCCGTAGGAAATCTCAGCGGCAATGGAGCTAATCCGATTGCTCAGGCCAACTTGGAGGAGAGCTTTTTCAGCCGCTTCTGTGACCATTTTATTGGAATGACGTGATGCAAATAGGTTAAAGCTGCCGGTAAAGCGGCGTTGGGTCGCAATGGCGCAGTTTTCCAAGCACGTTATATCGGCGTAGATATTAGTTTTTTGAAAGCTGCGGCCAATACCGCGGCGCACAAAATTCCATGGCTTCATGCCTTCAATTTGTTCGCCGTTGTGAAAAATACAGCCGCTGCTTGGTTTCAAAGCTCCGCACAGCATATTTAACAACGTGCTCTTTCCGGCGCCGTTGGGACCCACCACGCCGTGTAGTTGCTTGTCATGAAACTGCAGCGAAATGTCGTTCAACGCTTTAATGCCGCCCCAGTGTTTGCTCAGAGATTCGGTTTCCAAAATAATTTTGTTAGCCATGGTCACTTCTCCAGCAATTTTTCAAGGTAGCCGGTAAGGCCTTTGCGTAATAACAGAACCATTAAGATGATGGAACCACCCATAAACAACATCCAGTTTTCGCTCATATGCTCGAAGAAATACTGCAGGCCTTCGTATGTGATTGTGCCAAGAATGGCACCATAAATAGTTCCTATACCGCCCAGAATAGACATCACCAGAGCTGTGCCGGACATTTCCCACGTCATAAACTGAGGATTGACATAGCCGTACTGCAGAGCAAACAGAAGCCCTGCGTAGGCCGCTAAGGTGCTGCCTATGACATAACTGATTAATTTAAAGCTGAAGATGTTGTAGCCCAGAGCTTCAGTTCGTGCCGGATTTAGCCTGCTTGCTTCGACAATACGACCAAAGCGTGAGCGCAAAACAATTTTGATGGTCAGTAGCGTGATCAACACGCCGAGTAGTGCCAAATAATAGAAGTGTGTCGGATTGTCTAGGTTCAGAAAGCTAAGGCCAAAAATGCTGGTGTCAGGTTTTATGAAAATAAACAAGCCGTCACCACCACCAAAATGCAGGGAATCGAAGAAAAAGTAATAGGCCATTTGTGATATCGCGAGGGTAATCATGATGAAGTAAATGCCAGAGGTGCGCAGCACTACGACTCCGACTACCAGCGCCACAAAAGCACTGACACACATGATATAGATGGCGTATATCCAAAAGTTAACCGCTTCATACTCCGGGGTGAGAATAACGAAAAGGTACCCGCCTAGTCCGTAGAACAGTGCGTGGCCCAACGTAACCAAGCCCACTCGTCCCACCAGAAAATCCAGCGACATTACAAAGATGGCGAGGATCAGAACAGTTGTGGCCTTACCTACAAAGAAGGAGTTGGACTCCAGAAAAAGCGGGATACAGAGCGCGATTACAAAAAAAGTTGCCAGGAAAATACGTTCAGTGCGTTTTTCGAAAATCATGGTCGGCTCCCGCCTACTTGGAAAATAGGCCCTGGGGCTTAACCAGCAGCACCAGGATCATAAAGATGTAGATAATCATGTTGGACATGCTCGGTATGAGCACTGCAGCGAAGGTGCTGATCACGCCGACCAGCAGCGCACCTACGAAAGCACCTTTAATAGAGCCCATGCCGCCAATCACGACGACCACAAAGCAGGTAATCAGTACGCTTTCGCCCATGCCCGGCACAATTGACCTCATTGGAGCGGCGATAATTCCCGAAATGGCGGCGAGCATAACGCCGATGGCGAACACGATGGTGTAAAGGTTTTTGATATTCACGCCGAGTGCTTCTACCATCTCGCGGTTTGATTCTCCTGCGCGTATCAGCATTCCTAGCCGCGTTTTGCTGACGACAAAATACAGAGCCGCCGCAATGCCGATGCAGATTAGAGCCGCAAAAATGCGATAGATGGGGTAGCTCGAGTTGTCGGTAAAGGGAATAGAACCGCTTAATGCATCCGGCACGCTAACGCCGTGAGGGTCGTTACCCCAGAGAATGCTTTGTAGGGCGTTGAATACAAAAATCATACCGATCGTAAGCAGTACTTGATCCAAGTGATTTCGATTGTAAAGCCGCTGTATCAAGAGCCTTTCTATAAGAATTCCTAAGCCAAGAGCGATCACGGCGGAAAGAGCAGCTGCAGCGGTAAAACTGCCGGTGACAGCCGCGAAATACCATACAAGATAAGCACCCACCATATACATTGAACCATGAGCAAGATTGAGAATGCCCATGACGCCGAAGATCAAGGTGAGACCAGAGGCAATCAGAAAAAGGAGAAGCCCGTACTGAACACCATTAACGAGTTGTACAAAAAACAGTTCGGCAGACATATTGAAATCCAAAGATTATTCGGAGGCTACTTTGCGTGGGCTGGAAGTCAGTTTCGATAACCTCCCCGGCGCAAGCCGGGGAGCAATAACAAAGTCCGGGGTCAGAGTTTGCAGCCGCGCGCCGGGTCTTCCAGTGCTTCGGCGGCAATGCTTTGAACCACGTTTACGCCATCTTTCACTTCGCGCAGGTAAATGTTCTGAATCGGGTTGTGGGCTTTTGAGAACGTGAATGCGCCTCTGGGGCTATCGATGGTAAGGCCCTCCATGGTGCTGATGACGGCCTGTTTGTCAGAGATGTCACCCTTCAAAAGATTGACGGTGTTGGTGATCGCTTGTCCCGCGTCGTAGCCTTGAACGGCATAGATGTCGGGGTAGTGCCCGTATTCCGTGTTGAAGGCCTCGCGAAACTCGTGGTTTTTGGGAATATCAAGTTGCTCGGCGTAGTGAAGACCCGTCATAACGCCTTCCGCTGCGTCGCCTTGGGCTGTCAAGGTTCCCTCGGTGAGGAAGCCGGAGCCCATCAGCGGGATTTTTCCGCGCAGCCCCATGGCATCAAAGTCCTTCACGAACTTGATGGCGCCACCACCGGCAAAGAAGGTGAATACTGCATCAGGATTCTGGTCTGCAATGTCGCTAACGTTAGGTTGGAAGTTCGTCGACGGGAAGGGCAATAAGACCTTTTTGACTATCTCACCACCACCGGCGGTAAAGGACTCTTCAAACGCATCCAGGCTCTCTTGGCCCATGCCATAGTTCCAGCTAATGGCGTAAACTTTCTTGTAGCCTTTTTCTAGGGCGATTTTGCCCATCGGGTAAGATGGCTGCCAAGAAGAAAAGGACGTGCGGAAAATATTTGGTGAGCACAGTGGGCCGGTTGCGGCTGCTGAGCCGGCGTTTGGGATGATCATGATGGTGTCTTTGCCTCGCAGCATTTTGATCATGCCCATGGCCACGCCCGAGTGAACAGGGCCAATTACAAAATCCGCCTCATGTTGATTCAACAAAGAAGACGCCAGTTCAGGCGCTCGCGACGGCTTGGCTTCGGTATCCAGTTCAACAAATTCTATAGGTGAACCGTGCAATTCTGAGGCTTTTTCCTTCAGTGCCAGTTTCAGACCGTCGCGGCCAGCTTCGCCGAGCTGTGCATAGATACCGCTAAAGGGGAGCATAAGGCCAATTTTTATCGGATCTCCAGCAGCAGCAAGGGCAGAGGTCGAAAGCCCTGCGCAAAGAGTTGTCGCCAGTATAGCGCGGGCTAGGGTTTTGGTTCTGTTCATCTGTGCACCTCAGATTATTGTTGTGGGTATCATGATTAGAGGCGTGAAAGCGATGTAGAAATATCCGTTTTCTGCACAGCGGTGTCCGGTGCTTGCAGGGCATCATTGGCACGTTGAATTTTGGGCAGTTGGCCAATAAAAAATGCGAAAAGCCGGAGAAGCTCTTCGCGCAATTGTAGATCTTTAGCTCTGAGACAGACCTTTAACAAGGATTGATCCGGTATCAGGTCTGTAATCAGAACGGGTACTGTATTCCTTCTTCCATCACGCTTATCCATTGACTGGTGGTGAATTCCTCGATATTGGCACGGCATGTTAGTCTACTGCGCTGAGGTCCGTGTAAAGTTGACGGGTGAGGTTGCGCTGAACCTGCAACCGGTCAGTAATTCCCTGCACCACTCCCATGCGAGCCACCGCTCCGGCCTGAATATCCTTCATTGCCTGCAGCGCTTCGCCCGACTGGCTTAGGCACTGGTTGCACGACTCCCGGATTCTATCCATGCCGTTGCCAGCCTCGACCGAGGTTGTATTGAGGCTGTTAGCGATGGCGCGAATACTCTCGCTAGATTCGTTAGCGCGCACCGCCAGATTGCGCACTTCGTCGGCGACCACGGCAAAACCACGACCGTGTTCCCCTGCGCGAGCGGCCTCAATGGAGGCATTCAAAGCCAACAGGTTGGTCTGTTTTGCAATGTCTTGAATGTTACCCACGATGCTTCCAATCTCTCCGGACTGCTTGCCAAGCTGGGTGAAGACCTCATCAATGCGACTCATGAAGTTGACGAGTTCTCGGATAGAGGCCTCGGATTCGGAAATGCAGTTCGCGCTTTGGGCTACCTTGGTGCCAGACGCTTTCGCGAGTTTTCCGGCCTCGTCCATTTCCTCAAGTATGACCTCTACGTTGCTGCGCAGGTCATTCAGGTGGCTGACCAGCATGGGATCTGGTGATTCCAAAGTTGTGGGCGAAGCTTGTATCTCTGGCTCTTGTATAGGTTCGGGTATCGGTTCCGGGGCAGGCGCTTGTTCTCGGATGGTAACCGTCACTGGCTTCAGTTTGGCGCAGAGTGTCAGCGCGGTGGCGGCCAGACCGAGGGTCAGGGCTGCGAGAATGACCTGGATCGAATCGTCAGCTATGACCAGCAGCGCAGCGGAGCTGGCAATTGCTAGAATAAGTACTCCGCAGACCAGAGACTTGGAAGGCCTGGGGTTAGAGATTTCCGGTTCGAGGACGACGGTATTGGTCATGATTTTGTTTCCGCTGGGCAAGAATTCGCATCGTGGAGGAATGCTAAAGCTTTTTGCACGAAAATCCTGTCCGCGGAGTGCAGAGATTTGTCCTTATTCTGAAAAGGGAGATTAAAAGGCGGAAGCCAGACCTCGGACGATGAGATCTGACTTCAGGGCTGGCGGTCAGGCCAAGTTTTCAAACAGAATTTGATTAAGCTTTTCCGGACATTCCACGGAGGGCACGTGACCAACCCGCGCCAGGATGACTGGCGCGGCGGCGCCGCTGAATTGGGCTAGAGCTTGCAGTGCCTCTGGCGGTGTCGCGACATCGTCGGTTCCGCCCACCAGTACCAAGGGGGCGCGATGGTTTTGCAATTTTTCTCTGAAATCACACTGGCCCAACATTTCGCATAGCAACGCATAGCTCCGTTTATCGCCGCGCCCCATAACTACGCGCCAGCCTTCTACCAAAGCTGGCTGCTGATCACAGGCGGCAGGGCCAAACCAGCGTGGCACGATGTCTACCGCCATAGTATTAAGGCCGAATTTCATAACACTCGCCGAGCGGCTGCTCCAGGCCTCAGGCGTGCCGATCACGGCACCGGTGTTAGTTAGCGTGGTGGAGATCAACCGGTCTGAATGCTGGCTGACGAGCTGCTGGCCAATCACGCCGCCAATAGATGTGCCGATAAAGTGGAAGCTCTCAGCGCCAGCAACTGCGGTCAGCGCCAGTGCTTCCTGTGCCAGGTCTTCCGGGGTGATTTGGCTGGAATCTTCCGGCCAGGCACTGCTCGCACCGTGTCCCGGCAGGTCCCAGGTCAGTACCCGGAATTTGCCTAGCAATGTTGACAGCATGTCGTCCCATACCCCCTGGGTCATACCCAGGGGGTGCGCCATGAGCAGCATCGGTTTCGCGCTATCACCTAACAAACGATAACAGATCGTGCGGCCGTTGTGTTTGAGAAATGCCATGTGCTCTCCTTACTTTAGTCTGTTTTAGGCCCGTTCGATGAGTGTAGCAATACCCTGGCCGACACCTACACACATGGTGCAGATGGCGTAACGGCCATTGGTGCGTTGGAGCTGATGGGCCGCTGTCAGTAATAACCGGGCGCCGGACATGCCAAGAGGGTGTCCTAGGGCAATGGCCCCGCCGTTCGGGTTCACCCGTGGATCGTCATCGGCGACGCCCAGTTCACGCAGCACCGCGAGGCCTTGGGCGGCAAAGGCTTCGTTCAGTTCGATCACGTCGATGTCATTGATGCTGATGCCGTGCTTCGCCAGCAGTTTGCGAACGGCGGGCACCGGGCCAATGCCCATCACGCATGGCTCCACGCCGGCCGTGGCCATGCCCAGGATGCGAGCCATTGGCTTCAGCCCATGGGCCTTAACTGCGCGCTCGCTAGCGACCAGCATAGCGGCGGCGCCGTCGTTCACACCGGAGGCATTGCCAGCGGTGACGCTGCCACCTTCACGAAACGGTGTAGGCAGGGCGGCCAGTTTTTTCAGGGTGGTGCTGCGAAGGTGCTCGTCGGTGTCGAACACCAGCGCTTCTTGCTTGCCACGCGGAATGCTAATGGCAACGATTTCTTCGGCGAAGATACCTCGTTCTTGTGCAGTAGCCGCTTTTTGCTGCGAGCGCAGAGCGAATAAATCTTGTTCTTCGCGTGTCACATTGAACTGCTCTGCCACATTTTCGGCTGTTTCGGGCATTGCGTCGGTGCCGTACTGGTTCTGCATCAGCGGGTTAACAAAGCGCCAGCCAATGGTTGTATCTTCAATGCGTTGGTTCCGCGAAAACGCAGAGTCGGCTTTGCCCATTACGTAGGGCGCGCGCGACATAGACTCCACTCCGCCCGCCAGCACAAGTTCCATTTCATCGGCGCGGATAGCGCGAAAAGCGGTGCCTACGGCATCCATACCCGAGCCGCAGAGCCGATTCATTGTAGTGCCGGGAACAGATGTGGGTAAGCCAGCGAGCAAGGCGGACATTCTTGCCACATTGCGGTTGTCTTCACCGGCTTGGTTGGCACACCCCATGATCACTTCGTCGATGGCAGCTGGGTCCAGGTCAGGAGCCTGGTTGAGGATGGCCTTAAAAATATCAGCGGCCAGATTATCTGGCCGAACACTGGCAAGTGTTCCACCGAAGCGGCCGATGGCGGAGCGGCGCGGATGGCACAGGAATACGTCAGTCATGTTGTTTTCTCATTGCTGGCCGGCATGATGGGCATGGGTGCGAGCTTTGAGGTCACGTAAGACTTTTAGCTCTCTGGCTGTTGGTTCCGGTGTTGTTTTGACGTCGTCTGCGAAGCGGACGTTCCAGCCCGTAGCATCAATAACATCTTTTCGGGTAACTGATGGATGGAGGGAGGTAACCACCAGCTCTTTGGTTTCCGGGTCTGGTTTAAGAATGCACAGATCGGTAATGACAACGGTTGGGCCTTGGCCGATGTTAGGCACGTTATCCCGGGCTTTTCCGTCACGGCCAAAGCCAACGGTTGTTACGAAGTCGACGTCTTTGACAAACGTGCGTTTGGAGTGTTTTACCGTAACGAACACTTCTTGTGCATTTGTTGCAATTTCTGGTGCGCCGCCGCCGCCGGGCAATCGAACCTTGGGTTCGCGATAGTCGCCGATCAGGGTCGTGTTGAGGTTGGCATAGCGGTCGATTTGGGCGGTGCCCAGAAAGCCAACGCTGATGTGTCCGCCCTGTAGCCAGTAGCGGAACATTTCAGGCACCGATACCGTTGTAAGCGCAGACTCACACAGCTCGCCGTCACCGATCGATAGGGGTAGCACATCGGGTTTGGTTTGTAACGTGCCGGATTCGTAGATTAAAGTAACATCCGGCGCGTGCGTCAGCCTTGCCAGGTTGGAGGCTTCACTGGGTACTCCGATGCCGACAAAACAGGTCATGCTGTTATTTAGAGCACGAGCGGCAGTGACGCTCATCATCTCCGAAGAGGTAAATTCAAGACTCATCACGCAACTCCTTTTTCAAACACATTGTCGTTTAGCCAGGCAGTAAAGGTGTCACGATCACGTGCAATGGTGTCCCACTCCTTGTAGAAAGCGTTGTCGCGGTCATAATATCCCAGCGCGTAGGAAGGGCTGGCGCCTCCCGGTGCCTCCACAATGGCTGTGATAGCCCACGATGGAATAACGCAGGCATTCACTCCGGCGCCTAGATCATCCACAATTTCTTCAACGGTCACGATGCTGCGTTTGGCGGCTAAAACCACTTCCTTCTGGATACCGATAATTCCCTCGACCAACACGTTGCCCTTATGGTCGGCACGCTGGGCGTGAATCACCCCCACATCCGGACGAATGGCGGGCACGGCGGCCAGGCGCTCACCAGTGAACGGACATTCGATGAATTTGATCTGATCGTTCACCTTCGGTAAGTCACTGCCAATGTAGCCTCGCATAACGGCCAGCGGGAGTCCGGCGGCACCGGCTTCATAAGCGCAGGCCATGGCGGCATGACTGTGTTCCAGAATTTCCAGTTTGTTCGGCCAGCTCTTTTCTACCGCGTCTCGAAGACGGTGGAGCGAGCCAACACCGGGGTTGCCGCCCCAGGAAAAAATAAGTTTTTTGGCGCAGCCGGCGCCTATCATCTGGTCATAAACCAAATCTGGTGTCATACGAATTAGCGTAAGGTCACGTTTGCCTTGGCGGATGACCTCGTGGCCTGCTGCGAATGGGATCAGGTGTGTGAAACCCTCCAAACAGACCGTATCGCCGTTGCTTATGTGGCGACTCACGGCCTCCTGAAGGGAGAGAAATTCAGCCATGACACTATCTCCAATGTGGTTTCTATAAGTTCGTTATGCGAATATATGTTTTATATGTGAACATGATTGCTTGAAGATTTTGCCGCCGTCAAGTATAAATTTTCACCAGATGGAAAAGCGCACGGATGTTCGGCCACCGAACTAGCTGCTAAGATATGCGGCAAGTTTGTCTTTTGAGCTATGAGGTAGAAGAAATGAACGATCAGGTTCTCAAGTCCGGTGACAGAGACTATGTTGGCGCGCTCGCCTCCGGGCTGGCGGTTTTACAGGCTTTCGATGCTGAGCGCTGCCGTATGACCCTCAGCGAAGTGGCAACCCGAACCGGGATGGACCGAGCCAAGGCGCGACGTTTACTGCTGACTCTTCATGCTCTAGGGTTTGTAAAGCGAAACGGCAGGCAGTTTGAGCTGACGCCCCGGGTGCTGGAACTTGGCTACGCCTACCAGGCATCGAATCAGTATCGAGTTGTTATTCAGCAGCAACTTGAAGACATAACCGAAGAGCTTGGCGAGTCCTCATCGCTGGCGGTGTTGGACGCTGACGATGTGGTCTATGTCGTTCGTTCGTCGGCACGGCACCGGTTGATGGCCATTACACTTTCCGTCGGTACTCGCTTGCCGGCGGTCTACACCTCCATGGGGCGTGTACTGTTGGCACAATTGTCGGAAGCTGATGTGGGAGCTTTCTTCGAGCGCGTAAAACTAGAAGCGTTTACGGCATTCTCAATAACGAACCCTGCTGCTCTAAAACAGGAAATTGACAGAGTTCGCAAAAATGGTTATGCCATAGTAGATCAGGAGCTGGATTCAGGGCTCCGTTCCGTTGCGGTGCCGGTTTTTGCGAGAAGTGGCGAATTACTCGGGGCTATTAATATCAGTACCAACGCAGCTCGGGTAGATATGGCAAGGCTTGCGGATGTGTATCTTCCCCGGTTACAGGAAGCAGCCGCTGCTGTGAGCAAAATGGCGCACTGAAATGGCAGGCACTTTAACTACGGATAGCGTCCGGCAAGCCGATTTTCTACTAGTTCTGCTAAAATCGTATTGGCTAGCCGCATGACCGAGTTTGGATTCTCACCTTGCCGACGAGAAGCAATCACCGGGACATTGATGTTGTCGTCTTCAAGGGACATGTAGACGACGCCTTCTCGCTGCAGTCGCTTAACCTGTTCCGGCACCAGAGTAAATCCCATATCTGAGGCCACCAATGACAGAGCTGTTTGCAAGTCATTAACTCGCTGTATCACATTGATGCGCAAGCCGCGTCTGTGAAACAGCCCTTGAGTTAGTTCCGTAAAGTTTGGGCCGACACTGGAGGGGAAGGCAATCATCGGCCATTCCGATAGCTCTGTCATAGACGGCGGGTGCCGTGTGATCGGGCTACCTGCAGGTACGGCGGCGATCAGTGGTTCATCAAAGAGCAGTTCTTGCTCTACATCCGGGTCTTCAATGCGTACTCGACCGAAGCCGATATCGATCTTGCCGGCTTTGAGCGCGTCGACTTGTTCCTGTGTTTTCATTTCATGCAGGATAATTTCGAGATTCTTGTTACGACGCAGGCGCCTCACCATTAGCGGTAGCTGCCCATAAAATACAGAGGGTACAAATCCGATTGCGAATACGGTTTTTCGATTTTCGGCAATTCGCCTAGTGTCGTTCACCGCGGCATTTGCTTTATCCAAAATTTGTCGCGCCTGCTCCAAAAAGTAGACACCGCCGGTGGTTAACTCAAGGCCGCGAGGCTTGCGAATGAACAATTCCGCACCTATCTCCTGTTCCAGCTGTTTGATCGCCCGGGTTAGTGGTGGCTGGGCGATAAAAAGCTTTTCCGCCGCCCGAGTGAAATTCAAGCCTTCTGCAACGGCCACAAAATAGCGCAAGTGTCTAAGTTCCACTCATACCCCCAGGGTATCGGTTGTTACTTAATCAATATTGGTTGATGTTCGTAAAACTGCGTACGTTAGTGATCAAAGGTTCTTTCACTTGCGATTCGGAGAGCACATGTCCGCAGCCATTCAGTCCATCGAGGCCATTTTGGTCGATATCCCGACCATTAGGCCGCACAAGCTATCTATGACAACTATGGGTGTTCAAACCATGGTAATTGTGCGAATCAAGGATAGCGCTGGCCTTGAGGGATTGGGTGAAGCCACGACGATTGGCGGTCTTGCTTACGGGCCTGAAAGCCCAGAAAGTGTGAAACTTACCATCGACACCTATTTCAAGCCACTTCTGATTGATCAGCCGGCGGATGCAATCAATACCTTAAGGGTAAGGCTGAATTGCGCCGTTCGCGGAAACAACCTTGCCAAGTCGGCCATTGAAACTGCGCTGCTAGACATGCAAGGCAAGCGACTGAGCCGCCCGCTTTGTGATTTGTTGGGTGGTGCCCTGCATCAGCATATTCCGGTTCTGTGGACTTTGGCCAGTGGCGATACCGAAAAAGATATAGAGGAGGCGCACAGCATTCTGGCCCAAAATCGCCACCGCGATTTCAAGTTGAAAATTGGTTCCCGCGCTTTGATGGACGACGTCCGCCATGTGGCCGCCATTAAAGAAGCCGTTGGTGACCGTGCCAGTGTTCGTGTGGATGTAAACCAAGCGTGGGATGAAGCAACAGCCGTTAAGGGAATGGCTGAATTACAAGCTGCGGGCATAGATTTGGTTGAACAGCCTACCCCAATGAAAGATTTTGCTGCGCTGGTGCGGCTGTCCAAGAAATTTCACATCCCGATTTTGGCAGATGAATCTGTTGCCGATGCTAAAGACATGTTCGCACTTGCAGCCGCAGGGTTCTCAGGTGCGGTAGCCATGAAAATCGCAAAAGCGGGCGGTCCAGCGCGTGCGTTAGAGCAGGCAATGGTTGCGCAGGCTTCTGGCATCGGCCTTTACGGCGGCACATTGCTGGAAGGAACGATTGGTAGCGCTGCGTCATTGCACGCCTGGTCGACCCTGGAAACCCTGCATTGGGGAACTGAAATGTTTGGTCCGCTGTTGATGAGAGACGACATCGTCGTCACGCCACTGAACTTTCATGACAACGGTGTCGATTTGCCGTCAGGTCCGGGCCTGGGTGTCGAAATCGACGAAGACAAACTGACACATTACAGACGTAAATAATCACACCGCAAGACGACGAAGTGGAGAATCTGACATGTTGTTTAAAGTCGAAATGAAAGTGAACTTGCCGACCGATATGCCGGCTGATATCGCGGCCGACATCAAATTCCGTGAAAAGGCGTATGCCCAGCGTCTGCAAGAGAATGGCAAGTGGCGTCATTTGTGGCGGGTGGCCGGTAGTTACGCAAATGTGAGTATTTTTGACGTTGCGGACAACACCGAGTTGCAGGATCTGATCAGCAATCTTCCGCTATTTCCTTACATGGACATAGCCGTTGCCCCTTTGTGCCGCCATCCGTCTTCAGTTCGTGACGACGACAGCTGATTGGGTGCATTCGTTATCGGCGCCAAGCTTTATTGTTTGGGCAAACCACAACATGTTGCGTATTGAAAAAAAGCTTTGAGCAACAAAAACAAAAGAATGAGGAAATCACAATGACCGTCAAAATTATGCAATCCGATGAAGTTAAAGCGCTGTTGGGCAAAGTTGCCGGCTTCGACATGAACGGTGGCAACGAACGTACGAAAAAAATCGTTCACCGCGTTATGCACGATATTTTCCAGATCGTTGAGGACTTTGACGTCACACCGGAAGAATTCTGGAGCGCGGTTTACTACGTGGGTGAGTTGGGTGCCAACGGTGAAGCTGCCTTGCTGGCGCCAGGCTTGGGGATGGACCGTTATCTCGACATTCGCCAAGACGCTGAAGACGAACAGGCCGGCCTGGCCGGAGGCACTCCACGTACGATTGAAGGACCTCTGTACGTTGCAGGCGCCCCGGTCAGCGACAGCTTTTCCCGTATGGACGATGGTTCCGACACAGAGGCCGAGATTGTTCTGATTAAGGGGCAAGTTACCGACGAAAACGGTGTGCCGCTGGCCCAAGCTGTTGTCGATATCTGGCACGCAGACACCAAAGGCGCCTATTCCTATTTTGATCAGTCGCAAAGTGAGTACAACCTGCGTCGCCGCATTACCACCGATGCGGAAGGCCGTTACGCAGCGCAAAGCATTATGCCTTCGGGTTACGGTTGCCCACCGGAAGGCTCCACTCAGAAGCTGCTGAATCATCTTGGCCGTCACGGCCAGCGGCCGGCACACATTCACTATTTTGTGTCTAAACCGGGTTATAAGCACCTGACCACGCAAATCAACATTGCCGGCGACAAGTACACCTACGACGATTTCGCCTTTGCAACCCGCGAAGAGCTGGTGGTCACGGCCAATCAGGTCGAGCAGTCAGAAACCGCATGTCAGCACGGTGTTAGCGGGCCGGTCACCGAAGTTGAATTTAATGTGACTCTGGTCGCTACAGACAAGCCTGAACTTCAGGCGCGCCACGCACGTTTGCGCGCCCTTGAATCAGCTGCAGTCTGAGTTTTATTCAAGGTCAATTGGAGCCTAATGATATGAATAATAAATTTGAGAAACTCGCCGACAAGGTTCGCAATGCTGTTGTTGCAGATCCGGCTGCCGGCCGTTATCAGTGCGATCGCGGCATTTTTACCGACCGCGAACTGTTTGATCTTGAGATGAAGTACATCTATGAAGGCAACTGGGTGTATCTGGCTCATGAAAGTCAGATTTCAGAGCCGGGTGATTACTACACGGTAACTGTGGGCCGCCAGCCAGTGGTGATCACCCGTACCAAAGACAATGAGCTCAAGGCAATCCTGAACACCTGTTCGCATCGTGGTGCCGTGCTGTGCCGCAAAAAGCGTGGTAACAAGGCGTCCTTTACCTGCCCATTCCATGGTTGGACATTCCGTAACGACGGCGAACTGTTAAAAGCCAAAGATCAGAAAAAAGGCGGATACCCGGAACAGTTTAATACCGACGGTTCGCACGATTTGAAGCAGATGGCCAAGTTCGGCAACTATCGTGGTTTCCTGTTTGGCAGCTTGAGTGCAGACGTACTTCCTCTTGAAGAGCATCTGGGTGAAACCACCAAGATTATCGATAATATTGTAGACCAGTCTGAAGACGGCCTCGAAATCCTGCGTGGCAGCTCAACCTATACTTATGAAGGTAACTGGAAGATGACGGCAGAAAACGGTGCCGACGGTTATCACGTTGGTACGGTGCACTGGAACTACCTGTCTACCATGGGGCAGCGAAACTACGATAAGGGCGGTACGGAAGCAGTTGACGCCAAAAGTTGGTCAGCTGATGGTGGATTCTATTCTTTCGAGCAAGGTCACATGATGCTGTGGACTCGCTTGCTGAACCCGGAAGTTCGACCGATCTTTGGTCAGTTAGAACGACTGGAAAAAACTTACGGCAAAGACCGCGCAGACTCTATTGTGCGAACAACGAAAAACCTGTGCCTGTATCCGAACGTCTATCTGATGGATCAGTTTTCGACGCAAATTCGCGTGACTAGGCCTATCGACGTTAATAAGACTGAAGTGACCATATATGCCTTCGGGCCAAAAAACGAAGCGGCCGATCTGCGCGCTAAACGTATTCGCCAGTATGAAGACTTCTTCAACGTAACGGGTATGGGTACCCCAGATGATCTAGAAGAGTTCCGCGCCTGCCAGAACGGTTATGAAGCCACAGATATGCGTTGGAACGATTTAAGCCGCGGTGCAGCGCACTGGATTGACGGCCCAGACGACAACGCAAATAAGATTAACTTGAAGCCCACGATGAGCGGCGCAAGGCCTGACGATGAAGGCTTGTATGTGAATCATTACAAACATTGGCAGGTTGAAATGCTTCGCGCTATTGAAGCCGAAAGCGCTCGTTTCATTCCGGTTATGTCAGAGGAAACGTCGGTATGAGCCTGAGCCACCACGATATCGAACAATTTATCATCCGCGAGACGCGTTTTCTGGACGATCGCGATTGGAGCAATTGGTTGGCGTGCTATCACGAAGACGCGACTTATTGGATGCCCGCGTGGGACGACAATGACGAGCTCACGGAAGATCCACAGAGCGAGATCTCGCTGATCTACTATCCCAACAAAGAAGGTCTGGAAGACCGGATTTACCGGATCGAGACCGAGCGCTCTGGAGCAAGCTCCATGCCAGAGCCGCGCACTACTCATTTTATCAGCAATCTGGAAGTGCTGTCTCAGGACGATAATAAAGTGACGCTACGGTTTAACTGGCTGACGAAAGCTTACCGTTATAAAAAGTCAGCGGAATTTTTTGGAACGTCTTTTTACACCTTGGACGTCACCGGCGAGCAACCGCTAATCCGCGAGAAACGGATTGTTTTGAACAACGACTGCATCAATCAGGTGCTCGACGTATATCACCTGTAGTGGATGGGGAACGCATCACAATGAGTTACAACATCGCACTTAACTTCGAAGATGGCGTGACACGGTTTGTGTCCTGCAACGAAGGCGAAACTGTCTTGGACGCGGCTTACCGCGCTCAGATAAACCTACCGATGGACTGTTCTGATGGCGTATGTGGCACCTGTAAAGGTGCTTGCCATCAGGGGAAGTTTGACATGGGTGAAGAGTACCTTGATGAAGCGCTGTCTGGGAGCGAGGCCGAACAGGGCATGGTGCTGACCTGCCAGATGATACCCTCCAGCGACTGCGTGGTAGAAGTGCCCGTTGCTTCGAGCATGTGCAAAACCGGTAATGCTCAGGTTGCGGGCACCGTAGCCGAGGTGAACCTGATTTCGCCGACGTCGATTGAATTGAAGATTACCGCGGATGAGGATCTGGCATTCTTGCCCGGCCAATACGTCAACATAAAAATTCCGGGCACGGAAGAAACCCGCGCGTATTCTTTTAGTTCAAATCCTGGTAGCCGAGATCTTAGCTTTCTGATTCGAAACATTCCGGGTGGTCTGATGAGTTCTTGGCTGGTTGGCAAAGCGCGCACTGGTGACAAGGTCGCTTTGACTGGCCCCATGGGCAGTTTTTACCTGCGTCCTATCGAACGTCCGGTGCTTATGCTTGCGGGCGGCACCGGCTTAGCGCCTTTCCTGGCCAAACTTGAATATATGAAGGCCAAAGGAAGTAAAACACCGACACATCTGATTTACGGCGTCAGTAATGATGATGACCTGGTGTACTTGAGTGCACTGGATCAATTTGTTCAAGAGCTGAAAGGCTTTAGCTATGTGACCTGTGTGTCCGGAGCAGAAAGTGATCATCCGCGTAAGGGTTACGTAACCCACCACATAGATGATACGTCGCTCAACGAAGGTGATGTCGATGTCTACCTTTGTGGGCCACCTCCGATGGTCGATTCGGTGCTCGGATTTTTCCGTGAAAAAGGTATCAAGCCGAACTCTTTCCACTACGAAAAATTCACAGCGAGCGCGCCTGGACCTGTAGAGAAAGTGGCATGAATGCCCGCTTCACAAATAAGGTGATTGTGGTTACCGGTTCGGCCCAAGGCATTGGCAAACGTGTTGCCGAGCGGGCAGCCGCCGAAGGCGCCAGCTTGCTATTGGTAGATATTGCGGATTACGTGCATGACGTTGCCGCTGAATTGCGTGAGCAAGGCGCGAGTGCAGTTTCCATCCAGACCAACCTAGAGACTTGGGTCGGCGCCGAAAAAATTATGGCAGAGGCCCAAGAACACTTCGGTCGCATTGACATTCTGATCAACAATGTGGGTGGTACAATTTGGGCTCAGCCTTTTGACCAATACACTCCTGAGCAGATTGAAAAAGAAATTCAACGCTCACTATTCACTACGCTGTGGTGTTGCCGTGCTGTTCTGCCTTATATGCTGGAGCAGAAGGGCGGGGTGATTGTAAATGTATCATCGGTGGCGACCCGCGGGCTTATGCGCGTTCCTTATGGAGCGGCTAAAGGCGGAGTGAATGCCATGACCGTGAATATGGCGTTTGAGTACGCGGAGCACAACATTCGCGTCAATGCCGCAGCACCGGGCGGCACTGAAGCGCCTCCACGCCTGACCCCGCGGAACAATGATGAGCAAAGTGAGCAAGACAAAGCCTGGTATCAGACTCTGATTGACCAGACAAAGGCGACCAGTTTAATGAAACGCTACGGTACGCTGGATGAACAGGCAGATCCTATTCTGTTTCTAGCATCGGATGCCGCCAGTTACATCACTGGAACAATACTTCCAATAGCGGGCGGCGACCTAGGTTGATGTAGATATTATCGCCCTTAGTGATGAGCTGATTAAAGCACCTATACTTCCCGGGTTGGACATTTAGTCATGCCTTTTTTGGCCCCCACTTCTGTGCGAGGGCCTTTTTTTGTGAACCGAATCTACAACAATTAACAATGGATTCAAGCCTATGTCCAAATTTCTAAAAGATATCTCTATGCCAGCTGTGGTTGCGGGCTTCCTCGCTGTACTTGTGTCCTATTCAGGGCCACTGGCTATCTTTTTCCAGGCTGGTGAAAGCTCCGGTATTTCGCCAGACATGATGACGTCTTGGGTGTGGGCTATTTCGGTAGGGGCGGCCGTGTCAGGAATTGTTTTGTCCTTGTGGCTAAAAGTGCCGGTGATTACAGCGTGGTCTGCGCCCGGAACCGCTCTGCTTGTGTCGCTGTTTCCCGAGCTGTCACTGAATGAAGCTGTTGGTGCTTATATTACAGCAGCTATTATCATCTTTATTATTGGTGTTTCTGGCACTTTTGATGCGTTTGTACGAATTATTCCGAAGGGCATCGCGGCTGGCATGATGGCGGGCATTATTTTCCAATTCGGCGTAGGCGCTTTTACGGCTATTGAGTCTACGCCGGCCTTGGCCGTTGGAATGTTGTTATTTTATGTTGTATTTCGCCGCTTTGTTCCAAAATATACATTGGTTTTGCTGTTAGTGGTTGGCGTCATTCTAGCTGTGGTTTTGGAAGGTGCATCACTGTCGGGCGTACGCTGGGGTATGGCGTTGCCGCAATACATTCAGCCCGAATGGACGATTGCATCTACGCTCAGCCTTGCGATTCCGCTGGTACTCGTCAGCCTGAGTGGACAGTTTTTGCCAGGCATGGCAATTATTCAGGGTGCGGGCTATTCCATAAAAGCGAAGCCGGTTATCACCGTTACCAGCCTAGCATCGCTACCGATGGCCTTTTTTGGTGGTATCACCATTGTGGTGGCGGCCATTACAGCGGCTATCTGTACCGGAAAAGACGTTCACTCAGACCCGTCACGGCGGTATGTCGCCGGTGTTTTTAACGGTTTTTTTATCTGGTCGGTGGTCTGTTCGCCGGCACTATCGTCAGCCTTTTCACCTCCTTGCCTTCCGCATTTGTTGCGGTGCTTGCGGGCCTGGCGCTGCTCGGCGCGATCGCCGGAAACTTGTTCACGGCTATGGAAAATGCCGGCGATCGCGAGGCTTCGCTGATTACATTTATCGTAACGGCATCGGGTATGTCTTTATATGGCCTGTCTTCTGCTTTTTGGGGCGTGGTTATCGGCTACGCCTGCCATCTGATATTAAGTCAAAACCTTGCTCGTGTTCAGCAAAAGGACAAATAAATAGGCCTATTTTGTTATACACATGATCAGCTCAGCTGGTGTTAGCGAATTAACGATCGGTCAGCTTTATTTCGATGCGGCGGTTTTCTTGTAAGGCTGCTGGTGTTGTTCCGTCAGCAACCGGGAAAAACTCACCAAAACCCGCCGCAACCATGCGGTTTTGCGGCACGCTCTGATCGGCCAGGTAGCGCACTACCGCGACCGCGCGAGCGGTTGAGAGCTCCCAGTTGGAAGGGAATTGCGGTGTGTTGATGGGAATTCGATCGGTATGGCCATCAATGCGCAGAATCCACTCAAGATCTGCGGGAATGGTTTCAACCACATCCAGAAGAACTCCGGCAAGCTTGTCGAGTTCGCGTTTGCCTTCCGCGCCGAGAAGAGCCGAACCGGAAGCGAACAGCAATTCGGATGGCAGCAGGAATCGATCGCCGACTATGCGGATGTTTTTATTGGCAGCCAGAAGGTCTCTTAACCGTGAGAAAAATTCAGACTGGTACTGCTCCAACTGGTTGATCCGCTCTGCCAGTAGTGTGTTCAGGCGCCGGCTGACATTTTCCAGCTCGTCTTCCTTATCAACGGTCATTTCTTTTTGCAGTCTAAGTGCAGCGGTTATCTGTCGCAGTTGGTTTTGAAGCGACGCAATCTGATTGGACAGTCTCATGATCATGGTCTGCTGGCTGTTGGAAAGCTCATCCTTGTTTTCCAGCTTTTGGTTCATACCCGCCAGATTTTCAGCTCGGGCTTCGGCATCGGCGGTTTGCCGCATTAATTGGTCGCGAGACGCTTCCAGCCGTTGCTCTAGGTCTTCGTTCTCGGCCAGGCTATCGCTAAAGCTGTTTTGAACGATGAGCATTTGCTGTTCCAGAGCGGCCGTTGTGTTCTGTTCCAGGCCCAATAATTGTGACAGTTCGCTTAGCCGCAGGTTCAGCCGGGCCAGTTCGGAATTGCGGTCAGACAGTGTCTGCGCCAGAAAAAGCTGGCTTACCACGTAAATCAGCAACATGAATATTACCAGCATCAGCAGCGCCGAGAGGGCGTCTACGTACCCCGGCCACACGTTGGTGGTGCTTCGGCTACGGCGTCTGGACCCAATCATCGCTGGCGTTCATTGCTGGTGAACGGGTCCAGCAGGTTGGTAACGCCGGTCAGCCATTCTTCCAACCCGTCATAGAACCGGTTTTGGGCATGGCCGGCCTGAATATCAAGAAAACCGAGTATCAGGGAGCCACCAAGGCCAAACAGTGATGAGCTGAAGGCTGTGCCCATACCCTGCAAGGGCGTTAGCAGCCCGGCTTGGAGGTCTGCAAACACCTTACTTAAATCACCTTGGCCCATGTCCAGGTTTGTAATCACCGCACCCACCGCATTGATGGTGCCCAGTAAACCCCAGAAGGTGCCGAGAAGCCCCAGAAAAACCAAAAGGTTGATAAAGTAACGGGTGATCTCACGCTGCTCATCCATACGGGAATGAATGCCATCCAGAACCGTCCGTAGTGACATGGTAGAGAGCGTAAAACGGTCACGTTTGGAATCTTCGCCCAGCTGCCTGGCCAGCGGCTTGAGCAAGCGGGGTTCTTCCAGCACTGACAGGCCTGATTGGCCAGTGCGGAACTGGGAAATCCAGCGCAGTTCGGGAAACAATACGAACACCTGACGATAGGTGAGGCCGATGCCAATAATGAGTACGCAAAGAATCAACAGGTTGAAAACCCAGTTGGCCATGAAGGCGGTTATCAGCGGTTGGTGAATCAATACGCCGACGGCGGCGACAATCGCCAGAAAAAACGTCATCCAGAAAAGGGTATGCCTTGGATTGCTCATGAAAAAAATCACCCTGTTGAGATTTTCCTCAAAACGTTAGCACAGACTGGCAGATGTTAATGCTTAATTGGCGGGAAATTATGGGAGTGAAGATTCCCCGGCAAGGCAAAATGCCAAGCCAGGGCTGGGCATTACGAGTTTTAGCCTTCGAGAAGGGTCTGCACCACAGCTTTGGCCGCGCCTTCGGAGGAAGCCGGGTTCTGGCCGGTGATCAGTTTGCCGTCAACCACCACATAAGGTGCCCAGTCGTCGCCACAGCTGTAATCGCCGGCGTTCTCTTTCAACATGTCTTCCACCAGAAAAGGCACCAGTTTGGTCAGCTGAACCGCTTCTTCCTCGGAATTGGAAAAGCCGGTGACTTTTCGACCGCCGACGATATTCTGGTTGGGCTTCACTTCTACGTTTTTGAACACGCCAGGCGCATGGCAAACCGCGCTGATGACTTTATCCTGCTCGTAAGCGCTTTTGATCAGCGCTATGGAATGCTTGTCGTTGGCCAAATCCCAAAGCGGGCCATGGCCGCCGGGGTAAAAGATGGCGTCGTAATCGTTCATGTCCACGTCGGCAAGTTTGCGAGTGCTGGCCAGAGACTCTTTACAGTGTGCATCCTCTGAAAAGCGCTTTGTGGTCTCTGTTAAGGCACCTTCGGCTTCGCTGGCCGGATCGACCGGCGGCTGGCCGCCTTTAGGCGAAGCAATAGTAATGTGAGCGCCGGCGTCTTTGAATACGTAATAAGGAGCGGTGAACTCTTCCAGCCAGAAACCGGTTTTTTTGCCGGTATCGCCGAGTTGATCGTGAGACGTCAAAACTATCAGGATATTCATAAACATCCGCCCTTGGTAAGCAATAAGTGAGTTACGGTGTGTTATCCGTATAACAATAGTTTGTGCCATAACGGCGCGAATTCAACCTGAGAGAGTTTTAATCATGATGCCGGATTCCAATGACCTGTGGTTTTTACCCCTTGGTGGCACCGGCGAGATTGGCATGAACCTGAATTTGTATGGTCACGACGGCCGTTGGCTCATGGTGGACTGCGGTGTGACCTTCCCAAAACCGGGTCGTTTGGCGGCAGACGGCAGCATGCACCATCACGGCGAACCGCCGGTACAAATGGCAGACCCCGCATTTATCGCCGAACGCCGCGAAACACTCTGTGGCCTGGTGATTACCCACGCCCACGAAGACCACGTGGGTGCCGTGCCTTACCTTTGGCCATTGTTGCAATGCCCGATTTACACCAACCGCTTTACCGCAGAGATTTTGCGTCGCAAATTGGCCGAGTTCAACATGCTGCACCGGGTTCCCATTGTGGTGATGGAAACCAATGATCGGCGTCAAATCGGGCCTTTCAACGTGCAATGGTTGGCGTTAACCCATTCCATACCCGATCCCAACGCGCTGATGATTCGCACGCCGGTGGGCAATATTTTCCATAGCGGCGACTGGAAGCTGGACGACCAGCCGCTGATTGGCCATGGCTATAGCAAACAGACATTCACGGATTTGGCGATTGAGGGCGTAGCTGCCATGGTGTGTGATTCCACCAACGCGACGGTCAAGGGCCATTCGGTGTCTGAAGGCGCCCTGCACAAAGGTCTTTTAAGTGCGGTGAAGACCGCGGAGGGCCGTGTGGTGGTGGCGTGTTTTGGCAGCAACATTGCTCGTCTGCATACTTTGGCGGCGGTTGCCCGCGAGACCGGGCGCTATATGGGATTGCTTGGCCGTTCGCTGGTGAATATGAGTTCGGCCGCCAAAGCCGCAGGCCTGTGGCACAATGCCGACGAGTTAATCAACCCTGCCCACTTGGGGTACTTGCCGCCACACGAGGTGTTGGTGGTGGCGACGGGTAGCCAGGGCGAGCCGCGCACGGCCTTGCGCCGTCTGGCCAATGGCAGTCACCCCGATGTTGAACTGGAAGCCGGTGACACGGTGATTTTCAGCGCCCGCGCTATTCCCGGTAATGAAGAGTTGATTGCAGCGTTGATCGGCCAACTGCAGGGAATGGGGGTTAAGGTTATTACTGCCGAGCAGTGCGACCTACCGATACACGCGTCTGGCCATCCGGCGCAGGAGGAGCTTGAGGCGATGTATCGCTGGGTTCAGCCCGCCATTGCCATTCCGGTGCACGGGGAAGAGGAGCACATGGCCGTTCACGCACGGTTGGCAAAGCAAACCGGTGTACCCAAAACCCTGGTAGGACGCAACGGCGACTTGTTCATGATTCGCCCGGTGCCCGGCATGCGTCGTCAAATTACCGAAACAGGGCGCCTTGGTTGGCTCAAGCAGGCGTTGGTGCGAGTGGTTTAGGTACCATGAGCAATCTTGATGCACGCATGGTGTTCCTTTCTTGGTTGGCATCTATATCAGTTTGCAAGGCACTTGTGGGCGCTCGCAGTCTGGCTGTTCGCTTGCTATCTGGATAGACTGCTTCTAGATCTTGCGAATACAAAAATACTCACTCACACAAGGCGCAAATCGTGGCGATATGGATTCGGATTCCGACCAAAGAAGATTTGCTCAAGAGCTGCCAGAACACTGCTATTAGCCACATGGGCATCGAATTTTTGGAAGTAGGTGACGATTTTATTAAGGGTCGTATGCCCGTTGACGAGCGCACTGTTCAGCCTTTTGGCGTTCTGCACGGTGGCTCCTCGGTTCTGCTGGCCGAGACCTTGGGTAGCATGGCTGCTAACTACTGCCTGCGAGATCAGGGTACCGTGGCGGTGGGCCTTGAAATCAATGCGAACCATCTTCGCTCCGTCACCAACGGCTGGGTTTACGGCACTGCGACAGCGATTCATCTTGGCAGCACTACCCAGGTATGGGACATAGTGATTGAAAACGAACAAGGTAAAAAAACCTGCGTTTCCCGCCTGACCATGGCCGTTACCAGGGCTCGCTAAGCCTGCCTGTTACATCCAGGCCCATTGCCTGCGCCCGGCGGCTAATCGAAGCTGGGCATTTCTGGCTTGGCCTGCGGCTTGTCCGCTGCCTGCCAGGCTTCAAAACCGCCTTCTATAATCTGCACATTCCTATAGCCCAATTCTTGTAAAGCCTTGGCTGCCAAAGCCGAGCGTCCTGAGTTCTTGCAGTAAAGCACAATGCCCAGACCACGGTTATCCAGTGCGGGGTCGTTGCTGAATTTGAACTAGAGCAAACCACGGGAAATATTCATGGCGTGGGGAATATGGCTTTGGCGGTACTCGTCGCCATCGCGGACGTCAATCAGCAAATCTGCATTCTGGATAGCTTCATCGGCATTGGCCAGTGGCGTTTCCTGAATGTGTAATTTGGCCTCGGCGACAAGGTTGTGAACGGTTTTCATGGTGAATCCTCGTTTTGGAATAAGGTTATTCTAAAATTGAAATAATCGATATTGTGCCACTTTTATCCTTGTAACTCAAAGTGCGCCTGACTCCAAAAAATTTGGGTTAATTCCATAGTTGTTGCAGCCGGCGTGTTTGGCCTGGTGCTGGCTGCGAAACACTTTGCCGCTGTCCAAAACACTCAGTATCGGGCAGCGCCCTTGCGGGTCGAGATCCGCGCTACGGTGAAAATTCAGAGCCTGACTATACTAAATAACAGGTTTACGCCGTGTAGCTAACGAGGACAGTACTATGGCCAAACGGATTGTTATTTGCGCAGACGGCACCTGGAACAGGCCAGAAGAAGACCTGCAACAGGATTTTCCAACCAGCGTTTTGCGGTTGGCCAGAGCGATAATGCCTATCGCAGCGGACGGCCTGCCACAGCAGGTGTTTTATGACTGGGGCATAGGTTCGTATCATAACGCACTGATTGGCGGAGTAACGGGCCAGGGCCTGCACAAGAACATTCTGGATGGCTATCGCTACCTGGTTCAGAACTACGCCCCGGGTGACGAAATCTATTTGTTCGGTTTTAGTCGCGGGGCTTACACCTTGCGGGCGCTGTGTGGGCTGATTAACAACTGCGGCATTCTCAAACGGGTAGACGCAGCGCGCATTCAGCAGGGATTTGAACACTACAAAAAGTCAGGAAAAGACTACGCTCCTGAAGGCGCGCAGTCTTTGGCTTTTCGCGCAGCGCACAGCCATCCGTCTCGGCAGGTTCGTTTTGTTGGCGTGTGGGATACGGTCGGTGCCCTGGGTGTGCCTTTTTCCCTGATGGGTCTGTTTGACAGAAAAGACGAATTCTACGACACCAAACTGGGTAGTAACGTGAGTTTTGCCCGCCACGCGCTGGCCATTGACGAGCGCCGTGAAGACTTTGAACCGACGCTCTGGTTGCCACGGCCTAAGCTGGACTTGCAACAGGTATGGTTTGCCGGCTCCCACAGCGATATTGGCGGTGGTTACGGGCCAGATGACAAGGGCTTGTGTGCCGCGGACTCGCCGCTTGAATGGATGTTAAAAGAAGCAGAGGCTACGGGCCTGGGGGTGGAAAACCACCTGGTTGAAGCGCTCAATCCGAGCGCCAGCGCCAAGCTACATAATTCGCGACGTCATGTGTTTCGTTTTGCCCGGCCATTAATTCGGCCTTTGCAGGTGCCAGACATCAAAACCCGACTTCACGAGTCGGTTGGCGAACGCTGGCGGCAAGATTCGGATTACCGGCCGCCAAACCTGAAAATAGTTGGCTTTGCAGGCTAAGCACTTTATCGTACGACTAAAATTAACGTATGGTTATACATTAAGGATATCTTTTAATGGGATTGTTAAGCCGTCTCAGCATTCGCACGCGTTTACTTCTTGCCACTCTGGTTCCCGTTTTGTTGACTGCTGCGGCGATTAGTTTCATCACCGTTGAACAGCTTCGTAGCAACGAACAACGCCAACTTGCGCAGCTGGAAGAGAGCCTGCTTGAATCCCGAAAAGACGGGCTAAAAACGCTGGTAGATGTAGCCAAGATCGTAGCTCTGGAGGCTAAAAAAAACCCTTTACTGAGTGAGCGTGAGGCCAAAGAGGCGGTCGCAAACCAGCTGCGAGCCATCCGTTTTGGCAGCAATAACTATATTTATGCCTACGAGCGCACGGGCTCTAGCCAGTTTATAAATCTTGCTTATGCCCCTGACCCAAGTAAAGAAGGTGTTGTGTCTAGTCCGACCACCATTAGTATTGTGCGGTCTTTGTTTGATGCGACCAACGGCGATGGTTTTCATGGTTATGACTGGCCGAACCCGGCCAGTGGTGAGAAGGAGCCAAAGCTCTCTTACACCGTGACTATACCTGACTGGGACTGGATGCTGGGTGGCGGCGTTTACGTGACCGACATCGATCAGCAATTGGCCATTGTAAAGACCAAAATCGATGCCAAACTGGCTAAGACCCTTGGGTTTATTGCCCTTGCCACGGTGGTTATTGTGCTGCTGGGCGTATTTGTGGGTGTTTTTGTCGGGCGTACGGTTACCCGCCCGCTGAAAACCGTGAGCGACCTGATGGAAGACATCGCCAACGGCGATGGTGATCTGCGCAAGCGTCTGCCCGCCGAGGGCGACGACGAGCTGGCGGAACTGGGGCGCTGTTTTAACACCTTTGTGATCAAAATCCAGGAAACCGTTCGCCAGGTATCGGCCACCACTGATCAGGTGGCTTCAGCTGCGGAAGAGCTGAGCAGCGTGGCCAACGAAACCCGCGCATCGGTTCAGCGGCAGGGTTCGGAAACCGATCAGATTGCATCGGCGATCCATGAAATGGTGGCGACTATCCAGCAGATTTCCGGCAATGCCAACGATGTTGAAAGTTCCGCATCCGATGCCGATCGCATGGCTAGGGAAGGCGGTAAGACCATCGCTTCCGCGCAGCAGGCAGTGCATCAGCTTTCCGATGAAATCCAGGCCAGTGCCACCACTATTAACTCACTCGCGGAGCGCTCAGACAATATTCAGCAAGTGCTGGATGTGATTCATGCGGTGACCGCACAGACCAATCTGTTAGCGCTGAACGCGGCTATTGAAGCAGCTCGGGCCGGTGAACACGGCCGCGGTTTTTCGGTAGTGGCTGACGAAGTGCGCCAGTTGGCCCGGCGCAGTGCCGAATCGGCCGACCAGATTCGCGAGATGATTGACGGATTCGTGACTGAATCCCGTGCCGCCGTCGAGCGTATGAACCAGTCGCGGGAGCGTTCGGCTGAAACCATCGAGCGTATCAGCCATGCCGCTCAGGCTTTAGCCACCATTGAAACCTCGGTTGGGCAGATACACGATCAGGTCACTCAGATTGCCACCGCTTCCGAGCAACAAAGCCAGGTGGCCGAAGAAATAAATCAAAACGTGGTGCGTATTGTTGATGCGGCCCAGCAAAGCGATACTGGGGTTGGCCAGACCCACGAGGCCAGCCATGAACTGGCGCGTTTGAGTGAGTCTTTGCGACATTTGATCGGAAACTTCAAAGTTTAAACACAACAATAAGGTGACATAACAATGCGTAAACTGATCGTGGCCACTTTGGCCTTGGCCGCAACCCTGGCCACCGCCTCAGCATTGGCTGAGGAAACTTATAACCTGCGACTGGCGGAGACCTGGGGCCCCAACTCGCCCATATTGGGGGACACCACCAAACACATGGCAGAAATGGCAGAAACCATGTCTGGCGGACGGCTGAAAATCCGCATCGATTCGTCCAATAAGCACAAAGCGCCTTTTGGCATTTTTGACCTGGTGCGCAACGGCCAATACGACATGGGCCATACGGCCTCTTATTACTATAAGGGCAGCATTCCTAACGCCATGTACTTCACCACCACGCCTTTTGGCATGATAGCGCCAGAGCAGTACGCCTGGTTCTATCACGGTGGCGGCATGGAGCTGGCGCAGAAGGTCTATCAGCCTTTTGGCCTGCTGTCGTTTCCTGGTGGCAACACCGGCAACCAGATGGGTGGCTGGTTTCGTGAGGAAATCACCTCACTGGATGACCTGAAGGGCATCAAGATGCGCACCCCGGGGTTTGCTGGTGAAGTGATGTCAGAGCTCGGTGTTGCGGTAACCAACATTCCACCGGGCGAGCTTTATAGCGCCTTGGAACGTGGCACCATTGACGCCCTTGAATGGGTAGGCCCAGCTCTGGACCTGCAAATGGGCTTTCACCAGATTGCCAAATACTATTATTCCGGCTGGCAGGAACCCGGCGCCGAAACCCAGTTTCTGATTAACGAAAAAACCTGGAACAAGCTGCCAGAAGACCTGCAGGAAATTCTGCGTGTGGCGATGCGCACTGCGGCCTATGACATGTACATCCAGAGCACCCATGAAAGCGGCGTGGCCTGGAGCCGTATGCAGCAGGATTACCCGGACGTTACCCATAAAATCTTCCCGCCGGAAGTCATCAGCGCTCTGCGCGATGTCACCGAAAGGCTGTTGAAAGAGGCCAGCGACGCAGACCCGCTGGCGAAAGAAATCATTACCTCCCAGCATGAGTACCTGAAGCAGGTGCGCCAGTGGACTAACATTTCTGATAAGGCGTATCTGAACTCAGTTGTTAACGAATAAACAGGCGGAACACCAGGATTTGGCAGAATCAAAAACTGGTTAAAAAGAATGCAACTGCGGGCGTTGTGGATTATCCTCACGCCCCTTTTGCTTTTTGTGATCATCCACGGTGACACCGTTTCGATTTAGGCTGGTTTGATGGAAAAAACGTTACTTTCGCTGAGCACAATCAGCAAACAGTTCGACGGCAAAACCGTATTGGATTCGCTCACGCTGGATATTTTTGACGGTGAGTTCATCACCCTGCTAGGCCCCTCCGGTTGCGGCAAAACCACACTATTGAGAATGATGGCGGGTTTTGAGCTTCCCGACTCAGGCACGGTTACCCTCGCCGGAGTCGACATTACTGACCAGCCTCCCGAGCAGCGCCCCCTCAATACCGTATTCCAGAGTTACGCCCTTTTTCCCCACATGTCAGTGTATGACAACGTAGCCTATGGCTTGAAAATGGAAAATCGGCCAAAGGCGGAAATCCGTGAACGGGTAGAAGAAGTCTTGGCGATGGTGCAGCTGGAAGATTTCGTCTCGCGTAAGCCGCACCAGTTATCTGGCGGCCAACAGCAGCGGGTAGCGATCGCACGCGCGGTGGTAAAGCGGCCCAAAATGCTGTTGCTGGACGAACCCCTGTCGGCACTGGATTACAAGCTGCGCCGCACCATGCAGGTAGAACTCAAGCGCTTGCAGCGTGAACTGGGCATTACCTTTGTGTTCGTGACTCACGATCAGGAGGAAGCGCTGTCTATGTCAGACCGCGTTGTGGTGCTGAAAGACGGTTATATCCAGCAGCTGGGCACACCGCGAGAAGTTTATGAGCGCCCGGCCAACTTATTTACCGCGCGCTTTGTGGGGCAAACCAATTTTTTCCCGGGGCAGGTCACCAGCATAATCGATCACGAGATCAGCGTGGATGTGTTCGGCCTGAAAAGGGTACTGAGTAAACCCTCTTTTCGTGTAACCGTGAACCAGTCATTACACGTATTGCTGCGCCCGGAAGACATCCGTGTGCTGGCGCCAGGCGACAGCGAAGGCGTGGCCGGCGAGATTGTCGAGCGTAATTACAAAGGCAGCACTTTGGATTCGGTGATTGAGCTGGAAGACGGCAGCCAAGTGATGGCCAGCGAGTTTTTCGATGAAGACGACCCAACCTTCGATTACAACATTGGCGAGAAAGTTCGGGTTAGCTGGGTAGATGGCTGGGAATGGCTGTTGGCCGAAGAACAAGACCAACCGTTGACCGACGAAGAGGAGCAGGCAGCCGATGATGCTGAGCATTAGGCAACAGCCCTTTAGAACCGCTGTTCTGGTGCTGGTGTGGGGTTGGCTGCTGTTTCTAGTGCTGGCGCCCAACCTGCTGGTGGTGGGCGCTAGTGTGATGACCCGCGACCCATCCACGTTTATCGCCTTGCCACTGAACCTGGATGCCTATCGCCAGTTGTTCAATCCGCTGTATCTGGACGTTTTTTTACACTCCTTATGGATGGCAACATTGACCACGGCGATATGCCTGCTGATTGGCTATCCATTTGCCTGGGCGCTGTCGAAAGTGCAGAAACGCCGGCAGATGCTGCTGATATTTTTATTGATCATTCCCTTCTGGACCAATTCGCTGGTGCGGGTTTACGCTTTGAAACTGATTCTAGCCACCAATGGCCTGCTGAACACAGCACTGCTGTGGCTGGGTTGGATTTCTGAGCCTATACAAATGCTGTACACCCAGGGTGCGGTTATTATCGGACTGGTGTATCTGTTGCTGCCGTTTATGATTCTGCCTTTATACGCGGTGTTTGATGATTTACGTCAGGACGTGCTGTTAGCCTCTCACGATCTGGGTGCAGGACACCTTGCCACCTTCAGAAATGTGATTATTCCGCTCACCCTGCCGGGTGTTCTGGCTGGCGTTATGCTGGTGTTGCTGCCGGCCATGGGGCTGTTTTTTGTGCCGGACATACTCGGTGGCTCGCGCAGCCTTCTGGTGGGCAACGTGATTAAAAATCAGTTTCTGGATGCCCGCAACTGGCCGCTTGGTGCGGCTGCCAGCATCGTGCTGACCCTGACCATGGCGTTGTTGATGTTCGCCCACCGCCTGAGCAAACAACGCCTGGGCGAGGAGAGCTCCTGATGCGCTGGCTACCGCGGACTTACCTGGCACTGATCTACCTTCTGCTGTATATCCCCATCGCCGTGTTGGTGGTGTTTTCGTTTAACGATTCCCGCACCGGCTATAGCTGGGGCGGGCTTAGCCTGCGCTGGTATGAGTCGCTGTTCAGCAATTACGCCATGATGAAAGCCTTGGGCAACTCGCTGTTCCTAGCGCTTACGGCTGCTACCGTGTCTACCCTGATTGGCGCGTTGACCGCACTGGCGCTTCATCGCTATCGTTTTCGCGGCAAAAAAGCGCTAAAAGGCATGTTGTTTGTGGTGATGATGTCTCCGGAGATCGTACTGGCTATATCCTTGCTGGGTCTGTTTTTGCTGGCGGGTATCCAGCTGGGCTATGTGTCGTTACTGCTGGCCCACGTCACCTTCTGCTTACCGTTTGTCGTGATTACCGTCATGGCGCGGCTTAGCGGATTTGACGAGCGTTTGCCGGAAGCTGCACGGGATTTGGGCGCCAGCGACTTCACCATGACTCGCACCGTGCTGATTCCGGCTATTATGCCGGCGCTGATGGCGGGTTGGCTGCTGGGCTTTACACTGTCCATGGATGATGTGGTCGTCAGCACCTTTGTTAGTGGACCCAGTTACGAAATATTGCCCCTGCGCATCTACTCTATGGTGCGGGTGGGCCTAAAACCTGAAGTAAACGCTTTAGGCACTTTGTTACTGGTGTTTTCACTGGTGATGCTGTTGTTGTCGCAATGGATATTGATGAGGAACAAACAATGAAAAAATTGGCATTGGCGGGAATACTGACGGCTGGCCTTGTCGGCTGTAGTTCGGAAGAGCCCAAGGTACTGAACCTGTACAACTGGTCTGAATATATGCCTCAGGAAGTGATGACCCGCTTCGAGGAAGAAACCGGTATACAAGTGGTATACACCACCTATGACAGCAACGAGGCTATGTACGCCCGCTTGAAATTGCTGGACGACAGCGCCGCTTACGATCTGGCCGTGCCGTCTACCTACTTCGTGAGCAAAATGCGTAACGAAGGCCTGCTGATGCCAATCGATCGCAGCAAGATTGAGGGCTTTGACCAGCTTGACCCGGAGCTGATTAATCTGGATATCGATAAAGGTAACGAATACAGCGTGCCTTACATGTGGGGCACCACCGGGCTGGGCGTAGATACTGCCACCATCGACGGTGAGCCGGTCACTGCCTGGGCAGATTTGTGGGAGGAGCGCTTTAACGGCCGGGTTATTCTGACCAATGACATGCGCGAAGTGTTCCACCTGGCGCTGCGGGTGTTGGGTTACTCCGGTAATAGCACCGACCCGCAGCAGATTAAAGAGGCTTATGAAAAGCTCACCGAACTGATGCCTTCGGTAAGAACCTTCAACTCCGATGCCCCGCGCATGCCGTTTCTGGAAGGCGAAGTGGATATTGGCATGATCTGGAACGGTGAAGCGGTAATGGGTAAAGACGTTCTGGAATCGCTGGAATACGTGTATCCGGAAGAAGGCATTATTGTGTGGCTCGACAGCTTCGTGATTCCGAAGAATGCCAAGAACCCAGATGCCGCCCACAAGTTCATCAGCTTTGTGCTGCGCCCGGAAATTGCTGCTCTGATCAGTACAGAAATCGGCTATGCCACACCGGTGCTGCCTGCGCGTGAGCTGCTAGACGATTCGGTTGCTAAAGATCGCGCCAGCTACCCCACGGCGGCAGACATGGTGAACGCTGAATTCCAGACCGACATTGGCGATGAAGCGATGCAGATTTACGCCAAGTATTGGGAAAAACTGAAGTCGGGTCGTTAATCTGACCTGCTATAAGCGGTCTGCCTGGGGGCAATTGCGGCCGGGCAGGCCGATGAGTATAAAAGCGAACTCGCAGCCGTTTATGTGTCGTAAATGCAGGTGTCAGACATGGCAATGATCTACAAACAACTGATCGACACAGCTGGAAGGTCGCTTTCTTCGATGTTCTTGGCACCCCTCCTTCTGACACTGCCGTGCCTCATGGTTGCTGCCCTGTGTTGGTTGGCGATAGGTTCTTCAGTTGCCTCTGCGGCCAGTCAACCGGTCACCGAAGGCTAGGAATATCGCTGGGGCGACTCCCCGATAGACGCCAACGGTATCCCTACATGGACAGAAACGTCCGCTCCGGATCAGTGGTCCGCCATCGATTTCCCCTCAAATCCGCCCGACCGGAATGGCCGTAACAACGTGTGGTACCGGGTCAAACTGCCGGCCACTGGCACGATCCGATGCTCTATATATTTAGCATTGATCTGATTGTGCAGGTCTGGCAAGGCGACCGGCAGATTTACCAGTTTGGTGAGTTCGATGCCGAGGGCCGCGGCGAGTTTGCTGGGTGGCCCTGGCATGCTATTGCACTGCCGCCGGATTATCACGACAAGCCCCTGTATTTCAGAATTTATTCCAACTATATCGATATTGGTTTATGGGGCAAAGTGGCTGTTATGGAACAGCAGGCCCTGGTGCCTTATATTCTGAAAAATTCGGTTAAATCATTGATCGTGGCTGGAATGTGCGCGTTTCTGGCACTACTGGCTGCAATTTTTGCGTTCTTGCGCAAAGACGACCAGGGTTTTAGTGGCATTGCTTTATTTTCCTCCAGCTCATCACTCCTGCTGCTTGCCGGCACTGATGCGAGCCAGCTGCTGTGGCACCAGCCGTTAGTGTGGGAGTATCTGGAAGCCATCTCTTATTACATGGTGCCGGTTGCCCTGGGAGTGATGCTGGTGCAAGGGCGTGGAGCAAGGTCGGCGCGCTTGCTCAGACGGCTGTGGCAGCTGCATCTGCTGTACTTGTTGTTGGCGCTGGGGGCATCGCTTTTGGGGTTGGTCACTCTGGCAGCTACCTATCCTGTGTTTGACGGTCTGTTTTGGGTGTCCTTGATCGTCATGTCGGGCATGGCGTTGTTCAATTTCCGCCAGATGTCTGGTGCGCAGCGACTGTTGCTGGCGGTATTTAGTGTTTATTGTCTTCTGTTAATAGCCGATATGGTGGTGGCTCACGGATTTTTGCCTTGGGTAAGAGTGCCCGTTAGCTGGGGTGTTTTGCTATTTCTGCTGGCGGTTGTCAGCATTTCAGTGGTGCATTACCGTCAGATTCAGATTCAGATTCAGCTTCAGCAAATGAACTCGCGCCTTGAACAGGAGGTGGCTGAACGCACCGCAAAAGCCGAGGCATTGACCCTCCGTGAGCGCCGGCGAGTTAAATTGTTGACCTTTGAAAATGAGAAGAACCACCTGTCCGATGTGGTTGTCGCGAGCTTGCAGAGCTGCGTTTCGTTAACCCAGGCCATGGAATTGCTGGTGCTCGAACTTCCTGACTTGACCAGCCCGCTACGGGGTGTCCTGTACCAGCCGGATGCGCTATGCACCTACTTGCCTGAGGACTGCTGGCGCCAGGTTGTGAGCTGGGGTTACAACTCTAACCCTTCCAGCCCTTTCACCAACTCCAGCACGTTGCCAGAGACGTTTGATGGCTTGATAAACCTGCCGCCGCCCACTCGTCTGTTTGCGGATATCCGGGACTTGCCGTTAGACGATACCGATTTGCCCACCGCTCTGCACAACCTGTGTTTATGGATTAACGTGCAAAAGGCTGAGAGCGGGAGACACACGATTGGTTTGTTGCAGCTGGTAATGCCGGAATACTTTTCTGCCAACACAACGGAATACGGCATCGCCCGTTTGTATTTTTCAATGGATCAGATTATCCAGAAAATAGGGCTTACGCTGTCCGGTGTATTATTACAGGATGATTTACAAAAATTTTCTTACGAAGACGCGCTCACTGGGCTGCACAATCGCCGCTTTTTTGATCGATTCATAAAGCACGAGCGGGCGGTGTGTTTGCGCAGTCAACGCCCGCAGACGTTATTGATTGCGGATGTGGACCACTTTAAACGCTTTAATGACGATTACGGCCATGAAGTTGGCGATCTGGTGCTGCAACGCATTGCCAGTGAGTTGGCGCCAGCGTTTCGCGAAAGCGATGTGGTTTGCCGCTATGGCGGCGAGGCATTTGTGATAATCATGGCCGGTGCCAGCAGCGCTCAGGCGAAAGCAAAAGCGACGGGGTTGTGTGAGCGGGTACAGAGCCTCAGGCTTGAGCATGAGGGTGTGGCTTTGCGGCCTTTGACGATTTCAGTGGGGGTAGCCAATTGGCCGGACAGTACCCTCAATCCAGAAAAGCTGATGGGGTTGGCTGACAAGGCGCTTTATCGAGCGAAACGGAACGGCCGCAACCGCGTGGAGGTGTCTTACAGCGGTTGAGGTAGGGCTGGTCAGACTACCAACACCGGGCACTTGGCGTGGCTGGTTACCCGGTGCGACACGCTGCCCAGCAACATGCCGTCTTTGTCGCTATGGGTGCCGCGTGTGCCCACCACAATCAGGTCAGCTTCTTTGTCCCGGGCGAACTGTACAATCACTTTGGAAGGCCGCCCGCTTTTGACAAAACCGCGCACATGAGTGGCCTCATGCCCCTTGGCATGTTCTTTGGCGTGATTCACAATCTCTTTGGCGTACTCTGAAAGCACTTTGTCGGGGATGTCCATGCTGTCTGGACGGTTGATGGACAAAGAGGCCTCAAACAGGCTGTGGTGCTTGTACACGCATAGCAGAAAGATCTCGACGTCAGGAATCAGCCTTTGTAAGCCGATGGCTTTATCCAGTGCGTTCATTGAGTTTTTGGAACCATCTACGGCGACTAATATGCGTTTGAACATTCCGCAGTCTCCTGATTAGGCCGGAAAAGCCAGGTCGCGCAAGAACAATGCAATCTGCGGGAACGCGATAATCAATCCGGCAGCGACGATCAGCATCGCAATGAACGGCGGTGTGCCGCGAATTACATCCATATAGGGCCGTTTGAAAATGGCGATAGCGGTAAATATGTCGCAGCCAAATGGCGGTGTGGCAGAGCCAATGGCCACCTGCAGGGTGATGAGTACGCCCACTAAGACAGGGTCTAGCCCTGTGGCCTGAATGGCCGGCGCAAATATCGGCGTCAGCACCAGAATTACCACAATCGGGTCGACAAACATGCAGGCTATAAAGAACGCGACACAGATGGTAACCAAAACGCCAACCGGGCCTGCCTCATTGATACCCACCGATTCCAGAATGGCTTGAGGGATCTGTGCAAACGACAGAATCCATGAAAAACCATTACCCACGGCCACCAGAATAAACACCACGGCGGTGATCAGGCCGGTGGATTTAGCGATGCGGTAAATGTCCGTGAGCTTGAGTGAACGAAAAATCAGAAATTCCAGCAAGAAAGCATAGAGCACGCATACTGCGGCTGCTTCGGTGGGGCTGAAGATACCGCCGTAGATACCACCAACAATAATCACCGGGAAAAATAGTGGCCACAGAGCCTCGCGCACGGCGCGCCCGCGCTCGCCCCAGGTAGCTTTAGGCTCGGTGGGCACGTTGTTCTTATAGGCGTATAACAGGCAATAGAGTGAAAACATGAACAGAATCATTAGGCCCGGGCCAATGCCGGCGATAAACAGTTCAGCTATAGAGGTTTGCGAGACAACCCCGTAAATAATCATACCAATGCTGGGGGGAATCAAAAACGCAATATCACTGGCGTTAATAATCAGCGCCAGGGTAAAAGAATCGGAATACCCTGCTTTCAACATTTTCGGCCGCAACGGTGAACCTACAGCTACCACGGTGGCCTGGGTAGAGCCCGAAACCGCCCCAAATAGGGTGCAGGAGGTGGCCGCGCTAATAGCCAGCCCGCCCTTGATGTGGCCAATAAACGCCATCACCATATTAATGAGGCGATCAGCCGACTGGCCGCGGGTCATAATGTCTGCGGCTAGAATGAACATCGGCACCGCAATCAGCGACGCGGGGCGAATACCGCCCATCATTTGCTGAATAAAAGTGCCCATCTGGCCGAAGCCGTCGAACATCATTACAAAGCCGACAACAGCAGCGGTTGTCAGCGGGATCATCATCGGGAAACCCATTAGCAGGAGTCCGATCATAATGACCATCAGTATTGTTGCCATGATTCTTGCCTTTTATGGTCTGCTCAGAGTCTGGTCTGATTCATGCTGCTTTAAACTTCGGTTTCGGTCTCTGCATAGCCGTCCACCAAACCGGTGGATAAGTACACGTCTTTACTGGTTAAATTCTTGACGGCGGTTAGCAAATACTGAATGCCGGTAACGGCAAAACCGATGGGTGCCCAAACATAGATCGTCCAAATTTCTATGCCCAACGCGGGTAGAATCCGACCGCGATCGTACAAAGTAACGATGTAGCCGTAGGAGTGGTAGCACAAGAAGAACATCATCGCGGCGGTGAACAGAGCGATAACGATCATCAACACCTTTCGGCCCCTAGCGGGAATGGCGTCGTAAATCGCTGACATGCGAATGTGGCGCCCGTGGCGGGCGGCGTAGCCAATGCCGGCGAAGGTAACCAAAATAATGAGAATACGGTTGATCTCGCCGGAAAAAAACATGCCTTCGCCGAATACAAAGCGGGCAATCACGTTCACGCAGGTGTTCAGTGCCATCAAAATGACGCCAGCAGCAAGCATTACTGCTTCGATTTTGGCAATCCACTCATCGATGGTTCCCAGAAAACCGGGCAGTCCCGAATCATAGTGGCCAGTGTCGTCTAAGTCCGGGGAGTTCTCGGTCATGAGCTATGCTCCGGAGTGGCAAAGTCCCAGCCGGAAGGAGAAATGCCCCGGCTGGGCGGGGTTAGTCGTTGAACCCCGCAGGCAAGTACCCGCGGGGCTAGGGACTGCAAAAGAATATCAATCCGTTATTTTTTAATGTCTTCCAGGTCTTGCTTGAACTGGTTCAGCAGTTGTTGACCACTGTCGCCGGCCATTTCAACAAACTTCGCCTCAACCTGTGGGGCACGCTTGCGGAACTCGGCAATCTGTTCTTCGTTCAGGCGTGTAACGGTAACTTCATCACTGCTTTCCTGAATTTTTGCCAACGCCTCATCGGCCAAGCCGTCGATATGGTCAAGAATTTCTTCAAAGGCGAAATCAGATGCTTTGCGCACTAACTCTTTATCGGCATCCGACAGGCCTTCGTAGAAATTCTGGTTGGCCATCATTGCGGTGGTGAACCAGCCATGACCAGTGAAGATTAGGTGAGGTGACACTTCGTAGAGACCGCCAGACTGGATCCAAAAAATCGGGTTTTCCTGGCCCTGAACCATGTTGGTCTGCAGTGCGCCGTAAACTTCACCCCAAGGCAGAGGTGTAGGGGTGGCACCAAAGGCTGAATAGGTTTCTGACAGCAGAGGGTTAGTCATCACACGAATTTTTTTGTTTTTCAGTTCTTCCGGTGTGGTGATGGCCTCGTCAAGAGTGATTACCATTTCACCTTCCGGATACATTTTCAGCAACTCTAGGCCTTTCTCCGCATACAATTTAGGGAAGTCGTCGTTAATGGCCTTACTTTCACGAAAAAAGGTTACTACCGATTCCATGTCGGTGGGCATCAGGTAAGGGATGAAGAAAATTTGCGCTTCTGGAATCAGGGCACCAGTAAAGCCGGGAGACTGGTTTACAAAATTCAGAATGCCGGCCTGGGTCTGTTCCATGATGTCATCAGACTCGCCGAGTTCACCGAAGCGGTAGACCTGTACCGTGTTATCGGAATTGTCTTCGATGTACTCTTTAAACTTGTAAGCGAAAACGTCTTGAACATCGCCTTCGTATTCTTCATGGGCGTAGCGCCAGTTGGCAGCGTTCACCGAGTTGGCTGCGGTCAGGGCCGCAAACATCAGCGCAGAAAGGCCTGCCAGTTTCTTGAATTTACTCATGCTGCTCATCGCGTAATCTCCGCTTCTTTTTCTGAATTGGTTCTTCTTCTTCCTTTAGACTGGCAAAACAAAGAGTGAAGCGCAAGTTTACAGATAAAAACCTAAGCTTCGCTTGCTATCTTTTTCTGATCAATAACCTATTGGAATTAAGGCGTATTCCGATTTTCCAGACATGCTTTTAAAAAATGTTCAAATTCTTGGGTTATTCGCGCTACGCTATTTTCGAGCCGATGGCCATCGTTCAGTATAAGGGCGCTGATGCGTTGCTGCTGTGCCAACTCCAGCACAGGCATGACCGGTACAACGTCATCTTCCCAACCATGAATGATCTGGCTGAAAGTGGCAGAAATCTGCGGTCTGGATTGTGGATAGCGTATCAGTGCCAGCGCGGGGGCTAATAAAAAACAGCCTAGTACCGGGGTCATCGCACTCGTTTGAGCGCACACCCAGCCGCCCATGCTAGACCCTGCTAAAACGGTGCGCTGAGGGTCAGCCCCAGCTCGTTCCATAGCGGCCTGCATCTGCTTCAGGCGGGTTGTTGGGTCTTTACTGCTGCGATGGTCTATCGCCTCGGCCACCACATCCGGGTATTTTTCCGAGATTGTTTTCATAGCTTGAATCTTAGTACTGTCGGGGCCACTTTCCAGTCCGTGGGACAGAAATACATGAATAATTGGTAATGTCATTGTTTGGCTCCTGAATGTTTATGGATTCCCGGCCGCAAAGAACGGCGGCGCAGCAAACCGTTGCGGTCATCGCGGCGTAACTTCGTCTATTATTATTGAGAATAACAGGAGACACATTATGTTCAGATGGCCAATAAGCGTTGCACTGGTTTTGCTGTGGGGAGCTGGGCCGGTTGTGGCAGACGAAACAGCGCGTTGCCCGACGTTTTTGGATCACGACCTGCCGAAACTTCATTCTAGCGAAACCGTCAATCTGTGCGAATTGGCTGCTGGAAAACCAATGTTGGTGGTGAATACCGCCAGTTTTTGCGGTTTTACTAACCAGTTCAAAGGCCTTGAACAGCTGCATCAGCGCTACGGTAAAGAAGGCCTAGTGGTGGTTGGTTTTGCCAGCAATGACTTCCGTCAGGAGGCGGACACCGAAGAGGAAGCGGCCACCATCTGTTTCAAAAATTTCGGCGTTACCTTCACCATGATCGCCCCCGGACCGGTTACCGGTGTGGGCGCAACGCCGGTGTTCGCCCACATTAATCAACAGAGCCAGGCGCCGCGGTGGAATTTCACGAAATACCTGTTGAACGATCTCGGCGAGGTGGTGGAGTCTTTTCCCAGCAGCGTCCGCCCTGGCGACAAACAGGTAACGCAGGCCGTGGAATTGGTACTGTAAGTCTGAGGGGGCATAATCCACGGAAGGCGGTCGTTATTCTGGCGCCAAGGGTCATGGTGGACAGCCTCAGTGCGTTGTCGGTCAATCTTAAAATCCAGATGTGGATTAGCCCAGACAGTCTGGATGTGCCGCCGTGCATCATTGCCGAATTGCTTGAACGAGTGAAACAGGCGCTGGACGACGTCGGTATTGAAATACCTTTCCCTCATCTCCAGTTACTTATATAACACGCGCTTGGCCTGAATCTGTTATCGGGATCTTGGCATCCGGCCCAGGGGCAAAAAATCCAGGGCGAATGAAGCTGTTTGCCTAGCATCAGCGTACATCCCCCCCATATCAACACTTGCCCCCGGGCGGTTCGGTGGTTGTACCCATGCCGTTTAGATAATCAGAAATAGAAAGGAATCAGGAGAGAACCGTGATTGAAAAAACCGCAGAGTTGGCTGCCGAGCCGAACCTTACCACAAAGTCGGCTAAGCCGTTTAGCCGCACGGTCAATCTGGCCGAAGGTGATGTACAGCAGAAGCGTGAGGAAATCGAGCGTTGTTTTTGCGACACTTTTGACACCTACGAATCCCTGTTTACAACATTGGCCGGTGACGACGCCTACTTTAAGAAGTCGATACCTCTGCGCCACCCGCTAATGTTTTATTTGGGCCATACCGCCACCTTTTTTGTTAATAAGCTGGTGCTGGCAAAAATTCTGCCCGAGCGTATTGATCCTGTGATGGAGTCGACCTTTGCGGTGGGCGTGGATGAAATGAGCTGGGACGATCTGAACGAAGGCAACTACGCCTGGCCTAAAGTGTCGGCGGTTATGGCCTATCGCCAAATAGTCCGGGCCATGATGGTGGATCTTATTCGCACCTTGCCTTTGCAGTTTCCGGTGAATTGGAAGAGTCCGTTCTGGCCGATTTTGATGGGTATTGATCACGAACGTATTCATCTGGAAACTTCATCGGTGCTGATCCGTCAGCAAAAGCTGGAGTACGTGCAGCCGCAGCCAGAGTGGGCGCCCAATACCCAGAGCGGGCAAGCACCGCAGAACGAACTGCTGCCGGTGGCGGCGGGCGATGTGTCTTTGGGCCTGCCGGTTGGTGGTGAATATTACGGTTGGGACAACGAATATGGCAGCCACGAAGCCAATGTAGACATGTTCGATGCATCAAAATATTTGGTGAGCAATCAAGAGTTTTTAGAATTTGTTGAAGACGGTGGCTACAGCCAAGATGCCTACTGGAGCGAAGAGGGCTTGGGCTGGAGAGCATTTGTCAAAGCCAGTCACCCCACTTTCTGGGTGTGGCATAATCAATGGTTTTTGCGATTGATGACCGAAGAAGTGGAAATGCGCTGGGATTGGCCAGCGGAGGTGAATTACCACGAAGCCAAAGCCTTCTGCGAATGGAAAACGGTGGATAGTGGCCGCCCTGTGCGACTGCCCACCGAAGACGAATGGCACCGCCTGGCCGAAGTGGCTCAGGTAGCGGAAGTAGGCGTCGAGCCTGCTGCGGCCAACTTGCACCTGGATCATGGCGCGTCTGCATGCTCGGTTACTCGCTTCCGCCATGGCCAGTGGTTTGATGTTGTTGGTAACGTGTGGCAGTGGACTGAAACGCCGATGTACCCATTTGCCGGGTTTGAAGTGCATCCGTTGTACGATGATTTCACCACACCTACATTTGATAATCGCCACAACCTGATTAAAGGCGGGTCGTGGATTTCTTGCGGTAACGAGGCGCGGCTCAGTGCCCGCTATGCGTTCCGCCGTCATTTCTTCCAGCATGCGGGATTCCGCTATGTGGCCTCGGAGGCCGAATTGAAGCACCCCAGCGCATATTACGAAAACGATGTAATCCTTGCCCAGTACTCGGAATTTAATTTCGGCGAAAACTGGCACGGCGAAGCCAACTTTCCTAAAGAATTGGCGATGGCGGGCATTGCCGCCCTCGACGAGCGCTCTACGGCTGACCAAAGTGGCGTAAGCTACGGTCGCGCCCTGGATATTGGTTGTGCTTGTGGTCGAACCAGTTTTGAACTGGCTACCCGCTTCGAGCATGTGGATGGCATCGACTTTTCAGCCAATTTCATCCAGAAAGGGGTAGAGATGGCAGAACAGAAAGTGATTCGCTACGCCCTTCCCGAAGAGGGCGATCTGGTGAGCTACCACGAGCGCACACTAGAGGAATTAGGCTTGACCGAGTCCGCCGGGCGTGTGGCGTTCCATCAGGGCGACGCTTGTAACCTGAAAACGTTGTTTAATAACTATGACCTGATTGTGGCCGGCAACCTGATTGACCGCTTATACGATCCGGCGCAGTTTCTGACTCACATTCACGAGCGTCTGAACGACAATGGCGTGCTGGTGATCGCCTCACCCTATACCTGGTTGGAGGAATACACTCCGCGGGAAAAATGGGTCGGTGGTTACAAGAAAGACGGTGAAAATTACAGCACTCTTGACGGATTGAAAGACTTGCTGGCGCCGCACTTCCGTTTGATGAGCGAGCCGCGCAGCCTGCCATTCGTGATTCGTGAGACCCGTAATAAATATCAGCACAGCCTGTCAGAGCTGACAGTGTGGGAAAAGGTCACGCCCTGATACGCATCACATCAGGATTCAGGGACAGATTTCAAATCTGTCCCTGAATGCCACGCCTATATCTCCAAAGGGGACAGATTTCAAATCTGTCCCCGATTTACCACCATTCCGAAGTACCGCCTATTGCCGGCCCAAGCCGCGCTTTTCCAAAAACTCCTTCAGATGCAGGCGCAGCTTGCTGGTGAACAGGGGTTTAAGCTGCTTCGACCAGTTGCTGGACTTATTACCGCCGAGGCGCTCGCTATAATAGGTTTCCATAGTGGCGTCGAAGCCATCAATCAGCGCGTTGTCCTGTTCGCTGTTGTAACTGTCCGTTTTCACGATAACGCTAAGTGGCAAGCGTGGCTTCACCTGGGAATCCTGGTCCGGATAGCCCAGACACAGGCCGAATACCGGATACACCTGATCGGGCAGGGTCAGCAGGTCACTAACAGCAGCCGGGTCATTACGGATACCACCGATGTAGCAAATGCCCAGCCCTTCAGATTCTGCTGCCACCACAAGGTTCTGCGCCATCATTGCTGCGTCTATGCTGGCCACCAGCAACTGCTCGGTGGTGCCGGTAATTATTTCGGCGCCAGCTCTAGCGGCAGCTTCGGTCGGGCGCTTCATATCAGCGCAGAACACGAAAAAATCCGAGGCGGAAGCCACGTAACCTTGTCCACCGGTCAGCTCGACCAAACGCTCACGCTTTGCAGTATCAACCACGTGAATCAGCGTGTAAGCCTGAACATGGCTGGAGGTAGCAGCGCATTGGCCGGCGTGCAGCAGATCAGATAGCAGCTGCGCCGGAATCTTCTGTTCAGTGAACTTGCGGATGGAGCGGTGGCGGCTGAGTAAGTCAATTACCGGATTGCCTGCTGCATTAAATGTGGGGTTTGCGGTAATAGTCATGAGGCCTCGTACGCTAAAAAAATCGCTGTGTCATACTCGCTTTCACGGGCTGCACAGCGGTATTTATGGGTTCTTGGAACCCCTTTAGCTTACTACGGCCGGTCTACCGTGTCATGGAATCATGTCTTGCGGACGCGGGGTGGAATCTGTGCTTGGCGGCAATTCTGGATACTGCACGACAGGAATGTTTCCGGTCAGAGTTTTCAGAAATGTGGTAATGGATGCCACATCGCTTTCTTCAAGCTTGGAACCCAGTTGAGCGGTACCCATAACGGCAACCGCTTCTTCCAGACTCCAGACCGCCCCGGAGTGGAAGTAAGGCGCTGTCAATTCAATGTTACGCAGTGGCGCCGCTCGAAACACATACTCGTCGGTTGCCGTTGCTGTAACGGCAAAACGACCCTTATCGCCGGGGGGCAGAATATCGTCGCCCGGCCTGGTTACCAGGCCAAACGGATAATAGTCTTGGCCGCCCAGATTGGTGCCAGCGTGACAGGCCACGCAGCCCTTATTCATAAACAACGCCAAACCTTCTTGCTCTTCCGCATTCAGGGCGTCAGTGTTGCCGCGCAGGTATTTGTCGAAGTTGGAATCCGGAGTGATCAGGGTGGCCTCGAAAGCTTCAATGGCGGTAGCCATGTTATCGAACGATACCGGGCTGCCTTGACCCGGGAAGGCCTGACGGAAGCGCTCAACGTAATCGGGCATGCTATTCAGCGTGTCTTCCACCCGTTCTGGCGTACTGTTCATTTCTACACCAGCCTGCACCGGGCCTTTAGCCTGCTCGGCCAGATCCACAGCGCGGCCGTCCCAGAATTGAGCTGCGTTGAATACCGCGTTGAATACGGTGGGAGAGTTACGCGGGCCTTTTTGCCAGCCGTGGCCGATAGACACTGGCAGGTAGTCGTGTCCGCCCATGCCAACGTTGTGACAGGTGTTACAACTGATCAGATGGCTGGCCGACAGGCGCGGTTCAAAAAACAGCATCTTGCCCAGCTCAATCTTGGCGTCGGTCATTTCGTTGCCGTCAATTACCGGAGGGTACTGGGGAATGGCACTGAACATAGCGGCGGCTTTTTGCTGCAGGTCATCAGCGGCAGAGGCATCCGCCATTATACCCAAGCCCGCAATTACAGCGATTGCTAATAGACGCTTTTTCATAAGACGACTCCTCGTTGCGTGTTGATTTCTTATCGCCGGTTTTTGTAACCGATCTGTCTTATTTATTAATCTAACAAAATGGTAAGAAAGCGCTACATGTGAGCGTTGAAAGATAGCGTGGAGTTGATAGGCATCAATTTATGCAAACCTCGTACTGTTGGGCTCTGCCCGCAGGTCGTATGTGTGACTGTTTGTTGTGCTTCTTGCGGTGAAACTTAATAGTGGTCAAACAAAGCGTTGAGCCAAATGGTGGCTTGCTGATCAAGCGTTGCCGTCAGCTTTGGCTGCACGCCGGAGAACTCATGGATACCCTGCGCCGAGCCCTGATGGTGCAAATAGCCAAGTTGACTGCGTGCGCCGCTCTTATGCCGCTGAGCAGCACTGCTGCTGCCGGTATTGATGATTAGCCATCGAGGCTCGAGTAAGACACCACTAAGCGCTACGCCATGGCCTTATTGGTCTGGCGCCCTGCGATGCAGGAACAGATTGAGAAAGACAGCTGGATGGCTAGATTATCTGGCTGGGTTGCACCGGATCAGTGGCAGGCGCCGCGTTGGATGCTGGAGTTGGGGCTGGAGCTGGTTGGTTTGTGCGCTCTGGTATTTTTGCTTGGCATCATGCTTTACACCGGCACTGAAGTGGCCGTTCTGAAATACCGCCTGCTTTGGCACACGGAATGGCTGCCAGTAAAGTTGGTGATCAGCGGACTGTTTGCCGCTGAAACCTATTAAAAACGGGGGGATGCCGCGTTACCGCATGGCTTTCAGGCCCTTGGCCCATTTTTCCAGCTCGGCCAGCAGGTCAGGGGCAGACGAGCCAATCAGCTCGTTGGAATGAAACACTTTGCTGTCGTCAATCTGGTTCCAGGCCATGGGTACCATGACCCATTCCACCATGGGCATCAACAACCGGCAGTCAAAATCAGATTATTCCCGGGCGTACTCCAAAAGCCACTGGCCAATCAGCGGCCCTATGCGGCCGGGGCGAGTGCTACAGGTTACAATGCTCAGCATCAGTGTCTAAAAACTCCCTGTGAGCGTGTAGCGTGAAGTAATCAATATATCTATTGAGCCTAGCCATCAAACCGAGACTGCTTAAGGGTCAGGAACAAACAACGAACCGTATCAAAGCACGGCTCACTGACGATAAAACACTACTGCAAAACCGTTAGGGCTGGGCGCTCCCCATTACTATTTGCATGTCTTCTGGGCGCGGTAAGCCTTGTTGCATTTGTATTTGGCCATTTTCATCTTTGTAATAGGTGCTGGGGGTAGCACTCAGCCCCAGTTCGCTCATTAAACGGTTGTTGGCGGTGATGCGTTTGTTGTTGGCACTGACCAGCTCGCGGTTCACCTCTATGCCGCCGTTGCTGTAACTTTGCTGGTTGTTACGCAAGGCGGCTTGGGGGTCGTCTGCGCCTAGAATGGTGGCGGCTTTAGACAGGCTATCCTCGCGCAGTATGCCCACCATCACGTGGCGCAGCTGTACTTTGCCGGCGTCAATCCAGGGCTCTGCGGCTTGGCGGAAACGGTGGCAGTAGGGGCAGTTGGGATCGGTAAAGGTATACACGATGACCGGCGCATCGGCGCTGCCATCAAGTACCCAGGCGCTGTCTTCCATTTGTGCCCAGGCTTTCTGGTTCAGCGGGCCCTGTACCAGTTCCTGTAGTTTTGGTTCGGTGAGGTTGTCACCACTGGCATTCAGCATCGGGCCCACAATAATATGGTTGCCGTCAGGCGTCAGGTAAAACGCGACTGGCCGACCCTGCATATCGCCGGCGTAGCCGGTCAGGCCACCGGGCGCTTCGAAACTGTCGGCAATGGATACGCCGCGGTCAATCAACAGTTGCACCGCAGGCGGGTAGCTTTCCTGGGCGAAGGCGATGCCACTGGCGCTCAGAGTGGCTGCGGCCAAAGCCGCCATTAGCAATGGCTGCCAGCGGCCTGGTTTATGGATTGCAAGTGCGCTGGCTGTAATGGTGGCGGGTGAAGCCATAACGATTTTCTCCTATAAGGTCAGATACGTTGATTACGGCTCAGGGAGCCTCAAGCTGTTCCAGATTGCTGGCCAGGGAGGCATTAGACAGCTCGCCCATATGAGCATCTACCTGTTTGCCTTCAGCGTTATAAAACAGGGTAGTAGGCAGGCCGTGGCTGCCGGTATTGCGGCCCAGACTGCCACCAAAATCGGTCATCAGGTTCGTCAAGCTTAGGCCTTGCTCTTGCATAAAACGGCGAATCGTTTCCGGTTGTTCACCCTGATTGACAAAAACAAAGGCCACACCGGGATTATCTTTCTGCGCCTGCTCCAATATCGGCATTTCCCGAATGCAGGGTGGGCACCAGGTGGCCCACAGATTCACCACCATGGGCGTGCCCGGAGCCAGTTCAGATAACTGTACAGGCTTGCCATCAAGAGTGGCGAGGCTGGCTTGGGGCAAGCTGGAGGTTTGTTGCTCCATCAGGGCGATTAGCCCGGCAATCGCGCCCCAACTGATCAGGCCCGCTGTCATGGCAATGGCCAGTGGGCGGCGTATTCGTGCGTGCCGGCGCATGCGCCAGGCGATAAACACCAACGCTCCGGCAATACCGGCCAGCACACTGAAACCGCCATCGCGAATATCAATAATGCCCAGCAGGTCACCGCGGTAATATTCAAAGTAAAGCGCAACAAAGCCAATGCGCGCTGTCAGCAGCGCCATCAGAAAAATATCCGCTAGGGTGCCAGCGATGGGGACACCCTCTTTACGCCCGGCTATAGCACCGGTTATTAGCGCCACTATAAAGGCGAATATCAGCAGCAGATGGCCCATGGGCAAGTTAAGTGGCCCCAGATTCACGGAAAGCATCCTCACTCCTCAAAATGACAGCGGTTGGCGCGGTGTGACTCGCAACGGCGCGGGGAGTTCCCCGCTGGATGCGGTCGCCTTTAATCGAAACTCTATAAAAATAGTAAAAACAACGAGTTGACGATTAGCAGCGCAGGCTCCATATTAGTCGTGGATCCAGCGAGACCCCATGCTCCCACTCCATTGCCAAACTTTGCAGCCAGTTGCACGTTTCGGTTACGGGTTGTCGTTGAGTGACAGCCGCATGACTGCGTGAACCAATGATGCGCTCGAGCGCAGTTTGGAAGTGGTACACCAGTGATTGGACGAAAGCGGTTTGGAAGAACCCAGCATCACCCGCCAGGGAAACGATGGCATTCTAGTGCAGAAGCCCTGCGTGGCCGACCCCGGCAGTATTCGTAAACTGCTCGATACTACCGCAAAAATGACCTTTCACTGAGTCGCCAATAGCAAGAACAAAGCGCTAATGAATCTGCCGGGCAGCTCGGAAGGCGAGCGCTACAGCCTGGAGCGGCGGGTGGCGATGGAAGGCCAGCACACCAGCGATGTCCAGCTGGTGTTCATTCCTTAATAAGAGGGGAATTCCAGGCTGAAGCAAACCCCGTGGGCGCTGTTAGCCATTCCAGCAGCGCGTCCACCGCTCGAAAGCGAACTCGGTGCGGGTGGACACACTACTTGACGAGCGCGCGATCTCAATCGATCAACTTCAGTCCCTGTGTCGGACTTATGGACCCGATGCCTTGCGCAACGCCTACAGATGGACAGGTAAGCTGGCCTTTCACTACGTTTAGCCCATTCAGTAGGTGTTCATTGTCTTCCAGGGCCTTGCGTGGGCCTTTATTGGCGATCTGCAACACATAAGGCAGCGTCGCATTGTTAAGGGCATAAGTAGATGTTCGGGCAACGGCTCCGGGCATATTGGCAACGCAGTAATGCACCACACCGTCCACCACATAAGTCGGATCGGCATGAGTGGTCGGTTTTGATGTTTCAAAACAGCCGCCCTGATCAATGGCAACATCCACGACTACTGAACCTGGCTTCATTTTCGATATCAGCTCACGAGTCACCAGCTTAGGCGCCGCCGCCCCTGGAATCAGCACACCACCAATGACAACATCCGCTTGCAGTACCGTTTCCTCAATTGTCTTGGCACAGGAAAATAAGGTCTGAACCCGGTTTCCAAAAATCGCATCAAAGCGTCTTAGCACTTCCATGGACTTATCCAGCACCACTACGCGAGCGCCCATGCCCACCGCCATCTGCGTCGCAGCGAAGCCCACCACTCCACCACCAATGATCGCCACCATCGCCGCCTGCACTCCGGGCACGCCACCCAACAACATACCTCGACCATTCTGAGATTTTTCCAGACACCGAGCCCCGGCTTGGATGCTCATACGCCCGGCAACTTCCGACATGGGGGCCAGCAACGGCAAACCGCCTTTTCCGTCGGTCACGGTCTCATACGCAATGCAGGTGGCTCCGCTCTTCAACAGCTCTTTGGTTTGCGCAACATCTGGGGCAAGGTGCAGGTAGGTAAACAACGTATGGTGAGGGCGAAGCAAAGCTCGCTCGCTGGCCTGGGGTTCTTTTACTTTTACGATCAGTTCAGCCTGCTTAAACACTTCCTCCGCAGAAACCACAAGACTTGCACCGGCAGCCAGGTATTGCTCATCCGTAAAATCAATGCCAGCACCGGCGCTGGCCTGAACCACTACCTGATGACCGTGGGCAACTAACTCCTGGACAGCTTCGGGCCCTAAACCAACGCGGAATTCATTGTTCTTAATTTCCTTTGGTATACCAATAATCATATTCACTCTCCTGTTCGGGCCACGTTTAACGATGACCCATGAGCCATAGCAAAAGTATAAGTGTATATAGACACGGCAAAATTAAATGCTCATTATCCTCAAGAAACCGATAGATTCATCTTTATTTTCACGTAAAACAGCATGACTAACTGTTTTTAAACTATGTCTAGGCGAAAGGTAAGGTGACATGAGAAAACTCGATCGCATCGATTTGGCCATTTTAGACGAACTGCAGACCAATGCCCGAGTTACTAACCATGAGTTGTCCAATCGCGTAAATCTGAGCCCAACACCGTGTCTTGAAAGAGTTCGCAAGCTCGAAAGGGATGGCTATATCAAGCACTACCGAGCCATCCTGCACGCAGGAAGATTGGGAATGGGGCTCGTGGTCTTTGTTGAGGTCTGTCTGACCCGAACTGGCCCCGACGTGTTTGCCCAGTTCAAACAAGCCGCCATCCGCGTGCCGGAAATTCAGGAGTGTCATCTAGTTTCGGGCAACTTTGACTACCTCATCAAAGCCCGCGTCGCCGATATTGAACAATACCGGACCTTGCTTGGTGAGACGATACTGGCGTTGCCCGGCGTTAAAGACTCACGCAGCTATATCGTTATGGAAACCTGTAAAGAAGGTCAGGAGCTGGACATCAAATCCTTGACCGACCGAGCGGGCAGTTAAAGGTCCGATCAAACAGTGGACTTGCGCCAATTGAGTCACTCCCGTTCTAGTTGCCAGCTCCTCTGCTCCTCGGCCCGAGGGAGTGCTCGATTCAATGGCGGTGCCTGGCACCATCATTTTGCGGTGCTTGCTGGATAACTGTGTCCAACGGCACCCGTCACTTCGGCACAGGACATAGTTATGACAGTGAAAAAAATCGCGGACAGATTAAAAACGAAGGTGCTAGTGCTACGATTCAATGAAGCATTAACAGCCCTTAGGCGTTCTTAACCGCCGGGTTGTCACTTACTGCAGGTTGGGCCGTTTTGCGATGGTTGTTGGCCTCCTTTAGAAATTCGTCAGCTACGGCAGTGGGGGCCTCGGTGAGCAGGCTGACACCAACAAACAAAAACGTTGAGAGCGGAACGCCCCAGATACCTGCTGGAATTTCCAGTACCTTGCCGCCATTGATGTACGCATAGACCACGAACAGACCGGCACCGATCACGCTGACGAGCACGCCAGCGGCAGTACCGCGACGCCAGTAGAAGGCGCCAATGATCGCCGGAACCATGACTGCCAGACCCGAAGAGGCTGCAACGGACAATATCGCGATGAGGTTAAGTTCAAGTTGGGCAAAGCCGTACGCTAATATTGCGATGACCGGGAGGACGATCTTACCGATGGTAAGCTGGCGCTTTTCGCTGGTGCCAGGCTTGACGTTGGCATAGACGTCCCGGGACAACATGGACGCTAGCGTTAGCATGATGGAGTCAATAGTCGACACGGCGGCCGCCATGATGCCAATCATCACAAGAACGCTCAGCACCGGTGGAATCATGTCAGAAGCGAGCAGCGTTGGCGTGGCCATGTCGGCGTTAGACAGGTTTGGAAAGGCTGCCAGCGCAGTAAAGCCCCAGAGGATGGAAACCAGGGTATAAACGAAGCCAAATGCCAGGAAGCCTATTAGCATCTGACGCATGGCCTTCAGTGACGAAGGTATAAACAAACGCTGGCTGACTTGGGGGTTCGTCAGTGCGAAAAAGAACCAGGGAATGGTCAGGCCGAGGAACGTTACGAAGCTGAACAGTCCGCTGCCGGGGACCGACAAGGACTGCGGATGCTCGGTTTCAAGGATGTGGAACAGACCCGAAAAGCCGCCAAGCTCCGAAATCGCCAGCAGGGCAACCAGAGTCGAAACAACGATCATCAGAACTGCCTGCAAGGAGTCGGTCCACATGACCGAGCGAATACCTGCGACGTAAGAGAACAGGATAGCCAGGGCGGTTGCGACCATGAGACCGGTAGTAAAGGGAATCGCGCCACCGGTCATGCCCTGCATCAGATAGCCTACGCCAGACAGTTGAACGGCAGCATAAGGAATCAGAAACAAGCAACTGGCGATGGAGATGGCCCCTGCCACCGGTTTGGATTTGTAGCGGTGGCCAAGCATTTCGCTGGGTGTGACAAAGCCGAACTTCTTACCCACAGCCCAGAACTTGGGTCCGAAGATTGCCACCAATGAAACGCCGGCGAAGTAGATGATTTCGAAACCCAAGGCGCCCACGCCACCTTTATAGGTCAGACCGGCAAGGCCCACCATCATGAAAGCGCTGTAGGTGGTTGCGCTATAGCTCAGCGCAGAGACGAAACCGTTCATTTGTCTGTCACCAAGAAAATAGCTCGACATGCTTCCGGCTTTGCCCTGACGAGACAGCACGGCGATGGTGAGGGCGACAAGCACATAAATGCCGACTGACCACCAGATCAATGACTCGCTCATGATCAGTACTCCTCGAAGTCCTTTGTCATGAAAATGTTAGCGCCGATAATCAGTAAACCGGTCAGGCTCCAGAATAGAAAACTGCCGTACCAAGCCTGCACGTCGGACAAAAAACCGTAGGGAACGGCGTAGCACAACACCACCAATAACCAGACAAACCATATCCACTTACTTGTTTTCATGAGCTTCCTCGCTGCTGAACCGAATCAACATAATTGCTTTGTGTGACAAATTTCTGTAATCGCTCAGGGCTACTTCTAGGTCCTGAGCCTGACAACGATTGACAAAGGATCAAGCATTGTTACGACCTGTTGAATTCAAACGCTCAGGTAGCCATAGCCGTCGGTGAAACAGCCAATCAATACCAGAGTGTCCATGCCTTGTGCGATCTGCGTTGCGGCCAGATTCGTGCTAAAAATGCACTGGCGTATTACTTGCTGGTCCCCCGTTCGGTTTCCAGTGGTATAACGTCGTCACAACACTCTGTCAGAGGCTGTTGACGATGCACATCGGCAGCCAGAGAAATGCGCAAGCCAATGATACGATGCTCTCATGATGACGAGTCAATTTGTCATACCGGGTGGCGGCGGCCCGGTCATGCTGATGAATGCTGTGACTTTGCAGCGTTTGAAACCGGCCGCCTTGACGGATATACGATAGAGCCAGCCTTACAATATGCACGGCAACTTCGGCCTTAACGGGTGCTTAAGCTAGAACTATAGGTTTTAGCTCGGCATTTCTTTGATCGGAGTCAGAAGTTTGGGCGGATTGGGTTGCAATCAGCAGTGGTTACGGTGTCCAATTCCAGCGTACTTAAGGTGCATCTTGTGCGCCAAAACCAGTGATAAGGACATGTTGAATGCCGACCGCCATGAATTCTCTGACCGCTCGTGCTGTGAAAGGAATTAGCTACGGCTTATTGTCGCTGCTGTTATTCAGCGCGACAGCGACAGCTGTAGGTGCTGAGAAAATATACATTTTTACTGAAAAATACCCGCCTTATAACGACACCTTTTCTGGCAAAGCGGTTGCCCATAATGAAGAAGACATCACCGGTATTTGCACGGACATGGTTAAAGCTGCACTGGCTCGGGTTGATTATGATTACATGATGAAAATGCGGGCCTGGAGTTACGCGTACAACTGGGTTCAGGGCCGAAAAAATCACGCGTTATTTTGTACTGCAAAAACCGAAGAGCGCGCCAATCAGTTCCAGTGGGTGGGCCCGCTGGCTTCCATTCAGTGGACCTTGTTCGCAGCTCCGGATTCTGACATTACTTTGAATTCGCTGAACGACGCCAAAGACCTGCAGATTGCCGGTTACAAAGGCGATGTGATGTCGGATTATTTAACCGCCCAAGGCTTTAACGTGATTATGGCAGCCTCGGGTGAGGTTAATACCCGCCGCTTGGTGCTGGGCCAGGCCGATCTTTGGGTAACGGACGGTTTGGTGGGCCCACTGGTGGCCAAGAAAGAATTTGGCGTTAGCGGCTTGAAGCCGGTTCTTACGTTCCGTGAAACACCCATGTACCTGGCGTTCAGCAATGAAACCGACCCGGCCATTGTGGCAGACCTGCAGCAAGCGTTAGACGAAGCCCGCGCCGCGGGTGAACTGGAGCGTATTGTACAGCGTTACCAGTAAACGGCAGGATACCCGGCTGAGCTTTACCTGCGGCTATCGTTTGCTATATGCGCGTTGCGACAACAATCCTATTTACGATAGCCGAAGCACTGGTTGTTCTGCCTGGAAAACTATAGCAAGCTTTGTATTAGTTTTTTTCTTCACAGGGCTGGGCAATGAACGTTTTTTTCAATGCATTGGTGCCGGTTGTTCTGCTGATCACCCTCGGGCACCTTTTCCGCCGCTGGAATTTTCCCGGGCCTGAGTTCTGGCCCCAGGCAGAACGCTTTACCTATTACGTTCTGTTCCCCGCCATGCTCGTGTACAAGTTGGGGCAGGCGCATGTGGCGCCGTCGGTTTACGCCGATGTTGCCGTACTGGTTGGTGCAACGCTGGTGTCCATGACTCTGATACTGGCCATTATCCAGCGCTTCTGGCGCTGGAGTGGCCCGGTGTTTTCGTCGGTTTTTCAAGGCGCCACCCGCTTCAATTCCTACGTCGCTCTGGCGGCGGGGGGAATGCTGCTGGGCGATGAGGGCCTGGCGCTGACAGCCATCGTGGTGGCTATTATGGTGCCCATGCTGAATTTGCTGTGCATCGTTATGTTTTCGCTGACGACTGCGGGCCAGCGGATACGGCTTCTGCCGGTGCTACGGATGATCATTACCAATCCATTGATTGTCGGATCGCTGCTGGGTATTGCCTGGAGTTACTTCGAGCTGGGCTTTCACCCGCTGTTGGCCGGCACTCTGGGGCCACTGAGCAGCCTGGCTTTACCTATGGGCTTGATGACGGTGGGTGCTGGCCTGCAACTGAACGTGTTACGCGGCGCTTCAATGCCGTTTGTGATGTCGTCAATTCTTAAGCTGCTGGTGATGCCTGTGATTGCTGCCGGCATCGGCTATTTTTTAGGCTTCGAGCTCTTGCTGGTGCAGGTCATGATTCTGCTGGCGGCTTTGCCAACAGCCACCTCGGCTTATATTCTTGCGCGTCAGCTAGGCGGCGATGCACCGCTGATGGCGGGTATCATTAGCGGGCAAACCCTGTTGGCCGTGTTGTCTATCCCGCTGGTTCTTAATTTCCTCTGGTAGGATGGAGTGGTTTACTTGACGCTGACGATGATGGCTAATATCGGTGCGTTTTTTGCGTTTTAATGATCTTTTTAGGGGGCGCGAAGCAATGAATACAAACGCAGGCAGTGGTTACACCTTGGTGGATTTTTCTGTGACCTCACCCGCGCCTGAGTGGTACGCCGTAAATGACGGTGTGATGGGTGGCGAATCCCGCGGTGGACCAGAAATTGTGGATGGCCAGCTGGTTTTTTCCGGACAGATATCGCTGGAGAACAACGGTGGTTTTTCGTCGGTGAAAAGCAGCGGCCACGAGTTTGATGTGAGCGCCTTTCACACCCTGCGACTGCGGGTGAAAGGCGATGGTCGCAGTTACCAGCTCAGGCTATACACCGACGCCCGTTATGGCCATTCCCCTATTGCTTATACCGCCGAGTTCCCGACACTCGCAGGCGAGTGGACAGAGTCGGTTATAGTGATTTCCCAGCTGAGTCCGCGTTTTCGTGGCCGCGCGCTTTCCGGCCCACCTCTGGATGTTGAACATGTAGAAGCCATTGGCTTGCTACTGGGCGACAAGCGCGCTGGTGAGTTCGAGTTGCGGGTAGAGTGGATCAGGGCGGAATAAGCCCGCCCACGCTATTGTGTGGGTGCCATACGGTAAAGCTTGCCTTGGCGGGCATCGCTCAGCAGCCACAAAGCGCCATCAGGGCCAAACCGGACATCGCGAATGCGCTCGTTCAGATCAAGCAGCAAGTCTTCCTCCGCAATCACTTTGTCATTTTCGTTTGTCCCTAGTCGTACCAGTTTGCGCAGTTTCAATGCGCCCACAAACACATCACCCTGCCATTGTGGAAACAGCTCGCCGCTGTAAAGCGCCATACCTGACGGTGCGATGGACGGATCCCAATAGTGCAACGGCTGGGCCATGCCTTCTTTATGGGTATCCGAAGTGATCGGTAGCCCCGAATAACCGATGCCGTAGGTGATTTCCGGCCAGCCGTAATTAGTGCCGGCGTAAAGGATATTCACTTCATCGCCGCCGCGGGGGCCGTGTTCGTGAGTCCAGATTTCGCCGGTCTGTGGGTGAACGGTCATACCCTGAATATTGCGGTTGCCCCAAGTGTAGAACGTGTCACGGATAGCGGAGCTTCCCAAACCCGGATTGCCCGGTGCAGGTTCGCCGTCGATGGTAATGCGGTGCACACCGCCAGCGTCATCGCGGGTGTCTTGAGCGCGATCTTTTTCACCGCGATCGCCCACGGCGATGTAAAGATAGCCGCTGCTGTCAAAAGCCATGCGCCCGCCAAAGTGGCGTGTGCCGTTCGAACGGGGCAATGCTTCGAAGATGACCTTAAGGGTTTTGAGTTCGTTGTTATCCAGCACAGCGCGGGCCACCCGGGTGGTCATCCCCTCTGACGAGTCATGAGCGTAGCTAAGAAACAAGGTGTTGTTGCTGGCAAAATCCGGGTGCAGTATGACGTCAAATAGCCCTCCCTGGCCGGCTGCGGCCACCTGGGGCACACCATGAATAGCCTTCGTCGCCAACGAGCTGTTCTGGATTATTCGTAATCTTCCGGGCCGCTCGGTGACCAGGGCTGAACCGTCTGGCAGAAACGCCAGGCTCCAGGGATGCTCCAGCCCCTCTGCGATGGTTTCAAGCTGAAAGGGGCCTGCGTCAGACGGGAAGGTCTGGCTGAACGCCAGCGGCAGAAACCCTACCAGTAAGGCAAAACCGATAACAGCCTGCTGTAAAACCCGCATAAAGATCTCCTGTTTCAATCTTCGACCAGCAACTACCGATTACGTTGCAGCCAGCGGTCCAGTTTGTCTGCAAATTCTTTGCGGTCGCTCTGGCCGAAGGGCGCCGGGCCGCCGGTAACCTGGCCGGCGTTGCGCATTTCTTCCATAAAATTACGCATCGCCAGGCGTTGGCGAATATTCTCTTTTGTAAATGCCTGGCCTCTGGGGTTGAAGACATCTGCCCCCTTTTCAATGGCTTCTGCGGCCAAGGGGATATCTTGTGTGATTACCAGATCCCCAGCTTTGAGCTGATCCATAATTTCATTGTCTGCCACGTCAAACCCCTGCATCACTTGGCGGGTGTGAATAAACGGACCTGGTGGCAATGGAACAACGTGGTTGGCAATAAACGTGGCATGTACCTTCCAGCGCGCTGCCGCGCGGCAGATAATTTCGCGAATGGGCACCGGGCAGGCATCGGCATCAACCCAGATGGACATGGCAGGCTCCTAAGTGTGTGAACGCTGTTCGTGAGTGGTTCAGAATCTAGCTTTGCAGATCGACAAACTTAGTTTAATCCGGGGCCGATTTATTTGCAGGAAATGGGACACCTTGTTGATATGGACACGATTGTTAATAGTACCACCAGCCCGGGCGTGCGAGCTGAAACCAAAACATGCTCGAACCCGGGATTTAATAGTTAAGTATCAGTCCATTTTCAATAAAATGCTGAATGAACACGTCGAAGGTGCCATCTGGCAATTCTTTGGAGATGGTGAATAGTTCGCCGTTGTCGGCTTTCGGATGAAGGTCTAAATCCAGCGTCGCGTATTTTGATATACGTTTTTTGTTGGCCGTTCTGACCAGCATAATCCGCGGTTTGCGCCGGTTTTTGGGGTTGCTGGTGAGTACGATTGCGACTTCGCCGGTTTTCAGTTCTACGATGGAGCCGGGCGGGTAAATGCCGATCATCAGGATGAACTCCCTAGCAAGCTCCGAATCAAACTGCGTACCGCGAAATCGGTGAATCGTTTTGAGTGCGCTCATGGATGAACGGGCGCTATCATAAGCCCGGTTGCTGGTGATGGCATCGTAGGTGTCGGCGATGGCTACGATTTTCGCATTATAGGGGATCTGATGATCCACCAGACCGCGAGGGTAACCGCGGCCATCCAGACGTTCGTGATGGTTGTAGGCAACATCGATTGTGGCATGAACCACTTTTGGTAGCGCCATTAACATGTCGCGCCCCCAGTTAGCGTGGTTCTGCATTATGCAGTACTCCTGGGGTGTCAGCCCGCCTGACTTTTGAAGAATTTCCAAGGGTACTTTTGTTTTGCCAATGTCGTGTAGCAAACCGCACAGTCCGAGCGTACGGATCTCTTCTTCAAGCAATCCAAGGCGCTTGCCAAATGCCGCAGACAGAATCGACACGTTCAAACAGTGCTCTGCGGTGTAGCCATCCTTCTGCTTTAACTTAGTCAGCAACAGCAGGGCATCTTTGTTTCTCAGAATACTGTCAACGCAGTTATTTACCACCTCGCGCGCACGATTGATATCAAGAGCTCGCCCTACTCGCAAGCCGGCCATTATGCCGGCAGCAACGGATTTTGCTTCAGAGTAGTGATTGGTGACTGTGCGAATTTCGGTGTTTACATCCACCTTGTTGATGTAGATAGCGCGCCTGGCGCTGCGCTGGGCGTTCGGGTGTGATTTTTTTCCTGATTTTTTGGTGGTGCCCGTGTTCCCGGAATCTGTTGAGAACCGTTGGAAATAGGCTGTATCGGGCTTATCTAAAGGGCCTTGAGAAATCTTGTCAAGTTCACGTTTCACTTTACCTTCGATAACGACCTTGCGGCACTGTATCTGGAGAGCGTCGATCTCGTCACGACTTTGAATAACGAATCCCTGAAAGAGAAAAGCGGTATCCTCCCAGGCGCAATCAAGGCGAATAACGTGCATGCCCAGCCGAAGCTCAGAGACGTCGATCTCAAGTTCTACGGTTTCGTCGCGCATCAAAAAAAACCCGTATCCAATGTATCCATATAATTGCACAAGTTGCTTCGTGGCGATAGAACGCAAGGCTGGTAATCATGGGCTCGGTAAAAGTGAGTCGGTTTTACGGCTTACTCTACTCTATGCCGCCGTATTGACAGGTAAGAGGCCCGGCGGCTTCTTTAATTCAGCTATAGGCTCGGGTGCACGATCTGGCCAGGTACCCACAGCCCAAAACTATCCCAATCCAGCCTCGCAACGGTCACCTTTAGCATCATCAGAGCAGTCTGGCGCTGGCCAGTGGTCATGAGTATTTGGTCGCCTAAGCGATGTCGGTGTTCAGAGCGACAGACATAAGGATAGCCATCAGTGCGGGGTTTCGCACACCGTTTTTCATTGCGTACTCCTTACGGTTGATTGTGCCCACCTAGTTGGAACCTCTTCAGGATGTGCCACTGACCGCTACGGGTTGGCAATGGCGAAGTTTCAGGAGGCGCTGATTTTTTTCAGGTCGTGTGGGTTACTATGGCTGGCGACGGCTCCACAGGTTCAACGGCGGAATGTCGCCAATTGTGGTTGAAGGCAAACGTAGAGTATTGTCTGAAATGAATTAATAACGGTATTGTCGCCGGTGATTGGTGGGGAAGGTTATGTGTCTTCGTAAGGCTAAAGTGATCACACTTTTTTTGCTCTTTACCGCTGTTTTTGCGCAAGCGGCAGAATCGAAGGAACTGGTGTTCCTTAACTGGCCAAATTATATGGATCCGGAAATTATCGCGGAATTTGAACAGCGCACTGGTATCGCGGTAAAACAAAGTTATTTCGATTCCGATACTGCCCGGGACGAACTTCTGCTTGAGACCGAGGGAAAAGGCTTCGACGTGGCGCTCATCAATGGCGCTTCAATCAGAATTCTGGCGAAACGCGGTTGGCTCGAGCGCCTCAATGAGTCGAGTGTCCCTAATCTGAAACACATCGATCCACGTCGACGTAGCGAATTTGAAAAAGCCGAAGACTTCGGCGTGCCCTATTTCTGGGGTACGATTGGCATTGTTTATCGTCGGGACCTAGTTCCCTTCGCGGTTTCAAGCTGGATGGACCTGTTGCAGCCGACAGAGGAACTGCACGGTAAAATCAGCATGATTGGCGATAGCGCGGATATGATCGGCGCGGCTCTCAAGGCTCTGGGTTACTCGCTCAACAGCACCAACGAAGATGAGATGAAAGAGGCCGAGGCACTGTTAGAAGCACAGGCTCCGGCGGTTAACACCTACCGCTACCTCTCTCTGAACGAAGATTCCGCGCTGTTAAACGGCCAAGTTGTCATGAGCATGATGTACAACGGCGATACCCGGATGTTGCAGGAATATAACGACAATATTGCGTTTGTACTTCCCAAAGAGGGTGGCAATATCTGGACCGATTATCTGAGCGTTCTGAGCGCCTCCCCCCGAAAGGCTGAAGCCAAACGGTTCATCAATTTTCTTAATGAGCCGGAGATCGCCGCGCGGCTTGCGCAGTATGTCTATTATGCGACTCCCAACCTGGCCGCTGAAGCATTGCTACCGGCGGATTTCAGGAATGATCCTGTGATCTACCCGAGTGGCGAGGCACTGGAAAACTCGGAAGCCTATCGTCGCTTGCCACCTCGAGCTCATAAAAATCGCGCGGCCATTTTCTCGAGGATTGTCTACTGATCGCCGTACCTTCATCTTAATGGCCTGTTATTATGAATAAAAATAAAGCCTGCATCAGCAAACACAAGGCCTTGTGTTTGGCACTTACTTTGATTGTACTCAGCTGCCCGCTGCAGGCGTCAGAGCCAACGGAACTGTTGTTCCTTAATTGGTCGGATTATATGGACCCGCAGATTCTGGAGGAGTTCAAACAACGCACCGGCGTTGCGGTGAAACAAACCTTTTTCGAGTCTGACGCTGCGCGGGATGAGCTTTTGCTTGGAACGGGGGGTAGAGGCTTTGATCTGGCCATTATCGACGGTACTGCGATTCGGATCCTGGCAAAACGCGGCTGGCTAGAGCCTATTGATGAAACGGATATTCCCAACCTGACGCATATCGATCCGCGCTGGCGCACTGTCCATGAGGAGGCGGAATTGTACAGCGTGCCTTACTTCTGGGGAACGCTGGGTATAGCCTACCGCCAAGACCTGGTAGCTTTTCCGGTTACAAGCTGGATGGATTTGTTGCAGCCCGCCGAGGAACTGCATGACAGGGTGGCGATGATCAGCGGCACCAGAGACCTGATTGGCGTGGCACTGAAGGCATTGGGTTATTCGCTCAACAGCACCGACGTACAAGAGCTCAAAGAAGCTGAGGCGTTACTCCAGGCGCAGGCGCCTGCCGTTAAAACCTACAAAGCCGTTTCCCGGGATGCAAATTCTGCTTTGGTGAATGGCCAGGTCGCCATGAGCATGATGTATAGTTCCTACGCCTCGATGGTCCAGGAACACCATGACGAGATTGCATTTGTTCTCCCGAAGGAAGGCAGTAATATCTGGGTCGATTATATAAGTGTTCTCAGTGGCTCCACCAATAAAGCCGCGGCCAAACAGTTTATCAATTTTCTCAACGAGCCGGAGATCGCTGCGCGGCTGGCGCTGTTCGTCTGCTCTGCCACGCCGAATCTTGCCGCCGAAGCATTGCTTCCAGCTGAGTTCAAGAGCGATCCGGTTATCTACCCGAACGATAAGGCGCTGGAAAAGTCGGAAACCAATCAACGCCTGCCTGTCCGGACGCAAAAAATCCGTGCAGAGATTTTTTCGCGCCTCGTTAACTGGACTTGGTACTAGCACATGCGTCTTCACGCCAAGGTGCTGTTGGTTGTGGTACCCCTCGCGGTGATTCCGCTGTTGATAATAGGGTGGCTCGCTTATGAACAGCTGCGTTCAACCGCGGTAGAGCGCAGTTCGATCCAGATGACAACGTTAATGGACCAAATGGCGCGCAATTTTCAGATGCATCAGGACGTTGCCAAAGCGAACGCCAAACTGTTTGCCGATGCTTCGTTGATGCGTGCCTACGCGCTGACGGAAGACGAGGAAGAGCGCTATGTCTTGATGCTGCCTTCGTTGTTAAAGTTGTTTTCCAGCTATTTGCGCGCCTATCCTGATTACACCGAAATCCGCTTCCTGCTACCAGATGGTTATGAAGACGCTCGTACCACCCTGATACCGATACCTAATATCACCGAAGAAGAGGGCGATACTCCGTTCTTTCAACAACTCAGCCGGTTCAAGGGTGATGCATTTGTTCAGGTTTCTACTCCCCCTGACAGCCATACGGTATCGCTACAGGTCGCGCGGCCCGTTCGTCTGATCGACCTGGCTACTCAAGACCCGTTAAACGGCAAGCCGACGCTGCGAGGTTATCTGGTAGTTACCATGGGGCTGGATTTCATGGCGGAGCAGATGGCCAACAGCCGGGCCGGCGAAAAAGCTCATACCCTAATTGTTAATGAAAATGGGGAGATTCTTTTCCATCAGGACCCCTCCCAGCTGGGCCAATATATATCAGTGCCGCTGTTGAAGAAGGCTTTAGAGACAGGAAAAGACGATCAGCTTGTGCCTGCGGTTTATCAAGAAACGGACAGTCTGTTAGCGACCCGGCGCTTGCACGAGGGCTTGCTGCTGATTGGCATACTGCCGAAGGAAGAGCTACTCAAAGAAAGCCAGCGGCTGGGCAATAGTGTTGCCTGGATCGTACTTGGCACCATAGTGCTGTTGATTTTTGCGCTGTTGATTTCCATGAATTTTCTTATGGTTCGCCCATTAAAACAGCTGATGGGCGCCGTTCGCGAGATCGGGCGTGGAAACCTGGCACCCACGATTGCGTTATCGACCAGTGACGAGCTGGGCAAGTTGGGGTTGAGTTTTCAGGAAATGGCCGGCAACCTGGAAAAATCACGCGTCAAAGTCGAGCATTTAGCCTATCACGACAGCCTGACCGGTTTGCCCAATCGATTTCGCGCTCACGAGACATTGCGCCGGATGATCTCTCTAGCTCACCGCGAGAGCCGCAAGATGGCCGTATTGTTCCTTGATCTGGACAACTTCAAGCGAGTTAACGACACCCTGGGGCACCAAGTGGGCGACCAACTCCTTATGGAAATGGCAATCCGTCTTCAAGTCGTTCTGCGGGCGGAAGATGTTATCCATCAGGAAGTCTCTCAACATACGTCGGATGTGCTCGCTCGCCTTGGCGGCGACGAGTTTGTTGTTTTGCTATCGAACGTTAGCAATTCCCGGGATGCGGCTAAGGTTGCCTCGCGTATTTTGGATATCATGAAGCTGCCGTTTTATTTTAATGACAATGAAATATACAGCGGTTGCAGTATCGGGATTTCGCTGTTCCCCAGTGACGGCAGTGATGTGGATGACCTGATAAAACGCGCCGATGCTGCCATGTACCAGGCCAAGTCACAGGGGCGTAACAATTTTCAGTTTTATTCTGCGTCTTACAACCTTGTGGCGCTCGAACACATATCGCTGGAAGGCAGGCTGAGGCGTGCATTAAAAAACAACGAGCTGGTACTTTATTATCAGCCGCTGGTACAGGCCAGAACAGGCAAAATTGTTGGGCTTGAGGCCCTGCTGCGTTGGAATGATCCGCTTGAGGGTATTATTCCGCCCGACAAGTTTATTCCTGTCGCCGAGGAGAGCGGTTTAATCCTACCGCTGGGTGAGTGGGTTCTGCGTGAGGCGGGGCGTCAATTGAGCGTCTGGCAGGCTGCGGGGTTCACCGATGCGTGTGTTTCCGTGAATGTCTCCGCGATACAGTTACAGCGCCAAGACCTAGTCACGATTGTTGACCAGGTATTGAAGGACAACGGGCTGCACCCCTGGCAGCTGGAACTCGAAATTACAGAAACCGCTCTGATGAGAATTCGGCCGGAAGTCATCGGCGATTTGAACGCAATGCGCCGAAAAGGTGTCACTATTTCACTGGACGATTTTGGTACCGGTTACTCTTCTTTGAGCCTTTTGCAGGAGTTGCCCATAGGCAAACTCAAAATCGATAAAAGCTTCGTGCGAGACATGCTTGTAGACCCGAAAGATGCAGCCATCGTTTCGGCTGTTCTGTTTATTGCTAAAAGTTTGGGGCTACGGTCAACCGCTGAGGGTGTCGAAACGCCCGAGCAAGCGGCTCGTCTGGCGGAAGAGGGGTGTGATCAGCTCCAGGGCTACCTGCTATGCCGGCCGTTGCCGGTGGCAGAGATGACCGAGTTTTTGAAGAGCAGAAAAGCCATTGAACTCCGCGAACAATACTAAAACCGGATTGAAGTGGTTGAGCGCCTAATTTAAATCTCCAGAGTAATTCTGAGCCGATCGGATGATCCAATACTTACCTGATTTAAAGCAAAGGGAGGTTAGGTAAACTTTTGTAAAATAATTCTATTCGTGGTTTTGATTAGACAGCAAGGCTGACATAACGAGCATATTATGGCTAATAAAGTTGATCCACATCAAATAGAAAACCAGGGATACCTGACAGGATTATGTAGTGAAAAGAGACCCATACTGACTTGAAAGTTTGCTTCTGACGATTCCTGAGTAAGGAGAGGCTCAAGCGCGTTCTTGTCTCGCTATGTCGAGCTTTGTATGGCTCCCAACTCGCACGGCTAAGTGAAGAATCACATCTGTCAATGTGACTTCCTGTAAAGTTTATAGCTGCATACAGAGTAGTATGCGTATTAACCGGAGGTTCAACAGTAATGTGTGCCGGCGATGCCCAAAATTTTTTGCTCGAACACTACCTTCGCATCACAACTAAAAAACCGCGAAGTTGGTTGTCAGCGCTTCAGGTGCTCACTAGCTTTTCACGACTGTCTCAGGAGGTGAACGTGTCACCTGGTGAAGGTGATTTTGATTCGCGCCTGTCATTTCTTGAGGTGGGAAACATTAACGTATGTGGTGTTTACCTTCGTTCCGCATGCAGTGTCGTCGGTTGCAATGATGGCCGAACGGCGATCATTATGCCAGCACACGGAAGCGTTGATTTTGAGGTTGAAGGCCTGCATTTTTACAGCGTCCCCGGGGTTCCCTGTATACTCAAACCAGACGCAGAGTTTCGAGCCCGAATGTCATCGGAGGCTAATCTTTTTATTGTTCAGATTAGCAACTCAGCTTGGAAATACGCGAACGGATTGCTGGAAAGCGCTGACTTTGAACTGGCAAAAATACTTGTAAGTTATTTGCGTGAGACTCCTTTTTTTTGGGATCATCATCACGCAATGGAACGAACCCGGTTGCTTGAGGAAACCCTGAACCGGTATCTGGCTGGCGAAAGTCCGGTGGTTGCAACGGTTGAGAATAAGATTCTGATTGAAGATGACCGAAGGTTGCTTACGGCCATTGAATTGATCAATGACCGATTAGCCACAGACATTAAACTGGAAAAAATCGCCCGAGATTCGGGTATGAGCTTGAGGAATTTCTATTACCTCATGAAAAAACGTACAGGGATGACACCGTATAGTTACTGCCAGTCACGCCGATTGATCAAGGCAAGGGAGTCCCTGATTAGCTTCCATCGTGATGACCCGGTAATTGCAAATCATGCGCTGAAATGGGGGTTTAATCATGCGGGTCGCTTTTCATCGTATTATTTTGACCATTTCGGTGAGTATCCCAGTGACACCATTCAGGGGGTGAAGCTATTGGAACAGCATTCTGAACAGGTAGTTTCAATCAATACCGGCGTTGTAGGACAAAAAACTGTGTGGTGCACTTCCAGGGCTTCTTCCGCGCAAGAAGTATTGGCGGGCTAGCCTTATCCCATGAGGCATTTCACTAATTCGCTGAAAAAACCCTTAACGTGCTGTTTGTGAAAGGTTTTCGAATGCTCCGGTGTCGAGTGTCTAATGCAGTGCCTTTCCACCGTGTCACAGTGGTAAAAACAATGTCGGCTGCTCTCGGGTTGGCACTGACAATCGTCCGGTCTGGATTGACGGGAATTGTCGCATCGGTAGTCGGATTGATCATCCATATCTGGTTTTTGAAAGTCATTGGCTTAAGTGGTCTGACTAGTCCTGATAGACATCCATGATTCTTACAAAGCTGGCAACATCGGCCAGGAACAGATCAACCAGCTCTGGATCAAAGTGTGCACCCCGATTTTCTCGGATTAATTCCACTGCATCTTCTACCGGCCAGGCTTTTTTGTAGGGGCGCGCGGACGTCAACGCATCGAATACGTCGGCCAGTGCGGCAATTCTTCCGGAGAAAGGAATACCTTCTCCTCGCAGTCCGTCAGGATAGCCGCTACCATCCCACTTTTCGTGGTGATTAAGGGCAATCTCCCGGGCCATCACAAAGAGTTCGTTGCTATTGCCCTCCAGCAGCCGTCCACCGATTTCGGCATGGGTTTTCATGGTTTGCCATTCCTGCGGGTCCAACTTTCCGGGTTTCAACAGGATAGCGTCGGGAATTCCAATTTTACCGATGTCATGCATCGGGCTGGCTTGCAAGATCAAGTCGCATTGCTCTTCAGACCAGCCCGCTTTGCTGGCAAGAAGGGCGCACACTTTGCTCATTCTTATAATGTGATTTCCTGTTTCTTCATCTCGCCACTCTGCTGCATGTCCAAGCCGTTGAATAATTTCTAGTCTGCTTTCGCGTAATTCCTTTGTGCGCTCTTCCACCAATATTTCCAGGTGAGCTTTCTGGTTTTGCAACAGCAGATGGGCAACATGCGCACTCAGAAGATTGTGGACGCGCATCAGCAACTCTCGTCGATCAAATGGCTTGCTGATAAAGTCCCGAGCCCCCGCCTCCAGAGCGCGAAGCAGGTAGTCCTGTTGATGCTGGGCTGTCAGGATAACAATAGGCGGCAGCAATGGGTCACCCAGGTTGCCTAGTTGGTTCATAACCTGATACCCGTCAACGCCTGGCATATTCAGATCTAGAAGAATCAGTGCAGGGTGATGCTTATGGTAGGCTGAAATAACTTGGTGCGGATCGCTGATCAAAGTCAGATTGGTGTAGCCTGCAAATGTGAGGATTTTTCCCAGAAGCTTCAGGTTTGCCGGTTCGTCATCGACAATAAAAATGCTTTGTTGGTGAAAATCTATTTCTGAAAAGGCGGACATGAGTGGGTTATCCCAAGTATTTTTTAAGCGTATTCGTTAATTCTGCAATATTGATCGGCTTAGTCAGATAGTCATTAAAACCGGCGTTTTTCCCTCTCCGAACTTCACAGTCCATGGCGCTTGCCGTCAAAGCGATAACAGGGGCATTGTTTGGAGGAGCCTGAGTCTCTAACTTATGTAGTATTGTGTAGCCGTTCATATCCGGCAGATTGATATCGAGAAGAATGAGGTCTGGTTGACAGGTTCTTGCGAGGTTCAACCCTTCTTCGGCGGTGGTCGCCGAAATCAGAGAAAAATCGGGTTGCCGCTGGACAATTCTTTCGACAAGCTTCAAGTTCGCCGGATTATCCTCAATATAAAGAATGGACTTGGTGTTGGTGACTTTTTGCTTGCCAGATTGAATTTTGCTTTGACCGGAATCGATTGAAGGCTTGGCGTTAGTGCTCATATGCCCTTGTTCAACTGGCAGGCGGATCCAGAATGTAGAGCCTTCGTCAACGGCACTTGTGAGCCCAATACTACCCCCCATCAACTCAACGAGCCGGTGGGTCAGCGATAGCCCTATGCCAGTACCTTCGATATGGCTAAGCTCTGCACCCAAGCGGTTGAACGGCTGGAATAATTCAGGTATTCGGAACTCTGGGATGCCAGGACCAGTGTCTGTAACCCGAATATCGACCCATGCAGTTCCGTGGGGTTTCGCCTCGATCAGGATGTTACCTTCACTTCTATTGTATTTGACGGCATTGGAGAGAAGATTCAACAACGCCTGTTTTAAGCGGGTCCAGTCGGCGGTGACCCGGAGGTTTGCACTTTTTCTGATAGAAATCTGGATACCACGTTTTTCAGCGGATAGCCTGATCAACGTGAGCGCTTCGTCAATGATTGCGCGCACGGGAATGGTCTCGAGCGAAAGGTCCAGTTTTCCCGACTCGATCCTTGCCAAGTCCAGTACTTCGTTGATGAGTGCAAGTAGGTGATTGCTCGCGGACAGGATTTCGTTGGCACTGTCCCGTTGGTCTTCATTAAGCGCTGGATCGCTCTCAAGTAGTTGGCCAAAGCCCAGGATGGCATTTAATGGCGTGCGCAATTCATGGCTCATGCTGGAGAGGAATTCGGATTTTGCCCGGTTTGCCTGGTCTGCCCTTTGTTTTTCTCGAACCAAGCTCCTGCGATTGTTGCTCTCCATGTCAATCATGCGCTGAGAGTTGATGATCACGCCATAAGTTGCGGTAAAGGGCCGTAAAAAACTGATCAGTGACTGGTTGTAACCGGAATCACGATTTGCAATGGCGAAAATTCCGACCAGGTCGGAGCCGACTAGGATTGGCACGCTGAGAAACGTCCTTATTTCGGGATGCCCTTCCGGGAGCCCGGCGAACAGTTCCACTGACTGAGTTTCGTCGACACTCACAACTTTCTTGTTTCGGATTAATTCGCCCATGACGTTATTTAGGCTGGGGAGCTCGAATCTATCTGTTCCAACCCGGCTGCACATTTCTTCCGAGGGCAAACTCCAAGGGAGGTTGGCAATGGATTGGACCCGAAGATAGGGAGCTTCCTCTTCGTCCTGAAGCACCTCGGCCAGAAAGCCAAATTCGCTGTTGGTCAGTTCCAACAGGTTCTCCAACATGGTGTCAAGGGTGGCTCGAAATTTTCCCTCACGAATGAACGTGGTGAGGGACTCATGAAGCATGTTCAACAAGCTCGCTTGGTTGGCCAGTTGCTGCTCCGCTTCATGAACTTGCGTTACGTCCTCAACAACACTTAGCATTTGTTTTGCAGTGCCGTCATCGCTTCGGACTACCGCCCCCGTCTCAAGAAGCCATCTTACCGTGCCGTCGGGCCATACCGCTCGATGCTCAACCCGATAGGGCTCGTCATATTCAATCGCGGCTGCTATTCCAGCCTCAACTTTTGTGCGGTCGTCGGGATGAACAGCGGCCATAAAGTTTGCATAGGATGTTTCCAAGCCTCCTTCAGGATAACCGAAAAGTACTGGGATGATTTCTGTCCAGATCATTTCGTTTGTTTCAAGGTTCCACTCCCAAGTACCAATGTTTGCAAACGCTTGGGCCTTATAAAGCCGCTTCCGATCCCGCTCCTGATCGAACTCGGAGAACCAGCGGGCCAAGGAATGGGAAATGACACTGGCAAGTATATCGATCAAACCCTGATCGCAGAAGGTGTCGGCCAGGGTGCCCTGCCGTGTAACGAGTTTCAGTGACCCGAGCTCTGTCTGGTCGGCCCAGAGCGGAACTTCAATCTTTTGGCTGTCACCCACTTGACTTTCGCTTTCAGCTGTATCGAAGTTCGTGATCGAAAGGGACGTATTATGAACGGAGTTGCCGATAAGTTGTCGCCAGATTGCAACAAGGGAATGATTGTGGCAAAGCTTTATGGCTACATGATGAATGCCAAGAAACCCGCAAAGGGGTTGCAGTGCGGACTGGAGTGTTTCCGGGGCACTTGCCCAGTGGCCGGAAAGAGCGTGGGCGCTGGCCTCACTGACCAGTCTTGCAAGCTGGCCGTGCCGTTTTACTCGGTGTTCAGCTGTTTTAACTTGGGAGATATTTTTGCGAATAGCAATATACTTGTACGGGCGCTGTCTACTGTCCAAAAATGGAACGATCGTTGATGAGACCCAATAGAGACTGCCGTCCTTAGCGCGATTGCAGATCTCACCCTTCCATATATCGCCTTGGGATATCGTTTTCCACATGTCTCGGTAAAAATCGGGTGAATGACAGCCGGATTTTAGAAGGCGGTGACTCTGGCCGAGCAGTTCGGTCTCGGAATATTGGCTGGTGTTACAAAAACGTCGGTTAACTTCGGTAATTTTCCCTGTGCTGTCAGCCATACTGACGATGGCGTGATGGTTCAGTGCAAAGTGTTCCTGTTCTCGTTTGTGCAGGACGTCATAGAATCGTCCACCCGATGTTGCTCGCCCGATCTGTTGATGTGTCAACTCATGAATAAGCCGGGGCACCTCGGCATAAGTTGCGTAGTGGATGTTGGTTCCAGTCAGGCTCAGGAAGTCCCTAGCGTCGCTATTGGTAATGTCGTCGGTCGTGAAAATAACGGGTATACCCGAGCTATCCGGAAAAAAACGGAGCAGTTTAGAAAACTCACGATAGCTCATTAGGGCGCTGTAATGGCTTATAACGATGACATCAGAATCGCGCTTTCTGAGCAAGTCGAAAGCTGCCTGAATAGAGCCTGCTTGCAATGACTCAATAGACCGGGTCGCCAGATGTTCCCGGATTACCTCATAGATTGCTTGCCGGTCCTCAACAATCAGGGCGGTTCTGGCCATCAGTGAGTGAGATATGCCTAGCTCCTGACAGGTACTGGCCAGCATTCGGGATGTGAGCGGTTTAACCAGAAAGCGTCTGGCTCCCACTGCCATTACTTCACTGGCTAATTCGGTTGTCATAGATTTTCCGACAACTATGATCTGGGTGCCGGCCATTTCGCCATTGGCGTGTAGTTGGGTTATTACATCTATCAAGCGCAGTGCTTCAGAACCGTCGGCATCAATAAGCCAGATATCGGGTGGCTCAGTCGCTTCGACGGGAGCCGTTATCGATGAGAACCGACAGTTGAAATCTGAGGAAAGCAGGGTGTCCTGCTGCCGTTGCAACCAGCTTTCCGTTTCTTTATTCCCGACAATCCTGATGTCAATCATTTGGCTAACCATCAGGCACTGTTGCGCCCTCTCAGCCGGGAAACCAATCCATCAACTTCACCAATCTGTCGCTTTAATTCGTGCATGGATTCCTGAGCCTCTTTGACCACCTTTATTGCCGTTTCACCCAAGTCATTAATGCTGACAATTTTTCCAGAGATTTCGCCGGAGGCGTTGTGTTGTTGCTCTGCCGCAACCGATGTGCCGTCACAGGCTTCGGAGATACGCTCTATAAAGGTTACTAGCTCCGACAAGGTGTGCTCGGAACTGATGGCATTATCGACTGTCTTTTGTGCATAGCTACCACAAAGCCCCATGGCCTGGGTTGCATTGGAAACAGTCTCGTGAAAGCGGCCGAGGGTGGCATTGATCTGTTCAGTCGTCGTTTTGGTTCGCAATGCAAGGCTGCGAACTTCGTCTGCGACTACGGCAAAGCCTCGGCCTGCATCCCCGGCCCTGGCCGCTTCAATCGACGCATTGAGAGCCAGAAGGTTGGTTTGTTCAGTGATGTCACCGATTATACTCAGCGCCTGACTAACCCCCTTGCTGGCTTCGGTAAGTTGCCCGACAGCATGCGATGCCTGGTTAAGCTCCTTGGATAGGGCATCCATACTGTGGCGGGTTTCCCGAGTCAGATCCTGTCCGCTGGCGACGCGCTCGCTGGCCAGTCGAACTTGCTCGAGCATACCGGTTGCATTGCTGGCAACCTCTTTAGATGTGGCAGACATCTGCTCGCTTGCTGAGGCAATGGTATCGGTTGCTGTAGCCTGTTCTTGAACCGCAGAATGAGCATCGTTACTCCGGGAAATAGTGTTCTCAGCACCGCGGTTAAGCTTGCCGATAACGTCGTCCATGCGTTTAACAACGGCATCGAGCTCGGCGCGCTGCTGGGTAATCACCAGGTCAAGACTGCCGATATCGTCTACACGACCTGTAAAGATTTTCTCGGCTACCGTATCGTTAATCATGCCCCTGGCTCTTTGAACACATCTCTTCAGTGGGCTGGTAAAGCCGCTAATGGTGGCTGTACTGACAACTAAGGCGGCAACCCATACACCAAAGGCGGAGTACCAGGCTTCCATGAAATACTGGGCAGCTCCTGCGCCACCCATAATGACAGCCATGGCGAGAATCAGTTTAAGTTGCAGAGGCATTGCTCTGCGGAGCTTTGGCGGCTCAACGGGGCCTTTGGTGGCCTGAGTTTTGCTCAAGGTGGCATAAAGTTTTTCTGCGCGTGCCTCGGCCGCAGGTGAGAGATGCGAGCGTATGGATTGCAGTTCAAGAAGCTCGCCATTCTTCCCGGTAACGGGTGTCGCATAGGCCTGGACCCAGTAGTGATCGCCGTTCTTGCACCGGTTTTTAACCGCACCAAACCAGGTGTTCCCTGATTTTAACCGGCGCCACATTTCTTCATAAGCTGCCCTGGGCATATCGGGGTGGCGAATGATGTTGTGCGGTTGCCCAATCAATTCTTCCCGTGAGAACCCACTGATACCGATAAATTCTTCGTTAATGTGGGTAATTTGCCCTTTAGGGTTGGTGGTAGAAAGGATACTTGCGTCAGAATGGACCGGCACATTTCGATTGGATAAGGGGTGGTTCACGCGCACGTTGGCATTTCTCTTTGAGTGGGGCTTGAAAAAATATTGTTAGATTCATCTAAGAAGATATTAATGCATTAGTTCTATTATTTCAGGGCGTAAAAGTATTTTCTGGACGAGCCTGGTTTTGTATTAAATATCTTATAGCTATGATTTTTATGACAAAATTTTATTTGATTTCGAGATTTTTTGTTGCTTCTTGGGTGTTTTTTTTGCAGAATTTGGATAAGGGCATGTTGTTTTTTGCAGAATTTGGATAAACGGTTTCAAAAGATATTTAGGTGCTATATCGTAAGTTCTCTCAAATCTACCCGCTAGCCCTCAGTCGATTTGCGACACTTTTTTTGAATCCCGCTCCAGATCCATGCTCTATGGCAATAGTGCTTTCAGCTTCTCCAGCGTGTCAGCCTTGACAGGGAGTAACACGTTGCACTGGAGCTGGGGCCCTGCGAGGTATCCGCAAGCAGCCACGCTTTTCGACCCAGTGCGAATGGACGGATGGCATTTTCGTCCAGCAACCAGTTGATCGGCTCCCGCATCAGACACTTGCTCCTGTTGTAGACAGTCTTCAGCCGGGGCCAGCTTCCGGCACCAGCAAACAAATTGATGATAGATCAGTGACTGTTACTTGCAGTAAGCACTGCCTGACACGCCGTGTTTGCCATTCAGTAATATACTGCTGTCAGACCTGTGCTCGTTCGGTTGGAGTCATGCTGATTCCTCATGGAGTTGATGAGGAAGTCAATGTGTGCAGTTGGCGTGCCGAGATGTAGGTGCTAATTTACTGGCGCATACGGGATATCAGGGAGGTTCTGATTGCAGGACCAGCAATGCATTAGTACGCAAGTGTTCGATTGTCGCACTTTGTCAGAGGCCTCATGTGCCAGGGCACTCCCCAATGATTAGTGGGAAAATAATCTCAGCTTTGCACCAGATCATTTTCTGTACACTCATCCAGCTCAAACGAGACACCTAAACCCCGGCAACACCGAGGCTTCAGGGGCGCTGATTATTGTTCAGGGCTGGTGCTCGCGGCCATCTCCGGAAGGGTACAAATAGCGGTGAATGGCTCGCCCGGATGGCTGCCCGGCGGACGAGCCGCCAAGGCTTCCACCGTCGGTGTTAAAGAACCTGGAGGCATGAAGTAAACACACACCGGCACAGATTGAGGGGACGAGTGTGGCCTATGCTCGAACGCCAAGCGAATAATAAGTGTGTCCCGCTTGACGTGTGATTAGCCGGTGCCTAGGTAATACGTTTAAGCCTCGCCTTTTTCCAATTCCCGCCTGTTGTCCCTGGCGGTAAAGGCCCAACCAACGGCTGCCAGTAACATCAAACCTGTGATGATTGGCGAGACATCACCGAAACTGACCACTGCGCCAATGACAGAAGCTATGGACAGCACCGCCGAGATCTTCCAGGAGTAAACACTGGTGCCACTCCCTCTTTCAGACATGCTCATGTTTTGCCTCCGAGAAAAGTCTTTACTATAGCCGGTTCGCAGCCACTAGGCGCGGTTCTTTGGCATAACAAAAAACGGCCATCACGGAAAAGACGTGACAGCCGTATGACTAGCGTTTGAATAGCTTGAAACGCTTGAATAGAAGCGTGAGCTTAATCCGTAAGCTCTGTAACCTTTGCAGTCTCTACGACTTCTGCCACTTCTGTAAGCTCTGAAAGGCATGCCTTGACAATCGCCAGGCCTTCGTTGAGCACTTCATCTTCAATGGTGACTGGCATCAGGAAACGAAGCGTGTTGCCGTAAAAACCACAAGCAATCAGAATCAATCCCTTCTCGCGCGCTAGCTTGCACATGGCAGCCGTCAGTTCTGCGTTTGGTTTATGGTCTGCTGTCAACAGATCGAAGGCCGCCATGGAACCCAGATGACGTACATTCTCAACGCAGGCAAAACGCTCTTGCCATTGGGAAAAGTGCTGCATTAGTTTTTCACCGAGAGCGATGCTCCTCTCAAGGATTTTTTCCTCTTCAAACACTTCAAGTACTGCTAATACAGCTGCGCAGGATGCGGGGCTGCCAGAGTAGGTTCCGCCCAGCGAGTTCGGGCCAGAGGCATCCATATACTTGTCAGTACCCACAATCGCAGAGAAAGGCATGCCGGCTGCCATGCTTTTTGCCATAGTTATCAGATCAGGCTGTACGCCACTGTGTTCGATGGCGAACATTTTACCGGTACGGCCAAAGCCGGACTGAACTTCATCGACGATCATTAGCATGCCGTGCTCATCGCAGATGTCACGAATCGCTTTGAGAAAGCTCGCTGGCGCGGGGTGGAAGCCACCTTCGCCGAGAACCGGCTCAATAACGATCGCGGCTGTGTCGCGCGGGTTAGCATCGGTCTTGAGCGTCGTGTGCAATCTGCGAATAGCTTCTTCCTCGCTGACGCCAAGAGATGGCACCGGGTAGGGCGCACGGAACACGTTACCGGGCATGGTGCCAAAATCGCCGGCATAGGGTGCAACTTTACCGTTCATTGCCATCGTAAAAAGCGTACGGCCGTGGTAACCGCCGTCAAAGCAGATAACGTTGTTTTTACCGGTCGCTGCCCGCGCAATTTTGACCGCATTCTCCAGAGCTTCTGCACCGGAGTTCACCAGCATAACTTTGCCGTGGCCGCGCACTGGAGCCAGCTGGTTCAGTTTCTCAGCAAAGTTGATATACCCTGCATAGGGAATTACGATCTGATACGTGTGCATCAACTTTGCTACCCGGGCGTGTACCGCCGCCACAACTTTCGGGTGGCAATGGCCAGTGTTCAACATCTCGATACCACCGGCGAAGTCGACAATGCGATTGCCATCCTCATCTCAAATCACAGGATTCTCTGCACGATCCGCAAAGTGTGTGGCGGGGCTGGCCGCGCCGTTAGCGACGTATTTGTTTTTCAGTTCATTCAACTGCGCGTTGTTCATCAACTTTCCCTTATTAGTCGGCAGCGGTGCTTAAAGACCGCCTACACACACGTATTTCAGCTCCGTAAACTCGTCTAGCCCGTGACGGGAACCTTCACGCCCAAGCCCAGACTCTTTTACTCCGCCGAAAGGCGCCAGCTCCGTTGAAAGAATACCTTCGTTCACGGCCACCATGCCGTACTCCAGTCCTTCCATAACGTGCCAGATACGCCGGTAATCTTTTGCGTAAAAGTAAGCGGCCAGACCAGAGTTTGTGGCATTGGCCATAGCAATGGCCTGTTCGTCGGTGTCAAAGCGGAATACCGGTGCTAGCGGACCAAAGGTCTCTTCCTGGGCCACACGCATGTCACTGGTGGCATCTGCAATGATGCTCGGCTCAAAGAAGGTTCCGCCCAGGGCATGTGCTTTGCCGCCGCATATCAAACGCGCGCCCTTTTCCAGTGCATCAGCAATATGTGCTTCGATTTTCTCGACCGCGGCCTGGTTGATCAGCGGCCCTTGCAACACACCTGCGTCTAATCCATTGCCAACTTTTAGCTGCTTGACGCGTGCTGCAAGCTTTTCGATGAAGACATCATAAACACCGGACTGGACCAGAAAACGGTTGGTACAGACACAAGTCTGTCCGGAATTTCTGTACTTTGAAGCGATGGCACCTTCTACCGCAGCATCAAGGTCGGCATCATCAAACACGATGAATGGTGCGTTGCCACCCAATTCCATAGACGCTTTTTTAACGGTACCCGCGCACTGGGCGAGTAGCTTTTTGCCAACCGCCGTAGAACCTGTGAACGAAAATTTGCGTACCCGGGGGTCGGTGGTCAATACATCGCCCACGGCAGCCGGCTGGCTGGCCGTGATCACGTTAATGACGCCGGCAGGAAGCCCGGCAAGTTCCGCTAAGCGAACAAGCGCCAAAGCTGTTAGGGGTGTCGCTTCTGCGGGTTTGATCACGACCGTGCAGCCTGCGGCCAACGCCGGAGCACATTTGCGGGTAATCATTGCCAGTGGAAAGTTCCAGGGCGTTACCGCCGCGACCACGCCGATTGATTCGCGAAACACCAGAATACGCTTATCAACACCGTGGCTTTGCAAGGTTTCGCCGGCCATACGCTTTGCTTCTTCAGCGTAGAATTCCACGAAGGAGGCCCCATAGGCAACCTCACCTCGTGACTCTGCAATTGGCTTACCTTGCTCCAAAGTCATCAGCCGAGCGAGGTCTTCCTGGTGAGCCATGATGGCTTCAAACCAAGCGCGCAACAGGTTCGCCCGTTCTTTGGCTGTTCGCCGCTTCCAGTTCGGCCAGGCGGCTTCTGCCGCTGCTACGGCTTCCAGCGTTTCTTCACGGCCTAAATCGGGTACTTCCGCCAATACTTTGCCATTGGCTGGGTTTGTAACAGAAAAATGCGTCTTCGCATTGCGCCACTCACCGCCAATAAAGGCCTTTGTTATCAGAATATCGGGCAACGTCTCCATGGTCTTTTCCTTTGTCTTTATTCAAGCGGGCAAACGCTTTAGGCGCTAAACCACGCCCTTTGTTTTTAGTGCTTCTATCTCGCTGGCGGACTTTTGCAGCACACGCTCAAGCACTGCGTCAGTGTCTTCCCCCAGCGCCGGCGGCGCTTTGTGGTATTCAAGCGTCGTTTTCGAGTACTTGATCGGATTGGCCACCCCTTTCACCGGGCCATGAGCGGAATCAAGTGTCACCTGCATTCCGCGTGCCTGAACCTGGGGATCATCGAATACTTGAGCAATATCCTGAATCGGGCCGCAGGGTACGCCAATCTCGTTGAGAAGCACTGTCCACTGCTTGAGCGTGCGTGTTTTAGTTACATTCACCAACAGCTTGATCAGCTCAACGCGGTGTTTCACGCGCTCAGCGTTAGTCGCAAAACGCACATCTTGGGCAAGCTCGCCGAGGCCAATGGTCTCGCACCAGCGCTGAAACTGTCCGTTATTCCCGATGGCAATAATGATCTGTTGACCGTCAGCGGTGGGAAACGGCTGATAGGGCACGAGGTTGGGGTGGTAATCACCGGTGCGTACCGGGGGTTTGCCGCTGCAGAAGTAGTTTTGCGCCTGATTGGCTAACCAGCTCACTTGAACATCAAGCAGCGCTATATCGATATGCTGCCCTTCACCTGTTTGCGTTCTGTGGTACAACGCGCCCAGGATGGCAATGGTAGCATTCATGCCGGTGGTTAAATCCGCCACCGCCACACCAACGCGTTTGGGGCCGGCCCCAGGCTCACCGTCTGCGGCCCCGGTAATGCTCATTAATCCGCCCTGGGCCTGAATCAGGTAGTCGTAGCCCGGCATTTCTGCCATAGGCCCGGTATGCCCGAAGCCCGTGATCGAGCAATAGATTAAGCCTGGGTTGAGCGCCGAGAGCGTGGCGTAGTCCAATCCCTTCTTCGCAAGACCACCGCTTTTGAAGTTCTCGACCAAGATGTCACTTTGGCAAACGAGTTCGCGGATCAACTCCTGACCTTCAGGTTGACTGATATCCACCGTTAGTGAGTGTTTACCGCGATTGGCTGCGAGATAATAAGCAGACTCGCTGGTTTCGTGACCATCTTCGGCCCGGAGCCAAGGCGGCCCCCAGTGGCGCGTATCATCGCCGCTATCGGGCTTTTCGATTTTGATCACCTCGGCCCCCATGTCCGCCAGAATCTGGGTTGTCCAGGGGCCAGCCAACACGCGGCTAAGATCAAGTACGCGCAACTCTTTTAAGGGACCTGCCATGGTGCACACCTGCTGTTACAAAAATCAGAAAAAGGCTTGGAGTCCGGTTTGAGCCCGGCCCAAGATTAACGCATGTATATCGTGCGTGCCTTCGTAGGTGTTGACCGACTCCAGATTCACCATGTGGCGAATCACGCCGTATTCATCTGATACGCCGTTGCCACCGTGCATATCACGCGCTACGCGGGTAATGTCCAGCGCTTTACCACAGTTGTTGCGCTTAATAAGCGAAATCATCTCTGGCGCCCAGTTGCCGCTATCGAGAAGACGGCCCACCTGAAGTGCCGCTTGCACGCCCAGGGTGATTTCGGTTTGCATATCCGCAAGTTTTTTCTGGATCAGTTGGTTAGCGGCTAGCGGGCGACCGAATTGCTTACGATCCAGCGTGTACTGACGCGCGGCGTGCCAGCAAAACTCAGCGCTGCCCATAACGCCCCAGGCGATGCCATAGCGTGCTTTGTTCAAGCAACCGAAAGGTCCTTTCAGGCCGCTGACGTTCGGCAGTAAATTCTCTTCTGGTACAAACGCATTATCCAACACGATCTCGCCGGTAACCGATGCACGAAGAGACACTTTGCCTTCGATTTTCGGCGTGCTGAACCCTTTAGCGCTACGCTCGACAATAAAGCCTTTAATTTGGTTGTCATGGGCAGCGGATTTGGCCCATACCACCGCAATATCGGCAATCGGACTGTTGGTGATCCAGATTTTCGCGCCGGTGAGAGAATAGCCACCGTCTACTTTTACCGCACGGGTGATCATCGAGCCGGGGTCGGAACCGTGGTCTGGTTCTGTCAGACCGAAACAGCCAACAAGTTCGCCGCTGGCAAGTTTGGGTAAGTACTTGTGCTTCTGCTCTTCCGTGCCATACGCTTCGATGGGGTACATCACCAACGATGACTGCACGCTCATGGCCGAGCGGTAGCCGGAGTCAACGCGCTCGACTTCGCGCGCAATCAATCCATAAGAAACGTGATTGACGCCCGAACCACCGTATTCCGGTGATACCGTTGCACCCAACAAGCCGAGTTCACCCATCTCGCTCATGATCTCGCGGTCAAAACGTTCCTCGCGAAATGCTGACAAAACTCGTGGTTTGAGTCTTTCCTGGCAGTAGTCATGGGCAGCGTCGCGAATTTGGCGCTCTTCATCAGTCAACTGTTGCTCCAGAAATAGTGGGTCGTCCCAATTAAAATGACTCATCGTCAAAACTCCTAAACAAACAATGGCGGTTAGTGGTGCTTAAAGCATCTGAACAAAATATCTACATTCTAACAAAACGTCAAAATAATTTTGATTTCGCGAAGTCCGGTTGGGCTCTTTAACGCCGGATGGAGATAACGCCCTCGGGTGTAAAGTCACCAAAATCAGGGATAGACTGTCTATTGAAGCGATTTATTCGAACGTCTGAATGATGTTGGTATTTTCCAAATTCGTCGAAATTTTGCGGAATTTTTAATTCACATGGAATTACACTGAACACATGCAACGCGCTCTGGATGATTTTGCCATCCTGTTCATCACTATCCCGATTTACGTGCCAATCGTGCGCGATCTGGGTTTCGATATCACCTGCTTTGCGATGCTGTTTATTCTCAGCATGCGATCAGCATATTTAAGGCTCCCTTTTGGCTACAATCTCTTCTACATGCGATCGCTGGCGCAAAAATCCATCACCATTGTGGAGTATTTATTACTCGGCGCTGCCTTACATTGGTTTTCAGCTTGTTGGCTTTGCACTGGTTGTCGCTTTTTCGGCCATTGCGCTGTTGCTATCCCGTTTGTTGTCTTAACAAACGCATCGCCTGTTTTACAGGCTGATACATATTAAAAGGGGGGGAGAACGATATCGTTCTCCCCCCCTTTTAATATGTATCAGCCGCTATTTCAAACTTCTGTTTTTAGGCAATGCCTTGTTGCTTCATGACGGCTGTAATAATCGGTACAGGCGTCATCAGGTGTTCGCGCATCATCGTTTCGGCCTCTTCTTTGCGGCGTGCAAGAGTAACCTCCACAAGCGCAGCGTGCTCCTGGCGTTTTTTTTCTAAAGCTTCGCTGGAAAAAACGGTTTCTTTGAGCCAGACATGGCGATAGCGCTGAACTTTATCAAAAAGCCCGTCGCGCACTTTCATTAGCTGAGGAGAACGGCAGCCACAAACCAGAGCGATATGAAACTGGCTATGGCGGGCATCCCATACTTCCAACAGTGAGCCGGGGATATGGGTTTCGCTCACTTTAGCGAGCTGATAGTTTCGGGCCAGTATCTCCGCTTCCCAGTTGTCATCGCCCCGTTCAATCGCCAGGCCAAGCATCATGGCTTCAAGTTCTGCACGCGCATCGTAAATATCATGCAATTCTGCAAGCGACATAGGAGAAACGCGATAGCCTCTCTGGCTGATAGCTACGACTAATTGCTCGGCTACCAATTGCGATAGGGCTTCGCGTAATGGCCCGATACCGAGGTCATAACGCTCCTTCAAGATGCTCATACGCAGCTTCTCGTCGGGGCGAAACTGACCCTTGATAATGTCATTCTTTAGCAACTTGTATGCGCGGACACCGAGGTTCTCTCTGATATCCGCCAGCTCTTCTTGGCGCGTGTTCGGATTCATGATTGATTCATGGTTAGCAGATTCGAAAAATTGTCTTTAAACCATAACATAATTCGGTTGAAAACAATGGAGTGGGCTCACCGGTCCAGCAGTTCCACCCAATGCTGTACTGGCACATGGGCCTTGCTTTCAAGATGCAGCTGGCAGCCAATGTTAGCGGTGACTATGCGGTCAGGTTGGTCCAGAGTGAGCGCCTCGAGTTTGTTCTTCAACAGCTTCTGGCTCATTTTCGGCTGCATGATCGAGTAGGTGCCTGCGGAACCACAGCACAGGTGCTTGTCTTTAGTTTTGGCCAGGTTAAATCCGACTTTGGTTAACACCTGTTCTACCAAGCCATTTTTTTGCATCGCGTGCTGCAGGGTGCAGGGGCAGTGGAAGGCTATTTTGTCGGTGGATGCCTGCAGATCGAGTTTGCTGAGGTCTTCGGCTAGCAATACTTCACTGATGTCTTTCATCAGTTCACTGACACGCTTTGCTTTTTGGGCGTATACCGGGTCGTCGCGAAGCAGATGGCCGTAGTCTTGCACCATGGCGCCACAGCCAGAGGCGGTCATTACAATGGCCTCGGCGCCGGCTTCGATGGAGGGCCACCAGGCGTCGATGTTGTTGCGCATGAAGTTCAAACCCTCCTCATGGGCCGACAGGTGATAACTCACGGCACCGCAACATCCGGCTTTCGGAGCCTCTATCAGAGTAATTCCAAACTTGTCGAGCACCCGCGCCGTTGACGCATTGGTCGTGGGAGCAGCAGAGGATTGCGCGCAACCGGCTAGCCCCATCATCACCCGGGGGTGGCTGGCCGTGGGCCAGGGTGAGGCTTTGCGTCGCGGTGGCACCTTGGCTTTAAGGACCTCTGGAAGTAGGGGCCTGAACGTTTGCCCAAGCAGCAATAGCGGCCCGAATCGGCTGCTGTACGGCAGTATTTTACGCAATGCCAGGCGCATTAATCTCTCGTTACGTGGTCGTTCAAGCTTTTCTTCAATCACGCCACGGCCAATGTCTACCAGGCGGCCGTATTGAACACCGGAGGGGCAGGTGGTTTCGCAGGCGCGGCAGGTCAAGCAGCGGTCCAGGTGGTCTCGGGTTTTGCTGGTAACTTCAGCACCTTCTAGCAGTTCTTTAATCAGGTAGATGCGACCCCGAGGGCCGTCACGCTCGTCATTGAGCTCCTGGTAGGTCGGGCAGGTTGCGGTGCAAAAACCGCAATGAACGCACGCCTGCAATATGGATTCAGCTTCCAGGCCTTCCGCAGTGTTCTTAAATTCAGCAACAAGGTTGGTCTTCATAAAGCACCTGCTAGGTTACAACCAGCTGTAGAGCCGCCCGGGATTGAAAAGGGCGTCAGGATCAAAGGAATGTTTCAGTCGTTTCTGGATGGTTTGCAGGGCGGGCTGCTGGTGGTGCATGACTTCGCCGGTGCGGTTACCGCCGCGATACAGGCTGACCTGTCCGCCGGCTTTCTCGGCAAGGGCTTCCATGGTCGCCATTTCGCTATCGCCTCGGTACCAGCGTTGGGAGCCAGCCCAGTCCAGAAGCCAGGGGCCTTTTAGCGGCGGCGTTGCCGCACTAGAGTTTATGGAAAAGCGCCACAGCGGCTGCTCGCCTGCAAAGAAGTCTAGCTGCTGATTGCGCAATTGCCGCCAGAAGGTGTCGCCGTCGGTCATTACCGGTATATCCCAGTGCTTGGCCGTGGCTTCCACTGCAGAATGGGCGCCGGACAATCGCAAATACAGCGTGCCGTCAAGCCAGCAGGCGCCGGATAATGGCTTGGGCTCGGCAGCTCGAGCGTTCATAAAACGTATGGCCTCGGAGTGTTCCATTTCCCGAGACAGGGTCATGGTGATTGCTGGTCTTGGTAAAACCTTGAGGCTGATTTCTGTCATCACGCCAAGCGTGCCCATGGCGCCTGCCTGGGTGCGTGAGACGTCGTAGCCCGCGACGTTTTTCATCACCTGTCCGCCAAAACGCAGCTTTTCACCTTTACCGTTAATTAGGTTGACGCCCAGCACTTGGTCACGTACCGAGTTCCACCAGGGGCGGCCCGGGCCTGATTGGTTGCAGGCCAGGGTGCCACCGATGGTGGAGCGGTCGCCAAAGCACGGCGGTTCGAACGACAACATCTGGTTTTTCTCCGCCAGTGCGGTTTCAATTTCACTCAGCGGCGTGCCGGCGCGGACGGTTAAAACCAACTCTAACGGTTGATAGTCAACAATGCCGGTATGGCCGCCAACGTCCAGTTGCACGGCGTTGATCTTGCGACCCATAAACTGCTTGCTGCCACCGCCCACGATGGCCAGTTTATGGCCTTGGTTACGGGCTTCGCTGATCTGTTGCTGAAGGTGCTTGGTGATGTCAGGCATGCTGCACTTCCGGGGCCTGTGGTTTGGCGTTGATGGCTCGGTACTCCTGACAATTGCGCAGGGTGGGTACACCCTTGCCCGGGTTCAAGGTCCCCAGAGGATCGAATGCGCTTTTGACGGCATTGAGCTGCTCAATTTCGGGGTCAGTAAACTGCATGGGCATCTGGCGGATTTTCTCCACGCCAACGCCGTGTTCGCCGGTAATGCAGCCGCCTACTTTAACGCAGAGCTCGAGGATGTCGCTGCCGAAGGCTTCTGCACGCTCCAGTTCGCCCTCTTTGTTGGCATCGAACAGGATCAGTGGGTGCAGGTTGCCGTCACCGGCGTGGAATACGTTGGCGACGCGCAAGCCAAACCGCTTTGACATGTCTTGCATCTCGTTCAGTACCTGACCGAGGTGCGCCCTGGGAATAGTGCCGTCCATGCAGTAGTAGTCCGGAGAAATCCGGCCCATGGCAGGAAAAGCGTTCTTGCGGCCTTTCCAGAGTAGAGCCCTTTCGGCATCGTCTTTTGAGGTACGAATGGAGGTGGCGCCAAAATCCCGGAACAGGGCTTCGGCCTTTTCGATGTGCTCCTGCACTTCTTCCTTGGTACCGTCTACCTCACACAGCAGCAGGGCGGCGGCCTCTACCGGGTAGCCCGCGCCGGTAAAGGCTTCCACGGCTATGATGGCATGGCTGTCCATCATTTCCAGCCCGGCGGGGATAATGCCCTGGGCAATAATGCCGCCGACAGCCGCGCCTGCTTCATCCACTGTGCCGAATCCAGCCATAACGACTCGTGCAATTTCCTGGGTTGGCAGCAGTTTTACCTGTACTTCGGTGATGATGCCCAGCAGGCCTTCAGACCCGGTAATCAGGGCCAGTAGGTCCATGCCACAGCTGTCCAGACCATCGCTGCCGATCATCACACGCTCGCCGTCTACGGTAACCATCTCGACGCTCAGAATGTTGTGGGTGGTAAGCCCGTACTTAAGGCAATGCACACCGCCGGAGTTTTCACCCACATTGCCGCCGATGGTGCAGGCGATCTGGGAGGATGGGTCTGGACCGTAGTAGAGACCATAGTCGGCGGCGGCTTCACTGATGGCCAGGTTACGTACACCGGATTGCAGGCGGGCCGAACGCGCGAGCGGATCGATATGCAGAATGCGGTTGAACTTGGCCAGCGACAACACTACACCTCCAGCGTCGGGCATGGCGCCCGCACTCAGGCCGGTGCCTGCGCCACGGGCAACCACCGGAATTGCGAACTGGTGGCACAGGCGCATCACCTGTTGCACTTGCTCAACGGTCTCTGGCAACACCACCAGCAGCGGCATAACGCAATACATTGACAGGCCGTCACACTCGTAGGGCTTGAGCGTCTCTTCGTCGGTAATGACGAATTGTGGATCAATGAATTTCCGAAACATCTCTGCCAACTCGGTTTTTCCAGGTTTGCTGGCGGCCGTGTTTAACGGCTTGCTATCAGTGTTCATAACGCGACTCCGGCCCCGTGTGGGGCAGTCCTGTTTACGGGGCAGTTCTATTGATAATTACGTCCTGTTCACCGCAAAGTGCTGTTAACAGTTCAGTGCCGTTCAAAATGACGCGCTACGCACGATCAGAATTGAAGTGATCAATACCGGCCTGGGCACAATCCATATCCTGTTGCGGTGAACCAGAGCTCAGGCCAATGCCGCCGACCACTTCGCCATCTACCACAACAGGCAGACCGCCACCGACCACGCACAAACGCCCACCCTGCGAGGTATGAATGCCGAACACTAGGTTGCCGGGTACGCAGGCGGCGTTGTATTCGTGGGTAGCCTTGCGGGCAGCAGCGGCGGTGTAAGCCTTGTCTTGAGAAACAATGACACTGCTGATTTTGCCGCCGTCCATGCGTTCAAAAGCGATCAGGTTGCCGGATTCGTCAGTGATGGCAATGCACATCGGGATGCCGATTTCCCGGGCTTTGGCGGCGGCGCCTTCGATCAACAGGCGGGCGTCTTGCTGGTCTAGTCTTTTCAGTGTGATCATTTTACATTCTCCTTAAGCGGTTAAGTTGGCCGCTGTCTAGCGGCCTTGGTTTTCTCAGGTGCCAGCCGTCAGCCGTACACCAGGTTCGGCAGATAGGTCACAATGGCCGGGAAGACTACACACAGGAACAGACCCAGTGCCTGCAGCCCCAGGAACACCAGTGCCGACCGGAAGATGGTTGCCATCGAGATTTCCGGGGGGCACACCCCGCGGATATAGAAGAGCGCATACCCAAAGGGCGGACTCAGGAACGACATCTGCATATTCACCAGATATAACACCCCGAACCAGAGCACCACGTCTGAGCTGTCGATGCCCGGGAAGCCGAACAGACCGTCGAACGTCAGTGCTTCAACAATCGGAATAAAGATCGGCACGGCCAGCAAAAGTATACCCACCCAGTCCAGGAACATGCCCAGAACCACCAACAGCAGCATCAACAGGAACAATACAGCATACGGAGACAGGCCAATGCCAAGAATGGTTTCAGTGATAAACACCTGGCCACCTTGCAGGATGTAGAAGCCTACAAATACCGAGGCGCCAAACATGATCCATAGCACCATGGCAGAGGCTTTGGTGGTGGTAACAGACGCATCCCGCAGCGCAGCAATAGACAGTGCGCCGTGTTTCCAGGCCACAATCATGGCGCCGAATGAGCCAATACCCGCAGCTTCCACCGGTGTTGCCACACCGCCAAACAATAGGCCCAGCACCAGAAATACCAGCACCAGCGGCGCAATCAGGCTTTTCAGAAGGCGCAGTTTCTCAAGGGTAGACACCCGCTCTTCCAACGGCACCGGGGGCCCCAGTTTTGGGTTAAGCCAGCTACGGACCAGTACATAGACGATGTAGGTCGTTGCCAGCATTAAGCCCGGTATGATCGAGCCTAAGTAGAGTTCGCCTACGGATTGCTGAGCGACCACGGCATAGAGAATGGCCAGGATTGAAGGCGGTATCAGAATGCCCAGCGTACCGCCAGCCATGATTGAACCCAGTGCGATCTTCTGATCGTAACCGCGTTTTAGCATGGCAGGCAAAGCAATGATGCCCATGGTAACCACCGCGGCACCGATAACACCGACCATCGCAGCCAGAATGGTAGAGGCCAAAATAGTGGCTACCGCAAGGCCGCCACTCAGGCCGCCCATCCATTTATAGACCACACTGAACATTTCCTCGATCAGCCCGGCTCGTTCCAGCATAGAGGCCATAAAGATGAACAGAGGAATGGCCGCCAGGTCAGAGTTGGTCATCATCGGAAAGATACGGCTTGGCACAATGTTAAGCATTGCCGTGTCGCCCACCAGATACACAAACATCACGCCTAGGCCGCCGGTTACAAACGCCAGCGGCAGGCCCATCATCAGGGCAACCATCAGCGATCCAAACATTAAATAAGTCAGTGGCCCGATTTCAACGCTGGCCAGGCTCCCGGCAAGGCGGAACAGAAAAAATTCATCACTGTATGGGTCGAAAAACAGGATGTTGATCATTTCAATACAAATAACAAAGCCGATCCCGACAGTCGCCAGGATCATCAGCCAGGTGCCCAGCTTACCGATAAGAGGATTCTTTGGCGCGGGGTTGGCGTTGGCAGCTTGAGTGGACATTAAGATGCCTCCCGGCCAAGACGAATGAAGACTGAAATGTCTTTCAGCAGTTTTGAAATACCGGCCAGTAGAATCAGCACCGAGCCTAGCAGCATCACGCCCTTGACCGGCCAATACTGGATACCCCAGGTTTCAACGGTGGTTTCGCCCATGGTGTAAGAGTTGCTGAAGTAGGTCCAGGAGGTTAATACCAGCACCAACGCAAACATGAAGAAGAACATGGATGTGAAAATATCCATACCCACTCGGCCGCGCATGGGCAAGTAGTTGTAGACCACGTCTACCCGCACATGGGAACCATGCAACAGGGCAAAGCCGCCCGCTAGAAGGTATTGCATGCCCAGTAGCAGATAACTGGCCTCATGCACCCAGATGGTCGGGGTATTGAAAATGTAGCGCATGACAACTTCGAAGAAATAGAAGCACACCGCGTTAACGGTCCAGAAAGAAATGAACAGACCGGTTTTGTCACTCATCCAATCTATGGATCGAGTGAGCAGGCTCTCGTCTGAGGGCCGGTAGGCAGATGCGGAAGGATGTTCCTGGAGTTCCCCTCCAACCGGAATCTCCGGTCCTGCTGCGGGTTGTGAGTCGGTATCGCGCCAGCTACCCAGTGCAATCATTATAAGTGGCATAAACGCAAGCCAGCCCCAATACAGCCAATGGGGCATTACAAAGCCAAAGCCTTCCAGGTCAGACATAATGAACTACCTCTGGCTATAACCAGATGTTGTAATTGAAAAAAGGGAGAGCACATGCTCTCCCTGGATTGGACGCTAAGAGTGTTACTTCATGCCCTTGATGTCTTCCTCAGTGATGTAACCAACGGTGTCGTTCATCATGTAATTGAGCTGCATGTCGAAGATTTCGCGGGCGTCTTCGTTCTTGTCAGCCCAACGATACCAAACCGGGATCGCGGCACGACGGAATTCCTGCAGGTCTTCCTGGCTCAGGCGGGTGACGGTGGTACCCGCTGCCTTGAACTTTTCCATCGCCTCGATGTTGCGCTTTTGGATGGCCAGGTAGTGTTTCTGGGAATAGATACGAACTTCGTCTTCCACCATTTGCTGCAGCTTGGGATCCAGTGCGTTCCAAGCCCGCAGGTTAACGGTCAGGTCCATCAGATCAACCGGCTGGTAGACTGACATAACCCCGGGAGGCCCCATAAGGATGTACTTGGTGACCTGAGAAAAACCCAGTTCCCAATTTACTGCTGGCCCTACATAGTCAGCGGCGTCAATGGTGCCTTTCTCCAGCGCCGGGAAGATGTCTGAGCCGGGCAGGCTGACTGCCGCCACACCGAATTCAGCAAACACTTCTGCCACCATGCCGCCGGGCAGGCGCATTTTCAGGCCTTTCAGATCGGCAAGACTGTTAATCGGCTCCTTGGAGTGAATGATGTTGGCGTCGTGCTGAATCGGTCCGACATAAAAAAGGCCAAATTTCTTATAAATTTCACGGGTTTTTTCCAGCATGCCCAGGGAATAGAACATGGTGTCCCACTGGTGTGGCTGATCGGGGCCGGCCGGATACGACGACAGGAATACCGACGCTGGAATTTTGCCCGACCAATACAGAGTAAACGGGTTCATGCCCTGCAATACGCCGTTACGCACGGCGTCGAACAGGCCATTATTGTCGGCTGCAACCGCTTTGGCAGGGAAACAAGTGAACTTGAGTTCACCGCCCGTTTTCTCTTCCATGCCGTCACACCATTCTTTAAACAGGTCGTAACCGACCGTGCCAGCGTCCCAAACGGACTGGATTTTCCAGGTAGTCGCTGCCTGAACACTGCTGGCCAGCATTGTTACACTTACGGCGGCGGACACTGCGAGGGTTCTCAGGAAGCCACGGCGGCGCGCCGAGCCTTTGTTCTCGATCTTAGAGGTGATGTCAGTCATCTTAGAAACTCCAGATGCAGGATTTTGTTGTTGTTGGAACCACTCTGTAGGACGAGTGCCGATCCAATTATGTGAGGGCACAGCACTTTACAAGGTGACTTACATCCTATTTATCGTTCGAAATGGCATTCAAGTCCAGTTTTTGCTTACTGGTCAGACCAGTTTTTATAGACAGGCATGCAGGCATCAGCCATATTCCTTGATAGATGCGTTATTCGCTAACCTACACGTTTTTCATGGAGAACTGGTCCGACCAGTTAATTTGAGTGATGCAGGAAAAACCCATTCCCATGTCGCGGGCAGTTGCGCACCGCCTTGAACAATTGGTTCTCGACGGCAGTCTTGCGCCGGGGCAAATGATTCCCTCCGAACGGCAGTTGGCAAGCCGCTTTGGGGTTTCTCGCGCCATCGTTCGGGAAGCCCTTCATGAGCTTCAGGGTAGCGGCATCATTCGAACACAGCATGGTAAAGGTTCCTTCGTGTCGCACATGGTGCCTGAGCCCGAGGGGGACAGCCCCTTGATGCAGATGTTCATGCAGCATTCCCGCACCCTTTATGATCTGTTCGAGGTACGACAGGAACTGGAGGGGAAGGCCGCGTATCTGGCGGCAGAGCGCGCTACAGCAAAAGACCAGTATCAAATTACCAAAGCCTTCGACGCAATGGAGAAAGCCGACCCGCTCACCAATGCAGACCTTGATCATGCCTTTCATCGGGCCATTGTGAACGCTTGCCATAACCCGGTGCTGATTCACGTGCTCAACAGCTTGAAAGACCTTATGTTGAGCTCGGTGCAGGCGTCGGTGGCCAATCTTAGCCACCGGGATGCATTCAAGCAGCAGATCGACAAACATCACCGCCAGATCTACCATTCGGTCATCAGCCGGCAAGCCAAGTGGGCCCAAAAAGCCGCTATGGCGCATGTGGCTCATGTTGCCGAAGCGCTCAGAGCCATTGAAATGAAGGAGAATGGTTTGATCCGGTCTTCTATCACGCCACCCACCGCTCGTTAATTCTGATATTCCTGGATGACATTTAATGCAGTTAATTAATGGAATCACTCTGCTACTGATCTACCAGCTGGCCGGCGAAGTAAGTGTCCGGTTGCTGGGGTTGCCGGTGCCCGGCCCGGTGATGGGCATGGTCATGCTGTTTATAACGTTGATGATACGGGGTCAGATGGCCAAGGCCGTTGAACCTGCGTGTACTGCCCTTCTGGGCCACCTTTCTCTGCTGTTCGTGCCAGCCGGGGTGGGGCTTATTGTTCACTTCAACCGCCTTGGCAACGAGTGGTTGCCAATCAGTGTCACCCTGCTACTCAGCACCATTATCACTATGGCAGTCACCGCTCTGGTGATGCAGTGGGTCACCCGGCTGACGGCCAGGCGAGAACCGAACCATGATTGAACCAGACTTGAACAGGATATGGGTTTATCTGTCTGCGTCACCTCTGTTGGGCTTGACCATGACCTTGGTGGCCTACAGCCTGGCGCACCGCCTTTACATTCGCTCGGATTCCAACCCTTTGCTGAACCCGGTGGTCACGTCGGTTACGGCACTCATCCTGTTTCTGCTGGCGACGGACACGTCCTACGATGATTATTTTGATGGCGCCCAGTTCGTTCACTTCCTGCTGGGCCCCGCCACCGTGGCGCTGGCGATTCCTCTATACCAGCAATTCAACAAGCTGAAACAGGTCTGGCTGCCGGTCACCGTGGCGCTGGTAACCGGGGTGGTCGTTGGTGCGTTCAGCTCGGTGGCCGTTGCCCGACTGCTGGGCGCCAGCCTTGAAACCCAGTTGTCGCTGGCCCCTAAGTCGGTAACGGCACCGGTGGGTATGGCGATATCGGAACAGATCGGAGGCCTGCCTTCGCTAACAGCGGCTTTGGTGGTGGTTACCGGTATTATTGGCGCCGTTATCGGCTCTAAGCTATTCGACTTAATAGGTATTCGAGACGACAGTGTGAAAGGTATTGCTATGGGCATGACGTCTCACGGTATTGGCACCGCGCGGGCTTTTCAGGTAAGCGCCCAAATGGGAGCATTCTCTGGTCTTGCGATGGCGCTGTCGGCTTTTCTTTACTCGGTTTTTCTGCCGTGGCTGTTGAGTATTACTGGTGTGCTTGGCTGACTGGATACGTCATTATGATAATAGGCTTCATCAATCTCTTAGCGCTGCTGCTGTCACTGAGTTTTCTACACGGTTTTATCTTTCGGTTCTTACACAAAAAGCACCACGTTGAAAAAGTGCTCCACAAAGCAGTCGGAGCCGTCTAAAGGGCAAAGCCCCCGGGGCGAAAGACCCGGGGGCTTTTTGTGTTCGTTGGAACGGAACCGTAAACAATGACCGATCAGCGGTACGGGTAGCCCGCTTTTTGCATAAGAGCCGAGTAGTCCTTGAAAATCTGCACGACTCGACCCGCGCGCGGGCTGGTGTCGGCTATTTTGTCCCAGAATACTTCGGCGTCGCCGGTCACTTTTTCCCACTCTTCTTTGGGCAGGGACGTGAGCTCAAGCTTCCCGCCTTCTACACGGAGTCTTGCTTCTCCCGCCCAGTACCATACGTTGCGGTAATAGTGTGACTGGTCGATTGTGGACCGGAAGAGTGCCTGTAAATGTGGTGGCACCTTATTCCAGCTTTCAGTGTTGGCAAAGTAAGAACCACACCAGGCACCGGTTATCGAATTGGTGAGTGCGTAGTTGCAAACGTCTGCCCAGCCAACTTCATAGGCCTCTGTGAAACCGCACCAGGCAACGCCATCAAGCTCGCCTGTCTGCAGTGCTACTTCAACGTCATCCCAGGGCACCGTCACCGGAATCAATCCGTACTGTGACAGGAACTTACCCGCTGTTGGTACGCCAAAAACGCGTTTGCCTTTCATGTCGGCGAGCGACCGAATTGGCTCCTTGCTAAAGATGTGTAGCGGATCCCAGGCTCCAGCAGAGAGCCAGGTGACGTTGTCGACCTCGCCGTAGGCTTCTTCCCAGATCTCATTAAGCCCGTGATACTTGAACATGGCTGCCATATCTAGGCTAAAGCGACTGTTGAATGGAAAATAGCCGCCGAAAACAGAGATGTCGACGGGCGAGGCCATGGTAGCGTCGTCAGACTGAACAGCATCGATCGTGCCACGTTGCATGGCTCGAAACAGTTCCGCCGTTGGCACGAGTTGGTCGGCATAGTAGAGCTCGATTTCCATCTCGCCATTCGCCGCTTCGTTGAATGCGTCTATCTGGGGTTTGATGACGTGCGCACCTAGTGGCGCTCCTGAATAGGTCTGTAATCTCCACTTGATGGGCTTTGGCTGGGCATTGACGTAAGGGGCACCGATACCTGTTGCGATGGCGGCGCCACCAATTCCAGCGGTTTTTATAAATTTGCGGCGTGACGAAAGTATCTTGTCCGGTGGGCTCTGGTTCGACGGACTCTGATCTACTGATGATTTTTCTGTCGGTTTAGCCATTTTCATGTGACTCCTGTGAACGGTCGAAGTACGGTCATTGCTTTAATCTGGCGCCAGCCTGCTTCAGCCTCCGCGCACCAGTTCCGGTAACCACAGTGCTACCTGTGGGAAAATCATCACGATCACGACGGTGATCACCATCATCGCCACAAAGGGCCAGATCGATCGATAAATGTCGAGTAGACCGATTTCTTTCGGGGCCATCGCCCTCATTAGAAACAGGTTGTAGCCGAAAGGCGGTGTGATGTATGCGATCTGGCAGGTCATCGTGTACAGCACGCCAAACCAGATCAGATCGAAACCCAATAAATCGACTAAAGGTATGTAGAGCGGTGCCACGATCACGAGCATGGCGGTATCGTCCAGAAACATTCCCATGATGATAAAGCTGACCTGCATCATGATAATGATTTCCCATGGCGACAGATCCCAGCGAGTGATGAACAGTGACTCGATTGCACGCACCGCGCCGAGGCCGTCGAAAACCGCTCCGAATGCCAAAGCAGCCAAGATGAGCCAGAGAAACATGCACGAAATAGCCAGCGTCTTACGCGAGATTTCATGGATGACCTTAAAGCTGAGCCTACGTTTGAAGGCGGCCGCCAGAGTTGCCGCTGTCGCTCCTACCGCCGAACTTTCTACCAGGCTGATATAGCCAAGTACGAACAGCCCGGTCATGGAGAAAAAGATCAAGAACGGAATGATACCGGCGCGCAGCAGGGCGAGTTTTTCACGCAGGGGCATGTCTAGCTCTTCATCAGAAACCACTGGAGCCAGCGCGGGATTGATTTTGCAGCGGACAACAACATAGATAACAAACATCGTGGCCATCATCAGGCCCGGTATGACTCCGGCAAGCCACAGTTGGCTCACCGGCTCTCTTGCGATCATGCCGTATAGCACCATCACAACGCTGGGCGGAACCAATATGCCGAGAGACGATCCGCCCTGAACGACGCCCGTAATCAGGATTTTGTCGTAACCTCTGCGCAACATCTCCGGCAGCGCGATGGTTGCACCGATGGCCATACCCGCAACAGAGAGTCCGTTCATGGCCGAAATAATCACCATGAGGAAGATTGTTCCAATCGCCAGACCGCCGGGCATTCGCCCGCACCAGACGTGAAGCATCCGGTACAGGTCCTCAGCGATACCTGATTCCGACATAACGTAGCCCATGTAAATGAACAGCGGCAACGTCAGCATCGGGAACCAATTGAAAAGCTTGAAGGCTGCAGTGAACGGCATTTCAATGGCACCGTCACCATAGAGCAACAAACCTGCGGCTGCGGCTACGAAGCCGATTGCGGCGAATACGCGCTGCCCGGTCATGAGCAGCACCATCATGGAAGCGAACATCAGGAGTGCAATCAGCTCATAGCTCATTTAAGTTCGAACTCCCAAATCGTGGCGACGTGTTTGAAGATGAGCGAGACGCTCTGCAGCAACATCAGCACGATGCAACCGACCATGAGGGTCTTAATTGGAATCATTGAAGGATTCCACATAGAGAAGCGGGTTTCGTTGGTATCGATGGCGTATTCGAGACTGGACATTGAACCAATTAGAAGAACGGCAAGGTAAAATATGAGGCATGTTATGGTAACTAGGTCGAGCTTTGCTTTGCCTTTGGCTGAGAGGCCTTCGTAGAATAAGTCCATCCGAACGTGATCGTTGTTTTTCAACGTCATCGCGCCACCCATGAAGTAGTAGGCAGCCAGCGTGAATTGCGCCGCTTCGATACACCAGTGAAGTGGAATTTCGATGATGTTGCGGGTGACAGCATCGAGTAGCAAGATAGCGACCATGGCGAAAATGAGATACATCGCAATAAGCCCGATGAAATCTGAAACGCGATCGACAACCCGAACGTGAAACCGAACCGCGTTTAACAGCCAATGACCACCCATATCATCCTCCTTGCAATGCAGTGCCAGTTGGAATTCCGGTCACCGGAATTCGATCCCCTTTGTTTTTATGGCTGCAGCGAAGCCGGATCCGACGTCACTGCCACTAACAAGTATGTCGATGTCTTCGGTTTTCGCGACATTAAATGCCGCTATTCGCCCGAGTTTGCTGGAGTCCGCCAGCACGATGGTGCGCCTTGCGCGGCTGATCATTGCTCTTGCAACCTGGGCCTCATCAAAATCAGAGTCCATGGCACCGATTTCGGTATCAAAAGCCGCGACGGTAATGACCGCGGTATCCGCTTGAAAACGTTGTATCTGCTCTATAACCAGAGGGCCGACCGTCTCTGAGTTGTCGGCTCCAAAACAGCCTCCAAGCAGAAAGGTTTTCGCACCTCTTGAGCTCGCACCACTGGCTTGAGCAATCATCACCGAATTAGTGATCACGGTAAGACCTTCGATCGCACCTAGCTCCTCGGCGCAGATTAGAGTGCTTGACCCGGTATCCAGAAACACGGTCTCGTTCGGCTCAATCAGTTTGGCTACTTTTTCCGCGATGACACGTTTTTCGGCGGTGCGCTCCGACATGCGCTCGTGAAAACTCTTCTCAGAGTGCAATCTGACCCGCGCTGCGCCGCCGTGAATCTTTTTGATGACACCCAATGTGTCCAAAGCCCCAAGATCTCTGCGTATTGTTTCGGCAGAAACGCCAAAGTGCTCTGCGAGCTTGTCGACACTCGCCTCTCCCCGCGCAATGATCAGTTCCTGAATAATTTGCTGTCGCTGTCTTGGCTTCAAAGAATTAATTCCCCTGATACGATGTTAGTAAATACACTGATAAATATTCATGTCAACAAAATAGTAACGTATAAACGATCAAGTGGTCATTACATGGGCATAAAGTTGACTGAATGACCATAAACGTGCAATAAGTTCGACCATAGTGCAAAGAAATATCGTTACGGATTGAAAACTGGAGGTGCAATGAGCACTGATCACCGGAGTTCTCAGTTTGATATTGCTGTCATCGGCGCGGGTGTTATTGGTTGTGCGATCGCCAGGCAGTTCACTCTCGAGGGCGCGCGGGTGGTCGTCATCGAGAAAGCCCCCGACATACTCGATGGCGCCTCTAAAGCCAACAGCGCAATCCTGCACACCGGATTTGATGCACCACCCGGCTCCATAGAGGCCTCATGCGTTGCAGCGGGCCATGCTGAATACCTCAAAATCCACGAACGTCTGGGCTTGCCACTGATCAAATCAGGAGCTCTGGTCATTGCCTGGACAGAGAGTGAGGAACAGCGCCTGCCAATGCTGATGGAGCGCGCACGCGAAAATGGTGTGGAAGACGTTCAGTTACTGAGCGCTGGGCAAACCCATGAACTTGAGCCGGAACTTGCAGAACACGCCAAGGCGAGTTTTATCGTTCCTCGTGAGTACGTCATAGATCCTTGGTCTGCGCCTTACGGTTATCTATTGCAGGGTCTGGCTAACGGCGCTGTTATTAAGCGGAATTGTGAGGTGAAAGGCGGTTGCTTCGACGGTGTTCGCTGGAAACTCGACACGGTTCAGGGACAGATCTCAGCCACGACGGTGATCAATGCCGCTGGCCTGTATGGCGATATTATTGATCAGAAACTGACGGGCAGCACTCGGTTCTCCATCAAGCCAAGAAAAGGTCAGTTTATTGTTTATGACAAGCCTGCATCGGCATTGGTAAAGCATATTCTTCTGCCGGTGCCGAATGACGTCACAAAAGGCGTGGTGATCTGCAGGACAGCCTACGGCAACCTGCTTGTTGGCCCTACGGCGGAGGCTCAGGACGATCGCGTTAATGCGGCCCTTTCGGAAACAGCAATGACCGCGTTGCGGCAGCGCGGTGAAGAAATTCTTCCGGCGTTGGCCGACCATGATGTGACCGCCGTTTATGCGGGGCTGCGCCCGGCCACCGAGTTCAAGGATTATCAGATTCATGCGCACGAAGGACTCAACTACATCACTGTTGGCGGCATACGGTCTACCGGGCTGAGCTCAGCGCTTGGCACTGCAAAACTTATTTACCAGCGGTATCTCGAATCGGGTGAAGCGTTTCAGCCACCGGCAACTATCCATTGGCCCAAGGTCAGTAATATTGCCGAGAACTACCCGCGTGACTGGCAGTGTGAGGGAAACCAGGGCATCGTCTGCCATTGTGAACTGGTCACTCGGCGCGAAATCACCGAGGCGCTTGAGGGGCCGCTTGCGGTGCGCTCGATCGGCGGGCTCAAACGCAGGACACGGGCAACAATGGGCCGGTGTCAGGGGTTCTACTGCTCAGCCGAGCTTGCCAAGATGACCCAGCCGTATTTCGATGCTGCAGGCAGCACAGTGAGGTCTCATGTCGGGGCTAACTGAACAGCCAACTGAACAACTGTCCGCCCAAGGGCCGACGCGCGGCGACGAGCTTTCTGGAATGTATGGGCCAGAGAACAAGGCCGATGTGGTGATCATTGGTGCCGGACCTGCCGGCCTGTCGGCTGCGACTGAACTCAGGCGCTGCGGCGTACAGTCGGTTGTTGTGCTCGACAGAGAGCCTGTCGCCGGGGGTATTCCGCGGCACTGCGATCACTATCCTTATGGGCTGCGGGAGTTTTCCCGGCTGCTGCGTGGGCCGGCCTATGCTCGGCGGCTGGTTGTGGCAGCTTTGGCGGCCGGTGTCAGAATTCACACCGGCGTAAGCATTCAGTCGCTAACTATTGGCCCGGTGTTAACGGTGACCAGCGATGCGGGCGTCAGGGTTGTTCATGCGCGGCGGGTGCTAATCGCGACCGGCGCGCGTGAAACCTCCAGAGCAGCCCGCTTCATTGGTGGCACCAAACCCGGCGGCGTCGTTTCTACCGGCGCCCTGCAGGGCCTGGTTCATCTTGAGGGCATCAACCCGTTCCGTGCACCCGTGGTTCTTGGCACGGAACTGGTGTCTTTTTCAGCCTTGCTGACCTGCAGGCATCTTGGTATTCGGCCTGTCGCCATGATTGAGCCGGGCGCTTCAACGACGGCTTTCTGGCCGGCAAGGTGGCTGCCCAGGATCCTCGGTATCCCGCTACTGTTAAAAACTGAATTGCTCACCATCGAAGGTGAAAGTACCGTTAGCGGAGTCACAATTCGCAGGCCTAACGGCGATATCGAGCGACTCAACGCAGACGGCGTAATTGTCAGCGGCCATTTTCGGCCGGAATCAGCGATTCTGGCCAGGAGTCACATCGAGCTTGACCGTCATACCGGCGGCCCGGTGGTCGATCAGTTTGGACGCTGCTCCGACCCTGATTTTTTTGCGGCAGGCAATCTGCTTCGGCCGGTCGAAACGGCAGGCTGGAGCTGGCAGGAAGGCAAAGCCGTAGGCCATGCGATTGCCCAAAGTCTGCAGGGTAAGCTGCCCAGCCCAGCCACAGGCATCGCGGTTGAACTGGCGGGCAGGTCGCTCAAATACGTGGTGCCGCAGCGAATAGTTCCGACCGATGTGCCGCCCGCGCTGGACAGTTTTCAGTTTCGCGTCTCTCACAAGGCACAGGGTCGTTTGTGTCTCTCGATTAATGGAACTCGTAAAACCGTTAAATCACTTTCCACGGTGCCGGAGCGCCGAATCCGGGTGCCGCTGACGGTACTGCCACGTTCACCTTCCGGCACAGCGACGTTCGAACTGGTCGAGAGTGACAGATGACCACAATCGTCGCCATTGATCAGGGCACCACGAGTACCCGTGCGATTGCGCTCGGAAGCGATGGCCAGTCCAGACTGCTTCTGAGCCGCGAACACCAGCAGTTCTATCCAAAGCCCGGGTGGGTTGAACACGATCCGCGGGAACTCATGGCGATATTAGAGGATTGCTGCGCCGCTGCCGGAGAATGCGTTGATCTCGCCGCCCTGGGGCTGGACAACCAGGGTGAGAGCTGTCTTGCCTGGGATGCCAGAACCGGGGAAGCCGTCACCCCGGTTATTGTCTGGCAAGACGCTCGCACCGAGCCGGCAATCGAAGCGCTTAAACTGCAAGGCGCCGAGGCAATGGTGCGGCAGAAAAGCGGTTTGCCGCTCGATGCCTATTTTTCGGCATCAAAACTGGGCTGGATGCTTGCCGAGCTGCCGCAAGTTCGGCGTTTGCACAAACACGGCCACCTGCGGATGGGCACAACAGATGCTTTTTTTCGGGATCGGCTGACCGGGCGCTTCGAAACAGACGTGACGACCGCATCAAGAACGGCGCTGATGAATCTCGAGACCTTGAACTGGGACCCGGAGTTGTGCCGTCTTTTTGGCGTGCCTCTAGACGCACTGCCGGTCATCGGCCCGAGCTCCGGCGATCTGGGCCTGATTAGGTGTGGCGCAAAGCAGGTGACTCTCACCGCGAGCCTGGTTGATCAGCAGGCATCCCTTTATGGCCACGGCTGTCGTCGTCCGGGCGACCTCAAAATGACCTTTGGGACAGGTGCTTTTTTGCTCGGAATCAACCGCTTTGACGGTAGTCAACTCAGCAACGAAGCAACGCAGACCGTTGGCTGGCAGAAATCCGGAGAGCCGCCAGTCTTTGCGTTGGAGGGCGGTGTGTATTCGGCAGCCTCGGCGCTGAACTGGTGCCGCGGTTTGGGGCTGTTCAAGGATTTCTCGGAGCTGGCGGTCACATATACAAGTTCGGCAGCCTCCAAAGGGCTGGTGTTCGTGCCTGCTCTTTCTGGTCTCGCCTGTCCACATTGGGATAGAAGTGCCAGGGGGAGCTGGATGGGGCTGTCGCTGCATACAACGGCGACTGATATGGTGCAGGCCGTTCTGGAGGGTGTTGCTTTTCGCACCGCGGAAGTGTTTCTGGCTCTTGAGCGCAACCAACCCGTCACCGGAAAAATTTCACTTGATGGCCGGATGACCGAGAATGCTTTTTTCGTGCAGTTTTTATCGAATGTGCTGCAGCGGGAACTGTCGTTATCGTCTGAGCCAGAGCTGACCGCTATAGGCACTGCAACCCTGGCCGCTGAAGCCACCGGAATAGATTCAGGCTACGTGGCTCGGCAGCAAGTTATCACCCCGGGCGAGTCTTGCGCTTCGCTTCAGGAATTGTTCACTGCGGCCCGCACGGCTACTGCAGCGTTCGCGGGATCGGCCCGGAAACCCACCTCGATAATTTCGAAATGACCTACTCTTGCCTCCAGGATCGGTTCATGGGAAAGTCGAAAGGATTAGGGAATTGCTCACCGGTTTGTCGAATAAGCGTATTCAGGGGCAAGCCCCTGAGATCGGCAACCGCCTTGAAAATCAGTTAAAGAAGGTGGCATTCTGATGCGTAACTACCAATCAGCACCCCTTCCTATTTGCAACAGAGGCTGATATGGCAAGTTTTTCCCATACTGTCGGTGTCATGACTTACCGCTTCGACGACCTTAAAGAGGTTATGGCCAAGGCCAGTCCAGCTCGCTCTGGAGATTTTCTGGCGGGTGTTGCGGCAGTAAACGATGGCGAACGAGTTGCGGCACAAATGGCGCTGGCAGACATTGAGCTGAAGCGCTTTTTGCACGAAGCACTGGTTCCCTACGAAACCGATGAAGTTACCCGACTTATCATCGATACACACGACAAAGCCGCATTTTCTACTGTCAGCCACATGACAGTGGGAGGCTTTCGCGACTGGCTACTCAGCGAAGCCGCTGATGAGAAAAGTCTGCGTGCCCTGACTCCGGGCCTGACGCCGGAGATGGCCGCTGCTGTATCGAAGATCATGCGCGTGCAAGACCTGATCCTGGTAGCGCAGAAAATCTGCGTAGTGACCCAGTTCCGCAGCACTGTTGGCCTGCGTGGTCGGCTCTCGACACGCTTGCAGCCCAATCATCCCACCGACGATCCGGCAGGGATTGCGGCAAGCATTCTTGACGGTCTGCTTTATGGTAACGGCGATGCGATGATAGGGATCAACCCGGCCACTGACAGCACCTCTTCAATCTGCGCCATGCTGGAAATGCTCAATGCGGTGATTCAGCGTTACGAAATTCCCACCCAGGCCTGCGTGCTGGCTCACGTTACCACTTCCATCGAAGTGATCAACCGCGGCGTGCCATTGGACCTTGTGTTTCAATCGATTGCTGGCACCGAGGCCGCAAACGCAAGTTTCGGTGTGAGTCTGAACATTTTGCAGGAAGGTTACGAGGCGGGGCTGTCATTAAACCGCGGCACGCTTGGGCGAAACCTCATGTACTTCGAAACTGGCCAGGGCAGTGCGTTATCGGCCAACGCCCACCACGGTCTGGACCAGCAGACCTGCGAAGCCCGAGCTTATGCCGTTGCCAGGCATTTCAACCCGTTTTTAGTTAACACCGTGGTCGGCTTCATCGGCCCGGAATATCTTTACAACGGTAAGCAGATCATCCGCGCAGGCCTTGAAGACCACTTCTGCGGAAAATTGCTGGGTGTGCCTATGGGTTGCGATATTTGCTATACCAACCATGCCGAGGCCGATCAGGATGATATGGACACTCTGTTGACTCTGTTAGGCGTAGCCGGAATCAACTTCATTATGGGCATTCCTGGCTCTGATGACATCATGCTCAACTACCAGACAACGTCCTTCCACGACGCCCTCTATGCACGCCAGACCTTGGGCCTGAAACCCGCGCCAGAATTCGAAGAATGGCTGGCGAAGATGGGTATTTTTACCCAAGCTGATGGAAAAGTGCACTTTGGCAACAGCCTGCCACCGGCTTTCCGCAAGGCTCTAGCGCAATTGAAATGAGCGAGCACGTCATGGACAAACCGACCACTGATAACCAGAACAGGAACCAGAGCCCTTGGCGGCAACTGCGCAACCTTACGTCGGCACGGATCGCTTTGGGTCGCGCTGGCACCAGCATGCCTACAGCCGCGCAACTGGAGTTCCAGTACGCCCATGCTCAGGCCCGTGATGCTGTGCACCTGCCCTTCGATCACGCAGGGCTCAGCGCTCAACTTGCCGAGCATGGGCGTGACAGTCTGCTGCTACACAGCGCCGCCAGTGACCGCCACAGCTACCTGCAGCGTCCAGACCTTGGGCGCCGTTTGGATGATGAATCTGCTCAGTTACTGAATCAGCATCGTGCGGACAACCCAGCGGGTTACGATTTGGCTATTGTCGTGGCCGATGGCCTCTCCGCCCTGGCAGTACATCGCAATGCCATGCCCATGCTGAAGCACATTGAAGAACAGGCCTTGGCTGAAGGCTGGAACTTATCGCCCGTCGCCCTTGTCAGTCAGGGCCGGGTAGCCGTGGCTGACGAGGTGGCTGAACGGCTCGGCGCGCGTATGGTGGTTGTCCTGATTGGTGAGCGACCGGGTCTGAGCTCACCAGACAGCCTGGGGTTGTACTTTACCTACGCACCCAAGGTCGGCCTGACCGACGCCTACCGCAACTGCATCTCTAATATCCGCTTGGAAGGTTTGAGCTATCCGATGGCCCGTCATCGTCTGTTTTATTTGATGCGCGAGGCCTGTCGCCGTCAGTTGTCGGGGGTAAACTTAAAGGATGACGCTGAAGAACCACTGTTGGCAGGTGCCGGCAAGAGCGGGAACTTTCTACTTGGTTGAGTGCTAGTGAGCGTCTGATTATTGACCCGGCAAAATCATTGCAAGTTCTGAAAGGCACTTTTTACGTGGGCAGCCAAAGCGTTATTGAGGGGGTTGGAGCCTCTGCGCACGAGTGCCAGCTGATAACGGCCTATCTCTGGCAGGTCGTCGCTGACAATCTGTTTGAGCGGTAACCGCACAAGGCTCAGAGGGAAAGGTGCAACGGCAAGGTCTGCAAGCATCGCAGCTTCCTGACCGGAGCAGTGCTCGCAGGTGTAGGCAATTCGGTATGGCGTGCCAGCGTTTTCAAGGGCAAGTAATGTCATCTGGCGCCATGCGCATCCCTCGTGAGCCACCGCAATCGGCAGGGGCCTGCTCAGATGCGCAGATGAACCCTCTTTGCCTGCCCAAACCAGTGGTTCCTCATGTACAACTTCACCACGAATGCCCCTAACGCGCTCTGACACAGTCACCAGCACCATATCGAGTTCTCCCGCATCCAGCTTTGTCAGATTCTGCTTGCTTGAACCGACAACAACATTGACCAACACAGCCGGATAGGAACGCGCAAACTGGGCGAGTACCTCGGGTAGAATTCGGGTACCCACATCATCGGAGGTACCAAAACCCACCTTGCCTTCCAGCGCGGGTGCGATGAAATGCTCTACCGCCTCCTGGTTGAGTCGCAATAACCGACGGCTATACGCCAGTAATACCTCACCGTCGTTGGTCAACCGAACCTGACGCGGCTCGCGAACAAACAGACTTTTGCCCAGAGTTTTTTCAAGTTGCTTGATTTGCATGCTCAACGCAGAAGGCGTTCGGTGCACGACTTTTGCCGCAGCAGTAAACGTTCCGCACTCTGCAATCGCGACAAACGTTCGAAGCACTTCATTATCGAGCAGTGGCATCGTCACCTGATTATATCTCCGAAAAAAGCATGGGCATCTGGCTTAAGTGTATTTGAAGGCAGAGTTAAATTCTTTTCGTTTGATTGAAGGCAAAGAAGCCCCCATTATACTTGCATAAACCGATGAGGTAAGCGCGTTTGCAGACCTCAACCATTCATTTGGGTTAAATACTCATACAAGGACGAATAGCGATGCTAGGCTCCCGCAAGAATGATCAGACAATTAGAATGCACACCGCTACCTTGGTGGGTAGCTTTTCCCGGCGCCAACAGTTCCGGCGCATGGCGTTGACGCTGTTGGCCGAGAAAGACGACACACTGTCGGACCTGGGTTATAAACGTTGGGAAATCAATGTAGCACTCAAACTGCCGCTTCGGACCGATGCGATGGCTTTTTTGGAGCAGAACCGGCAAGCCTCTGGGCTCGAACACGACAACGAGAGCTTACGCTTTATGAAAGCGGGCAAACACCCTCGCGGTGTTTATCAATACGCTTGAGGCAAACTCAATCTACAGCGTGACTCGCTGAGCAAGCCCCCGCACTTCGGCAAGACTAGCGGCTGCTGAGGCAACCGCTAAGTCTTGAAGCCCTACACCGGTGCCGTCAAATAAAGTGATCTCCTGCTCTGATTGACGTCCTTGGTGTAAGCCATTAATAACCTCTCCAATGGGTGTGATTTGCTCGGCGCTTAAGATCCGTGCGGTCACAGCATGCTGGGCTTCACCGATACTGATCGACTGGTCGATTTCGTCAGTGAAGACCGTTGCTTGCGCTAAAATCCGGTGATCGATTTCTTGCTTTCCCTTGGTATCGGTACCCATGCAAGCGAGGTGTGTGCCGGGTTTTACCCAAGCGGCCTGCAGCAGAGGTTCTGAGGCGGAGGTGATGGTAATAATAACATCGGACTGAGACCCTAGGGCCTGTAAGGACACAGCTTCGAAGGGTAGGTTATGTTCCCTGCACACGTCAGCCAGCCGCGTCAGGTGCTCAGGGTGGGTGTTCCAAGCCACTACTTTTTCGAAGTCGCGCTGCTCCAGCGCGGCGTGAAGCTGGAAGGTCGACTGAAAGCCTGCACCTATCATGCCTAACACTTTGGCGTTCTTTCGGGCTAGATGGGCAATCGAGACCGCGGACGATGCGGCGGTGCGAATGGCGGTCAGATAATTTCCACTTACCAGAGCCTTGAGTTGCCCGGTATCCGGGTCGAACAGCGCCACGATTGATTGATGATTGGTCCGCCCCTGAACGACATTGCCGGGCCAGTAGCCGCCCGCTTTTACACCTAAGACCAACCCTTCGCGGTCGAAACCAGATTTGAAGCCGTAGAGTGCATTTGCATGTCCGATCGCTTCCCGCACCACGGGGAAATTGTAGGCGCTCCCCTTGGCCATGGATGAGAAGACCGACTCAACTGCCTGAAAGGCTTCATGGCGGCCAATCACTTTCTGGCAGGCGTCTTCGCTTACGATCAGAATCTGATGCGGTTGAGTTAATGCTTCGGATGAAGTGTCCATCGTTAGTCTCCTTTGTCATTTTAGCCAGCCCCCAAATCGCGTTCGGAGGCCTGGCGCAAGCTGAATCAGAACATTTTGCCGCGGGCGCTGACGGGCCAGAGCGTTTCGACCTTGCCGTTGCGAACGCCGACGTACCAATCGTGGACGTTGCAAGTCGGGTCGCAGTGCCCCGGTACCAGTTTGAGTTTTTCGTTGATTTTGAGTACACCCTGGGGGTCACTGATGACGCCATGCTCGTCTGAGCACTTGACGTATTCGACGTCGTCGCGGCCAAAGATAAACGGCAGGCCACTGTCCACAGATTGAGCTTTGAGACCTGCATCGCAGATAGCTTTATCGGCCTTGGTATGACTCATAACGCTGGTCAGGATAAAAAGTGCGTTCTCCCATTCGCCCTGATCGATGCGCTTGCCGTCTTTGTCAAGAATGCGGCCATAATCGGCGTCCATGAAGGCGTAGGAGCCGCATTGAAGTTCGTTGTAAACGTCCGAGTTGCTCTCGAAATAGTAAGAGCCGGTGCCACCGCCAGAGACAATTTCTGGCTTCAGGCCCACCGCCGTCAAACCATCCACTGCGTCTTCCACCATGGCAATGGCTGCCTCCAGTTTTGCCTGGCGTTCGTGGTAGGACGCCATGTGCTGCATGGCGCCCTGATAGGCCTGGATGCCGGTGAACGTAAGGTTTTTTGCGGCATTGATCGCTTGGGCGATCGTGACCACATCCTCAGTGGAGTTCACCCCGCAGCGGCCCGCACCGCAGTCAATTTCGACGAAGCAGTGCAGTTCGGTACCATGCTTTTGGCACGCCATTGATAGATCCGAAACGTTAGCAACGTCGTCGACGCACACAATAATGCGTCCGCCATAGTTTGGCAGTTGTGCAAGGCGATCAATTTTTAGTGGATCACGCACCTGGTTGGAGACCAGCACGTCTTTGATCCCTGCACGGGCGAACACTTCGGCTTCAGAGGGTTTTTGGCAACAGACCCCAGTGGCGCCCCCCAGGTCTTCTTGGAGTCGTGCCACATCAACGGACTTGTGCATCTTGCCGTGTACTCGGTGGCGCATACCGTGCGCCTTGGCGTAATCGCCCATTTTCTTGATGTTGCGCTCCAGTGCGTCCAGATCGAGGATCAGACATGGGGTCTGAATCTCGCTTTCATCCATGCCAATGGCGGCAGGAATGTTGTAACCAACTTCCAGTTCTTCAGTGTGAATAAACGTTGTCATGGTAGGGCTCCTAATCAATGTCTGTTTCAGGTCCAGGGAAGTGTATCCATATCCACATTGCCGCCGGTGATGATCACGCCCACCCGTTTACCCCGGAAGATCTCGGGGTTTTTCAGGATGGCCGCCAGGGGTACTGCACAGCTGGGCTCAATAACAATCTTCATTCGTTTCCAGGTCAGCTTCATGGCGTCGATGATTTCCTCCTCGGTCGCCGTAAAAATGTCTGAGACGAAGTGGCTCACAAAATGCCAGGTCAGCTCCTTCAGCGGCACTTTCAAACCGTCTGCTACGGTATTGGGCGCATCATCGGCAATGATGTAACCGGCCTTGAGGGAGCGGGCGGCGTCGTCGGCATTGAGTGGCTCAGCTGCATAAATTGTCACCTTCGGTGCCAAGTTCGAAAGGGTCAGGCAAGTGCCGGAAACCATGCCGCCGCCACCAATCGGTGCGATCACCATGTCCAGGTCCGGCACCTGATCCAGCAATTCCAGTGAGCAGGTGGCCTGCCCTGCGATGACCCTGGGGTCGTTATAAGGATGGACAAAATCGGCACCTGACGCGGCCATTACATCGGCAAAGACTGCTTCGCGGGAGCTGGTAGAGGGCTCGCACTCAATGATTTTGCCGCCGTAGCCGCGTACCGCGTCTTTTTTGGCCTGGGGTGCGGTATGAGGCATGACGACTGTTACCGGGATACCTCGCCGGCCAGCCGCATAAGACAGCGACAGAGCATGATTGCCGGAAGAGTGGGTGGCGACGCCAAGGGCCGCCTTCTCTTCACTCAAGCTAAAGACGGCGTTGCAGGCACCGCGCACTTTGAAAGCCCCGGCTTTTTGAAAGTTCTCACACTTAAAAAAGAGTTCGGCCCCGGTCAGTTCGTTCAGATAACGGGATGTCAGGACGGGCGTTTTGTGGATGTAGGGTTTGATCCGTTCGTGGGCGGACAAAACATCGTCAAATGTGGGTATCTGGTTCCTGTGATCACTCATGGTTCACCTCGTCAGTCTGTGTCTGCCGGTTACGCGGTGGTGGCGCGAAAATGGTTTTGGGCGGCGCGGACGCCCGAGCCCAGTTCAATGGGGTAGTCGAGATCCGCCATGGCCATCTCAATGGTGGCCAGTCCAGACAGCACCATGCTGTCTGTCAACGAACCCAGGTGGCCGATACGGAAGGCTTTGCCGTGCATTTCGCCAAGGCCAATGCCGAAGGAAACGCCGTACTTTGCAAGCGTGTGGTCGGTCAGCTCGTTGCTGTCGAATCCTTCGGGCACATAAATGGCGGTAACGGTATTGGAATACAAATCAGGAGACTGTGCGCACAGCGCCATGCCCCAGGCATGTGTCGCCTGCCGCACGCCCTCGGCCAGCCGGAAGTGACGGGCGTAAACATTGTCTAATCCTTCTTCAAACAGCATTTTCAGACTTTCTTTCAGGCCGCAGATCAGCTGCAAGGGCGGCGTGTAGGGAAAGCCGCCTTGGGCGTTGGCCGTCATCATGGCGCGAAAATCGAAGAAGGCACACGACAGCTTGGCGGTTTCCATTTCGGCCAGTGCTTTTTGGCTGACCGCGAGTATGGCCATGCCGGTTATCAGCATGAAGCCTTTTTGAGAGCCCGACACGGCAATATCAACACCCCAGTTGTCCATCTCGAACGGCATTGAGGCCAGCGAGCTGACGCAGTCAACCAGTAAAAGGGCAGGGTGAGAGCAGCTGTCCATGGCTTGACGAACAGCATCAATATCGCTTTTTACGCCGGTTGCTGTCTCGTTGTGGACAACCAGAACCGCCTTGATCTTGTGTTGAGTGTCGGCGCTTAACGCTCGCTTAAACTCATTCGCCGGAGCACCGCTGCCCCACGGACATTCAATGATCTGAACATCCAGTCCGTGACGCTGACACATATCAATCCAGCGACGGGAGAACATACCGTAGCGGGCGATTAATACCTTATCTCCAGGTGACAGGGTGTTGCAGATAGCCGCTTCCCAGCCACCGGTGCCGCTGGCGGGGAATAGGATGACTTCGCCAGATTGGGTGTTGAAAACCTTTTTGCAATCCTGCAAAAGCGGGGAGAGTGTTTCCACGAAGCCCGGCGAGCGGTGGTCGCTGCTCTGCACGTTCATCGCGAAGCGCAACCGATCGGGGATATTCGTGGGGCCCGGAATAAAGATTGGGTTTTGATCAGACATAAGGCGTTCTCTCTCCGTAATTGCGATTACCAGAAGCCCCGTCACCGGACTGCCTCCTCCGCTTCATGTCTTCACTCTAGATTCCTCGGTTTTATTTGCGCAATATGAAATAATTCCACTATGTGGAATTTAAAGGATAAATACCGCCTGAAATTTCAAGTATCTGGTTTATATAAGGTAAATATTTAGAACAGGCATTATTATAATTTCCACATTGTGGAAATGTAGTATCCGTATAATAGAATATTTACTAGTCGTACCTCTGATCTCACCTGACCGTTACACTCGGAGTTCCTGATGACTGACACCAAAACTGAATCCCGGATCCAGGTCATTGACCGGGCCGCGCGGCTAATGGATGCGATTGGGCGTTATTCCAAGCCGGTCAAACTGAAAACGCTAGGCGCCGAGACTGGGCTTGCGCCTTCCACAGCTTATCGAATTCTTCAGTCATTGATCAGCAATCGTTTTGTTGAGCGAGATTCCAACGGGGGTTACCGTCTGGGCCAGAAATTGCTGCAATTGAGCAATCGCCTGCATTCGGATATTGACCTGCGGGGGGTCTCGCTCCCTTACATGCGGGAATTGTGTGACCGATTGAGTGAAACCATCAACCTCACGATTCGTGAGGGTGATGTGGTGATTTATTTTGAAAAGGTGACGCCGAATCGCATGATGCATGTAAACCAGATCGTAGGTAGTCGCGCACCCTTGCATGTTACCGCTGTGGGTAAGCTCATGCTGGGCCTTGCGGGAGAGGATGAGATTGAGAGTTACGCCCGGCGAACCAATCTGCCCGCTTATACACGCAATACACTGTCTTCACTGAGCAAGCTTGAGGAGGTCTGTATGACCAGCATTCGACAGGGCTACTCACTGGATAATGAAGAAGCTGAGATTGGCGTGGGTTGTATTGGCGTGCTGCTGTTCGAAAAGTCTGGAAATGTGAGCGCGGGACTCTCAATTTCCGCGCCGATTGAGCGGAGAAAAAATGAATGGATCGGTGAATTGAAGAAAGCCGGTGAGGAAATTTCCCGGCATTTAGGGTATCGGCCCGGTTAACGCCCTGGTGGGTCAGCGAAGGCTAAGAGGCGAGGTGGCCGGGAGAGTGGCTCTGGATTAGTCAGTTTTCATCCCCGTCAGGTTGGCAGCCTCCAGCTTACGACTTAAGTGACACCGGAGAATGTTGCCAAGACGCTCTCCATCGCGATCTTGAAGAGCCTCAATCATCTGTTCATGGTCTTTCACTGCTTTGTGCCAGTAGTCGTCGGTCATCTGAGCGGAATATCGAATTCGTACAATACGTTGACTAAGGTTGTTATACATTTCCAGAAGCACGTCATTCTTTGACGCCAGCATGATGCATTCGTGAATTGCCTGGTTGGCGCGGAAGTATTCCTTGAGTTCACCGCGGTGAAAATGCTCGACCATTTTAATGTGAAGTGCACGTATGTGGGTAATTTCAGCATCACTGATGTATTGGCAGGCAGTTTCACCGGACAACCCCTCTAGGGCGCCCATGATGTTGTAGGTATGCTCGACGTCCTTCGCGGTTAAACGGGTTACTCGAGCACCGCGATTTGGCAGCATTTCAATCAGCCCTTCAGATTTCAGAACTTTCAACGCTTCGCGGAGAGGCGTTCTGGAAATGCCGAATTTCTCGCAGAGCCCTTTTTCGGAAATTTTCTCTCCAGACGCCAGCGTGCCAAGTTCGATCAACTCTCTGATTCTGTCGGCAGCTTCTTGATAAAGAACTTTCTGTTGTATCTTTTCCATGTGACCTTTTCTTAACATAAGTAGTGAGCTGCCGACAATTTTCATGGGGCAGTCGTATCTCAGGCGCCAGCCGCCCAAGGGAGATCTATTGGTTCAAACAGTCCACAGGCTCCGATACGCTTTCGATCAAATCTCTCTGTATGGCCGAATCGATATTTGTATTCTTAAGCCAACAGGTCGACAAAAAATATAGAAAGGTATGCCCGCAATCTGGGAAGCCAGGTACAGCGCTAGCGCGATCGGTGGGGCAATATACGCCATGGATAGGTAAGTCGTCATAACTGCGCCAAAATGAATAACGTCAAACCCAACGGCCTTCACTGCAGGACGAAACAACGGAACGAGTCAGTAAATCGTGGATACAGGATCGAGGCGTTCGCAATCACACCATAGAGCATCAGATTTATGCTTGGGTGTATGACCACGCTGAACATCCAGCCCTCCGCCGCCGTTGCGCACGCAAAGCCTATCGGATAAACGAATCGTCCGATTCGTTATAAAAAAATTGTGGGCCGCGCGTTTACCGAGCGCGCGGCGGGCAACACAAAGAAGGATGTGAGAATCAAAACGAGATTTTTCAAAACATATAACGGTCAAATTATCGGTTTTATGTTCGTATTATGCATTACTCAATGTCACTCCCGTCTTGTGTTGTGAGCATGACAGCCTTTGCGATAGACAATAGTTTTGCATCGGCCCCTTCCGCGCCGATGAACTGCATACCAATGGGCATGCCGTGGATACCTTTGCCTATGGGAAGAGAAATACAGGGCAGACCTAGAAGTGTCCAGGCTCGGCAATAGAGTGGGTCGCCTGTAACATCGTGGCCCAGAGGTGCTTCGCCGTTCACGCTGGGCGCCAAAATGACGTCCAAATCAAAAGTGAATCGCTTTGCGATCTCACGTCGGTGCCAGGCTGTTGCCTGAATGGCTGCTCGATAATCCTCGGGAGCCACGGCCAAGCCCTGCTCAATGATGGCCACAAGCTTTGGCCCCATTTGATCCCGGTACGTGTCATATTCGAAAGCGAGGGTTCGGGCGGCTTCATAAGCCATGACGCATTTTTGTACGTCGACCAAGGCATCGAAGTTGGCGGGTAAATCAAGTTCGAAGACTTGGGCGCCGGCTTTCAATAGCATGCGGCGGGTGGCACCCATTACGCTGACGGTGTCGACAGTGAGAGGGCCATCCAAGGGTAAAGCTCTGACACCGACCCGCAAACCATAAAGATTTAAGCCCTCAATCTTGGGCGGTGGCGACGCGGTGAGGACAGCAAACGCCAAGGCGATATCGTCAACGCTGCGAGCGAACCAGCCAACCGTGTCCAGGGACGGGCTAAAACCTTTAACACCCGCCAGTGGGACCGTGTTAAATGTGGGCTTGAAGCCGATGACTCCGCAGAAGCTCGCCGGGCGTATAATACTGCCGGCGGTTTGAGTGCCAAGAGCCAGCGGAACCATGCCAGCTGCAACCGCGGCTGCTGAACCGCTGGACGACCCGCCCGGGGTTCGTCTGTAGTCCAGCGGATTGCGTGTTTTACCCGGTGTAAAGTAGGCAAGCTCTGTACTGACCGTCTTACCCACGATGGTTGCTCCAGCGCGTCGGAGCAGAGTAATGGCGGCGGCATCCCAAGGGGAGCGCTCCGAGCGGAGATACGACGTTCCCCATGTTGTCGGCATATCTTGGGTATCGAAATTATCTTTTACGCCAATCGGAATGCCTGATAAAGCCGCTCCGTGCGACGCGTTCAGACCGTTCAGGCACTCTGTTTTCTCCTGCAGGTGCTGCCAAGCACGAACGTCCTCCTCGCGATCGGCTATGCGCGCAAAGCAAGCGTCAATCAGAGCCGCTGGCTCATCATCGCCTGCTGCGACTCGTTGTTGGAAATCAACGGCGGAAATCGTATTGAGATCTGAACAGGGCATAAAATGTAAACCTCCTTGGACGGATGAAGACCATGGTTTCAACGCGGCCGAATCAACCAAACACGAAGTTTGGGAGCGCCAGGCTGATTGCCGGGATGTAGGCAATTAACAGGAGTAAAACGAGCATACCGATCAAGAACGGCATGACAGTCCGAACGAAATCGTAGATCCGAATTTCAGCAATAGCGCTCACTATGTACATAGCCATTCCGATGGGAGGCGTGATGAGTCCAACTTGAAGCCCAAAGATCACAATCACCCCCAGATGCACAGGATCGATTCCGAGAAGCACTGTGAGTGGAGCGAGAATCGGAACGATCAGAGCCAGGGCTGATATCGTCTCCATAAAGCAACCGATGATGAGGACGCCGGCAAGGATCGCAAGCATCGCTACCCAATATTGCGAGCCTTCTCCCAAGTCAAAGATAATCCCGCCGACTTGCTCACGGATAAGAATCCAACTGAACGCGCTAGCCATCATTACAATAAACATGAAAATACCAGTGTACTTAACCGTGTCGCGCACAACTCCGACCAGCTCCTCCTTCGTGAGTTCTCGACGAATCGCTATAAGTATCAGCCCATACGCTACGGCGACACCCGATGCCTCTGTTGGCGTAAAGAAGCCACTGAGTAAGCCACCCATCAGAATTACCGGCATCATCAGTTCTGGGATAGCCCCCATCGCCGCCTTCCAGAGTTCGCTAAAACGGAATTTGGACTTTTCGGACGCATGCTGTTTGGCCATTATGCGCACGATGAGCATAAAGACCAGCCCCAACAACACGCCTGGCACCGCACCGGCAAGGAACAGGCGTCCAACCGAAACCTGAGCCATTGCGCCGTAAATGATGAAGGGGATACTTGGCGGGATAAGTGGTCCAATACAAGCAGATGCTCCGGTCACAGCCGCAGCGAACCGTGGCGTATAGCCCGCCTGTTTCATGAGCCGGATCTCTACTGCGCCGAGCCCCGCCGCGTCTGCGGACGAGGAACCCGACATGCCCGAAAAAAGCATGCTCGCCGCCACGTTGACCTGCGCCAATCCACCGGTTAAATGTCCTACTAGCGCCTTTGCAAAATTCAGCAAGCGCATCGCCATCGGCCCCGTCGTCATAAGCAGGCCGACAAAGATGAACATAGGGATTGCCATCAGCGTAAACGAGTCCGCTGTAGCAACGGCCCGCTGCAGTAAAGCAGAGAGAGGAATGCCTGTTTGCCAGAAGTAAAAAATTCCGGCCAAGCCAAATGCGAACGGTACGGGGATTCTGAGTAGAAGCCCGATCAGGAGAACCAGTATTCCAAGTCCAAGTTCGAACTCAGACAGCATGAGACGCCCTCCTACCCAGGTATTTGTCGACCGCATCAAGGGCGACAAAGGTCAGCATAATGAATGCGGCGACCGGAGCGCTTGCGTACACGTACACCATTTGGATATTCAGCGCGGGTGAGTATGAAGTGGCAAACTCCAGGGCCTGCCAACCGTACGTCAGAAGAAAGATCAGGATTGCGACACAGACAACCTTCACGAAGAACTCATGCAAACCCTTGAGGCGATCCGGCATGATAGCGTTGATCGCATCAATGGTTACATGCTGTCCTTTGCGAAACACAACGGCTGCACTTAGCCATGCCAGCCAGACAAATACATAGCGAGTAAGTTCTTCGGTCCAGGTGGGTGGAGCCTGGAGAACGTAACGGGAAAAAACCTGAGCGATGATGAGAGCCGCAATGATGACGAAGGCGCTTCCGGCAACGAAAATCAATGCGTCTTCTATTTTATCCGCAGTCAGGCTCGCCCAATTTTGCGATTGCCGATCTTTGCTTGGTTGCGCAGCTATAGCCATAACCGATCCTCACACAGCACTCGATCCAAGTATGGAAAGCCGAAGAACCTCTATTAGGATTTCCATTTCCTCAGGCTTCGTCTGTTTTCAATGATGGCCATAGCGCTTGAGAGCCCTATGGCCTGATTCACCAATCACCGAAGGCGCACGATTTCCTCATAGACACCCTCTTTCCACTTGTCGGCGTATTCAGTAGCGACAGACTCGACCAGGGAAGAAAATTCATTGAGGGTTTCTTTATCCAGCTCGATGATATTGACTCCCGCAGCTTCGAATTCCGCTAGGTACTTGCCATCGGCTTCAAATTCCCACTGGTTCGCGAGGGAGATCGCTTCGTCAATATTGTTATCGAATGCGGCTTGTATTTCGGGGGATAAGTTCTGCCAGACGCGGTCACTGATTTCCCACCAGAAAGCCTCTCTTATGTGGGCGGTTAGGGTCACGTTGTCCTGCACTTCCTGAAAATTGTTAGCGACCATAATCGAGGCGGGATTTTCCTGCGCGTCAATGGTCCCGGTCTGCAGAGCCGTATAGACTTCGGGGAATGCCATCGGGACAGGTCGGGCTCCCAGCGCGCGGAAGGCATCAATTTGTACAGGGATTTCGCGGATTCTTATTCGCAGATCTTTCATATCCGCCGGACTCTGGACTTTTTTCTCGCTCGTGGTCAGGTGCCGAGGTGCACGGTGGGCCCATCCCAGGATGCGAATGCCCTTTTGATCCAGAAACTGTTGATGCATCTCTTTGCCAATCTTTCCGTTTAATACTTTTGTAACGTGATCCGCATCAGCGAACACATAGGGGAGCAGGAGTGCACCGTATTCAGGTGCCAGGACCGAGATTATCTGGGCTCCGCTGACGCCCATTTGAATGGCGCCAGACTGGAGCATGTCGTAGGTTTCTCGCTCGCTTCCGAGTTCGTGTGTATGGAAGTAACGAAACTTGACGGCACCGTCTGTTTCTTCTGTTACTGCATTGCCGAACCATTCCAGAGCTCGGGCGGTGGGCGTGCCCACCCCCATTTCGTGATTGACCTGAATCGTGGTCACGTCGGCTTTTACGGTTGCGGCGAACGAGATCGAAATGGCAATGGCAATCTGGACTATGGTTAACTTATGGAACAGTGAAATTTTCATTGGCTCTCCCAATATATTTATGTTCATAGATTTAGAAGTCCGATACGAGCATTTAGGTCAACCTCATTCTCTCTGTTTTTTTGCAATGTCTCCGTACAAGTCTGGCCGTCGCGCTTTCATGTAGCCGAGCTTCGCTTGGGCCAGTTCGACAACTGATGTATCGATTTCCCAACCGAAATCGACGCCTGGTTCACGGTCTTTTTGTACAGTGATCTCGCCTTCGGGCGTGATTACGCAGGAACTACCGTAGAAGTCAGCCGGATTGACTTTGTCGACAGTGAGTTCATCCCCGCCTTTGTTTACTGCAACTACCCATACCCCGTTTTCAATCGCTCTGATTTGGAGCTCTTGAACGAACATTGCGGAACGGAAGCCACTTGAGGACGCAGGAACAATGACCACCGAAGCGCCATTAAGGGTCAGTGCTCGCCAAGCTTCAGGGAAGGACCGGTCATAACAGATCAATATGCCGACCCGCACGCCTTTGATGTCCCAAATGGCGAAGTTGTTACCCGCAGAGAAATAAAAACGTTCAAAGCCACGGGTTTTTCCATGGTTAATATTCGGAATGTGGGTCTTGCTGTATTGACCTTTGACACCCCCGTCTGTACCCATCAGGACAGCGGTGTTCAGATATTTCTCGTCGTCTTTGTGGAACAGCGTTCCCACTACCTCGCAAGCCCCCTGTACCGCCAATTTGGAAAGGCATTCTGTTGTCGGGCCAGGAATAGACTCTGCCAGCGCAAACCACTTGTTGTCTTTCTCCAACGGGAAGTAAGGCGTTGATATGAGCTCAGGAAAAATCAACAGGTCCGGCGAGTGCCGTTCGACAGCTTGCATTCCAAGCGTCTCGATTGCGTCGAGTTGAACCTCCAGGGAACCTGCATAGGGCCCAAGCTGTACGCAGGCAATTTTTAAAATCATTGATAAATGTCCATTTTCGGCGTTGGCTATATCTTATAGTAGAAATGAATAATGAATGCAATAGTTGACCGACTCGTTAAACGGTGGCCAGACGATCACAAATATGGTGCCCAGAGATCTTCAACACCGACCAAGGCAGCCAGCTTGCTAGCGACGGTTTCACCAGCATTTTCGATGAATATCAAATCAAGGCCAGCAAGGATGATAACGGTAGGAGAATTGACAACGGCATCGTGGAGAGGCTTTGGCGCAGCGTGAAGTATGAAGAGGTCTATCTGAATGCATACGATGATGTGGTAATGGCCCGACGATCTCGAAACATCGGAACGTGTCAATTTGCAGTTCGTCGCCTAAAAGACATGGCTCGACCTGTTTACCGTCGGCAAGTGTGGTGGACAGGAGAAGGTCAAATGGCGACAGGCCAGCTACTTCCATCCGGGGACCTGATGGGCGCCGCCGTCGAATTTATTGATAAGCTGCGCGTGGGTAAGATTTCCTTTGAACGCTGTAAAAGCCACTTTGGCGGTGCTAAGTGACCTAGAGTACGTTCTGGTATTCCTGAACCTCGATAACGGACGCCTAGAAGTGCTCGGCGTCCAGCGCCCGGGTGCGGCTAAGAAAGCAGCCCTGTATTAGTCGGTTACCATCCCTGTCAGATTTGCGGCTTCCAGCTTGTGATCCAAGTGATTCCGGAGAATGTTGCCAAGACGTTTTCCATCGCGGTCTTGAAGTGCCTCAAGCATGTTTTCATGATCATTTACTGCTTTATGCCAGTAATCGTCGGTCATCCGAGAGGAATAGCGAATCTGTTTTATACGCTGACTCAAGTTACTAAATATTTCCAGCAACAAATCGTTTTTTGAAGCAAGCATGATGCATTCGTGAATTTGCTGGTTAGCGCGGAAGTATTCTTTCAGTTCGTTACGATGAAAATGCTCTACCATTGTAATATGGAGCGCACGTATATGGGCAACTTCAGCGTCACTGATGTTTTGGCAGGCGGCTTCACCGGACAACCCTTCCAGCGCGCCCATGATGTTGTAGGTGTGCTCGACGTCCTTAGCGGTCAATTGAGTTACTCGAGCACCGCGATTAGGTAGCATTTCAATCAGACCTTCGGATTTCAGAACTTTCAATGCTTCGCGGAGGGGTGTTCTGGAGATGCCGAACTTTTCGCAGAGGCCCTTTTCGGAAATTTTCTCTCCCGGCGCCAGTGTGCCGAGTTCGATCAATCCTCTGATTCTGTCGGCAGCTTCTTGATAAAGAACTCTCTGTTGTATCTTTTCCATGTGACCTTGTCTTAAGAGAAATGGTGAGCTGCCGGCAGTTTTCGTGTGGCAGTTGTATCTCAGGATGGAATCCTGCCCTAAACTATACGTTGAATTTAGAATTCAAAATAAGGTGCGGCGCGCCGCTTTGCAAGGCTCAAAGGCCTTTAATGCCCTCTTTCGGTGATGATGCTCCATCCGTTCTGAATGTTCTGGGGAAGGAACAGCTGGGCCATTCCCCGAGACCGGAAACTTCTATGTAGATTTTCTCATCTTGAACGATCCAGGAGAATTATATGGCAGGTAAAGTTTTTCGATCCAGTGTAAAAATTTCAAGGGCGCAGGCTCGCCAAATCGTAGACGGTGCATTTGCTATGGCACGAGCCCGGGATATGGATCCGCTGACGGCGTTTGTTATGGATGGGGGCGGCAACATGATTGCCGCCGAACGGGAAGATGGCTGCGCACCGCTGCGCCTTCCGGTTTCAAGGGGCAAGGCGTTTGCTGCTCTGGGGAATGGTGCTTCCAGCCGAACGGTGGGCGAGCGCAATGAGCAACGACCCGCTTTTTTAGCGTCAGTTGCGGCGGCGGCAGACGGTCAGTTTGTCCCGGTAGCGGGTGGTGTGTTGATTCTAGACTTAAACGATGAAGTGATCGGCGCAGTGGGAATTAGCGGTGCTTCTTCAGATGAGGATGAGCGGGTAGCGATTGCCGGAATTGAAGCGGCAGGGTTTAAGGTAGGAACCGCTCCTGGCTGAGACTGGGGGCGGCTATCGCTCGTTTTTAAAGCGCAACGTGGCCGCGTCCATTCCGTTCATTTTCAACAAGAGGACGGGCGCTACCGTGTGCCCAATTTTTTGCACTCAATGCTCACCGATGCCTCTATTCTATCCTTCACCCAGCTCAGTCTGAGTGTCTAGCCCCGTAATTTAGCCGAATTATCCAATCTCTATCTACGCAGCGAAGCCCGTTGGCACTGGTCTCGCGTCGTTATTAGACTAAAGTCTAATACATAATTATGAATTATGAATTCATATTCGAAGTGTGGTTGATTCGAACGTCTCACCGGAACAATGGATTTCGGTGTAGAAACCGACGGGTCAGACTCACTGATCATTTTTGAAGGTGGCATGAAACGGCAACACGGTCATTTTGGAGAGATTTAACTATCGACGGTTTTGCTAACAAATAAAAACAATGAAATATCGGAGATCAGTATGAAAATCTTGAAGACAGCATTGCTCGCTTCCGTGTTTGCGCTGGGTGTATCCGCCGCGCAGGCAGCAGAGACCCAAATCAAGTTTGGTCATGTAGGGGGCCCGGGATCTTTATTCGAAAAATCAGTCAACGAATTTGCAAGAATTGCTAATGCAAAGCTGGAAGGTAAGGCTGAAGTCATACCTTTTGGTTCCAGCCAGTTAGGCAGTGACGCCCAGATGCTTAATAAATTGAAGCTGGGTACGTTGGATTTGGCTTTGCCCTCGTCCGTCATGAGCAGTGTTTCTCCCGAATTTTCGGTGTTTGAAATGCCCTATCTGATTGAAGACAGGGGCCATATGGAGCGTGTGCGAGATGAACTTGTGCGGGACGTGCTTTACCAGGCAGCAGAAGGCAAAGGCTACAGAGTTATTGGCGTTTGGGAGAACGGCTTCCGGCAAATAACCAACAATGTCCGGCCTATCGTTGTACCTGCGGATCTGGATGGCATCAAACTAAGGACCCCCAACGGGGTGTGGCGCGTTGAGATGTTTAAAAGCTATGGCGCGAGTCCAGCCCCCATGGCACTTTCCGAAGCTTTTGTTGCGTTGCAAACAGGCGCGATGGACGGTCAAGAGAATCCTCTGGTCCAAATCTACTCGCAACGATTCCACGAGGTTCAGGATTATCTGTCGATAACCAATCACGTTTACACACCCGCCTACGTGCTGGCTGGCGCCCGCTGGAGCAGACTGCCGGAAGACGTCAGAAATGTGCTGATTGAGACAGCTCAAGAAGTGGAAGCGTTTGCACTTGCACAAGGTGAAATGCTTGATAACAGTCTAGTGGAAAAAATGAAATCCGAAGGGATGCAGATCAACAACGCAGATCAGAAAGCGTTTGTTGCCGGCTCAGACACGATCTACAAAAAGTTCGCTGATGAAGTAGAAGGCGGTCAGGAAATGCTGGATAAGGTTAGTCAGCTCCGTAAGCAATAAAGGACGATTCCCGCTTGCTGTGCATGGTTCGCGATCACTGTGCGGATCATGTATTGCACGCAGGTACTAACCGGCTTTGGTGTTTCAGGGGATATCAATGAATTCACTTACAATTTTTAAAAACGCCTATTTCAAGTTTCTTGAAGTTATTGTCGTTGCCATAATGATTGCTTTGGCATCGGTTGTTACCGTCGGTTTTCTTTCGAGGCTTTTTGGATCACCGTTTAGTTGGTATGACGAAGTCGCCTCTGTGGGCCTGGCCTGGCTGACTTACTATGGTGCCGCGCTTGCTGCAGCCAAGGGTGCTCACATTGGGTGTCCGACCGTGGTTAACTATTTTCCTCCCTCAATTCGGTTGCCTATAGCATTGCTTGCTGAGGCAATCACTATTGGTTTCTTTGTTTTACTCGCCTACACCGGCACTCAAGTCGTTCTAATACTTGAAGGGTCAACGCTTATCAGTCTGACCAGCGTGTCCGTGCAGCTAACACAATCTGCAATTCCTATCGGGGCTGTCCTCTTTATAATCGCCGAGCTCTTACATCTGCCAGAAGTGATCGCCAGTGCCAAGGGTAAAGGGTTTACAGACCATGAGTTGGAAGAAGCGGGCCTCAGCTACGACAAGGCTTCAATAACCACTAAGCAGTAGCATTGAGCGAGCCCAGGAGAATAATAAGATGATCATTTTTTTAATGTTTGTTGGTTTGATATGCCTGATCCTAATTAATGTGCCTGTAGCGATAGCATTAGGTATTGTTGGTGCTGTGGCGACCGTCAGTAGTTACGGAGTCGCAGCATTGCCCAATGTCGCGATGGTAATGTTTGATGGTGCAACGAAGTTCCCGCTCATTGCAATTCCACTCTTTATTTTGGCAGGCGCCATTATGAACGCCTCCAGCATATCCCGTCGCTTGATTGATCTTGCGTCGGCACTGCTCGGTTTTATTAAGGGTGGGCTGTCGATGGTTACCATAGGCGCCTCAATATTTTTTGCAGAAATTTCGGGTTCAGCTGTCGCAGGGGTTTCTGCCATCGGCAGTATTATGATTCCGGCGATGAAAAAGAAAGGTTATACGAAGGAGTTTTCGGCAGCTATTTCATCCTCGGCGGCGAGCCTTGCAATTATATTGCCGCCGTCCATTCCGATGATTCTTTATGCCGTAATGTCCGGTGTTTCTGTGGTCAAAATGTTTGTCGCTGGCATTTTGCCCGGGATATTGGGCGCCCTGGGTTTAGCTGCCATGTGTTACTACCTGGCTAAAAAGAATAACTTTCCGTCGGAAGGTGAGTTCCGGGCCAAAAAACTCTGGGAAGCGTTCAAGGGTGCCATTTGGGCATTATTTATTCCGGTCATTATTTTGGGCGGTATATTTGGCGGGATCGTAACTGCGACAGAGGGTGCTGCACTGGCCGTTGTTGTTGCCATCTTCATTAGCACAATTGTTTACCGCGAATTTAACCTGCGTATTTTCTACAAATCCTGTCTCGATGCGGGCGTTCAAACGGCTGTGGTTATGCTTCTGGTTGCGAGCTCTGCTGTCGTGGGGCTTTATCTGACCGAGACTCAACTCCCACAACAGCTCGCCAATTCCATCAGTGACATGACTGACAACAAGTACATCATCTTGGCGTTGCTCAATGTCATTTTCCTGATTCTAGGCATATTCCTGCATTCTGCCGCTGCCATCATCCTGGTGGTTCCAATCGTTCTTCCGCTGATTCTTGCGGTGGGTATTGACCCGGTTCACTTTGGTTTGATCGTTACACTGAACCTGGCCATAGGCCAACAAACACCCCCTGTCGCGAGTGTGCTGATTGCTTCGTGCTCTATTGCAAAATCCGATATTTGGGCGACGTCACGCACCAACCTCTGGTTCTTGGCTGTGCTGTTCGTGATTCTCATCATAAATACTTATATTCCAGCCTTTGCCTTGTCATTGGTGAATCTGGTCTATGGCACCTGATAGCTGAAAGGAATACGAGATGAGTAAACCTGACCAAGGCAGTGTCGACTGCAAGGTAAAACAAGGGGTGGCCTGGGTTGGCTTCAATCGCCCGGCAAGCCGCAATGCAATGACCTGGAGTATGTACGACGCACTGGAGCGCATTTGTGAAGAGATTGATGGGAAAGCCGACGTCAGCGCTGCGGTCTTTTATGGCTATGGCGGGGAAGCCTTCGTGGCCGGAACGGACATCAAGCAATTTGCTGACTTTCACCTCGGAGATCAGGGCATTGCTTATGAACGTCGTATTGACAGTGTGGTCTATAGCTTGGAAACCATGAGAACGCCGACCATCGCGATGCTCGAAGGCTTTTGCGTCGGCGGTGGAGCCGCTATTGCGCTTGCTTGCGACTTTCGCTATTGCACGCCCTCGTTGAAGTTTGGGGTGCCCATTGCCAAAACCTTGGGCAATTGCCTGTCAGTCACCAACGTTTCACGCTTGATGGATATTGTTGGCATCCCCAGAACCAAGGAAATTCTGATGGCAGCAAAGCTGATCGAGGCACCGGAAGCCGTCTCCTGTGGATTAGTCAGCGAAGTTTTTGAGGCAGATGCCATTAAAGATGAGGTCGACCAAAAGGCACAAGCCTTCAGTCAGCGAGCGCCGTTGACGGTTCTCGCTGCCAAAGAAGTGATCAACCGCGTGCTGGCATACAGACGGACGGCTGCAGATGTCAGCGATGACTGGGTGAGAACCTGCTATGCCAGTGCCGACTTCAAAGCAGCGGTAAATAAGTTTGTCACCAAAACACCGTTTGAATGGACCGGAAAATAGCTGGCTTACCGAACAGCTTTTCCGACATGGAGAAAACACATGCTTCCCTTGAAAAACATAAAAGTTCTGGATGTCTCGCAAATCATGGCTGGGCCCTATTGCACCATGGTACTGGGTGACATGGGGGCTGAGGTCATTAAAGTAGAAAAAGCCAATGGTGGCGATGACAGTCGACAAATGGGTCCTTACGTTAACGACGAATCTACTTGTTTTTCCCAGATCAACAGAAACAAGAAAAGCATTTCCTTAAACCTCAAAGATGAACGCGCGAGGGAGGTATTCTATCGGCTCGCCAAAGACGCAGATGTCATTGTCGAGAACTATCGGCCGGGAGTGACAAAATCTCTGGGGATCGATTATGAAACCATTAAAATGATCAACCCCGGCATAATTTACTGCTCTATTTCAGGCTATGGCTTAACGGGTCCGTACAGCAATAAAGGGGGTTTTGATCTGGTGGCCCAAGGCATGAGTGGTTTGATGTCGATGACGGGCGAGCCGGGTCGACGGCCGGTAAAAACCGGCATTGCCGTTTACGATATCGGTGCAGGCATCACGGCGGTCTATTCGATTCTGGCGGCGTGCATCCACAAAATGAACACCGGTGAAGGTCAACAGATTGATGTAGCCATTACCGAATGTGGCTTGCCTTGGTTCAGTTGGGAGGCGGCGGCGTACTTCACCGAAGGCACTGTGCCGGGAGCCACCGGCTGGCGTCATCGCGTATCAGCCCCTTATCAAGCCGTCAAAACCTTGGATGGTTACATGATGCTGGGTTGCGCTAACCAGCGAACTTGGGAACGCTTCTGTCAGGACGTCATCGCACGAGACGATTTGATTATCGATGAGCGGTTTTTGACCAATAGCGACCGTGGACGCAATGTCGACCAACTCGAACGTGTTCTGGAAGACATTCTGTCCCTCCGTGAAACAACGCACTGGCTGGACCGATGTGACATTGCAGGCGTGCCCGCTGGACCGATCAATAATTTCGCACAGGCCATGCAGGATGAGCATTTTCTTGCCAGAGGTATGGTAGAGGAAATCGATCATCCGGTGATCGGTAAGATGAAAACGATCGGTTTTCCCAGCAAATTTTCCCGCACGCCCTCACAGATTCGTTTTCCGGCGCCCCTCTTTGCACAACACACTGATGAAATCTTGTACAGCGCTGGTTTGAGCGAAGAAGAGGTTAGTAATCTCCGCCAGGAGGGATGCATTAAATAGTTCATTAACGCGATATCCACCCATAATGCGGTTCTAATATGAATTCAAAATTCAGAATTTGCAGACACGACAGACTCACGGAGTATTCCCCATGTTGAAACTTGACTTTCATCCCTCAGGTCGGCATTTCCTTCAAATACCTGGCCCGTCTCCGGTACCGGACCGTATTCTGCGCGCCATGAGCCTCCCGACGATTGACCATCGCGGGCCGGAATTTGGCGCCCTGGGGCTGGAGTTGCTGGCGAAGGTTAAGGTCATCTTTAAAACTACCCAGCCCGTTATTATCTACCCGGCATCCGGGACCGGTGCGTGGGAAGCCGCTCTTATTAATACGATGTCTACCGGTGACCGGGTGTTGATGTTTGAAACCGGCCACTTTGCAACGCTGTGGGAAAAAATGGCACTTCGGCTTGGCCTGGAACCGGAATTTCTGGGGCTCCCCGGGTATGAGGGCTGGCGTGCGGGTGTGCAGGCCAACATGATTGAAGATCGCCTCAGAAAAGATACAGGCCACACAATCAAGGCGGTGTGTGTGGTTCACAATGAAACCTCAACCGGTGTAACAAGCAATATCCCTGCAGTACGCCGCGCTATCGACGCTGCTGGCCATCCAGCACTGCTGTTGGTCGATACGATTTCAGGCCTGGCGTGCGCCGACTATCAACACGATGCATGGGGAGTGGACGTAACCATTTCCGGTTCCCAGAAAGGTTTGATGCTGCCGCCGGGTATCAGTTTTAACGCTTTGTCGGATAACGCCATCGCTGCCAGCAAAACCTCAAATTTGCCTAAAAGCTTCTGGGCTTGGGATGAGATCCTTGAGGCTAACAAAAACGGCTATTGGCCCTACACGCCCAACACGAACTTGCTTTACGGCCTGAATGAAGCGTTGGATATGTTGCTGGAGGAAGGGTTGGAACAGGTGATCGCACGCCACCAGCGCTGGGCTGTCGGTGTGCGTACAGCTGTAGAAGCCTGGGGCCTGGAAGTTCAGTGTCAGGAGCCAGATGTCTATTCTCCGGTTTTGACGGGTGTCGTCATGCCTGAGGGTGTGGATGCGGATGCGGTTCGGCGACTGATCTACGAGCGGTTCGATTTGTCGCTGGGCATGGGACTGGGCAAGTCGAAAGGCAAGATGTTCCGAATAGGACACCTCGGCGACTGCAATGATCTGACGTTGATTGCCGCGCTAGGCGGTTGCGAGGCGGGTCTGAAGTTGTCTGGCGTGAACCTCAAAGGCAGTGGCGTTTTGGCAGCGTTGGAGTACTTCTCCCAGAACCGGCCGCACCACGTAAATTAACAGCGGTGTTTATAACGGTATAGACCAGGAGTAAACGATGAACGCGTTTTCAGAGCCAAAAATACAATCGCAAAATGCGCGGGTAAGACCGATGTCTGACGTTGCCACTCGTTTGAGACATGAACTTGCGGGCGATGTGCTTTTTGACGACGCCTCGCGTGGACGGTACTCCACGGACGCTTCCATCTACCAGATTATGCCGGTCGGCGTCGTAATACCCCGCAATCAGGCGGACTTGCAACTTGCTGTTGATATAGCAAGGGATGCAAAAATTCCGATACTTGCGCGCGGGGCGGGCACCAGCCAGTGTGGCCAGACTGTTGGCGACGCGATCATTCTGGATACCAGCCGCTGGTTAAACCAGATTGGCGAGTTTGACGAAGAGCAACAGACAGTGGTCGTTGAACCCGGGCTGGTTCTTGATCACCTGAACCGCTGGCTCAAGCCTTATGGGCTTTGGTTCCCGGTTGACGTGTCTACAGGGGCCCAGTGCACCATTGGTGGTATGGCGGGCAATAACTCCTGTGGTTCAAGGTCTATCAAGTACGGCAACATGGTCCACAATGTTCTAGGTATCGAGGCCTTACTTGCGGATGGTTCGCAAGGGTATTTTGGTTTAACCAGCGACCTATCTGACAATGCAAGAATTCGCACAATAGCCCAGCACGTAAGGCGTATTGCAGAGCGGGAAAACGCCAACATAATGGAGAGTTTCCCCAAGGTTCTCCGTCGCGTGGGTGGTTATAATCTTGATATCTTCAACTGTCAGAATTCGCGTCCTTATAATCTGGACGGCCAGGTTAATCTCGCTCATTTGTTAGTCGGTTCGGAAGGAACTCTCGGGCTTACGCAGCGAATCAAGCTTCAGCTTTCACCGCTACCGGTACACAAAGTGCTGGCTGTGGTTAACTTTGCCCAGTTCTACCAGGCCATGGACCTGACCCAGCACATTGTTACTTTAAAACCATCAGCGGTAGAACTGGTGGATCGCACCATGATAGACCTTGCGATTGAAAATGCAGCGTTTCGACCAGTGATCGAGAAAGCGTTAATTGGCAAACCCAAGGCCATTCTGCTGGTTGAGTTCTCCGGTGAAGATACGCAAAAGCTGCTGAGTGATTTGGCAAAGCTCAATGAATTAATGGGGGACCTGGGTCTACCCGATTGTGTTGTTAGTATGACCGGCGCCGCCGAACAGACCGCTTTGTGGAATGTGCGCAAGGCAGGTTTAAACATCATGATGAGCATGAAAGGTGACGGCAAGCCTGTTTCCTTTATTGAGGACTGCGCCGTACCGCTTGAAAGCCTTGCAGAATATACCAACAAGCTGACCGAAGTATTTCATAAGCATGGCACTGAAGGGACCTGGTATGCCCACGCCAGTGTTGGCACTTTGCACGTTCGGCCGATTCTGGATATGCGTCGTGACGGAGCGAAAAAAATGCGTGCGATCGCCGAAGAAGCATCAGCGCTGGTTCGCGAATACAAAGGTGCGTTTTCAGGCGAGCATGGCGACGGTATCTGTCGCGGAGAGTGGGTGGCCTGGCAGTTTGGGCCACAGCTCAATGCCGCATTCAAGGAGATTAAACAGCTTTTCGATCCTGAGAATTTGCTGAATCCCGGCAAAATAGTCGATACCCCGCGAATGGATGATCCAGACTACTTCCGGTTTAGCAAAGGCTATGAGGGCATACCAATAACGCCGGCGCTCGACTGGTCAGGCTGGGATGTACTTCGCGATCCGTTAACCGGCGAACAAAGTGCGCCGGGCAGTGCGGGTGACCCGACATCCGGGTTGATCAAAGCGGTTGAAATGTGCAACAACAACGGCCATTGTCGGAAATTCGACGCCGGCACCATGTGTCCGAGCTTTCGCATTACCCGGGAAGAACAACACCTGACACGGGGGCGCGCCAACACACTGCGACTGGCGCTGTCCGGGCAGTTGGGGTCAGAAGGCCTGGCCAGCAACGATGTCAAAGAGGCTCTGGATCTGTGTGTGTCTTGCAAGGGCTGTAAGCGTGATTGCCCAACCGGTGTGGACATGGCCAAGATGAAGATTGAGGCACGTTCGGCCTGGTCAAAAACACACGGGATTTCACTTCGAGATCGATGTGTAGCGGAAATGCCTCGTTACGCTGCATACGCCCGGCATTTTTCAATCGTAATCGCGGCAGTTGAACGGGTACCTGTTTTGTCAAACTGGGTTAAGCGCACCCTAGGCTTGGCAGAACAGCGCGCCTTTCCGAACTTTTGCGGTAATTATCTGGCCAGCGCTGCGGCGAAGCCTGGTAACACAGTCTGTGAAAAAGAAGTTCTGCTATTTGTCGACACCTTCAATAACTACCTTGAGCCTTCTAATGCGGAAGCCGCTCAACGGGTTCTCACGGCCGCTGGTTACCACGTGCACTTCAACAAAGCGCCAAGTGAGCGACCGTTGTGTTGCGGCAGAACCTATCTTGCCTCCGGCCAAGTCGATAAAGCCAAGGCTGAAGCAAAGCGCACACTTGAGTACCTGATGCCGTTCGTTGAACGGGGTATCAGCATCGTTGGGCTGGAGCCTTCCTGCCTTTTAACTCTACGTGATGAGTTTTTGCAGTATGGCTATGGGACGCAGGCCGTCGCTTTATCGAAGGCGTCTTTCCTGTTTGAGGAGTTTCTGGTCAAAGAACACGAAGCTGGTCGTTTGAAGCTCAATTTAAAAGCTCTGGAAACACCCAGAGTTCTTCTGCACGGCCACTGTCATCAGAAAGCTTTTGATGCTCTTCGGCCAGTAGAGCAGGTGCTTTGCTGGATACCGGAACTGGAGGTTAAACACATTGAAGGCTCATGCTGCGGAATGGCCGGTAGCTTTGGATACGAGCGTGAACACTACGATGCCTCAATGCAGATGGCCGAGCTTTCACTGCTCCCGGCGGTTCGTAAGGCCGAGGCAACGGATCTTGTGGTTGCCGACGGCACCAGCTGTCGACATCAAATTCACGACGGTGCCAATAAAACTGCCCTGCATGTTGCAAAGGTCCTGGAAAGAGCCTTGGCCTGACCAACCCTGTGCATAGCGCCTCTGAAACGTGTCAATACCGACACGCTTTTTTGGTAATGAGCGGAAACACTGTTGTTATTGCGACCGTGTTTTCGCTCAGTGGCGAGGCAGCTATCTTGTCTTGAATCGGTCAATTTTGAGTCGACGCTAATGGGCTAATACTGCTCAGGCGGTTTCATGCCTGACCACGCTGTTGTGAAATTGAAAATATCGATACCATGAATTGAGCATTACATGTCTCTTCGAAAACCACCACTCTCAATATATTAGCTATACTTATATTCGATATAATTTTATATCGTTTGACTACCAATATTCAGTGCCATATATTTATAAGTTAACGCCTATATAAAATCTTAAAATACTCTCTAAGTAAAATAGCGTAGCCGAATTTATATTACTATTATATAAATAATATAGTTTAAACGTTGCTATGAGAGTTTTAAAGTAATATTAAATTGCATTAAAATAGAATTCGACAGAAAAATGGAACGAAGAAGATGAAAATATACAGTCACGAAAAACAAAAGCTTCATCATCCCAAAAGCTATTTTTCTAGAGGGAAGATGCGCCAACCGCAAGAAACACCCGAGAGATTGACTGAGCTATTAAAAGCCCCACAGATAATGGGCTTAGAAGTAACGACTGCCAAAGAAATAGGGATTGAACCAATCTTAGCAGTACATGACTTTGACTATGTTGAATTTTTAAAGCATGGCTATGAAGAATGGATGGCTTCGGGTGAAGAAATGGGAGAGGAGGTACAAACCACAGTCTATATGCCGAATAACAATTCCGGGCTTGGTATTTTGGCAAAAGCGGCTAAATATCAAGCTGATGGTAGTGCTCCAATTGGCAAGCATTCATGGACCTCTATTTATTGGTCCGCTCAAACGGCACTCAATGCTGCCGATTCGTTGTTAAATGATCAGACTCATCAAAGCGATATTCAAATATGCCTGACGAGGCCCGCAGGGCATCACGCCAGAAAAAATTCAGCAGGTGGTTTTTGTTATCTCAATAACGCAGCAATTATTGCTGAGCACCTGCTCCAGAAGTTTCAAAAAATCGCTATTTTAGATACCGACATGCATCATGGTCAGGGCATTCAAGAAATATTTTATGACCGCAAAGATGTGCTATATACTTCGGTGCATGGCAACCCTGTTAATTTTTACCCCGTGGTCGCAGGTCACGAGCACGAAAGAGGCTATGGAGAGGGCTACGGTTATAATATTAACTTTCCAATGCCACATGGTACAGATGAAACAGGTTTCTTTAATCATGTGGATAAATCGATTGAAATTGTAAAGCTGTTCAATCCAGATGTCATTGTCCATGTGCTAGGGTTCGATGTTTATAAAGACGATCCACAAGCTAAATGTCATGTCAGTACACAGGGTTTCAAAACGCTAGCAAAAAAGGTGAAGGCACTGAACAAGCCCGTGATTATTTTAGTAGAAGGCGGTTACTGCATAGAAAAGCTCAACGAAAACCTGCAAGCATTTTTATCTGGACTTATTTCAAAAGACTAAAATAAATAACCAGTAAAACTGGAAGTAAAAATTTTTCTACAACAATCATTAATTCAGATAATTGCTCACTTTAGACTACCTTTACCCACTTACTGATCAGCGAAAAATCGGGCGTTAATGAAATCTTTCTCATGTTGAAAGAAACATAGTATTTTATATACCTATCGTGAAGAGGAGCTGGTATGCGATACAAAGTCATCGTGATTGGTGCTGGTATGGTTGGAACGTCTATTGCCTGGCATCTACAAAAGAACAATTCTCAGGTTCTGCTGTTAGACAAGAAATCACCGGGATTAGAAACGTCATACGGTAATGCCGGGTTGATTCAGCGGGAAGCGATTCATGTTCATCCTTTTCCTAGAAAGCTGATTGAACTGATAAAAATGTTACCGAACAAGAAGACGGATATTCGTTATCGCTGGCCTGCCGTCCTACGTTATCAACACGCGCTACGACAGTACTGGCGGTTTTCTGCACCATTCTCGGTCCAGAAAATAGAAAAAGAGTGGCAGACTCTCATTGAGCATTGTACCAGTGAGCACCAGAAAATGATCACGGCTGCCGACGTTGAGGATTTGATCAGACGTGACGGTTGGATCGAAATGCATCGAACTGAAGATAAATTCAAAACGGCCGTGGCGGTCGCTAAAAAAGCTCGGGAACAGGGGGTTGAGCACAAAGTACTTTCCCTTGCGGAATTGAAAGAGCTAGAACCTAACGGAAATTTTGCAGGGTTTGTCGGTGCGATTCATTGGTTAAATTCCTGGCAAGTCTCAAATCCGGGTGCGTTGGTGAATGCGTATGCTAAAAGCTATCAAGATATGCAAGGTACGATAGCCAAGTGTAGTGTCAAAACAATTCTTCCGGATGACAATGGTTGGCAGGTGGTGACCGACGATGAAATTTTTTATAGTGATCATTTAGTTGTTGCTGCCGGTCCTTGGTCTAGCCAACTGATAAAGCCCTTGGGATATAATCTACCCTTATTTCCAATGCGTGGTTATCACCAGCATTTTGAAACGACTGAGAAAAATTCTATCAATCACAGTTTGATAGATATGGACAAAGGATTTGTTATGGGGCCGATGCAGCAAGGTATTCGTATTACCACCGGCGCAGAAGTTAGCGTAATGGATGCGGAAAAAGATTTCGGACAACTACAGGCTGTATTGGATATTGCTAAAAATATTCTGCCATTGAAAGATACAGTAGAGAGTGACCCATGGTGCGGATCTAGACCCTGTATGCCCGACATGAAGCCGGTTATCGGCGCTTCCGGGAAACACAATAATTTGTGGTTTGCGTTTGGGCATGGTCATCAAGGCTTTACGTTAGGACCGATTACAGGGCGTATCATTGAGGAGTTAATACATAATAAAACCTTAACGGTTAATGTTGAACCTTTTAACGCCCAACGATTTTCTAAGTCGTAATTAAAATTTTTCAAAAACTGAGAAAATGAATATGTTGAAATTAAATAGTAATGAACGTATGAGCCAGATTGTTATTCACAATCAGACAATTTACTTATCGGGTCAAGTTGGGGCTGTCGATGAGGATGTATCTGCCCAAACCTTAACGTGCTTGAATAAAGCCAAAAATTTGCTGGAAGAAGTGGGTAGTGATAAATCAAAAATGTTATCAGCAACGGTGTGGCTGAAAAGCATGAATGATTTCGCGGCGATGAATAAGGTATGGGATCAATGGTTTGAAGACACCTTGCCCCCAGCTCGAGCGTGCGGAGAGTCCACCTTGGCGCACCCCGATTTATTGGTGGAAATCACCATAATTGCCGCTGAGTAGTCGCTAAAAAATATCGGGAAAAAGTCATAACTCGCACTTGGAGAAGGGAACAACGATGGATAATGCAATTCATGGTGGTCAAGCGATTGTTGATAGCCTTCAATTACATGGAGTTAGTCGCGCGTATGTGGTTCCAGGCGAGAGCTATTTATCGGTATTAGATGGTCTATACAATACCGAAATTCAAACAGTGGTGTGTCGTCATGAAGCGGCGTGTACGTACATGGCGGATGCACACGGTAAATTTACAGGTACTCCGGGTATTGCCATGGTTACGCGTGGGCCGGGCGCTGCGCAAGCCTACACCGGTGTCCATACCGCATGGCAAGACGGTGTGCCGCTGATTTTGTTTGTTGGTCTGATTCCCGTTTCCGATAGAAATCGAGAGTCTTTCCAAGAGTTTGACCTTAACCAATGGTTCTCTAGCCAATGCAAGCGTGTCTTGATATTGGACGAGGTCTCCAGAGCGTCCGAGATTGTGGCTAAAGCCTTTCACGCCGCGCTAGAAGGCAGGCCTGGCCCTGTTGTTGTAGGATTGCCTGAAGATATCATCCGGCAGGAGTTCCATGGACAACTGCATCCCGTCATACCCGTTGCCGAAGGCGGTGTCGACGACGACAGGCTCAACAGCATACTGAATGCGCTATCAAACGCTGCGAAGCCGTTGGTTTTTGCCGGTGGCCAAAATTGGACGGCGGAAGCTTCTAAACAATTAACGCAGTTTGCAGAAGCTAATCACCTACCGGTGATTCATGATTGGCGCGCTTCGGACCGTGTTGCTTTTGATTCTCCGGCAAATGCCGGGTATCTGGGCTATGGGCGTTCGGACGAATGTGCTGCACTAATTGAAGCAGCTGATGTCCTGCTCACCTTGGGAACCGTTTTGGGTGACGTTGCCAGTGATGGGTATCGTTTACGACAGTCCTTTGAAAAGCCCAATTACATCGTTAATTTAGACACCAGTTTGCGGGGGCACAGCGGCTCAGTCACAGAGCATATTGTCGCCAGTCCTATTAGCTTTATTAAAGCGCTAAGCAGAGCATCGTTGCCAAGTTCAGAATCTCGCAACGCTTGGTTCAAACATTGTCATCAACAGCAAAGAAAAGATTGTGATTTATCAAAGAAAGAAAGTGAAAGTGTTGGCGCTGGGCAATTATACGCGGATATGACGCAAGTGATCAGGGAGGTAGCAGCGCTATTGCCTGCAGACGCTGTGTATAGTTTTGGCGCTGGTAACCACTGTTTATGGGCGCAGCGCTATTTACCTACTCACACCTTTCCAAGCCAACTAAGCACTAGAAACGGCGCTATGGGTTATAGTTTGCCGGCAGGTATCGTTGCAGCGCTAGAGTCACCAGAACGCCTATCTGTTGTAGTCACTGGCGATGGCGAATTCATGATGAATGAAGCGGAGTTATCCACATCAATCCGTTATCAGGCGCCTGTTCTAATAATTTTGATGGACAACCAACAGTTCGGCACGATACGTCAACACCAAGAAGCAAATTATCCTGATCGGGTGTCCGGTACGCAGCTACACAATCCTGATTTCGCCGCGCTAGCCAATGCGTTTGGTGCACATGGCATACGAGTTGATAATGATAGGGATATCAAGATGAGTGTGGCCGAGGCGATGCAGGTTGTGACAAAAGAGCGAAAGAGCGTATTGCTGCATGTAATTACCGATCCCGGCAAGTTAGTGCCATAAGATTATAGCGCTATCAGTCACTTATAAAATGGAAATATCATGATAAGCTATCAAGTAACGAACCCTTCTAATGGCGAGATCGAAGAGAAGTATCAAGGCCATTCCCATCAGGAGGTTCAAGATGTTATTGCGGAATCGCACAATGCTTATCAAGCATGGCGTAAAAGTGATGTTGATGAGCGAGCAGCGATATTAAATACTATTGCTGATTTATACGAAGAGCAATGCGAAGATCTGGCAAAAATAATGGCGTGCGAGATGGGCAAGCCTGTTGCGCAAGGGGAAGGGGAGATTGCGTTAGTTAGTCAGATCTTTCGCTATTATGCCAAGTTTGGTGAGCAATTTTTAGAGACGTCGGAATTACCCGGCGCTAAAAACGCTGTGATAAAAAAAGAATCTATTGGCGTTCTGCTGGGCATTATGCCGTGGAACTATCCTCACTACCAGGTGGCACGCTTTATTGCACCAAACTTGATGTTAGGTAATGCGGTTGTACTGAAACATGCGCCTTCATGCCCAAGATCTGCGACAGCGATTATGTCTATATTGGCGCAAGCAGGCTTGCCTAAAGGTGTGTACAACAATATTTTTGCAACAAATGAACAAGTTAAAACAATCATTGGTGATAAGCGTATTCAAGGTGTGTCTTTGACAGGGTCAGAGCGAGCAGGTGCTGCCGTAGCGCAGGTGGCGGGTGCTTCGCTGACAAAAGTTGTGCTCGAGCTAGGGGGATCGGATGCATTTATTGTATTAGCAGATGCGGATATTGACCGATCAGTAGAATGTGCATTTATCGGTAGATTCGGCAATGCGGGGCAAGCTTGTAATGCGGCCAAACGTATAATCCTGCACGCAGATATTTATGATGAGTTTGTAGAAAAACTGACTCATAAAGTTAAGTTATTAGAGCCAACTGATCCACTAAATAAAGACACATTTTTAGGTCCATTGTCCTCCAGTCAAGCGTTAAAAACGATTCAAGCGCAATATGATGATGCGATCGATCAGGGTGCAACTGTATTAGTGTCTGGCGGAAAAATATTAAAGTCTGGAGCTTGGTTTAAACCTGCTTTGTTGGCCGATATTACACCAGATATGAGGGCCTACCATGATGAATTGTTTGGGCCAGTAGCCGTAGTCTATAAAGCGAACGATGTTGAAGACGCTATCCGGCTCGCTAATGACACACCATTTGGTTTGGGCGCATGCATTCATACACACGATATGGACGGCGGGCAACGCATCGCCGAGAGGTTAGAGGTCGGAATGGTGTCATTTAACCAAGCGCCAGGAACAGCGGCAGAGCTACCCTTTGGTGGTGTTAAACAATCCGGTTTTGGCCGGGAGCTTGGACCTTATGGTATGAGCGAGTTTGTAAACTTTAAGCTGTATAATAGATAGAGGATTAGGCAGGCACTCCACTCCCAGGTTTGGATTAGCAGTCAAGGAAATTCTGCTTAAATCCGTAGCGCTTGAGCTTCTAGCGAACTGGCCATTTTTGCAACTTTCTCGCACGGGTGTTGCCGTGCAGAGAACGAATTCTGCCAAAACACAGTGCTCCACTGAGAAAAAACGGCGCTCTCTATGCTCGGTCTGGCTAGTTTCGTACTGGCGAGCACCAAAAAGCCGCTTCAGTGCTCCCGAATCTGGCCAAAAGGGTGAGGAAAGCTCTTGTAGTGTTCTTGTTGCTCATATAATTCGACGGCAAACTTGAAAACCGATAAATTTTTTGCTTTGTAGAATCGAACTTACCGCTTTGGAGTGATAAGCTTTCGGCTAGTATCCCTTTAAAAGCAGTGACGAAAAGCAAATTAAGCCCCTGCAGGGTTAGCTAACATAAATATTAAGCGGTAGCAAATCCTGGTGAGTTTTTGCATTTTTGGTTATCAATATATTTAGAGTATAAACGCTAAAATTATTATGATACAAAAAAAATTGGCAGATAATTTGAATTGGACATTACTTCATGTATTAATTGTTATATATGAAGAGGGAAGTATTAGTGTTGCCGCTAACCGTTTAAAAATCACCCAGTCGGCTGTTAGTCAAAACCTTAAAAAGCTTGAAGAGCAAATCGGAAGTCAGCTTGTTATACGTAACACAAAGCCTTTAAAGCTCACGCCTATGGGCCATTACTGTTTGCAGGTTGCTCAAACAATATTTACAGAGATCACTTCTATTGAAGCTATGAAAGGCTTTAATTCTCATCTCTTAGAAGGCGAGATTAAACTCCTGGTAGCTAGCCGAATTCACAATCAAAAGTATAACGATTTTCTAGTATATTTCAAAAAAAATATCCAAACATCACTTTAGATTTGACGGTAAAATCAAGCAAAGATATTTTAAACGATATCGAACAAAAGAATCCTGCTGTGGGCATTTGTTTAGCTAGGCACACACCGGAAATCCTTAATCAAAAATTGTTATTTAAGCAACGTTATTATTTATACTGCGGATACCATCATCCTTTGTTTGCAGAAAAAGATGTGCGTTTTGACAGTCTATTGAAAGAAGATTTTGTAGCATTCAGCAGTGAAGATGTTGGCGAGGTCCTCTTCCCAATTACCGTATTCAAAGAAACTAACGGTTTAATAGGTCGTACCAGCGCCTACACCAATAACTTGGATGAGGCAGTACGTTTAATTTATACCGGATACGGCATAGGCGCTTTGCCTGATCAATTTATTGCTTCGACCTATCTAGAATCGAAGCTTAGGCGTTTGCCGCCAAAAGAAGGCGTTGCTGACATACCTGTCCATGTTTTTTGGCATAAAAATCGAGCTTTATCAATTATCGAGACTAAGTTTATTGAAGAAATTGTAGATTTTGATATCTCTGTAAGTGATCAGGCTACTGAGAGCGATGAAACCGTATAAAGACCTTATCTCAGTGGGTTTTTTAAGATATTTTATAAACAGAACTTAACCAAAAACGAGACAATGCTTCGTCTTCTATCTGATTTCCCCCTCTGGTTGACTTGTCCACAGAAATTCTGTTGTTGCTCTGTAATATTCACGGATTATATGGGTGTTGTGCCAGAATCCGATGCCGCGAGTACCACACTAAAAAGTGCAAGACTCGCTAGGAAATTGTGTTAGATAGGGTTGGTAAGCGGGTATTTTGTGCGCAATTCAAAATGGATGTAGTCCGGTTTTTTCAAAAACAACAAGCTGTTTTTGTTGGCCGCGTTCAGCACTCTTTAATGTGTAAAATACAGGCCGGTGTAGAGCCAGTACGTCTGAATTCCATCAAAACGGCGGAAAATTAAAAGTTACTCAGACCTTGACCAACATTACGGCTCTTAATTTATAAGCTGCACTTATATCTGATATTACTTTATATCGTTTGACTCCCGATATTCAGTGCCATACATTTAGTGGATACTACTTATCTAAGCTTTCAGAGAAAAACGTCTTCTGGATAAAATTCTTTATTGAAATTATTAGTGATAAACATAGACAATGCGGCTTTCAAGCTGTTTTAAAATTTTTATAAGTCTGAATTACCTGAATCAAAGATGGGTATATAGATTTACGACTTTTACGGCCAGCATTACTGGTGTTGGATAATAAGTACAGAAATATCAACCAGAGATTCTTCGCATATGAAATTAAAAATGTTCTCACGTATTGCCGTGATCGCCGCTTTGCCACTGGCTATGGCTGCCGTACAAGCTCAGGCCAAAGAAATGGCGATTGCCACTATTTTGCCCGAAAACATGAGCAACAACTCCGTCTACCCCGCGTTAATGCGCTTCAAAGACTTGGTTGAGACGCGCACCGACGGTGAAATAACCGTCAGGGTCTTCGGTAATAGCCAGCTGGGCTCGGAAGTTGACACCGCTAAGGAAGTTCAAGGCGGGCGCACCCTGCAGTCAACGATTATCACTACCGGTGCTATGTCTTCTTATTTTAGTGATTATCAGCTAATGACAGCTCCCTTCGTGTTTGATAACTGGCGTCAGGCCTGGGCTTTTCTCGACGGTGACTGGTTTGCGGACTTGATGTCCAACACTGTTGAAGAAACCAATATGCGTTATCTGGGCACCTTTGATGACGGCGGCGGTTTTGTGGCGTTTACCAACAACGAGCGTCTCATTAAGACGGTGGAAGACCTTAAAGGGCTTAATATCCGCACCGAGGAGAATCCCGGGCATGTTGCGATCATAAAGTCACTGGGAGGGTTTGCCACGCCGTTGCCTTGGGGTGAAGTGATCACCGCACTTGAAACCGGTCTGGCTGATGGTCAGTTCAACGCGCCGGTGCTCAACACGACCTATAACTTCCATGAGGTGACCGATTACACCACTCTGACTGGCCACGTCTACAACAGTGCTGCTTGGCTGATTAGTGAAGACTGGTACCAGGGGCTGACTGAGGAGCAGAAGGAAGCGATTGTTACCTCGGCGCGCGAAGCCATCGCGATTGGGCATGGCATGTCCGCAGCTTTGGCAACAGCAGGCTGGCAGGAGTCCTGCAAGACGTTTAAGGATTGTTACATCATGCCTACTGAGGAACGTGAGCGTATGGCTGATGTTGCGCGTCCGGCCTGGAAGAATTGGATCGTTAACGATTTTGGCATCGACGCTAAAAAGGTTGATGATTTTCTGGCAGAGGTGAAGCGTGTCGGTGAAGAAGTGAAGTCGTCTGACATGGACAACTATGGTTCAGTAAAAACGGTTCAGTAAAAACGGGTCAGTAATACTGGGCAATGAGCTTGGCCAGTGACGACTGATATTGTTTGCTCATCCATCGGCCGCCCAAGAGTTTCGGGTCGGCCGATGTTGCTTTTAAGGTGCATTAATGAAACTCCTTCAGCCTCTTCGGCAGCTGAGTGACTGGGTTAATCAGGCCGCGATTATAGCTTGTGTAGCCTGCGTGCTTATCATGTTGGGCATCTCTTTCACGGCTTTTATCTACAAGCTAGCCACTGGCAGCAGCCTGAGCTGGACCTATTCATTAGCGAGACTTTTTCTACCCTGGATTGGCTTTCTTTCCATGACCATCTCATTGCGCTACGGCGAGCATGTGGCTATGACATTATTGGTTCGCAGCCTGCCTAGGGCGCTGCTGACTCTTGCTGCTGCGCTTTGTCTGATCACTATCGCACTGTTTGGGGCGCTACTGCTCTGGTATGGCTGGACTTACTTTGCGACCGCAAACCAGGTTTACATGGTGTCTGACCAAATACAGATCTCTGCCAAGTTTACCACCGTCGTGGTGCCGATCAGTGGCGCCATCATTTTGCTGCACGTGACACAGGGCTTTGCTCTACTCGAGCATTTCATTGATGACGATGCGCTGATGGATGAGCTTATCGGAACCCAAGATACGGAGACTCGCTCATGATATTCGCTATTGTTGCGTTTGTGGTGCTTTTGCTTATCGGTATGCCAGTGGCCGTGGTGATGGCTCTCTCCGGTTTGGCCGGCGGTTTTTCCATGGGTGGAGAACAGATGCTCAGCATCATTGCTGACCGCATGTTTGCCGGTGTTTCGGGTTTTATGCTCATCGCGGTGCCTTATTTCATCTTTACTGCTGAGCTGATGAACCAGGGTGGCTTGACCCAGAAGTTGATTGATTTCAACAATGCGCTTTTTGGCCGGGTGCGCGGAGCGCTGTCGCACGTCAATATTTCGGTGTCGGTATTCTTCGCAGGACTAACCGGGGCGGCGATCACTGATACCGTGGCGATTGGTAAGATAATGATCCCCGAAATGAAAAGGCAGGGTTATGACGCCGAATATGCGGCGGCGATCACTGCTTGCTCCTCGATTATCGGGCCGATTATTCCTCCCAGCATTGTGATGGTGATCTACGCCACACTGCTGCGCGATATCTCGGTTATTGACCTATTTGCCGGCGGCATCATTCCCGGTCTTCTGATGGCTTTAGCGCTGCTTGCGGTGAGCTTTTTTCTGGCGTGGAAGCGCGGCTACCCCAAACAGGCACCTACGCCGCTCAAGGCGGCAGGGCTGGCTTTTCTGGTGGCCTTGCCGGCTATGTTCGTGCCTGTGATCATTCTTGGCGGGATTCTGTCTGGGCTGACCACTATCACCGAGGCTTCGGGCTTTGCCGCTGTTTATGCCATCGTTATTGGTGTGGTGTTTTACCGCAACCTCACCTGGAAGAAAATCTGGGATGCACTGATAGTGACCGTGCGCTTCTCGGGCGTGGTGTTCTTCCTATTGGCGACCTCGGCAGTGCTTGGCTGGTTTGTAACCCGCTCGGGCATAGCCCAAGACGCGGCAGGACTCATCATCGGCTTTAGTGATTCGATGTTCCTCCAGCTACTTCTGGTGTGCCTGCTGCTGCTGCTGGTTGGTACCGTGATGGATGTGCTGCCGGCGCTTGTCGTTGTGGCGCCGGTGCTGGTGCCAGCAATGATTCAGCTGGGTGTGGATCCGCTGCACTTTGCGATTCTGATGATCGTGGTGCTCAATATCGCCAACGTTACGCCACCTGTGGGGATGACGTTAATGACGGCGGCCCGAATCGCCGACGTGCCATTTGAAAGGGCGATCATAGCCTCACTGCCGTTTTACTTTGCCTTCGCTGCGGTGATTCTGCTGCTGGTGACATTTCCGGCACTTTCCACCTGGGTGCCCTCGCTGCTCAAATGAGGTTGCCTGGCGTCTTTTCTGCAGCGAATAGGGGTTTCATTAGGGCCGATGAAGCTCAATCGCTGACGCACTGACCGAGCAGTTTTACATATTAGATTCAGAGACTTGCAGACCAATCGGTCTGTAATGCCTTTGGGTAAAGACTGTGCGGTCATCGTGGCTACGAGTTCTCTTGATCGAAGGCTTCGATTTAGCTCAGAATCAGTTGATTCAAGCTTAGGTTGGCATGAAGGGGCTTAGGCATCCAGCCCCTTCATGCCTTCATCAGTATAGCGCCCACCGGCCACACTCAGTTCCGATACCCCGGCTTCCAGTGCTGTAACCTCGTCTGGTGACAACACTACATCGATGGCTGAAACGTTTTCTTCGAGGTACTTCAGTCGTTTGGTACCGGGAATCGGTACGATATGGTCGCCCTTCGACAATAGCCAGGAGAGTGCAATCTGTGCTGACGTGCAGCCTTTGGTTAACGCTAGCGAGTGCACGACATCGACAATGCGGCGGTTAGCGTCGATGTTTTCCGCCGAAAAACGCGGCAGGTTTGCACGAAAGTCGCCGTCGGAAAAGTTGCTTTGACCATCGAATGTGCCAGTAAGAAACCCCCTGCCAAGGGGCGAATAAGGTACGAACCCAATACCGAGTTCACGGCAGGTGGGCAGAACGTCCGACTCCACATCCCGAGACCAGAGCGAGTATTCGGTCTGCACCGAAGCAACCGGATGAACGGCGTGGGCGCGGCGCAGCGTGGCCGCGCTTACTTCGCTTAAGCCAATATGGCCGATCTTGCCGGCGCGAACCAGACTGGAAAGCGCCTCCATAACTTCTTCAATGGGGCGGCTGCGGTCGATTCGGTGAACGTAGTAAAGATCAATCCGCTCGACCCCGAGACGTCGCAGTGAAGCCTCGCAAGCGGCTCTGGCATACTCAGCACTGTTGTCAATTGTGCGGGCATACTCACCGGGCTTGCGTACGATTCCGAACTTGGTGGCGATTTCGACTTGCGGCTTCCGTTCCCGTAAAAAGCGCCCTAACAATTCTTCATTATGATGCGGGCCGTACATGTCGGCGGTGTCGAAAAAAGTTACGCCAAGATCGGCGGCGCGGCAGAGCACTTGCATCGATTGCACATCGTCCCGTGGACCGTAAAATTCACTCATGCCCATACAGCCAAGGCCGAGAGCAGAAACGTTTAAACCGGGGATGAGAGACCTGCGTTGCATGATGATGCTCCTTTGTTGGATTCTGCATCATCATGACTTTCCGATATCGGCTAATCTACAGTCTATAATGCAAATCTAATTTTCATTTTTGGAAAGCTGATGGCTGAACGCCTGAACTGGGATGATGCACCGGCTTTTCTTGCGGTTGCACGCACTGGAACCCTGACCTTTGCCGCCAAGTCTCTCGGTACCGGTATCGCGACGGTATCGCGGCGAATCGCGCGGCTGGAAAGTCGTCTTGGCGTGCCGCTCTTTGTGCGGCACCAGTCCGGCTATCGCCTGACCGACCAGGGCGCGACCCTGCTGCCCAGAGCCGAAGCTCTGGAGCAGGCCATGGGAGCATTTCGCGCCCAGGCGGCAACGGAAACAGAGGCCATTGGACATGTTCGGTTAGCAACGGCTGAGAATCTCGCCAATTCGATCATTATCCCGGGCCTTGCCCCACTGCTTGCGCGACATCCCGGTTTAAGCATCGAGATTTTGACGGACGTAAGTACCATCAATCTGCACGGCCGCGACGCGGATCTGGCGTTGCGCATGGTGCGTCCTGAGCGCGGCAACGTCAGCGTTCGCCGTGTTGGCACCTTAGGTTTTGGCCTTTACGGATCGCTGGATTACATGGCTGCGCGTGATACCGGCCCTGATGCGGGCCGTTTCGATGGTGACCGGTTCATCGGGTGGTCGGAACGTCAGGGTGGGCTTCCCGCAGCTCAATGGATTGAACGCACCTTGCGTGGCCAGATGCCTGCGATTACCACCACAACATTGTCCGCGCAGCTAAGCTCCGCGACCGCCGGATTGGGCCTGGCAGTTTTGCCACATTTTCTGGCGCGCGAGGCGGGCTTACGGGAAATGCCGCTTGAGTTGGGGCTGGATCAGCCAATCTGGCTGGCGCTGCACAGCGATTTATCCGCCTCGTTGCGCATTAGAGTCGTGGCCGATTATCTTGCGGAAATTGTCGAGCGTAATCGTGAGCGACTGGCGGGGTCAGATAGGCGACGTCAATAACCTGCTGGATGTTACGAGCGCTTATGATACGGTGCCAGGTTTGGAGGATTGGGTTGAACCTGACTCTGTTTCTGCGGCTGTTCGCCGAGAAATATTTTGGCGCCCTTAGACTTAGCAACGGTTGAACGCCCGAATGTCGGGCGGCTGTTTCAGAATGCGGCTTGGTAGATAGCCAGTGCGTCGGCTTCCGAGACTTCTCTTGGATTGTTTACCAGTAGGCGGGATTGTTTCATGGCATCGACTGCCATGACTGACAGATCGGACTCACCGATACCGACTTCACGCAAGGTCTGCTCAAGCCCCAGATCAGCACTCAGTGTTTCAAGACGATTGATAAACTCGTCCACCCGCAGCTCTCTCTGAACGGAGGCCAAGTCCGGAAAAACATCTGGCGCCAGGGTGGCATAGGCATCGGCGCACACGCTGGCGTTAAAACGCATAACATGGGGTAATACCAAAGCGTTGGAGAGCCCGTGCGGTACGTGAAAAATGCCACCAATGGGGTATGCCAAAGCGTGCACTGCTGCCACCGGCGAGTTTGCAAAGGCTTGTCCGGCTAACATGGCACCCAAGAGCATGCCTGAACGCGCCTGAACGTTACTGCCTTCTTTTACCGCTGTTTCTATATTAGCGCCGAGCAATCGAAGGGCTTCACGAGCTAAAGCACGCGACACGGGGTTGTTGTTCGCGGATGCGGAGGTATAACTCTCAATGGCGTGAACCATGGCGTCGATACCCGTTGCTGCTGTTACAGCTGCTGGCAGCCCAAGAGTAAGCTCGGCATCCAGTAGGGCAATATCTGGCAGCAGTTGAGGCGCCACCACACCTTTTTTCTCCGTTTCACCGACGGTGATGATTGAAATAGGCGTCACTTCAGAGCCCGTGCCGGCAGTGGTGGGGATCTGGATCAGCGGGAGTCTCTGGCCTTTGGCCTGTCCAACGCCGTAGACGTCTTCCAGTTTTTCGCCGCCTCCAATTAAGAGCGCAATCAGTTTGGCGACGTCCATTGAGGAGCCGCCGCCGAAACCGATAACGCCGTCGATGTTTGCCGCTCGGGCTTCTGCAAGGCCGGCCTCCACCACGGCAACGGAGGGGTCGGCGACAACGCCATCAAATACGCGATAGCTTACGCCAGCCTGAGTCAGAGAGTCTGTTGCGGCGCCCAGCAAACCCGCTTTGATCAGCCCTGCATCGGTCACCAAAAGAACGCTCTTACCAATCTGTGCTCGCACAAGAGCGCCGAGACGTTTGATAGATCCTGGCTCGCAAATGATGCTTTTGGTCGTGTTAAAAGTAAATGCTGTCATGATTCTTTCCTTGGTCAATGGCCCTAGCCAGGGCGACCCGCTTTTGTTGGCCACCGGACAACTGCAGCGCGCGTCGATCGGAAGATAGGATTCGAACCTGTGACCACGGCCCAAAAGTTATCCTTGGCGCTAGTTGATCAGAGTTTACGCGTTGGTGGTTGGTTCGCAACTGTTAGGTAATGAGTGGCCAGAATCCGGACATCAATGAATTGGGTGAGCGCAGCATGTGGTTGTATTGAATTAACCATAATGGGTGGATAGCCCATTCGTTTTCTTCTGGCTTTTTATTCATCGCCATCGCCTTGCCGATAACCGCGAATTTGATGTTTCGAGCTGAGGAATGAGGACAAATATTATACCCCTTGAGGTATATAGAGTTGCAGCGGACAGGCATTTAATCTGGAAAATTAATTAATCCGCGAAGGAAGCTGCTTATGAAAACGAAAGGCGAGTGGCAGGCACTCAGTAAAATAATAGTACTCCGGAATCTGGCCTATATTGGTGGACGTTTTCAGCCCGCTTCCTCTGGTGAAACTTTTCCTTCAATCAACCCGGCTACCGAAAAATTGCTGGCTGATGTTGCGAGTTGTGATAAGGCCGATGTGGATTTGGCCGTGGCGGCGGCGAAGAAATCATTTATGTCTGGGATCTGGTCACGGGTGACTGGATTGAACTGTCTTGGTTACATGCCAAGCTGATCCAGCATGGTGTAGTACAAGGCGCCAATGGCTGTGAGCAGAATGCGAAGTAAGCGCCCACCCGGGAAACTGTACTGAGGCAGACATGCAAACACATCGAAGCTTTTGACCAAGGAATCGGCTGTTTTGAGTGGGTTGCTGGATACGACAAGCCTGCTTCAGAGCCCACCATGAAGCGCATCAAACTCATCCTATTTTCTTTGCGTCTCAATTCTGGGACATCTTCTTGCTGCGGCTTACCTGCAAGGCCGCAACAATGATCCCTATCGAAGCAACGCCGATAATGATCGCCGCTAGTGCGTTCACATCCGGGCTTACTCCCAGTCGGACTTTAGAAAAGATCACCATCGGGAGGGTTGAAGCACCTGGGCCAGAGACAAAGCTGGCAACCACCAGATCGTCCAGGCTAAGGGTAAAGGCTAGCAGCCAGCCAGACATCAATGCCGGGGCAATGACCGGCAGTGTTACGTCGAAGAACACCCGGACAGGGTGTGCTCCAAGGTCCAGCGCCGCCTCTTCTATCGACAGATCCATGTCCACCAAGCGTGACTGTATAATCACCGCCGCATAGGCCGCTCCAAAGGTCGAGTGCGCGATAATAATCGTCATAATTCCACGTTGGCCGGGCCAACCAAGAATGCTCTCCATCGCAACAAACATCAGCAGCAACGCCAGCCCGATAATAACTTCGGGCATAACCAGCGGTGCGGTGATCATCATGCTCAGCAGCGTTTTAGTGCGAAAGCGCCTGAACCGGACCAACACGAAAGACGCCACCGTACCAATCACCACCGACAGAGTCGCGCTGGCCAGGGCGACACGCAGACTGACCCAGGCCGCATCCAGGATTTGGGGATCACGGAACAGCTCGCCATACCATTTGGTCGAAAATCCGCCCCAAACGGTCACCAGGCGGCTCTCGTTAAAGCTGAAAACCACCAGTGACAGGATGGGCGCGTAAAGGAACACGAAACCCAGAACGCCGAAGATCATGAGAGACCGGGATCTACGTTTCATCGGTTTTCTCCTTCGCCCGCTGACTGAGCCCAGCGCAGCAGCATGATGGGAATCACCAGCACAAATAGCATCACAATAGCCACCGACGAGGCGACGGGCCAATCCCGGTTCGAGAAGAACTCGTTCCAAAGTACCTGGCCTATCATCAGCGTATCCGGCCCGCCCAGAAGCGCCGGGATAACAAACTCGCCGACGGCGGGAATGAACACCAGCATGCAGCCCGCAATGATCCCACTCAGCGATAGCGGCACGGTGACGGTAAAAAACGTAGTGACCGGGAGCGCGCCCAAATCGGAAGATGCCTCAAGATACGCTTCGTCCAGTTTCACTAAATTGGCGTAAAGCGGCAGAATCATAAACGGCAGATAGGTATAAACAATGCCAACATAGACTGCAAAATCGGTCTGCAGCATCACCAGCGGCTCGTCGATGATGCCAATACTCATCAGCAGGTTGTTGATAACCCCATTGCCTTTGAGAAACCCGATCCACGCGTAAACGCGCAGCAGGAAAGATGTCCAGAAAGGGAGCACAACCAGCATTAGCAGCAGGTTACGCTGATCAGGAGGCGAGCGCGCAATCAGGTAGGCCATCGGATACCCGATCAACAGGGCAATGAGTGTCGCAACGCCGGCAATCTTGACCGACCCCAGATAGGCTGCAAGGTAGAGAGGGTCTTCTAACAGAAACAAATAGTTATTGAAGTTAAGATTTACCCTGAAAAACCCGTCAATCCACTCCACGACTGGCAGATAGGGCGGCCGGGCAATGGCAGCCTCGGAAAACGAAATTTTCGCGACCACCAGGAACGGAATCAGGAAAAAAACCAGAAGCCAGACGGTCGGGATAGCGATAACCAAGAGGCGTCCCTTCAGGCCCATTCGGCCCAGCAGCGACCCGATGCGCGATCCCAACGGCAGGCTGCTCATGACGTCACCACAATCCCGGCGTTACCCGCCCAGCCCAGATTCACCCGGTCGCCGTAATTCAGAGAACTCTCTTCGGACCGAAAAAGGTTGGATTGGTTGACGCGCACGCGTTTTCCGCTGTCCAGGCGTATCTGGTAAATCGACGAATCGCCCATATAGGCAATCTCATCGATGATGCCGCTGAGTTTGTTGCGCAAGTCGCCCAGGTCGTCTTTGCTGATCTGCATTTTTTCCGGTCGCACCGCAACGGCGACCTTTTGGCCAATAACACCGCTGATGCTGTGGGGTACGTAAATCCCCAAACCGGCTTCGGGGCAGGCCACAACAACGTGGCTCTCGCCGTCTTCGGCAATACGGCCCTCAAAGATATTCACCGAACCAATAAAGTCCGCAACAAACCGGTTCTGCGGATACTCGTATATCTCGCGGGGAGTTCCAACCTGGACGATCTTGCCCGCGGTCATGACGCCGATCCGGCTAGACAAGGTCATCGCCTCTTGCTGATCATGGGTAACAACCACGAAAGTGACACCCAGGCTTTCTTGAATCTTGATCAATTCGAACTGGGTCTCTTCGCGCAGCTTCTTGTCCAGCGCACCCAGCGGTTCGTCCAGCAGCAGCAGCTTGGGCTTTTTCACCAGCGCGCGCGCGAGCGCGACCCGCTGGCGCTGGCCGCCAGACAGTTGATGTGGTTTGCGGGCGGCGAACGCCCCCATCTGCACCAGCGACAACATGTCTGTAACGCGCGTAGCAATCTCTGCCCTGGGCAAACCGTCGCGTTTCAGCCCGTACGCGATGTTTTTTTCCACCGTCATGTGCGGAAACAACGCGTAGGATTGAAACATCATGTTGGTGGGTCGTCTGTAAGGCGGAATGCCGGCCTGGTCTTGACCGTCGATAATGATCTGGCCGGAGGTAAGGTCTTCAAATCCCGACAGCATCCGCAGTAACGTAGACTTACCGCAACCCGATCCGCCCAGAAGACAAAAAATCTCGCCCTTAAATATTTCCAGCGATACGTTGTTGACTGACGTGAACTCGCCGAATTTCTTGGTCACATTATTGATTTTTAAAAAAGGTACAGCGTTTGGATCTGTCCAGGGTTTTAAACCTGTAACTGTAATAGCGTCGGACATGATGATTCCCCATTTCCCCAAAAGAAACGATCTTGGAAAAGGATTGCCGCGCGAAGCGAACCCGCGCGGCAGTGCATAGGCTTACATGCCAGTCTTGATGGTAGTCCAGGCGCGGGTCAGTGCTCGGTCATAGCGCGCTGCGTGCGGCTTGGAAACGAACATTTTCTTTTTAATGTCCTGAGAAGGGTAAATGCCGGGATCATTAGCCACGTCTTCGTTCACGAATTCCGTCGCAGCGGTATTCGGGTTACCGAAGTAGACGTAGTTGGTGATGTCTGCGGCAACTTTTGGCTCGAGGATGTAGTCAATAAACTTTAACGCGTTTTCAGGATTGGGTGCATCGTCCGGGATTGCCAGCATGTCGAAACCGATCACAGCGCCCTCTCTGGGGATCGTGTAAGCGATATTGATGCCTTGTCCTGCTTCGGCGGCACGATCACGCGCTTGCAATATGTCACCGGAATAACCAATGGTTATGCAGATATCACCATTGGCCAAATCGTTGATGTATTGCGACGAATGGAAGTAGCGGATGTGCGGGCGCACGCCCATCATCAGCTCACTGCCCTTTTCCAGATCAGCACTATCTTCGGAGTGCGGATCCAGCCCCAGATAATTCAGCGCCGACGACATCACTTCGGTCGGGGAGTCCATTATCACAACGCCGCAATCGGCCAGCTTGGCCACGGTATCCGGATCAAACAACATGTCCCAGCTGCCAATCTTGTCGGCATCGATGCGCTCTTTGATCATATCAATGTTATAGCCGATCCCAACGGAGAACATCATGTAAGGCACTCCATAGGTGTTGCCGGGGTCATTCACCTCGATGATTTTGAGAATGTCGGGGTCAAGATTGCCGTAGTTCTTCAGTTTGCTCTTGTCGATCTTCGCATAAAGGCCTGCCTGCGCTTGGCGGGCGAGAAACTCGATAGACGGAACCACCACATCGTAACCGCTGGCGCCCGTCAGCATCTTGGCTTCCAATACTTCGTTGCTGTCGAACACGTCGTAATTAACCGTGATGCCGGTTCTTGCCTCGAAATTTTCAATCGTGTCGGGAGCCACGTAATCAGACCAGTGATATACGTTCAGCTCACCCTCGGCACAAGCTACGCCAGTGGTCAGCGCCAGCGCGCTAAAGATCAGTGTTTTTTTTAGCATGGTGTTCTCCTAAAGAATTTTTATATTTCACTGTTACTTTATTAGATACCGATTTTGTCGCGCACCCCGTACCACCAGGAACCCATTACCGAATACGGTATACGGAGCATGCGTCCACCGGGAAACGGATACCACGGTACTTTGGCAAACACGTCGAACCGGGTCAGGTCGCCGTGGATGGCTTCGGCCAGAATGCGCCCGAAGGTGTGCGCCCCGGTAACGCCATGGCCGCTGTAGCCATGGGCAAAATAGGTGTTCCCGCCGATGCGGCCCATCTGGGGGACACGGCTGAACGAGAGGGCGAAATTACCGCTCCACGCGTAGTCGATTTTGACCCCTTTAAGCTGTGGAAAGACCTTGTCCATGTTGCGCTGCAACTTGGCTTTGATGTCACTGGGATCGGCGCCACCGTAAACCGTGCCGCCGCCAAATAACATGCGGTTGTCGCCGGACAAGCGATAGTAATCGAGGATGTAACGGATATCCTCGACGCAGGCATCCGTCGGTATCAATTCCCGCGCACGTGCCTCACCCAGAGGCTCGGTTGCCATCACCTGCGTTGACACCGGCATCACCCGCGACGTCAGCGTTGGCACCACGTGGCCCAAGTACGCATTACCGCACAGAACCAGCGTCTTGCAGGTCATGGTGCCTTTGGCCGTTTTGATAACTGGCTGAACCGCCGCTTGATCAACGTCGATCACCGGCGACATCTCATAGATGATTCCGCCATTCTGCTCAAACGCCGCTGCCTCGCCCAAGGCCAGGTTCAACGGGTGCATATGGCCGCCGGAATGGTCGATCAACCCGCCCGCGTAGAGGTCGGAATTCACGTGTTCGCGCAATTGGTTCTTGTCCAGCATCTCTTGATTCTTGAGGCCGTAACTGGCCCAAAGCTTCATCCGCTCTTCCAGTTCGCCCATATGGGCGCTGGTCAGACCGGTAAAGATGTTCTTTTCCTTCAGATCGCATTTGATGTCGTAGGTGCTGATCCGCTCGCGGATAATCTCGCCACCTTCCTGCACCAGACCGGCGACGAATGTGGCTGTGTCTTGTCCGTAACGTTTCTTGATTGTCTGCAGACTGGCGTTCAGCCCGTTGACGATCTGCCCCCCATTGCGTCCCGAGGCGCCCCATCCAACCCGCGCACCCTCAATAATGGCGACCTTGTAGCCTTTTTCCGCAAGGTAAAGCCCCGTCGAGAGCCCGGTATATCCGGCGCCGACGATGCAGACGTCTATTTGATGGTCACCGGTCAGTTCCGCCCGTTCCGGCGCGGCATTAGCCGAGGCGGCGTAATAACTTGCGGCGTGGCTGCCGTTGCCGGCATAGGAGTCATTCCGGGGGTTCATCACACGATCTCCAGGTAGCTGTCATATTCAAACTTGGTCACGTAGCGGGCAAATTTACGCAATTCCTGCATCTTGCATTCGACCAACATGGTTTGCAGCCGTTTGGAGAAGATGGTCGGCACATCGGCACCCTTGCGAAAGGCGTCGATGGCGGTTGCCCAGTCCAGCGGCAAATTGTCGAGGTTCATCGAATACGCGTTCCCGGTGATGGGTGCCGCCGGTTGCATCTCGTTTTCGATGCCCAGCAGCGCTCCGCCCAGAATGCTGGCCAGCACCAGATAGGGGTTGGCATCGGCGCCCGCGACGCGATGCTCTATACGCCGCGCTATGGGATCACCGCCAGGAATACGGATGGCCGCGGTTCGGTTCTCGTAGCCCCAAGAGACGCTTGTCGGCGCGTGGGCGCCGGGCAGCAGACGGCGATAAGAGTTTTCGTGCGGCGCAAATGTCAGCGTGTTTTGCTGCATCGTGGCCAGCAGCCCGGCCACCGCGTTCAACAACAGGGGCGTGCCTTCGTCGCCGCCGTTGTCGAACACGTTTATCCCGTTTTCATCGATCAATGAGAAATGCGTGTGAAATCCGCTGCCAGACAGGTCGCCATAAGGTTTCGCCATGAAGGTAGCTGCAAGCCCGTGCTTGCGGGCAATGCCGCGCACGAGTCGTTTGAACAGCACAGCATCGTCGGCGGCGCGCAGAGGGTCCGCAACGTGGCGCATGTTGATCTCGAACTGCCCCGCCCCGTTTTCCGAGATCGCGGCATCGGCAGGAATGCCCTGCAATTCGCAGGCATCGTAAACGTCGTTCAGAAATTCATCGAAGTGTTGCAGTTCGTCCAGCGACATCGCGCCGTCGGACTCCAGCCGCTTGCCGGTGACCGGGGATCGCGGCGCCTGTGGGTAATCTTCCGAGGGGTCGACCAGATAGAATTCCAGCTCGGTCGCCACCACCGGCGTCAGTCCGAGTTCTTTGTATTGCTCGGCAATGCGCGAAAGGGCCCTGCGCGGGTCGCCCGGAAACGGTGCGCCTTCTTCTTGCCGCATCCACAGCATCGCCAGCGCCGTCGGGCGACTGGTCCAGGTGACCGGCATCAAAGGGCGGCCGGTAAAATCGCACAAGCCATCGGAATCGCCCGTCTCGAAAACCAGCTCGCTGTTTTCGACATCCTCGCCCCAGATATCCATGCCGACAATCGACAACGGCATCCGTAACCCGCCGTCTATTACCTTGGACAACTGATCAACAGGAACACGCTTGCCACGCATCGTGCCGTTTAAATCGCAAACGCAGGCAAAAATGGAATCAATCTCTGGATGCTGTGCCAGCCAGATTTCGGCCTTATTGTCAGACATGCGTCACCTTTCAATACCTTTTTTTAAATTGTGATATCATTTTTTAAATTTGTATATCATTCCCTTCATTGTGTCAATCTTTTTAGGTAATATAGTCCCAATCAACACACTTTAGGGCGGCCTGATGACCAGCAACGGCGAACTCAATATCCCAGATATTCCAGCAATATCCGGGACGACACAAGAATATGTATACAAGCGCCTACGCAACGCAATCATGCTGGGCGCGATCGAGCCTGGCACCTCACTGACAATGCGTGGGTTAGCTGAACGTCTAGGCCTAAGTCCGACTCCGGTTCGCGAAGCGGTACGGCAGCTCAGCTCGGAACATGCGATACAAATCAAAGACAACCGGCGCATGATGGTGCCTTTAATGACACTTGACCGCTTTGAAGAATTGGTTTCACTCCGCGTTGTGGTCGAAGTCCACACAGCCAAACGCGCGCTACACTACATGTCGGATTTCATCATCGAAAAGCTGACGGAAATGGATAACAGAATGGACGAGCTCATCTTTGAGAGAGATCTCGATCAACTGACCCTGCTCAACCAAGCCTTTCATCGCACTCTGTACATGGCTAACCCGGCCCGGGCCTCAATGCCCATCATTGAAAGTATCTGGTTGCAACTTGGCCCGTTCCAGCGCCAAGTCCTCACTCGGCTCACGGAATATTATGAGATTGATCGTCACAAGGAGATTCTGGCTGCCCTGACGACTCGCGACGAAACCGCCCTGCAAGACGCCATTACCAACGACATCAGAGACGGCGTCTTGAACTCAGGCCGAAACCTGCTGGTCTCGACAGGCGCGGCATGAGGGCTTGGACGTTGCAATGTCTGGGCTTGAATGGCGTTCAAGGTTAAAAACCGCTTAAGCGTCGGATTTCGTTTGTCATTGGCGAAAACTGCATAGAATGAACTCGAATGGCGCAGCGCAGTGCTGGCTGTTCATGAAATCGTGTCCGGCAACTGAACACCGGCTATCACTGACAAGGTGTGACAGCCGGACGATTATCGTTTGAGTGGCCTGCATAGATGCGTGTGCTTAACCTGCAAGTTCCGCAAGACACGCTTCAACGATTGCCAAGCCCTCATCGAGCACCTCATCTTCAATAGTGACCGGCATGAGAAAGCGAATCGAATTCCCATAAAGACCACAAGAAAGCAGGATCAGGCCTTTCTCGCGCGCGCGTTTGCAAAGCGCAGCCGTGAGCTCCGCATCGGGTGTTTGATCGGCTGACACAATATCTATCGCCGCCATGGCGCCCAGATGACGCACATTTTCAACGCAGGTGAAGCTCTCCTGCCACTGCAAAAAGCGCTGACCCAGCGTTGCCCCTAGCGAGAGGCTCCTTGCGAGGATGTTTTCCTCTTCAAACACCTCAAGTACTGCCAATACCGCTGCGCACGATGCGGGGCTGCCAGAATAGGTGCCGCCAAGCGAGTTCGGCCCGGGGGCATCCATATAAGTATCTGTTCCCACAACAGCAGAGATTGGCATGCCGGCCGCCATGCTCTTGGCCATGGTCATCAGGTCGGGCTCGACACCACTGTGTTCGATGGCGAACATCTTGCCCGTGCGGCCAAAGCCTGACTGAACTTCATCAACGATCATCAGCATGCCGTGTTCATCACAGATGTCGCGTACCTGTTTGAGAAAGCTCGCTGGCGCGGGATAGAAACCGCCCTCGCCGAGAACGGGTTCAATCACGATGGCTGCCGTATCACGTGGGTTAGCATCGGTTTTGAGCGTCATTTTCAACCCACGAATGGCATCTGCTTCACTAACGCCAAGAGAAGGCACTGGATACGGCGCACGGAAGACGTTACCTGGCATTGTGCCAAAATCGGCGGCATAGGGCGCCACTTTGCCGTTCATCGCCATGGTCATAAACGTGCGGCCGTGGTAACCGCCGTCAAAGCAGATGACGTTATTTTTACCCGTTGCCGCTCGCGCAATTTTGACCGCATTCTCCAAAGCTTCAGCGCCGGAGTTCACTAACATGACTTTCGCATGCCCTCGCACCGGGGTGATCTGGCTCAGCTTCTCAGCGACTTGGACGTACCCCGCGTAGGGCATAACGGTTTGGCACGTGTGCATCACCCGCTCTAGCTGCGCTTTTACGGCCGCCACAACTTTTGGGTGGCAATGGCCAATGTTTAGCACCCCAATACCACCGGCAAAATCGATAATACGGTTGCCATCTGCATCCCAAATCAGGGCATTCTCTGCGCGATCCGCAAACTGCGTGGCAGAGCTAGCAGCGCCGTTGGCAACATATTTTTTCTTCAATTCATTCAATTGCGCGTTAGTCATCAACTCTCTCCTTATCCGTTAAGAGCAACGCTCAAAGGCCGCCCATACACAAGTATTTGATTTCGACAAAGTCATCAATGCCATAGCGGGAGCCTTCCCGGCCGATGCCCGACTCCTTGATACCGCCAAATGGCGCAACTTCGGTAGAAATCAGCCCTTCATTGATTCCGACCATGCCGTACTCCAGAGCTTCCGCTACGCGCCATACTCGGCCGATATCGCGGCTGTAAAAATAAGCGGCGAGGCCAAATGGCGTGTCGTTTGCCAGCTCCACAGCTTCTGATTCTTCGGTAAAACGAAAAACCGTTGCCACTGGGCCGAAAATTTCTTCCTGTGCAATGCGCATGCCTGCGGTTACGCCGGTCAAAACAGTGGGCGGATAGAAGTTCGGGTTATCCGGAGTCCCAGAATTTTGCTGAGTGATCAGGGCGCCATTGGCCAGCGCGTCGTTAACAAGCCCGCGTACTTTATTGACCGCCTTGTCGTTAATCAGCGGGCCTATGGTTACCGCCTCACCGAATCCATCACCAGTTTTTAGCTTTCGTACGGCCGCGTTCAGTTTTTCAACGAACAGGTCGTGAACGCCGTCCTGAACAAGAATGCGGTTGGTGCATACGCAGGTCTGGCCGGCATTGCGGAACTTGGAAGCCATCAAGCCGAAGATGGCCGCATCCACGTCGGCATCGTCAAAAACAATAAACGGCGCATTACCACCCAGTTCCAGAGACACTTTTTTTACCGTATCCGCACATTGACGCATCAGTAGCTTGCCCACTGGCGTTGAACCGGTGAACGACAGTTTGCGTATCCGGGAATCTTCACACAGCGCGCGGCCCACTTCCGGTGCCTGCAGTGTGGTGACCACATTCAAAACGCCTGCGGGAATACCGGCCTGCTGGCTAAGTTCTGCCAGCGCCAGCGCGCACAACGGGGTGTCTTCACCCGGTTTGATCACAACCGTACAGCCCGCCGCCAGCGCCGGAGCGACTTTCCGGGTGATCATGGCAATCGGAAAGTTCCAGGGCGTGATCGCCGCAACCACACCAATCGGCTGTTTGATGGTTAGCAACCGCTTATCGGCACCGTGAGCGGGAATAACGTCGCCATAAATGCGTTTGGCTTCTTCCGCAAACCATTCAACAAAGGACGCGCCGTAGGCGACTTCGCCCTTGGCTTCTGCAAAGGGTTTGCCCTGTTCGCTGGTCATGATGGTGGCCAAGTCATCCTGATTCTTAAGGATCAGGTTGAACCAGTTGCGCAGGAGAGTAGCGCGGTCTTTTGCGGTAAGGGCCTGCCAGGGTTTTAGCGCTTTTTCTGCAGCGTCGATGGCGGCGCGGGTTTCGTCTGCGCCCAGATCAGGAACAGAGGCCAGCGTAGAGCCGGTGCTTGGATTGAAGACCGGAAACGTTCGCGCTTCGGCAGCCTGGACCCACTGCCCGTCAATAAAGGCACGATCCCGAAACAAGTCTGGCTGATTGAGATTTAACGTCATAAAGGGCTCCAAAACGTGCTGGCCAAAGTGGCTTATGCAGTTGAAGAGATGGTATAGCGAGGTGTTTGTGTGATAAATAAGAATGTTTGGGTGTATACGTTGAGAGCCATCAAACAATGAAAAAAGATCTGAAGATCAGGTTGGGGCAGATCGGTGATTACGAGATCCGTCTTCTTAAAGTGTTCGAGGCTGTTGTCGAGAGCGGCGGGTTTTCAGCGGCTGAGAGAGAGCTTAGCATTGGACGCTCAACCATCAGCACTCATATTGCAAACCTGGAAGGCCGCCTGAACCTCAAGCTCTGCTTACGCGGCAGGGGCGGTTTTTCATTGACGGAGGAGGGTGCTGAGGTTTATGAGCTGATGAAAACACTGCTGTCGGCACTCGAAGGCTTCCGTACCGGTGTCAACGCGTTGCACGTCAGCCTTACCGGTGAGCTTCGAATTATTGCCAGCGATGCCATTTGCATGGATCCGCAATCCGGGCTTTCACCGGCGATTGCGCGATTCTCGGAAGCTGCGCCCAGCGTGAATGTGTTGCTGGACGTGAGGCCACTCAGCGATATCGAACGGATGGTGCTGAACGACGAAGCGGATATAGGTCTGATTCCTTATCATCGCCGGCTCACCGGGCTGGATTATCGCCGTCTGTACGCTGACGCATGTCACCTTTATTGCAGTCGCACACATCCGCTATTCAATGCAAAGCCATCGCCACAGCTACGGGATCAGGTTCTCTCCAGCAAGGTTGTTCACGCAGGGATTCACACCAGCCCCGAGGTTGGCGCTCAATTGGCGGATATGAACAAGGCGGCCATTTCCTATTTCTACGAAGCACGTCTGGCGATGATTTTGTCCGGTGCCTACATCGGGTTCATGCCAGACGCCTACGTTCAGCGGCACGTTGAGGCCGGGGATTTGTGCGCTCTGGTGCCAGAAACCAAGCAATATTCGTTGGATGTTTGCGCTATTACGCGTACATACGGCAGAGCTAAGAGCGCGCGGGAACTTTTTTTTGAGCATTGGACGATTGCGTAAAAGCATGATTAAACTTGATGCTCTAACCCTAAACAGACTGTTTTGACCTGCCTGTTTCAGCCGTGTGGATTACGCTGAAATCAGCACATGCCAACATAGAGCCATCATGGAGAGGGCAGGGTTTCTGAAAATCAGGAGCGAGCGGCAGACAGCGCTTTGTTGTAGCTCTTGCCAATCTCGCTGTCGAAATAAGACAGAGATTCCTCTTCCAGTCCGTAAAGCTTTGATGGCTGGCCCTTTGCCGCCATCGAACGCTTCTCTCCGGTTTCCGCCAGTAGCCCCGTATTTACCCACCGACTGAACACCGTTTGTTTTTTCACGCAGATACCAAAGATATCGTACGCTTCAACGATCTGACGCACGGCAACCTTTTCGGGGAGCAGGTAGAGCAGCAACGACGAGTATTTGATTTTGTTCAGGAACGCTTCGTAAGCGATGTTCACGAGCTTGCGATGATCAAAAGGCAGAGGGTATTCCCCGGCCAGAATCGACTCGATGGGTTCCCACTTAATTCCGTCCTGCTGATCCAGCTCGGCCATATCCGGGCGATTGAACAGACATAGAAACGGAATCGTCACGGACCATCCCAGTGATGCGTCCCGGGTCACGCTTCCTTCCGGTGGGAGCTTCTCCAGATGACTTGGCAAGAAGCCAACCTTGCCTTTTAGAATGCGGGTTACGGCATCGCCTAGGGTTTCATCTGAAGAACCTCCGTCAGATGCAGGTTCTTCCCATATCCAACCACCCACAAGGGCGAACCGACCGCTCTCTGGCCCCTTCTGGCGCTCTTGCAGCATGACCTCCGGAAGCCCGGATTCCGGGTTCAGGCGCAGGCAAATGAAATCGAGTGTGACAACCATTAAGGCGTCTCCGGTCAGTAAGTGTTGACCCAAGAATACCATCCGAACTTTTTCTGTCAAATCAATTGACACAAGAATAATTAGGCGCTACGTTTATCAGTCAAATGAATTGACTGAAGAGTAGAGCGATGAATGCAACCGTCGATAAATCACTGTTCCGCCAGCAGACTATCACCAGCGCAATGGATACCGACGCCTACAAGTTGCACATGCAGCAAGTTGTTTTCGAAAAGTACGCACCGGTGATCGTGAAGTACAAATTCCGGTGCCGGACCGATGAGAACCTGGCGCAATATGTCGATGAAATTCGCAAAGCCTTGCACGATCTCGACGGGCTGGGTTTCACCGAAGACGAATTGACGTACCTGAGCAAGATTCGGTTCCTCAAGCCAGCCTTTATCGACTTCCTGCGCCAGTACCGCTTCGATCCCAAGCGCTACCTGTCAATCCGGGTGGAGCAGGGCAAGCTGGTCATTGAGTGCAACGGCCCGTGGCTCTACGCCATCCTGTTCGAGATTCCGGTACTGGCCATCGTTAGTGAAGTTCGTAACCGTCGCCGGTACGGCAATGTCGATGAGGGTCTGTTTCAGGATGTGCTCTATGAAAAAGTCGAGCAGCTGAAATTGGAGCTGGATCGTCGCGGCATTGAATCGTTCAAGTTCGCCGACTTCGGTACTCGCCGCCGCTTCTCCTACACCGTGCATAACCGCGTGGTGGGTTATCTGACCAAAGCACTGCCCGACAACTTCATCGGCACCAGCAATTACCACTTGGCCCAGAAATACAATCTCACAGCCATCGGCACCATGGCGCACGAGTATCTGCAGGCGCATCAGGCGCTTGTAAATGTCGCCCAGTCACAAAAAGAAGCTCTGGAAGTATGGAATCAGGTCTACCGCGGTCGCCTGGGTGTTGCCCTGACCGATTGCATCACCGCGGATGCCTTCCTGGCGGACTTTGATTATTTGTTCTCGGTGCTGTTCTCCGGTGTGCGCCACGACAGCGGTGACCCCATCATTTGGGGCGAAAAGTTCATCGCCCACTATGAAGCCTTGGGCATCGATCCGATGACGAAAACGCTGGTGTTCAGTGACGGCTTGAACTTCAATCGAGCTTTGGATATCGCGGAACATTTTCAGGGTCGGATTCAGACGAGCTTTGGCATTGGAACGTTTTTGAGCAACGACTTGGGCGACTACGTGACGCCCGACGGTGACGTTTACACGCCTCTGAACATCGTTATGAAGATGGTTGAGTGCAATGGCATGCCCGTGGCGAAGATCAGCGATGAGCCCGGCAAGAGCATGTGTGATGACCCTGTGTACCTGGCCAACCTGAAGGCCCGGTTCAACGTTCAATAAGGAGCAGACTGATGAGCAAAGAACTCTACATGACCGCCGGCCGCATTCTGGAAGAGTTGGGCGTTCAGCCCACAGAAGATCGCGATTGGGGCATGGAAATCACCAAACGTGTCACGTTCCTGTGCGAGACAATTCAAAGTGCCGGGCGCAGCACGTTGGTTCTCGGTATCAGCGGAGGCGTTGATTCACTGGTCGCGGGCAAGCTCTGTCAACTGGCGGCTGACCGAATGAAAACCAATAAACCGGAAGCCAGATTTATCGCTGTTCGCTTGCCTTACGGTGAGCAGGTTGATGAAGACGCTGCGCAGGCGGCGCTGCAATTCATTGACCCGGACCGCATCATGACCGTCGATATCAAGCCGAGCGTAGACGCACTTCATGCCGCGGTTGTGGTGAATGACTCTGAGATCAGCCTGGAACGCGCTGACTTTGAACGGGGCAACGTTAAAGCACGTGTGCGGATGACCGCCCAGTATGAGATTGCCGCCCTGAACAACGGGCTTGTCGTGGGCACCGACCACAATGCGGAAGCGGTAACCGGCTTCTTTACCAAGTGGGGTGATGGCGCCTGTGACCTGCTGCCGCTGCGTGGTCTTAGCAAACGTCAGGTTCGTCGTCTGGCTTCAGAGCTGGGCGCCAGCGATGAGATGGCCGGCAAACCGGCAACGGCTGATTTGGAATGCCTGCGGCCACAACTGGCGGACGAAGATGTGCTGGGGTTTTCTTACGACGTCATCGATGATTTCCTGGAGTTCAAGGGCGGTTCCGACGATCAAGTTCGGAAGCTGGTCGCTCAGTATGAAAAAACTCAGCACAAACGGTGTGACCCGCTGGCGGTTATGGGTGCCTTTAAGCCCGCTGACACACAGTAAGCACGGAGTTCTGATATGACCTGCATTGCCGCGTTTGACGTAGACGCACAAAAGACGTTCACGCCTTTGTGCCCGAATGAACTGCCGGTACCGGAAGGTGACCAAGTCGTCGATGAGCTGAACGCTCAGGCCGAGCTGGCCGCTTTCCGGGTTGGTTCCCGGGATGCTCACCCCTCAAATGCTAAGTGGATTGCTGACACGCCCGACGAGGTTTTCAGTAAGGTTGAGGGCGAAAATATTGATATTAAGTGGCCTCGGCACGCCGAACTGGGAACCCTCGGTTTCGAGTTGCTGGACGGCCTGCCGCACCCCGTCACCGGCTATGACTTTATGGTGAACAAAGGTCTGGACCCGGACTGCCACCCATACGGTGCCTGCTATCACGATCTGGCTGATACCGTGACCACGGGTGTTATCGAATTCCTCAAAAGCAAGGGCGTGACCGTTGTCATTGTTGGTGGTCTGGCGCTTGATTACTGCGTCGCCAAAACCGTTCTGCAGTTAAGAAACGCCGACTTTCAAGTCATCGTCAATCTGGCCGCCGTCCGGGGTATCGCTGAGGACAGCGTTGAGCAAGCGATGACCGACATGAAGCAGGCCGGTGCTGAGTTCGCCAACAATGCGGACGACATCAAGCGATCATTAACGGCAAGGAGGTTTGACGGCAACACCTGGGCTTTTAGTCCGGCGTATCCCTTCGGCGCACCCGTGTAGCTCAAACTTGCTTTTAGCGCACCAAACTGAGGCATTTTTGCCGACAGGCGGATTGCCGTGCGCACTCATAACTTGACCTGTCATGCACTAATTATCTTAATTATTTCAACATTTTATAATTTTATTACAATTGAATTACGCTTCTGGCACTGATTTTGTATGTCAGCTATTGAAGTATTCGAAGCTGGTCAGAGACCGTAAGTCTTCGCACAAAATGCGTTAATTTTAGCGCACAGGTGTCGATGCCTGAATGCCCGCTTGCACCGGGCATTCAGGTTTTTTTTGTTTCAGGGACACACTTTTTATGCAGCAAACGGCCGAAGTCGGGATTCTGGTGTCCACCGAAGGGACGTACCGGCGCATGGGCGCAAGCACCCTTGCGGGGCTTCGTCATGCCATCGCGGAGATCAATGACGACACCCGCCGTCGGTTTCGAATTGAACACCAGCATTATGACCCTGCGGGTCGGCTTGAAGGTTACGCTCAGGGCATTATCCAACTGATTGACGGTGGCGCCCGCCATATCTTCGGCACCACCACCTCCGCCAGCCGTAAGGAAATCATTCCCGACCTGGAACGAACTCAAAGCTTGCTCTGGTACGCCTGTCCCTATGAGGGCTTTGAATGCAGCGAGAACGTTCTCTACCTCGGCGGTTGTCCCAACCAGAATTTGATTCCGCTGCTCGGCTACGCCCTCGGAGAGTTCGGCGCCAATGCGTACCTGGTAGGTTCGAACTATGTCTGGGGCTGGGAAAGCAATCGGATCGCCCGGGAATTGATCGAACTCAGCGAGGGCCAAGTGCTTGGGGAAAAGTACTTTCGCTTTGGATGCACCGATTTTGGACCATTGATCGCCAACATTCTGAAGGACGAAGCGGCTTTTGTGCTCAATAACCTGGTTGGGGAATCGTCCTATCATTTTCTCCGCCAACTCAGCGATGCTTGCGCCTTTAAAGGGGTTCGCATGCCGGTTCTGAGCTGTAATTTCACCGAAGCAGAATTGCCCTGTATCCGCGGTGCGGACCAGATCCAACTGCTTTCCTGCGGCGCCTTTTTTGAGGCGGTGAATCCGGCCTTTGCAGTGACCCAGCGCCAACGCCACGAAGACCTGCCGTTGTCCCACTACTACGCTTGCGCCTACACCGCGATGCACCTCTACGCAAAAGCCTGTGAACTCGCAGGCACTGACGACCCTGATCGCATCTGTGATCTGCTTTCCCAAGGCCAGCATGAGACCGTGTTGGGAAGGCTCTCCTTGTCTGCCCACAACAATCACTTTTCCCTGCCCAGTTATATAGCAGCGGTCGAGGGGGATGGATTCGAAATTCTTCACAAGGTAGGGGGCTGCCTGTCGGCAGACCCCTACCTTGTGAAGACGGACCTGCGTGACTATCGCCAGCCGGCGCTACAAAAGATGACCGCTAGCAACCTGAGGATCGTGAAATGAGAGGTGCTATGGCAACCCCGACGCGCACCCTGCTGCTGGTGGACTGTGACCCTCACACCGAGGCCACACTGTGTAAGAGTCTGCACCGCCTCGGCATTGCTACCGCAACCCTGCAGCGGGACCAGGGCGACACATCTTTGGATGTCATTGCCCTGATCGTGGAGCTGGACCAGTTTGAAAGTCCCGATCTACTGGCGCGAGCACGGGTGTCAGGGCTTCCCATTATCGCCCTGAGCCATCACGAAACCCTCTCCCAAATTCAATGTGCGATGCGCATGGGCGCAACTGCCATGCTCAACAAGCCCATCACGCAGAGCTCGGTTTACACCACTCTTATGATGGCGCAAGGCCTGCGAAACCGATTGACGGTGCTAGAGAACACTAACGAAGACCTGAGCACCAAACTGCAGGCACGACACCTGATCGCGAAGGCGGTTGCCCGCCTGATGATCGACTGCACAATCGATGAGCATGAGGCGTTCGAACGTATCCGTACCCTGTCCATGAAGCTCAACCAAAGTATCGAGTCTATTTGTCAAGACATCGAGTGCCACACCCAACTCATGCGGCGGCGGAGCTAAGCGATGGCATTTCCAACGCTGATACGTAACTTGTGCCGGCACAAATCAGTCGCGGTATCACTGGTGGTCATCGTCACCGTGGTCTGCCTCGCAGTACTGGCACCTTGGGTCGCCCCTCATGACCCCAATATGCAGTATTTCGAAGGCCTAACGATGGAAGGCGCCCCGCTGCCACCGAACGAAAAGTTTCTTCTGGGTACCGACCTGCTGGGTCGTGATCTGCTATCCAGGCTTATTTACGGCGCTCAAACGTCGTTGATCATCGGCGTCGTGGCCAACGGCATTGCCATATTGATCGGTACATTAGTGGGTGTATGTGCAGGCTTCATTCGGGGCTGGACGGGGGCGGTGCTGATGCGGCTGACCGATCTCATGATGGCATTTCCGGCGCTGCTACTGGCCATCGCTCTGGCGGCAATTCTTCAGCCGAGTATCTGGATCGTGGCACTGGTGATTGCCATGGTGAACTGGGTGCAGGTAGCCCGCGTTATATATTCCGAGACCATCGCAATTGCTTCGCGGGAGTTTATCGCGGTAGAGCGCACTCTGGGGGCGAGCAGCCTCCGTATCCTTTTTTCTCATCTGTTACCCCATCTTTTGCCCACCATTTTGGTCTGGGCAACCTTGGGTATTTCGACAACCGTGCTGCTTGAAGCAACTCTGTCGTTTCTGGGAGTGGGGGTACAACCCCCCACTCCGAGCTGGGGCAATATTATTTTTGAAAGCCAGACCTACTTTACCTCTGCGGTTTGGCTTGTGCTGTTCCCGGGACTGGCGATCGTTCTTCTGGCCTTGAGCTTCAACCTGGTTGGCGACGCCCTGCGGGATGAGCTGGACCCATCACTGAAAGGGCGCGAATAATGCCAATGTATATTCTACGTCGCTTGGGTTATGCCATCCTGATTCTGCTTGGCGTGTCCTTCATTACTTACTTGTTGCTGTACATGATACCGGCAGATCCGGCGCGACAATTGGCGGGTCGCAGTGCGACGGCAGAAACCGTGGCCAACATTCGGGCCCAGCTTGGGCTGGATCTCCCGTTCTACCAGCAGTATTTCAACTACCTGACAAACCTTTTGCAGGGCGATCTGGGCCGTTCCTATATCCAGCGCACTGAAGTCTCGACTCTGATCATGTCACGCATTCGTCCCACCATGGAGCTGATGGCCTGGGGCATCAGTTTTGAGCTAATAATTGGCGTAAGTCTGGGCATGCTTGCTGCGCTCAAGCGCAACACCGCGATCGATCGGTTCCTGATGGCCTTGTCTTTTGTCGGTGTATCTTCACCCCATTTCATTGCCTCGATGCTGTTCCTGTACTTGTTCGCCGTCAATCTTGACTGGTTCCCCCTTGGGGGTTATGGCGAGTTTCAACATGTGTTGCTGCCCGCTCTAACTCTGGGGTTGTTGGGCAGCGGCTGGTATTCACGCATGGTGCGCTCGTCGATGATCGAGGTGTTGCAGCAGGACTACATCCGCACCGCTCGTGCAAAAGGCCTAACCCGTGCCCGGGTGCTTTTCCGCCATGTTCTTCCCAACGCCATCATTCCAGTGATTCCAATGATTGGTATCGACATCGGTATCTTTATTGGCGGCCTGGTGGTGGTTGAATCCGTTTTTGGATGGCCCGGCCTTGGGCAGCTTGCCTGGCAGGCGATCCAGCGGGTCGATATTCCCGTCATCGTCGGCGTCACCATGGTGTCCGCCGTCGCCATTGTTATTGCCAACCTGATTGCGGACCTGCTGGTACCTCTTGCAGATCCGCGTATAGCGCTCGATAAGTCCTAACCCTGAGTCAAAGGAAAACGCCCGATGAAAACGATGTTAATCCGAAGCTTGCTGGCAACTGCCATCGCCTCATTGCTCACCCCAGCCAATGCGCTGGCAGCCGAACCTAAGCCGGGGGGTGACATTATCGTCACCTACCAAAACGACGTCGCCACGCTGGATCCAGCTATTGGCTACGACTGGCAGAACTGGTCGATGATCAAAAGCCTGTTCGACGGTTTGATGGACTACAACCCCGGCACCACTGAACTGGTGCTTGACCTAGCACAAAGCTACGAACTGTCCGATGACGGCAAGACCTACACGTTCAAACTTCGAGAGGGCGTCGAGTTTCATAACGGACGGGAGATGAAGGCAAGCGACGTCAAGTATTCCCTAGAACGCACTGCCAATCCTGAAACTCAGAGCCCTGGAGCAGGCTTTTTCTCACCCATTCTTGGCTACGACGCTGTTTCGGCCGGCGACACCGATGAACTGGCAGGTGTCACCGTGATTGACGATTACACCGTTGCCATCGAATTGACGGCGCCCAACGCCACATTTCTTCACGTGATGGGGCTTAATTTTGCCTCCATCGTGCCCCGTGAAGCAGTAGAGGAATATGGTAAGGACTTTGGTAAAAATCCCGTAGGTACCGGTGCGTACGAACTCACCGACTGGACCCTTGGTCGGCACCTGATATTTTCAAAGAATCCGGACTATTTCAAACCTGGCGTTCCATACATCGACTCCATCACGTTTGAAGTAGGCCAGGAGCCTATGGTGGCTTTGCAGCGTTTGGAGCGGGGTGACGTTGACATCGCTGGAGACGGGATTCCGCCGGCGAAATTTCTGCAGTTCAAGAATGAGCCCCAGTTTGAAAGCCTGATGGTCGTCGGGGATCAACTTCACACCGGCTACCTGACCCTCAATGTCACCATACCCCCGCTGGACAACCTGAAAGTTCGTCAGGCCATTAATATGGCCATAAACAAAGACCGTATTGTCCGCATCATCAACGGTCGGGCTACCCCTGCAAACCAGCCCTTGCCACCGGCGATGCCTGGCTACGATAAGAACTATGAGGGCTATCCCTTCGATCCGGAGCAGGCCAAGGCCCTGCTTACAGAAGCCGGCTACGGAGATGGTTTTGAAACTGAGCTGTTCGTGATGAACACAGACCCTCAGCCGCGTATTGCTCAAGCCATGCAACAGGACTTACTCAACATTGGTATCAAGGCCGAGATTCGCTCCCTGGCTCAGGCCAATGTGATTGCGGCGGGCGGCGCCCAAGACCAGGCGCCTATGGTCTGGTCTGGTGGTATGGCATGGATTGCTGACTTCCCTGACCCGGCTAATTTCTGGGGTCCGATCCTTGGCTGTGAGGGCGCTGTGCCTGGTGGCTGGAACTGGGCCTGGTACTGCAACGAAGAACTGGATGCGATGGGTGACAAGGCTGACGCCATGGTTGCTGAAGATCAGCAAGAAGAGCGCGCGGCACTTTGGGGCAAGATTTTCACCGACGCCATGGCTGACGCACCCTGGGTACCGATCTTTAACGAGCAGCGTTTCACTGTGCGCTCTGAGCGTATGGCGGGTGACGAGTCATTGTATGTGGACCCGGTCCATGTTCCTGTCAACTACGACTACATCTGGGTGAAGTAATGTGCCAACAGACGCTCGTTAAGACTATCCATGGTGGCCATCACCACCATGGCTGGGATAACAGCTTCGCCCCTGTGGCCCGGGTAGCACCGGGCAGCATGGTGGAGTTGGAGTGCAAAGACTCCGGCAATGGTCATTTCACAACGGATTCAACCGTAGCGGCCGTGTCGTCAATGCCTTTTGACAAGATCAATCCGGTTACCGGGCCGATCTATGTGGAGGGCGCCGAGCCTGGTGACATACTCAAGGTGACGATCGACAGCTTTCGCCCGAGCGGCTTCGGCTGGACCGCAAACATTCCCGGTTTTGGATTGCTGACGGATCAGTTTCAGAACCCGGCGTTGATGCTCTGGCACTACGATCGTAACAGCATGACGCCAGCCGCCTTCGGTAAATTCGCCAAGGTTCCGCTGAAACCCTTTGCTGGCACCATCGGCTTGGCTTTGGCTGAGCCCGGTCTGCACTCGGTGGTACCCCCGCGGCGGGTGGGCGGCAATCTGGACATCCGCGACCTTAATGCGGGTTCTAGCCTATACCTGCCAGTCGAGGTGGCAGGGGCCCTGCTGTCCATTGGCGACACCCATGCCGCCCAGGGGGACGGCGAAGTCTGTGGCACCGCGATTGAAAGTGCGATGGATGTAACCGTAAAGCTCGACCTGATCAAGAACACGCCATTGGCCATGCCCCGCTTTACGACGGCAGGACCGGTGACACGCCATCTGGATGGTTCCGGCTACGAGGCCTTCACCGGGATCGGTCCGGACCTCATGCAGGCTGCGCGGGACGCGGTCAGTGGCGCTATCGACTGGATTACCCGGGAGCATCACATGCCCCCTGAACAGGCTTATATGCTGTGTTCGGTCTGCGGCGATCTGCGCATCAGCGAAATTGTCGACATGCCCAACTGGGTGGTGGCGTTTTACGTTCCTCGACTCGTGTTTGAGTGATAGAGACCCCCATGAGTGCAACAAAAGAAGTGACAGGAACAGCGCGCCCGCTCATCTCGGTTGAGAAACTCTCCATCGAGTTTGGTCAGGGTCCGGACTGTAAACGTGTAGTGGACAATCTCAGTTTCACACTGAGCCGATCGGAGACCCTCTGCATTGCCGGTGAATCCGGCAGTGGCAAATCTCTGTCGGCACTGGCGATTATGGGGCTGCTGCCGAAAATGGCGCGAGTGCCAGAAGGCGTCATCCTGTTCAATGATAAAGATCTCCTCAGTCAGTCTGAGCGGCATCTGCAGAACCTGCGCGGCAAAGAGATTGGCATGATCTTTCAGGAGCCCATGACCTCCCTCAATCCAACCATGCGGATTGGCGATCAGATGCTGGAAACAGTGCGCCGCCATCGGCTCGCCACTGGCGGTGGGGCTCAGCAGCATATCCGGAACATGCTTGATGCGGTAAAGATCCCTCGCGCCAACGATCGGGTAAAACAGTATCCGCACGAACTCTCAGGCGGGTTGCGCCAACGAGTCATGATCGCCATGGCGATGCTGTGTAAACCTCAGGTGCTGATCGCTGACGAGCCTACCACCGCTCTGGATGTAACCATTCAGGCCCAGATTCTGGACCTGGTACGCGAACTTCAGAGTGAGTTTGGGACCGCTGTTCTGTTGATCACCCATGACATGGGTGTTGTCGCAGAAATGGCGGACAAAGTGGTGGTAATGAATCAGGGCGTGGTGGAGGAAACAGCGGATATCCGCAAAATCTTTACCAATCCGGACGCTGCCTACACGCGCAAGCTGCTGGCGGCAGTGCCGCGCCTAGGGACGGCGCCGGCACGACCGCACCCGGTTTTTGGCGAGCCAGTGTTGGAAGTGCGTAATCTGCGGGTACGCTACCCCATGCGCCGTCAGGGGCTATTTGCCCCTGCTCGAGAGCTGATAGCCGTTGAAGACATCAGTTTCACCCTGCACCAGGGAGAAACCCTGGGCATCGTCGGTGAAAGCGGTTGCGGTAAATCCACCACCGGACGTGCGTTGATGAATATGGTGGATTTCGAAGGTGAAATACGCATTCTGGACACTGACATTCAAGGCCTCAAGGGCGCCGCACTGAAAAAGCAGCGTCAGGACATCCAGATGGTCTTTCAGGACCCTTACGCCGCGCTCAATCCCCGCAAAAACATTGCCGAACTGGTTGCAGAGCCTCTGCTTATCCATGGCCGCGGCACGCCCGCGGAACGTCATTCCAGAGTCAAAGAACTTCTCGCTCAGGTAGGACTTCCCGATGCCGATACCATGACTCGCTACCCCCACCAGTTTTCTGGTGGTCAGCGCCAGCGCATCTGCATTGCCCGAGCCTTGGCGCTGAACCCTCGCATCATCGTTGCGGACGAGCCGGTATCGGCCCTCGATGTATCGGTGCAGGCTCAAGTGTTGGATCTATTGGAACAGCTACAGCAAGAATACGAACTCAGCTACCTCTTCATTTCTCACGATATGGCGGTCGTGGAACGATTATGCCATCGCGTTGCCGTCATGTTCGCCGGGCGCATACTGGAAATCGGCAGCCGCGAGCAAGTGTTGAACAACCCATGCCATGCCTATACCAAACGCCTGCTCGCAGCGGTCCCCATACCGGCACTGGATAGCAAGCTCGCCCCCGCCGTCATGTCCAAAGACACCGAAACAGTGGATCTCATCAAACCCCGGGGCGCGGTACTGCAACCGATACGTTACGACCAGCCCGAGGCGGGGCATTTCGTGGCGGTTGCGGTTTAATTCTGGCCAAAGAGCGAGCTAGAACATATGAATCAGGAAAACCCGCGAAGAATCTGAACAGGAATGCTCAAGTCCTGGGTTCATAGAACAAGTGCAGCAACGCTTGTAGAACGGCAGTCTAGATTTACGATGCTAGTTCACGTTGAGGGCAAAGATACATCAAGCGTTGTTTCGGCACTTTGTCGCGGGGTTGGCTAGCCACCCAACGAGTTGAAGAAAAGTTTGACTTGGGACCGAAGGAGTGAAGCGGGTAACTAAAGAATGTTTACGCTGGCGACCGCCCAGCTCTATTCAACGTTGAATTCGTTTGAACAGATCCCGTGCCGCTTTTGCTACATCTATAAGCGGTTTAGTCCAACCAACTCAGACGCAGGCTGGTGGCGGTTAAATGTGTTGAGCACTCGTTCAAAGAAATGACAGAAGATGAGTTGGTTCTGGCTCTTGGTGCTCTTTGGGGTGAAGGTAAAAATACACTCATAAAATGTGGTAAGAGCTTCTCAAAGACAAAGAGGTTTTGCCTGTTTATTTTGATGCATTTGTAAATGGCTATCGAACGTTTGATCAGGTCGCCTCATCGCCTTTGAAGACATCACTGCCGTAGTCACCTTCAGAATGTTGGCCTTATTTTTGCAAATATTAAGTGCAAGCATCGAGCTTTTTAATTATCCAGTTTCGGCTCAAGTCTGCGCGTACTCCGGCAAGACGCCTTGTATGGAAGGCTCAAAGGTAAACTTTCTACCTGAAACCCTAATGAGTGATGCTTGCACCAAAACGAACCATGAGGAGATGAAACAGTGCACAAGATGACTCGAATTGCGATGTCTATGGGTCTTGCTACCAGCTTGATGGTAGGTTCGGTGGCGGCTGAAGCCGCCGAGAGCTGGCGTATGGCCACTCCTTGGAGTGGTGGCCCGTGGCTGGAGCGTGATGCCAAAACCTTCGCTGATTACGTCAATCAGTTGACTGGTGGGGATATTGAGATTGAGGTGTTTCCGGGCGGAACACTTGGTGGGGCGCTGCGTGTTACCAACACTGTGAAGTCCGGCGTGGCTGAAGTTAGCCACAACTATATAAATTATGACTACGGCACTGATCCCACCGCAGCACTGCTGGCTGGCCACTCAAGCGGCCTGACTCCGGAGGAGTTTATGCTGTGGATGTACGAGGGCGGCGGCGCAAAGCTCTATGAGGAGTTTCGTTTAGAGGTGTTTGACGTAGTGGCTTTCCCTTGCTCCACCTTGGGTACCGAGATATTTTTGCACTCCAACAAGAAGGTCGAGACCCTGGAGGACTTTCAAGGTTTGCGCCTGCGCACTTCCGGAGCCTGGGCTGAAATCGCTTCTAGCCTTGGCGCCTCTACCGTGGTGATGGCTGGTGGGGAAATCTACAGCGCTTTGGAACGAGGCGTGATCGATGCCGCCGAGTGGGGCAGCCCTGAGATGAATCGCCCCACCGGTTTTCAGGAAGTGGCCCAGTACGTGATCCTCCCCGGCGTGCACCAGTCTGGAGGATTTCTGGAGTGTCAGGTCAATCAAAAAGCTTGGGACGGTCTGAGCAAAGAGCAGCAGGAACTGCTTCGTCTGGCCGGCAAGCTGAGCGTCTTTGACTCTTGGCTGGCAAGCTCTTTCGCCGACCTAGATGCCTATCAGGAGCTGATCGACGGCCCCAACGAGATGGTACAGCTGGACCAGTCTTTTATTGATGCGATCTATGAAGAGACGGAAAAGTGGGAGAACAAATATGCCGCGGAGAACGAGTGGTTCGCCCGCGTGCTCACGTCTCAGCGTAGCTTTGAGGAAACAATGAGCCGTTGGCCCGAATATCGCCTGCCTATCGGTAGTGCGAATAACTGATTCACGCCCTTTCAGGGATCATTGAAAAGAGGCCACCAGGCCTCTTTTCTTCTGTTAGAGACGGCTTTGGGGAATTCGTTACATGAGAGTTATCAACCTGATTGAATCTGTGACCCGCCGGGCCGGCTGGTGTGGCGCGGTGCTGATCTTTCCGCTGATCGGTGCCTTGGTCTATGAGGTATTCAGTCGCTATGCGCTTGGGCGCCCGACCATGTGGGCCTTCGAGATTAGTTACATGGTAATGGGGGCCATTTTTATGCTGGGCATGGCCGATGCTCTGCGTGTTGGCCAGCACGTCACCGTGGACATTCTCAGCCTGCAACTGGGTGATCGCAGTAACGCGTTTGTTCGGCTGGCGGGCTATGCGCTCCTTTTGCCGGTGTTGGGGTGGCTGGTTTGGGAACTGTCTAAGTATGCCTTGGCTGCCTTCGAGTCCAACGAACGATCCGGTCGGTCGGCCTGGAACCCTGTCATATGGCCTGTTTTCACTGTCTGGTTTGTAGGTTTCCTGCTGTTGGTCCTGCAGGTGGTGGCGGAGGTTCTTAAATCTTTGGCTATCATTCTGGGCCGATCGTCGGGCGGAGAAGGAGGGGGAAAGGGATGAGCGATTTTCTGTCTCTGCTGATGTTTCCATCACTGATGGTTTTCATCATCGCCGGTTTCCCCATCGCTTTCTCGATGATCGTGGTGGCGACGATTTTCGGTATCACGCAATTTGGCGATGCCGCTGCTTACCAGTTGCTGACCAAGATCGAAGATACCGCTTCGAACTCGATCTTGGCGGCGGTGCCGCTGTTCATCTTTATGGGGGCCGTGCTGGAGCGCTCCGGAATTGCCGAGCGTCTGTTCGGAGCCATTCACCTCTGGACCACCAGACTGCCCGGCGGGCTGGGCGTCGGTGCCATCATCATGGGTACTCTTTTTGCAGCCTCGAGCGGTGTGGTTGGGGCGACCGAAGCGGTGATTGGCATGCTGGCGGTGCCGGTGATGTTGAAGCATCGTTACGACAAGCGACTGATTTCCGGCACCATCTGTGCCAGTGGCTCGCTGGGCACTGCCATCCCGCCCTCCATCACTGTGGTTGTCCTCGGCCCGGTGGCCGGGGTCTCGGTCGGCTCGCTGTTCAGTGGTTTGCTGATCCCGGGCCTCTTGATGGCAACACTGTTCCTGCTCTATATAATTGGAGTGTCTTACCTGAAGCCGGAGATGGCGCCGCGCATCGAAGAAACTGATCAGGTGTCGCTGGGCGAGAGGTTACGCATCAGCCTGTTTGCACTGCTGCCTACTTTGGCACTGATCTTCGTTGTGCTCGGTACCATCCTGATGGGCGTGGCTACTCCTACCGAGGCAGCCGCCTGTGGTGCACTCGGAGCGGTGGTGTTGGCACTGGCATACCGTAACCTGACGTTCAAAGTGCTTTGGCATGCGGCTGTCAGGACCATGAACATTTCGGCCATGATCTTGCTCATCGTGATGGGCGGGAGCATGTTTGCCGGGGTGTTCTTCGCGGCTGGAGGTATGGCTACGATGCAGTCGCTGTTGATCGGTACAGGCCTCGATCCATGGATGATTTTAGCGCTGATCCTCTTAATTACTTTTATTGCCGGCTTCGTCCTCGATCTGATATCGGTGGTGCTGATTGTCATCCCGATCGCCATGCCCATCGTGCGGATACTGGGATTTGATGAAATTTGGTTCTGTGTGGCTTTTCTGGTGGTGCTGCAGACCAGCTATCTGACGCCTCCCCTGGCGCCTGCGATCTTCTACTTGCGAGCCATTACTCCACCCGAGGTAACGCTGAAGCACATGTATGCAGGGGTGGTGCCCTTCATCGTTGTCCAGTTATTTGTTCTGGGGCTGGTGCTGGCCTTCCCGTCACTGGCCATGTGGCTTCCGGACGCCATGAGTGGCCCATCCTGGAAATAAGCCAGGCATATAAGTCGTCAGCCAAGTGTCTAGTCTTGGGATAGGTGTAAATCTATTTCAGGACTAGACACAGAAATCTGACCGCTTCGTGATTATGAAGCGCCATCAGACGTTTATTAATCGGTTGTTGCACTTGGCCTTGGGTACCGCCTACTCAAAAAAGTCGATCGGTTAGGGTATAGAACGAAGTTGATGTCGGGCAAGGCCAGACATGATCAGGATCTTGCCCATAACCCGTCGTCTTAAATCTTAGAGCCGACACTGAAAGGAGCTCCTTACACATGCGAAATATTCGCAGCATTGCTGTTTTCTGTGGCTCCAACATGGGGGCCAGTTCTGTCTATGCCGAGCAGGCTGAGGCGCTTGGCGCGACGCTGGTGGAAAACGGCGTCACATTGGTTTACGGGGGCACGCACAAGGGCCTCATGGGGGTTCTGGCTGATGCAGTGCTTAGCCGGGACGGCCGCGCCCATGGGGTCATAACGGAACGCTTGCAGGCCAAGGGGCATATACATCCCAACCTGACGAACAGCGAGATTGTACCGACCATGCGGACGCGCAAGGAGCGCATGGCAGAGCTTTCGGATGCCTTCATCGCATTGCCCGGTGGTATTGGAACCATGGAGGAATTCATGGAAGCCTGGACGCTTAACCAGTTAGGCGAATTGGACAAGCCTGTGGGCCTGCTTAATATTAACGGTTTTTTCGAGCCTTTCATGGCCTTTATCGACCAGATGATCAAAGAGGCCTTCCTTCCGCCGTCTCATCGTCAATCCATGGTGCTGGAATCCGATCCCCAGCAGTTGCTGAATGGCCTGCGTAATTTCCAGCCAGTTACCGTACCCAAGTGGCTTTAATGGCGCGGGCTTGACGGGCCTTGTCGCTCCAGTGTCATTCCACTAGCCGATGGGAGCGGTGGAGTTAAGGGCGACACTTACCCGATCCGCAAATTTAGCCGCCGCCACGGATAAGGTTCTGCCGCGCAACTGGGCACAGACCAGCGGAGCGGAGGGTAGGTCACGCCGACTAATCGGCGTGGACACTAGTTTATTATGATCGTCGTCCGACGCAGCACCGATTTTCACCTGAAAACCGATACTCTGAGCATCCACAAGCAGTCCACGCATCAGCTCGAAGGAGTCGGTTTCTGCCGAGACCTGCACGTTATTACAGCGTCGCAAAAGCACCGTATCCAACAACTCTCGCACGCCTAGTTCTGGGTCGGGCAGCACCATTGGATAATCCAGATATTCACTAAATCTGAGTCCGGGTTTGCCAGTTAGGGGATGCTGCCGCCCGATGGCCGGGTGCGGGTATCAGCACCTGAAAAGATGGTCGATACGACAATTCGCATGGCGTTTATCAGCCGTATTCCCTGGATTTAAAAGCAGCAAAGCGACTTTGCCAGGTAACCCAGACAGTCTGACCGCGAGATGCTGAACGGCGAAAGCTATTACCTGTGGGGCCGGCGCCACGGATTAAACGCAGTGGAACGGGCAGGGCGCCACGAGGTTAAAGTCGCGCCGGATAAAATGTATCTCTATGTAAATGCTTGCACTTGTACCGAAAACAGAGCCTTGCTCCTGTCGCAGTCCTATCGTGCCGCTCTGAAATCACGCATCAACGAGCTTTTGCAGCCCTGGTAGGAAGAAATTGGCGTTACAGCCAATAGCTGGGGCATGAAAAAAATGAAAACCAAGTGGGGCAGTTGCAGCATAGACGTAAAGCGTATCTGGCTGAACCTAGAGCTTGCCAAAAAGCCCCCCGAGTGCCTTGAATACATACTGGTGCATGAACTGATCCCCTGCGTGAGCGCAGGCACAACGAGCGTTTTAAGGCGTTCATGAATACGCACCTGCCTGATTGGCGAGAGCGCAGAAATCTTTTGAATAAGATGCCGTTGGCTCACAATAGCTGGATTTATTGATTTTAAATGATGGGCACAGCCAATAAAAAAGGCCCTACGTTTTCACGTAAGACCTGGAAAATATGGTGCGCCCGACAGGATTCGAACCTGTGATCACTGCCTTCGGAGGGCGGTAATTTCACACGGTGAGATGAGATGTTAGTCGGCATAAAGTGTGTTTTTCAACAGCTTATGACCGCTGTGCTAAAAAGGTTAAAACCTTTCTAGCACAGATATTTACACGTTTTACGCCACTTGTGGGCACACGATTGTCCGGTTTCTGGTGTCGAACTTTGCCCAATTTGAGTTCTACCTAAATCGCTACTTCTCGATGAATTTGCTGAAATGCAGGGCTAAGCGATTCTAAAAATCGTCTGGTCTAAAGTGTCGCATTTTCGCCGAGGGTTCTGGCCACTGATTTCATGCGAAGCCTGCCACCCATTCCACGCGAAAGCTGCCACCCCGGCAGGTTGCCTGACTCACCCCATCGAAACCGTTCGGCACAGGATAACTTAACGGTACTCTGAGGCTTTTCATCCGGAGAAGACCAAATGCCTGCGGAGAGGTTATCCACGCGCAAGGTCAAAGAAGTTCTTCGCCTGAAATGGGAGCAAGGGCAGAACAACCGACAGATTGCGGCGACCTGCGGCGTCAGCCGCCCCACGGCAAGCGAGTAACTTCGGTGTTTAGCCGAGGCCAGTCTGAGCTGGCCATTGCTGGAAGATCTGGGTGAGTTGGGTCAGTTACTGCGCCGCGAGAACCTCTATAGTAACCAGCTTCTCGACTGGCGAAAGCAGTTGCAGCAAGGCGGTGAGGATGTACTGTCCAAGTCATCACCGCCCTTCCCATCTATCGGTACCACAAACCAGTTATTGGCTTGAGCTTGCGTTGGGCTGGAATTCTGTTGGTCGGCGCTCAATCAACAAGTGAGTTTTCGTGGTTACGCCCCATTACCTTTGCCTTATAAAGCTGTTGGTCAGCGCGTTTTATGGCCAGTTTTAGTGAACTCTCTTCAGGATAGATAATCGTCACGCCAAGTGACGCAGTGTATGCCAGCTGCCCACCGTCAACCAGATCGGGTCCGATATCAACGGGGGTTGTTTCTAATGCCTGGCGCTGGCGTTCGGCAATCCTCCTAGCCTGTTCTATATTGGTGCCAGGAAGCAGTGCGGTGAATTCTTCGCCGCCCGTCCGGCACAGTAAATCTCAAGCCCGTAACTGCTCTTGTCCGGTTTGCGCGAAGTCTTGCAGAACCAGATCACCCACATCGTGACCATAGAGGTCGTTAATGCGCTTGAAACGGTCTAGATCGATGGCGATCAGGCACAAGGGTTCGCCGTTTCGCCGGGCCCTGGCCATTTCCATGTCCGCCTATTTTTCCAGGCACCTTCGGTTACCGAGCCCAGTCAGCATGTCGGTCATGGCCTGTCGGGTTAACAGGTCTTCCAGCTTCTTTTGTTCGGTCAGGTCGAACACCATGGCCCGGCTGTACTGAAAACCATCGGAGTTTGTCTGGGTGTTGGCTTTGATCGCGACCCGGAGGGTGCTGCGATCACGGCACATCAGTTCACACTCCACTGAGCCCCCATGGCCTTCCTCCAGAATTCGCCGGAAAGCTTCATCAAAGGCGCCCCGGGTTTCTGAGGTAACCAGTTCACGATACAGCTGTTTGCCAATGAGTTCGTCAGCGCTGTAGCCCAGCCACTGCAGCTCGGTACGGTTGATCTTGAGGATCACGCCGTGTTCGTTAAGGGAGTGGTATCCACAGGGCGCGTGTTCGACGAGATCGAAGAGTTCCCGGGCGTAATCTATTGTTTCCAGCAATAGTTTCTGCGCACAGGCCCTCAGAGTTCGCTGGTGGTGATTGGTCAGTACCCAGCCACTAACAAAGGCAATCGCCAGCACATAAACGAGCACCACTAACGCCCCGCTCCAAGGGTTTTCAGCCAGCAGGTAGGTGAGGCCTGGGTGCCCAGCAGCCCAAGGGCTTGCCCGCTCTGGCTGCGGAAATGGTGAGTGCTGATGTCATGGGTACGGGAAAAAATCAGGTGGTCACCGAGAAGCGCTTCGCCCCGGTTGGAGGAACTCATAGCCTGCCCGAACACGGGCGCGGTAACGTCCACAACAGCCGTGGTGATTTCCGGGCCGGCAGCTCCTGGCCGAAGGTAGGGAGATGCGACATAAAGATTACGCGCCTTCAATGTCATGGCATCCCGGAAGTACAAGGCACCTGCATGGACCGGATTAGCTGCTGCTGATGTGGGACTCTGTGTAAGGAAGTGTTCATCACCGTTTGTGTCAATTAGGGCCAGGCGGGTATAGCGGCCGAAGTGGTTTAATAGGGTGCTGAAGATCGCCCCCAAGTGGCCCCGATTCTGTTTTAGAAGGCGTTCCTGATAGGGCAATTGGGTTTCTTGCGCATTGCTGAGGTACTTCACCACAGAGGGAAACTCTGCAATGGCCAAAGAGTGATTCAGGCTCGTTTCAGGTCTTGCAGGAGTACATCATATTCGGCCCCCAGCAGCGCCTGGGCTGTTATGCGGGCACTCTCCACCCGACTTCAATGTTCGACCAGAAAAGCGGCACCAATGTCGAGGTGATCAGTAACTCAGGTATCAGTGTGGCCAGGGCCAGGCGTTTACTCAGTCTCTTCATGATGCCGCGGGATTCACCGGCAAGAGGTCAGGCAGTTTTTTCAACTCGGCCAGAGGCATCGGCCGGGCAAACAGAAACCCCTGCAGGATATCGCAGTGCCGGCGGGCCAGGTCTTCCTGCTGTTCCCGGGTTTCTACCCCTTCCGCAACCACGGTCATATCCATGTGATGAGTCATGGTGATCACGGCCTCAACGATGGCGGCCACCTTGTGATCTGTTGCGATTTTCTCCACAAAGCTGCGATCAAGTTTCACTTTGTGAACGGGCAGGTCCTGAAGGTAACTCAGGCTGGAATAGCCAGTCCCGAAATCATCCAGGACCATGCGTACGCCCAGGGTTTTCAGGGTTTCCATCAGCTCGATCACCGGCTTGTCTCCGTCCAGCAGGACGCTTTCAGTTACTTCCATTTCCAGCAGTTGCGGCGGCAGGCCGGTTTCGTTGAGTACCCGGCGGACGTCGTCAAGGAAGCCGTCACGAACAAACTGCAGTGATGATATGTTGACTGCAACCGGCAATGCCTGCCCTCTATGGGCATTGAAGTCTGCCATTTCTGCGCAGGCCTGCTCGAGAATCCAGAGGCCTAGGGGCACTATCTGGCCGGTTTGCTCGGCCAGTGGAATGAATTCACCGGGGGAGACCATCCCCCGGGTGGGATGATGCCACCGCACCAAAGCTTCCACACTGCGCATGTGTCCGGTAACGGCGTCCACCAGCGGCTGGTAATGGATTTCAAACTGGTTTTCCTTCAGCGCGGCGTGAAGGTCATGCCTCGTATTTACGCTGAGCCGGTGGTGCTCGGTTTTCTGATAACTGTACCATTGCCAGGTGTTTCTGCCCTGCCGCTTAGCCCGCTCCAGGGCAAGGCCGGCAAATCGGAGCAGTTCATAGGGGGCGGCCAGAGGCCCGCCGTTACAGGCAATCCCGATGCTGGCACTGATTTGAACCATCTGGCCATCCACGTCGATCGGCTGAGCAATGTTAGCCAATATACGCTTAGCCAGCTGGATGACCTCGTTTCGGTTCGTGTAGCCGGCTACCAACAGGCCAAACTCATCCCCATCCAGTCGGGCAACGGTCGCCTCAGGCTCGATCAGATCTGTCAGGCGCTGGGCAATGGTGATGAGTACCTGGTCGCCCACAGGGCGTCCTAGGTCATCATTAATATGTTTGAACCCGTCCAGGCCCAGATACATGGCGGCCAACGATACACGCCCATCATCCGCAGTCAATGCGTCACGCAGTGTCGCTTTAAACAAGGCCTCGTTAGGTAAGCCAGTTAGCAGGTCATAGGTTGCCTGAAAGGTAATCTGAGCTTGCTGCTCCTTTTGGTGGCTAATATCTTGCAGGGTGCTGATGAAGTGAGTGCAGAGGCCTTCCGTGTCAAACACGGGGCTGACCCGGAGATGGTTCCAAAAAGTCGTGCCGTCTTTCCGATAGTTAATCAGCTCAACGTTAATCTTGGTTTGATGGCGCAAGCCGCGCTCTATGGTTTCGACGGCTTCCGCTGATGTGTTTTCGCCATTAAGAACGTGCCAGCTATGCCCAACGATGTCGCTGTGGGTATAACCGGTTATTTCTGAAAACGCCGGGTTGGCATAGACCATCAGCATCTCTGGATGGAGTGCGTCTACCATAACGATACCGCTGGGATTTGCTTCTATGCCACGTTTGAGCAGGCGCATTTCCGCATCCTGATCTTTGCTATCGGTAATGTCTCGGCAGATACCGTAGACGCCAACAATCTCACCCTGAATGGTGACCGGAAAGTTGGTGATCTCCAGAAAGTAGGGGTGGCCAGCTGCGTGGTTTCGTATGGTTTCGTAGGTGATGGTCTCACCGTTTTGGGCTCTGTCAAACGCCTTCTGGGATAGTGCGCGGTGCTCAAGTTCAACAAAGTGATTGAAGTGTAGGCCATACAAGCGATCTGCCGTATAGCCGGTAATGCCTTCCATAGCCGTGTTACAGCTCTGGAAGTGGCCACCCATATCAAAGAGGCACATTCCATAAGGATGGTTATCGAACAGGGCTTGATGCTGCTCGGAGAGGACGTAAAAGTCTTCCGTATCCCGGTGGCGGAGAATGGCCAGTGCGGTGAGGGAAGCGCCCCGGGCTAGATTGCGCTGAGCTTCTGCGGTCGGGCTAGCGGGTGCAGAATAGTAGGTGGCGAAGGTGCCCAGGAGCTCCTTCTTCGAGGTTAGAATTGGCATTGACCAGCAGGCAATCACTCCCTCTGCCTCAGCAATGTCACGGTAACCGTCCCAGCAGCGATCTTTCTGAATATTTTCAGTAATAACCAGGTTTTTGGTGAAGGCCGCCGTGCCGCAAGTGCCCATGTTCTCAGCCACTGGAATGTCCTGCATGGCCCGGAAAAAATCATCAGAAAACCGGCTGGTGGGCATTAGGCTTAGATTCTTGGTGTCCGGGTTAAACCGCATGATGGAAACCAGCGCACCGGGCATCATACTATCGGCCCAGACAGCTATCGCGTCCAGGGTCTGTTCCAGCGGGCGTTGCTGTGCGATCAATTCATGGATTTCCTGCTGCGCTTTCAGCACAGAAAATTCAATGTCACTCATGGTGCTGCAGTCCGTTCTGCTGTGGGGCTAGAAGCGGAAAGCTGCTCCAGCGAAACCGTAGTGAGATGTTCAAACAAGTGCACCCGAGGAACTGATTTGGCAGGCTTAACATGATTTTTTTATGCTTCTGTGTAATGGTTTGGCTCAGAGATAGATATTCTACTATAGCATTGAAATGGGTGACCTATATGGTGCATATCAAACGTTCATTAGACCGAGTGTTGCACTTGGAAGCTGCCCAGCCTCACCTCGTTGACTACTTGAACAAACTCGCTAGAAGACTGTGCAGCTTAGTTAATTTTGTCGTGCTTCGCACAGATTACGGGGTGACTGGAGTGCTGTTCGGAATTCGTTGGCCACTACAAAATTCCATTCGCGGTTTTCTGAGTTTACCCTTAAGCCACTTCCAACTTTGGCAGATTCCTGACGATTTCTTGTGCCTTTAAGCTGGGCAGTCATCATCATTCCCTAATCTATTTGTCTAACCAGCAGGCCAGAGGGTCATTCTGCAGTATCTGACAGGCGTACGACTTCACCTACTTGCGAGGAAAGCAGATCTTAGCTACCTTAAAAATTATAAAAAAGTGAACCTGTCGAAAAGTAATAACGCAAAGTTACCGTTCGAGCGGACTTAACAGCTCTATGACAGCGGGAACGCCTACATTTCATGTATGTCTTCCGAGTATGTGTTCGCTGCATCCGCCTTCACCGTTGTGTGTTCGAATCCTCCCCGACGGGTATTAAATCAAGCAATTGCTAATCGTCATAATCCGGCGGCATGCTTACAGGGAAATCACCATGAACTCATCTATTTTCCTTAACAAAACTTTTCGACGTGCTGCGCTGGCTTCGGCTTTTACGCTCTGGGCATTTGGGGCGCCTAGCAGTTTCGCTGCCGGCGCTACAAGCAATTCGAGCGCCACCGTAATCGTACCAATCGCAATCACAAACTCGGCGGATCTGAATTTCGGTAAATTTGCGCCTGGCGCCGGTGGCGACGTGACCGTTGCCACCGATGGTGTCCGAACAGCAAGCGGGCCTATTCTGTCTTCCGCAGGTTCCACTCCAGCCGCCGCCAAATTCGACGTCACGGGTGATAACAGCGCGACCTATGGTATTACTTGGTCTGGTGCTGCCATGCTGACTGACTCCGTTTCTTCGGAGACTATGGCTTTGAGCAAGATAAGTGACCTTACCGCTGCCGGTGTAACAAACGGTGAAGTTACAAGCGGTGAGCTGGGCGCTGGCGGCGCCCAGTCCATCTACCTGGGTGGCGAGCTGTCCGTTACTTCAGGCCAGGCTAATGGTACTTATATTGGCGACGTGACAGCGACTGTAGAGTACAACTAAACGTCCGCCTAACTCGAGAAAAGCGAGTGCCAATCGGATGATTGCGCTGATGCATCTCGACCTGCGGCTGCCGGCTGACAAAGCACCGGTTCTGGCGTTTGTTGTGGAGCGAAGTGGCAACCAGTCCGTTTATGGCTATTTGACCATCAGCCTTACTCCGCATAGCGGTAGCGAGCAGGTGATTACCCGCGCCAACGGCGTTGCAATCTATACACCAAACCCTAGATATATGGGGTTTGGCGAGGTTTCTGCGTAACGTTTGGCCTCAAGAATCGCTGACAACGTTGTGCTTTCTATGCTGAACCAGAGTAGTGAAGGGCTGTCCTGCAGTATTTGGACAGGTACGTGACTTTGCTTATTTACTAAAAAAGCAAATCTCAGTTAGTGTCAAATTGTAGAAAAGGTAAACCCGTCGAAAGGCGGGGACGCAAAGTTACCGGTCTAACGGACTAAACCGTCCTATGACAGCGGGACCGCCAACATTTATGTGTTTTTTCGGATGCAGTTTTATTGTGTCCGCCGCACCAAGATTGTGTTTTCGGACCCCCCCGACTGGTATTAAACCAAGCAGTTGTTAACCGTCAATCCGGCGGTATGCTTAATAGGGGAATTTTAATGAACTCATCCATTTTCTTTAACAGAACTTTTCGTTTTGCTGCGATGGCTTCGGTCGTTGCGATCGGGGCATTTGGTGCGTCTAACAGCTTCGCAGCCAAAGCAGCTTCAAGCAATTCAAGCGCCACCGTAATCGTACCAATTGAGATCTCAAAAACGACGGATCTGATTTTCGGTAAGTTTGCGCCTGGCGCCGGTGGCGAAGTGACTGTTGCCACCGATGGTGCCCGAACAACAACCGGGCCTATTCTGTCTGTCTCAGGTGCCACTCCAACCGCCGCCAAATTCGACGTCATAGGTGATAACGACTCGACCTACGGTATTACTTGGTCCGGCGCTGCCGTGCTGACTGACTCCGGTTCTTCGGAGACTATGGCTTTAAGCAAGATCAGTGACCTTACCGCTGCCGGCGCAACAACCGGTGAAGTCTCAAGCGGTACGCTGAGCGGTTCCGGCGCCCAGTCCATCTATCTGGGTGGAGAGTTGACCGTTGGTGCAACCCAAGCTGACGGTAATTATACTGGCGACGTGACAGCGACTGTAGAGTACAACTAAGCGGCCGCCGTGCTCGACAAAAGCGAGTGCCAAGCTTCAATTACGCTAAGAAAGTAGAAAAAGTAAACCCGTCGAAAGGCGGGGACTCAAAGTTACCGGTCTAACGGACTAAACCGTCCTATGACAGCGGGACCGCCAGCATTTATGTGTTTATTTTGGATGCAGTCTTACTGTATCCGCCGCACCAAGATTGTGTTTTCGGACCCCCCCGACTGGTATTAAACCAAGCAGTTGTTAACCGTCAATCCGGCGGTATGCTTAATAGGGGAATTTTAATGAACTCATCCATTTTCTTTAACAGAACTTTTCGTTTTGCTGCGCTGGCTTCGGTCGTTGCGGTCGGGGCATTTGGTGCGTCTAACAGCTTCGCAGCCAAAGCAGCTTCGAGCAATTCAAGCGCCACCGTAATCGTACCAATTGAGATCACAAAATCGGCTGATCTGGTTTTCGGTAAGTTTGCGCCTGGCGCCGGTGGCACAGTGACCGTTGCAACCGATGGTGCCCGAACAACAACCGGGCCTATTCTGTCTATCTCAGGCTCCACTCCAACTGCCGCCAAATTCGACGTTACAGGTGATGACAACTCGACCTATGGTATTACTTGGTCCGGCGATTCTCAGCTTACTGGCGATGACGCTGGTACTTCTACTATGGCGTTGAGCAACATCAGTGACCTTACCGCTGCCGGCGCAACAACCGATGAAGTCGGAACCGGTACGCTGAGCGGTTCCGGCGCCCAGTCCATTTACTTGGGTGGCAAGTTGACCGTTGCGTCAGACCAACCTGATGCTAATTATACTGGTGACGTGACAGCGACTGTAGAGTACAACTAAGCGTCCGCTTCACTCGAGAAAAACGAGTGCCAAGTTGATGAAATTCAAGGTGGGGTATCAACAACTTTTTAGATGCGCCTCCCTTGAATTGACACTGATAACGACAATCGCCGTTATCAGTGTCAATGCGTTTGCAGACAGCATCAATATTGCGGCCAGTACGGTTGTCATTGCCCCGTCAACGTCAATGATATTATCTTGATATACTCTCCAAATGCTTTTATCAGCGACGTGATGTTAAATGTCGCCGATGATACCCGATCCGCCAGAAACAATGTCGGCGTTACCGTGACGGACAACGAGTATGGTCATTCCAAAAAGAAGCGCCGCAATGACGTCATGCTTGCCGAGAATACTGGCCGGCGTCGCCCTGGCTTCAATGGTGGTTCCCGCCAGTTTGGCACAAGCGAGCGTTGCGATCGACAATGTCCAGAGCTTGTCCTTTGGCAGTTTTGTGGCCGGTAACAGCGGTTCCGTGACGGTCAGTACCAATGGCAATCGCAACGCCGGCGGCGGCGTCGTGCTGATACCATCGAGCCAAGGTACCGCTGCACAATTTACGGTCAGTGGCGACCCTAACGCGACCTATACCATTCAACTGCCCGGTAATGACTTCGTCAGCTTGAAGGGTTCGGGTATCGATATGTTCATCAACAATTTTCTCAGTACCCCCTCAGGCGCGGAAGGGCAACTGGGAGCCGGAGGCTCACAGGCCCTATCGGTTGGAGGAACGCTCAATGTGGGCAGCGACCAAGCCCACGGCAGCTACTCCGGCACCTTCTCCGTGACAGTGAGCTACAATTAAACGGCAGTCGCCCGCGTCGGCTTGCCCGGATGAAGCTAATAAGGATCCCGAACAATGCCACACGCCTTGAACCAAAAAAACAGAGCCATGAATTTCTTTCACCGACTCACTCTGTTCGTCCTCCTCCTTTTATTACCTGTGAGCCATGCCTTGGCTGAGATGATGTTATATCCGACCAGGATCGTCTTCGCAGGAAACCAGCGCGCGGCGCAACTTGAACTGATCAATAATGGCACCGAGAGCGCAACCTATCGCATTTCCCTGGTTAATCGCCGAATGAGCGAAACTGGCGCATTTTCGGGGATAGACGTTCCACTGCCTGGCGAACAGTTCGCCGAGGACATGCTGAGGTACTCCCCCCGCCAAGTGACACTAGCTCCCGGAGCCGGACAGGCCGTTCGGATTATGGTCCGCAAACCCGCCAATCTGGCACCCGGCGAGTACCGCTCGCACATGCTTTTCGCCAAGCAACCCAATCCTGAGGGCAGAACCAGCGTTGAGAGCAGCAATGCCACGGCCGACAACGAGATCGGCATCACGCTGACGGCACTGGTGGGCGCGTCCATTCCAGTGATTGTGCGTCATGGCAACACCGACGCCAGTGTTGCACTGACGCACCTCGACCTGCGGCGGCCGGCTGACAAAGCACCGGTTCTGGGGTTTGTTATGGAGCGAAGTGGCAACCAGTCCGTCTATGGCGATTTGACCATCAGCTTTACCCCGTATAGCGGCAGCGAGCAGGTGATTGCCCGAGCCAACGGCGTTGCCATCTACACACCGAACCCTTTACGGCGCGCAAGCATTTCGCTGGGCCAGCTAAACGGATCTCGACTTACCAACGGAGCCCTGCGGGTCACCTATCGAGAACAGGCGGAGGACGGCGGCGCGCTGCTGGTCGAGACGGTTCTGCAGCTGCCTTGATGTGTGTTACCTGAAATGGTTTTCGCGTTGATTCGCCCCAGGGCACGCCTATGGGCGGCGGCAACGTTGATGTTCGCGTTGATTGTGCATCCCCAGCATCTCTTTGCCCAATATCAGAGTACAGAGCGGGAATTTCTTCTGCTTGAAGTCCGCCTGGATCAGTCGGTGCTTTCCAATGCTATCCCTGCCTATGAGCTGGGAGAGCATACGCTGCTGCCTCTGGGCGCGTTAGCCCGGTTGCTCACCCTCGCCATAAAAACTCAGCCCGGGCAAGCAACCGCCAGCGGCTATATTCTCACCGAGGATCGAGGGTTCAGCCTCAATCTGGACGAGACCCGCGTTACCCGCGCCGGAGTGACGGAAAGCTTTGATCCCGCCCTTGCTTTAACGGAGCCGGATGATATTTACATTGCCAAGTCTCTGCTGGAACGCTGGCTTCCGGTGAAACTTGAGATTAACCGCTCTAGCCTGTCTCTGCGCGTTCATGCCCTCGAAGTACTGCCATTACAGGCCCGACTCAAACGTGAGCGTCTGGGTGAACAGGCCGGTGTGCGAGGGGGCTACGAAAACCCGAATTATCCCCATTATGAGCAGCCTTACCGGTTACTAAGCATGCCTTTTATTGACCAGACGTTCGCCACCGAACTGCGCAAAAACGACGGTAGTACCCAAACCGACGCGCGTTATACGGCCTTGCTTGCCGGCGATCTTCTGGGCATGGAGTCGTCCCTGTATTTATCAAGCCACAAACAGGACCCAACGCCGGATGTCCGTGTTGCGCTTGGTCGTCGCGACCCCGGTGGAGACTTGCTCGGGCCGCTTCGGGCTCGGTCTTTCCAACTCGGCAGTATCTCGGCGCCCAGCGTCGACAATGTTACTCGAGGCGGTAGCGGTGAAGGGGTAACGTTGAGCAATCGCCCGTTGACGCAACCTACCAGCTTTGATCGGCAGGTCTTTGAAGGAGACCTGCCGCCTGGCTGGGACGTAGAGCTTTATTACAACGATGCCCTTGTAGGCTTTCAACTAGCCGACTCTGAGGGCCGATATCGGTTCGAGGATCAGCCCCTGAGTTACGGCCGCAATGAATTTCAGTTGATCTTCAACGGGCCTCTGGGGCAGACCCGGGTGGAACAATACAGTTTCCCTCTGGTCCAATCCATGGTGCGCCCCGGCGAGTTTCAGTACAGCCTTACCGAACATCGCGACGACGAAGGGCAGCCTCGGTCCGTTGCTCAATTCGACCTTGGCCTTTCCCGTTACCTTTCGGCATCCGCTGGATTCATTCGGGCGCCGGTAGATGATACCGAAAAGCAGTACACCACTCTGGGGCTGCGCACGTTTTGGCAATCTATGAGCATCAGCGGCGACTTTATCCAGTCCGAGGGCGGTGGTTCGCTTGCCGAGCTCGGGATGCAAACCCGTGTCGGCGGCGTAGCGGTGGACGCGAGCCGCACACGCTTGAGCGATTTTGCCAGCGCCGTGTTTTCCGCCCATAGCGACCCTATTCGCACTCGGGATGAGCTTAGGCTTAGCGGTTCCATTCCGGTGGGGGAGCGTTCAAGTTTACCGGTGGCCGTTGAGGCAACGCGAGACGAGCGGGAATCCGGCGTTGCCAACACGGGTGTCAGCGCACGGGTATCCGCGTATGCCTACGGTACGGCCCTTACCAACACGCTGAACTGGCGTGCATCCGGTGATACTGAACGTACATTGGGCACGCTGCGCATCAGTCGCCGGGTTCGCGACATGAGTTTACGCAGTCAACTGAATTACACTCTGGGCGCTGAGAGCGATATTTCCGCGTTGGCGTTTACGGCGAACAAGCCGCTGGGTGAAGGCTACCGCATGACACTGGGAGTGGCACATACCTTTGCTTCACCGCAAACCCGTTATACTGGTGGTTTTACAAAGAGTCTGGGCCGTTATGGGCTGGGTGTTAATGCCAGCTATGTCGACACGGGGGAGATTGCGCTCGGCGTCCAGCTGTTTGTCGCCATGGGGCGAGAACCGCGACAGGACGACTGGCTTTTCGACGCTCGGCCAATGGCCAATAGCGGTGGCGCTTCGGTACAGATGTTTCTGGATGACAACAATAACGGTGTTATGGATGAACATGAGCCGCCTCTTTCCGGTGCCGGCTTCACAGTTAACGGTGGCCCGCACAAGGCGCGGACGAACGCTGCGGGCGTCGCTCACATTAATCATCTGCCCGTTAAACAGTACGTCGACATCGGAGTAGATATGTCGACGCTGGAGAACCCCCAGTGGTCGCCTCAGCCTGACGGGATCAACCTGGTGCCGCGGCCCGGTACCGTGGCCAAGCTCGAATTCCCTGTGAGGCTGACTACGGAAATTGATGGCACTGTCTACTTGCTGGAGAATGGCGTCGAGCGAGGGATAGGCGACCTTGAGTTGGAACTGTTAAACGATCAGCATGAGGTAGTGGGTGAAACAACAAGCGGCTGGGACGGCTTTTACATCGTCCCTCAAGTGGTAGCGGGTGAGTATTGGCTAAGAATTTCACCTCAGCAGTTACGACGTTTAGGGCTGACAAATACCGGCGGGCACAAACTTACCGTTTCGGGCGATGGCTCGTTTATCAGCGGAATAAATTTTATAATAATGCTAGATGGCAGACAAAGCGATAGTCATTCAAGTCCTTTGGATACTGAGAAGTCAGCGCGGTACGATCAAGATTATTTCCGGACGGAATCGTGGGCACAAGAGCAACCTTCTGACTCTTTTACTATTCAATTGATGGCGGCCGGTTCGGAAGCGACTGTAAAGCAATACATTGAGCGGCATCAGATAAAACACACGGCCGGTTATGTGCGTACTTCGCGTCGAGGTTTGCCCTGGTATTCCGTTATCTACGGCAGTTTTACGAGCTACCAGGAAGCTCTGGCCACACTAGAGCAACTGTCACCGACTTTGACAGAGGCAAAGCCTTGGGTACGACGTTTTAATGATGTTCAAGCCGCTTTACGCCAGTAATGTCGCATTCTTGGATTATGAAATCGTTCATGGTGGTTGCACACACCAGCGCGCCTCACCTTCACGTAGATCATTTCAGCATCCTTCAAAGTGCCCCTCATAGCGCTTCACGGCATCTTTGAATTCCTGCAAAGGCTCAAGCTCTTGTGGTAGGGATATAACTATATCCAGCCGCTGTTAAGGCATCCTTGAGTGACTCCTCAGGAGGTTCGTCATAGATCAACGTCGTGGAAGCTGAAACATGACCGGCGATTTTCTGAGCAACCTTAACCGACTTTTTCTGCTCATGAATTATGTTCGTCATCAAAGTTCGCCTTCCGCTGTGGGAACTAGCTCGCTCAATACCTGTCCACTGTCCCTTCATCAACGCTAAGTGCTCTTGTAGCGTGTCAGGAGAGTAGGGGCCTCCTTTTTGGGTTATAAAGAGAGGATCTGTAGTGGTTCAATGATTCCGGACACCAACTTAGGTGGTAATATTGCCGCCATAAGCGTGGTGTCTGATGACTAGGAAACGACGATCTTTTACGCCGGAGTTCAAGCAGGAAGCCGCCTGTCTGGTGCTTGACCAAGGGTACTCTATTGCCGAAGCCAGCCGCTCTTTGGATGTCGGCGAAAATGCCTTGAGGCGATGGGTAATGCAGCTCTCTGAGGAGCGTGGCGGCATTACCCCAAAATCCAAAGCTTTGACCCTGGAGCAGCAGCGAATTCAGGAATTGAAAGCCCGTTGTGAGCGGCTGGAACGGGAGAAGTCGATACTAAAAAAACCACCGCTCTCTTGATGTCGGACGAGATGAATCGTACGCGCTGACAGACCAGTTGAGTGAGCAGGAGCCGGTTGAGATGACAGGATTCGAACCTGTGATCACTGCCTTCGGAGGGCGGTAATTTCACACGGTGAGATGAGATGTTAGTCGGCATAAAGTGTGTTTTTCAACAGCTTATGACCGCTGTGCTAAAAAGGTTAAAACCTTTCTAGCACAGATATTTACACGTTTTACGCCACTTGTGGGCACACGATTGTCCGGTTTCTGGTGTCGAACTTTGCCCAATTTGAGTTCTACCTAAATCGCTACTTCTCGATGAATTTGCTGAAATGCAGGGCTAAGCGACTCTAAAAATCGTCTGGTCTAAAGTGTCGCATTTTCGCCGAGGGTTCTGGCCACTGATTTCAGGCGAAGCCTGCAACCCATTCCACGCGAAAGCTGCCACCCCGGCAGGTTGCCTGACTCACCCCATCGAAACCGTTCGGCACAGGATAACTTAACGGTACTCTGAGGCTTTTCATCCGGAGAAGACCAAATGCCTGCGGAGAGGTTATCCACGCGCAAGGTCAAAGAAGTTCTTCGCCTGAAATGGGAGCAAGGGCTGATCAACTGCCGGATTGCAGCGGCCTGTGGCGTCAGTCGTCCCACCACTCGGTATGATGCCTAATAGACTTAGCCACGCGCCAGAACATCAGGCTAACGCCCATGTCTGCTGCAAGCAACATGGCAAGCTATGAAGAGCGGTTGTAATCCCGCCGGTTCAGTTGGGCGCTGATTCGCGCATGACGTTTTTGGGATTCTTTCGGTCGCAATCAGTCAATTTGGCAGATAGGGAGGACGCTATGCTGCGGCTGTAACGTCTAATGTCTGGAGCCGACAATGTCCCTCATCAACCTGCACTCCACTGCCGATTTGCACAGCAATGCCATCATTATCGATGGTTTGATCATCGCGAAATGGAGCCGTGCGCTCTTTGAGGATATGCGTAAGGGTGGGCTGACCGCCGCCAACTGCACGGTATCAGTGTGGGAAGATTTTCAGGGGACGATTGACAACATCGTCATGGTGAATCAGCTCATGCGTGACAGCGCTGACCTGGTGCGCCAGGTTCATACCACCGAGGATATTCGGCAGGCCAAGCGCGAAGGCAGGACCGGCATCATCCTCGGCTTTCAGAACGCACACGCCTTCGAAGACCAGCTCGGCTACGTCGAGATATTCAAGCGCCTCGGGGTGGGTATCGTGCAGATGTGCTACAACACCCAGAACCTGATCGGTACCGGTTGTTACGAGCGCGATGGCGGCTTGTCCGGATTTGGCCGCGAGGTGATTGCCGAGATGAACCGGGTGGGCATTATGTGCGATCTGTCTCACGTCGGGGCGGTCACGTCTGAAGAAGTCATCCTCGAGTCGAAAAAACCCGTTTGTTATTCCCATTGTCTGCCGGCCGGCCTGAAACAGCATCCGCGCAACAAGACCGACGAGCAGCTCAAGTTCATTGCCGACCGTGGCGGTTTCGTCGGCGTGACCATGTTCGCGCCCTTTCTGAAGAAGGGCATCGATTCCACCGTTGACGATTACTGCGAAGCGATTGGCTACATCATGAACATCGTCGGCGAAGACGCCATTGGTATCGGCACCGATTTCACCCAGGGCCATGGCCCCGAATTCTTCGACATGCTCACCCACGATAAAGGCTATGCCCGCTCCCTGACCGAATTCGGCAAGATTGTGAACCCGCTGGGCATACGCACCGTGGGGGAGTTTCCCAATCTCACTGAGGCGCTGCTCAAAAACGGATTTTCCGAACCTCAGGTTCGCAAGATCATGGGCGAAAACTGGCTGCGGGTTCTTGGCGACGTCTGGGGCACGGAACACAGTCAAACGCAGGAGTCTGGCGCTGGACTAGTGTCCGAACAGGTCGTCGCGGCGAGTGATGCCGAGTTAGCTTTTCAGGGCTAACGTCCTGTTATGGCGTCGGTAACGATCCTGAAAATTACCGGTGGTGGAAAATGATGCGAGGGAAGTGACCATGACGACAATGGCACCAAAACTGCCTATCGAGGTTGATAAGGAAACCGGCGTCTGGACAACCGACGCGTTGCCTATGCTTTACGTTCCGCGCCACTTCTTTGTCAATAATCACATGGCAATCGAGCACGAAATAGGCGCTGTGCGTTATGCCGAAATTCTCTACCACGCTGGATACACATCGGCATGGCACTGGTGTGAAAAGGAGGCTGAATTGCACGGTCTGGAAGGCGCAGCCGTGTTTGAGCATTACATGCTGCGCCTTTCGCAGCGTGGATGGGGCCTGTTCACCATAGAGATGTTCGATCTTGAGCAGGGGGTCGCACGCGTCCGCCTTGACCACAGTGCCTTTGTGTACGTCTACGGAAAAGTAGACCGCAAGGTCGACTATATGTTCACCGGCTGGTTTGCTGGCGCAATGGACCAGATTCAGCAAGCGCGAGGGCATTCGCTGCGGACCTGCGCTGAACAGGTCCAGAGCGCGGCGGAGCCTGCCTGCGATCACGGCATATTCATCGTTCAGCCCCTGAGTTAAGGACTTCCCCATGGCTTTCGAGGCGTTGTTCAAGCCCATCCAGATTGGCACCCAGACTATCCGCAACCGTGTGGTGAGTACCGCCCACGCCGAGGTTTATGCAACCGATGGCGGCATGACCACCGAGCGCTACGTGCGCTATTACGAAGAGAAAGCCAAAGGCGGCTGCGGTCTGTGCATTTGCGGGGGCTCGTCGGTCGTGTCCATCGACAGTCCCCATAACTGGTGGAGCTCGGTAAATTTGGCCACCGATCGCATCATTCCCCACTTCCAGAACCTGGCGGACGCCGTGCACAAGCATGGCGGCAAGATCCTGATTCAAATCACTCATATGGGCCGCAGGTCCCGCTGGGATGGTTTCGACTGGCCCTCGCTCGTGTCACCATCGGGTATACGTGAACCGGTCCATCGCGCGACCTGCAAGACCATCGAAGAAGAAGAGATCTGGCGCATTATCGGTAATTTCGTTCAGGCGGCGCAACGGGCCAAGGCTGGCGGCCTGGACGGCGTTGAACTATCGGCCGTGCACCAGCACCTGATCGATCAGTTCTGGAGCCCACGTGTTAACAAGCGCACCGACAAGTGGGGCAAGACCTTCGAAGATCGCATGCGTTTTGGTCTGGAGGTTCTAAAGGCGGTTCGCGCTGAAGTCGGTGATGATTTCATAGTCGGTCTGCGCATCAGCGGCGACGAGTTCCATCCCGATGGGCTCAGTCATGACGATATGAAGCAGATCGCGGCCTATTACGACGCGACCGGCATGGTCGACTATTTCGGTGTGGTCGGCTCCGGTTGCGACACCCATAACTCGCTGGCGAACGTGATTCCAAATATGTCCTACCCGCCCGAGCCGTTTCTGCATCTGGCGGCGGGCATTAAAACCGTGGTCAATGTGCCGGTGATCCATGCCCAGAACATCAAAGATCCGAACCAGGCGCAGCGCATACTGGAAGCCGGCTATGTTGATCTGGTGGGGATGACGCGGGCGCAGATTGCCGACCCGCACATCGTCAATAAAATCAAACTGGGGCAGATAGACCAGATCAAGCAGTGCGTGGGCGCCAATTATTGTATCGATCGGCAGTACCAGGGGCTGGATGTGCTGTGCATCCAGAATGCGGCAACCTCGCGTGAATACAAGGGCCTGCCACATATCATCGCAAAGAGTGCGGGTTCCCGGCGCAAGGTGGTGGTCGTGGGTGGCGGTCCTGCCGGTATGGAGGCAGCGCGGGTGGCTGCCGAGCGGGGTCATGCTGTGACGTTGTACGAGGCGAACCCTGCACTCGGCGGACAGATCACCATAGCGTCCAAGGCGCCGCAGCGCGATCAGATTGCCGGTATCACCCGCTGGTTTCAGCTTGAACTGGCCCGCCTCAACGTCGAAGTATGTCTCGGCGTACGAGCGGACGAAAGCGTGCTCGACATGCGTCCAGACATTGTGATCGTCGCAACCGGCGGTACGCCTTTCCTGTCGCAGGTGCCCGAATGGGGTGCCGAAGAAGGCCTCGTCGTCAGTACCTGGGACATCCTCAATGGCGTTGTCGCGCCCGCCAAGAACGTGCTGGTGTACGACACAATCTGTGAATTCCCCGGCGTATCGGCGGCCGATTTCCTCTCTGAGAAAGGTGCCCAGGTCGAGATCGTGACCGACGACATCAAGCCCGGCGCGGCCGTTGGTGGCACCAGCTTCCCAACCTACTATCGTAGCCTGTACGCCAAGGAGGTGATCATGACCTCCGACCTGATGCTGCAGAAGGTCTATCGCGAAGGCGACAAGCTGGTGGCGGTACTCGAAAACGAATACACCGGCGTTCAGGAAGAGCGGGTAGTCGATCAGGTGGTGGTTGAAAACGGCGTACGACCCGATGAAGCGCTGTACTACGCGCTCAAGCCGCGCTCGTTGAACAAGGGTCAGATCGACCTTGAGGCGTTGTTTGAAATCAGGCCGCAGCCATGCCTGAACACGCTGAGTGGCAACGGCAGCGATTTTCTGCTGTTTCGCCTGGGTGACTGCAACGCGCCACGCAACACCCACGCCGCCATTTACGATGCGCTGAGGCTGTGCAAGGACTTCTGACGCGGTTGTCGGGCAGCCGCTCACGCAGGTCACAGGAGAACCACCATGCTTGAAATTATCCTACCCATCCTGATCTTCACGGCGCTGGTGTTGGCGTTCATAGGGGCGGCCCGCCGGGTTCACTTGTGGCGACAGGGGCGTCCTTCGGACGTTGGTTTTTTCAGTGGGCTGGCGGCGGTGCCCCGGCGCTACCTTGTCGACCTTCACAGCGTGGTGGAGCGTGACAAGTACATTTCCCGCACCCACGTGGCGACGGCAGGTGGGTTTGCCCTTGCGGCGCCAGTCGCGATTGCGGTGCACGGTCTGGGCCTGGGCAGCGCCTGGCTGACGTGGCCTCTGCTGGCGGCCACGCTATGCATGTTTGTTGGCAGCGTGTTTGTGGCCTTGCGCCGACGCAATCCGCCCGCTCGGCTCTCGAAAGGGCCCTGGATGCGTCTGCCCAAAAGCCTGGTTGCGTTCTCGTTGGGGGTTTTCGTTGTTACTCTGCCGGCCGCGGGTGTTGTACCTGCTGCCATCGGCGGTTGGGTACTGGCCGTGCTTCTCGCGGTTGTGGTGGCCTGGGGCCTGGCCGAAATGTTTTTGGGTATGACTTGGGGTGGGCCGATGAAACACGCCTTCGCTGGTGTGCTGCATCTGGCGTTCCATCGCCGGCCGGAACGCTTCGGAGGCGGTCGTTCCACCGGTCTGAAAGCGCTCGATCTCGCCGACCCGCAGGCGCCGCTGGGCGCAGGAAAACCAGCAGATTTCACCTGGAACCAGCTACTGGGGTTCGATGCCTGCGTTCAATGCGGGCGTTGCGAAGCGGTCTGCCCGGCGTTTGCTGCGGGCCAGCCCCTCAACCCGAAAAAACTGATACAGGACATGGTGATCGGGCTGGTCGGGGGCAGCGATGCCGGTTATCACGGGTCTCCGCACCCCGGCAAGCCGGTGGGCGAGCACCATGGCGCACTGGATGAGCCGATCGTCGGAAGAGAAGGCAATGCCTTGGTCAGCGCCGAGACTCTGTGGTCTTGCACCACCTGTAGAGCGTGTGTCGAGGAATGTCCGATGATGATCGAGCATGTTGACGCCATTGTCGACATGCGCCGCCACATCACTCTGGAGTTGGGCGTTACACCCAGACGGGGCGTCGAGGTTATCGAAAACCTGATTGCGACCGACAATCCCAGTGGCTTCGCCCCCGATTCGCGCATGCACTGGGCCGCGGACCTCAACCTGCCGTTAATGGCCGACGTGCGCGACGCGAAGGTCTTGCTGTGGATTGGCGATGGCGCCTTCGATCAGCGTAACCAGAGAACACTGCGTGCGCTGGTCAGCATACTGCGCGCCGCCGACGTCGATTTCGCAGTTCTCGGTAATGACGAGCGCGATAGCGGTGATCTCGCTCGCCGCCTTGGCGACGAAGCAACCTTCCAGAGCCTTGCGAGGCGTAACATTGCAACATTGTCCCAGTATGGCTTTGGCTGCATCCTCACCTGCGATCCCCACAGTCTCCATGTACTCAAAAACGAGTATCCCGAATTGGGCGGCAGCTATCAGGTTGTTCATCACAGCACCTATATTGCTGAATTGCTCGCCGAAGGCCGCATGGAGATTTCCCCGTGGAAAGGCGACAAGGTCACCTATCACGATCCCTGTTACCTGGGGCGTTACAACGGTGAGTACGAGGCGCCGCGCAACGTGCTCAAGGCCCTTGGTATGGAACTGGTGGAAATGCAGCGCAGCGGCTCTCGTTCACGCTGCTGCGGCGGCGGTGGGGGTGCGGCGATCATCGACATTCCCGGTAAACGCCGGATCCCCGACATGCGCATGGATGACATCCGTGAAACCGGCGTGAGTGTGGTAGCCGTCGGTTGCCCGCAATGTACCGCGATGCTGGAGGGGGTGGTAGAACCGAGGCCGGAGGTACGTGACATTGCCGAACTCGTGGCCGACTGCCTGGTGCCCTCGGCGCAGAAAGATCAATCCGGCCGGAAAGACAAGGCCGGTCAGCCATCGCCAGCCGGGGAGCTACTCGCTGATGCATAACGGCACAGATTCTGTTCCGCGTCGCGACTCACGCAAGGAGCGGATCGCGCGCAATCGCCTGCACCCGGACCACAATGCAGTGCTTGCGGAGATGCATGGCACAAGCCGGGTTGGGCCGTCGCTCTGGGCTGGCCCCAATGGGCTGGCGCGGCGTAACCCGCATCGAGTGGGATTTAGTGGCCCCAACGGCATCAAGCGGATCGACCGCAGCGGCGCCCAGACAGATACGAGTCTGAACTTGCGAACTGAACGCCAGCCAGTGGCGGCCGATCGGCGTACCACCGTTGAGATCGAGACCCCGGCTTTTCTGATTGCAGTGGTGCCTGATCTTCCCGGTGGGCGGCTCTCTGCCCATGACCGGGACCTGCTCGGTTTGGCCCGGCAATTGGCCGATGCGGACCCGGCCGTGCCCGGCGCTGTGTTGGCCATAGTCTTTGGCGCCATTCGGGAGAATGGCTTCGGGACTGCCGGTGTCGACCGGCTGCTGCACGCTCTACAACACCCTGCCGATCGATCCTTTGGCTTAGGCGCCACGTCTCACACCGAGTATAGCCCCGAGGCACGTCTGGCCGTGTTGGTTGACGTCGAGCGCGAGCTCTTGCCGTGCCATTGGCTGTTGCCGGATTCGCCAATGGGTGGCGCCGATCTGGGCCGCCGGTTGGCGGCGAGATTGTCCGAACGCCCGGCGACACAGGTTTGGCAGATTAACCAGGATGCAAACGGAAAGCGCTGCAACGGGCTTGGTGCTGCGGGCAGCACGGACATAAACCGGCCGCTACCAGGGTTGGTGTTGGCGCTGGCCGAGTGCGCTGAGCCCGTGGCCATGACTCGCCACGCGGCTCGACAGATAACTCTGCCGGAGCCATTGTCACGGATGCCCGGGCGCATTCAGGACCTCGGCGCCGTGGCCGTCGACCCCGCGACGGTCGCGTTAGACGAAGCGGAGTTTATTCTGGCCGCCGGTCGTGGCGTAAGCGACTGGGCCGGATTTCACAACGCCGCGGCAGCTTTGGGGGCGACCGAAGGTGCCTCGCGCGTTGCGGTGGATGACGGTTTCATGGCGCGCGACCGCCAGGTTGGCGCTAGCGGTACATGGGTCACTGCGCGGGTGTACCTCGCGGTTGGTATTTCCGGCGCCATCCAGCATCTGCAGGGTATAAAGAGCTGCGACAAGGTCGTTTCGATCAACCTCGACCCGGACTGCGATATGAACAAACGCGCCGACCTCACCGTGATCGGCGACGCTGACGAAATTCTGGCGGCTCTGGTGGCGCTGCAGCAACGGATCGAGGAGAAAGCGGATGCCGCCTGACGTTCTTGTGGAATCGGCGTCTGCCGACCGGCTCGGTATTGCCGTGTTGGTCTCGGTCGGGCGCCATCCGCTGACAGGGCGCACGCGCCGCGCCGACCAGGATGCTCGTGCGTACGAGCTGGCACTTTCTATTGCCGGCGCCCGCACAGCGCTGCTGCACGCTGGACAAAACGATGCCGAAAACGAGCTGGCGTTGCGTGGCTATCTGGGTATGGTCGGCGTATCCGAAACTGGCGAAAACACCGCGGATCAATTGGCGGTGATAGAACAGGCCACTGGCGCCGATGTGTTGCCGGCGCTGGTTAACGCGCTGCGTGAGCTGTCGCCAGAGCTGGTACTGTGCGGCATGCGGGCCGAAACCGGTGAAGGTTCGGGAATGCTTCCCTATCTGCTGGCCGAGTGGCTGGGCTGGCCCATTGTTAGTGGTGTGGCACAGGTAGAAAGCGTAAGCGACGGCGTCGCGACGTTGTTGCAGGCTCTCCCGCGCGGCCAGCGACGTCGGCTCTCGGTGCGGCTTCCTGCAATCGTAACGGTCGATAGCGCGGCGCCCGGCGCGCGTGCCTCGGCTTTTGGTCCGGCACGCAGGGGCGGGCTTGCGGTGTCCGCTGCCGCGTCTATGCCTGACGAAGCGCGGGCCGGATGGCTTACCACACCGGCGCGCAAGCGACCCAGACGATTGAAGATCATCACCGCGTCGTCGGCGCGGGACCGTTTCAAGGCGGCAGCGTTAAAGACGCAGGGCGGCGGCGGTAAAGTGTTGACCGGCTTCAGTCCCGAGATCGGGGCTGAAGCCATTCAGGCGCTGCTGAAAGAGGAAGGGGTACTGCCAAGCTGACGCTTTTATTTCCCGACGATACGCAAATGATCCTGGCCGTAACCCAGGTTGCTGAGCATCTGTTCGCTATACCATTGCAGGAAGTCGATGACGCCGTATTCGTAAGTCTCTGAATAGGGGCCTGGCTGGTAGGCTTTGGAGTTGATACCAAGCTGGTTTTCCTCCACCAGGCGCCGATCTTGGTCGTTGGTTGCGTCCCAGACCCGACGCATGTGGGCCAGATCGTAGTCGACGCCTTCGACGGCGTCCTTATGTACCAGCCATTTGGTGGTGACCACGGTGTGCTGGGGCCCAAGCGGCAACACGCGAAACACCACCGCGTGATCTCCCATGAAGTGGTTCCAGGAATTGGGCAGGTGAAATATACGCAGCGAGCCCATGTCAGGATTCTGGATTCGGCCCATCAGTTTGGTGCAAGCAGGTTTGCCGTCCATTGTCATGGCGACCGTACCCTCCAATAGGGGGGTTCTGGTAAGGCGGCTGCGCTGACCGAAACGCCGCAGTTGCCAGGGTATATTCTGGGCACTCCATTCGGCCTGCTTGCGCGCGACCAGTGCCTTGTACTCGGGTGTGGCGCGGGGATCCTCGGTGTCATCGAATTCCTGCAGGCTGTTCAGTAATTCGGGGTGCGCCCCGTTGCAGTGATAGCACTCGCGATTGTTTTCAACCACCAGCTTCCAGTTAGCCTGTTCAACCAGCGTCGATTCGGCGGCGACCTTGACGTTTTCCATGTCGTAGGGCTCGAGGTATTCACCCAGCGTGAAGATAAGGTCATCAACGGCGGGTGGCTCTTCGGCCAGACAGATCAGGATGAAACCGCCGCCGGTTTTGACCTGCACGGGTTTCAGGCTGTAGTCGGACGGGTCGAAAGTGTTGCCCATATTGTTGCCTGCGTACAACAGGCGCCCATCGAGCTCGTAGGTCCATTGGTGGTAGGGGCACACCAGCTTGGCAACTTTGCCCTTAGCCTTACTGCACAGGCGTGAACCACGATGGCGACAGACGTTGTGAAATCCTTGCACAGCGCCTGTGTTGTCGCGCATCACGATCACGGAGTTACTGCCCACCTCGACTGTTATGTAGCTGCCTCTGGTTGGGATTTCGCACGTCATTCCGGCGAAAATCCACTCCTTCTCGAATATCTCTTCGATGTCGAGTTTGAACATGCTCGCGTCGTTGTAGAAGGCTTGTGGTAAGGAGAAATTCTGGCGCCTGCTTTGCAGCATCTCAGCCATTACTCTGCGTGGATCATTCATTGGGTGGTCAAAACCTGCGGTAAAATCACGGTCCATCGCTTTCTCTCCTCATGGCGTGAATGATCGTAACAGATGCCATCTGACGATCGACAGAGTGTGGACCAGGTTCGGAAAATAGAGTTGTCTATTCACGACATGCACAGCGCTGACGACGACATCCGGTGTCGGGGTCGTAATGGCAGTTCCAGATACGCCAGTGTCGTATATAGACAAGTCGTGCCAAGGGCAGACGGCGAAAATCATCTCGTTGACCATGCGTCGGTGGAACATGCATCAGTGCATAGAGTGATGGCGATACCTGGCTTGAGTTGTCGTCGCCTGCAGGCCGTTCAGACGAGAGAGATTCTATGACTACGCAGTTTCTCAATCCCGTTAACACGCAGACCTGGAGCAATGGCCGCCACGTGGTGCGCTGCACCCAGGCGGTCCAGGAAACCCGGGATGTGCGCACGTTCTGTTTTGTTGCGGAACAGCCGATTCTGTTCTACTTCAAGCCCGGTCAGTTCGTCACGTTGGAGCTAGAAATCGACGGGGAGCAAATCATGCGCTCCTATAGCATTTCCAGCTCTCCATCGGTGCCTTACAGTTTCTCGATTACGGTAAAGCGCATACCCGGCGGCAAAGTGTCTAACTGGCTCCACGATAACCTCGTTGAAGGTTTTGAGCTTGCAGTGCACGGACCGATTGGCGACTTCAATGCTATCGATTACCCCACCGAGAATATCCTGATGCTCTCCGGTGGTGTTGGCATAACGCCGGTGATGTCGATGGCGCGCTGGTTTTTCGATACCAATGCCAATGTTAATGCCTGCTTTATCCACAGCGCCCGCACTCCCCAGGATGTTATCTACAGTCGCGAGCTCGACCACATGTGCTCGCGCATCGACAGCTTCAATGTGCATGTCATCTGTGAGCGGCAGGAGCCCGGCCAACCCTGGGTCGGCTATAGGGGCTATTTGAACCAGCAGATGCTGGAGTTGATCGCGCCGGACTTTATGAATTTCGAAGTGTTTTGCTGCGGCCCAACCCCCTACATGCGTGCGATCAGACAGATCCTGGGCAACGCGGGGTTCGACATGGCTCACTACCACGAGGAGTCGTTCGGCTCGACACCGGCGGCGGTTGCGGAAGACGTTATCGAGCACGCCGAAGCTGCGGCTGAGGCACTCGACCAGGCTGACATGGTCAGCGTCACCTTCGCTGACAGCGACAAGTACGTGCGCGTGCCACGGGGCGAGACTGTCCACGCCGCTGCGGCCAAGGTGGGCCTGCACATTCCGAAGGCTTGTGGCATGGGTTTGTGCGGCACCTGCCGGGTTGAGCTGAAGGCTGGCACGGTCGATATGCAGCACAACGGCGGCATCACTGAGGAAGACGAGGAGGTGGGCTTCATCCTGGCCTGTTGCAGTCGGCCCTTGGGTGACGTTGTGGTTGGGTACTGAGAATGTCGCAAAAGCTGCGTGACGCCACGCCATTTAATTTAACAACAGGGTTGCTCGCTATGGAACGGTATTCGGTTTTTGGACTCATCAAACACGCCCTGAGTTACCACGAGAACTGGCAAAAAACCTGGCGTAGCCCCACGCCGAAGAAAGAATACGACGTGATCATCATCGGCGGCGGCGGTCACGGCCTCGCCACCGCCTACTATCTCGCCAAAAACTACGGCATCACCAATGTGGCGGTGATTGAGAAGGGCTGGCTCGGCGGCGGCAATACGGCACGCAACACCACAATCGTGCGCTCAAACTACCTTTGGGACGAGTCGGCAGCGCTGTACGAGCACTCGATGAAGCTTTGGGAGGGGTTGTCGCAGGACCTGAACTATAACGTCATGTTCTCACAGCGCGGCGTGCTCAACCTTGGGCACACCCTGCAGGACATGCGCGACATTCAGCGCAGAGTTAATGCCAACCGTCTTAACGGCATCGATGGTGAGGTGCTCGATGCCCGCCAGGTCGCGGAGCGGGTTCCCATAATGGACTGCTCCAGCAACACCCGTTACCCGGTGCTGGGCGCCTCGTGGCAGCCGCGTGCAGGCGTGGCCCGCCATGACGCCGTGGCTTGGGGCTATGCCCGCGGCGCGGACCGGCTCGGGGTCGACCTGATCCAGCAGACGGAAGTCACCGGGCTCAATATTCGCAACGGCAAGATCCTCGGTGTGCATACCAGTCGCGGTGATATCAATGCCAGAACAGTGGGCTGTGTGGTCGCCGGTAATTCCGGCGTGGTTGCTGGTATGGCCGGTATCAAGTTGCCCATCGAGTCGCATCCTCTGCAAGCCTTCGTGTCGGAGCCGCTCAAGCCGATTCTCGACACGGTGGTCATGTCCAATCACGTGCACGGGTATATCAGCCAGACGGACAAGGGCGATCTGGTCGTTGGCGCCGGCATTGACGGATATAACGGTTACGGTCAACGCGGCAGTTATCCGACGATTGAACACACCATGCAGGCGATTATTGAACTGTTTCCGATCTTCTCGCGAGTGCGCATGAACCGGCAGTGGGGCGGCATTGTCGACACCACGCCGGATGCCTGTCCGATCCTTTCCGCCACACCGGTTGAAGGGCTGTTTTTCAACTGCGGCTGGGGCACTGGTGGCTTCAAGGCCACCCCGGGTTCGGGCGATGTCTTCGCCTGGACTCTGGCGAACGGTCGGCCCCATGCCTTGGCGGCGCCGTTTTCAATCGATCGCTTCTACACCGGTTCGCTGATTGACGAGCACGGCGCCGCAGGCGTAGCTCACTAGTCTTTCACTACAGGAGTCTGGACCATGTTTTACATTCATTGCCCCTACTGCGCCGAGCGACGGTCTGAGGAAGAGTTTCACTGCATGGGCCAGGCCCATATTCAGCGGCCGAAAAACCCGGAGGCAGCGTCAGACAGAGAATGGGGCGACTACCTGTTCTTCCGTGACAACCCCAGAGGGCTGCATCAGGAAATGTGGGTTCATGCGGCGGGCTGTCGCAAGTTCTTCAACGTTGCTCGCAACACTGTCAGCTACGAAATCCTCGAGACGTATCGCATAGGTGAACAAACCAGCGTCACGGTCGGCACGGCAGCGCACGGTCGTGAAGGGAAGGTTGATCAAGCACACGAAGTACAGGGGGTCCGTGCATGAATCAGGTCAATCGTCTGGCAAAGGGTGGGCGCATTGATCGTGGTCGTCCACTGACGTTTTCGTTCAACGGTCAGACCTGTCACGGCTACATCGGTGACACGCTGGCTTCCGCTTTGCTCGCCAATGGCATAGACATCGTCAACCGCAGTTTCAAGTACTCGCGCCCGCGCGGCATTGTCGCCGCCGGCGCCGAAGAGCCCAATGCGATCATGCAATTAGGGGCTACGGAGGCGACTCAGGTTCCCAACGTACGGGCTACCCAGCAGGCTCTGTTCGATGGCCTGTATGCCCGCAGCACCAATCCTCACAACAACTTGCTAAGCACCATCGGGGAACTGTTCAGCCCGATGATCCCTCCCGGTTTCTACTACAAGACATTCATGGCGCCGGCGTCAATGTGGATGACCTATGAAAAGGTGATCCGCAAGGCGGCTGGTCTGGGGCGTAGCCCACGCGAAATAGACCCGGACCATTATGAACACAGCAAGCAACACTGCGACGTGCTGGTGATCGGTGCTGGTCCTGCTGGATTGGCCGCCGCCCTCGCGGCCGGCAGGAGTGGAGCGCGCGTTATTTTGTGCGATGAACAGGAAGAGCTGGGTGGATCCCTGCTCTGTTCGCGGGAAATGCTCGACGGCAAACAGGCCTCTGTATGGGTGGCCGCGGTGGTGGCCGAACTGGCAGGCATAGACAACGTCCTCCTGCTGCCGCGCACCACGGCCAATGGCTTGCACGACCATCAGTTTGTAACACTGTACGAACGCCGCACCGAGCATCTTGGCGATCGCGCACCGAAGGTCAACAACCAGCAGTTGGCGCGCGCCTGCATGTATCACGTTCGCGCCGCGCAAATCGTTCTGGCTTCAGGCGCTCACGAAAGGCCGCTGGTCTACGCGAAAAACGATGTGCCGGGCAACCTCCTGGCCGGCGCCGTATCCACCTACATCCGCAGATACGGCGTTGTACCAGGCAAGCGCCTCGTTGTCTCGACCTGCCACGACGACGGCTACCGCGCCGCACTCGACTGGGCGGAAGCTGGCCATGAGGTCGTCGCTATCGTTGACGCCCGGGAACGTGCCGATGGCCACTGGAGTGAAATGGCGCGTGCGCAAGGGCTGAACATCATTATGGGCAGCGCCGTTATCGAGGCGAAAGGTAAAAACCGGGTGACCGGTGCGCGCATTGCCAGCATCGACGTCGCCCGCTTTCAGACGACGGGTGTAGCCAGCGAATTGAGTTGCGACACCATTGCCAGCTCTGGCGGCTATAGTCCCGTGGTTCACCTGTCCTCGCACACCAACGCGCGCCCGGTCTGGCGTGAAGACATTCTTGGTTTCGTGCCGGCAGAACTGCCCGGCCTGACGCCTGTTGGTGGTGCTTGTGGCGTTTACGCGCTTGCCGATGTGCTCAAGGGCGGCGCCGAAGCAGGTGCCGAGGCCGCGATAGGGTGTGGTGACACGTCGGCGGCAATTGACCTGCCTGACGTTGAACGCCTTGAAACCGGCGAAGCTCTGGGTCTGTATCAGGTGCCCCATGAGAAGCCGTCGTTGCGTGCGCCCAAGCAGTTCGTCGATCTGCAGAACGACGTGACCGCAGCGGCCATAGAGCTTGCTACCCGTGAAGGGTTCGAAGCCATCGAACACGTCAAACGCTACACCGCACTGGGGTTCGGCACCGATCAGGGCAAGCTTGGCAATATCAACGGCATGGCAATCGCCGCCCGCTGCCTTAACCAGACCATTGCTGACACCGGCACCACGATATTCCGCCCGAACTACACTCCGGTGGGCTTTGGTGCAATCGCCGGCCGCCATCGTCGCGACCTGTTCGACCCCGAGCGCTACACCGCTTTGCACGAGTGGCACCTTGCGCGTGGCGCAAAGTTTGAAGATGTCGGCCAGTGGAAGCGGCCCTGGTACTTTCCCATTAATAATGAAGAGACGATGCACGATGCGGTCGTGCGCGAGTGTCGTGCTGTGCGCGAGAAGGTCGGCATGCTTGACGCGTCGACCCTGGGCAAGATCGATATTCAGGGCAAGGATGTCCGCGAGTTCCTTGGCCGGATCTACACCAACGGCTGGGAAAAGCTTGCGGTCGGCAAGGCGCGCTACGGCCTGATGTGCAAAGACGACGGCATGGTGATGGACGACGGCGTGACCACCTGCCTTGCCGACAACCACTTCCTGATGACCACAACCACTGGAGGCGCCGCTCGGGTACTGGAGTGGCTTGAGCTGTGGCATCAGACCGAGTGGCCCGACCTCGATGTCAGCTTCACCTCGGTTACCGATCACTGGGCAACCATGGTCATCACTGGGCCAGAAGCACGCCGCCTGCTTGCAGAAGTGACTGACATCGACCTTGATCGCGATAGCTTCAAGTTCATGGACTGGCGCGAGGGTACGGTGGCCGGAGTACCGGCGCGGGTGTATCGGATCTCCTTCACCGGAGAGCTCAGTTATGAGGTCAACGTACAGGCCCACTATGCCATGCATGTCTGTAAGACCCTGTTCCAGCATGGTGACAAGTACGGTCTGACGCCTTACGGCACCGAAACCATGCACGTGTTGCGGGCGGAAAAGGGGTTCATCATCGTCGGTCAGGAAACCGATGGTTCGGTAACGCCCGAGGATCTCGGAATGCAGTGGTGTGTTGGCTATAACAAGCCGTTCTCCTGGATCGGGAAGCGCTCGCTGACACGGCCGGATACCTGCAGGGAGGACCGCAAGCAGATGGTCGGGCTCAAACCCTTGGACAAGACGGTTGTGCTTCAGGAAGGGGCGCAGATCGTTTTCGATCCGCAGCAGCCAATACCCATGACGATGGTCGGACATGTGACGTCAAGCTACTTCAGCCCGACACTGAACCATGGTTTTGCGCTGGCGTTGGTCAAGGGCGGCCAGAAGCGCATCGGCGAGCGGGTCTATTGTCCGATGACCGGTGGCGTTACCCATGTCGCAGAAATTGTCAGTCCGATCTTCTATGACCCAAAGGGGGAACGCCAGAATGTCTAAGGTCGCCATTTTTGAACAACGTCCAGCTGACACGATCGCGGCCGAATCGCCACTGCATTATTCGCTTCACCGGCATGCTGTCTCTGCTCAAGGCGTTGACTCTAAGAAAGGCTCTGCCGTGGCAATGGCTGAACGTGCCTTTCTGGGCCACCTGATTGTGCGGGGCAGTGCAGACGTGTTGCGTACGGCGATAAAAAAAGTCGTCGGTATCACCCTGCCCGAAACCGCCTGCGGCCTGAACGTCGAGGGAGGAAAAAGCATCCAGTGGTTGTCACCGGACGAGTGGCTGGTGATTTTGCCACCGGGTGAGGAATTTGCCACCGAGAACGCCTTGCGCCAGACACTGGGGAGTAATGCCTATGCGGTCGTGAACGTCAGCGGTGGCCAGACAGTGCTCACCCTGTCCGGCCCAAGTGCGCACGAGGTGCTGATGAAGTCGACACCCTGTGACGTCCATCCGCACGCGTTCCCCGTTGGCAGAGGCGTGTCGACGGTGTTCGCCAAGACCACAGTGCTGCTTCGCCGTCCCGATGCTGAGCACTGGGAGCTGGTGATCCGGCGCAGTTTCGCTGATTACCTGTATCGCTGGTTGCTGGGCGCAGGTGAAGAGTACGGAATCACCACAAAACACACTTAAAATAAGGACAACAACAATGAGTGACAATCGCGGTGTAGTTTACATTGGCCCGGGCAAGGTTGACGTTCAGTCAATTCCGTTCCCGAAACTGGAGAACCCGCAGGGCCGCAGGATCGGTCACGGTGTATTGCTGAAAGTGATCACGACCAACATCTGTGGGTCGGACCAGCACATGGTCCGCGGCCGCACATCGGCGCTTGCAGGGTTGGTGCTGGGTCACGAGATTACCGGCGAAGTGATTGAGATCGGCTCCGATGTCGAGAACTTCAAGGTTGGTGACCTGGCGTCGGTGCCGTTCAACGTAGCGTGCGGGCGCTGCCGAACCTGCAAGGAGCAGGACACCGGGGTCTGCCTCACCGTCAACCCGTCGCGCGCTGGCGGTGCTTACGGTTATGTGGATATGGGGGGCTGGGTCGGTGGTCAGGCCGACTATGTGATGGTGCCCTATGCCGACTTCAATTTGCTGAAACTGCCGCACCGCGATCTTGCAATGGAAAAGATCCGTGACCTCACCTGTCTCTCCGACATTCTGCCCACAGGCTATCACGGCGCGGTAACAGCAGGTGTCGGTCCGGGTAGTACGGTCTATATCGCCGGTGCAGGACCGGTCGGGCTTGCCGCTGCAGCCTCGTCGCGCTTGCTGGGCGCAGCGGTCGTCATCGTCGGCGACGTCAATCCGACCCGTCTGAGCCATGCGAAATCTCAGGGGTTCGAGGTGGTGGACCTGTCGCAGGACGCTTCTTTGGGTGATCAGATCGCTGAACTGCTGGGCATACCCGAGGTGGATTGTGCGGTAGATGCCGTCGGGTTCGAGGCTCGCGGTCATGGGCATCAGGGCGTTCAGGAAGAGGCGCCGGCGATTGTGCTCAATTCGCTGATGGAGATCACCCGTGCTGCAGGCAAGCTGGGCATTCCCGGCCTGTATGTCACCGAGGATCCGGGCTCTGCGGATACAGCCGCCCAGAAGGGCAATCTGAGCCTGCGTTTTGGCCTTGGCTGGGCCAAGTCCCATAGCTTCCACACCGGCCAGACACCGGTGATGAAGTACAACCGCCAGTTGATGCAGGCCATTATGTGGGATCGTATCAAGATAGCGGATGTGGTCGGGGTCGAGGTTATCTCGTTGAACGATGCGCCGCTTGGTTACGGCGAGTTTGATGCGGGCGTGCCCAAAAAATTCGTCATCGATCCGCACAACTCGCTCAAGCTGGCATAGCCAATAAGACATACATTAGCGATGTCTTATTGCTAGGATGCAACACGAGGGGTCAGTTTAGCGCGCCACCCTGAGTGCGCCGCGACGGCGGCAAGCCCCGGTATTAGCCAGCATGGAGCAATTGTCTGATGATGAGCACCAATGAGCGCCCGGGTATAGACAAGCTCCATGCCTCTATTCCTGCCCACGGGCAGATTCAGACGCTGGGTTTTCTCCTGCTGGACAATTTCACTCTTATTTCAATGGCAGCCGCTATCGAACCGTTGCGCATGGCCAACCAGCTGGCCGGCCGCACACTCTATCACTGGGTGACCTTAAGCCTGGACGGAGCACCCGTGCGAGCTAGCGACGGCGTGCTGATAACGCCGGATGCTGCAACGTCCACAGCGCCGCCGATAGACACGGTCATCGTTTGTGGCGGCGTAGGCGTGGAACGCAGCACCTCCCGCGAACACATCGTCTGGTTGAAGGCTCAGGCACGACTGTCACGCAGGCTAGGCGCAGTTTGCACGGGCAGCTGGGCGCTGGCCAGGGCCGGGCTGCTGGATGGCTACGAGGCCAGCGTGCATTGGGAATACATGGTTGTAATGAAAGAGACCTTTCAGCGCGTCACCCTGACCGAACGGCTTTTCTGCATTGATCGGGATCGGCCAACGGCGTCTGGAGGCACCGCGCCGCTGGATATGATGCTCAGTCTGATCGCACGCGATCATTCTAAAACGCTCTCTTCCGCTATCTCCGAAATGTTCATTTATGACATGGTGCGCAACGAGCAAGACCTGCAACGGGTGCCGCTGAAACACTGGTTTGGCAGTACCCAACCCAAACTACTGGAAATCGTTGCCCTGATGGAGGCCAATCTTGAAGAGCCCATTTGTCTGGATGAGCTTGCAGTCTTCGTGTTGATGTCACGGCGCCAGCTCGAACGGCTTTTTCAAAAACATCTGCTTTGCTCGCCCTCACGGTACTACATCAAACTGCGCCTGACCCGCGCGCGCCAGCTGCTCAAGCAAAGCTCGCTGTCAATCGTCGAAGTCGCCTCCGCATGCGGCTTCGTCTCCACCTCGCATTTTTCCCGGTGTTACCGTGAGTACTTCGGAATTCCGCCACGCAGTGAGAGAATCAGCTGTGTGTCCGGTCCGTTCGATGCAGGGGCCGGAGGCGCGGCAACGGCCTTGATTGATGCTCAGGGCGAGCCGACCTACGGTAGCGTGCAGACCTAACCCTAACGGAAAATGACGTTTTTAGAAGCCAGCCAGTCGTATTCAAGCGGCTCTGGGCCATGACGGCAGCGTATGCTTCATTCTTGTCAGGAATCTAACATCAGGAATCTGCATTCACCTGAGGTGATCCATGTCCATCAGCGTCTTCGACCTGTTCAGAATTGGGATCGGACCCTCCAGCTCGCATACCGTCGGCCCCATGCGTGCCGCCTATGATTTTGTTCAGGCGCTTCGCCGCCAAGGCATGCTGGAGCAGGTAAGGCGTATACAAATTCACTTGTTTGGTTCGCTGTCGGCTACCGGCGCGGGCCACGGCACGGATCGTGCCGCCATTATGGGACTAATGGGGAAACAACCGCAGACCATTGACCCGGTTGTCATCGGCCCGGCCATGAAGGCGCTTCAAAAGACTCAGACCCTGCTACTCGATGCCCGGTTTCCGATTAACTTTAACGTGAACCGCGACATGCAGTGGCATCCGGAAAATCTTTTGCATCATCCGAATGCGATGCGGGTGATCGCCTATACGGATAGCGACGAGCTGTATTGCAACACCTACTACTCAGTCGGCGGCGGCTTCGTGATCGATCAGGCCCAGGCCGAGCAGGGTGAATCCGACACCGACTTGACGCGGCTGCCCTACGAGTTCAACACGGCGGCGGAGCTGCTCGCCCTGTGCAAAACGCACGGCCTGAGTATTTCCGGGGTGATGCTGGAAAACGAAAAAGTGTGGCGCGATGAGGCCACCATCTGTGCCCAGCTGATGCGGCTTTGGGAGGCCATGCAGGCCTGCGTGAAAAACGGCTTGCGCAATGAAGGCATGATCCCCGGCGGACTTTTCGTGAGGCGCCGGGCAGCGGCCTGGCATCTGCGCCTGCTGGCCAAGAAAAACAACGGCAGTTTGATTGCATCCACCTCGTCCGCGATGGACTGGCTCAATCTCGTGGCCCTGGCTGTCAACGAAGAGAATGCCGCTGGCGGGCGGATGGTGACGGCGCCGACGAACGGCGCAGCTGGCATCATTCCGGCGGTGTTGCATTACTACATGCAGTTTCAGCCTGACGCGAACGATCGCGATGTGGTCAATTATCTGCTTACCGCCGCTGCCGTTGGTATTCTCTGCAAGAAAAACGCATCCATTTCAGGCGCAGAAGTGGGGTGTCAGGGCGAGGTCGGATCGGCCTGCGCGATGGCCGCCGCGGGGCTTGCAGAGATCTTGGGCGGAACCCCTGCGCAGGTTGAGAATGCAGCGGAAATCGGTCTGGAGCACAACCTTGGTTTGACCTGCGACCCCATCGGTGGCCTGGTCCAAGTGCCATGCATCGAGCGCAATGCCATCGCCTCAGTCAAGGCGGTCAATGCAGCGCACATGGCGCTGGCAGGCGACGGTGAGCACATCGTTTCGCTCGACAAGGTCATTCGAACGATGCGCGATACCGGGCGCGACATGCATGACAAATACAAGGAAACCTCGCGCGGCGGCTTGGCGGTCAATATCGTTGAGTGCTGACGCTTTGCAATCCCATCCATCTAACCATCAACGACCAACACGGTATGCGTTCAGAACGCGCTGCCCCGGAGGACAAAATGCCCCTGAATGACGCGCGTTACATTTTAACCGCCACCGGGCCCAGCGCTCAGGGCCAGGTTGCGGTTATTACTGCCTTCATCAACAACCTGGAAGGTTACGTTGAGGAGTTCAATCAGTTTGACGATGTGGAAGAGGAGAGCTTCTTTGCGCGCGCCTGTTTCCGTATCAAGGCCGCCGCTAATCCCGGCTGTGCTGAGCTGATTGAGGCGTTCACCAAAACCGCTACCCGGTTCTTTATGGAATGGAGTATCACCGACGCCGACCACCGGCCCAGAGTGCTGATATTTGGATCTCGACTGGACCATTGTGTGCGCGACATTCTCTACCGTTGGCGGTCTGGCGAACTCAACATGGACGTCATGGGCCTCGTCTCGAATCATGAAAACCTGGCGCCGATAGCAGCGGAACACGGTATTCCTTACTTTTTCCTGCCGGTTACGGACGCATCCCGCAGTCAGCAGGAAACGCGGTTGATGGAAATAGTCTGTGAAACCGAAAGTGAACTCCTGATTCTGGCCAGGTACATGCAGGTGCTTTCAGACTCGTTGTGCGAGCAATTACTGGGACGAGCCATCAATATCCACCACTCTTTTCTGCCCGGTTTCAAGGGCGCGCGGCCGTATCACCAGGCGTACAAACGAGGAGTCAAGGTGATTGGCGCGACGGCCCATTATATTACGACGGACCTGGATGAAGGCCCGATCATCGATCAAGTAGTAGAGCGCGTTGACCACAGCCTAACGCCAGTCAAACTGGAATCCCTCGGGCGCAACTGTGAATGCGTTGCGCTGCACCGTGCGGTAAAGCTGCACATTGAGCGGCGCGTGTTCCTTAACGGGATGCGGACGGTCATATTTGTCTAGGAGGCTGTCGGGCTTAAGACTGACCTACTGCGTCGGCGACAAGTGAACTTCGCTGTAAAAACACAGGATCCGCTCGTTATTGCCCTTTTCCACATACGCTTTAAAGTGGGTTGTAAGGGTGGCGATGACTTGCGACTCTCATTGTAGTGGTTCAATGATTCCGGGCACCAACGTAGGTGGTAATATTGCCGTCATAAGCGAGGTGTCTGACGACCAGGAAACGACGATCTTTTACGCTGGAGTTCAGGCAGGAAGCTGCCTGTCTGGTGCTTGACCAAAGGTACACTATTGCCGAAGCCAGCCGCTCTCTTGATGTCGGACGAGATGAATCGTACGCGCTGACAGACCAGTTGAGTGAGCAGGAGCCGGTTGAGATGGTCTGTAGTAGATGCCGAACGAGTGGTTCTGCGAGCTGATGTAAACCGGATATTTCGCAAGAGCCGAAGCTCGGCAGGAAGCCGGATGATCACCACCATGCTCAACGACGAAGGCGTTTTGATTGGACGCTTCAAGGTTCGTCGACTGATGAGTGAACTGGGGCTGATATGCAAACAGCCAAGGCCGCATGCATACAAACAGGCAACAGTGGTGAGGCCGGACATTCCCAATCGACTGAATCGTGAGTTCAGCGTCAGTCGCCCAGACCAGGACTGGTGCGGCGATATCACATACATCTGGGCTGGCCAGAAATGGTGCTATCTGGCAGTCGTTCTGGACCTTTACGCCCGCCGCATTGTTGGCTGGGCACTGTCTACCGGCCTGATGCTGAATTGGTGGTAAAGGCGCTGGATCGTGCTTATGAGCAACGAAGAAAGCCAACTGGGGTTCTGCTTCACTCCGACCAAGGCAGTCAGTATGCCAGTCGATTATTCCGTCAGAGGCTCTGGCGTTACTGCATGGAGCAAAGCATGAGTCGCCGGGGAAATTGCTGGGACAATGCCCCCGATGAAAAGGGTCTTCCGAAGCTTGAAGAGTGAATGGACTCCCTTACTCGGCTACCGATCAATTCTTGATGCACGGAAGGATATTGGAGACTACCTGATTGACTACTACAACCGACAACGCCCTCACACTTTTAATGCAGGTATGCTGTCTGTGGTCGCCGAAGAAAAGCTTAAAATACTGTCCGGGATTAGTTGACCACTACATTTTTACTTTCAGCTTCTCTGAGCTAAAAAGTCGAATAACTATGCTCTCTAGGAGTTTACGGGTCTTTTGTTAAAGGTCGAAAGGAGGGTGATTCCCCCTAAAAAACGTGATGTCTTCGTGCAGAATCTCCCTGCGTTTAGCTTACGGAAAATTCTACTTTTGAGCACCACCTCGGTTTTTAGGGGGGATTACCGTTCCATCAAACTGCCTCTGCATAGTTGCCGAGGTTACCCACCTGCTATACTGAATGAATTACTCCCAACAGCCATAGGCAGACAAATGGCGCGTAAAAAACTGACTGAACAAGACCTCTTAAAAGGCTTAAACGCTCACACAGCCCATGCGGACGAGCTAGCCGATCCGCTGCCCCAGGAGCTTACGCCTCTGGAGCGCCGGAAGGGCTCGGTTAAGCACTATGACCGGCCAACCGATCCTGTCTGGGATGAGTTTCTTGGTTCCAGTGAGGGTGTTAGTGACGATTTAAGAGAAGACTCAGGCCAGGTTCTCTGCAATGTCGCAGATGAGCCGGCTCCTCCCGGCCTAAGAGTGGCGATAAAAATCCTTGACCGTTGGGGGTGCTCTCCCCACGAGCAGGCCCAGATTCTGGCATTATCGGGTTCCGATTCAGCTAGCGGTCTGTCGAACGAGCAGCTACATCGAATCAGTGGCGTTCTGAACCTACATGCAGCGTTGCGGGGGCGATTTACAAACCCGGAAAACGTTTACGGGTTCATGGCGAAACCAAACGCGCACCCTGTTTTTTCCGGACACCGCCCGATTGATAGATTGCTCAACGGCGATTTGGAGGACTTCAAGATGATTAGCCGCCACATTGACAGAATGGGCAGCTGGTGATAACGCGTTAGTTGCAGAAACACTGAATGCGTTGGTTGAACAAAGCATCCACTCTTTTGAGCAACATTGAGGCGAAAAGCTTACATAGTTTTTTAGTGTGGCTGGGCTCGATAATCAAAGTATCGCCGGACCTGTTGCAGGTCTTTTTCAGAACGCTGCATCAGATCCATTGGTGAATCGCCGCTAAAGGGTTCATCTGAGGAGGGCCGACGCAAACGCCGAGCGCCGCGCTGGGGATCTGTGTATAGGATATTCAGAGCTTTCGCGATACCCAGTAAGAGCGAACATTTGCGCGCTTCTAACACTGGCCTGTCGTTCTCTATCTCAGTCTGATATCCGCAAATAGAAAATAGCTCCAAATTGCTTAGGCGAAGCTCTTTTGCGACAGGCAACATTAACCGGTGTAGTGTTTCTGCATCATATTTTTGGTGTGAGCGCATCGTCAGGCCTATTTTTTATTCCCAAGGACCGCCTGGCTAAAAACATTCGTCAGGATTTGAGCGCTTACGAATGACCACACTCAGATTTGCCCTGGCGCACGGACAGACCAATACTGAACTCCTTAGACTCCTCCGCGAAGCGTATCGATTCGCTTGTAGGTTCCATATAGGCCTCGCTTCATGGGCGTGACAAGTGCTGTGTATTCGGACTCGGTGTATAAGGGCAAAAGGATAGGCCCGTTAAAACGTGGCCACCCATGTTTACTTTGCTGAAATCTGATAGTTTTGGATAGGCGTTTAGCGATGAGCGATGAGCGATGAGCGATCACTTAAGCATCAGGGAATACGTTATCGAATTGGCTACTGAGCTTGGCATTCGGTATCACCCGACCCCTGACGATACGTTGGCAGAAATCGCTACACGTCTTGCGGGTGATGACGTCGTGACTGATGAGATTGAAGATTTGATTGTGACGCTAAAGCGCGCCGGAGTGATCAGCGGCAATGAGATGGGGACTTTGTTGAGTCGGTATTTGTCGGAGAAGACCCAAATCTAAATCAGGCCTGCCAGACGACAATGCCCTCACTGGCAATCCTCTCTAAAACCTCCAAATCGACAGGCCGCGATCGCTCAGGGTTTGACCATTCGGCCTCCCAAACCGGATGTGGCCGGATACGAACACCCGTTACCAACAAAATTTCATAAGCCACGCTGGCAAGGGCGAGCTTCACATCAACAAACTCTCTGAGCCCCTCATTTTCTCCGCGCAATAAGACCGCCACATTGGTATCGCTTTCCGCGCAGTAGTCACCGCGAGCCCGGCTACCGTACAAAACCAGCTGGACAACATCGAATTCTTTTGAAAGGGCTTCAGCGAACGTCAGAATGGGTTCGCGAATATCAACCTGGTTGACGAGAACCATTTGTCCATAGCCAACGGGTGCCGCCTGTTCCCAGGCCTGAAGCTCTGCAGGCACTGGCGCACTTAGATCACAATGGGCCACCAACTCTTTCAAGCTATAGGATTTTCGTTCCGACATGGCTTTATCTCCTGGTTCCTTTACGCCCCAGAATAACAGCGGCCTGGAGGGTTGCAGCCTCTGAATCAGAGAAATGTTCCGGCGCTTGGTATTCGCCACCCCACTCCTGAGCATTCCGATACCGAACAGCCGGCCGGGGCACTAGCTCGATAATATCGTCAAACCCGGTTTCATAACCCTCGACCAGAACCGGTGTATCCGGTGGCAAGGTTTTCAGCTGTGTGATTAATTCTTCGACCGTCATAGTTAACCTCTCTTGCCAACGACTGATAACAGCGCGAGAAAACCAGAAACACACAAACCCTCAGTTGAACTATGGCGATCGATGGATCGCGTCACAGATCATCCAGATCGATACGCAGGCTTGGTTCGCTGAGGCGCTCCCTTACCAAATCAACGAGCGCTTGATCACGCGGTAACGGCTCGTTGGCAGAAAGTTCCAACACCACGGGCGCATTGGAAGGTTGGTACCGGAGGGTGCACGTGCTGGCGTTAACCAGTCGGGTGTTGCCCAGGCGATACTCGCCATACCCCTCATGAATATGTCCGAAGATGTGCGCTTTCAGGGCGAGCTGTCGGACTCGATCCAGCAACTGCTCGCATCCTACGTTCTGGCACTTGAACCCCAGGTTTGCCTCGTCGCCAAAGCCTTTGGGCGGGCCATGAGTGATCAGAACATCGGTGTCTTCTGGGATCTGCATCCATCGATCATGCAGGGCTTGCCCGCGATCCAGCATGAACGCCCAGTCCTGAAATGTTGGTGTCCACAGTGAGCCCCAAAACCGAACGCCTTCGATTTCAATGCCACTGTCTTCCAGGTAAACGGCGTTCGTCAGTGCCTCCCGAGCCAGCGCCGGCGTTTCTTGAAACGCCCAGTCGTGGTTGCCGGCAATCACGATTTTGTGTCGATGGGGCAGGGTGCCCAGCCACTCGTTTAGATCTTCCACGTTTTTTAGCGTGCCTTGCCCCAGGCTGTCACCGGCGTGAATCAAAACATCGCCGTCCGGAATTTTCGGTATTTGCCTGTGCAGGCTGTGGGTGTCGGAAATACAAACGATCCTCACAGGCCTTCTCCCTGTGGGGTTAACAATTCCGCTTCTAACGTCCAGTCCATAAAGGGCAATAAGCGCACCATGTTACGCGCGTCGTCTACGCCGCGGTGATGATGCCCTTCCAGCGCCAGTCCATGGAACTCGAGAGCATGGGCCATCCCGTTTTTACGTTTTTGCCCCGTGGTCCGGCGCCAAAGTCGTTTCAGGTTTAAGTGCGGGTAGTTCATCAGCGATGGGAATACCTTGTGCTTCTCGCTGTCTGCTTGAATGTGTAGGCGGTCATAGTTGCCCCAGCTGCACCAGAGAAAATCCTCGTGGGGTTGACCTAGCCATACATTTATTAAGTGGCACGCTTCCGAAAAAACGGGGGCAGCATCGACCATCGACTGTTGGATGCTCGTTAGCGACTTGCAGAACTCACTGAGCACGGGGTTTAGTGTCGGCCGCACCAGAAATGACTGACTATCCAACAACTCGCCGTCCCGAGTCGCCAGGGCACACCCAAACTCGATAATCTCCATATTATGCGTGCTTTGGCGCTCGCCAGAGGGTGCTAATCGACGCTCCCAACAGGTCGCTTCCAGATCAACAACTAATACCGGAGTTTCATAGGCGGAATTCATTTTTGATAACTCTGGATCATAACCGACTCGTTTTATTTTGCGGCTCCATCAGACTGCCTGCTTTTTAGCTCCCGCACCATACCTAGTTCTGTGCGGGAGTTGGCGCTGTAGAACCAGTTCAGAGCATGAACTCTGTTGCCTGAGGCACAGATTTTGTTGCCGCTGGAGAGAAACAGTGAAGCGTAATTCGGCTTAAAGTTATCCCCAAAATTTGGGGAAAAGCCTGTGGTTAAAGCTGTTTTTCGTAGGTCTTTCCCATCCGCTCCGGCAGACACGCTGAGTCGGTCAAAAAACAAACAAAGTGGCTTTGCCTCCCCTGCGCTACAGACGATCCGAGTCTACTGCCGATAACAGGTCTTATGGTAAACAGGCTATCGCCCAATGAACATAAGATCCGTTGGGCGCAGCGAAGCATGCCAATAAAATCAGTCGTTTTTTGCCATTCATGCCCCATTCTGAGTACATTGACGACTCCAACAAACAAGCAGGAAGCAGTCATGCCATTAAGAACCGCGAGAGCCATAGGGATGTTTTGCGTTGCTCTGAGCATAGGCGCCACACAGATAGCTGGTGCGGCGGATTTTGATAAAGGTTTGGCAGCGCTACATAGTGGCGACTACGCCACCGCCTTTCAGGAGTTTCGGTCCTTGGCCGAACAGGGCCATACCAGTGCCCAATACAATCTGGGGAATAGGTACGCTAATGGGCAAGGGGTTCCGCAGGACTATGCTGAGGCGGTGACCTGGTACCGGAAAGCGGCCGAACAGGGCGATGCCAATGCCCAACTCAATCTGGGGTATATGTACGCTAAGGGGCAAGGGGTTCCGCAGGATTATGTTCAAGCTCACATGTGGTTTAACTTGTCAGCTTCACAGGATGGTAAAGACGCAGCTTACAATCGCGACATTGCAGCCGAGCGCATGACAAACCAGCAGATTTCTGAATCTCAAGCCCTTGCCCGAAAGTGGGTGGCCAAAAACAGGTAGTAAATGGCTAGAAGTAAAACCGTAGGGGTGTCGCGACATAAGATTGGCTGGTATGACGCTAGTTAAGGGAGCTCTGGGCCAGAACCACACAGCCTCATCCTCCGCACCCTTGTTTACCCTGAGTCGATTTGAGACAGACCTCAGGTTTTCTGTATAACGCCCATCAAACGGTCGTTTTCTGAGCGCTAATTTTGCACTCTCAAAAACTAACTTTTCTTGTGGTTTTTTGATAAACAATTGCGTCTAAAAATCTACGACTAGAAAACGGTAAGGCAGCTTGGCAGTGAGCAGACTACCTGTAGCGACGAAAAAGTTACTTTAATAAAGCTTGTGCCTGTAAAAACTGACCGTGAAGGGTAGGTGTCGCCAGTAGCGGTCAAATTTGACCGAAGAGCGCAGGGATTGGGAGGCAAAAAGTGGTAGCCGGCAGGGCGAAAGCAATTTGTGTGCGCGCACACAGAATGCGGTGAATGGAGAATCGGCAGTTGGAAGCGGGGCATGGCGCGGTTAAATTTGACCGTCACCCTGGTTAGACAATGCTTTCTCAATCTGTGGTCGCGACCACAACTCTGGGGTTTCCCCTTATCCACTCGAAAATCCAACTTACTGTGGGCGGTCAAATTTGACCGTTACCCTGGCTAGACACTGCTTGTTCAATCTGTGGCCGCGGCCACAACTCTGGGGTTTCCCCTATGTACCCGAAATCCCAGCCGGCTATCGACGGTCAAATTTGACCGTCACCCTTGCCAGACAATGCTTTCTCAATCTGTGGTCGCGACCACAACTCTGGGGTTTCCCCTTATCCACTCGAAAATCCAACCTACTGTGGGCGGTCAAATTTGACCGTCATCCTGGCCAGACAATGCTTTCTCAATCTGTGGGCGCGCCCACAACTCTGGGGCGTTAAAGAAAACCCTGTATTAGTAGGATAAATTACTAAAGGCTACTAAGCGCATCTACGAAATATCTTAAGGGCGAATTTGTTACCAACTTAATTATTTTTTCACCCGAAACCCCCAGCCTGCAATGGGCTGGTCAAATTTGACCGTCACCCTAGTTGGAAGTTATGTATGTATAAAGGCCAATGTTCTATATATGTCGGCACGAATATGTATAGAAAATTGAGAAAACTATACATGACGGTGGTTGTTCCGCCTTTTTTTCGCCAACTCAGCTTTGAAACGATGATCTATGTCGATGGAATCAACACAGCTTCATCACGTCGACTGCAACGGCCGAATTGGCAGTCTCAGGTGGGGTGTGGAGCGGTCAAATTTGACCGTCACCCTGGCCAGACAATGCTATCCACAGGCCGAAGAGCACGGGAAGATCTACTTCCATGATATCGGCGACTATCTGACCCGTGAGCAGAAGCTGGAGGTCGTCTCTGAGTTCGGCAGCATAGCTGGTATCACCCAGAAATCGGGTTGGCAGATGATCGAACCTGATGAGTTTGGTGACTGGTTGAACCAACGTGATCCCTTCTTTGACACCTATATGGCCTTAGGTGACAAGAAGGATAAGGCAGCTGCAGAAATATTTGATAACTATTCGAGGGGTGTAGAAACAAGTAGAGATGCTTGGGTTTATAACTACTCTGAAAGCAAACTCAAAAATGTTGTTGAGGAGATGGTTGACTTCTACAACTCTGAAGTCAAAAAGATCAGTGGGCTTTCGGTCCCAAAAGAAGAACATGCAGATTATATTGACTTCAATACTCAAAAAATTTCTTGGGGACGAGCAATCAAAAATGATCTATTGAAGTTGAAGAGTCATACGATTGATAGATCCGGTTACCGGACCTCGCTGTATAGGCCATTCACCAAATCTAATTTCTACTTTGATAATAATTTCAATAACATGGTCTATCAGATGCACAAGTTCTTCCCTCAGCGGGATTCGGCTAATCTGGTTATCTGTTTGACGCTTGCAGGCACTAAGGGGTTCTCTGTGCTGATATCTGACACTCTACCTGATCTGCACTTGGTAGGTGATGCACAGTGTTTCCCCTTTTATCTGTATGAGTCAAATGAAGACCAGTCGGATGATCTCTTGTCTCAGGGTGGTTCCGGTCATGTACGGAAGGATGCCATCACGAATGATGCACTGGAGCACTTCCAATCCGCTTACCCTAGCTCCACCATCACCAAGGAAGACATCTTCTATTACATCTATAGCCTGCTTCACAGTGAAGAGTACCGCGAACGTTATGCAGACAACCTCATAAAGCAGTTGCCACGTATTTTGCGCATGAAGCAGTATGGGGACTTCGTTGCCTTTGCCCAGGCCGGACGTGACTTGGCGGCGCTGCACCTGAACTACGAAAGCGTTGATCTGAATACCCAGGTGACGCTGGGAGGTTCACTGGGACTACGTGTGACGGAGCAAGGCGTTAAAGGTGGCCAGGATGCCGATTTCACGGTAACCAAGATAAAACCAGCCAAACGGGGTGAGAAATCCAAAGTCATCTACAACAGCAAGATCACCATCGAGAACATTCCGGAAGAGGCCTACGACTACGTGGTAAACGGTAAGCCGGCACTGGAGTGGGTGATGGAACGCCAGGCGGTCACGACCGATAAAAAGTCCGGAATCGTCAATGATGCTAACGACTGGGCGGTCGAGACTATGGACAACCCGCGCTACCCGCTGGAACTGTTTCTTCGTGTGATTACGGTGAGCTTGGAGACACAGAAAATCGTTAGAGGTTTACCAAAGCTGGATATTTTGTAAGAGCTAGACCTCAGAAAGCCAAGGATGGCACTGGGCGCTCGGGCTACTGCGCATACTCTTCGGTTATGTTAAGTCAGAGGGGAGCAGGTCAGTACAGCAGTAATCGCAAAGATCTCGTGAACCATAATGAACACCGCACCTGGTTTAACTTATGCGTCGTGTGTCCGTTCATGAAAAGGCCGAAATTCTATATTAATTAATGGTTTCAGTGGGTTATGAATATAGATCGAATCTGAAGTTCATGTGGCGCTTCATCAGCACTACTTTGTGCCCTTCTTACGAACCAAAACTTGTCAGATATCGCTATTGCACAAAAAACTAGAGATCGAAAGCGCCGGGGATATGGAGGGCGTCAGTCCCACAACTCGGGATAAGCGAATAGCGAGCCCGGAGAGGCCCGTTTCGAAGGGCTCGCCAAAAGACCACCAAGTTCACAACGAACCTGTACGATTGATCAAACAGAAGCCGCTCTGTATTCTCTGCTCACATAAACCTATGCGCTTCCAATGAATAGCCATTGGAGTAATCACGGATTGCTTCAACGATCAATTAACTGATTGTGAAGGTTGAAGTACAGCCACGGATGAACGATGCATGAGCAGTTTAAAAATACCTTTTGGTTTCAAAAAAGGACGGCTAGTCGAGGTCGATGATGTCCCTTCAGGCTTGAGATGTGGTTGCGTTTGCCCTGGTTGCAAAGGAGATTTAATCGCTAAAAAAGGCGAGGTGAATGCTCATCATTTCGCCCATGCCCACGCCAAAGATAGTGATCTCTGCGAATACGGAACTGAAACCGCAATCCATCTGATGGCAAAGCAAATCCTCTGCGAAGAAAAAGGAATATTTGCCCCAGCGAGCCTTATTGAAAAGAAAGACGTTGATGATCGAGGTAACAGCCATACAGCATCTCGCGTAGCTCACAACAAAGGCTCGCTTGTTTTTGATGAGGTAGTCAGTGAAACATCCTTTGGCGCGGCTATCCCAGACATCCTTGCAACCATGGGTGGCAAACAATTCATCATTGAGATCGCAGTCACCCATTTCTGTGGCAAAGACAAAATCTCCGCCTTCCGAGAAGAACACTGCAACGTACTTGAAGTCGATCTTCGATCGTTCACCAAAAACCTTCCAACCAAGGAGGAATTGCGGTCCTATCTGATGGAAGAAGAAGCTACCCGTGAATGGCTGTCACTCAAATCGTATGGGGATGTTGAAAATCAGGTAGAAAAGGAACTGCAAGAGAAGATCGCTGCCGCCAATTTACGAAACAAGGCCAAAACAGTAACCCGAGTGGAACGTCCACAGCCCCAACCACCAGGAATCTACCAGCGGTCCGAGCTGATTACTTACAGCAAAGTCGATACGAAGAGACGATGGCTGGCCTGTTCGTCATGTAAAGAAAATCAAAAAGCCTATCCAGACTGGCAGGATCACCTCCCGGAGGAGGTTTTTCTGTTTTCTTGCTCGTGGGAAGAAGCACCTTGGGAGGCAACAAGCGTCCCATGCCCATTCTGTAATTCGCCCGTTATCGTCAAATAAGGCGCTTTGCGGGAACATGACATGCCATTGCCTATTGAGCTTTGATAAGCAGTGCCGATTTAAAAAGTATCGATGATTTAGGCGGTGCGCGGGAGGTGAGTCGTCACGGGAAATTTGGCAGCTAAGTTAAAAGGCACTGCGCATAATACCCATTCTGTAAAACGCCCGTCCCCTAGACTTAGGGGCATGCATATTTAAAGAGAGATGAAATGCGCAGTAAATTTCTCGCTTATAAAGAGATTAATTCGAAGCAGTAAAAACAGCGGTTTCGCTAAAGTCGATATCTGGGGCGTTAAGCCCCAATTGCTTTCGATGCTGAATGCGCAGACTGCTTGTCTTTTTTAACCACTTTAACAATTAACAATTTTGGCGCAGACAGTAATTGGCAGCCAGAGTGTTAACCCATCATCACTAATTGGCATGAAATGCTCGGTGTATCTCATGTAAAAACCGACAACATCACTATTTTTACAGTCAACCACCACCCCCGTACCGCCGACGCTTTCTGACGCAGCGACAGCTAAATGTATGGCATGAGTTAATAAGAGATGGCCGAAACCATTACCGGACTGGTTCTTGTCTACTGCTAGCTTGGCGAGGCGATAAATCGGAACATTTTTCCCGAATGTTCCTTGCGGCTTTAGAGCCTTCGGGAAAATCTTGTTCGCTGGGAACGAGGGTGATGTACCCTAGAATGGCAGTGGGAACGTCGTCGTCTACCAAGACCCAAGTCCTTGTTGATCGCTTGGTATCTGACTGGCGCGCTGTACTTCTTAAATAATTATTGAGTTCCTCATGACCGCAGTCAAAATTTTTGCGGTCATGCTGTTTCGTGATTGTTTCGATTTTCATTGATTACATCCTTGTATCTCTTAACTTTTGCAATTGTGCTTGCGCTGAGAGAGACAGGACGGTCTAAGGCTTCTAACATTCGATTCGATGTATCGAGAGATACATGTATCTTTGTCATCTGCTCTGTCACGACCTGTGCTCGCTCGCGGGCTGCGTCTATCAAAAATTGACTGACGCTCATGCCAGACAATTCCGCAGCTGCGCTGATGAATTGTTGAGTTGCATCGTCGACTCTAGCGACGATGCGTGACTCCTTTCTCCCAGAGTTATTGATAGTTTTCATATATATTCCCCAGCCCCCTGCTACCATTTTTACTTATAGCAAGGATGACCTTTCGTTAGTTTGGGTGGCCGTTATTGGCCTATCCTATTTTTGCTCGTGAGTCTTCGCTCACTGTTTGCCATAGTGGCACACATTTTACCTTTTGTGAAGGCGTGTGCCAAAAAGACACACACTATCCTGGGTTGATTCCTAGGTGTGGCCAAATTCCTTCTCGAGCATTGGTAATGCTCCAAAGGTTGCGCAGACCCGTCAAAGCGAGATTCCAGACTAGAAACCAAGGTACCAACGAAAGACCCAACAGAACTACATGGAACCTAACCAGGTGACAGACATGGCAAACGAACGATTCGAAAGTGTGTGGGATGCGATTGAAGACACCCCTGAAGAAGCCCTGAACATGCGCCTGCGCTCCGAGCTGATGATTCAGATAACCAGGCGCGTGAAGGAGTGGGGTGTCACTCAGAAAGAGGCGGCGCGGCGCCTGGGCATCACCCAACTGTGGGATAGGAATAAAGTTGGTAATTAAAAGTTGCTGTAGGGCACGCATTTTAACCTCAACATCGACGTGACGAAAATAAAGTTGGTAACTTTGGAGTCGGTCCAAGTAGCAGAGCTGGCACTGCATGATAATAAAGTCGGTAACTATTAAAACTTGGCTGGCACGACGAATTCCAGCTTCCAATTTCAGGCTAAGACTCTGGTTACCTCGTTAATATGATTTCCAGCATTCCCCAGCCTGTATCCAGAGTGAATTTGGCAAGCTTCGTTTTCGTCATGGCCAGGGAATTCACATTTACAGGGTAAACACTTGCTTTCTACATCCCTACTAAATGTGGCATAATACTGCCATGCGTATAATGTTGCGCATATTTGACGGTTACTGGAGGATCAATCATGAGTACGGCCGTATCATTAAAGGAGATGTCGCAGCCCTTCTATGAAGAATTGGGGCGCTCTATTGCTTTGGCTCGGGGCACGGAAAGTGGCAGCGAACTTTCTGACCGCGTTGATATATCACGGCGGACGCTGACGAAAATTGAAAAGGGTGATCCTTCGGTAGCATTTGGCAGTTACTGTGCTGTCGCTCAGGCATTAGGTCTTCAGTGGCTGTTTGATTTGGTCATGACCTCGCCTGCGTCCAATCCTTCGGTTCCACAGCACTACCTCACCGGGGCCTCAGCACTATCACTTGCTAAAGAAGGCGAAATGCCGGCGCTCTGGTATTCATCATCATTGTCCAATCCAAGTCGTTGGCAGATAGCCGGTGTAGGCATCAATGGCGCCAGTCATCTTCTCGGGGCTCATGAGCTCTGGGATGCGACAGAAGAAATCAAAAGTCTCGGGGTCAATGTTGCACGGATCTGGTCAGCGACACATGAGCGTGCGTTGTTCGATCTGATGTATCACTTCTTCGAAGTGCGCCAGAAACCAATGCCTAACATCCAAGTCAGCGATATCGATGATGTGGTGAACATGGGCAAGGTTCAGCAGTGGGTGAAGGACTTTCGCCCGTTCCTATCTTCTAAGGGGGCAAGCACGATGCTCAAGTGGATAAATCATTAGGGTGGTGGCCATGAAACTGTCTGAGCGCGAAAAAGCCCACGCAAGGATCATGAGGGCGATCTGTGAGGTAATCGGAGCGGGAAATAAGCCTTTGGTGCTGAAGGGTGGCACCGCCTTGATGCTCTGCTACCAGATAGACCGGTTCAGTGAGGATTTGGACTTCGATCTTTTGCGTGAACTGAAAACGCACCTGAACCTTGAAAGCATTTGTAAGGATGGCCTGAAAAAACTTAACAAGCAGGGAGAAGGAATTGAGCTGAGTAAATTTGCTGATCTCAAAATGACTGATACAACCCATCGTGCTCGCGCCTTATTCAAATTGCCGGGGGAAAAGATGCCGGTAAGTGTGAAGCTGGAGATTTCGGCCAGACGGTTACCTGATCCGAGTGTTGTCCAAGAGCTAAACGGTATCAGGGTTTACAACATTGACGAGATAGCCCGACTCAAGTTACTCGCGGCTCAAGCAAACCCGGAGATGCCGTATCGAACAGCAGCAAGGGATCTGCACGACTTGGCGTTTATTGCCAGTGAGTACGAAGATGATCTGTCGGATGAAACTATTAGCGATCTTGAGGTCTTTTTTGCGGATACTGAAGCGCTTATGATGCGCTACGCAGACGCCTATGAGGTGGATAGTATTCTGAATGGGCGCCTTTATGGTGATCTGGATGTTATCGAGAAGTGGAATGATAACCGCGGGGACGACAGCAATTTGATCTTGTTTCAGCCCTGAGTGATTCTATTGTGAATGGGGTGTTTTATGGTCAAAACCATCGCTCGACCAGCGAATCCTTTGCGCCACTGAAACCATAGTGTCGCCAGAAAAAACAGCGTCTAGGTTGACGTACATAACCACCGGGAAAGAGTTACCAACTCTATTAGTAAGTTACCGACTATATTATGATCCCACACTACTGAGCTTGGCATTCGGTATCACCCGACCCCTGACGATACGTTGGCAGAAATCGCTACACGTCTTGCGGGTGATGACGTCGTGACTGATGAGATTGAAGATTTGATTGTGACGCTAAAGCGCGCCGGAGTGATCAGCGGCAATGAGATGGGGACTTTGTTGAGTCGGTATTTGTCGGAGAAGACCCAAATCTAAATCAGGCCTGCCAGACGACAATGCCCTCACTGGCAATCCTCTCTAAAACCTCCAAATCGACAGGCCGCGATCGCTCAGGGTTTGACCATTCGGCCTCCCAAACCGGATGTGGCCGGATACGAACACCCGTTACCAACAAAATTTCATAAGCCACGCTGGCAAGGGCGAGCTTCACATCAACAAACTCTCTGAGCCCCTCATTTTCTCCGCGCAATAAGACCGCCACATTGGTATCGCTTTCCGCGCAGTAGTCACCGCGAGCCCGGCTACCGTACAAAACCAGCTGGACAACATCGAATTCTTTTGAAAGGGCTTCAGCGAACGTCAGAATGGGTTCGCGAATATCAACCTGGTTGACGAGAACCATTTGTCCATAGCCAACGGGTGCCGCCTGTTCCCAGGCCTGAAGCTCTGCAGGCACTGGCGCACTTAGATCACAATGGGCCACCAACTCTTTCAAGCTATAGGATTTTCGTTCCGACATGGCTTTATCTCCTGGTTCCTTTACGCCCCAGAATAACAGCGGCCTGGAGGGTTGCAGCCTCTGAATCAGAGAAATCGTTCCGGCGCTTGGTACTTCGCCACCCCACTCCTGAGCATTCCGATACCGAACAGCCGGCCGGGGCACTAGCTCGATAATATCGTCAAACCCGGTTTCATAACCCTCGACCAGAACCGGTGTATCCGGTGGCAAGGTTTTCAGCTGTGTGATTAATTCTTCGACCGTCATAGTTAACCTCTCTTGCCAACGACTGATAACAGCGCGAGAAAACCAGAAACACACAAACCCTCAGTTGAACTATGGCGATCGATGGATCGCGTCACAGATCATCCAGATCGATACGCAGGCTTGGTTCGCTGAGGCGCTCCCTTACCAAATCAACGAGCGCTTGATCACGCGGTAACGGCTCGTTGGCAGAAAGTTCCAACACCACGGGCGCATTGGAAGGTTGGTACCGGAGGGTGCACGTGCTGGCGTTAACCAGTCGGGTGTTGCCCAGGCGATACTCGCCATACCCCTCATGAATATGTCCGAAGATGTGCGCTTTCAGGGCTAGCTGTCGGACTCGGTCCAGCAGTTGATCACACCCTACGTTCTGGCACTTGAATCCCAGATTCGCCTCATCGCCAAAGCCTTTGGGCGGGCCATGGGTGATCAGAACATCGGTGTTGTCAGGGATCAGCGTCCATTTGTCATACAGCGGCTTACCTCGCTCGAGCATAAACGCCCAGTCCATGAAGGTGGGTGTCCAGGGTGAGCCCCAAAACCGAACGCCTTCGATTTCAATGCCACTGTCTTCCAGGTAAACGGCGTTCGTCAGTGCCTCCCGAGCCAGCGCCGGCGTGTCTTGAAACGCCCAGTCGTGGTTGCCGGCAATCACGATTTTGTGTCGATGGGGCAGGGTGCCCAGCCACTCGTTTAGATCTTCCACGTTTTCTAGCGTGCCTTGCCCCAGGCTGTCACCAGCGTGAACCAAAACATCGCCGTCCGGAATTTCCGGTATTTGCCTGTGCAGACTGTGGGTGTCAGAAATACAAACAATCCTCACAGGCCTTCCCCCTGTGGGGTTAACAATTCCGCTTCTAACGTCCAATCCATAAAGGGCAATAAGCGCACCATGTTACGCGCGTCGTCTACGCCGCGGTGATGATGCCCTTCCAGCGCCAGTCCATGGAACTCGAGAGCATGGGCCATCCCGTTTTTACGTTTTTGCCCCGTGGTCCGGCGCCAAAGTCGTTTCAGGTTTAAGTGCGGGTAGTTCATCAGCGATGGGAATACCCTGTGCTTCTCGCCGTCTGCTTGAATGTGTAGGCGGTCATAGTTGCCCCAGCTGCACCAGAGAAAATCCTCGTGGGGTTGACCTAGCCATACATTTATTAAGTGGCACGCTTCCGAAAAAACAGGGGCAGCATCGACCATCGACTGTTGGATGCTCGTTAGCGACTTGCAGAACTCACTGAGCACGGGGTTTAGTGTCGGCCGCACCAGAAATGACTGACTATCCAACAACTCGCCGTCCCGAGTCGCCAGGGCACACCCAAACTCGATAATCTCCATATTATGCGTGCTTTGGCGCTCGCCAGAGGGTGCTAATCGACGCTCCCAACAGGTCGCTTCCAGATCAACAACTAATACCGGAGTTTCATAGGCGGAATTCATTTTTGATAACTCTGGATCATAACCGACTCGTTTTATTTTGCGGCTCCATCAGACTGCCTGCTTTTTAGCTCCCGCACCATACCTAGTTCTGTGCGGGAGTTGGCGTTGCAGAACCAGGTCAGAGCATAAAAAGTGTTGCCTCAGGCACAGATTTTGTTGCCGCTGGAGAGAAAGTGTGAGGGTTTTTTATATAGAATTGGCTCCAAACCCCGCAAAGGTTCCATCAAACTGCCTATACTGCTCACTATCGCACCATACCTAGGTCTGTGCGGGAGTTAGAATTACGGAACCAGATTCCGCCCCTCACGAGCAAAGCACGAACCAAATTCCACCCCACATTATAAAAAAACGAACCAGATCCCTGATTTTTGGGTCAGATGACAGGTGCTGAAAACTTTAAGTATGGTTCAGATGGCACCTTTTTAAACGTACTTTGCTTTCAGTTTGGTTCGTGACGGACGCTGTAAACGCACACTTGGTTCGCCACAGGCAATGTAGACTGCACATTGCTAAAGCGAGAATCAAAAATATAACGTAACTCTATGGTTTATCGAGGAAAAGCCCTAATTAGTTGGCTAGACGGGAGACGAAGTTGAGAGACCTAAACGGGAGAAGACATATCCACAGGGAGCGAGATTTTTACTGATTGAGTTATTTTTTATTGAAAAATTGCGTACTTATAGCGTTTTAACATCTTGTTTTAAATAGTTTTTTTATCGATTCAGCAATGGTTAAACCGTCAGAGCCAAAGAGCGAACCATAGACGTCAATGGTCGAACCATGAGAGCGAAAACAGTTAGCATTACGGAACCAGGTCAGAGCATAGAAAATGTTGCCGCTGGCATGAACTCTGTTGCCTGAGGCACAGATTTTGTTGCCGCTGGAGAGAAACAGTGAGGGGGTTTTTATAGAACCGGTTCCAAACCCCGCTGTTCGGCGACAATTAAGATGACCGGTCGCCAGACAGAATGGTATTGAACCCATAAATTGGCCGCTCGGTTCTCAAAGCGGTCCTTTCTTACGGTGCCGCGACTGACCGTTTCACCACAGAATCAAGCCAGAGTAAAAGATCCTCTCCTAAACAAAAGCGAACATTGGTAAGTCCGCTTTAAAGATGCATGCTTCCATTGGAAAGCGGACCTTTTTGCAGCGCCAGAATCGGCTGGTGATGTGCCTAAATTAGCCGCCATTGCAAAGCGGTGAGTGGCACAATTACTGGGGAGCGGGTCACGGGCGGCGAGAACCAGTTCGTTCCGCTATAATCAATAGCAAACATTTGTTGCTAATTCGACTTCGGCAAGACACTTGATGAGGGGTATCGTAAATGGGGTTTTTGAGGAAGCTGTTGGGCGGTGGGGATGGAATCTCCAAAACGGAGTTAATACGCGCTCTTGCGAAGCGCAGGATCAGCACTGATCCTGTAGCAAAAGGGATGGGCTATGACGAAAGCATGGTTGACTCACTAGGCGAGATGGAACTTATGGGCACGCCAGAGGCGGCGCTTGTCACAATAGTAGAGACGTACGCCGTCTCCCGTAAGAGCGGTACATCCGAAAAAGCAATACTTGATCATATCGAAGCACATCGCTCTCAGGTTGGCTCCGGACAACTACCGAAGCCACTGACTCTAGACTCTTTCATCCGATATCGATTTAAAATCGAGTTCAGTTCCGGTCCTCCAATCAGTGATGAGTTTATTTCAGAAGCCATCGCAACCACTAAACGACACTATGGTCTGAATTAGCACCACTGATGATCGGATGGAGGTGATGTCACCGACAATTTGCCGGAAGCTTGTCTTCTCTTCACATATCTTTCATGACGAGAAGCCAATCTACGGAATCACGCCGGTCAACATGGATGGTGAAAGCTGACACCTAAAAGTCCATTTGAGCCGACTTAAAAGGAAATTGTATGTTCGGGTTTAGAAATAGGAAAAAGTACAATGGCTCAGTGGACATCAAACTCAACAACGAGTACCAGATTCCTACTAGTGACAATCCGGGCTTTCCGGGAACGCTCGCGTACCTCGAACTAATCGACAAAGCCTGGGATGGAAAAATGTCGGAGGATGAAGGCGCTCTCTATATTGCCACACTGTATTATTGTGGCCTCCGCAAACATGGCCTTCACTCAGAGGCAGACGCCCTTTATTCGCGGATTCAATCCATTGTTAGCTTTGGCCTACCCAACGGCTTGATCTCACATGAGCGTTGGGACAAATTCAGTGGCGCAATCGAAAGAGCGAATCATGAGGCTGGCGAGGGGTGAGTGCAAATTAAACTTGCCTCTCTGTAGTGACTCTACCCTGGAATGTCGGTCCGTTCAAAACTGAAAAATCCGACATCGTAGAGCCTTGAGCCGGAGGCAAATGCCGAAATTAGGGCGATGTAAAAGATCTGCTTCGTGGTCAATCTGAATGTTCGCTTTGCGACCAAAACGAACTTCGTTCCAGAATAGCAAATCGGGTAAACCCCTATCTGGAAAAGGACCGCTTTTATCAGAAAACGGTCGTTTTCTGAGCGCTAATTTTGCACTCTCAAAAACTAACTTTTCTTGTGGTTTTTTGATAAACAATTGCGTCTAAAAATCTACGACTAGAAAACGGTAGGGCAGCTTGGCCGTCGGCAGACTACCTGTAGCGACGAAAAAGTTACTTTAAGAAAGCTTGTGCCTGTAAAAACTGACAGTGAAGGGTAGGTGTCGCCAGTAGCGGTCAAATTTGACCGAAGAGCGCAGGGATTGGGAGGCAAAAAGTGGTAGCTGGCAGGGCGAAAGCAATTTGTGTGCGCGCACACAGAATGCGGTGGATGGAGAATCGGCAGTTGGAAGCGGGGCATGGCGCGGTCAAATTTGACCGTCACCCTGGCCAGACAATGCTTTCTCAATCTGTGGGCGCGCCCACAACTCTGGGGTATCCCCTTATCCACCCGAAAATCCAACCTACTGTGGGCTGTCAAATTTGACCGTTACCCTAGCCAAACAACTCCATCTCCATCTCCATCTCCATCTCCATCTGTGGACGCGTCCACAACTCTGGGGCTCCACCTATTCACCTGAAATCCCAGACGGATATGGGCTGTCAAATTTGACCGTCACCCCGGCCAGACAACGCGATCTCCATCTGTGGGCACGCCCACGACTCTGGGGCGTTAAAGAAAACCCTGTATTAGTAGGATAAATTACTAAAGGCTACTAAGCGCATCTACGAAATATCTTAAGGGCGAATTTTTTACCAACTTAATTATTTTTTCACCCGAAACCCCAGCCTGCTATGGGCGGTCAAATTTGACCGTTACCCTGGTCAGACACCGCTTTCTCCAGTTGTGTGCGCGCACACAGAATCTGGTGATTGGGGAATTGGCAGTTTAGGGTAGGGCGTGGTGTGTTCAAATTTGACCGTCAAGGTCACAGTTGCCGAGGTGAAACTAGGTTGTGCGCGCGCACAGAATGCGGTGACTGTCGAATTGGCAGTTTCAGGTGGGGTGCGAAGCGGTCAAATTTGAACGTCATCCTGGCCAGACAACGCTCTCTCCATCTGTGGGCGCGTCCACAAATCCCGAGTTCTGCCCTTTCCACCCAAATAATCGAACCTACTATCGACGGTCAAATTTGACCGTTACCTTGGCTAGACAATGCTTTCTCAATCTGTGGTCGCGACCACAACTCTGGGGTTTCCCCTTATCCACCCGAAAATCCAACCTACTGTGGGCGGTCAAATTTGACCGTCACCCTGGCTAGACACTGCTTTCTCAATCTGTGGGCGCGCCCACAACCCTGGCGCCTCCCCTATTCACCCGAAATCCCGGCCTGCAATGGGCGGTCAAATTTGACCGTCACCCTGGTCAGACACCGCTCTCTCCACTTGTGGGCGCGTCCAAAAATCCCGAGTTCTGCCCTTTCTACCCGAATAATCGAGCCTACTATCGACGGTCAAATTTGACCGTTACCTTGGCTAGACAATGCTTTCTCAATCTGTGGTCGCGACCACAACTCTGGGGCGTTAAAGAAAACCCTGTATTAGTAGGATAAATTACTAAAGGCTACTAAGCGCATCTAGGAAATATCTTAAGGGCGAATTTGTTACCAACTTAATTATTTTTTCACCCAAAATCCCAGCCTGCAATGGGCGGTCAAATTTGACCGTCACCCTAGTTGGAAGTTATGCATGTATAAAGGCCAAAATTCTATATATGTCGGCACGAATATGTATAGAAAATTGAGAAAACTATACATGACAGTGGTTGTTCCGCCTTTTTTTCGCCAACTCAGCTTTGGAACGATGACCTATGTCGATGGAATCACCACAGCTTCATCACGCCGACTGCAACGGCCGAATTGGCAGTTTCAGGTGGGGTGCGGAGCGGTCAAATTTGACTGTCACCCTGGTCAGACAATACTTTCTCAATCTGTGGCCGCGGCCACAACTCTTGGGTTTCCCCTATTCGCCCGAAATCCCAGCCTGCAACGGGCGGTCACATTTGACCGTCACCCTGGCCAAACAACGCTTTCTCCATTTGTGGGCGCGTCCACAACTCTTGGGTATCCCCTTATTCACCCAAAATCCCAGCCTGCTGTGGGCAGTCAAATTTGACCGTCACCCCGGCCAGACAATGCTTTCTCAATCTGTGGACGCGTCCACAGAATCCGGTGAGTGGTGAATCGGCAGTTTCAGGTAGGGCATGGCGCGGTCAAATTTGACCGCAGATGGTCGCGATTTGATTGAGCCAAAAAAAATTCTATTTGTTGAGAGCCCGATAAACGGTCATTCGTGAAGCTCCCAATTCTCTGGCAACCTGGGCCTTTGTTTCTCTGTTTTCTATACGTTTTCGAATATCGGCGTCATCGACACTTTTTTGGCGACCTTTATAGGTGCCTTTAGTCTTCGCTAACTCAATTCCGGCGCGCTGCCGGTCTTTAATAAACTTCAGCTCCATATCCGCAACCATGCCAAGAACAGTGGTCACCATACGACCCATTTCACCCTTGGTTGCTTTGCTCCATTTGGTAACGCCGGAGCCTCTGAAGGAATAATCGACTGGTATACTGACGGCCTTGGTCGGAGTGAAACAGAGCCCCAGTTGGCTTTCCTCGTTGCTCGTAATCACGATCCAGCGCCTTTACCACCAATTCAGCATCAGGCTGGTCTGATAGTGCCCAGCCAACAATGCGGCGGGCGTAAAGGTCCAGAACGACTGCCAGATAGCTCCATTTCTGGCCAGCCCAGATGTATGTGATATCGCCGCACCAGGCTTGTTCTGGGCAGCAACAGGCTGCATAAAAGTATGATCTACACGACAACTACGGTGACAAATAACAGCGAGGCGAATCTATCCAAAAGCAACAAATTGGTCGTTACCAAGGAGGGGATCTCTGTGAGAATTAGGTTTTAATCTGTAAGGCAACAATCATGAATCAAGTCATTCTGCCTAATCGACTAGCTGAAGCCTCTTACCGATTGTCCCTTTTAGGGATGCGGCTCAAAATATTAGCAATGAGCAAACTGACGTTGGACAATTACGCCTTTGGTTACGCTGATCCCATCACGATTACGGCGGAAGAATGGTTAAGATTTTTTCCAGAGTCCGAAAACCCCTATCGAGACCTGAAACGAGGATTAAAATCCCTTGTTACAGCGAGAGTCAGATTCCCTCCGTACCGAGAAGACGATAAATTCTTGAAAAGTGGAGAATATCTGAGTGCCGAAGGCAAAGTGGTCCTACATTTTTGCCTTTTGTTCCTCAAAAAATGCTTTTGAATTAAACCGTATGGCGACCGCCCTATGTGTCAGCGTAGTTGTCGCCTGATTATTTTAGAGGACAACCATTCCCCTAACTCTTTGCTAGCAGGGTTTGAGGCAAGAAGTGTGTGCAGTTGTTCCCGTCAACGCTGGTTCTCGTTCCGCTTTTTACTATTGCTCTTCTTTCAAATTATCGAGTTGACCCTTCGCGTGTTTCACTCCAATATACTGTACAAATAAACAGTACTCGGTGCAAATCATGCCCTGCATTTTGCTTGGTGACTCCAGCTCGTTCTTGCGCCTCAACATCCCGCTCTTCCTTGAGCGAGTGTCCGCGGGTTTTCCTTCGCCTGCTGAGGACTATATTGAGAAAACCCTCGACCTGAATGAGCTGTGCGTTCAGCATCCGGCCGCTACTTTTTTTGTGCGAGTTGAGGGGGAGTCGATGATCGGCGCGGGAATCTTTCCCGGTGATGTGCTGGTGGTCGACCGGTCTTTGCGCGCGCAGCACGGTGACATCATTATCGCCAGCCTGGAGTCTGAGATGACTGTTAAAGAACTGCACCTCAACCCTCCGCCGGTTTACCTGCTGCCACGAAATCCTGCATATCAGCCCATTCTGATTGAAGAGGGCATGGTGCTGGAGGTCTTTGGTGTGGTCACCAATGTCGTTCGGTCACTCAAGCGGGGAGGAAAGTCATAATGACATCCACTGTGATAGCTGGATGAAAACCGTATTCGCTCTCGTTGACTGCAACAACTTCTACGCCAGCTGTGAAAAGCTTTTTCGACCGGATCTGCGGGATACCCCAGTGATCGTGTTGTCCAACAATGACGGCTGCGTGGTCGCCCGATCCCGAGAAGCTAAAGCCCTTGGCATCAAAATGGGCGTTCCGGTACACCACATTCGCTCGGAAATTCGACTGCATGGCATCCAACTGTTTTCGTCTAATTACACTCTGTACGGCGATTTGAGCCGGCGAGTGATGACGACCTTGGAAGCCCTGGCACCGCGAGTTGATGTGTACTCCATTGATGAGGCGTTTCTGGACCTGACTGGCGTAGAGCGCGCGGTCTCCCTAGAAAGCTTTGGACGCCAGGTCAAAGACACTGTTGTTCAGGATACCGGCCTACCGGTCTGTGTCGGCATCGCGCCCACTCGAACGTTAGCCAAGCTTGCTAACTATGCAGCCAAAAAATACCGGGCAACTGAGGGTGTTGTAGATTTAACCGATATAGGTCGACAGCGGCGCCTGATGGCTTTGGTACCCGTGGAAGAGGTTTGGGGTGTCGGTCGAAAACTATCAACCAAGCTCCAGGGAATGGGTATTACCAACGCGCTCGAACTCGCTGACGCTGACCCTTCAACATTGCGTAAACAGTTTTCCGTGGTGTTAGAGCGGACGATTCGTGAGCTTAACGGAATTGGCTGCATTCCTTGGGAAGATGTCCCTCAGCCAAAAAAGCAGATCATGTGCTCCCGTTCGTTCGGCTCCCCGTTAAAAGCCTTATCCGATCTGGAAGAAGCCGTTGCCCAATTTGCAACGAGAGCCACAGAAAAACTACGGAAAGGGGAGCAGTACGCCGGCGCACTGATGGTGTTTTTCCGAACAAACTCGTTCCGAACAGATCTTCCCCAGTATTCCAACAGCGCGTCAGTAAAGCTGATTACATCCACACAGGATTCGAGGGCCATCGTCCAACAGGTTTTAAGTTTACTCAGACCGATGTACCGAAACGGCTACGACTATGCGAAAGCCGGTGTGATGCTGAGCGACTTGGTTAATGCGACGACCATTCAAGACGATCTGTTTGCCAGCGCTTCACCTGGTGAGGGTGATCGGGCAGTCCGGCTAATGTCCGTAATAGACGAGATCAACCGAAAGTCACGGACAAAGGTGCGCAGCGCTCGGCAAGCGGGGCCCTCGGCTTACGCGATGCGCAGAGAACATTTGTCACCGGCCTACACGACAAATTGGACTCAGTTGCCGTCAGTGACCTGATGTGTAAAAACGCCAATGATGAGTAACCTTTAGTTCACTGAAAAGACCTGTCGCCATCGGAGTGCTGGGTAAAATTCATATTGGACAGAGAGTTGTAGCAGCGCACAAGCAAACCGGAGCAGTGTGCGGATATGCAGGCCTGTGAGCCTTTAAAAAGGCGTGCGTATCTTGCGGTATAAGATGCAGAGAGCCTGGGGTAGGGGGTTAAGCTCCACATAACGGGTAGGCAGTCAGCTTCTGCATTGGGTTATAAAAGCCTTAATCCACGCAGCTTCCTGACGGGAGGGTTTCAGGTTGTATTGTTTAACGATCCGTAAAAAACGAGCCACGTAGCCACACTGGCCAGCGGGCGGTAACCATTGATCTGGGCCTTGAGCACCTTTGCTTCGATTTAAACTCAACTCAACAGGCCATAGATTTACTGGATCGTTGGCAAACTGCTCACGCTTGTCTTTTGGCCATTGATTTGCACCGTGATGCCATGCCCAGGCCAGAGGCACAACATGATCGATATCGATATCGGATGCGTTCTGAATTATTTTGCTGCTGAACGGACTGATCCAGCGTCCGGTTACAACGCGACAGCGCTTAGCGTCAGCAAATCGAACCTGTGTGGTTGAAGTGGCGATCAATGCTTCTGCCCGGCTGTTCTGACAGTCTCCGTCCGCATCATCCCAGCCATGGCCAAAGGCTGCTCGCGAGTAATCATTGCGTCCCTTCGAAGGATTCTCTTTGCTGATAGCCGTCTTGGTCATGCCTTTTGGCAGCCGACCGTTTGATGCCATGCAAGCATCTAGCGAGTCAAAGGCAGTGTACTGAGTGGTCCGCTCATACCAGCGACTCTCAGGGCTATGACATAGGCCACTGCTGGATTTTTTAACGAGTTGTGCCGACGTTGTATGGGAAAAAATCAGCAAGAAGAAAGCAAAGCAAAGCCGTTTTTCTATAGTTTTCATCATGAGAGTAGCTAGGAGAGGTATTGATATGGAGTGGTGCATCATTTTGCGACGGTCTGGAGCTTATCACGGCTTTTACAGTAATCAAGATGAGTTCGTCGTCTGAGTGCCGTTTGTCGCTGACTGATTGAGGGGGGCGTCTTATTACGGGTGAGTGCCACCCCCTTTTAGGTGGCTCTGAATCGCTTGAATTCAAAGTTTTCTGTGAAGTTGTCTTGGCTTCGGCTTAGTATTCTAGAGGTGTTACTGGCTGACCATGCAGGTTACGGGTTGAGCTCAACAACACTGCCGACTCTCAATGGCTATCTAGAATAAATCTCGCCAAATAACGATGCCCTGTCCTATAAACTCCCGTCATTTCTATTCTGCTTTCGCGCGACTTGATGTGAAGTTCTTCGGAAAAAAATACGTCAATTTTTGTCTATAACACCAAATTTTCAGTGTCGTCGACGCCGACAAAATCAAAGCGGCACTGCCTGATTTTATAAATTAAGCCTGATGGGATTGGCCTATGGCAATCGACTCTCTGCACGACCGCTCTAAGCCCCCTCAGGACGAAACTTGTTAATTCTGAGTAGGCCATTGGCCTATAACTAATTGAAACGTATAATTTATTTTTAAACTATTTATCCGTTTGGCCAAAAAATGCGCTTTTCTTGTGTTAGAAATAAATGGTCTTAAACGTGTTAAATAGGTCTAGCGATGATTCCTGAATTTTTATGTCATGCCAGCTTTCAGTTTGTGAAGGTGTCTCACCTGCGATCCCAAGCGGGTATTTCGAGCAGAGTAGCCGCCCTGTTGATATCGCAAATACCTGCGATGAAAAGTCCCGGTTACCTGACACCTGAGGCCATCATTTTGCTCTTCGCGATGAATCCGCCTTGGGTTATAAAAAATCGCCAGGAATATCGTCTGATCCTGGCGAATAATTTGAGTTCGTGCATAGGGATGTTGTCCCCAGAAACCGAAATTCCTGTTCTGGTCATGCCAAAACAATTCAAGCACACGCCGGAAAAGTTTTATCAATTACAACTCCAGGCCACGTTTTTGCAAAAAATCGTGTTTGGGCTCGATCTATCGACAGCTGGCCCAGCAATCATTGCATTGTGGAAAGAGCTGGGGGGCCGAGAACGCCTAGCGCTCTCATCAGATCTAGGGACAAAAAGTGGTTTTTCGAGGGTGACTGGCGTCGATCGGCGCGTGAGGCCGCACGCTCAAACAATAGTGAAATCGACGTTTAGACAAATAGATCTGTTAGAGGGTGCTAATGGTGAATAGACAGTTAAACGCTGAGGTTCTGGAATTGTTGAGGCGAATTATTCGGCCTAGAGGCGATTGGTATGAGATCCAGTCTATTTGCGGGCTGTTGGACGAGTTGTTGGCCGACCTTGAAGCGCTGTCGCCCGACCGTTTCCCCAAGGCCGCTATAGGCGGTGCGGTTCACTTGCTGAAAAACGCAGACGCAATTGACGAAATTTTAGTGCTTACAGAGGACGCCAGAGGCATCAGTGGCCTGAAAACTCAATATCCCCAGCATGCGGGTTTACTGGCGAGCAGCGAGAAGGAAACGCTTTCGGAGACACGGAAAAAACTGATTGTTTGGTTGGTTGTTTGCACCGACCACTGGGTGACGAGAATCGAATCGCGCGATGATAACGAGTCAAAAAAAGATGAGGAACAACATAAACTGGACGCGCGATTGAATGAGGCATGGCGTGCGATACGTAGGTTGAGCGATGAGGCCATGATTCACCTGGATGGAAACTTTGACAGTGTGGAAGCGCTGACTGATCGACTGGACGAGCTGATCCAAGGCTTCGATTCGAGAACGTCTGACGAGAGCTCACATCGGGGCTTCATTGGGTTAGAGCGATATTTTGCCTACTACGCAGAGCAGCGAAAAAGCCGCGCGATCAGCTGTCGAGAGTTAAAACAGCGCGAGTCACCAAAAATCTATGCCACGTACGTTGAATTTCAGAGTGATCCAGACACGGAGGTCGACGACCCTGCCATTAAAATGGTGCGTAACGAGCGCGAGCTCACAGAACAGAGAACAACAGAACATTATCTCGCTGGTAACAGTATTGATGAGCTCAACGACGGGCCGACATTCTGGCAAAGCGACAAGCCGGTTCTACCTCAGTTTGGTGACAGTGTTCAGAGCGCCGTCATCCGATCGAAAAGCCAGCAGGCTCAACGGCGCCGTGCGGCTCAGAAATTGCCGGGGCGCTGGGAAACACTGACAGAAAACGAGATCTCCCGCTGGCTGAACGAGGTTCGTGACCGGCTACTGGGTGAGCCGCATTTAGCCATCGCAATGCTCCTACTGTTGCTCTCTGGCCGTCCACTGACGTCAGTTATCGGGACTCGATTTGTAAACACCACAACACAACTACCCGGCAAGCTGCGGCCCAGTGATGTGTTTATAGACGTCAGTCAGCAAGCGATTGTGTCCGGCGTTATGCGGCCAGAAGAGCGGCGTAAACGGTCAAAAGAGTGGACGCCCGTTCTGCGTGAACACGATGGACTTTTAGGCCTGCCTATTCCGTGGTTGTTCTGGCATTGGATTACGACAGTGACGAATCCATTGCTGGATAATTGCAAAAAACGTTCTGTCAGTATTTTTCCGGCGAACACGCACGAAAAAATTTCAATCGGAATACATGACGTGCTGGTGAAGCTGCGCAAGGGCCGATCCACTCGAATCACGCAGCTTCGCGTGGAGAGTCATCTACAGTCAGCGGTGTTACAAAAAGGTGGCGACCGCGTTGAAGCCATTCTGATTGCGGGCCAAAAAATTTCCTCTTCCAGTTCCGCCGGACTCTATTATCACAGCGTTGAGAAAGGCGCGCTCGAGAGGCTGTATGCAGAGGTGACAGCCGAATGGGCGGATGAATTCCCTCCGGAGCCGGGCGCTAAATTTCAGGCGCAGGCATCCATGTTTAGTGACACCGTCGGCAGCGATCTGGTGTTGATATCCGAGTCGCATCGTTCTCTGGTCTCCGATTTGGCGCGCCAACTCGAAGCGGATCGTAAAAGTCTTATGTCACCGGATGGCTTGGTTCGATTCCATAACTCTTTTATGAATTACGCGCTTTTATTTCTAATGTACGGCACGGGGTATCGTTCGGTACGAGACCCCATCAGCCGCGAATCAGACATTGATTTCGACAACAAAACGTTAGTTATTGCCGATAAAACCAGTGACGGATTCGGCCATTCAAAAATAGTTCCGCTGGCCGGTGAACTCCTTAATCAGCTGATTTACGTGAAGGCCCATCTCGACTGGCTAAGCTCGCAACTCCAATGGTATGGGCTGCTTGAAAAAGAGCAAGCACCGTTTCTTTTTTACCTGTCGTTGGATCTTGAGCCGATACAAATCACACCAAAAACCATGACGGAGCAGTTTAAATGGGCGTACCCGATGCCACTGAATCTAAATCGACATTGGCTGCGAACGGAGTTGAAGAACCAGGGGGTTTCGGGTGCTTTTGTCGACCATTTCATGGGGCATTGGGACGGCGGCGGAGAGCCTTGGGGTAAATACTCCTGCGTGGACCCGAGAGAGTTTTGTGAGGTGGTGCGAGCTGCGCTGGACCAGCTCTTGAGGGCGCAAAAGTTTATTTCGATTAGGGGCGCTGTATGACGACCGAAGCGGAAGTTTGGATCGGTTGGACGACCAAGCGAGCGAAGGTTCCAAATCCCAAAGATGACCGAGTATTCGGGGATCAGCAACGGTCTATAAATCGAGCAACGAACCGTGCCCACGACGAAGACGTGGTTATCGAGCGCCTTAGAGAACATTATCCGGCACTGTATCGTGGCGACGAGGACGTATTCTTTTCAGATAACGAGATGGCGGGCCTGCTGGAGAGAGTTTTGGATGGCCGAGGAGGTCATTCATACAGAAACAGGCACAATTTTTTAATAAAAGGTCTGATGAAGGGCAACAGAACTCTTGGATGGCGCATGAAAGTTCCGGCGCCAATCACTGTAGCTTTGCCTGAGCAGTCGTTGTTCACGCCCGAATCGTACGCAGAGCTAGGCGGTGGGGACGCGTTGTACGAAGCATTCTGGGGGGACCTGCATACCCCAATACCGGGAGGTGCATTAAGTCCTCAGAGTCGAGACGCAGGGCAGTTGCTTTTTAGCTGCCTAATGGACTCGGCGTGCATATCACCTTTTTGGTTTAAAGCACTGCCGGCCTCGATTCGACGGGGATGCAGTGTTCATGGCGATTTGGTTTGGCTGGATCTGGAGCCTGAACCCTCAGAGGATTCCACGGATATTGATGGTCACCGCCGGTTTTTTCCGGCACCGATAACTCAACTTCTTTTGCAACGCTGGTCTGATCGTTGGCATCAGAAGGGAGGGGGTACCTCTTGGCCCCTAGAGGTAAAAAGTCAGGACAGTATCTCCGCGAAAACACTGTTACTGCAATACTCGGACATGCTGAGCAAGGCGATGGGTCTACGAAAGGTCAGTCATAGCCGACTGATCAGCGTTACCGAAACTCGCGCTGCACAGCAGATGCCCACTGTACTTGTGCATTATCTCCGCAGTCCAAAACTCGGTAAGTCCGTTTCGGAAATAAATTTTTTGAGACTGATTTCGGGAGAATACCCTAAAGAGACGTACAAGAGCGTTATGAGTGAATTGGGTGAAATGCCTGTCCATAAGAAGGGTTTTGAGCTCACCCCAACGGGTTCAAACGACGAATTCCCTGATCAGATGGCGCTGTTTCGTCGGCTAAAAATAATAATGAATGAGAAAAAACAGGGCACCAAAAAACCTGTTGAACAAAAGAAGACCCTTTCAGCCGTCCAAGCATTCTATGCAGAAAATGCGTTAACACCCATCTTGCAGTTGCTCATTATTTGGGCTTGCGCGTACCTGGAAACGGGAGGTGGCAGCGGAAAAGGGTTAGCGGCGACCGCCGTTCGATACCTCGATCGAATTGGTAAACCGCTCGTGGCGCAAGCCAGCGCGATCATGTATCCAGGCTCGATGGACAGCGATCAGTGGCAGGACGTTTATGATAATAGTTTGAGTTATGGTTCGGGAATGACCGGAGCCGATGCTGGACAACTTGCTCAATTTTTTCGATTCTTAACCGTCAATTACAGCGTGCCGGCTGTCGAGTTTGACCGCATTTTAGGCTCAAATAACGTCGATGCGAGCATCCTCACTCCCAGAGAATATGACGCGGTAAAAAAATTCCTTAGGCAGCGCCCAAAAGATGAGTTGTCTGATGTTTATGAGCTGGTTCTGATTCTGGGATACCGATGTGGTCTTCGCCGCAGTGAGGTGTGGAGCCGGGTAATAAAAGACTTTGATGGTTTTGACAATCCGCTCATCTCGAAAGTTGAATTGCTGGCTCGGCCAAATAAGTGGGCGAACATCAAATCCTGGTGTGGAACCCGTCGACTGCCGTTGTGGCTATTGTTGGATGACACAGAACTGGAGTTATTGAAGTCATTTTATCGTCGGCGCAGAGACAGGGTGGTTGGGAGTTCGGCTCATCACGCTGTTTTTGCCAACGACATGGCAACGGGAGAGCCTTTTGATGAGGGCGTCGTTTTCGACATTATTACTAAGACGATTCAATTTGTGACTGGAGATGACCGCTTCCGGTTTCATCACTTAAGGCACTCTTTTGTCAGTATTACATTCCTTCGCCTGATGGAATCTAAATTTCAGAAGCATTTGCCGAAGTCTTGGATTTATGACGCACAAGGGAAACCGCTTTTGCCACATAGCGAGGAATTTCTGGCTGAATTGGTGAGTGCGCCGCATAGCACGTGCCCGCTGTCAGTAGTCTCTATGTGGGCTGGTCACGCTTCTGTTCGAGAAACTCTGCGCTCATACAGTCACTTGTTGGATTGGATTGTGCGAAGCTATTCCTGGGACAGAAAAAACCCCGAACTCACCATTGCAAGCCAGTCGGCCCTTCTGGGCAAGAGTGTGAAAGCTGTAGAAAAATACCGTTACCGCAATCTTGAGGAAGGTGAACTCCATTTGCACGCTGCCGATGTGTGCAACCTGTTTGTTCAACAGTGGCGAAAAACCACACTTAAAAAATTGCCTTTTTTGATTGAGCGGCCCTCATGCGTTGTCGATACAGGCGCACTTCAAGAAGAAGTTTGGCACCCTAAAGAGCGCCTTTTAGCGGCCTATGAGCTGGCCTATTCTTCAGAAGAAATGATTCAAAACTTAGCTGGGGAGCGCCAGCCCAGGGGTTTGGAGGCGGCAGCTTCGAAATTGAATGTGCCCATTAAAGACGCTGTGCGCTGGATGAGTAATGCGAACATTTTGATGAGTATGCGCACATCTCGAAAAAGAGATCCTATCGCTGACCATATCTTTACTGGGCCTATACCGAAACGGACTCGGATGTCCGTCGAGACGATGGGCGTCAAACGATCTTTGGATCAGAAAGATCTATTAGCGGGATATCCAGAGTTACGAGCGTTTATAGCACCACCGAGAACACCAACTGGCCGAAAATACTCTGCGTTGTGGTATGCGACGCTATTGGCGTGGGAAAAAGAAAGTACCGAAGAAGCGCAGAACACAATGCGAATGGTTCTTGAACATAGTCAGCGAATTCGAGCGAGAATCAAAGTGCGGTCAATCGATAACCAAATAAAATACAAAAAACTTTTGGAAAGATTGGGTTTAAAGAAGCGGCTGAGGCTAATAGTTAACTGTTTACCTAGTGCTGACAAGAGCCGAATTCGGAAGTACTGGGCAGCTGTTTACGACCTGCCGTTGTCTGCTGTCTCGATCAGTACGGCAGAGGACGTTAACGCGAGGCTCGGTGTCGATGGCCGTTCACATCTATACATCGAAGAACTCGACTGCTTGGTCCAATACAGTAAAGAGGGAAAAAAGAACCACGATGCCTTTTGGTGGGCGTTCAGGTTTGCGCTAATGTCGGCGTTGACCGTCACTGGGAAGTTGCACACAAAATGCACGATGGGCGATAAGGATAGTCGCGTTTTGACCGAGTTTGACGAGTCGTAATCGGATCACGAGAGCGTGTGATGTCCTGGATCGTATCAAAGGCATGGCAAGCGGTGTAACGTTTCCGCCCGCCATGCGCCGGGGTCAGACTTTTTGGATTAATTGAACAAACAGACGCCATCTGTCAGGTCGAGTGATTCGAAGCGTTGCGCTGACCTTGTCGCCTGGCTTAGGAATCCCGTCAAAGGGCTCTCGGGACTGCGTTAGGTAGCCCAACGTGTGACGTCCACGGCAATACAAAAGCAGCTCTGTCACGCTCGTGTTCAGAGGCTTTACATAGACTTGTCGTACATTTAGAACGGTAAAGTCGTCCTGCCAGTAGGCCAAGCGAAGCCTTGAGTCTAGGCGATTTAGCATTACAGATATCTCCACTCAGCTTCTAGATCTTGAAGTTTGCGAATAAGAAGAGGGAGTGAGTCGCGCCCCACTTCAAGATAACTTTTTGCTAGCTCGCAGTAGACCCAGGTTCTCATGGCTTCAAGATTACTGCGTTCACTACCAAGACCTAGCAACGCAATCAGCTGTTTACCCTGTTGAGGAATGCCCATGGCCTGGCAAAGACTGCTGGCTAGATTTCGAAGAGTTCGACGCTCGGCTGGAATGAGTTGATGGGTTGGGTAGTCCGTGTAAATGGCATTAGGCTTCATTAGTGCTCACCTCCTCCAGCGCGGTAGTTGTGTTGGGTTCGAACTCTGTAATCAACAGACGCTCGAACGCACTGCCATCTTTGCGCGTCAGGTTCGGAACGTATCGACTGTAAACGCGAAACAGCATTTCGGTTGTGGTGTGGCCCATTTGACGAGCGATCCATTCAGGGTTCTCACCCGCCGCTAGCCAAAGCGTGGCTGCAGTATGGCGGGTCTGATACGGCCGACGTTTGCGAAAACCCAAATAGCTGAGCAAGGGATACCAGACTCGCTTCGTCACATTGCGGTGACTTAGAGAACTGCCGGTTCGGGTACAGAAAATGAAGTTTTTACCGCCGGTAGACTTCTGCTGATCCAGCATGGCATCAACAACCAACTGCGACATCTCGATCGTGCGGAATGAGCCGTCGTTTTTGGTGTACTCCAAGCGGCCTTCAACCAATGCTTGTCTAACCAGAATCTGTCGGCGTTTAAAATCCACATGCTCCCATTGAAGGCCGTCGACTTCTCCTGTTCTCAAACCTGTGAAAAATCTCACGGTGTAATAATTTCGAAAATCAGGCCGAACGGTGTTGATAACCTGCTTTACCTCGTCAATGCTGAATGGCTCAACATCCGTGCGGGGAACCCGTAGGGATTTAATCCCGTGGTAGGGTGAGATAAACTCAAATCGGTTGGCTGCTTCTCTAAGGATCATGCGCAAAGGCGTCATGATTTTGTTCACTCGACTGGCGGAAAGACTGTTATTGCTCCGGGTTGTAACTTTGGCGAGTGAGGCCCGGAATTCGAGAATGTCTTTCTTAGTGATGTGGCCAACCTCTTTTTTTCCGAAAAAGGGATTGAGGTAGTTTTTCAGTGTGCCTTCAACCGTCGAGACATGAGACTGACGCCACTGTATTTTCATTTCCCCCACCCAGTCCTGTGAGAACGCCTCGAAGACAGGCGTGTCGTGAGCATCCAGAGCCTTCTGGATCTGCGCCTGTTTTGTAAACTGCCGCGCCAATGGGCTGTTTGGGAAGTAAGTGTGATATTCAAACGATCCCAGCGTGATTTCTGCCTCAATGCGTTTGAGAATACTTTCCAATTTTTTTCGGTTGGAAACTGTATTTTCCAGAGCAGTCTGCTCCCGGCAACGCTTTCCTCGAAATTGGAAATCAATAAACAGTTTTTGCGTGGATTCACGCGCTCTAACGCTACCCATTCATTCGTCCTCCGTTGGCCATTGGAATCGCCAGTGTGTGGTGCCCTGAATGCAGGACCATATCCCGCTCAATTGGCTCCCAGAGATACAAAATTTTCCGACCACCAAACGGTCTTATGTAGTGAATTCCTTCGATGAGCACCGAATCCTTAAGGCGCTCACGGATTGTCCGGACGTCGTACCGGATCCTTTTAGATAGCTCTTCTGTTGTAATGTATTCTATATTCATCATATAAATCCTTTGATCGTCATTTGTAGCTTTCAAGCTACATAATAAGACGATAAAAGGTGTTGTCAAGCATCCTTTGTAGCTTATTTTCAGCATTAGCTGCGTAGAGGCATCTATTTTGGTAAAATCGCGTCTCTGCTAAGAGGCTAAAGGCACCATGATCAGATTCCGGTTAAAAGAATTAATTGCGGAGAAAGGGTTTCAGGAAAATCGGAGGGTTACGCTGGATGAGGTTGCCCAACACACTGGCGTTCACAGAACGACATTGTCCAAAATCGCCAACCAGCGTGGCTACAACACAACGACTGACATTCTTGACAAGCTATGCGGGTATTTTGGTGTGCAACTGGAGAATGTTGCGGAGTATGTTGAAGTAATTGAGAGCGATCCTGAGGAATGATGGGCCTTGCGTGATTTTCTAATGGCGTTACCAAATTCAATATGCCACTTCACTGCCTGAACCAGACCGAGAGCGTAGTGGATTATCTGGCTCGCTACACTCACCGAATCGCCATCAGTAATGGGCGTTTGTTGACGATGGAGGATGACCGGATCGCGTTCCGCTATAAGGACTATCGGGATCATTCCCGATTGAAGACCCAATGGCTGGATGGCCAGGAGTTCGTACGGCGATTCCTGATGCATATCCTGCCGAAGGGCTTCATGCGAATTCGTCATTTTGGCTACCTGAGCAACTGCACTCGACTCCGCAAACTGGCGGTTATCCGGCACTGTTTATCGCAGCCGCCCAAACCAGAGGAGACACCGGAGAGCCCGGTGTCTCAGCGATGCTGGCCGTGTCTTATCTGTGACAGCGGTGTGGTTCGCATGGTTCGCCAGGTTCCACGATTTAGACCAGCGGTGATCCTAACGGGGTAACCCATCTCCGCCTGGTTCGGTGCTTGGAAAACAGCCATTCAAAAGGAGCTGGGCGTTTCTGCGGGCGAACGCTGGAAAAAGGGGTATACGAGGGGTAATCTGAGGGTAGTCACAACAAGGAACCGCCTCGTGAAGGATCGAATGAGACCAAAACCCGCCGACATTGCTTCGTACCGGGCCCCAGATGTACCGCCAGGCTTCGCCTCCAAATTACTTTATCCTTAAGCATCGTTAGATAGCTGCGGAGTTGGCGGCTTAGTCCAACAGACATTTAAAGGTCATGCTGCGCACGACCATTAAATGCTTAGGTGTTATGCGTCAAGATTGGCGTAAAATCAACCAGTTCTGGAGTTTTTTGATGTCCAAAAAATTATTTGCTTTCGTGTGCCTGACTACTTCGATGCTGGCTCAGGCTGAGGGGTACACCACCAAAAGCATATTTAGCGCTGACTATAAATGCACTGCTCAAGAAACCGGTGGCTTCAACCACGCAGAAACCGGGCACAAGCTAGTTCTATTCAAGCCGGATGAGGAGTTTTTTTTGATTCACATATCTAATATTCCTCAAAAAGCTGTCTTTGAGATGAAAAGCAAAGAAATAGTCGCGTTATTAGGGAATGATGAGGACCGAGTGCGAGAGGAAGTAGAAAGAAGCTATATGAAGCAGGAAATTTACTCGGAAGATTTTGTATCTGAGAAATCTTCTTACTTCATAAGAGAGTCAGATGATAATCCGGAAAAAGTCTCGACATATTTGTCTAACCATTCCTGTTCAGCGGCAAAATTTAAAAAAGATTTTGACATTAACTGTTATGAGGGTGATGGCGGCAAAACATTTCAATTTAATTCAAAAACAGGCAGGTTCGCATACTCCTATGCTGGCAGTTGGCATAGCGAGTCAGAAAATAACTATTATGGTGACTCTTCCATATTCGTGTTCGGATCATGCAAAGAGTACTATCGATAGAAAGCAAATCTAAATATTGAAAAGGCGCCAGCTACAGTGCTCAGTAAAGATGTTTTATCGGTTTTGCGTGATAACATGTCCATAGATATAGAACACCTATTTTCTAAGATAAGTAGTGCAAGCATGTCTCCATACGCTTCTGCCTGTTTCAGTAGCCTAACCAGATTTTCTTCGTCCTTGAATAACAGAAAGTCAACAGAAAAGATTAACTCTATTGCCTCTGAGATGAGTAAATCGATTTCCAGCCCTGAATTTGAGGAGTTCATCGATTCGATGCGACATGCCTTCATATCTTTTAGTAGTGGAGGTATACACGACCTGTTTCTGTATCAAGAAAATCAGGCTTGGTATCCGAAAATTCGGTTGAATAAACCAATTTTTCCTAACGATATAAATGCCTTGAGTAGCGTCGTACTATTGTATCGTGGCTGTAATAGATCGGAGTACAGCAGTAGAACGTATGGTCAATCATGGAGCACGTCGGAAGGAGTAGCGTATGATTTCGCTTTCATACATTACAGCTCTCAAGCTGGGTTTAATAGGGCGTCAAGGTGTATATTGATGGCGAAAGTTTATAGAGATTATGTGTACTATTCAGACCAACGTAAGCACGAGCGTGAGGTGGCGGTTGACACGGAGAAACTAAGAGATGTCGAGGTCCACGCATAACAAGCGCGTCAATTAGGACGCTCGCAAGCTCGCGCCTATTACGCGAGCGTTATGGGTAAGGGAGTATCTGTGAAAACGTATAAGTTGTTAGCAGCAGACGGAACTATAGTCGTCAGCAAAACGCCTGGCACTCTGGGCGGCAACTCCAAAGCGAAAATCTATGGCCGCTTGGATTGCGCCGCAGCCAATGGAGCGCTTTCGAAAGGCTATGCAGAACATCGTGTCTTCTTTGCGGGCGAGCAGAATGCCATTCACACTGGATATAGACCCTGCGGAAGGTGCATGAGCTCACAGTATAAAGATTGGAAATCTGGCCCAGAAGGTAAGGAGAGCTATCCGTGGAAACAGCTGCCAAAGTAAAAACTATAACAAGTCGCTTAAGTTTGTTCCCGGCCCGTCGGCCGTCCACCGGACGTCCCTTTCGGGCCGCCGCTTAGCTTCGCGTTGAGGCTGTAGAAAAACCCCAAATCAGACTGATTTTGGTAGCATTGAGCAAACAGACAAGGAGCCGTCGGAATGCCTCGTTTCAAGCACTACAACTACGATCAAGATTCGATGGTGGTCATCAACTACCAGGAACAGCTCCAGCCCGGTACCTTTGAACACGCCGTTCATTACCTGATTGAGCACAAGCTGGATCTGTCGATTTTCCATCCCAAATACCGCAACGACGACACTGGTCGCCTGGCCTACGATCCGGCCATTCTGTTGAAAATAATTCTGTTTGCTTACTCCAAGGGCATCACTTCCAGCCGCGAGATCCAGTGGTGCTGCGAGACCAACATCATTTTCAAAGCGCTGTCCTGCGATACCGTCCCGCATTTCACCACCCTGGCCAAGTTCGTTAGCCAGCACGCTGGTGAAATTGAAGAACTGTTTGAACAAATACTGCTGGTGTGCCATGAACAGGGCCTTCTGGGTAACGAGCTGTTTGCTATCGACGGCTGCAAAATGTCGTCAGACGCCGCGAAGGAATGGTCTGGAACCTTTAAGGAACTTAGCGAAAAACGAGACAAGCTAAAACGGCTGATTCGCCATCATCTGCATGAGCATCACGAGCGAGACGAGGCGGAGACGGAAGCCGAACTGGATAGAGATATTCGCCGCGTCAAAACCGTGCTCGCTCTGGATGAGTCCATGAAGAAAGTGGACCGCTTCCTAAAGACGAACAGCCCAAGAATGGGCCAGGGTAAACGACTCAAGGAAGTGAAGAGCAACATCACCGATAACGAAAGCGGCAAGATGACCACCAGCAAAGGCACGATTCAAGGCTATAACGGCGTGGCTACGGTGGACAAAAAACACCAGATTATCATCGATGCTCAAGCCTTCGGTGAAGGCCAGGAACACCATACTTTAAAGCCGGTGTTGGAGACGGTTCAGCGTCGTTATAAAAAGCTGGGTATTGCTGACAACATCTATCAAACCGGCGCGATCTTGACCGCCGATACCGGCTTCGCCAATGAAGCCAATATGCAGTACCTGCATGAGCAACAGATCAACGGCTACATCCCGGACAACCGCTTCCGCAGTCGTGATCCCAAGTTCGCCGAGCAGAAAGGCAAGTATGGAAAACGCCACCAGAGCCAACCAAAGTCTGGGTGGAAGCAGGTGATTCTAGCCAGTGAATTCCAGTTCGATCCGGTTACGATGACGTGCATCTGTCCCGTCGGAGAATCCCTGCGCCACGAAAGCACCCGAACCGACCAAAACGGCGTACTCAGAGCCCACTTCCAAGGCCGGTTATTGCAGTGTCGCCACTGTCCAAAAAAACACCAATGCATGCAAAACCCCAGCTCAGCAGATCATCGTAAAGGCAAAGGAAGACAGGTCTCTTACACCCTGGAGCTCAGGCGAGGCCCAACGTATACCGACTGGATGAAACACCGAGTCGATAGCCAGCAAGGCAAAGCGATTTACGGTCATCGCATGTCTGTGGTGGAGCCCGTGTTCGGCAACATTAGCAGCAACAAACGTCTGAATCGCTTCAGCTTGCGGAGCAAAAAGAAGGTGCAGGGCCAGTGGCAGTTGTATTGCCTGGTGCACAACATTGAGAAACTGGCGAATTACGGACAGTTAGCGGCATGATGCAAGCCCATGAGGCCACAAGAAATAGCCCTGAAGCGGCTGACAAGGCGGTGCTAGGCGTTGATTGATGCTAATTGAGCCGGTATTGCCGAAGAATAAACGAGCTTGCACGAGTTAGTGGCGGGCAATGACAAAACAACAAAGCGGCTGTGGATTGGGCTCTGTGAAGGGTTTTTCTACAGGCTCGTTATGAGTAGAAAGTATGAGTAAGCGCAAAACACCGAGTAGCAGTTTCGTGTTGCGGGAAGAGAATGGGGTCGTTGAGGCGTCGCTGAACGACGAAAACGATCTATTTCTCAAGCATACGATCCACGATATGCCTCACCCTAGAGTAATTGCACCGAGGCGCTCTAAAGCCCAGATTGAAGAAGATTCAAGGTTTTAGCTGCTTGTAGTCCTGATTCCCATGAAGCCTTTTTGAGAAAGAATATCGCGGGAATGAATCAGGAAATTAACAAACAAATTCAAGAAATTAGGAAGTCGCTTAAACGCATGCAGAGCTATGCTCACTATGTCGTTAGAGCAGAGGAAATTCTGCGTGAGCTTGAGCAAACACATAACAAGTAGTTTCAGTTCGTTGCGGGCCTGAAGCCCTCCACCGGACAGCCTTGTCGCCGCTTCGCTCTGCCAAGGCTACCGCTGAACAACGGCGTTATGCGTGGCACTAGTAAATTTTGGGTATCTTGAAGGAAGAGTTCGTGGATTATAAAAAAAGGTTCATTGCTGCACATAAAAAGTCGTCTGAGTTAGGCCTTAATCCTGAGCCCCAAGCCTTACCGTTCGCGAAAGAGTATTCGAAACAAAGGGTTCAGAAAATCCTTCAAGCTTGCGCTGACTATTTATATTCCTGTGAGCTAGAAACATCTTCTGACTTAGCAACGAATTGCATTCCTATTCATATGCAGCTCCAGGCCTTTCTTAGGGAGCACCTTTCTGTCCGCAGCAGTATCACGATCGGTGACAAATTTTGGAAGGATTATGTGTACTGCCACATGTCTTACCAAGATATACTGGAAGAGCTTCAACATCCCATGGCTGATGCGGCACTAAAGGCTCATGTTTGGCTGACGTTGGGAGATGGGAGCGTCCTTGACTGTACAGGTGAAGCCCACATGGACTTGCTCTTCAATCGAAGTGAACACCCTACACATGAATGCTTTGCATTTGTTCGCCCCAGTCAAACAATTCCGGATGGTTACTACCGGCCATATTTAGTAGGTAGTGATTTCTTAGAACGAACAGGGGCGTTTGCCATTGTATCAGCATAACAATGCCATGCACGCGACGAGCGCGTGATGGCTGGCGTTAGGATCAACTAAAAAGGGAAAGACACGTCGACGATGAATAAAATTATTATACTTGCCGTAGTTTTGGCTGTTGGATGGTACGGAAACTTTCTATACAAACAAAATGATTTACCGTTCATACAAAATTCGGCGACCTACTTTGGATCTGGCGAACAAGTAAAGTGCATTACTAAAGATGGTAAAGTTTTATATGGGAGCGTACCACAAGGAACTATATGTGAAAGGCGAGAGCCAGTTGAAGGTTCATTGACAATAGTTTCTAGTGAATCCTTTAGCTCCAATAAAGACAATATCCATAGCGGTTCAAGTTTTAAATGTGATGGCAGGCAACACTGTAGTCAAATGAACTCCAGAGCTGAAGCTGTATATTTCGTCAAAAACTGTTCAAATACCAAAATGGATGGGGATCACGATGGAGTCCCATGTGAAAATGATTCCCGATTTTAGTCTGACTACATAAGGTCGTGGTGTATTTTAATCCTAACACGGCGGTCCAGCGGACCAAGTGCCGCTCAGCGGTTTTTGTAAAATTTCAAGTTTTGGTGCAGCGGCACTTCTCCGCTTACCTTGGCGTTAGGGCGTGGGTATGATGACCCGATGATTGTATATCTTGATCAAAACAAGTGGATTGAGCTTGCACGAGCCATTAACGGTGTGGATAACTCGGATGAAGCCGAGCTGCTGAGGAGAAATATGCCAGCAGCTATCAGGGCCGGCTGCATTTTTCCACTGTCAGCCATTCACATCATCGAGTTTTCTAGGATAAAAAAAGACCAGCGTCGGTCTCGTCTTGGGCAGGTCATGTGGAATTTTTCGCGAGGCATAACCACTTCTCCTCTACACGCTATTATCTTTCGAGAGTTAGAGGTGGCCTTTTCCAATGCGGGCTACGAGGTCAGCTCGAAACCATTTGAATATCTTGGTCGCGGTATACCATATGCCTTTGGTGAGGTGTTGGAAGGAACGATTTCCAAGATGTACCCAGATGAGATCGATAGGGCAATGTTGTGTGGGTTTGCCGATATACCGCCGATTCAGGGAGGCACAAAAACGTACCGAGAGAACTTTGTGAGCCACCTGAGCTCTCTTCACGAGCGGAAGCAAGATCTGGACAAGTCAAAATGGTCGAATTGGCTCTATGCAATTTCCATGGTTGATATCCTCGACCCATTACACAAGGTCATGACTGAAAATCGCATTCCAAGTGGAGATTTCGAGACTTGGGGGCCTGAGCGACTTAGCGGTTTTCTGGATAGCATGCCTACCCGGGCCGTAGATATTCATTTGCATCGCCAGGTTTTAAAGAACCCAGAATACAGGCCAAAACTGAGTGATTTGGAGGATTGGGCTGGCCTCAGTCCGGCAGCCTGTTATGCAGATGTAGTAATCTGTGAAAAACACTTTGCTGATTTGCTCAAGCGGGACGGATTCAAAACAAAAGCAAGAATAGAGACCAGTTTATGCTCCTTTGTTCAGGAGGTAGGTCAGCCCTAACCAGGCCAGTCACGGCGACGCCTACTACATTGCGGCTTCGCCTCCATTCCGTAGCCGCGCATGCTGGCTGGCGTTATTTGGTACTCATGGTGAGTAATTATGGAAGTTGATATCCATTTCTACTGCCCTTGCGGCGCAGTCATCGAAAAAACGCTACCCGTACCGCCTCAAGATCCAATGGCGGAGCAGCACAGCGATAGTGGGACAGAGTATTTTGATTCCGCAATCTGCGATGGGTGTGGCAAGAATTTTGACGTAGAAGTCACGGACACCTATTTCGAAGTCGATGTGATTGTCGCCGAAGCTGTTGATCTCTCATTTGATGTGCGAGACCTACCTGAAGAAGATGATGTCTCCTGGATTATTCAATCTACCCAGCAATTTGAGGAGTTCACTGAGGTCATTCAGGGCGTGGTGGCGTTGGTAGAAACGTCTGTACCAACGCACGCGGATCGGACATTGAGAAATATGCTCTATGTTCAAACAGTAACCACTGTAGAAGCATATTTATCCGGCGCTTTCATCCACGCCGTTCTTAACTCCGAAGAGTTGATTCAAAAGCTAGTTGAGTCTGACCCAGAGCTGGCCAAGCAGAAATTCTCACTGAAAGAGATTTTCACACAATGGGAAGGCCTCCGAATAACAGTTGGCAAATACCTGAAGGCTTTGATTTTTCATGATTTGCGTAAAATTAAGCCAATGTTTAAAGATGTGCTGGGCATCGAATTCCCGGATATTCCTTGGTTATTCCAGGCGGTCCTAATAAGGCATGACTGCGTTCACCGGAATGGTTTGGACAAAGATGGCAACCGACACGAAATCACGAAGTCACAGGTCATGGAGTTGGCCCGCAGCTCAGCTGACTTTGTAAGTCAGATTGATCAAGAGCTCAGATGCCTGGTTTACGAAAATACGTCCAAATAATTACTGTTAGCAAAAAAAGGAGATGGTCATGACCTTGCTAATCGACATACAGAACGCAGCAGTTGATGCAAGCGAAGATCTTGGCACTCTGTTGCGGAAGTGCAAGGTACTGGCAGCAAGGTTGGATAACCAGCCTTTAGAAAACTGGCTTATCTGGGAGTCCAATGGCTACCTAGAAGATGTTGCAGTGCCCGACTACAGGAAGTGGCCATTAGAGGTTAAGGGACACTTTTCGGGCTACGCTGGCTCAGGATTGCGGGATGCTCCAATCCCATCGGTCTGCCTACCTAAGCATGTCAGAGACAGCTATAAAAACTACAGTTGCAGGTTAAGTATATCCAGTATCGAGACCGCGCTCAGAGAAAGCGACGGTCGTCCTCTTCGGGTACCCACTGGGGATCTTGCTGTTGCGCTGGGCACCAAAGTGTACGAGGGGAATAGTTGTTTACAAGCATGGGCCGAGTTCAGTCCAAATAACTTGCATGAACTTGTAAACGCAGTGAGAAACAAAGTTTTGGACTTTTCGCTTGCTCTCTGGAAACGATTTCCAGAACTGGGAGAAATTGACGCCAAGACGTCTGAAACTGAGGCGAAAGCCATCAATCAGATCTTTAATACTACTGTTTATGGTGGCTCAGCTAATTTGGTCGGAAATGCGACCAACTCAACTTATAATCTAAATTTTTCCGCGGGTGACTTTGCCGGTCTGCGACAGTTTTTAGCCGAGCATGGGGTTGCTATAGACGAGATTCAACTTCTTGAGAAAGCAATAGCCCAAGAAGAAGAGCCGATTACCGATAAAGGTTTCGGACCTCACATCTCAGACTGGATTTCTCGAATGGTTGCAAAGGCTGCCTCCGGTGGTTGGAACATAAGTGTCGGTGCTGCTGGAAGCTTACTTGCTCAAGCATTGGGTAGGTTCTTTGGGCTTTAGTGGCGGCCAGTGCTAACCAGTCATTCCAGTTTGTTCTGGCTCTGACGGGCCTACACCGGACGGCTTTTTCTGCGCTTCGCTACGTAAAGGTCGCCGCTGAATATTGGCGTTATATTTTTTGGAGTAGTGCATGAGCGAAAGTGTAATCGCCGCCTTGGTAGGGGCCATCGTAGGCGGGTTTATCGTATATTTTTCTGCGCTATGTGTATATCGGCGTTCCGCTCTCAGCCAAGCTGCGGCTAGATTTCGTTCCCAGTTTGTTGAAGAAATTATGTTGCTTGAGAAAGGTTCCCTGGATGTCACGCGCGTGCTGACTAACGAGGCATACACGAAACACCTGAAAGCAAAAATAGAATTTGAGCCTTATTTGCGTGCGGGGGAGCTGAAATACTTTACCGAGGCATGGAATCGTTATTTCCAGTACCGGGGATTCTTTATCGGTCAGAAGGTAGCTCCGGGCAGTATGAATGTAAGGAAGGATGAAATTCCAAAAGCAGTGGAGATTCTTCAGGATCTTTTTTTCTATACTCAGCAAAAATGATATAACAATTGGCGGCAGTACGCGGCCGATGGCCGCCGCTGTGCTCTGCGCCATTTTTTTAGGGAATATATAGTTTGCTAAAGGACCTTCGATGAAAGTTACTTTAAAGAATTTCCTTGTGTTTTTGCTAATCTGGTGCGGTTTTAGTATTTATCAAATGGATAATCAGCTAAGGGTAACAGTTTATTACTCTCACCTAGTATCAAACTCTTCAGCTTTCAAAGCTGAGGTGACTGACGGAGAACATTCTCGTGTTACTCGCAGGAAAACAGGTTCTACAGACACCTATGAAGTCGAGTATCAGTTCATAGATAATTCTGGCGTATTGCGCTCTGGCCACTCATTCGTACCTAAAGAAGAATATAAACGGTTAGAAGGCTTGCCTAGCTCTGAAAGAAAATTGTCAGTTCTGCAATATAATTTCATTCCCTCAAAACACTACTTTAAAGATGATTGGCTATTTAGGGCTCAGAAAAATGAAATAGAGATCGAAATTGCTACTGCAATATTCTCAGGCTTACTCGCTGGTGCATTTACATTTTTCATTCTGATGAAGCTATGGTCACTTATTAGGCCGTGCTTTTTTAAAATAAAACATAACAAGTGGCACCAACGGACTCCGTAATATTGGCACCTTTTGTGCAAAAAACGCACAAAAGCCACCAACATCACTACGCCGTTGTGCTTCGCGTTAGATTTTTAGGAGAAGACTTTGCTGTGGTCTAGGTATCAATGGAAGGCACTTGAAATACTGGCAACCAAATTTGAGCTTGAGCCCCAATTTGAGTTTAGGTGTGGCGCGTTAATAAAGTCGGTAACAACATAATAAAGTTGGTAACTCTCATGATGGCTAAGGTGCCTAATTAGAATATCCCCATGAATTAAGGTCTGGCATATCATCAAACTTTGCAGGAGTAAAAATCGTGTCACGACGCATTTCGCGGAGCCAGCTGTTGGGCTACCTCGATAAACTATCGCGAGAAGAACCCCTGTCTGAGCCTAAACTATATCAGGCAGCAGACCAGTTCGGCCTGTCCATCGATCAGTTACTTGCCAACGCCACTCGATCGCATATCCGGCACGACCTGGTGACATATTCGGGGGTGGATCAAGACACCCTGGCACAGTGGCAACGTATGGCTGAGGAGCGCCATGCAGTCGCCCGAATTGACCAGTCCATCATGGGTAACAGCCATGGCGCTCGCGTCAGTGGCGCTATGGTCAGTGTGCGTAGCGGTCGCCAACCGCACCCTCAGGTAGTCATGGTGAATGACCAAGGCGAGGTCAGCGCTCCACCGGGGAGCACTCCAGCCGCTCGGCTAATTATCGTCGAGAACCTTGAGAACTTCCTGAGCCTTGACGGCACGCTGTCACTTCTCCCTGCCTGTGGGCTAAGCCCGGCCTGGCAGGAAGCTGATATCCTCTACGGCAGTGGTAACAGCATCACGAACATCCTGCTTACCCCTTTTTTCCAGCAGTACCAGGAAATCGGCTGCCTGTTCGATCCCGACCCTGGTGGAATCCGCATGTGTGACACGCTTCACCAGCGGGGAGACCTCCCGCCCCTCTACTTTCTGGTACCAGCGGATCTTCGGGAGCGCCTGAGTGCGTCCACGCGAGAAATCAATATGAAGCAACGCCAGCAGTTAGCCATTCACATACGCCGTTCACCGCCCTGCGCTCATGTAGGTGGACTGATCCGCACTACGGGTAAGCACCTCGAACAGGAAACCTACCTTCTACCCGTGTCAACTACGGAGGCCACCCGATGAATCTGGGCTTTGATACCTTTGATACCTTCCGCTTAAAGCAACTGGTCTTCGTCAACAGCGCGGCTTATGCATACACCCAGATCCGCATCGACCAGCACACCGCGCTTTTCGGCGAGAACAACCTGGGCAAGACCTCCATGCTCAACGCCCTGAAGCTGTTTCTCCTGCCGGAGGTTAACTTCCGAAACTGCGGCAGCAAGTTCAACTTTCGGGGTACCAACGGCAATCTCTATGACGGGATGGCGAGCTTTCGCTACTATTTCCCGGAAGACCGCACCTTCATCATACTTGAAGCCGAGAACCCCCACGGCGACTTCTGTATTGTCCTGCATCGTGGTGGGGCCACCGATAAGATGGAATATGCACGCCTAGTGGTGCCTTGCCCTTATGCAAGGCTCGAACCGCTGTTCTGGAATATCGATGCTGACGGTAACGGTGGGGTCGGCGCTCCGGTCGAGAGCATGACCCTTCAGGGGGTGAAGACTGTACTGCGTGAGATGGGCGGTGAACCGCTGAGTGACTGGAAGACCATTTTGGAGCGCCTGTTCACCAATCAGCCCTACGACAAGAAGGCCGGACGTTACAGCCTGCTCCCCCTACGCAACGGCGCCGGCAAGCGGGAGATGGATGCTTGGCGCAAGCTGGTGCACCTCGCCTTCGATATCTCCGCGTCGGACGAGCGCACCCTGCCGGATACCTTGGCCACCATCATTGAGGGCCAGAAGAGCCGTAAAGAAGAAGAGTTGCAGCTCGACCTCAATGCTATCGTAGAAGAGGCGTACCAGCTTCGTGAGGAAGGCGACCGCATCACTCGCATCCGCAACGCCTCCGATAGCTGGGAGAAGTTTGACGAGAGATTCCAGGATGAGACGCAACTGCGCGGCCATGCGGCCAAGGCCTATGCGGATCTTAATAAGAGCGTTGAGGTCGAGGAGAGACGCCTGCAGGAGGCGCTGGAGAAAGCCTCCGGTGCCCTCAACGAGGCCGAAAACCGCGCAGAGACCCTTGGTGGCATCAAGCGAGATACCAATAATTCGGTCACCAATACCGCTGCCGATGTGAAGGCCACCGGCAAGCAGGTAGAGCGCCTACGCAAGGACATCAATGCGGCATACACCACCCTGAACGAGTTTCCTGACGGCACGCCTCGTCAGGAAATCATCAAAAGCCTCGATGAGCATATTGACCAGCAGTCGCAAGCCATAAATGGCTACGACGACAAGGCGGTAGCTCAGCAGGAATACGCCAAGACCTGTGGTCGACTGGAGAGGAACGAACGCCAAGCCAAGCGACTGGAAGAACAGCTCACTAATCGCACCCCAGCCCTGCTGGACGACCTCACCGTTAGTGATGCCAGCATCCTAAACTCCTTGAACCGCTCACTGGGCACCACCCATGGAGTGCTCACCCAAGAGCAGAAACAAGTATTCACCCAGTTCAGCCAACAGTTCCTGTCAGAAGATGGCCACCTGTTGTTAGGCGATGCCCAGGAGGGTATCGCTCTGAGTGATATTCCTTACCATGAGTACGACGCTGAGAAGACTCGCCAGTACCAGCAGAGCCACCTGGACGAATTGAAGGCAACTGTTGCCCATGACAAGAAGCAGCGCGACAAACTCCTGGAAGAGGCGACCATAGGCCGCGAGGAAATAGCTCGGCGCCGCAAGCAGGCTGAGAGCGAACGCAGCAAAGCTAAGGATGACAAAAACGCGCTCAACGCCCTCGATGCCAATCTCCAGACGGTGAAGAGCGTGGAAAGCGAGCTGCGCGAGAATGAAGAAAAACTGGAAGAGCAAAAGCGCCAGCACGACATGGCTGATGCCCAGTGGAGGGAAGCCGATGAGAACCGCAGTAAAGCGCGGCAGGGCCATAAAACCCTTCAAGGCCAGGCACAGCAGGTACGATTGATCCGGCAGCGCCTCGACCGCATCGGCAGGGATGCCAACAACGTCCTCGAAGGGCGCCACAAGGTGATCGAACCGACCCCTTGCGAGGTCAGCGAGGCCAATATCGAGACCCTTGAGAAGAGTGTCGATGAGCTGAGTGCCCAGCGCAACAAGGTTCACGAACAGCTCCGTAAGCTGCTCACCATGAACATCCTGCCCAACGCCGACAGCCAGGCCCACCTCAGCTCTTTCACCAGTGATCAGGTGGCCGAGTTCCACGAGCAGCTCAAGGCGATGTTCAACAACCTCGACACCCAAGAGGCGAACTACCGCCATCAGGTCGATCGCCACAACAAGACCACACACTCCCAGGTCGAGATCCTGCGCAGCGCCAAACAACTGGTGGCCGCCTTCATCAGCGGGATCAACGCTGAAATGGGACAGTTCTCGATCTCTGATCTGGAGGAGGTGCGGGTGGACTACAAGCTTCACCCACGCTTCGAACAGCTCCTGGCCGACCTTGAGAAGGCCGACCTCCTAAGCGACGAACTGCAGGACAACAGGGTCTACGAACAGCTAAAGGCCTTCCAGGCCGACTTCTTTAACGCGGACGCTCGGCGCACAGGTATCCTGCTCAGCCTCGACAAGATCCTGGCCGGCGTGCATTACAAGTACCGCAAACGCGGCGAGGAAGGCTGGACGACGAATGCCCAGTCTAACGGCACGACCATGATGATCACGACCAACTTGCTCTCGGTGCTGATGTCGCGTCTGATGGACGGTGACGCCCAGGTGACCATGCCACTTGTCATGGACGAATTCGGCTCTCTGGCCACCCAAAACATGCGCACCGCTCGCCAGATAGCCGAGGAACACGGCTACTGCCTGTTCGTGGCCAACCCCAACCGAGACTCGAAGATTACTCAGGTGCTCGGCAACTACGTCCACCTCGGCCTGTTCCACGCCACCCAGGCCTATGCAGAGAATCGCACTGTCGTGCACCACGGCCTCTGCGAGTCACTCGCCCGCAAAGGGACGCTCACCAGACGGCTGGCAGACACCCAGATTGAAGGAACGCCCCTTTCGGAAGAGGAGGCTGACCTGTGAACATCAAGTCGCCGTTCGTGCTCAAGCAGATCATCGAGCACCGTCAACTCTTTACCCAGCTGGTGGCCTACATAGAAGAGCACGACGGGGATGTAGAGATCCCCTCCAGGCTCTACCGTTTCATTGTGCGCCAGGCTATCCAGACAGAAGCAACCCAGGGCAATGACCGCGAACGTGATCGCATCCGCTACACCCTCTCGGAAGACAATCTGTTGCGTGAACGGCTGATCATCCGGAAAGATCCTGCTCGCGGGACACTGGTGCTGGCACCCTTCGTCGTCGACATGCTGCGCCACTTTGATATCGGGCGCATGCGAGGGTTGAGCCAGGCGGAGCTTGAGGATCTACGTGACGGCCTCAACCAGAGCCTGGCGGCCTTCCAGGAGCTGCCCATAGACCTGAAGAACGACGACTTTACAGATGAACTGCGCCTGCTCCGGCGTCGGATACAGGACACTCTCGGTAAGATGCAGGAAAGCATCGCGGCACTCGAAGCTCAAGGGGATCACCTGGCGGATCAGGTGGAGCAACAGGATGTAGGCAGCCTCGAAGGTGCGGCGGAAACCCGCAGGGCCTTAGAGAACATAAACCGCATCTACCAGCGATATATCCTGCCAGCGCTCGAATTCCTCGACCCCAAGACACGTTTCAAGAAAGGCGTCCCGGCGATCACTGCCATACGCCGCATCGCCAAGCTAGCGGGAGAAAGCGACCAACCAGCGCTTAATGAAGAAATGCAGCTCTCAGCCAACGCCATCCAGAGCTACGTTAAGGACATCGACTCTTTGCGTCTTTCACTTGAACGCTATGTCCGCCAGGACCGGCAGCAGCGCCAGCAATACGACGCCGTCGAGCGAGCCTTCAATGCTATTCGGCTCGCCACAGAGGAACGCCATGATGATAGCTTCCGCAATCTCTACATTCCCGTTCGTCACGCGGCCATCCAGTCACCAGGCACCTTCGCGGGAATCAAGCGGATGCGCTTTGTCCGCCTGGAATGGCACGACATCGACCACCGGGCCGATATTGAGGAGTTCACAGATCGACGCATTGAGGAACTACGCAGCCAGCTCGATAAAGCCGGCTCTGTTAAGGTAGACCCGGCACGAGCGAGGCGCTCAGAGGCCGAGCTGCAAGAACAGTTACGCCAACACGAGGTCCAGGCGCTACTCGAAAGGTGGACGATTCCGGATGATTGCCAAGACCTTCACGCTTCTCTTCACGATTACTTAGGCAGTCACCTTGAGGGCTACACCCTCAACGACCTTCTCGAAGCCCTGGACTGGGTAATGGCTCTGCCGGACTTCAAGTTCCACGCCCGCTTCCAGCACCTCGAAATTGCCCACGGCGAGTTGGCGTTGTCATACCACCCCCTTATTCCCCGGGAAGCCCCCGCCACGGAGATTACCGTATGAACGACACCCTTATTCAAGAAACGCATCCTGGCCGCCCGGTTGTCAATCGTCGCTTGAGTCAAGAGGCTTTCCGAAAACTGACTGCGGGCCAGGTCATCAACCAGACCCAGTATGTGAATGGGCAGGTAGAGCCCAACCCTCTGTTCGGCGAACTCTTTAAGGAGCGGGATCGCTACTACGTCGAGGCTTACGCCAACATGGGAATGGAACTGGTACAGCGTCCCGGCTTCTTCTACATTCGCTCTCTCTCTGAGGCCCAGAACGATGATGACACCAGGGATCATGAAAGCACTGGCGCCATCCGCCAAGTTCAGGGGGTGCTATTGGTGCTGGGTCGCGGCGTGCTTGAGAAGGGCTTCATGTTCGAAGTCCTGACGCTACCTGATGCCGGCATCTCTCGGGAAATCCTCGAAAACATCGGTAACGATCCGGTCTTTAATCAGATTCTAAAGGCATGCAAGATGGATCAACCGCTCCCAGAGGCGGCAAAGGTGGCTCTGGTGGACCGAGACATCGCCTACTTCAATGTGAAAGGGAATCTGGTGCTTGCCGAAGCCGGGAAGGCATTCTTCGATGACCTCTTCATCGAATATCAGTCTGGTGAATAGACATCGGAGAAAATGCTTTTTTGTGGTTTTATCAGTTACAACTAGAGCAAAGCCCGGTCCATTCCGAACAAGCAGCGTAGCGCTATCATTGACGGCGACCTAGCGGGTTCTTTGGATGCACGGTTTCTCAGTCCCGGCGACTGGTAAACTGGACGGAAAGGACCGCGAATACAGGTTCATGGGAATACGGCACTGAATCGCTTTATCATCTAGTTCGGTGATCGCCTGTACGGTCACCTGTAATGGAGTGGGCAGTTACACAGATTTATTTACAGGCTCAGTTACCGTCTTTATTAGTACCCATTGCGAGCTACATGATACTTGAGCGGCCATTCCCGCCCAAAGTTACCAACTCTATTTTTCAGGTTTTTGCTCGCAAATCCATTTCATGCGGCCTGCAGGGTTGATCTGTTACCAACTTTAATATGCTCCCACAGTAGGCGTTATAACTATGGTAAGACACAATTATCAACTAAAAGGTTAAATCGAAATGCAGAATAATGATCAAATCCTTTTGGGTGAAATCCTGAGACAAAAAACGGATAAATTCCAAGAATACTTTACAAAAAGTGAGGTTTTTACATTTTATTCAGCAGTTCAGGTACTCTGTGTATAACTAGAAAGCTCTGCTTTGCGCTGTTATTGAATACTTCCAACAATCCATCTTCAGCTCTCGAAGCTCTTTAATAGCCATGATGATGAGGAGGTTGCCATTGCCCATGCACCCGTAATATATAGTGTTGGTGACATTCGCTCTAGCCCTCAATTTCTATGCATTACAAGCAGCTTTGAAAATGCCCATAGATTACCTTTTCAAATGGTGATATTTTCTACCGTTTTGTCACAACCAAAACTTTTAACATTTATTGGACATGAGACATTCCATGCGCTAACCAGACATTAAATCATTAGCTGCTTTATTTCATCGTACAAATCATAGAGCCGAAGGGCGGACATGTCCAATATTGGTTCGTACATGAAAGAGTTCAAGTGTATGTTCTCTGGTGTCATTAGATTGACCTGATCAAGCAAACAAATTGACCTAGTTTCACGAGGGAACACCTCAACAAATTTATCAAACAGTTCCCTGGTTTGATTGGATTTTATTGCATCAAGAAAGGCTTGGTCGTTGATTCTTGAAATCATGAACTCCTCAGTCTTTAATCTAATCGCCATTGCAACGATAACTTTGGATTCGAGTTCTGGTGACTCATTGGAAGCATTAGATAAAGCGTCGCTATTTATAAAAAGTCTATCAATTACGCAAATCGCGCTATTTGGTAATGTTAACTCCGCATTATCAGCAAACATGCTTCTATAGATTTACTGTAAGTCCTCGACAGTAATACTTTTGCTATCCTGCTTTAAATGGAGAAGAGACGTCAGCTTTTTTTTATGTGCATCGCGTCCACAATACTCAGCAAGATTGCGAACAAATGGTATGCTAGCCAGCATATACAGTTCATTCTGATGCATTCCACGTTTCCAGGCATTAAATACATCATTCTGATATTTCTCAGTGTTCAGTTGTATATTTGTTGCTGTTTTTGAGGCTAACAATCGTCGATCTCGAGCGCTACCAATAATTCGACTACCTACAATTCGATGAAAGTCGAAGTTATGAGTCAACAAAAGAAGATTAAAATGTGGAACTTTGGCGATATCACGCAAATACTCAACAATTGCATATTTATTTTTGTAATCAAATGAATCAGCAATGTCGTCAATTACAATTAAGGTAGGTATTCTTGCTTTAGTTCTAACCTCTATTTCGAATAGTACGTTCAAAATATAGAGCGCGCGTTTCTCACCCTGACTAAGTACTGAAAGCAAACTTTGGTGACTGACTTGATCACTGGTGTCGCGACCATCATAAAATACGAATCGTATTACTGGCACTGCATTGCTCAGAATAACTTCATCTTGGTTATCAACGCTCAGTTTAAATGGCACACTAAATCGCATATTAAACGTTTCTATAACGCTTCTCCATAAAGTCTCTTGCTGTTTCGCCTGATCAATAATATTTTTTACTATATGCTTATTAGACTGATAGATCGTTACCAGATCTTCCCAGGCTGACTGGTGGGCTTGAAGATAGCTAATCACAATTTTTTGTTTGAATTTATTTACATCTTTATACTCAGGAAATAATGCCTGATTTTCAGAGATGAGGTCACGAAATTCCTGCGTCTCTTTTGTCGTAAGCTTCTTATCTAGTTTGCTGAACTTTTCTTTAAGCTCTGGATTATGGAAAACTTTATTTTGTTCTTCTTGAAGAATCTCATCCAAATGTTTTTTTGAAGTTATTTCTTGTCTCTCGCCTCTAACTGATAGATTAACACTATGCGAAGCAGTAAAAAATCTCGTGTCAGACAAGCTTTTAGAAATAACACTAGCTTTTTGATGATTAAATGTTCTTGAAAGCACTGCTGATTCACTAATAAGCTTATCGTAAGTTTCAACATAATCAGCGAGGTCTTGACCAAAACCATCGGTAGAAGCGAGTTCGAGAACTTTCGGGCTGAATAAGTCGCCGTACTTAAATCCATTAAAACTAGAAAAGTCCTCATTCTCTTTGGCAAACAGTTCACTTAGCAGCTCAAGTAGCTCTTTTTCTGGCCGGTTAAAAGCTTGGCAAACGATCTCTGGAACCGACTTTGCCTGTTTTCCTGAAGATTTTGCTAGGTCTTTAACCAACAAAGCTCTTTTGTCATCGATCTCTTTCAACGCCTCGTCGTACTGTTGCTTGAGGCTATCATTAACCAATAACGTCGAAAGTTGTTTTGAGCTATAGCTTTCATCGTAAGAATCAATGACCATTACTTGGTCTTTTAGAATGGGTTGGCCATTTACTTTAATATCTCTTTTTGTTTTTCGCTGAGGAAAAATAAGATCTTTAGTCTCTCTTTCAGCCTCTATATCTTTGAAAGTTTTAGCCAGCGATGTCTTTAGTGTCCCATTAGGGGCATACAAGGAATGTACGCCATTACTGGCGTCTGATTTTGTAAAATTAAATTCTTTTATTAGCTGGTTTATGCCATAACAATTCAACAAATCAAGTTCAAGTTTCATTGAGACTTCCTTACCTATGATCATAAAAGGTAGCTATCCTATTCATAGATTGTTGTACGTGATTGTTGGCTATAAAACAATGGAAAAGCATGCTTGGTAAGGAGATTTTGTCAGAACTAAGGAATAGCTAGTGTCCCGTCTGGTTAATCCGTTTATTTATTATCAATAACGCTCAACTTAGCTCGCGCTACTGAGGTCATTATAGATTCTGCGCTTTTATGCCATCGGAACGGCTTTGCCAGTTTCTCGTTATGGGTCTTGGTATACCGGAGAATCGCTGTCTTGAGTTTGCCCACTCTGGTAAAGATTCCACTGTACAAAGCCCGACGTTCCAGCCGACCAAGCCAGCCTTCAACGGCGTTCAGCCAGGAGGTACTTGTGGGCGTGAAGTGAAGTTTAAAGCGAGGATTTTTCTCCAGTCAGGCTTTAACTTCCGATGTTTTGTATGTCGAACTGTTGTCCAAAATTAGATGAAGATTTCATGGGGAATCAAAAAAGTGCCACTTTAATAATTTCCATAAAAATCAGACACTAAGCCAAATTTTACATGTAACTGAAGTACTAAAAACGTGGTCGATGTCTCCAGTATTTTGAATCACCTTGCTAGTAAACGGGCTGATCCAACGACCGGTTATTACTCGATAACGCTTTGCGCCGGCAAATCGAACAGGTGTAGTTGATGTGGCGATTAACGCTTCCGCACGACTGTTTTGGCAGTCGCTATCGGTGTCATCCCAGCTATACCCGAAGGCAGATCGGTCGTATTTTTGTACCATTACCAGTGTATGTTGTGGGGAGACCGGTGTGATTTCCCCCGTTACGCCTCTAGGCAGCTTGCCACCGGCATCTAAGCAGTCATCCAGCGATTTAAAGGCACGATAGTTTCTTGTTCGTTCATACCAACTGCTCTGTGGAGGATGGCATAGGAAGCTGGTGGATATTTTCACTACTTTGGCAATCGCCGAATTGCTGAGCAGTCCGAAAATACTCACAACTAAGAAGGATACTATTCTGATACTGCGTTTCATTGGTCTATCTTGTCCGCGGGAGACGGCATCCAAATCCGCCCCTAGAGGTGAATGATATGGGTTCATCAAGCAACTGGGCTGAAAAACGCAGGAGGCGTTACTACAAAAATTAGAATGCTCAAGGTCGCACCGTAAAAGCCAAAGGTGCCAACCACTTATCATCGCAGAGCCAGGCGGTCGGGAATTTTACTGGGCGACCTATGTTGGTCATAACTATTGTCGTCTGCGGCTGTCTTATGGAGCGCTTGGAGCGCCAATGAATTTGAAGTATCAGGCTTACAATTCCGGAGTTACAGCGTGTGTTACGGCTTACGCTGACGTGAGATTTCGCTTACAGAACTGTTGGTACGCGGGGTGTAATCTGTCGAAGAGTCGTTTTGTCAGGATAGTTTCGGTTCACATCCAGCATGGATGCCAGGAAAGCGCGACACCTGCGAAGTGGTGTGACGCGCCAGGGAGAGGCCTGGCTGGGTGGCCTGCGAAAAAATAGCGCGCAACGTGGGGCACTGCCCGTCAGAATTTACGCAGAAGCGCAGGCACTTGACCTTTGTGTCATCTTTTTCTTACTGCCGAGGGTGTACTGATTGCTTTGAGCTGCTACTATTTTCACGGGTTTTGAATATTTGTTCATGCCCCATGCCGACTCGGATGTCTGGCTAGAGCGACACCTGCAAAGTGGTGTGACCCGCCAAGGAGAGGCTTGGCTTCGATCTGCCACAAGATCAGCGCTCCATTCCCCCCCTATTAGATTTGACCCAGCGAAAAAAGCGCTTCAAAATACTGTATAAATAAACAGTATCAGGTACAAGCCATGTCTTGCATTTTGCTTGGTGACTCTCGATCGTTTTTGTGCCTGAAAATCCCGTTATTTCTGGAGCGGGTATCGGCTGGTTTTCCGTCGCCGGCTGAGGACTATGTTGAAAAAACCCTGGATTTAAATGAGCTGTGTGTCCAGCACCCAGCCGCTACTTTTTTTGTGCGAGTGCAGGGTGAGTCAATGATTGATGCCGGCATCTTTCCTGATGATGTACTGGTAGTTGACCGGTCTTTGCACGCGCAGCACGGTGACATCATTATCGCCAGTCTAGAGTCGGAGATGACCGTCAAAGAGCTACACCTCACGCCACCTCCAGTTTGTCTACTGCCACGGAACCCTGCTTATCAATCCATTCTCATCGAAGAGGGTATGGTGCTGGAGGTTTTTGGTGTGGTCACCAACGTCGTTAGATCGCTCAAGCGGGGAAGGGCGCGTTGATTCCCGCTTCTACGATACGTGGGTGAAAGCAATGTTTGCTCTCGTTGACTGCAATAATTTCTACGCCAGTTGTGAAAAGCTGTTTAGACCGGACCTTCGAGATACGCCTGTCATTGTATTGTCGAACAACGACGGCTGTGTGGTGGCCCGCTCGAAAGAAGCTAAAGCTTTGGGCATCAAGATGGGCGTGCCGGTCCACCACATCCAGTCGGAAATCCGTCAGCACGGTATCCAGGTATTTTCTTCCAACTACACCCTTTATGGGGACATGAGCCGGCACGTCATGGTGACCCTGGAAGCGCTGGCGCCACGAGTTGATGTGTACTCGATAGACGAAGCGTTTCTGGATATCACGGGGGTCAACCGAGTTGTGGCTTTGGGTGGTTTTGGACAGCAGGTGAAAAGCACCGTTGTTCGAAATACGGGGCTACCAGTGTGTGTTGGTATCGCGTCTACCCGAACTTTAGCCAAGCTGGCGAACTACGCAGCCAAAAAATACCGTGCAACAGACGGTGTTGTTGATCTGAGCAAGACTGATCGACAGCGCCGATTAATGGCATTGGTGCCTGTCGACGAAGTTTGGGGGGTTGGTCGGAAAATTTCAGTAAAACTTCAGGCTGTAGGCATCACCACGGCGCTGGATTTAGCTGACGCAGATCCCGCAACACTGCGGAAACGATTTTCCGTGGTGTTAGAACGCACGATGTCTGAGCTGAACGGTGTGGCCTGCTTACCCTGGGAGGATGTTCCGCAACCCAAAAAGCAGATCATGTGTTCTCGTTCGTTTGGTACCGTCGTAAAAACGCTGTCCGGATTGTTCGAAGCTGTGGCGAACTTTGCCGTGAGAGCCGCTGAAAAACTCAGGGCTGGAGAACAATGTGCGGGGGCCGTGATGGTGTTTGTTCGAACCAATCCTTTTCGTTCCGAGCTTCCTCAGTATTCCAACAGTGCTTCGGTGAAATTGATCACGCCAACGCAGGACTCTCGGGTCATTGTCCACCAGGTACTGAGCTTGCTGAAACCCATGTTTCGAGACGGTTACGACTATGCCAAGGCAGGCGTTATGTTGGGTGATCTGGTGAGCCAGGTGCACTACCAAGAGGATCTTTTTTCCATCGAACCATCGGGTAAAAATGAACGATCCGATCGGCTTATGTCGGTTATGGACGAGATCAATCGCCACTCTGGGGTGAAGGTGCACAGCGCCCGTCAGGCCGGCCCTGCCGCTCACAAGATGCGTAGAAAGCATCTCTCGCCCGCGTACACAACGGACTGGCGTCATTTACCAACGGTGCGATAAGACAGCGCTGAATTGCAGTAGTAACGCTCATAAAAAGTAGGGCATTTCATAATGCAGAGTATGCGCAGTAGCGTTTTCAGCAAAGGGCAGTCAAGAGCGAACGCGACAATCTAGCCGAACGCCTGGCGGCGCTGGAAGCTACAGAAAAGGGGCTACATCGGCTGTGACCCCTTCGGTTAATGGTTTGCGGAATATCCCCGGGAGGCATGACCTCAGGCCACAGCCGCCTCCTTGTCTTCCAGCGTCAGCTCCACGTGGAAGTGCGCCGGACCGGTCAGGTTGACCAAGGCGTCGAGGCCAAACTTGTTGATGCGGCCCTTCAGCAGGTCGTTCAGGCGGGGTTGGATGATACCCAGGCGCTGCGCCGCCTCTTTCTGAGTGACGCCCCACTCTTTCACGCGCCTGGTGATCTGAATCATCAGCTCGGAGCGCAGGCGCATGTTCAGGGCTTCTTCAGGGGTGTCTTCAATCGCATCCCACACACTTTCGAATTGTTCGTTTGCCATGCCTGTCACCTGGTTAGGTTCCATGTAGTTCTGTTGGGTCTTTCGTTGGTGCCTTGGTTTCTAGTCTGGAATCTCGCTTTGACCGGTCTGCGCAACCTTTGGAGCATTACCAATGCTCGAGAAGGAATTTGGCCACACCTAGGAATCAACCCAGGATAGTGTGTGTCTTTTTGGCACACGCCTTCACAAAAAGTAAAATGTGTGCCACTATGGCAAACAGTGAGCGAAGACTCACAAGCAAAAATAGGATAGGCCAATAATGGCCACCCAAACTAACGAAAGGTCATCCTTGCTATAAGTAAAAAATGGTAGCAGGGGGCTGGAGAATATATGAAAACTATCAATAACTCTGGGAGAAAGGAGTCACGCATCGTCGCTAGAGTCGACGATGCAACTCAACAATTCATCAACGCAGCTGCGGAATTGTGTGGCATGAGCGTCAGTCAATTTTTGATAGACGCAGCCCGCGAGCGAGCACAGGTCGTGACAGAGCAGATGACAAAGATACATGTATCTCTCGATACATCGAATCGAATGTTAGAAGCCTTAGACCGTCCTGTCTCTCTCAGCGCAAGCACAATTGCAAAAGTTAAGAGATACAAGGATGTAATCAATGAAAATCGAAACAATCACGAAACAGCATGACCGCAAAAATTTTGACTGCGGTCATGAGGAACTCAATAATTATTTAAGAAGTACAGCGCGCCAGTCAGATACCAAGCGATCAACAAGGACTTGGGTCTTGGTAGACGACGACGTTCCCACTGCCATTCTAGGGTACATCACCCTCGTTCCCAGCGAACAAGATTTTCCCGAAGGCTCTAAAGCCGCAAGAACATTCGGGAAAAATGTTCCGATTTATCGCCTCGCCAAGCTAGCAGTAGACAAGAACCAGTCCGGTAATGGTTTCGGCCATCTCTTATTAACTCATGCCATACATTTAGCTGTCGCTGCGTCAGAAAGCGTCGGCGGTACGGGGGTGGTGGTTGACTGCAAAAATAGTGATGTTGTCGGTTTTTACATGAGATACACCGAGCATTTCATGCCAATTAGTGATGATGGGTTAACACTCTGGCTGCCAATGACTGTCTGCGCCAAAATTGTTAATTGTTAAAGTGGTTAAAAAAGACAAGCAGTCTGCGCATTCAGCATCGAAAGCAATTGGGGCTTAACGCCCCAGATATCGACTTTAGCGAAACCGCTGTTTTTACTGCTTCGAATTAATCTCTTTATAAGCGAGAAATTTACCGCGCATTTCATCGCTCTTTAAATATGCATGCCCCTAAGTCTAGGGGACGGGCGTTGTACAGAATGGGTATTATGTGCAGTAGCAGTGCCACTAAGGGGAAAGGGGGTCACTGACCTCATGTTAGTTCCCGATTTCGGGGTTGTATCCAGGTGCCAGTTGAGCACTTACTACATCATAGAGAGCCGGCGGATTTCTCAAATAAAGCTGGTACTGTTTGCCGCGTTTTGATTGGTCTAGAGAGCAGTCAACATTCCACAAGCGAAGCCAGTAACCTACGTTAGCTGCACGCACTTCCTGAATGATGAAGCCATCCTGCATACCGTATTCAAATTCGATTGCTTTCGGATTTTGTAAATTTTTAGAGCTTGGATGGGGCGCCAATTCCAATTTAACAATACGGTTCCACTGATGATCAGCATCGACTGACTCAGTGTCACTGATTGGATCAGGTATAACAGTAGCGTTGGAGATTCGTCCTAGCACAAAGTCCCAGAATTTTTGTTGTGAACGGTCAAAGGCACGTACATGCCAGCGGATTCCATTATCTACCAATGAATGGGGGGCGATTTCGATATTTTTGCAAGAACCGGAGGCATGCATATAACGAACTCGTATTGCTTTTTTGTTGGCAATCGCACGAGTTACACAAGCTAGAATATTAACATTGGGCAAGGAGAGTCTGGGGGCGCCAGTTGCGAAACTTATACCCAACAACGCGCTGTATTTTTGACCTCTGAGTCTCGACAATACTGACTGAGCACGATGATTAAAGCATGGCTTGAACGAATCGACTTGGATTTCCCACCGCTTGGTTACGCTATTCAAATGCATGTTGCCAGGACAAGATTCGTTGTATTGACGGAAATCTCTCGTGGCTGCTGCTTCACCTATCTCAAAAGCCTCTATTAGGTCTTGTCGAGAAATGGATCCTCGAAAAAGCAGGACGAATTCTATGTGTTCAAGTCGAGATTCGGCGGCATTAGACATCGGTGGCTCCAGTTTTTATTTCTCTTGAACTGTGCAACATAAATGATCGTTTGACAAGATCATTTTGATCATGCATGATCAGAAAGTACACTGATTTATGGTGTGCTTATGTAAACCACTACGATAGGTGATTAGCAATGGCAACTAATAGACCGTATGGAGATAACCGACGACAAGGAGCAGTTCGAAGTCGTTCACAGTTCCGGATGCCCTCTGGGAATTGGGCAAAAAGAGATGCGGACACAGGACGGATAATGGACGTTAAACAGGATGGAACGCCATTTAAAGGGGTAAGGCGAGAAAAGTAAGCACTGACACCACATCAATGCCCACTTAGATTGATGGACACCCAGTTCGCCACAAACTGCGGTGTTGGCCCTATGTGAGGAGGTTCTTAGCCCCACCCGTACAAGGCTTACATCAGGTAACGCGATGAAGCATAGACGGTAGCGTCAATCTTTTCAAGGAATCCCTCCTCTTCTCTGACATTAGGAGGAGCAAATGGCTAAACCGAAAATTGTACACGTGAGTAGTTACGTTCGTTTTCGATTTGGACGCTGGGAAAGCGTCATAATGCACTGGCGTTCCGCGCCGGCTTAACTGCAATAGAAACCTCAGGGATGAGGTTTCTATTCTCAGTATCAAAGACTCTGTGCAAAGTCCGATCCATCCCACAGAAACCTTATCCTCGATCAAAACAGTATTCGAAAAATCACCCCGTCCAGCCTACTCTGTAAATATTGAAAACTTCAAATCATGGGTGAATCATGAGTTTTAATGAGCAGGAATTGATTGCTATAAAGCACGCCACTTCGGGATTTTTTAAGGGCGGAGCAAGGAGGCAAATTGCCCAATCCTTACAGAAACTTGCTGCATATCTTGAACACATCAAATCTACGCAACAGCAAGACCATCACCAGGAACTGCTCAAATTGTTAAATAGCTTTACAGAAATGCGGCAAGAAGCGCTGCGTCGAGGGGCTAAAGGGTACAGTGACCCAAACTGGGCTTCCGCTGCCGCTTGCGAATCATGGCTTCAAGAATTATTAGGAGGGGATGAGAAAAGCGTTCAAGACGTTGAGATAGTCGTCTTAGACCTGATCGAACGAGGGTAAAAAACCTTTCGGGCATGTCGATGAAAATGGCCTAATTATTATCGAACGAAACAACTTTCCAGAGAGGTGAAATGGGGATCTCGAATTGGTTGGCAAGAAAAGGCAATGTGGGCGGAACGGCAAGGTGGGCAGGAAAGTTATATTTATCGATCTCGCAAGAAAATCCGAGAGCTGGGCCCACAGTTGTTATAAAAGACGTTGTAAAAATTCGGTACTCAGCGGAATCTTCACAAAGCATAAAAGACGCGCTACTTTCCCATATTGACTCTGGTGAATCACGAGGGCTGGCTCACTTGGTGACGAACATCTTAACGATAGAGTCGGGTTATCGCGAAAATACTCAGGAGGATAGAGTTAAATTTATGAAAATTATCCAGGAAGAACTCCGTCAGCTTGGTATACCCGAAAACATTATATGACGACTGAACTTCGGTTGTACGCTGGCAAGTCTCTAGGGTCTGCGGATCAACCTCTGGCGCCTATTGAGTGTGGTTTTTAGCTGTTTTAATCATTAAAGTTTGTCGCTCGGCAGCGTCACGCTACGAATTCGTGACCCTGCAGGCAGTGTTTTCAAGAACTCCACCGTAACCTCTGATTTTTGTTTACCCGCTTCACGCTCGTTCTGCGTCCCTGACAGTTCAACTGTGTCTCTGGACTCCAAACCTAACTGCATTTGCCTCCCGGCATGCACCGCCGCCATATCGTCATCTTGACGCCTCAGTTGCTCAATGATGCTGCCCATCAGGCTGTATCCTGCGTGAGACTGCACATTCTCCGCCTTGAGATTGTCGGCCTTAATTTGTTCAAGCGGCGTCTTTCTTAGGTACTCGTTCACTTGCTCACGGCTTATGCCTTGGTTCAACATTCGATCGGCAGCCCGGTGAAGGATCAGGTCGTTTGCTGCTTCGATCATTTGTTCCCTGTTCATAGCTCAGTAACTCCCGGTTTCAGATCCTTGAGGGCGGTGATGCTTAATTATAAAGCAGATTGTGCCTTTCACACGGTCGACTAATCCGTTCCAGATTCACCCTGAGGTCAGTACCGCCGGTTTTTGGCCACCAGTCTTCCGCTTACGCCATCTATCCGGTAGTTGCTGATCGTTCCATCGGCAATCCGCTCCACGACCCCCTTTGCTGTCTCCAGATCTACACAGAACCATTCCCTTGGCCGGTACCGGCGCCCTTGGCTATCTGTGAGAGTGACGTTCAGCTTCTGCGAAGACAACATTGCGTGGACCAGCCGCTCCACCGCCCGTGGGCTAGCTCCATAGCAATCGTAAGTGGCTTCCTTTTTCACCGGAGCTTCAAGATAGGTGGATGAGCGCTGAGCGCCGGCAATACGCTTATCAAGCGACTCCTCGGTGTAACCGATTTTGTAGAGATCTTTCATGGCAGCCAGTTCCGGATTGGTGCTCTGCGATGAAAGGATATAGAGCACGCCTTTGCGCCGATCGTGATGCGATAGCCCCTGCATCTTTTCAAATACCCGATTCGGGTCCATCAAAATACGCCGCCCATTCGGGTCTTTGTAAAGCGCCCGGGCGAAAGAGTGCAGGAGTAAATTAGATTCGGTTTCATTATCAAAGACGACTCTGATCCGGGGATTGTGGCGGGCGCGGACAGAACCTTCATTCCTCTCACCAATCTTATCGACCAGGCACATAACGCCATCAAGGATGAAAACATCCCCTTCCTGGATCTGTGCGCCTTGTGCAAATCGTATTGTTTCACTTTGACCCTCACGGATCTCAGATTTAGCGCCGCTGAACAGCCCCCCGAAGCGATCAAAGTCATGGCAGGGCGTGCGCTGGGCTATCTCATCGGGCGTGTTCTTTTTGGTGCCGAAGTGAATGTGGCGTTCCTCAAAAAGCTCATCAGCCTCACTATCCAGCAAGCCGCCGGCATCAGTGAAGATGTCGTCAAGCGAGGTGACATTCTCAGACACCGCATCGAAATCCTCATCCACCGGCACTGCGTCGTCTTTTAACGCGCTGCGGAGCAAGCCGTGCCGATCATCCTGCGTAAGTACCCGTACCTTACTGCGATCCCGGGAAATGGCCGCGAGACGCCTGGCTAGGCGTCGCTCCAACTGACCACCCTCGTTAAATGGAACCCGCCCGTTTTCATCCAAAAAGCCATTAATCTCAGCGAAGCCCTCACGCAGACGATGAACCTGACTCGGGGCCTGGCTGGTGCCCTGGCTATCGAGCAACCCTTGATCGTCATCCCCGAATATTTCGTCCAGGCTGAAAAATTCTCGCGGCGCCATAATCAAACCGCCTGTTGTGAGCGTTGGCGCTTTTGTTTTTTCAACCACAGCAGACATTCTGCGTAACGCTTCTCTATGGGATGGGGAGAGGACTCAGAGGGGTTTCGACCTTGCTCTTTAACGAAGCGTTTGATCTTGGGCCATAAGATTGTCGCTTCCCCTTCGGTCATCTCGACCCGGTTCCCCTGAATCTCATCCTGGATGGTTTTGAGCACCCCGGCGGTGACGGATTTGCTCAGAATTTCGTAGGCACCCTGGAATGGATTGATCTGATCGATCAGATCCATGTTCAGGTCTTCGATGTTCACGAACTTGCCTGCCAACCGCAGAAAACGTTTGTCCTCACCAGTACCCTGTCCACCCGGGCTCTCTTTCCCAGGAATGATCCGGGGGGCGGCCGGCGGCTCATCTTCACCCTCTCGCACGGGTTCTGGCGTAATGAACTCGGCATCCTCAGGTAGGGTTTCTTCAGTAAACAGCCCTCCACTGGCGCTCAGCGCCATTTGTGTCGTGATCCCCATACGGACATTCTCGACTTCCTCAGACGTTAACTGGGGACAGCGCTCTTGAATTACCCGGGTCAGGACGGCCTGGGTCATCACTTCTGGATCATTGGTACCGGTGATCGCAGCGGCCGCTTCAGGCTGCTGGATAAACGCAGCCAAGATGTCGCTGCTGTTATCCAGTGCTTGCTGGACCTGCGGGGAAGGTTTATTTCCGCCTATACCATTTATCTCAATCGAACCGGGACCTTCCACTGCCGGCTCCCCGCCAAGATCCCGAGGGCGGAAATTGAAGTTCGGCGCCATCACCTGCTCCATCAGCAAAGATACAGTGATCGCCTTGAGCATGTTGTTGACCGCGAATTTAACGTCTTCATCCTCGGCATCGGGCTGGGCAATAAGATTGGTGAACTGCGCGTGGTTCTTTCCGGGAGCGTCGCGAGTGGCCCGGCCAATAATCTGCACGACTTCTGTCATGGAGTTTCGGTAACCAATCGTCAATACGTGCTCGCACCATGGCCAGTCAAAACCCTCCTTGGCCATACCCAGAGCAATAATGATGTCGATATCGTCGTATCCCTTGGCCTGCCTTAAATAGGCCATTACCTTGGGACGCTCAACCGTATCATCGACCAGATTGGCCACACGTAGTCGCTTACCGCCATCTACAAGGACGACGAGAATGCCAGTATCTGGCTCAGTCTTCTCGACGGTGCCCAGAGCATCCACAATCTGATCCACTTCCGTGAACTTATCCTTGGTCGATTCCCGGGAATTAACGTTGGGGATGTGAATGATGGTCTTTTTACCCGGGTCCAGAACTTGCTTGATCGCGCTCATGTAGCGGCCGGTGTAGAAGTGATAGCCAATACCCAGTGAGCGCAGATGTTCGTAGCCGTTGAGCTGCTCGTAGTAGGTGTACGTGATACGGCTGAACTTCTCCTCGTCCTCTGGCAGCAGGATCGGTACGGTATCGCCCCGAAAGTAGGAGCCTGTCATGGCGACAACATGGGCACTGGAATGCTTCATCAGCCGGTCCAGAAGATTGCCCAGACGGTTCTCGCGGTCAGCCGAAGCGTGGTGGAATTCATCAATAGCCAGCAGCGTGTCGTCGAACTCGGACGTCGCGAGCTTCTCGAAGGCAAATCGCAGGGTGGCGTGTGTGCATATAAGCACGCGATCCCTGACGTCCGTGGACTCACGGTGCATGAACCGACGGAAAGCGTCGATCTTGCCGTCACTGCCTTCGCTGCCAGGGGTGCACAGATTGTGCTCGGGACGTACTACCCAATCGGCATAAAATCCATGCTCGGACAGCGCCGTGTTATCGAATGAGGCACCGATGGATGTCTCTGGTACCGCCACAATCGCTTTACGGACCCCCTGGTTGATCAGCTTATCCAGCGACAGGAACATCAAGGCCCGGGACTTACCCGACGCCGGCGGCGCTTTGAGTAACAGGTATTGCTGACCACGTGCTTCATAGGCTCTGGCTTGCATCTCGCGCATTCCCAGCTCATTGGTCTTTTTGCTTTTGCCGTTTTGCGCGTACTCCACGCGGATCAGGTCCGTAGTCATACTGCGACTCCTGCTTCCTGTTTGATAAGTTTTTCATACCGCGCCAGCAGGAACTCCTGACGTTCGGCCTGATCGCGAAAAGGGGTGCGGCGGTACAGCCGCTCTAACGCTTCATCCAGATTCCTATGCGCCTCCCGAAGTGCTGGAGGCATCTTGTCGGGGTCATACATCTCGGCCATCGTCCAGTCGAAGGTATCTTCTCGGACGAGCAGAACTTCATCGGCCAGAGCTTCGATTTCAGCGCGTTGTTTAGCGTTGTAATCCGGCCAAGGAAAGGTGTTGTAAACGAGTTTTGCGCTATAACGAAAGTCACTCTTTAGACGACCACCGACTAAGTGTAGCCAATCCATGTGGATGCGGGTTGAGAGCACGCCGAAATCGTACAGTGTTCCACCAGCAACGGTATTAACCAGGTTGGTGGCAATGATATCGCTGCCGAAGAACCCGATAGGCGCATATTCTCTGCGCTCGGAGGTGACGCACGGAACAAGAAGGAAGCTGTCAGGATTATTGAGGTCACGAAATTGATGCGGCCTCAATGCCAGCTGTCTCGCTCCTGCATCTCTGCTGGCTGAGCGAGCTTCTCTAACCCGTTCTACCCTGGATCTTACTGCCGGCATTGAATCTATGTCTGCCTCGGTGGCATCTTTGAGCCACAGACACCACCGCTCTTTGTTCTTTATAAATTCCTCAGCACCTAAAAGCCTCTTTAGCCACTTCCCAGCATTGGGCTCGGCGTGAAGCAGCTTTTCTTTTTCACCTAGCGTAAGCAGAAGATTTCCGCCGTCAACAGGCTTGTTGCCATGCTCCATTCTGGTTGATTTTATGAGAGGCGAGGCACGATCTTTTACGACGATATCAGTCCCCTCTAGCAAATAGGGGCTAATGTTTGAAACTGTCTCTTTATGCCAGTCGCCATCCACTTTCTTGTAGAGACTCTTCGTAGTCGCGTTATTACTAAGCCCAATTATTGCAACATGAACCCCGGCATTATCCCGAGCACTGTTCTTCCATTGAAAGCCTTGATAAGCAAAGTGAATCGAAAGGTCTTTCTCTAGGATAGGCGGCCATAACATTGAGGTCTGCATGCCCTGGCAAATGGAGTTGGTTGCAACCAGACCCATTTCCGCTTGAGTACCCGCTATGTACTGGGCGCCTTTCCAGAACCAACAAGCAACAAAGTCCAGGTATTTGAATGTCCGAAACCCCTTAAATACCTGCGCCATCGACTCATTTTGCTCAGGCGTTCGGGAGTTGGCCCCATTGAAAGGGGGGTTCCCACAAACGTACACCTCCTCATGCGGGCGCCTCGGGCAAATCCGCGTCCAGTCCAGACTCAGGGCATTACCCAGTTCGATATTGCCGCTAGCCTTCAATGGCAGCGTGGGTTCGTAATGCCCGAATTTATCTAGGAACGCCATGTTCATCTGATGCTCCGAAAGCCACAGGGCAAGAAGCGCTATTTCATGGGCAAAATCATCTGTTTCTATGCCGTAAAAATTCTGGATCTGCACTCCAGGCATGACCAGAATGTTCTGCTTTGTGCTGTCATTGAGAGCTTCCAGCACTTGCATCTCCAGCTTCCGCAGCTCTTTGAAAGCGATGATCAAAAAATTGCCACTTCCGCAGGCCGGATCAAATACTTTGATGTCCCGAATCCGCTGTAACAGTTTTTCTAGTTGTTTCGGCTTTCCCTTGGCCTTATCCAGCGCATCCTCTAATTTGTCGAGAAACAGTGGGCGAAGTACCTTCATGATGTTCGACAACGATGTGTAGTGCTGACCCAAGTTTCCCCTCTGTTCCGGGTCAATCACGGACTGAAACATAGAACCGAAAATGTCAGGGTTGATCGTAGACCAGTCCAGTTGCCCTGCATCCAGCAGCATGCGACGGGCTCGGGCGCCCATGACAGGCACCGGTAGGTCATCGCGGAACAGACCACCATTCACATAGGGGAAGGCAGCCAGGTGTGCGGGGAGATCTCGTGGCCGTCGCTCGGTATTCATCGCAAGAAAGATCTGGCGCAATACCTGATGGGCGTCACTGCCGTCCTTGTGGGTGTTGCCCTGCACAGCAGTCGTGAACTGGTTTTCTTCAAAAATGCCGGTGTCCTCGGCAAACAGGCAAAACAGCAGTCGGGTAAGGAAAACATTAAGCTCATGGACCCGGCCCGGGGCGCCCATTTCGTTACTCTGACGAAGTAGGTCGCACAGGCGCCCCATTTTCTCAGCGGCCTTAACGTCGGCGGGCGAGTCGGAGTATTCCACGGCTTTTTCGTAACCTGCCAGCGGCAGGAAGAAGCTGTAGTGCAGAGAAAGATCGCGGAAGGCGCATTCCATCCGGTCACCAACCCCTAAATCGTAAGCCACCAGGTCTTTAAAATCGGTGACGATCACAAAGCGGATCTTGTGCCGGGAAATCACTTCTTCGTCCAGTAAGGCCACGGCCGTCGTGTACGGATCTTCAGTCACCGGGCGGAAATACAGTTTCTGGCGTACCCCAACATCCCCGGGCCGCTCGCCAACATTGCGATCCCCGCCCTGCATCAGGCGAGTTAGTGTGGCGTTCGGCGTTTGGTAGGCACGCAGAAAGTCGAAGATGAACTGATCGGTGTCCGGTTGCGACGATAGGCGCTCCAGATCTTGCATCAATTTTCCATGATTAAGAGCCACGAAACCCTCCCAGGGCCAATATGTTTGTTAGTCAATGTAGAGCAGCGGGTCATACACAAAAAGTGTGGCAACGTCAGTCTTCGTGACCTGAGAGTCAGATGCGGCTCAGCTTTTAAAATCTTTCCTACCGCTTTATCTACTCTGGCTCAACCCAGCATCCAGGGGTTTTCTTGACTACAGATCGCTGATTTTGGATACGTTTCCCATTATTTAGCGCTCCATATTGCCAGTAGCCCCTACTGTGAGACCAAGATCTTCTTTGGTTTTAAATAGGGTGTGTAGTCCTATCCCGGCTCTATGACATCATTCACCGGGAGAGTCATAATTCCTCGTCAGGTGCTGTATTGGTGCTTTTTAAAGTCCAGTGCCGTTTTTCAAAGCCCTGAATATTGTTGCGATGCTCTCTAATTGCATCGTATTCCGACAAAATTTCGGTGTGCGTTGACTCAACAGCGTGCTTGAACTCAGCGTCGGGCAAAGGCACTTGGATATTTGACACGTCAGCAGCCTTTAGCAGCGCCATGACTGCACCCGTAGCCGTTTCTTCGATGTATTCCTGAATCAGCTCTGACGCTAAGTAACGATAAAGATAAGGCGATGAAACCGCCGTACCTTTCGGCCGGATGATCACGAACGCTTGGCTGGCAACCCAATTGTCACCGCAAGCATCATCGACATACGCGACACGCCCAACACTGCCTTTTATAGCAAGCAGTAAATCACCGGGGTACAAACGTTGGCTCTGAGCTCGGCGCAGATTCTTCTTGTCCACATGAACCGTTTTCTCTGGGAGACCCATTCGTCCAGGCTCAGTAATATCTCGTACGGAAGCTTCTAGAAAGACTGTAGCCCCTTCATGATCGTCGGCGTCTTTTAAGCTTTGCGCTCGCACAATTTCGGCAACGCCATCTAAGGACACAGCAGATTCTAGCTGCTTCAGTTGCTGGGCTGCTCGTCCAAGCTTGTACCGGCTAATAGTGAGGTCGTAGTCGTTTTTTTGAAGATCGGACTGAAACGCCGTGGCACTTTGAGGGCTCGTTTTTTTATTCCTAACGATGGTTAGCAGTTTGTCGATATCACTATCGGTTTGAGGCGCCTCCGCATCGATGAACACGATGGGCGTATCCTTTTCCCGGTCTTTATTGATCACCAAAATGACCGACGCCAAATGCGTATTCAGCAAGGTCCCTTTCGGCAAACCGATAACTGCGTCCAGCCAGTTTTCATTGATCAGCTCTTCTCGGATGCCCATGGCCGCTCTTGAAAATAGAATACCCAGCGAGGCACACACAACGCCTCTGACACGGCACTCTCGGGCCGTTCTCAGAACGGCCAGCTCATCCGATTTTAGTTTGGAGCTCTTTGAGAACTCTGAGGCCTGGAAAGGCGGCGTAGAAATAACAAAGCCGGCGGTTCCAGGCGGTGTTTCCGAACCAAAGGCATCGCCTACTGTAAGCGTTGATCCGAGCAGGTCACTCACGACCCACGAGTACGCCGAAACAGTGCGCATAGAAAGGTCGGCTTTTTCTGGGTTTTCCAATGCCACAAGCGCAGTGACACTTCCATCGTGATGAAGCACTGTTTTCTCTTGGCCAGGTGCACAGAGCTCTGCCAATAAGCGCCCCAACTTATACGTTATCACCTGGCCAGAGCGTTCCAGCCCTTCAACCACTGCGACCAACGCTTTTGCTAAACCAATGGCCGAGGCATCTGATAACGCATTCAGATGGCCCTTAATCGCATTGACCGATTTCGCAGAGAGCTTGGGTAAACGACTCTCGCTAAAAAAGCGGCCGTGCTCTCCCAAGCTCTCTGTCATTTGCTCAAACGCATACCCAAGATCTGGTTGCTGTTCGCTCCATTCCAGCCCGCCATGCTCTTTATGGCTGAGCGAAGCCCAGCTCACGAGCACCGCCAATTCGTCTGCCATACGGCTTGGGTCTATACCTTCCTGACGCAGAATGTCAGCAACGCCCTCTAATGCGATGTATTCAGCCGAGTGCATGGTCACCTCCTACACGTAGTTTCTTGCGTGAATAGCTATTCAGTGAGTAAGTGGTGATTTGGTAGTCACCCTGCTCCACGACGGCAAGCCCTCCTTTTGAGTGAACCTCTAGCAGTTGGCGCTTCAAACCCTCGACGGCGCCCAGCAAGGCTTCTACGTTTTTGCGGGTCAGGATAACTTTGTCATCGTGATCAACGCCAAACTGTGACACCAGATCAACCAAGCGTGATTTGATGCCACGCTGACTCATGCGCTTATGGATATGCCTTGTTTTTGCCACGATGACGCTCCTGTGGTGTTCGTCGATTTCAGGTGATAGTTTGGCACAAACTAAAACACTGCGTCAAGGGAGAGGTAATTTTCAAAAAATTTGCAAATTTTTAAATGCAAAAATTTGTAGAGCTACGCTGACGCCCTACGTGGGACTTTTCACGCGTCCTAGTCTAGGACGCTTAAAAAATCCTAGTAAAAAGCATGAAAAGCATTAGTTTTGATTTAGATTATTATTACTAGAAAATATACAGGGCAGTCTTTTAAGTCACAGGAGAGTACACCCCAAGGTTACTTTTCAGTGTTACATGTTAAAGTGTCACTATAGGGTTACTAATTGAGGTTAGTGACAGTATCATCACCATAGCCACCCTAATGTGACAATTGAGCGGAAAACTATGTCTCGTATCGGATATGCGCGTGTTAGCAGTGCCAGCCAGGATCTCGACATTCAAATCGATAAGTTGGCCGCGGCAGGTTGTGAGGTTATTCGGTCTGAAACCGGGTCAGGCGCTTCGCGGGATGGGCGAACAGAGCTGAATACCGTACTGGAGTTTCTACGCAAGGATGATGAGCTTGTTGTACACCGTTTAGACCGTCTTGGTCGCTCTACGCGCGATGTGCTGAACCTGGTCCACGAGTTGGACACCAGAGGTGCTTCGTTACGAGTTCTTGAACCGGATATCACAACCGAGGGCGAAATGGGTCGCATGGTGATCACTGTTCTTGGCATGGTTGCGGACATGGAGCTGAAGTTTATTAAGGACCGGCAACGCGCCGGAATTGAGGTAGCGAAGACTAAAGGCACCTATAAAGGTCGCCAAAAAAATATTGATGACGCCGAGATTCAAAAGCGTGTCGAAAATGGAGAAACCAAGGCCCAGATTGCCAGAGATTTGGGAGTCTCACGAATGACCGTTTATCGGGCTCTCAACAAATAGAGTTTTGTTTGGCTCAATCGCGGCCATCTGCGGTCAAATTTGACCGCCCACAGTAGGTTGGATTTTCGAGTGGATAAGGGGATACCCCAGAGTTGTGGGCGCGCCCACAACTGGAGATAGCATTGTCTGGCCAGGGTGATGGTCAAATTTGACCGCTCCACACCCCACCTGAGACTGCCAATTCGGCCGTTGCAGTCGGCGTGATGAAGCTGTGTCGATTCCATCGACATAGATCATCGTTTCAAAGCTGAGTTGGCGAAAAAAAGGCGGAACAACCACCGTCATGTATAGTTTTCTCAATTTTCTATACATATTCGTGCCGACATATATAGAACATTGGCCTTTATGCATACATAACTTCCAACTAGGGTGACGGTCAAATTTGACCGCCCATTGCAGGCTGGGGTTTCGGGTGAAAAAATAATTAAGTTGGTAACAAATTCGCCCTTAAGATATTTCGTAGATGCGCTTAGTAGCCTTTAGTAATTTATCCTACTAATACATGGTTTTCTTTAACGCCCCAGAGTTGTGGGCGCGACCACAGATTGAGAAAGCAGTGTCTAGCCAGGGTAACGGTCAAATTTGACCGTCCATAGCAGGCTGGATTATCGGGTGGATAAGGGGATACTCCGGAGTTGTGGGCGCGCCCACAGATTGAGAAAGCAGTGTCTAGCCAGGGTAACGGTCAAATTTGACCGCCCATAGCCGACTGGGATTTCGGGTGAATAGGGGGAACCCCAGAGTTGTGGGCGCGCCCACAGATGGAGAAGCCATTGTCTGGTCAGGGTAACGGTCAAATTTGACCGCCCATAGCAGGCTGGGATTTCGGGTGAATAGGGGAGCCCCAGAGTTGTGGCCGCGGCCACAGATTGAATAAGCAGTGAGTAGCCAGGGTAACGGTCAAATTTGACCGTCGACAGCCGGCTAGAATTTTGGGTACATAGGGGAACCCCCGGAGTTGTGGTCGCGGCCACAGATTGAGAGGGCAGTGTGTAGCCAGAATGACGGTCAAATTTGACCGCCCATTGCAGGCTGCGTTTTGGGCGAGCAGTGAGTAGCCGGAGTAACGGTCAAATTTGACCGTCGATAGCAGGCTGGGATTTTGGCTGGACAGGGGAATACCCCGGAGTTGTGGACGCGTCCACAGATGAAGATCCCGTTGCTTAGTCAGGGTGACGGTCAAATTTGACCGCCCATTGCAGGACCGGATTTCAGGTGAGCAGGGGAAACCCAAGAGTTGTGGTCGCGACCACAGATTGAGAAAGCATTGTCTGGCCAGGGTGACGGTCAAATTTGACCGCGCCATGCCCCGCTTCCAACTGCCGATTCTCCATCCACCGCATTCTGTGCGCGCACACAAATTGCTTTCGCCCTGCCAGCTACCACTTTTTGCCTCCCAATCCCTGCGCTCTTCGGTCAAATTTGACCGCTACTGGCGACACCTACCCTTCACTGTCAGTTTTTACAGGCACAAGCTTTCTTAAAGTAACTTTTTCGTCGCTACAGGTAGTCTGCCGACGGCCAAGCTGCCCTACCGTTTTCTAGTCGTAGATTTTTAGACGCAATTGTTTATCAAAAAACCACAAGAAAAGTTAGTTTTTGAGAGTGCAAAATCAGCGCACAAAAAACGACCGTTTGTTGGGTAAAGGGGGCAATCGCTGCTAAAGCGATTTGGCCTCTATTGAAACGATAGTGATGTTATCACTTCGTTTCCAATTTCGGGCTGAACTCCGTGTTGTTGGTTTTTTTACGGTGAAGTGGTGGCAATGCCTCTTTAGCTTAGTTTTGGTTTTTAGCCTATCGGTAGAGATTTCGACTGGTTAGGCTGGCGTTTACTGTGCCCGGTAGGGGGAGTTTCCGAATTCAGGGCAGGGTTCGTAACTTCAGGGGTAAGAAAAAGCAGTTTAAAATTTTGGGCACACCACGGGCACCGTTTGGGCACAGCCAATAAAAAAGGCCCCACGCTTTCACGTAAGACCTTGAAAAATATGGTGCGCCCGACAGGATTCGAACCTGTGACCACTGCCTTCGGAGGGCAGTACTCTATCCAGCTGAGCTACGGGCGCTTACGAGCTTAACGGCTGCGCGCTAATTTCGAGTGCGTAATCTTACGTTTGCAGCGGGCGACTGTCCAGCCTTTGCCGGGCAGCGGCGCTTAATTTGCGGGTTTGGTCCTGAATAAGAGGCCAACTTAGCTCCGCTAGGCGAACCGCTCGGGCGTTAGGGCTACAAGCCCGTGCTCATTACTGAAGGTCACTTCGCCGTCCTGAGTGGTCACCTGAAGGCTCATGGCACGCTGTGCCAGGCCTGCCAGTTGTTCGGTGGCTTCCGGGTCCAGATTCACACAAGTCAGGTTGTTAAAACGTGCCAGTTTTGCTTTATTTTTGTCCCACCATATGGGCACGCCGCGGCCGCCGTAGGTGTATAGAATCACCTGTTTTGAGCGGTTGCAGGCTTTGCGCAGGCGGCTTTCATCTGGCAGGCCCAGTTCAATCCAAAGTTCAATTTCGTTGCTCAGGCTTTTTTGCCACAGTTCTGGCTCGTCGTCTGTGCTCAGGCCTTTTGTGAACTCCAGTTGGTCACTGGCGTTTAGTGCAAACGCCAGCAGCCGTACCATCATGCGTTCGTCGTTTTCTGAAGGGTGGCGCGCCAGGGTCAACTGGTGGTCGGCATAGTAATGGCGATCCATATCGGCAATATTCAGCGTGGCTTTAAAAATGGTAGCTTTGAGCGCCATGAGATTCCTGTGGTAATCGCGGGGCGGTTTGCGCCCTTTCGGTGCGTGGGTGACAATGCGCGCGACGAGTGTAATTCATTTAAGGAATAGCTGGGCGCCGCCTATGTCGATATTACGGGGTTTTCTGATTCTGGTGCTGTTTTTCCTGCTAGGCGAAGCACTGCGGCTGGTTTTTTTAGTGCCGATTAGCGGCGGTATTCTGGGGCTGATGATGCTCACGCTGTATTTTATGGCGACCGGTGGCGTGGGAAATGCTGTGGCCAGTGCCAGCCAGGCTCTGATCTCGGTGCTTATTTTGCTGATTATGCCCGGCCTAACAGAGATATTTTTCATCTCCGGCAAGTTCACCGGTCAGTGGCTGGCGGTGAGTGTGTCTTTGCTGGTGGGCACTTTTTTGAGTGTGGTCACCACCTTGGTTCTATTAAACGTGCTGGCGCGCAAACTGCCCTCTAGATCAAACACTCATGAATAGCCCGTTGACGATTTGGGAGCGTTTACTAACGCTGTCTCACGTGCTGGCAGACACGCCGATGCTCGCCATCGCGATGACTATACTGGCGTTTTTTGCAGCGAACAGTGTGTACATCGCTATTGGCCGCCCGGTGTGGCTGCCACCGGTTGTGCCCGCAGCCACTATTCTGGCCGGCATGATTGCGCTGCTAGGCTTAGATCCAGACAGTTATCGCGACGGTGCGAACTGGCTAATGCTGCTGCTGGGCCCGGCTACAGTGGCGCTGGGCGTGCCGCTGTATCAAAACATTCATCATATTCGTGCCATGTTCTGGCCTATCGTTCTCACCTTGCCTATAGCCGCCTCACTGGCGGTGCTGTACACGCTCGTCATTGCCTGGGCGCTGGGTGCGTCGCCAACGGTTATGGCGTCGCTAGCACCAAAATCGGTTACAGCAGCCATCGCGCTGGGTATTGGTGACATCATTGGCAGCTCGGTCCCGATGTTGATGGCGGCTCTATTGATTACGGGCGTATTTACCACCTTTTGCGTCGAGGTCGCCACCCGCCTGTTGAAAATTACGGATGAGCGGGTGATCGGTTTTGCACTCGGCTTGAATGGCCACGCCATTGGCACCGTGCGGGCGTTTGAAATCAGCAGTACCGCAGGTGCTTTTTCTTCATTGGGCATGAGCCTGACCGGGCTGTTTACCGCGCTGCTGCTGCCGGTTCTTTTCAACTGGTGACAGGCTTTTTACGCTAACCCATGGGTCCATTCAAACGCCTGTATGCATCTCGCGTATAGGGGTATGTCGCAATTTCAATTGCCGTTTTGCTGTGTGTTGACTAGGTTACTAAAAGGTATCTGGTGCCTTTGGGTGCCGATTCGTCCGTAAAATTCTTAAAACAGCAACGGAAAACGCGATGAGAAAGCTATTAACCGCATTTGTTGGCTCTATGGCTTTGGCCGCGGCGCCCTTAGCGCTGTCTGCTGAAGCGACGAAAGAACTGAAAATGGCCTACGACGCCGATCCCGTCACCCTGGACATCCATGAACAGTTGTCTGGCGGCATGCTGCAACTGTCCCACATGACCTTTGACCCGCTGATACGCTGGAACAAGGACCTGGGTTTTGATGCCCGCCTGGCAGAAAGTTGGGAGCGCATAGATGACAAAACCATGCGCTTCAAACTGCGCGAAGGCGTTAAATTCCATTCCGGTAATGAGCTAACCACCAAAGACGTCGTGTTTACCTACGATCGTCTGAAGCAAAGCTCTGATTTTAAAGCGATCTTCGCGCCTTTCAACGGCATCAATGTGATTGATGACTACACCTTTGAACTGGTTACCGCCGAGCCTTACCCGCTGTTGCTGAACACCGCGACTTACATTTTTCCGATGGACAGCGAGTTCTACTCCGGCGAGACCGAAAATGGCCAGAACAAAGCGGCCATTACCAAGCATGGCAGTTCCTTTGCATCTGGCAATCTGTCCGGCACTGGCCCGTACATTGTTACGTCGCGTCAGCAGGGCGTGCGTATGGAGTTTGAACGCTTTGCCGATTATTGGGATGAAGCATCACCCGGCAACGTGAAGAAAATCGTGCTGACGCCCATCAAAGAAAACAACACCCGCGTATCGGCGTTGTTGTCTGGTGGTGTGGATTTCATCGCTCCGGTACCGCCAACCGATCTGGAACGCATCAAGCGCGACGAAGACACAGATTTGGTGGCCATGAGCGGTACCCGCATCATCATGTTCCACATGAACCAGGATCGTGTTGAGGCCTTCAAGAACCCCAAAGTGCGTCAGGCGGTGGCTTACGCCATTAACCAGGAAGGCATTGCGGCTAAAATCATGAAAGGCTTTGCAACTCCTGCAGCGCAGATGTCACCGGCTGGCTATTCTGGTCATAACGAATCGTTGCAGCCTCGTTATGATGTGAAAAAGGCGCAGGAACTGATGAAGGAAGCCGGCTACGAAGACGGCTTTACCATTACCATGATGTCGCCCAACAACCGCTACGTGAATGACGACAAGATTGCCCAGGCGGCGGCGGCCATGCTGGCGCGGATCAACATCACGGTGGATCTGAAAACTCTGCCCAAGGCTCAGTACTGGCCCGAATTTGATGCCCGTTCAGGTGACATGATGCTGATTGGCTGGCACGCCGACACTGAAGACTCTGCGAACTTCTTCGAGTTCCTGACCTTCTGCCCGAATGCCGACACCGGCGCTGGCCAGTACAACGCGGGTAACTACTGCAATCCGGAAATTGACGCGCTGGTCGCGAAAGCCAATGTGGAAACCGATCGTGAAAAACGCGCTGCGATGCTGCAAGACGTAGAAAAGCAACTCTATGACGATGCTGCGTTCATCCCCCTGCACTGGCAGGATCTGGCTTGGGCTTCAAAGAAGAACGTAAAACTTGAACCCATATTGAACGTGATGAACTTTCCGTACCTGGGAGACCTAGTGGTCGAGTAACCGCCTCTAATCACACGTGATCAAACCGTAAAACCCGGTCGGTTGCGGGCACCCACTCTCCCAAGGGCGCCTGTAACCGGCTTTTTTATTGACGCCTAATCCGGACATTTTTCATGCTAGCGTTTTTGGTTCAACGGATTTCCCAGGCATTTCTGGTCATGTTCGTGATCAGCGTGATTGCGTTTGCCATTCAGGACGGCCTGGGTGACCCGCTGCAGGAGCTGGTGGGCATGTCGGTGTCGCTGGAAGAGCGCGATGCCATACGTGAAGACATGGGTTTGAATGACCCCATTTACGTGCAGTATGCGCGCTTTGCCGGTAATGCTCTGCAGGGAGATCTGGGCATTTCGTACTTCTACGGCAAGCCTACGTTGCAGGTTATTGCTGAACACCTTCCGGCTACCCTGGAATTGGTGATTGGTGCCAGCCTGATCATTTTGGTGTTTTCGGTGCCTATTGGTGTTTACGCAGCTATTCGCCCACAAGCATTTTTGTCGAAATTTTTTATGGGCATCAGCACTGTGGGTATTTCAATTCCGGTGTTCTTGACTGCCATCGTGTTGATCCAGCTGTTTTCGATTGGGGTCACGATTGAAATGTTTCCAACGGATACCGGTTGGGGCACCTGGCTCAATGGCGCCCTGTCTACCGATGGCGGTTTGCCGTCTTACGGCCGCGGCGACGAGCTTACCCATTTTTTCGGTACCTGGAATTCAGGATTTTTTTCCTGGGACGGCCTTCTGCACCTTGTGCTGCCCTGTGTGTCTTTGGCGTCTATTATGCTGCCGCTGTTTATCCGGCTGATTCGTGCGGAAATGATGGAAGTGCTGCAAAGCGACTACATTCGCTACGCGCGTGCCAAGGGGCTGTCTTCCGGCCGCATCAACTTTTTGCACGCCTTGAAAAACACCATGCTGCCGGTGATTACGGTCGGCGGTGTGCAACTCGGCATCATGGTCGCTTACACCATTCTTACTGAAACCGTATTCCAGTGGCCGGGCATGGGCTTGATGTTTCTGGAAGCCATTACCCGCAGCGACATTCCGCTGATTGTGGCCTACCTGATGGTGGTGGGGCTGGTTTTTGTGATTACCAACACGATTGTGGATCTGATCTACGGCCTGGTGAACCCCACTGTAAAACTGACAGGTAAAAAAGCATGATGACCGCGACTGTCTCCCGTTGGGCTCGCGTCCGCGACTCTTTCCTCTGGTACAGCTTTAAACGCGACAAAGTAGCCATTGCTAGCTTTATCGTATTGTTGGCGATGGTTCTGTCGGCGATTTTTGCACCCTTGTTAGCACCGACTGATCCTTACGATCTGGCGCTGATCGACATCATGAACTCAGAGTTGCCGCCGATTGGCATGAGCGGCGCCGACGGGGCCTTCCCGTTAGGCACCGACGCCCAGGGCCGGGATATGCTGTCGACCATTCTGTACGGCACCCGGGTGTCGTTGATGATTGGTTTTGGTGCGGTCATTCTGCAAGCCGCTCTGGGTATTATGTTCGGCCTGCTGGCGGGCTACCTGGGTGGTCGGGTAGACGCTATTCTGATGCGCATTGCCGACGTGCAACTGTCGTTTTCTACCTTGATGGTGGCTATTATTGTGGGCGCCGTGTTCAAGGCCAGCTTTGGCAGCATTATGTTTGGTGAAATCGCCATCTACATGCTGATTTTTATCATCGGCGTGGCTGAATGGCCACAAATCGCCCGTACCGTGCGTGCCTCGGTGCTGGCAGAGAAGAAAAAGGAATATGTAGACGCGGCCAAGGTGATGGGTTTTCGCACCAACCGTATTATGTTCCGCCACATTCTGCCCAATACTCTTTCGCCGATTTTCGTGATCGGTACGGTGCAAATTGCCAACGCCATTATTTCTGAAGCGGCGCTGTCGTTTCTTGGCCTGGGTATGCCTGAGACCCAGCCTTCACTGGGTTCGCTGATCAAATCCGGCTTCGACTACATTCAGAGCGGTTCCTGGTGGATCACTCTGTTGCCCGGCCTGGTGCTGGTGGTGTTGGTGCTGGTGATCAACCTGCTGGGCGACTGGCTGCGCGATGTAATGAACCCACGGCTGTACAAGGGATAATTCGATGGCATTGCTGGAAGTAAAAAATCTGGATGTTCGCTTTGCCGTGCGAGGTGGCGATTTGACAGCCCTGCGGGGCATCAGCTTTTCGCTGGACAAAGGTGAACGGCTGGGCCTGGTGGGCGAATCTGGCGCGGGTAAATCCGTGGCGGCATTTTCCATTCTCAATCTAATCGCACAGCCGGGCTACATTGCCGGCGGGCAGATTCTGTTTGAAGGCAAAGACCTAGCGGCCATGAGTGAGCGTGAACTGCGGAAAATCCGCGGCAATCGCATCGCCATGATTTTTCAGGACCCGATGATGACCCTGAATCCGGTGCTGACCATTGGTACCCAGATGGTGGAAGCCATAAAGGCCCACCGCCGGATCAGCACCAAAGACGCGCGGGCCATTGCCGTAGACAAGCTGCGTAAGGTGCAGATTCCGTCCCCCGAGAAGCGCCTGGACCAATATCCCCATGAGCTGTCTGGCGGTATGCGCCAGCGGGTGATTATTGCCATCGCCTTGCTGCTAGACCCTGAAATTATTATTGCCGACGAACCCACTACCGCTCTGGATGTGACCATTCAAGCGGAAATTATGGCTCTGCTGCTGGATCTGTGCGAACAGGAAAACGTTGCGCTGATGCTGATTACCCATGACTTGGGCGTGGTGTCCCAGGTGTCCCAGCGCATGCTGGTGATGTACTCCGGCCGTATCATCGAGCAGGGGCCGACCCGCGAAATTATCAACGATGCCCAGCATCCTTACACTCAGGGGCTGATAAACGCACTGCCGCAAATGGGCGAGCCCGGTGCGCGGCTGTTTCAGATTCCCGGTGCCATGCCGTCGTTGAAGAATGTACCCAGCGGGTGCCCGTTCAACCCGCGCTGCTCATTCGCGACCGATGAGTGCCGCAGCACCATGCCCGAGTATGTGCGGACCGGTAATGTAGATGTGGCCTGCTATGAGGTGGAACGTTTGATTGCACAAGAACAGCAAGCCCGGGAGGTGACCCCATGAGCGCCTCGCCGTTGGTTGATATTCGCGGACTGGAAAAGAAATTCGACCTGTCTGGTAGCTTTCTGGAGCAGGTCAGCTTCAAAAACGGACGCTTTCAGCGCAAACAGGAAGCGGTGCACGCCATCAACGGTGTGGACCTGCAGGTGTTCAAAGGTGAAGCCTTGTGCGTTGTAGGCGAGTCTGGCTGCGGCAAGTCTACGGTTGCTCGCACTATTATGGGCTTGCTGTCGCCCACCGCTGGTGAAGTGCACTATGAAGGCAAGCGCATCGACACGCTGGAAGGCAAAGCGCTGCTGCCGTACCGCCGTAAAATGCAGATGATTTTCCAGAACCCTTACGCCTCGCTGAACCCGCGGATGACCATTCAGCAAACTCTGGAAGAACCCATTCACTTTCACCACCCCGAGTGGAGCAAAGCCGACGTGCTTAATAAGGTACAGGAGGTAATGCAATCGGTGGGTATTGATCCGGATTGGGGCAGCCGCTTCGGCCATGAGTTCTCCGGCGGCCAACGCCAGCGTATTGCCATAGCCCGCGCCTTGGCGGTAGACCCGGAGTTTATTGTGGCGGATGAGCCCATTTCGGCGCTGGATGTGTCTATTCAGGCGCAAGTGCTGAATTTGATGATGGACGCCCAGGAATCGCGCAATCTGACCTATCTGTTTATTACCCACGATTTGGCAGTGGTGGAGCACTTTGGCACCCGTGTGGCGGTGATGTATCTGGGCCGGGTCTGTGAACTGGCGCCTACCAAGGCGTTGTTTGCCACCCCGCGGCATCCGTACACCCAGGCATTGCTGTCTGCGATACCGCGGCTGGAAGACGGTCGGCCCAATTACATTCGCCTGCAGGGCGAAGTGCCTACGCCGGTCAATTTGCCGTCGGGCTGCGTATTCCATGGCCGTTGCCCCTACGCTAATGATCGTTGCCGCCAGGAAATCCCGGAATTGTTTGCCACAGATGACGGTGGTCAAGTGGCCTGCCACGGGGTCGAAGAAGGCCGTTTGTGAACACCCAGTAGCCGATGCGTTATTATGGCGTCTTTGATGTAAAGCCAATGGTTCGCGAAGCCGTGGGGGGGTAATGGAAGTACGCTGGATGGAAGATTTTATGGCGCTGGCCCGCACCCGCCATTTTTCTCGTGCGGCTGAGCTTCAACACGTCAGCCAGCCCACCTTCAGCCGGCGTATTCGCCTGCTGGAAGACGCCATGGGTGCAACCTTGGTTAACCGCCAGACGTTGCCACTGTCGCTGACTCCTGCGGGTGAGGTTTTCGCCGAGTTGTGCGCGCGGGTCACCCGCGATGTTCGCGACACCCACGAGCGGGTAAAACACCTTGAATCCGATGCCAGTGCCCGCATCAGTGTGGGTTCTACCCAGGGCCTGTTCTCCCACTTTTATCAGACCTGGGCGCAACAGGCCGGGGTAGCCGAGCGACTGCAACTGAACCTGAAGGCCACCAACTGGATAGGCGAGCAATTTCTGGATGCGCTCGACAACGGCGACTGCGATCTGGTGCTGTGCTACTGGCATGAGGATCTGCCCTGGCGTGAGCGGCTCAACAGCGGCGCCTACCGCTCCCTGACCCTGTCAAAGGAGGCGCTGATACCGTTGAGCGTTGGCGACGAACAGGGCGCCCCGCGTTTTGCTCTGCCTGGCAGCGCTGCGCAGCCGGTGCCGCTGATTGCTTACCACCCTCGGGGTTTTTTACAGCCCGCCATTACCACCCATCTGGCGCGGCAGAAGACCACTGCCAATCTGTTGCCGCTGAATGAAAACGCCCAGTCGGCCAGCGTGAAAGCCTTGGTAGAGAAGGGCTTTGGCATGGGCTGGCTGCCCCAGCGCATGGCACAAAAAAGCGAAGAATCTGGAAGCCTGGTGCGCGCCGGCGATGAGCGCTGGGACGTAAAACTGGAAATTCGATTGCTGCGCCTGAGCCAACCCCGTAGCCAGGAATTCAATACACTCTGGAATACATTGGAAGCTCAATATGACCGATAACCAAATTCTGGCCTTGCAACCTGACCACATTGCCGAGTTGCAGCAGCGCTACCAGCGAGCGCTTGCGGACCATGGCTATAGCGCTCTGTTGATCAGCGCCGGCGCAACACCCGCGCGCTACGGCGACGACCAGGGCGCGCCTTTCCAGGGCTTTGGCCCGTTCCTGCACTGGACCGGCCTGACCGGTTACGAGCATGCCTGGCTGCTGATTCAGGCAGATACAACGCCGCTGCTGTGGCTGTATCAGCCGGTGGATTTCTGGCACGCGACTTTACAGCTGCCAAGCGAACCCTGGCAGCAGGCTATGGACATTCGCTACACTGCCAACCGGGCTCTGCCGCCATTGCCGGCCGGGACTGGTCAGGGTGAAGGGCTGGCCGTTTTGGGCGATCCAGCCCTGCTTGCGGGCGTGCCGGGTGATCATAATCCGGTGGCGTTGACGGTGGCTCTGGATGAAACCCGCATGCACAAAACCGACTATGAAGTGGCCTGCTTGACACGTGCCAATAATATTGCCCTGGCAGGTCACCAGGCTGCCGCCGCTGCGTTCGCCGATGGCGACAGCGAATTTAAGATCAACCTGGCGTATCAGCAGGCGACCTTGCAGCGTGAAACAGAGGCGCCTTATCACAGTATTATCGGCTTGAACGAACACGCTGGTACTCTTCATTACCAGTATTACGACACCACGGCACCGGCGCAGTCCCGCAGCCTTTTGATGGATGCAGGTGTGCGCTACCGCGGTTATTGCTCAGATATTACGCGTACCTACGCGGCCGCGGGCGAAGGCCGGTTCGCAGCACTGGTAAAAGGTATGGACCTGTTGCGCGAACACTTGTGCAATATGGTTGCACCGGGTGTTGAGTATCTGGCTATTCACCGCAAGGCTCACTCCGGTGTCGCTGTGCTGCTCAGTGCCAGTGGGCTGGTCAGCGGTATCAGCGATGAAGCCATGGTAGAGCAGGGTATCACCCGGGTGTTTTTCCCCCACGGCATCGGCCATTTTCTGGGTATACAGGTGCACGATGTGGCTGGGAAACCCGTACCGTCGCCAGCGGAAGCGCCGTTTTTACGCCTGACACGAACGTTGGAAGCTGGCATGGTACTGACCATCGAACCAGGTCTGTATTTTATCCCTTCGCTGCTGGAACCCTTGCTACAAGGACCATTGGCGCAGCATATCAACATCGCGATACTGGGTGAGCTGAAGGGCTGCGGAGGTGTGCGTCTGGAAGATAACGTGCTGGTTACCGAGACGGGTGCGCGAAACTTGAGCAGATTGACTGAAAATTAATCTCTAAAGGGCTTGAACTTTAAGATCGGAATGTTAATAATTATCACTAACATTCAATTGCGTAAGTGAGAGCCCTATGTATGTCTGCCTTTGCCACGGCGTAACCGATCGTGATATCCGTGCCGCAGCGGACAACGGCGTAACGTCCATGCGCCAGTTGGGTGAAGAGTTGGGCGTGGGCACGCAGTGCGGCCGCTGTGCACCGACCGCCCGCGAAATCCTCCGCGATTACAGCTCTCCGGGTTATATGGCTCTGGCGGGTATGTTGGCCCACCCGGTTTGATTGCCCGGCCAAGTTTATTATTCCAGCGAGTTTAATTTTTGTCATAACGCGCTATTCTTACCTAACGTGATTAAAATCTTTAGGGGAAGCGCTATGAAAGGCGATAAACAGGTTATTCATTTTTTAAACAAAGTGTTAGGCAACGAGCTGACGGCCATCAATCAGTATTTTTTGCACTCACGCATGTACAAAGACTGGGGCATCGCCAAGCTTGCCGCTAAAGAGTACGAAGAGTCTATTGACGAAATGAAACACGCCGATCAGCTGATCGAACGCATCCTGTTTCTGGACGGCCTGCCGAACCTGCAAGATCTGAACAAGCTGATGATTGGTGAGCACGTTCAGGAAATGATCGAAAGCGATCTGAAAATCGAACACCTTGCTCATAAAGATCTGAAAGATGCCATCGTTTACTGCGAGTCTGTTCAGGACTACACCAGCCGCGAGTTGTTCCGTAGCATTCTGGACAGTGAAGAAGAGCACATCGACTGGCTGGAAACCCAGCTGGAAATGATCAGTCAGATGGGCATTCAAAACTACATCCAGTTACAGTCTGCCGCAGCGGAGTAAATGTCGACAATGGATCTGTCCTGCTTTAAAGCGTATGACCTTCGTGGCCGTGTTCCAGACCAGCTGAACCCTAAGCTGGCGGAGCATATTGGCCGTGCCTATGTGGAAGTAACCGGCGCGAAAAAAATCATTGTCGGCTATGACATTCGCTTGTCCAGCCGCGAGATCAGCGAGGCATTGTGCTCGGGTTTAATGGCCGCGGGTGCAGACGTGTACGACATTGGCCTGTGCGGTACCGAAATGGTGTACTTTGCCACCAGCCATTACGACATGGATGGCGGCATTATGGTAACCGCCAGCCATAACCCCCGTGACCACAATGGCATGAAAATGGTGGGGCCAGAATCGCGGCCGATCAGTTCAGACAATGGCCTGAACGACATCCGCGACCGCGTTTTGGAACCGTTTGCGGATGCCCACGATCAGGGCCGTTACCAAACCCTGGAAACCATGAGCGCCTATATCGATCACCTTCTGGGCTATATCAACGGTGCAGATCTGAAACCGCTGAAATTGGTCGTCAATGCTGGTAACGGCGGTGCCGGGCTGGTGATTGATGAGCTTGAGGTGCACCTGCCGTTCGAGTTTTTGAAAGTACACCACAACCCAGACGGCCACTTTCCCAACGGTGTTCCCAACCCCATACTGGAAGAAAATCGCGCAGCCACCGCAGATGCGGTAAAAGCCAGTGGCGCTGCTATGGGCATCGCCTGGGACGGTGATTACGATCGCTGTTTTTTCTTTGATGAAAATGGCCGCTTTATTGAAGGCTATTACATTGTTGGTCTGCTGGCCGATCAGTTTCTGCGCAAGACCGGCCCGGGTAAGGTGATTCACGATCCGCGTCTGATCTGGAACACGTTGGATCTGGTTGCCGCTGCTGGCGGAGTTGCCGTCGAAAGCAAAACTGGCCATGCGTTCATCAAGCAGCGTATGCGCGATGAAGATGCGGTGTACGGCGGTGAAATGAGTGCCCACCATTATTTCCGGGATTTTGCTTATTGCGACAGCGGGATGATTCCATGGCTGCTCGTGGCCGAGCGCTTGTGCCAGGCTGGTTGTACGCTGTCATCGTTGATTGATGCCCGTATTGAAGCCTACCCGGCCAGCGGCGAGATTAACCGCACGATCGCAGACCCCGCTACCGTCATTGCTGCCATCGAAGCAAAATACGGCGCTGATGCAAAAAGCGTGAGCCACGTCGACGGCGTGAGTGTGGAATACGATGATTGGCGCTTTAACCTGCGCATGTCCAACACCGAACCGGTGGTAAGGCTGAATGTGGAGTCCCGTGGCGATATACCGTTGATGCGAGAGAAAACCGACGAGCTGCTGGTGGAAATGGAGCGTTTGAACGCTCTGTAAACGTGATGGTGGCTTGTTCTTTGTAATCAGTGCCAAGGCCCTGCCAGACGATCAAATCTGGAGGGCTTTTTGCTTCTTGAGGCTTCCAGCCTTGGCGCTGCGCTAACGATTAAAGCCAGTCGTTCAGCATAATTCCCACGCCGATCCTCTGAATGCGCTCGTTGTAGTCAATTAGGCTCTCGCCGTAACCGTTGTAATAATGCACGAAGCCTTTGATGGCCTCGCCGATGGGGAAGCTATAGCCAAACTCCACCGAGGTTCTGTTGTCTGAGATGCGCAGGTTGTTCAGCAGTTTCAGCGAGAAGGTGCGGTCTTCCGTCAGCTTGTAAACTGCGTGGTAACTGCCATGGCCCAGATAGCTTTCAATATCGTTGTTGTCGTCGGTGCTGCCCTCTGGCAAGCGTATCCAGGGTTGAACCATGAACAGCCAGCGCTTGTAAGTGTAAGTTCCCATGCCAACAATGCGGTTCCAACTGCGCGAGCGCGGCTCGGCCTGACCGTTTGACTGGTGGTTAATGCCCACATACAACGTATCCAGGCGGCCTGGCCCAATGTTCCAGTCGGGTTGGTAGCGCAGGAATAGTTCAGGCTCGTAGTTGGTTTCACGAAACGGCGCGGACTCATCCTGATTGTAAAGCTGCCAGAAAGACTTCTGGGTGTAGCCGAACCAAAGGGTAGCGCGTTTATCCATAAGGCCGGTGAATAGCGGAACTTTGAAGCTGATCTGGTACTTGGCTTCTTCCTGCTTAAGGTCGTAATCGTAGCCGGTTACGCCCAGGCGCGGACTCGTAGGTGCCTGATTTGGGTGGTCGGACCAGGTGACTGGCAAAATATAGTTTGGGCGGTGGCGAATAAAACTGCCAGAGAACGAAAACAGGGCCTCTTCTGCTTCCAGGTAGCGGTCCAGAATCGACGACATTACGGCGGTTTCGTCGTCTGCCCCGGGGCTATTCAGTCCTCCTTTTATGTTCCGCTTGCTTGGCGGTAGTGCTTCGGTAGCGCTTTCTATCCGCTGCCGTTGCTCGGTGCTGGCGTTGTCGCGGGCTAGATCAGGCTGGTAAACCTCATCGAAACAGGCCAGGCGCTGCAATCCATCGCGAATCAGTGCGCAGTCTTGGGCGGACAGAGGCTGACCCGCCATGGGCTCAGCATCGGTTTGGGCACCGGCCGCAGGCGCCCAGGCCAAAGTGTACAATGCGGCGGATATTGCCGTTGCCAACACGTGGCGTCGCTGCCGGATAATTGTTAACGCAGGTGTGAATAGCATGGTGGTAATGTCTCTTTGACCCTTAACGGAAGAAAAACGGCGTGTAAATGGTGATGTTTTACGGGGCGTTCAGGCTGATCCAGGTATTTGCTATGCCGTATAACCACACGCTGGACATGGTCAATGCCATTAATGCGAAAATCAGTTTATGGCGATTTTGCCGCTCTGCGCCGGCGGCAACTACCCAACGCAGGTACATCAAGCCAATAAAACTGGTGAAAACCAGCAGGCTGGCCACAGCCGGTATCAGCAACCAGGCGGGCGCCAGAACTTCCCCCGGCGGCGTACTGGAACCAAACCAGAGCATAGAGCCCAATAGTGTAGCTAGCGCAGTAAACTCTAGAATTAAGAGCGGCTTGCGTAAGCGGTTGGAAGAGTGACCGGGATCTTTCATGACGAATTCCTGAGCGATAAACGGGCCGAGAGCGTATGGTAACCATAACGGTGCGACAGGTCTTGTGATTTGCCAAATGGCAACAAATGATGCTGAAATTGATGTATCAGTCTGCGTGTTGGTTTTTTTGCCAAGGTACAGCCGCTATAATGCGGCGACTTATTATTATAACGCTTGAATGCGAGGTGCATTGTGAAGATGAAGAGAATTCTGGTCGCTGTTCTGCTTGGTTTTGGTCTAACAGCCGGCGCCGCTATGGCAAATTTTGAGGACGAAATTTTGTCCCGTATCCAGCCGGTAGGCAGTATCTGCTTGCAGGGCGACGATTGTGGCGCAGCCGCAGCTCCAACGGTTGCAGTCAGTGCTGGCCCTCGCTCTGGCTCTGAGGTTTATGGTGCCGTTTGTCTGGCATGCCACACCACGGGTGCAGCCGGTGCGCCGGTGATTGGTGATGCCAGTTCCTGGGCGCCGCGTGTCGAGCAGGGCTTAGATACGCTGATCTCCCACGCTATCAATGGCTATAACGCCATGCCAGCTAAAGGTGGCTGTGCCAGCTGCCCGGATGAAGAAATTGCAGCCGCTGTTGAATATTTAGTGGCAGAGAGCAAGTAACACTGCGCAAAACTGGGTTGTTCGCCATTGCGGACTGCCCGGTTTCAGGCGCCCAAGTCTCCTAGCAGGGCGCTGAGCGTTGCTTTTCCCTTCTTTTGATTTACTTCTACGTCTGCTTCCCCCAAACCCAACCAGCGCACATCATCCTCGGGCAGTTCGTCTAGAAAACGGCTTGGAATGGTCTCCATTTTTTCGCCGTATTGCCGGCGAGACGCGGCATAAGTTAGGGTCAGTGTTTCCCGCGCCCGGGTAATACCCACGTACATCAGCCGCCGTTCTTCCTCGATGTTTTCTTCTTCAATGCTCATCCGGTGCGGCAAAATTTCCTCTTCCAGGCCGATGATGAACACATGGGGAAACTCCAGGCCTTTGGAGGCGTGCAGAGTTAGCAGCTGAACTTTGTCGCTGTCGTCTTCTTCTTCGCGCTGTTCCATCATGTCCCGCAGGATCAGCTTGGTAACGGCGTCTTCTACGCCAATTTCGTCCGCGGTGCCTTTGCCATCGTCAAGCATGCGCTGGATGGAATCTACCAGATACCAGATGTTCTCCATGCGCCGCTGCGCCTGTTTGGGAGAGCCCGAATGCTGGTGCAGCCATTCCTCGTACTCTATATCGGTAAACAGCTGCTTAATGACCTGCACAGGGTCATCGCTGTGTAACCTTTTGCAGGTAGCGTCTACCCAGTGAGCGAAGCGCCGCAGGCGCTCCAAACCCTTGTCTGTCACGTGGCTTTGCGCGCCCATATCGCCCAACGCCTTGAACAGGCTGACGTTGCGAGCGCGGGCGTAGTGGCTCAATTGCTCGAGTGTGCGTGGGCCAATCTCACGGCGGGGCACGTTAACCACCCGTAAAAATGCGGCGTCGTCAGTGGGATTGATCAGCAAGCGCAAATACGCCATGGCGTCTTTGATCTCACTTTTGGCAAAAAACGATTGACCGCCGGAGATGCGATAAGGAATTTGATAGGCCTGTAGCTTCACTTCCAGTAGTCGGGCCTGATGGTTGCCCCGGTAAAGCACCGCAAAATCTTTGAATCCCAGGCCCTGCTTCAACTTCTGATCGAGTATTTCGGTGGCTACACGCTCGGTTTCTGCTTCTTCATTGCGGCAACGGATAATGCGGATTTCTTCGCCAATGGCGTGATCGCTCCACAGCACTTTTTCAAAGGCGTGTGGGTTATTGGCAATCACCCTGTTGGCGGCACGCAGTATGCGGCTTGTTGAGCGGTAATTCTGCTCCAGCTTAACCACTTTCAGACTGGGGAAATCCTGTTCCAGTTGTGCCAGGTTCTCCGGTCGCGCTCCGCGCCAGGCGTAAATGGACTGGTCATCATCACCCACTACGGTAAAAGCGGCGCGCCCAGCCACCAAAAGCTTCACAAGCTCGTATTGGCACACATTGGTGTCTTGGTACTCATCCACCAGCATGTAACGAATCTTACGCTGCCATTTCGCCAGCACGTCCGGGTGTTGGCGAAACAGCATCACTGGCAGCAGGATCAGGTCATCAAAGTCAACGGCGTTGTATGCTTTCAGGTACTCATTATAGTAACCATAAATAATAGCGATTCTCTGTTCACGCTCGTCTGCAGCCTTGCTCAGTGCTTCGGCAGGTGCACGCATGGCGTTTTTCCAAGAAGAGATGGTCATCTGTACCGGGTTCAGTTCATCACCAGCGTCGGTGCTACCATGGGTCAGCATTAAATCCTGTATTAGAGCTTTGGCGTCTTCAGCATCAAAAATGGAAAATCCGGGGTGATAGCCCAGGTGGTCATGCTCCTCACGGATTATGTTCAGACCCAGGTTATGAAAGGTGGAAACGGTTAATCCACGGGTTAGCTTTCGATCGATGATGCGGCCAACACGCTCTTTCATCTCTCGTGCGGCTTTGTTGGTGAAGGTCACGGCCGCAATGTGCCGACCAGGAATGCCCAGCTGTTCAATAAGAAACGCAATTTTGCGGGTAATGACGCTGGTTTTACCGCTGCCGGCACCAGCCAGTACCAGCATGGGGCCGTCTGCATAGCGCACGGCTTCGCTTTGTCTTTTATTGAGTTTCGTCACGGCGTCACAGCAGCCTAGTTGCAAAGTGCATTAATATTGTGATTATTCTACAGCACCTGGGTAATCGGCACCCTACCGAAAAGTCAGCTATTGTTAGTGAAGTGTATGGCTTGAATGACTGCGCATTGGTGAAGAGAATCTTACAAACGCATGGATCCATAGATGGTATCGCCTCTCGTTTTTTTTGATCAGCCTCGCATTCGCCTGTTGGTGCTAACTCCGGATTATCGCGATTTCCTGTGGATAAATAGCTTGCTAGTGGCCATCGATGACTTGGCTATGAGTGCTGCCTGGTGTGCAGACACTGCAAGCTTCGAGCGTGCTATGGCCGACAACCCGTTTAACGTGCTGCTATGGGACTGCCAGCTGCACAACGGTGACATGAATGCTTGGTTAATTCATCTTGTTCAGGCCTGCGGCGATAAGCCCGTAGTCGTTATGGGCGCTGACCTGCCGGCAAGCCAGAGTGCAACTATGACTGCGGAGGGAGCCGCAGATTATTTATGCCGCCAACAGCTGGACGGTTGGCAATTGCGGCGCGCGGTAAAAGCGGCGTTAGTGCAATCCGAGATGTCCATTGAGGCCCAAAGTGCGGGTGTTGATTCCGGCGGGCAGATCAACCGCAAATTGTTTTTTTCAAACTTGCGCCTGGCGTTGCAGCACGCAGAAAGCCTGGGCCAGCGTCTGGCACTGTTGCATCTGAACATCGATAAATTCCGCAGCATTAATGAAATCTTTGGTTATCATCAGGGCGATGAGCTTATGCTAAAGTTGGTTGCGGGCATTCGCCAGGTTCTGCGGTGCTCGGACTCCATACTGCGTATTGGCGGGGACGAGTTGGCCATTATCATCGAGCACGTGGAAGATCTTGCGGACATCAGCCGTGTGGTTCGCAAGATTGATTTAGTGATGGAAGACGTTATTGTTCTGGACGGGTGCCCGGTCAACGTCAACGCAAGCATTGGTGTGGCCACCTATCCTGAAGCAGGTAACGATGCGGAGAATTTGCTGCGCCAAGCCAACCGGGCCATGTTTGAGGCCAAGCAGGACGACGGCACCAGCTTTCGCTTTTACGATCAGCAGTTTCACATTTCAGCTGGCAAGCAACTGGAGATGGAAGCAGATTTACGCACGGCTCTGCGCGCCGGTGATCTGGAACTTTACTACCAGCCCAGGGTAGAGCTGGCCACCGGCGACGTTCGCGGCGTGGAGTGTCTGCTGCGCTGGAACCACCCGCGCCTTGGCATGGTTATGCCGGATGAATTTATTCCGTTGGCTGAGCGCAGCGGGCTGATCGTTCCTATCGGCTACTGGGTGATTGATCAGGCCTGCCAGCGGCTGCGTGAATTGGCCGATCTAGGTTTTGCGGAGCTGGTGCTGGCGGTGAATCTGTCATTTCGCCAGTTTCACGACCGCAAGATGACCGAGACTATTTTTCGAATTATTTATAACGCGAATATCGATACCAGTTTGCTCGAATTGGAGCTTACCGAAAGCGCGATGATGCACGACCCAGACTACGCCCGGCAATGCCTGCGGGAGCTAAACGAACTGGGGGTCAACTTCGCTCTGGATGACTTTGGCACCGGCTTTTCATCGCTCAGTAATCTTCAACATTTCCCCATTGCCCTGGTAAAAATCGACAAATCTTTTGTCCAGGGGTTGGGCGAATCTGTCGATTCCGAACACATTATTCGAGCTATTATCAGCTTGGCTCATAGCCTTGATATGAACGTAGTAGCAGAGGGCGTGGAAACCTACGCACAGATGGAGTTTTTACGGCTACTGAACTGCGACCACGTACAGGGTTACTATTTTGCCCGGCCGATGCCTTGGGGCAAGTTGGTACCGTTCCTTCGTAATCAGAGACAGTCTGCTTGCCTGTAATCCTGTGCCGCTGTACCTTTGCCACCTTGTTTGTTAGCGAACGTGATTAGTAGAGGTAGCATGAACAGTATTTCCCGACGCATTGCGAATGAGCTTGGTGTACGTGAAGAGCAGGTTAACGCCACTGTTGAGCTGTTAAACGGCGGTGCGACCGTGCCTTTTATTGCCCGCTATCGCAAAGAGCTGACCGGCGCGCTTGACGACATCCAGTTGCGAGCCCTGGAAGAGCGCCTGCGCTATCTGCGCGAACTGGAAGACCGCCGCGCCACCATTTTTGCCAGTATTGACGAACAGGGCAAATTGACCGATCTGTTGAAAGCCAGCATTAACGGTGCAGACACCAAGAACCGTCTGGAAGATCTCTACCTGCCTTACAAACCCAAACGCCGTACCAAAGCCCAGATTGCCCGTGAGGCCGGTCTTGAACCACTGGCCGATGGCCTTTATAACGACCCAACACACGTGCCAGAGGTTTTGGCAACGCAATTCGTGAGCGCCGATGTGGCTGACAGCAAGTTAGCCTTGGAAGGCGCCCGTGCCATCCTGATGGAGCGCTTTGCAGAAGACGCTGAGCTTCTGGGCCAGCTGCGCGGTTTCATCTGGCAGCAAGGCCAGCTGAAAGTCACCGTTATTGCTGGCAAAGAGGACGAAGGTGCCAAATTCCGTGATTACTTTGACTACAGCGAAGCGTTAAAAAAAGTGCCGTCACACCGCGCTCTGGCTATTCTACGTGGCCGCAACGAGGGCATTCTGAGCTACACCATTGCCGTTGGAGAAAACAGCGACGATCGTCGCCAGCCGCACCCGGCGGAATCTTACATTGCCGCCCACTGGAATGTCCGCGACCAGAGCCGGGCGGCCGACAAGTGGCTGGCCGAAGTGGTGCGCTGGACTTGGCGGGTAAAGCTGTCTGGCCAGCTCGAAACTGACCTGATAGGCCAGATCCGAGAGGCCGCTGAAACCGAGGCTATTCAGGTATTTGCGGATAACCTCAAAGATTTGTTGTTGCTTGCTCCGGCCGGGCCCCGAGCCACCCTGGGCCTGGATCCCGGCCTGCGTAGCGGCGTGAAAGTGGCCGTAATTGACGGCATAGGGCAGGTGGTGGACCACGGGGCAATATTTCCCCACGCCCCACGAAACCAGTGGGAAGCGTCGATAGAGCAATTGCGCAAATGGTGTCGCCAGTACAACATCGAGTTGGTGGCTATTGGCAATGGCACTGCCTCGCGGGAAACCGATAAACTGGTGGTCGATCTGTGCAAGCGCTACCCGGAACTGAAATTGGCGCGCATTGTGGTCAGCGAATCGGGTGCGTCTATTTATTCAGCGTCGGAATTCGCCTCGCGGGAGTTGCCGGACCTGGATGTCACCATTCGCGGTGCGGTATCCATTGCCCGGCGTTTGCAGGACCCGTTGGCGGAATTGGTTAAAATTGAGCCAAAATCTATTGGTGTGGGCCAATATCAGCACGACGTATCGCAGGTACAGCTATCGCGCAGCCTGAATGCAGTCGTAGAAGACTGTGTAAACGGCGTAGGAGTCGATCTGAACACCGCGTCGGTGCCGCTGTTAACCCGTGTATCTGGCTTAAACCCCACCATTGCCCAGAATATCGTGGATTATCGCAGCCAGAACGGCCAATTCCGTAATCGCAAGCAGCTGATGAAAGTGCCGCGTTTGGGGGCCCGCAGCTTCGAACAGGCGGCGGGCTTTTTGCGCATCAGCGATGGTGACAATCCGCTAGATCGGTCTTCGGTGCACCCGGAAGCTTATCGCGTGGTGGAAACCATCGCCGCTAAAAATCACCGGGATGTTAATAACCTGGTGGGTGATGCGGCGTTTTTGCGCAGTCTGAACCCGCAGGATTATGTGACCGAGCAGTTTGGCTTGCCCACGGTCAAAGACATCTTTGCTGAGTTGGAAAAGCCGGGGCGCGACCCACGGCCGGAATTCCGCTTCGCCAGCTTTGAAGAAGGCGTAGAAACCCTGAAAGATCTGGAGCCGGGAATGGTGCTCGAAGGGTCGGTCACCAACGTTACCAATTTTGGCGCCTTCGTGGATATTGGCGTGCACCAGGACGGCCTGGTCCATATATCGGCGTTGGCAGACCGTTTTATAAAAGACCCGCGGGAAGTGGTGAAAGCTGGCGACATTGTAAAAGTGAAGGTGATGGAGGTGGATATTCCGCGTAAGCGCATCGCTTTGACCATGCGCATGAGTGATCAACCTGGCCAGCAGCCGGCTGAACGGCCCCGTGGTGACAAAAAACCAAGCCCAAATCGCAACAATGCGGCTAGCGTGCAAAAACCGGCGCCGGCTGCGAGTCAGAATCAGGGTCAGGGTCAGGGTCAAGGCGCCATGGCAGGAGCTCTGGCTCAGGCCATGGCGTCGGCCAACAAGCGCGCCCGTTAATTTACTTGGCAACTTTACTTGGCAACCACAGCGGTTGCAGCAGGAGTTTTTCATGGCTCAATCACGCCATCACATATTTAAGCAGTTTGCCGCCAGCGAATGGCAGGGCTTTCGTAAAGGTGTTGAAAAAGAAGGTTTGCGTGCCGATGCCAGCGGCTTCATTGCACAAACCCCGCACCCGCACGCTCTGGGTTCGGCGTTGACCCACCCGCGCATTACCACCGATTATTCGGAATCTCTGCTGGAGTTGATTACGCCGGTGTATGACACCACCGCCGGCATGCTTGAAGCGCTGGGCCACACCCATCAATTTGTGCAGCAGAACTTGGGCGACGAAGTATTCTGGGCCGCCAGTATGCCCTGTGGTCTGGATGGCGACAGCAGTATTCCCATCGCCAACTACGGCAGTTCCAATGTGGGTAAGATGAAACACGTGTATCGCCAAGGCTTGGCGGTGCGCTACGGGCGAATGATGCAAAGTATCGCCGGTACCCATTACAACGTGTCGTTACCCGAAGGGTTTTGGCAGCAGTGGCAACAGGCTGTGGGCGACAGCGAGCTGAGCCTGCAAGATTTCAAATCTGAGCAGTACTTCTGGTTGATTCGTAATTTCCGCCGCCGTAGCTGGTTGTTAATGCTACTATTTGGCGCTTCACCAGCGCTGGACCAGAGTTTTGTTGCCAACGTAAGGCACAACCTCAGCAGCTTTAATGCAAATACTTTTTTTGGTGAGCAGGCCAGCTCGCTGCGCATGGGCGATTTGGGTTACCACAACAATGCCCAGGCGTCTTTGAACATCTGTTTTAACGAGCTAAAAACCTATACCCGCACTTTGGAACGAGCCATTCACACGCCCTGGCCGCCCTACGAAAAAATGGGTATAAATCGCGACGGTGAATATATTCAGCTTAATACCAGCGTGCTGCAGATTGAAAACGAGTATTACAGTGCCTTACGGCCGAAGCGCACCGTTGCCAGTGGTGAAAAGCCCATACACGCGTTGATGAGCCGCGGGGTGGAATACATCGAGGTGCGGTGTCTGGATCTGGACCCGTTTGCCGCCGTGGGTATTACCGCGCCGCAAGTGGACTTCCTTGACCTATTCTTGTTGGACTGTCTGTTACAGGACAGTCCGCGGATTGGTGACGATGAGTGTGCCCGGTTGGATAACAATTTCAAAGATGTTGTAGCGCGCGGACGCGGACGCGACTTGGCGTTGCAGCTGGGTAATCGCAGTGTTAACGCCGGAGAGACGGCGCTTGAACTTCTGGATTCGTTGCAGCCACTGGCGGAACAGCTCGACGGTTGGAATGGCGACGCCACCTACGTGCGGGCTCTGGCGGAGCAGCGGCACAAGTTGGAGGGCAGCTGGTGTTTGCCATCGCAGCAGGTCTTGGATGCAATGGTCAGTAGTGGCTTGGGCCACCGCGACTGGGCGCTGGACATGTCCCTTAAGCATAAGCACAGCTTGCTCGCGCAGCCGTTGTCAGATGCCGTGCAGCAGCAATATACAGCGTTTAGCCTTGAGTCCTTGCAACAGCAGCAGCAGATTGAAGCTGCGGATACTCTAAGCTTTGCCGACTACCTGAATCAGTATCAGCAAAGCTGAGTATCAGAGTGTCGGTCACTTCTGCACCACAAACTCGGTAAACAGCACGCCGCTAACGGCTTCACCGGTGTGCTGGCTTTCCAGGACCTGATTGATGCGGGAGGTGGCTTCTGTTGCCAGTGTTTGCTGAGTGCCTGGCAGGGTAAGCGCATCAACATCGTTTTGCTCGCCAAACAGCAGTATCAGCTCATGGCGTATGCGGGGCATGTGAGCTTCTACGGCGGGGCGAGCGGTGCTGGCGTTGGCGCGCAAGCTAACACTGGCTTTCAGATAGGAAAGCTTGCTGCCTGGCGGCCCTATGTGGGTCACAAACGCGGGCTCCAGTGATATATAATCGGTAACGGTTGGTTTTGCTGGTTCAGCCGGTTCGTCAGGCTCTTCACCGTAGGCGACAACTGCTAGCGCCGTCAGAAAAAGAGCGATGAAGATTTTTGGCATCATTTTTTTCAATACATTCATAACCCTGACAACTCTGATAACCGCGATAGTTTCACAACAATTATTACAGTAACAGGCTGGTAGCACAGATGCAGTCCCATTCCTATTTTCGAGGTGATCTTTTGACCAGCAGGATCCTGTTTGCCGTTATTTTTTTGGTGTGTACCGCACTGCTTGCGGTGGCATTTTATATGGAACATGTGATGGGGCTGGAGCCTTGTCCTTTGTGCTGGTTACAGCGGTTTGCCTTCATGGCAGCCGGGTTGGTCAGCCTGTTGGCGTGGCTACATGGCCCGGGGACGATCGCTACACGGATATACGGTTTTTTTCTGGCGCTGGCTGCGGGCACGGGGTTGGGGTTGGCCAGCCGCCAGCTCTGGCTGCAAAGCTTGCCTGCGGACCAAGTGCCGGCTTGCGGTCCATCGGTGGATTACATGCTGGAGGTGCTGCCTTGGTCGGAAGTACTGGCGACCGCAGTTCGCGGGACCGGTGACTGTGCGGCGGTGGTCTGGCGTTTTCTGGGCCTGAGCATTCCGGGGTGGAGCGCGCTGTTTTTTGTTTGCGTGGTGCTGGTCGGTCTTTATCTGTGTTTGCGCCCCGCGCCAAAGCGGCCCTGGTAAGATCGCAGCCACAAACGGTTGCGGCTGGTCACTGCCATAGGGTAACTTGCATAGACTTATCTGCACGTTCAGAAGGTATTAGCCAGATAGAACACCAAGTGGAGTACAGGCGTTATGTTGGAGCATTGTCGAAATGCCCGTGAACGGTGGGGCGGGGTCAGTGATCTGATCGACCGTTGGCTTAAGGAGCGTCAAGATGTCTTGGTGCGCTACTGTGAGCTGTCTGCCGAAAACGACTATTCCCAGACCGAGAGCCTAAGACCAAAACTGATTCTGCTGTGTGAAATGTTGATGGATTACGTTTCCGCCGGGCACTTTGAAATCTACGAGCAACTGGTGCGTGAGGCGCGAGAATTTAACGACGACGAGGGCTTGGGACTGGTCGCAAAGGTGTATCCGCGTATTACCGAAACCACCCAAGTGATTCTGGATTTCAATGACAAGATAGATGGTCGCGAACTCTCCGAGTCGGAAATGCAGGCGTTGTTTACGGAGTTATCGCGAGTGGGTGAAATCCTGGCTAGTCGTTTTGAACTGGAAGATCTTCTGATTGCTCATCTCCACACCGCCAACGCAGACAAAGTAGAGCCAGCCTGAGAGCTGTTGGTAAACTTGGGCGGCATGCTTTTGGCGCCGCCCAGATGCTAATGGTTAACTGCAACAAGCCGTTACTGGGCGCTGTCCGGGTTAACCGCTATCAGTTCCACGTCAAAAACCAATGTTTCATTGGGACCAATCGCGCGATTGCCGCCCGGGCCATATGCTAGGTCTGATGGGATATAGAGTTTGTAACGCGCGCCTTCGTTCATCAGCTGCAAGCCCTCTGTCCAGCCGGGAATGACCTGGTCTAGGCGGAATGAAACAGGTTCACCGCGCTCGCGGGAGCTGTCAAACACCTCGCCATTCAACAACTCGCCCGTGTAGTGGACTGTTACCGTTTCGCCGGCGCTTGGTTGTGGGCCATTACCGGCTTCGAGCACTTCGTACTGCAAGCCGGAATCGGTGGTTGCTACGCCCTCGCGCTTGGCATTTTCAGCCAGAAAAGCGTTTCCCGCATCCACATTTTTCTGCGCCATTTCCCCCATTTGCTTGGACTGATCTTCCTGCAGTTTCTGCTGGTAAGCCATTAGCGCTTCTTGAATTTCTTCCTGGGTCATCCGGCGCTGTGCCTGATCGCTGCTGTTGCCGTGCTGAATGCCCTGCAGAAACTGTTCCATCTGCAGGTCTGGCAGGTCGTTACCCATGCGCTCACCCATTACTAAGCCCATGCCGTAACTGACTTTTTCGCTGTTGGATTCCAGCGTGGGGTCATTAGGTGCTTCTTGAGCGGAAGAGCAGCCCGCAACAAGGCCGGCAATCGTCAGTGCAAACAGCGTTTTCTTCATGAATCCATCCTTTATATTAATAAATAAATCGCAACGGCCAGGCTTGGCCGGCGCCGGCTGATTGAGGGTATCCGATATAATGCTGGCGAGAAGGTACCTATAACATCGGCTTTACGCCACTGAATATCTGTTAATGGCCAAACGGCCACTCACTTAATTGCCCGAAGCACCGACTAACGTCATGAGGCACTTACTAACTTCCTGAAGCACCCACGCCCATGTTGAATGGCGCTTTATACGGTGCCTGCCAGTCAACTTCAGACTCTGCGTTGCCAGCCGTGCCACGTAGTGGGTTCGGCCGTTCTATGGCCAAGGTGTTCCAGGGCCCCCGGGGCGGTGGCTGGTCAGCATAATGCCAGTTGCCATTGGTATCTCGCCACTTGAAAATAATGTCGGGTGAATCTATCACCACTGATTCTGGAACCAGAGTTTCGAAGGCGGGAATTTCTGTCGATTTTTTTTCTTGAGCCAATGGCTGTGTTACTTGCTCGGGCGTTCCCAAACCAAAAATAATGAGCAATAACAATACGCCCAAAGCAGGAAAGGCTAGCCGTACCAGCCATTTAATCATCATGTTGATTGCGCTCCGGGGCGCGAAAAAGTCAAAACAGATGCCAGTTGATGAATATCTGAGGCAGCTGCTCGTGCGCTGTCTGCACAAGGCGCCGCTGCTGTCAGATTGCCGATGATCAAAATGTTGCGATCTTGCATCGCCGGCTCTTCTGTTTGAGTGTTCAGCGTTTGCCACGCCAGAGCGAGTTCGACACGCTCGGCTTCAAGTTCCAAGCGGGCCACGCCTGCGCGCAAGTTATAACAACTTCCGGACTCTTTCGGCAGTGCTCTTTTTATGTCACGCAGTGCCACGGTTACACGGTTGCGCCACTCTGTTACCGTAACAGCCTCTAGCCCGGAGTAAGTTCTGTGCTGATTTGCTTGCCAAGCCGCACATAGAATGCGGGTCACACTCCAGCCTTGTTGTTGCAATGACAGGCAGGCAGACGCAACGCCCGGTTTTTGCCAGCATGATAGGGCAAAAGACCAAAGCTCTGTGTCGGTCTGCAAAACTGCCGGCAGTGCCAGGCTGGCTGCGGTTTGCGGTATGACCGTAATATCGTCCGGTGCAGTTTCCAAGGCTTCCCTGAAATTATTAAAGTGCCAGAATTAAAACATGTTAACAATTAGTGATCTTAGTTTACAACGAGGTGGTGCGTGGTTACTAGAAGGCGTCAGCCTGACCGTGCAACCGGGCCAACGCATGGCCATTGTGGGCGCCAATGGTGCCGGCAAGTCCAGTTTGTTTCAGCTTTTATTGGGTGATTTGGCGCCAGAGCGCGGCAATTTTTCTCTGCCCGGAGGCTGTCGCATTGCTCACATGGCTCAGGAAGTTGAGGCGACCGGGCGTAGCGCGCGAGACTTTGTATTGGACGGCGATTTCGATTTGCGCCGCCTGGAACACGAACTGGCAAGAGCGGAAGTTGCGCAGGACGACCTGGCCCAAGCCCGTATCCATGGCGAGTTAGACCTGCACGAGGCGTGGTCTGCATCGCGCCGCGCCGAGTCGCTGCTACGCGGGTTGGGCTTCAGTGATGGCGATGCTGATCACCCGGTTTCGAGTTTCTCGGGAGGCTGGCGGATTCGTCTGAATTTGGCCCAGGCGCTGATGCGCCCGTCCGATTTGATGCTGCTGGACGAGCCGACCAACCACCTGGATCTGGACGCTTGTCTTTGGCTGGAAAACTGGCTACGGCGCTACTCTGGAACCCTGCTGTTCATCTCCCACGACCGGGATTTCATGGACAGAGTCGCGACACATGTCGTGCACTTTGATCGGCGCGATCTGGCACTGTATAGCGGTAATTACTCAGCCTTTGAAGTCCAGCGCAGCGAGCGCCTGGCCCAACAGCAGGCCGGATTCGAGCGTCAGCAAGCCCGCATTGCTGAGATTCAGCGTTTTATTGACCGATTCAAGGCTCAAGCCACCAAGGCTCGTCAGGCCCAGAGCCGAGTGAAATCTCTGGAGCGCATGGAAAAAATTGCCCCTGCACACATTGATTCACCGTTCAATTTTCAATTTCCTTTAGCCGAAAAAGTGTCAAACCCGCTGCTGAGCATCCGCCAGGGCCAAGCCGGTCACGGCGACGTGACGATTCTGCGCAACCTGAACCTGAGCTTGTTACCGGGCAGTCGCATTGGTCTGCTTGGCCCTAATGGTGCGGGTAAATCCACTCTTATGGACAGTCTGCGGGGTGAGGCGACGCTGATTAACGGTGAGCGTACCTGCGGCGAGCATCTGGCTATTGGCTATTTTGCCCAGCATCAGCTCGAATCCCTTGATTTGGACGCCAGCCCCTTTTTGCACCTGCAGCGCTTGAGCCCGCGGGCGTCGGATCAGAGTATTCGCAATTTTCTCGGCGGTTTTGACTTTCATGGCAATGCGGCCCTGTCACCGATACGGTCCTTCTCCGGCGGCGAAAAAGCTCGGGTGGCGCTGGCAGTGATCGCCTGGCAGCGGCCCAATCTGCTGCTGCTGGATGAGCCTACCAACCATCTTGATCTGGAAATGCGCCAGGCGCTCACCATGGCCTTGCAGAACTTTGATGGCGCCATTGTGGTGGTGTCGCACGATCGCCACTTGCTGCGCAACACCGTCGATGAGTTCTGGCTGGTGAACGATGGCCGCGTCGTTGAGTACCAGGGAGACCTTGAGGATTATGAGCGCTGGCTGGCGGATCGCCGCAAAGACGACACCGAGGCGCCAAAGCGACTGTCTGTTGCCGCAGAGGGTGGCCAAGACGCGGCATTCAATGGTGAAAGTGCCGATGACCGCAAGGTCCGCAAGCGCGCCGAGGCGGCTGTGCGCCAGAAAATTAGCCCGTTCCGCAAACAGCAGGCCACACTGGAAAAACAGATGGATAGCATGCAGGCTGCGCTGGCGGAGATGGACGCCGAGCTTACCAATCCGGCGCTGTACAGTGACAGCGGCAAACAACAGTTAAAAACGCTGTTGGGCCGGCAGGCCGAGGCGCGCCAAAAAATGGCAGCTGTAGAGATTCAGTGGCTGGACGTCAGCGAAACGGTCGAAGCTCTGGAAGCGGAGCTGGAAAGTTGAGGCTGGCCCACTACTTTGCAGCAGAAACTGATACGTCTGGCGCCAGTTTCTTACTCGGTGATTTTTTAATCAGTGATTTTTTATTCAGTGATGATGTCCAGACTGAAGTCCTGACGTAACAGGTAGTCCCGTTCATTTTCCAGGTCTGCCAAGGTTAGTGGGCGTTGTTCCAGCCAGCCCTTAGGGAAGCGGATGCTGAGCTTGTTCGTTGACGCTTTCAACGTCAGCTCTGGTGGTTCTTCCAGATTGCGGGCGTGCTGCAGCAGTACGCCCAGGCGCACCAGTATGCATAGGTAGCGCAAGCGCGGGATGTCTTCAGCTAAGGTTCCGGCCCAAATGGCTGAAGTAAACTTGCGCCGGTGCCCGCGCACCAAGGCCGCCAGATCCCACTGGAACTGTTGGGTAAAACCGGGCAAGTCCGAATATTGTAAAAGATAAGCACCGTGCTTGTGGTATTGGCTGTGTGAGATGGTCAAGCCAATTTCATGCAGCTTGCAGGCCCAGCGCAGGGTATCTTCGTCGCTGAAGCTGTTCACCTTCCAGGTTTCCGCAACTTGCGCCCAAGCTGCCACCGCGCTGGCTTCTACGGCGGCGCCGTGCTGCTGGTCAACGTGGTAGCGTTCTTGTAATGCGGAAATGGTTCGTTCCCGCACATCTTCATGGCGTATTCGCCCGACAATTCCGTACAGTAGGCCTTCGCGCAGCGCGCCATCGGCAAAGCTCATGGTTTCAATTCCCAGCGACTGAAACGCGCCCATTAGAATGGCGAAGCCGCCAGGGAAAATACTTTGCCGGTCTGGGCGCACACCAATTTCGCTTAAACGCTCAACGTGGCCCATGCTAACCAGCCGTTTACGCAATTCCTGCATGGCTTCCAGAGTGATGGTGCCATCGGTAATCTTGAGCGTGGCCAGAGCCTGGCCGATGGCTTTTACCGACCCTGACGAACCCACGGCGCTTTGCCAGCCCATCGCCCGATACTGGCGGCGAATACTCTGCAGTTCTTGCTCGGCATGAGTGATGGCACGGTCTAAACTGCGGCGACTGATTTTTCCGTCCTGAAAGTAGCGATTACGAAACGACACGCAGCCCATGTGCATGCTTTCCAGGGCTTCCGGCTCAAAGCGTTGGCCAATCACAAATTCGGTGCTACCGCCGCCTATGTCGATCACCAGCCGGCGGCCGGTGTCGTCAGAAAGAGTGTGGGCAACGCCCAGGTAAATCAATCGCGCTTCCTCACGCCCGGCAATCACTTCTACCGGGTAGCCCAGCACTTCCTCAGCCCGGCTGAGAAACTCGTTGGCATTGCGAGCAATGCGCAGGGCGTTAGTGCCAACAATTTGTACAGCTTCCGGAGGCATGCCCTGCAGGCGCTGGGCAAAGCGGCTCAGGCAGGCCAGAGCTCGTTCCTGAACTTCGTCGGTCAGGCGGTTTTGGGCGTCAAGCCCGGCTCCGAGCTGAACTTTTTCGCCCATTTTTTCCATGGTACGAATTTCACCGTGCACCAGGCGCGCAACCACCATGTGAAAGCTGTTTGAGCCCATATCGATAGCGGCAAGCATATCAGGAGGCGCGGTAACGTTTTCGGCGTTGGGTTCTGCCGTCACTGGGTTATGAATCCTTGTGGGATGAACGTAGGGCGTACTATAGCGATAACCCAAGGGCCTGTCAGCCAGCCTGACTGTCGGTGGTTTATCGAGCGTGGAATTCCCCGCATGTCAGCGAAGGCTTCACAACTGCTGGAGCAATGGCGTAAAGTATTGTCCATTGAAAGCATGGTCTAAGAAAAGCGTGAATTGTCACGCAGTTTTCAAAATGATAACGATAGTCAATACAGCTAACTGCATCTGTTACCGGGCAGATGCCAGAAACAGGAAATCAGAATGAGCGCAAATATTGTTAACGTAACCGATGCCTCCTTTGAACAGGACGTACTGCAGTCTGATGTGCCGGTACTGGTGGATTACTGGGCTGAGTGGTGTGGCCCATGTAAAATGATCGCGCCGGTGCTGGAAGAAATTGCCGAGGAGTATGCCGGCAAGCTGAAAGTCTGTAAGCTCAACATCGATGAGAATGAGCAAACGCCACCCAAGTTCAACATCCGTGGTATTCCTACGTTGATGCTGTTCAAAAATGGCAATGTGGACGCGACCAAAGTAGGTGCTTTGTCTAAGTCCCAGCTGGCAGCGTTTCTGGACAGCAATCTCTGATTGCATAGCCCGACTGGAGAACCGACTCAACAGCCTGACTGAAAAGCCAGGCTAAAAAACCGCCCCGGAGCTCTGCTCGAGGGCGGTTTTTTATGGTGCCAGTCGCGCCCCTGACGCCTGTAATGACACTAGCGGAAATGCTGGTTACGGTCATAATGCAGACATTGGCGACAATGAACTCGACGGCGACAGGTAAAACGGCCATAAAAAAACGTGATGAACACTGACCCCCTCAGTCCCCAAGCACCCTTGCCGGTTGTTGGCCTGCTATTGGCAGGAGGTGCGGGCACGCGTATGGATGGCAAAGACAAAGGCATGTTGCACTGGCGCGGCAGGCCTATGGCAGCCTGGGTTGCGGAGGCTTTACGATCCGCAACCGGTTCGCCGCTGATCAGCGCCAACCGTTCCATCGAGGAATACAGCCGCTTGGGAGAAGTGTTTACTGACGCTCCTGAGTTTGCTGGGCAAGGTCCACTGGCGGGCCTGTTAGCAGGTTTGCAGGAAGCCGGAGACCGCGGATACGGGGCGGTGCTGGTGTGCCCCTGCGACACGCCCGGCGTTACCCCTGCGCTACTGCGGCAGCTGTTGCAGGCCTGGCGCAGCGCTCCCGATCGGCCAGTGATAGCCCGGTGCGACGGGCGCGATCATCCGTTACACGGGGTTTATCCGGTGGCTATGGCGGCGGCGCTTGAGCAGCAGCTGTGTAACGATAACCGTCGGGTTATGATGTTTGCCCGCAGCCAGCAGGCCCAATCTTTAGAATGTCCTGGACTGTCTGAGCTGTTCACCAACCGCAATCGGCCGCAAGATTTAAAGGATTGACGGCCATGCTACCAATCTTCTGAGCGCGCAACGTCTGATGCTTTCTGCTCGACCCAATGTTCACCTGCGTCTGTCAGTTCTTTCTTCCAGAACGGCGCCGATGTTTTTAGCGCGTCCATAATAAATTCGCAGGCGGCAAAGGCGTCGCGCCGGTGGGCACTGCATACTCCTACAAACACAATTTGTGACTTTAGGGGTAAGCGGCCTATGCGATGTATCACTCGCGCTTTGCGCACATCCCAGCGCTGGCAAGCCTGTGCGATCAAATCACCAATGACCTGTTCAGTCATGCCTGGGTAGTGTTCCAGAAACAGCCCGGTTACGCCTTGGCGATCACCGCTGTCGCGCACCAGTCCGGTGAATGTGGCGATAGCGCCCGTGCCCGCGCCGCTGTCGCGAAGTTGCGAGTACTCTTGCGCTGCATCAAAATCCGCGTTTTGGATACTGACGCTGGGTACAGTCTGTGAATAGGCAAAAGACTTTTGCGGCATTCACTAACCTCCTGTCACGGGCGGGAAAAACGCTACTTCATCACCTGGTTTAACGGGCGATTGCGGTTTTGCCATGGCCTGGTTGATGGCAATCATCACCGGTTGGCCGGTGATTAGCTGGCCCCAGGGCCCGCCTCGGCTGGCCAGAGTTGCCAGCAAGTCTGCGGCCGTCTGGCCTGCGGGTGCCGGCATGGTTAAATGTACGGTGCCCAGTTCTTCGCGTAAGCGGGCAAAAAAACGAACGCTAAGGGTCTGCTCAGGCATGGTCAGTTCACCAATTCAGAAAATGGAAAGTAAGTGATGATGTCGCCAGGGCCTAGGGTGCTGTGTTCCGGCACTAATGCTAAGCCGTCAGCCCAGCAGGCTGAACTGAGAACCCCAGAACTCTGGTTGGGGAACGCTTTGGCCACGGTGTTGCCCTGGTCCTGCTCCAGCCGAACGCGCGCGTATTCCCGCCGTACGGAGGCAGAACCAACGCTGAACCCGGCCGCGACTTGCTGGCCTAACGGGTGGATGTTTAGGCGCCCCTGGCGCTGGCGAATATACGGCATGCCCACCACTAAAAATGTGACCAGCACCGCCGCCGGATTGCCAGGCAAACCCAGTACCGGGGTACCGCCGATATCACCAAATGCCAGCGGTTTACCGGGCTTGATCGCCATGCGCCACAGTGAGAGTTGGCCAGATTCGTCCAATACCTCACGCACATGGTCTTCCTCACCCACAGACACGCCGCCACTGGTAATTACCAGGTCGGCGGCCTTTGCTGCGCGCTGAAGAGCAGTTCGGGTACCCTCACGGGTGTCTGCCAAGCTCTCACACAGCACCACCTCACAGCCAGCTTGGTCCAACAGGCCCAACAACGTGTAGCGGTTGGTGTTGTAAATCTGACCGACTTCGAGCGGTGTGCCTGGATCGACCAGCTCATCGCCGGTGGTTAGTATTGCCACTTTCAGTTTTTCGAACACTTCAACCTCGGCAATGCCCATGCTGGCCAGCAGGCCCATTTCCTGGGGGCGAATCAGGGTGCCTTGGGCCAGAGCCAAGTTGCCCGCGGCCAGGTCTTGGCCACGACGGCGGATATTCTGATCAAGTTTTACGTCGCCGTCGATTAGCACGCCTTCGGCATCAACCTTTGTGCGCTCCTGCATCACAACGGTATTAGCACCTGATGGTATTTCGGAGCCAGTAAAAATCCGTGCGGCAGTGCCGGCAGCCAACGCCCCCGGTGCCTGGCCGGCGGGAATTCGCGCCGAAACCAAAAGCGGCTTTCCGGGTCGGAAATCCTCTGCGCGCAAAGCATAGCCGTCTACCGCGCTGTTATCGGCTGGCGGCACATCAGCGAGCACGGTGTAATCTCGAGCCAACACCCGGCCCAGAGTGCTGTGAACCTGGGCAAGTTCAATCGCCGCTGGCGGTGCGGCAAGGGTCAGTAAATGCCGTATGGCATCTTCAACGGGGGTTAGATCGACGGCGGCCATGGTATCTGCTTTCCTTGTTAGGGGTTGTTAGGCGTGAAAACGAGATGACTGATGGGCTGTTAGCGCACCTTCTATAGTACTTTTTAGCGCACAGCGTTTTTACCGATCACTTGGCTCAGGCGTGCTATTGCCCGATCTGGCTTGCGCCCGACCAGTGCCGAAAAGTTGCAAGGGCCGTGGCGGCTGTCTAGCTGGGTGGACAGAATGCCGTTCCAGCCTGTGCGACAGGCGCCGGTAGATCCAGGCAGACAGAATATGACTGTGTGATTGGCCAGTCCGCCAAACGCTCGGGACTGGATGGTCGAGGTGCCAATTTCTGCGGCTGATAGCCGGCGAAATTCTTCGCCGAAACCTTCTATGCTTTTGTCCAGCAAAGGCCGAAGGGCCTCTGGCGTGCTGTCGCGCTCATGAAAGCCGGTGCCGCCGGTAATCACAACGGCATGAACCTGTGGGTCCGCTATCCAGCTACTGATCAGCGCACGCATCAAATAAACATCGTCTGGCAAGATGCGCCGCGCAATCAGAGTGTGGCCGGCCTCGACCACGCTGTCTTCCAGAAATTGGCCGGAGCTGTCCTGGCCTTCGCCGCGGGTGTCCGACACTGTCAATATGGCTATATTCATAGGAATCAGTTCGTGGCTTGGCTTGCTGCTCATGGGCGGCTCCTGTTTTTAGCGATAAAAAGTGTGAAAGAGTTCAGCCTTTAGTATCCGCATCGTGGGGCGACAATGGAAGGGAATACCTCTTTGTAGGGAACCGCCCAAGACCCATAGGAAGCGCCCAAGGCAAGCCTCCGGATGTAAGCGATGCCTGGATAAAACGGCCTGAATGCGCAATCCTTTGCGAAATTAATGGTTTTTTCGGCTATGGCCTTGACATTCGGAGCCGAGGTAGCAGATTATCAATGTCGCCTTGCGAACGATTGTTCCCACTCGCTGGCTTCGGTACTCATTTTCTGGACTTTATTATCTCCCGGTTGCTCCATCTGGCCAGCATCCCATTCTTTAGACTGTACTTATCAATCCGTTCCGGGGCACCCCTTCACCCTAACGTTCGCTTTCTTCCATTCCTGAAAATTCAATAAACTATGAATCTTACTGAACTCAAACAGAATTCCATGCCCGAGTTGCTCGAAATTGCGCAAGAAATGGGCCTCGATAATCTTGCACGCTCGCGCAAGCAAGACGTTATCTTCACTATACTCAAGCGCCACGCCAAAGGCGGAGAAGACATCTACGGCGATGGCGTACTGGAAATTCTGCAGGACGGTTTTGGTTTCCTCCGTTCTGCCGATGCTTCCTATCTGGCGGGTCCTGACGACATTTATGTGTCACCCAGCCAGATTCGCCGTTTTAATCTGCGTACTGGCGACACCATTTCAGGGAAAATTCGCCCGCCCAAAGACGGCGAGCGCTATTTTGCGCTGTTGAAGGTCAGCGAGATCAACTTTGACAAGCCCGATAACGCTCGTAACAAGATCTTGTTTGAGAACCTGACCCCGTTATTCCCAGACGAGCGCATGCACCTGGAAGCCGGTAACGGCAGCACGGAGGACTTGTTTTCTCGGGTATTGGATCTGGTCGCGCCTATCGGTAAGGGTCAGCGTGGTTTGATTGTGTCGCCGCCCAAGGCCGGTAAAACCTTGCTGATGCAGAGTATTGCCCAGTCGATCACCCGTAACCATCCGGAATGTCACATTATTGTGCTGCTGATCGATGAGCGCCCGGAAGAAGTAACGGAAATGCAGCGCACCGTGCGCGGCGAAGTGATTGCGTCAACCTTTGACGAGCCGCCAGCCCGCCACGTACAAGTGGCAGAAATGGTTATCGAAAAAGCCAAACGCTTGGTCGAACACAAAAAAGACGTGGTCATCCTGTTGGATTCCATCACCCGTCTGGCCCGGGCCTACAACACTGTGATCCCGTCCTCTGGCAAAGTACTGACCGGTGGTGTTGACGCCCACGCCCTGGAAAAGCCCAAGCGCTTTTTCGGCGCTGCGCGTAATGTTGAAGAAGGCGGCAGCCTGACCATTGTCGCCACCGCTTTGGTGAACACCGGTTCCAAAATGGACGAAGTGATTTACGAAGAATTCAAAGGCACCGGCAACATGGAGATCCACTTGGATCGCAAGATTGCCGAAAAGCGTACCTACCCGGCTATCAACATCCGCAGCTCCGGTACCCGCCGCGAAGACCTGCTGATGAGCGAAGCCGACATCCAGAAAGTGTGGATACTGCGCAAGCTACTGCACTCTATGGACGACGACACCGCAGCCATCGAGTTTTTGTTGGATAAGCTCAAAGACACCAAGACGAACGACGAGTTCTTCCAGTCTATGAAGCGCCGCTAAGATTCCTAGCGCATTTTTGGGGTGTTGCGCCGTACCGGAGGAAAGTCTCCCCCGGTACGGCTCCCAGAATGCGGTCCCTCATCCTGTTAGAGCTCAGAGTTACATTGTCTGAACGATTAACCAGAACCAATCTCCCAGAACTCACGTACATGACCGGAACTAACCGGAGCAACGCATGAAGTACAACGACCTGCGAGATTTTATTAACCAGCTGGAAAAGTTGGGCGAACTCAAACGCATTTCAGTCGAAGTAGACCCCCACCTGGAAATAACTGAAATCTGCGACCGCACACTGCGTGCTGGCGGACCGGCCTTGCTGTTTGAAAATCCTAAGGGGTATGACATGCCGGTGCTGGCCAACCTGTTTGGCACCACTAGGCGAGTTGCTTTGGGTATGGGGCAAGAGAACGTTACCGCGCTGCGCGATATTGGCAAACTACTGGCGTTTTTGAAAGAGCCCGATCCCCCCAAGGGTTTTAGAGACGCCATCGAAAAACTGCCGCTGTTCCGACAGGTTATGCGCATGAGCCCTAAAGTTTTACGCTCTGCACCCTGCCAGGATGTGGTGATCGAGAAAGACAAAGTCGACCTCTACCAGATACCCGTGCAGCACTGCTGGCCGGGGGATGCTGGCCCGCTGGTTACCTGGCCGCTGGTGATTACCCGTGGTCCCCATAAAGAACGCCAGAATCTGGGTATTTATCGGCAGCAGGTGATCGGACGCAATCGCTTGATTATGCGCTGGCTTAGCCACCGTGGTGGTGCATTGGATTTTCGCGACTGGCAGAAAGCAAATCCCGGCCAGCCGTATCCGGTGGCTGTCGCTCTTGGTGCGGACCCCGCAACGATTCTGGGAGCAGTGACGCCGGTTCCGGACTCGCTGTCCGAATACGCCTTTGCAGGTTTGCTTCGTGGCAGCCGTACCGAGTTGGTGAAGGCCGGGTTAAGCGATCTGCAGGTGCCAGCAAGCGCTGAAATTGTGTTGGAAGGGTTTATTTATCCCGACGATATGGCGCCGGAAGGCCCGTTTGGTGACCATACCGGTTATTACAACGAGGTTGGCCGGTTCCCGGTGTTCACCGTCGAGCGTATGACCCATCGTAAAGACCCGATTTACCACAGTACCTACACCGGCCGCCCGCCCGATGAGCCGGCGATTCTGGGTGTGGCGCTGAACGAAGTGTTCATCCCCATTCTGCAAAAGCAATTTCCCGAAATTGTTGATTTCTATCTGCCGCCAGAGGGCTGTTCATACCGCCTGGCGATCGTAACGATGAAAAAGCAATACCCGGGACACGCTAAACGGGTGATGATGGGTGTATGGTCGTTTCTGCGTCAGTTTATGTACACAAAGTTTGTTATTGTGACTGACGACGACATCAATGCCCGCAACTGGGAAGACGTTATCTGGGCCATGACCACCCGAATGGACCCGGCACGCGATACCATGATGGTGGAAAATACCCCTATCGACTATTTGGACTTTGCCTCACCGGTATCGGGTCTGGGCTCGAAAATGGGCATGGATGCGACTAATAAGTGGCCTGGTGAAACCGACCGCGAGTGGGGTGAACCCATTGCCATGACTTCCGAGGTGAAACAGCGGGTGGACGAACTGTGGGATAGCTTGGGAATTACTTTGCCGGCGAATTCCGGGGTTAAAACCGTGTCCGGCCGCCCCGACTGATATGGCGGACAGTTACCGGGTTCGGTTACAGCCTTCTGGGTTGGAGTATTGGGTCAGTGCCGGTGATGATCTGCTGAGCGCCGCATCTGCTGCAGGTATTGCAGTGCCTATGGCGTGCTGCAACGGTGTGTGCGAGATCTGTGAAGCGCGCATGCTGGCCGGCACGGCTGTAAACACGAGAAATCAAAATACACTAGCTGTTGCCAGTCGCCTGATGTTGTGTCGTACTCGGGCCCTGGCTGATGTGGAACTGGAGATAACGTCTGTGATCGCTGCTGGAAAAAATCCGCCGCGGAAAGTCCTTGCTAAAGTGCTGGACGCCCGCCCACTCAATCACGATATTTTTCGGATTGAACTGCAATTACCGCGGCGCCGCGAGCTGTCGTTCCATGCTGGCCAGTATTTGGCAATTCATCTGGATAACGCCGGCCCTGCGTTTTTTTCCATTGCCAGCAGTCCGCAGCAGGCCAATATAGAATTGAACATTCAGGCTTCGCCGGGTTGGGCGTCGGGGCAGATTATTGTAAACGCACTGCAAGTAGGCGCCGAGGTGATGGTGGAATTGCCTCATGGTAAAGCCTGTTTGGCGGTGATACCCAAAAAGCCGCTGCTATTAATCGCAGCAGGCACCGGGTTTGCGCAAATGAAAAGCCTGATAGAGTACTTGCGCAGCACCGATTACAACCAGCCAGTGATATTGTTCTGGGGCGTGCGTCAACGACAGGACTTGTATTTACAAAGCCTGGCCGAGCAATGGGCCAAAGACTGGCCGCTATTCCGCTTTGTGCCGGTTGTGGGTGATAACGAAGACAACGAATGGTCTGGGCGCCATGGCCAACTGGCACATGCTGTGTTGAGCGCAGACATCGATTTGAGCAATGTAGAAGTACACGCCAGTGGCTCACCCACCATGGTGTACACTCTGATGGACGCCTTAAAAGATGCCGGGTTGCCAGCGGACGTGTTTTTTTCAGATGTGTTGGAATACGCGCCGCGGCCATAGTCGCAGTGCGCACTCAGCTTCAGTCGTCAGGCTTTTGGCATAGGCAAGTGGGGCAGGCCGTTATCATTTTCCAGGCTCTGCATCAGCAAATTTATGCTGGCAGTGTCGTGGCCCATGTGAGCGTTCAAACGGCTCAGCTCGGCTAGGGTTTCACGCTTACGCTGCAGTTTCAGGCTGGTTTCAAAGTATTCTCGTGCCTTCCCCCACAGCTCATTGCGCAAGCTTAACCGACCCAACGCCAACATCAGTTCGGCGTTATTGGGTCGGTCCTTTAGCCATTGCTCAGCCAGTAGTAGCTGCTCGTCAGGCGCCTGGCTTTCTACTCGGCCGTAAAGATTAATCAGTTCGTCGCTCCAGTGATTGCGCAGCACTTTGCGCAGCAGTGTTTCGGCCTGCGCTTCATCTCCCAGGCCAGCCAGAAGGCTGGTGTAATTGAAGATTGTGCGTTCGTCACGGCGCATAGAACTGGGTAACTGATCCCACAGATCAGTGAGTGGATCCAGGCTGGCGTTGGGAATGTTGGCTTGCTCCTTACGGCACTTGTTGGCGGCTTGTTCCAACAGATTGTGCCAGGTCTGGCGCTCAAGATTGTCCAATTCAGCTGGAACAAGAATGTTGTACTTGCGCAATTCCGCTAGTAATTTGGAAAGCTCACGCCAGTCTTCCAAGCGCAAATAAGCGGTTTTTAGCAGTTTGAGTACAAACGGATGATGAGGCGACTGCTTGCGCAGGCGCAGCAATGTGGCCAAGGCCTGTTCCACCCGATTGCCCGCCAGCTGCAGCTGGGCCTGGGTAATGCCAACGGCCATATCAGACCCCGGCGTGCTCTCAAACGCTTTGCGCAGCAGTTTGTCTACGGCTTCATTGTCACCGCATTCAAACGAGGCCTGTGCCGCTGCCAGATAATTGATCAGCGGCGTATCAGCATCGCTTGCCGATGAGGCTAGCATCTTTTTTGCTCGCGGCCAGTTGCCTTCGGCTAGCGCTAAAAGCCCTTGAGTGGTGCGGCGGCGCGCACGCCGCTCTTTGCCACGGGCTATCCAACCCGACATCACGCTGGTGCCGTTGCGTAAACGCCGCACCAAGCCAATCAGCATAACTGTCAGTACCACTATTACCACCAGCAGTGCCAGACCGACCCAAAAGTTGGTTTCGACCAGATAATTGCCAAAGCTGACTCTAATGTAGCCCAAATCATATTGCAGGCCGAACGCCAGCCCGGTTCCCAGCAGCAGTGCCAGCACAATAATGGCCAGAAAACCTATCATGTGTTGCCTCCGTCGCCGGCGGCCCCATTGACTGGCGCATCGCCATTTTGGTCATCGCTGTTTGCAGGGGCATCCTGATCGCCGTTATTGTTAACGCCGCGGCCGGAAACACGTTGTTTTAGCAGTCCCAAAGAGCGGCTGATATCGGGTAGTTCAGGGTCTACATTATGGCTGGCGAGCTCGCCCAAAGTGTCTGCCATAGCGCCAACACGGGCGTTATCGGCGTTGTACCACTCCTGCACAGTGGTGCGGGCTTTTTCCAGGGATTTCTGGTATAACGCTTGGTTGCCGCGCAGCACCGCCAGTTCGGCTTCTTCCAGCATCAGCTGCAGATTCAGACGAGCGTAGGCGGATTGATCCGGCGACAATAACGGTTTTACCTGTTCGTCGAGCCGTCTTACAACAACAACCTGTTTGAGCGTGCGCGTAAATGACTGCCAGGCGCGAACCGCCATGCTGGGCTCGCCCGCGTCGACGTCGGGGGCATCGGCCGAAAGGATGAAGCCAGGTGCGTTTTCATGAATCAACGCCTGGTTGGTAAGCTGATGAATACTGTCTATAACAGCTTCCAATTGTAGGTACAGGCCGGTTCTATCCACCGCGACGATGCTCTTTAATGCCAGCATTTCCCGAGCTAATTGTTGGCGCACCGGATACACGCCGATATCATCCGACTCGGCCAATACGTCATCTGCAGCCTGCAGCGCAGAAGCCGCCCCTTTTATGTCTTTCTCGATCAGCAAGCGTTGGTTGGCTACCCGCAACAGATACTCGGCTTCGGCCAACAACCAGTCAGTGCGGGTTCGATTGCCGGCTTCCAGCAGGGTGGTGGCGTTGTGGTCTATCTGCCGCTGCTGGGTGGCAATCAGTTCTCGCTGTGCCGCCATCGCGTCGGTCAGCGACTGTAGGCGCTGAGCCTGCTGACTGCCACGTTCACCGTAGCGTGAATCAAGCTGGGCGGTTTCTTGTTGCAGGTCTTTAAGGACTCGCTGACTGGCCTGATTGTTATTCCACTGCTGCCAGTTCCAAAGCACCAGTAACAGCACCAGAACCAAAGCTATCATGCTGATCAGCCACAGAGGCCAGGTGTGCGGGCGCTCCGGCTGCTGTTGCTGGGCTATGGGGGCAGGGAGTTGTTTCTGTGTGTTGGTCACGGGCATCCTTACTTCGCTTTTACAGGGCCACCGTCTGGCCAGTGAGTCGTTCTGTCACACTGGCCACTATGTTGTTGTCTGTCAGGCCTGCTGGAACATGTGGGTGAATGAAGCCGGCTGCCTGAGCCTGCTCGGCCACCCGCTCCACGGGCACAATCAATAGTTTTCGGTACAGATTATGGTCGTTCTTTGCACACAGCGCGACGAGATTTCTCAGGGTTCCACCGGACAAGGTAATCACAGCGTCCGGGTTAAAGCCATCTAAAGCATGCGCCAGTTGTGCCGCGGAATACTGTGGACAAAAGCGTTGGTACAAGGGTAGCACAGTTATTTGAGCGCCCCGCTGGCGCAGCGTGTTCCGCAATAAGTCGCGACCTTCGCCGCCGCGAGCCAGCAGAACTCGCTGGTTTTTCAGGTTTTGTAGTGGCGGCAATGCCAGCAACGCTTCGCTGGTCCAGCCTTGAGCGGGCCTGCGAGCGGTAATTCCGCAGCGTGACAGTTCCGCTGCTGTGCCGGCGCCCACGCCATACCAGTTAATGCCTACGGGCAGTTGCGGCCACCAGGCATCAACCTGTTCCAGCAGTTGGCGCGCAGCGTAAGGGCTCACCGCCACAATATGCTGAAACAGGTCCAGGTTTTGAATGTGGGCCTGGTGTTCTGCGCTCAGTGCCAGCGGCGCGCGGTCAATCAGCGGTAAGCACTCAGCCTGTGCCCCGGCTGCCTGAAAGGCGATCGCCAGGCGATCAGCCTCTGGCTGCGGGCGGCAGATAAGAATGCGCCGCCCGGCAAGGGGCAGTAGCGCAGACTCAGGTCGGCGTGTAGCCATAGACTTCAGCCAGTACTTTGTCAGCGCCTTGTGCTAGCAAGTCCTCGGCTAATTCGCGGCCCAAGCGTTCCCCCTCGCTGCGGTGTACGCGGCCTTCGGCGCGGAAAATAAGGCTGCCGTCCACCGCGCCAACCAGGCCGCGTAACCACAACATGTCGTTGTCTTCCAGCAGCGCATAGGCCGCAATGGGTACCTGGCAGCCACCGTTAAGGCGAGTATTCAGTGCGCGCTCAGCTTTGACCCTATCTGCACTGTCGGTGTGATTCAACGGCTCCAGCATGGTCCGCAGTTCCTGATCGTCAAGCCGGCATTCTATGCCTAAAGCTCCTTGGCCCACAGCTGGCAGGCTTAGCGTGTCTGGCATGCAGCTGCGAATGCGGGCTTCGAAACCCAGTCGCTTCAGACCCGAGCTGGCCAATATGATGGCGTCGTAATTGCCGGCGTCGAGCTTTGCCAGGCGGGTGTTTACATTGCCCCGTAGCATACGAATTTGCAGGTCCGGCCGGTTTGCCCGCAATTGAGATTCGCGGCGTAGACTGGATGTGCCCACTACCGCGTTCTGCGGCAGGTCATCCAGGCTGCTGAAATGGTTGCTGACAAAGGCGTCAGTGGGGTCGTCACGCTCGCAGATGGCCACCAGCCCCAATCCTTCGGGGAAGGCCATGGGTACATCTTTCATGGAATGCACGGCCAGGTCGGCGCGGCCGTCGAGCATGGCTTCTTCCAGCTCTTTGACGAACAGGCCTTTGCCGCCCACTTTGGCCAGTGGCACGTCCAGAATCTTGTCACCCAAGGTTTTAATCTTGACCAGTTCCACTGTGACATTGCTGTGCAATCGTTCCAGCTCGGCTTTGATAAATTCGGCCTGCCACAACGCCAGTGCGCTGCTGCGGGTTGCAATGCGAAGATTTCTTGCGGACATGGCGCTCACTGTCGGTTCGTTAAAAGTGTATTAAGGGTACCTTGTCTCCCAAAAAAAGTCTCGCCAGGGTCGGTCAGGTTGCTTGCTGGCTTAGGCTGCTCGTTAATGCAGATCAGGGTTTTCACTAGTGTTTTCCAGGTCGATAGTCCTGCAGCCATTGGCGTAGTTCGCTAGCGTGGCGGCGGCTAACCGGCAGTTCGCCAAGGCCATCACGCAGAACCAGAGTCGCCTGGCCACTGATGTTGCGGTGCAGCGCCTGAATAAATCGTGTGCCTACCAAGGTATTACGGTGCACCCTCAAAAGGTGGTCACCGTAATGTTGCTCAAGCTCTTTAAGGGTGTAGTCGGACAATACGTTACCCTGTAAGTGGTGAAGGGTGACGTATTTTTGGTCAGCCTGGCAGTAAATTAAGGAAACCAAGTCGATCAGTTCGGTGCCGCGATACGTGCGCACCGCCAGTTCGGCAGCGGCGGGGGCAGTGCCGGCTAGTGGCTGCTGTTGCAGGCGGTTGGTTTTTGCAGCCTGTTGCAGCGCCTTGGTCAGGGCGTCTTTGCGTATCGGCTTCATCAGGTAAGCAGAAGCGTTTACCTCAAACGCCTGCAGCGCATAATGGTCGTAGGCAGTGCAGAAAATGACCGCGGGCGGGCGCTCAAGCTGGCTCAGGTGGGCGGCCACGTCCATACCGTCGGCGCCGGGCATGCGAATGTCCAGCAATACAATGTCTGGCTCCAGTTCTGCAACGGCTTGCAGTGTTCTGTCGCCGTCGGCCGCTTCACCGCAAACGCTGTACTCGGGAAGTCCTTCGACCAGCCTCCGCAGGCGATCGCGGGCCAGGGGTTCGTCGTCGGCAATCAGAATTCTCTGGCTGGTCATGGGTTTTTTGTGGCGCTTCTTTTCATAATGTCTCTCGCTTCGCTTTTGTTAATCATGTGTGTCGTTGCGCTCCCTGGCGGTCTACTTGCTGCGCGGGCAGGCGAAGGGTCACGGTGTAAATGTCGCCCTGATGGCTGTGTTTGAGCACCGCGCGGTCGCCGAATAACGCCTGGATACGGGCCTGAATATTGTCCAGCGCCATGCGGTTGCCGTCGTGGCCGCTTTGGCCGGGCTCGGGTTTCGGATTCTGCACGAGCAAGTATACAAAATCGCCGCTGGCCTGCGCTTCTACCCTCACAATACCGCCTTGGGCTCGGGGTTGAATGCCGTGGTAAATGGCGTTCTCAACCAGCGGTTGCAAGGTTAGGGGCGGAATAGCCTGGTTTTGTAAGCCGTCAGCGATATGCCACTGCAGTTGAAGGCGATCCCCCATGCGCAGGGCCTCGATGTCCAAATAGCGTTGGCACAGTTCCAGTTCTCGGTGCAGGGGAATCAGCTGTTCACTGGTGCGCAGACTGGCGCGGAAAAGCTCTGACAGGTCCAGCACCGCGTCTTCCGCCCGCTGGGGGTCGCTGGCGATAAGGCTGGCGATGGTATTCATACTGTTGAATAAAAAGTGGGGCTGAATTCGGCTCTGCAGCGAGCTTAAATGTGCTTGCAGTTCGGCTTCCTGTTGCTGTTGCCATTGGTGCTGAAGATAAAAGTAGCGAAGTACTATTAAAGTGGTCAGCATCGCCAACAGCATTTTTTTGGCAATGCTATGCCATTGAGGCGCGCCGGGCCCCGGATTTAGCACTCGGTCGGCAAATAGGCTAAAAGCGAAGACATCCGCCAGCACCAGAACAACAATGACAAACGTTGCGCTGGCCACAGGCAGTTGCGCCAGGCGCGGGCGCAGCGGGCAGATCATGGCGACACTGGTGAGCAAGGTCCACTGCACGAACAACGACAGCAAACCAAAATACTCCCAGTCAATCCAGTCGTGCTGCGCCTGCACCATCGCCAGCGCCAGCACCACCAGTTCGCTGGTAACGAGTAACATGAACAAGGCCCGCACCCGGCACAGGTCTGGCACAAAAAATCGCGAATCCATGGCGGTCTCGCTGTTACTGAGTGTCTGCTTTAAGCGGGTCAGAATGTTATACTCCCGTTACTGATTATTGACCCATTTTGGCCCTGTGACCTCGGGCTACCAGTAGGAACTATAGATGATGACGGATAACAAATCGCCGGAGCAGGCCTCAAACTCGGAAAAACCTTGGGGTGGGCGCTTCACCGAGCCTACCGACGCCTTTGTCGAGCGCTTTACTGCCTCTGTTGGTTTTGATCAGCGCCTTTATCATCACGACATCACCGGCTCCATTGCCCATGCCACGATGTTGGCAGCAGTGGGCGTTCTGACCAACGAAGAGCGCGACACCATTCTGGAAGGGCTGAAGGCGGTGAAAGCAGACATCGAAGCGGGGACGTTTCAGTGGTCGGTCAGTCTGGAAGACGTGCACATGAACATCGAAGCGCGTCTGACCGATCGCATCGGCGTTACCGGTAAAAAGTTACACACCGGCCGTAGCCGTAACGACCAAGTGGCCACCGATATCCGGCTTTATTTGCGTGACGAGATTGACGTGATTGCCGAGGAACTCAAACGATTGCAGGCCGGGTTGCTGAACTTGGCTGAACGCGAAGCCGACACCATCATGCCGGGCTTTACCCACCTGCAAACTGCGCAGCCGGTGACTTTTGGCCATCATTTGTTGGCCTGGTACGAAATGTTGGTGCGCGACGGCGAACGCCTGCAGGATTGTCGTAAGCGGGTGAACGTCATGCCCCTGGGCGCTGCGGCGCTGGCCGGCACCACGTATCCTATTGACCGGGCGATGACCGCCAAACTGCTAGGTTTTGACCGTGCCTCGGAAAACTCGCTGGATTCGGTCAGCGACCGTGATTTTGCCATTGAATTCTGCAGCTTTGCCGCGCTGCTGATGACCCACCTGTCGCGTTTTAGTGAGGAGCTGGTGCTGTGGACTTGCGCGCAGTTCGATTTCATTGATTTGCCAGACCGTTTCTGTACTGGCTCGTCTATTATGCCGCAGAAGAAAAATCCGGACGTGCCAGAACTGGTTCGGGGCAAGACAGGTCGGGTGAATGGCCACCTGATCAGTCTGCTCACGTTAATGAAAGGCCAGCCGCTGGCCTATAACAAAGACAATCAGGAAGACAAAGAGCCGCTGTTTGACACCGTAGATACCGTAAAAGGTTGCCTGAGAGCCTACGCAGACATGGTGCCGGCGATTACCGCCAAAGCTGATAATATGCGGGTAGCAGCCAAGCGGGGCTTCTCCACAGCGACGGATCTGGCCGATTATCTGGTCAAGAAAGGCATGCCGTTCCGCGATGCCCACGAAGTGGTGGGCAGGTCCGTGGCCTTTGGCGTAGAGCAGAAACGCGATTTGTCAGATATGACACTGGCGGAGCTACAGTCTTTTTCGGGTATTATCAGTGAAGACGTATTTGACGTGCTGACTCTTGAGGGCTCGGTGCAGGCTCGTGACCACCTTGGCGGTACCGCGCCGACGCAAGTTAGGGCAGCCGTTAAGCGTGCCCGTAACGCACTTAAACAGGGTTGAGGTAATGGGTCTGAAATTCCCCGCGGTTGTTAAAGTCGCAGCGCTGTTAAGCCTTTTGTTGGTGGTTGGGCTTTCAGGCTGCGGTCAGAAAGGCGATCTCTACCGCGAAGCGCCTGGCAAGGAACTCTTAGCAAAAAGCGCGGAGCCGACGCCCGTGCCCATATCAGAAACGTCGGGTCAGGCCCGTTAATTCAGGAATTTTTATGGATTATTTCATTTACAAGAACGATGAGCTCTGGGTCGAAGATGTGCCGCTGGCGCGCATTGCAAAGCAGCATGGCACGCCGGCTTATGTCTATTCCCGAGCGACCCTCGAACGCCATTACCGCGCTTACGACAACGCTCTGCAGAACCACCCGCACTTGGTGTGCTATGCGGTAAAAGCCAATAGCAATCTGGCGGTATTGGACGTGCTGGCCCGCCTGGGTGCGGGTTTTGATATCGTATCTGCCGGTGAGCTGGAACGGGTGATTCGAGCCGGTGGTAACCCGGCCAAAGTGGTTTTTTCCGGCGTTGGCAAGCAGCCCTGGGAAATGCGGCGCGCGCTGGAAGTGGGTGTGCGTTGTTTTAACGTAGAGTCTGATATCGAGTTGGACCGCTTGAACGCCATTGCCGGTGAGCTGGGCGTGAAAGCGCCGGTGTCGCTGCGGGTAAACCCCGACGTAGACGCGGGCACTCATCCTTATATTTCTACCGGTCTGAAAGAAAACAAATTCGGTATCGATATTGAAGTCGCGCCGGCGGTATATGCCCGCGCTGCTAGCCTGCCTAACCTCGACGTGCGTGGTGTGGATTGCCACATTGGCTCACAGCTGACCACGTTGGCGCCATTTCTGGACGCTCTGGACCGGGTTCTGGCACTGGTAGACAACCTGGCAGAGCAGGGGGTCGAGATAAAGCACCTGGATTTGGGCGGTGGCTTGGGCGTTACCTATAACGATGAAACACCGCCCCAGCCCGGGGAGTATGTGGAAGCGATTCTTGCGCGCCTGGGCGACCGCAAATTGGAGCTGATTCTGGAGCCCGGGCGTTCGATCGCCGCCAACGCCGGCGTGCTGCTGACCCGTGTCGAATTTCTGAAGTGTACAGAACACCGTAACTTCGCGATTATTGACGCCGCCATGAACGACCTGATTCGCCCTGCGCTCTATGGCGCATGGCAGGCCATTGTGCCGGTGGCTCCACATAATAAGGGCGACGAAAAAGCTTGGGATCTGGTGGGGCCTGTGTGCGAAACCGGTGATTTTCTGGGTAAAGATCGCCAGCTTAGCTTGAGCGCCGGTGACCTGCTTGCGGTACGTTCAGCCGGGGCGTATGGCTTTGTGATGAGTTCCAACTACAACACCCGTAATCGCCCGCCTGAATTGATGGTCGATGGCGATCAGGTGCACGTGGTTCGCCGCCGCGAAACCCTGGAAGAACAATTGGCTCCCGAGAGTAGCCTGCCGTTATGAGCGGTGACGGTGAGCTCCTGGCCAACGTCGACGGCCCTGCCTCTCGGCGCGGCGCTGGCGGCGCCTTTGTCGGTAGCCCGAGCGCCGCTCTTGGTGGCGTTCTGCGTTTTACGAAAATGCACGGCTTGGGTAATGATTTTATGGTGGTTGACGCCATCAGCCAGACGTTTCGCCTGCGCCCGGAAATGATTCGCGAGCTGGCCGATCGCCATTTTGGCATCGGTTTTGATCAGCTGCTGGTGGTGGAGCCACCAGGGCTACCGGATGTGGATTTCCGCTATCGGATTTTCAACGCTGACGGCTCGGAAGTGGAGCAATGTGGTAATGGAGCCCGTTGTTTTGCCCGTTTTGTACGCGATCAGCGCCTGACCAACAAAAAAGTGATGCGGGTGCAAACAGCAGGCGGCATTATTGAATTGCGGATGGGGAAGGACGGATTGGTGAAAGTAAATATGGGCGTGCCACGCCTTGAACCCGCCACCGTACCGTTCAGCGCCGACGAATTTGCACCGGTTTACAACGTAGACGTAAATGGCCAGAACATAGAGTTGTCGGCGGTGTCTATGGGCAACCCCCACGGCGTCCTGCTGACTGCCGACATCGACAACGCTCCGGTGGCAACGCTGGGGCCGCTGTTAGAGAAGCATTGGCGCTTTCCTGCCAAAGCGAATATTGGGTTTATGCAAATTGTAGATCGCGGCCATATTCGCTTGCGCGTGTTTGAACGCGGTTGTGGTGAAACTCTGGCTTGCGGCACTGGCGCTTGCGCTGCGGTTGTTGCAGGATGTTTGAGGGGTTTGCTCGATCCGCGGGTAGAAGTAGAACTTATAGGAGGCCGTCTGATTATCGAATGGCAGGGGCAGGGAGCCGCTGTTATGATGGATGGACCCGTTGCTAATGTTTTTGAGGGCCAGCTGCGACTGCCAGCAGAGCCCGGCATTCGCCGCCGTAAACCCGCCAGAACCGGCAGGCAACGATCCTGACACCAGGAGCACACGATGACAGATTCAGCGGCCCGCCAAGAGGCCGGCGTTCCAAATGCAGAGCAAGTCGCGCAATACCTGCGTGATAACCCTGATTTTTTTGTTGGGCAGAGCGACCTGCTGCGCGACTTAACGTTACCTCACGATAGCGGGCGGGCCATTTCGTTGGTTGAGCGCCAGGTTCATCTCTTTCGCGAGCAGAGAGACACCCTGCGTCATGAGCTGACTGAGTTGGTGGACATCGCGCGCCAGAACGACCAGCTGTTCCAAAAAAGTAAGCGCTTGCTGATGCAGATTATCGAAGCCAAAAATCTGAACGACATGGCGGCGGTGATTGATGACAGTATTTGCGGTGACTTTGGTCTGGACGCGGCCAGTGTGATTTTATTTACCGATGGCCCTCTACCGCAGGCGGCTCAAGGCTCTCTGCATGTGGTGTCGCCGGCGGTAGCGCACAAACGGTTGGGTAATCTGCTGGACGGCGGCCGCGCAGTGTGCGGACAGTTCCGCGAAAGCGAACGCGCTTTTTTGTTCCCTGATCGCGACGAGCCTGTTACTTCAGTGGCTTTGGTGCCGCTGCGAAATCACGAACTTGTCGGTGTGTTTGCCATTGGCAGCTGCATACCGGGCTATTTTGACCAGAGCATGGGTTCGCTATTTTTAAGTTATATTAGTGACACTTTAAGCCGGTTACTACCGCCCATGGTGCAGCGCCACTTGGTAGCATTGCCGCTAACCGACATCGCCGAGTCTCGTTAACCGATGCACTCGGCCGGTGACAAGCCGCGACACACTGGCCTGTTTCAGGGTGTTGACGGCTTCATTCGCCACCTAGCCTCTGAAAAACGCCTGTCACCGCTCACTTGCGAGCATTATCAGCGAGATTTGCTGCGCCTACAGCGTTGGCTTCGGGAGTGCTATCAACAGCACCCGATTGATCAATTTCAAGAGCCCTCGGAAGCCCGCTGGCAAAATCTTAGCAGTCACGACATCCGCCGATACGTTGCTCACTTAAGCCGTATGGGTTTGAACGGCCGCAGCATTGCCCGCCACCTTTCAGCGATACGCCGTTTTTACCATTACTTGTTGCGTGAAGGTTTGGCAGAAAATAGCCCGGCGGAGGGTATTCGCGCACCAAAAAGCGGGCGGAGGTTGCCTGTCGTTGCCGATGTAGACCAACTGACGCACCTGTTGGATGCCCAGGCGGACGATCCGTTGGAATTGAGAGATGTATGCATTTTTGAATTACTGTATTCTGCAGGTTTAAGGCTGGCAGAAGTCGCTGCTTTGGATTTGGGCACTGTAGACTTGGCAGCCGCTCAGGTAAAAGTGACTGGCAAGGCCAATAAACAGCGCGTTTTGCCCGTTGGGCGACCTGCCCTGGCGGCGCTTCAGGCTTGGTTAGCGGTGCGGCCGGAGCTCGCCGGTGCAGGGCAACAGGCATTATTCGTCAGCCGCCGCGGCGACCGCCTTAGTCATCGAAGTATTCAAGTGCGGCTGGCGCGTTGGGGCTTGGTAAAGGGCGCCGATCAGAAACTGCACCCGCACATGCTGCGGCACTCATTTGCCAGCCACTTATTGGAATCCAGTGGCGATCTGCGGGCGGTTCAGGAGTTGCTGGGCCATGCGGACATTGCGACCACTCAGGTCTATACTCATTTGAACTTTCAACACCTTGCCAGGGTGTATGACCAGAGTCATCCAAGAGCAAAACGGCGACGAATCAATCATGAATAAGCCGATTAGCACACGGCCGTGTGGCGCGCAGGAGGTCCCATGAGCCCAGAGTTGTCTTGGAAAGACCAATATTTACGGGAGTTGGATGCTGCCGAACACCGTGAGCAACAATGGCAACAGCACCGCACGTTGCTTGAGCGAATGTTGGTGCGGACTAGCTTGGGTCTGAAGGGACAGTCTGGCGAGCTTGACCAACTATTAGATAATGTTCGTGACCAAGTGCGTAGCCCCTCTATTGACGTTGAGCACTGGGAGTTGTTGCAAACAAAGATTGATTGCCAGATGGTGCTTCTTGAACAAGCGGAAGTTGCTTCACAAGGGTCTGGTGCAAGCCCTGCTGCAGGTTCTATGGACCTGGGCCGGGACGGCGACCGCCTGCGTATTGCCCGCCGTGTTGGCCAGTTAGTGGAACAAATCGTCAGCGAGATACCGATAAGTGCAGACGCGGAAAAAAAGGCCCGCGCTCTGCAGCAGATTCTGCTTTATAGCGAAGACTGGAGCGTGTTGCGCAAATGTCTGCGCGATGTGGCTGAATTGGTGATGATGGCGATTAAGCAATGCCGCGCCCAGTTTGACGAATTTATTCAACAGCTTGACGATCGCCTGGCCGTGCTGCGCCAGAGCTTTGTAGCGCATACGTCCGCGCAAAGCGGCCGGCTGAGTGCTTCAGAGGCGTTGGGCCAAGATTTGCAGGGCGGGCTAACGCGCCTGAGCCAGCACATTCAAAGCAGTAACAACCTCTATCAGCTGAAACATTCTGTGACGGGTCACCTGGACGACATAGCCCAGTCAGTCGTCCAGTTTCGCAAACGCGAAAGTGACCGTGAAAAAGCCCTGGCGACTCAGTTGGAAACCCTGCAGCAGAAAATCGTCACCATGGAAACCGAGTCTGAGCTGATGCGCGAACAGGTTCTTAAAGAGCGCCGGCGCGCCAATACCGATATGCTCACCCAGCTACCCAACCGGGACTCTTGGAACGAACGCCTGCAACTCGAGGTCGAGCGGTGGCAGCGCTATAAAGGTGAAATGACAATTGCCATTGTTGATGTCGACTTTTTCAAGCGCATTAACGATTCTTACGGCCATAAAGCGGGCGATAGAGTGTTGCAACTGCTGGCTCGGGAGTTGAAAAAAGGACTCCGTTCGACAGATTTTATCGCCCGTATTGGGGGTGAGGAATTTGTGGTTTTACTCCCGGAAACGACCGGCACCCAGGCGAAACAAGTAATAGACGGTTTACGCTCTAGTGTCGAAAAGATGCCTTTTCACTGTAGCAATCAGCCGGTTACTATTACCTTTTCGGCAGGAATTGCGAGCATCAGAAGTGGCGATGACGAAGACACCCTGTTCGAACGCGCCGACCGCACGCTGTATATAGCCAAGAATGCCGGTCGCAACCAAGTCAAGATCAGCACGGACTAAATGGGCCAAGTCCGCCGTTATCGCGTTCAGCTCAATCAAACTTTTGAGGAACCTCAGTGAAGGCTGCGCACGTTCTAATTTTGTGTTGGCTGTTAAGCGGGCTTTCTACTCCGCTGCGCGCCGAACCAGCGAACATGCTGGGAGCTCCGGTTGCAGCCGGCGCTCCGTCTGCCAGCGCCAGCCCGTTTAACGAACCTGAGCTTGCCACTAAGCCGCCCCTCGGCTTAGCGCAGGATAGCGCCGACCGGCTTTGGTTGGCCGAGCACGAGCGGGTTACCGTGTCGGTTAAGGCGGAGCAGGTGCCGCTGGTGTTTAATACCGGGAGCGGTTCCCTAGCGGGCATTTATATCGATTACCTGGCCAAGCTGTCAATAAAACTGGGTGTGCCGGTAGAGCCGCGGCCGCCAGGCAGTGACGTGGATGCCGCACTGGTGACCCGTTTCAGCGATGCGCCGCCAGCCACCGATTTCGTCCATACCCAGCCTTTGATGTCGTTAACCTACGGCTTGTTCGCCCGCGCCGGTGACGGCATTATTCGCAGCCTGGCAGACTTGGAAAACAGCCGAGTGGCGGTGATTAGCAACGATGTGAATCAATACCCGCTGCTAGACCCCGTGGAGAACTTTGAGCCAGTTATGGTGGCCGACGTTGCCGAGGCGGTGAATGTGGTGCTGTCAGGGCAGGCGGTTGGGTTTTTGGGGCCGGTGCCGGTGGTATCGGATTATCTGCAATCGGCGCGGGTGAATGGCATTAGCCTAGCTGTCCTGCCAGACCAGAAGACCATTGATGTTGTGCTGCGGTTACCCGCGAGCGAAGCTGAATCACCCCTGTTGCGACTGCTCAACGATGCCATAGCCCGCATTGACCTCAACGAGCATCGCCAAGTGCTGGAAGCCTGGCTGACCACCGAAGTGCCGCCCCAGGAAAAGCCCGGCAATGACCTGTCAGCGCGGGATTTGGCTTGGCTCAAGGGCAACGCCAATTTGGTTGTAGCGTATCGCACAGACTGGCCGCCATTCGAGTTTCAGCAGGATGGAAAGCCCGCTGGCCTGGTGCCGGATTTGATGTCGCGGCTGGAAACCAAGCTGGGCGTGCGCTTTCAGAATACCGCGCCGATTGGCCGGTTGCAGGCTGAAGAACAGCTCAAAACCGGCGAGGTGGATATTTTACCGGGCATCTCACGCACCCCCCGCACAGAACAGGATTTTCTGTTTACCCGGCCCTACCTGACTGTACCTATTGCTCTGGCGATCCGCGACGACGGCCGTTTTATCGGCGATTTGCGTGAACTACGCCAGGAAAAAGTGGGGGTGGTGAATCGCCATGCCGCTCACGATTATCTGTTGATCAATCATCCGAATCTGAATATCTATCCGGTGACCAGCGTGGAAGAGGGCTTGCTGGCACTGTCGAACGGCGATCTGGACGTGATGGTAACGCACATTCCGGCGGTCAGTTACACCGTGACCCGTCTAGGATTAACCAACCTTCGCATTACCAGCGTGACGCCCTATGAGTACGAATTGCGGTTGGCGGTGCGCAAAGACCATCCGGATTTGCAGCGCATTCTCAACAAGGCGTTGAGCAGCATGGAAAGCGTGGAAACCGAATCCATTTATAACCGCTGGATTCATCTCGATATCGAACAGGCGACTGATTACACCGTGGTGCGCCGGGTGGTTCTGCTGGCGGTGGTGGTGGTGCTGATATTCTTGTACTGGAATCGTAAACTGTCGCGGGAAGTGGACGAGCGAATCCGCTCGGAAAACGCACTGCGGCGCAGTGAAGATGAACTGCGGGCGGCTAAGCTCGAAGCTGAGCGGTTGGCGCGGGAAGCGGAAGCCGCTAGTCTGACAAAAAGTGAATTTCTGGCCAACATGTCCCATGAGATTCGCACCCCGATGAACGCGGTGATCGGCTACAGCGATTTGTTGAGCAATACGGTAACAGACCCACAGCAGCGCAATTATTTGGACGCCATTCGCGCCGGTAGCCGTGCATTGTTGATGCTGATTAACGACATTCTGGACTTGTCTCGAATTGAAGCGGGCAAAATGCGGCTGGATTATGCGCCGGTGTCTATGCGCAGAATGCTCGGCGATGTGTTGCACATTTTCGACCTGCGTGCCCGCGACCAAGGCGTTACCCTAGAGGTCAGCGTGGGTAAAAAGATGCCGGCAGCGCTGATGTTGGACGAAACACGCCTGCGCCAAGTGCTCTTCAACCTGGCGGGTAACGCTATAAAATTTACCCACGAGGGCGGGGTGACGGTACGCGCTAAGGCTAGCCCCTTGCCAAAGCAGAGCTATCCGCCGGGCACCAAACCCGGAGAACCCGAGCACCCGCGTTACCGGCTGGAAATTACCGTCACCGACACCGGAATCGGCATTGCGACTGACCAGCAAGAGCGAATTTTCGATGCTTTTGAGCAGCAGGAAGGCCAGAACTCGCGGCGCTACGGCGGCACTGGCCTTGGGCTGGCCATCAGCCGTAAACTGGCGCTAATGATGGGCGGAGAATTGACCCTGAAAAGCACCCTTGACGAAGGTTCAGTGTTCAAGCTGATTCTTCCGGATGTGGCCTCAACCGGCGAAGAAGTCGAGGAAGAAGGCAAACCGGAAGAAGGTGAGCGCCTGCTTGCGCAGACTTTGAGTATGCACGAGCGGGGTTGGTTGCGGCAGCAGTTGGCGGAAGATTTCGGTGACGAGTGGGAAAGCGTGCGCAAAAGCGGTGATCCGGAGAAAATGCGCGATTTTGCCGAACGCCTGGTGGCCTGGGGCCAACGTTACCGTTCGCACTCGGTATCCAGCTATAGCGAAAAGCTGCTGGCAGACGTGTCGGCGTTCAACCTTGACGCGGTGAATAGTTCATTAGAGTCGTTCCCGCGCTTGCTGGGTCAGGGCTAAGGACAGGGTAATTCGTCATTCTGATTCGATTGCAGAGGTAACAGTATATGTTCCAGCTCATATTCAAAGGCGAGTGTGTTGCAGGCACTGACCCTGCGGCAGCTCGCAGTAATGCGCAGCAATTATTCAAAGCCAATGATGCCCAGCTTGACCGCATGTTCAGCGGCAAGCCAGTGGTTATTCGCAACCAACTCGACCAAGCCGAGGCTGAAAAATACCGCGCCTTACTGCAAAAGCATGGGATGCGGTCTTACGTTCAGGCGATGGCGCCCGTGCAAGCCGGTGCGCAGGCGCAAACGGCGCGTTCAAACTCTGCACCTCAGTCAGCCGCTGCTTCTAAGCCACCGCCACGCAAAGCCAGTAGCCCCTTCGCGGTAAATCAGGCGAGCGGCAGTGGCCTGCCCATCGCTGGCGAGCGCACCGATGCGGTGCTGGCAGGGTCTGCGTTGACTCTGGATCCACCGGGCGTAAGCCTAGCTGAGTCCGTACCGGTAGAGGTCCCGAGTTTTGATCATCTTGATGCGTGGAGCCTGGCACCGGCTGGCAGCGATATTGGCAGCAAAGAAGAGTTGCCGCCGCCCATCGTGCCAGACACGTCGCACCTGGCTGTAGATCCGTTGCCGTCCGATGAAAAAAACCCGCGCTGAAACTGCTATTGGTCAGCGGTTTATAGCAGCGGTGCGGCAAGGCGTATGGCGCGGCAGGTAATTCGAAACGCTAGGGACCTGTCGCGATAATCGCGCTCGTCCATCAAGTGGGACTGTTTGAAGTCCTCGGTCAGCATCGCGTCTACTTCCTCGACAAACTTGCCTGATGTGTTGATCGCCGTAATTTCGAAATTCAGGCGCATGGAGCGGTTGTCCAGATTAGCCGTGCCGACCGCGGTGTAGCGGTCGTCCACCAGAATCACCTTTTGGTGCATGAAGCCGGGCTGATAGCGATAAATCTGAATGCCGGCCTGGCAGGCTTGTACCAGATAGGAATAGGCCGCCAGGCCAATGATGCGGCTGTCGGATTTTTCCGGAATTAAAATTCTGACGTCTATCCCTCTCAGCGCCGCCAGTTGCAATGCGTTCATCACCTGAACATCGGGCACGAAATAAGGTGATGCAATCCACACCCGCTCGCGGGCATTGTTGATGCAGTTGAGGAAAAACAGCGTACAGCTTTCCCAACTGTCGGCGGGCCCGGTAGGCAGAATCAGAATTCGTTCGTCACCGGGGGTATTGTGATGTGGCGCCCAGTTCAGCTCTGGAAAGGTGTCGCTGGCCCAGTTCCAGTCTTCTAACCAAGCCAGTTGCAACCCGGTTACCGCGGGGCCTTCAATACGGCAGTGGGTGTCGCGCCAGGGTTCCTGTTCCATGGCGGCGCCCAGATACTCGTCTGCCAAATTAATACCGCCAACAAAGCCTACTTTGCCATCACAGACCAGAATTTTGCGGTGATTGCGAAAATTCATCTGAAAGCGCCAGCGGCGCACATTGCCATCGTCAAAGGCGGCGGTGTGGGCGCCGGCTTGTGTCAGTTCCCTGATGTATTTGCGAGGCAAGCCAAAGCTGCCAATGTTGTCGTGTAAAAACCACACATTCACTCCTTCCGCCAGCTTGCGTTCCAGAATGGACTTTATGCGCTGCCCAACACGGTCAGAGCGCACAATGTAGAACTCCAGCAAGATGTAGTGCTGAGCGTTTTCCATGCAGTCAAACAGGGCGTCGAAAGTCGCTTCGCCGTCGCGTAATAAAGTGCTGTGATTGCCGTCCGTAAACGGCTGGCGTGCCAGCTTGCTGAGTACCTGAAGTTCGTCGCTGAAATGGTGGTGCGCTGGTGAGCGTAACGAGGTTTCTTGCTGTTCAAACCGGTTCAGCAGATTGGTCAGCGCGTCGTCGCCCATGCGTCGCGCTTTAATGTACCCACCAAAGCGCGAACGTCCAATAAGCAAGAACAATGGCAAGGTAATCCACGGCAGTGCCAGTAAGGCGAAAACCCATGCCAAAGCCCCCTGGGCCGTGCGATACGTCATCAGGATCCGGTAGATGCACATCAGAGATGCCACATACACCAGAGCAACAATAACGGCAATCAGAGAGAATTCGGGCATCTGGGTTCCTGCATTGGCGGGCACGGCGGGCGCGGTGTTGTAATGAGTCAAGATAGCATGGCGTCTGTCATCGGGCACTGCATGTGGCACTGCGGCCGGTGTGAGGAGCGCAGGATCTTTGTCGATGTGGCTGTTCCAGTGCTAATCTAGCGACCAAAAGCGTCGCAAGGAAATCTCTGATGACTGTTGAACTCAATGCCCGCCAAGCCGGACCTGCCGCATCCGGGCGTTTGCCATTAATTGTGTTGCACGGGTTGTTCGGTTCGCTGGACAACTTGGGCGGGATAATCCGTCGTTTGGAAGACCGTTGGCAGATTCATGCCCTGGATCAGCGTAATCACGGCCAGTCGCCCCACACCGACACCATGGACTACCCAGCCATGGCGGCGGACGTAATAGCCTACATGGACAAGCAGGGCCTTGAACGCGCTTGCGTGTTGGGCCATTCCATGGGTGGCAAAGTGGCGATGCAACTGGCATTACTGGCGCCGGATCGAGTTGACCGGGTGATTGTTGCCGATATTTCGCCGGTCGCTTACACACCGCGCCACGATGCCATTCTTGAAGGGCTCAAAGCCATGGACTTAAGCGCGGTAGGCTCGCGCACCGAGGCGGACCGACAGATGGCAAACTTTGTGGTCGACGCCGGCGTTCGCCAATTTCTGCTGAAAAATTTGGAACGTATTCCGAAGGACCAAACGATTGAAGGCGGGCCGGTCTTTCGCTGGTTGCTGAACCTGGCGACAATCGAGCGTTGCTATTCGCAGCTCGCCGATGCTCCGCAAGGTGAAGGCCCGTTTGAAGGGCCGGTGCTGTTTATTAAAGGCGCCGATTCGGCGTATCTGCAAAGTAAGCATAAAGACATCATTTTGCAGCTGTTCCCCAATGCCAGCGTAAAGGTGATTGAGGGCACAGGCCATTGGCTGCACGCCGAAAAACCGGACACCTTTGCTACCTTGTGTGTGGACTTTCTTGCCACTGACGATTGAGTCAATATAAGGCTAAGCGTGATGTCTTGAATGAAGGGGCACACCGCCTTATCTGATACACTCAAAATGCGCAGAGTTCACTATTATCTCTGCCGAACTATGACTGACCCCCTTGCCGGAGCACCCCATGGAAGACACCGTTAACACCAGCATGCGAAAAGTAGTTTACGAGGAGTTTGGTGACCGTGATGTTTTACAGCTTGTTGATGCTCTGGTGCCTGAGCCTCAGGCGGGCCAGGTGCTGGTCAAGGTCCACGGCGCCGGCCTTAACCCGATTGACTGGAAAACCCGCAAAGGCTTGGGCTTTGTGGCCAAGCAGCTGAGCGAACAAGATCTGCTGCCGTGGACGCCGGGTTATGATCTGGCCGGTGAAGTTGTCAGCGTAGGCGATAATGTAAACACCTTGGTACCAGGGGACCGGGTGATGGGGTTGGCAGGTTTCGCCCTGACGGGCGGCAGCTATGCCAGCTATGCGCTGGCCCAGGCTGATGAACTGGCCATTGTGCCGGAAAACCTGGATTTGGTGACTGCCGGGGCGTTGCCGTTGGCAGCGCTGACTGCCTGGCAGGCGTTATTCGAGGTGGCTGACCTACAGTCCGGTCAAAAAATTCTGATTCACGCCGGCGCCGGCGGTGTCGGGCACCTGGCCGTGCAATTTGCCCTGACCCAAGGCGCCCACGTCATTGCGACCGCCTCGAAGGACCACCACGATTTTCTGGGCCGCCTGGGTGTGCACGAAATCATCGATTACACCACCACCGACGTAGCTCAGGAATGTTTTGGCCTGGATGTGGTGTTGGACCTAGTGGGCAGCGATGCTGGTCGGCGTTCTTTAAACTGTTTGGGTGAAAAAGGTGTGCTGGTAACGGTGCCCACTGTGACCGCAGATGTGATTATCTGTGCCGCCGAAGCCATGGGCCTGAGAGCGCACGGCATGACGGTGCGCCCGGATGTGTTTCATCTTGAGGAAATCGCCGAACTGATTGAAGACGGCGATGTCACCGTTCATATCGAAAAGGTGTTTTCACTGGTCGAGGTCGCTGCCGCCCACGAGTTGCTGGAAGGCGGCCACGTTTGCGGCAAGCTGGTACTGGACTGCCGCGATTGATTGGTTATTTTGCGCCATTACCTTCGGCGTTTTCACGGTCTTTGCGTTCTTTGCGCTCTTTTGGTGCGCGGTCCGGAACCAGGCTGATCAGCGTAGAATTCTCACCGGGCTTGATTTTGTCCATGGATTTCACTGGGGTAATGCGGCCTTTGCCATCAAACATAAACAGTACTAGGGCCTGGCTCTGGTACTTGTCCAAAAAGTTTTGATAGCTGAACTCATCGCTAAGCTCGGTGGTTTTTACCGAGTAGCCCTGGCTTGCCAGGCTGGCCAATTTGGCGTAGCTGACGCCGTTGAAAAGGCCGCGTGTCTGTTGGATTTTTTCGGCTGTTTGATGACGCGCTTTCTGGTCCTGATCGCCTTCTGCCAAGCTATACACGCTGTTGTCACCAAACCAGTCCAGAAAGTGATAGGTGGCTAGGGAATTCATGTGTTTGTAAGGTGAAATAACCAGCAGGTTGCCGACTCCGGTCAAATCCAGCTGGTTAGACGCGTGCTCAGACACCGGGTTACCAAAGTACACCTGCAGATTCTCCATTCGCGCCTGGCGCACGTTCTCCCAGTTGGTGTCCGCAAGCACCACCGGGACCTCGTGTTTTTTTAAGGTAAGACCAATCATGCGCGCCACCGGGTTGGCCCCCAGAATCAGAAACCCGAACTCTGACGGCTCCGCCACATTTAGTAGGTTTGCCAGTGGCCGAGCGGTCAGACTCTGAATGGTTACGGTGGCAATAATTAACATGAACACGAGCGGTACAATAGCGCCTGCGCCATCATAGCCTACTTTTTGCAGTTGGAAGGCGAACAGTGCAGACACCGCCGCGGCAACAATGCCCCGCGGTGCTATCCAGCTTAAGAACAGTTTTTCGCGCCAGTTCAGATTGGTACCAATAGCCGATAGAAAAATGCTCAGAGGCCGCGCTACCAGCATCAATATGGCTAATACCCAGGCTAAGCCCCAGCCCAAGTCGGCTATTGCAGAAAATTCGATGCGCGCCGCCAGAATAATAAACAGTGCGGAAATCAGCAGTACGCTCAGGGATTCCTTGAATTCCAGAATGCTGTCGACTGGCACCTGTTTCATATTCGCCATCCAGATACCCATGATGGTCACCGTCAGCAGGCCGGACTCGTGCGCCAGTTCGTTCGACAGTGCATACACGCCGAGCATGAAGGTCAGCGTGCCGGCATTGTGCAGGTATTGGGGTATCCAGTGTTTACGTAGCACCTGACCATTCAAATAGCCCGCTGCCGCACCTAAAAAAGTGCCTACCGCGATGGTTTTGGCAAAAATATACAGTGAGTGGCCAAACACATTGCCCTGACCCCAAGACACAATGCCCTCGAACACCAGTACTGCCAGCAGGGCGCCAATGGGGTCAATAATAATGCCTTCCCATTGTAGAATATTAGCGAGTTTCGAGCTGGGCCGGACCGAGCGCAGCAGTGGCGCAATCACGGTAGGGCCTGTAACAATGGATATGGCGCCAAACAGCAGGGCGATTTCCCAAGAAATGCCCAGAATATAGTGCGTCGACAAGGTGCCGATGGTACCCGTAACAATCGCGCCAATGGGGAGCAAATTGCGAACCATTTTGCCGTGGCCGCGAATTTCGGCAAAGCGCAGCGTTAGGCTACCTTCAAACAGGATAATGGCCACAGCCAGTGACACCATCGGAAATAGCAGGTCGCCAAACACATCTTCGGGATTCAAATAGCCTAGTACCGGGCCCGACACAATACCGCCAGCCAGCAAAAACAGTATGGCTGGCATACGTACGCGCCAGGCCAGCCATTGGCAAAACAGTGAAAGCACACCGATAGAAGCGAGCAGCCAAACAGTGCTTACGGGCATAGAAATCGGTTCCGTGAATTAGGGTTGGGCGCGTTGTGCGATTTTGTTAAGCAGCCGCGAGGCCGCAAAAAAACCGAAGCTGGCAGTCACCGGGCTGGCGGCACCAAAGCCGGTGGCGCAATCGAGCCGAACCGGGCCCGCGTTAACCGGTTTTTGCAGGCAGGTTGTACCGTCGGCGGCGGGATACGTCAGCTGTTCCAGCGAGTATACGGCTTCTATGCCAAAACGCCGTTGCGGATTACGTGAAAAACCGTACTGTCGGCGCAGCAGGTTGCGCACTTTGGCCAGCAGCGGGTCTTGGGTAGTTTTGCTTAAATCGGCCACGCGAATTTGAGTTGGGTCCATTTGTCCTCCGGCGCCCCCAGCACACACAATCGGCAGCTTGTTGCGCTGGCAGTAAGCCAATAAAGCGGTTTTTGGCCTCACACTGTCGATAGCATCGATGACGCCGGTGATGTCGGCGGTTATCCGTTGCGGGATGTTATCGATAGTAATGAACGCAAACTGGGTGCGAATATCGGCGGCAGGATTGATGGCCCGCAAACGCTCGGCCATGGCATCGGTTTTAGTTTTACCGTACTGTCCACTGAGCGCGTGCAGTTGGCGGTTAGTGTTGGATACACAGATATCGTCCATATCAATTAACGTTAGCGTGCCAATGCCGCTGCGAGCCAAAGCTTCTGCTGCCCAAGAACCCACTCCACCAAGGCCGACAATGGCAATGTGGGCTTGGCGAAAGGCCTCAAGTGCACTGCGGCCATACAAGCGCTCAATGCCGCCAAAGCGGAAGGCGTAATCGTCGGCGTTCATAATCTCTCCAATGGGCTTTAGCCTGCTATTGTAACCCAGCGCTGGCAGATACAAAAAAGCTGAAATAATGAAGTAATGGCGCGGAACATTGGCTCTTTGAGCTTTGGCAGGCGTAACAATTATTGCTCGAAGCACAGCTTAGCTCTGCATGGCAACAAACAGCCGTGCACGATTCTTTTAAACGGACCTTGGTGAATGCTATGCGAATTTTGATAGCGGGTGTGTCTGGCGCGATTGGCGCAGCGCTGGCCGAAAAACTTGGGGCTCGAGCTGATGTTGAGATTATTGGCCTTTGCCGTCAGCCGGGAAAAGCGCCGGCGTTTCTGCACGAGCAACATCAGGTATTGGCTTGGGATGCAGAAAAACCCGAGGCCCTAGGTCAGGTTGCCGCGGAATTAGCCGCTACTGTGCCAAAAGCAGAAGGGCTGGATATGATTATCTACGCTGCAGGCATACTGCACGGAGAAAATATGAAGCCAGAGAAACGCTTGGAAGATTTGCAGGCCAGTTCCCTGGTGCGGGCTATGGCGGTGAACGCCAGTGGCTTTGGGTTGCTGGTGCAAGCATTATTACCTTGGCTGCGGCACAAGCGCACAAAGCGCATTGTGGCGATTTCCGCCAAGGTAGGTGGCATTGGCGACAACCGCTTGGGGGGTTGGTACGCCTATCGTAGTTCCAAAGCAGCGCTGAACATGTTGGTAAAAACGCTGTCTGTAGAGCTACCCAGGCGCATGTCGCCGGTGGTCTGTATTGCGTTACATCCAGGTACAACTCATTCGGCATTGAGTGAGCCATTCTCTCAATCGCTGGCTAACTTGGAAGTACACGATCCCTGTGAAACCGCTGCCAACCTGTTAACCGTGATTGACCACATTGACGAATCGATGAATGGCAGCTTTTTATCGTGGGACGGCAACATACTGCCTTGGTAAAGACAGCGTGCTAATAGTGATTTTATTGGTTAATACGTAACCTGCTCAGCTCATGAAAGGGTTGAGCAGCCGGGTAAAGGTACCCGTTAGTTTCAGCGGTGCACTAAGCACTGACAATGTAATGCAATCTTCGTGGCCAACAGCGATCGGGCGGTGATTGTCATTCACGTCAAGCACTGCAAAATCCCACTGATTGAAGATACCGTTCTGGTCAGAAAATGCACCCTGCAAGACGATCGTGGTCTCGGTTCCACGGTGGGTGTGGGCAGGCGCTTTGCCTCCAGAGGACAATTTTTGCAATACCACCCTCTCTGCCTGTCCGGGGAAACGATCAGTTACGTCAAGCATGCTGACATCGCCCAGTTGGCGCTTCCAAGGCAAATCGTTGATGTTGCAACCCAACAACTTCTCAATAAGGTCTCTGCGCTTCTGCTGGGTTTCTACAGGCCCTATGTTGTTGTCAATACAGGCAAGAATCGCGTCGAAGGTGGACACAGCCGGCTTGGAACTTTCAGTCAAGGGTTGTTGTTCCAACATTACTGCACCCAAGCTCTCTAAAGTGTCTACCCTACTGCTGCAAAGCGGACACCTTTCAAGATGTAACCGTATGCATAGGGCGTGAGGATCAGACAACGTACCCGCACTGAATTCCATCAGGCTTGTACCTTCGGGGTGATGCCGTGTCATTGGTTTTGATCCTGCAAAATCACTTTAAGTTTGTTGAGTGCCAGACGGACCCGGCTTTTTACTGTTCCCAGAGGTATTCTCAGTTCGTCAGCAACCATCTGATGAGACTTGCTTTCCATATACACTTTGGCAATGACAGTCGTTTGTTCTTCTGGTAACAAACTAAGAGATTCACGTACTCGGCGCTCCGACATCAAACGAACCAGCGACGTAACGGGCTCGTTTTCGTGATCGCCCGGGATCTGCCACAGATCTTCAGTCTCTACCGATATTTCAGCGCTGATACGCTTCATTTTGCGTAACATATCAATACGCTGGTTTCGCGCAATGGTAAAAATCCAGGTAGATGCCGCCGCTTTGCGCCAATCATAAAGACACGACCGGCGCCAGATCGATACAAATACTTCCTGCACAAGCTCTTCTGCGTGATTCGCCATGCCGTTGGCCATGGCGTAATACTTAATCTGCGGGCCGAAGTGCTCGAACAGCTGGTGATAAGCTTGCCGGTCTTGGTTTTTCCCTACTTTTACCAACAGGTTACTCCAAGGGTCGTTACGCCCTTCGGATTTAACCGACTTCTGCTCCAGTGTTGTCACCGGATGCTCCTTGGCTGTTGCATGATTTGAGTTAGATTTTGTCATCATACTATGAACTCATTCAAGGCTTGTAAGACATTAATTTACGCCCTGTTGATATGCCCGGATCACCATCCGCGGTGGTTTACCCCCTAAAACCTGGAAAATTGTTGGTGATGTTTGGCGGCGACGGCTGCCGCTTCGAGCTACTCCACCACCCAGATCCGCTTCAGCGTCAGCTCTTCGGGGTTAAACTGGTACACGCTTATGCCACCGGTGGACTGGTGGCCCATAGCTAGAATGCCCGCTTCTGGGGATGGGGCTGATGGTGGCATGGGTCTTGACTGAGTTGCCAGCGAACTTTGCAACAGGGCTCTACGTTTTGTAACGCCAAAGTACAACGCCGGGAAAATTGGATGAAAAAACGCAGATCACTGACCGGAGGAACGGTAGGCGTTTTATCTGTAGCAGGGCGCTTATCAACGACACGGTCGCCCTTACCCGCTGTTATAAGAAATCGTTGTCCGACAGGTCAAGATTCAGAAGTTTGCCGCTCCCCCTCAGGCTAGGGCTGTGGCATTTTGACTTAATACTGCCCAAGGAATCTTCTTCCCTGTTCTTTAACCTGGGAAGAGTGCCAGATTTCTAAAATGAAGGCCTCAAAACGCGAAGGAGCGCCCATTTGGGCGCTCCTTGTCACTGGTGTTCGCAGCTTTACTATTTGATGCTGACAAACTCCGGATAGGCTTCCATGCCGCATTCGACAATATCGACGCCCTCGTACTCTTCCTCTTCGCTGACGCGTAAGCCCATGACAGCCTTAATGATGCCCCAGGTAACCAGGCTGGCCAAGAATACCCAGCCAAATATGGTGGCTGCGCCAATCAACTGGCCACTGAAGCTTGCGCCACTGTTGGTGATTGGTACCAGCAGCAGGCCCAGCAGACCACAAACGCCGTGTGCTGAAATAGCGCCGACCGGATCATCAATTCGCAGTTTGTCCAGACCAATAATGCTAAATACGACTGCTATACCGCCGAGCGCACCCCAAAGGGTTGCCTGCAGAGCCGTTGGTGTGGATGGCTCGGCGGTGATAACCACCAGGCCAGCGATAGCGCCGTTCAGCAACATGGTCAAGTCTGCTTTACCAAACAATATGCGAGCGGTAATCAGCGCGGCAATAGAGCCACCCGCAGCAGCGGCATTGGTGTTTAAAAACACCATGGCAACCGAATTGGCACTGGCGATATCACCCAGTTTAAGTACCGAGCCGCCGTTAAAGCCGAACCAGCCCATCCAAAGAATAAAGGTACCAAGAGCTGCCAGAGGCAGGTTGGCGCCGGGAATAGCGCGGATTTCACCGTTCGGACCGTACTTGCCTTTGCGTGCTCCGAGCAGAATTACGCCTGCCAGAGCGGCTGCAGCACCGGCCATGTGCACAATACCGGAGCCGGCAAAGTCACTGAAGCCAAGGTCACCCAGGTTATACAGGCCGAACACATCATTACCGCCCCAAGTCCATGAACCTTCCATTGGATAAATAACGCCGGTCATTACGACTGCAAATGCCAGGAATGCCCAGAGTTTCATGCGCTCGGCTACAGCGCCGGAGACTATGGACATAGCCGTCGCTACAAACACCACCTGAAAGAAAAAGTCTGATGGAGCAGAGTAGATGGAACCGCCTTCAAAACCGTCTTCACGGCCGGCAAAGTCGGCAAGTACTGAGGCTGTGTCTGTTTCACCAATGCCTGCCAGCAGGATTGAGCCGTCATACATAATGGCGTAGCCACAAACAAGATACATGATGCAGGCAATAGAATACAAAGCCACGTTTTTGGTGAGAATTTCGGTGGTGTTTTTGGCGCGTACCAAGCCAGATTCAAGCATGGCAAAGCCTGCGGCCATCCACATGACCAAGGCACCGCACACCAGGAAATAAAAGGTATCCATCGCGTACTGTAATTGAAAGACGTTGCTTTCCATAAAGACCCTCCGCACAAGGCTCTGTTTAATAAAAAAGGTTTTTGCGTTGGCAGTTAAGGCGAGAGAGCGAGTTTAAACCGCTTCTTCGCCGGTTTCGCCGGTACGAATCCGGATCGCCTGCTGCAGCTCGGTCACGAAAATCTTGCCGTCACCGATTTTTCCAGTGTTGGCGGCTTTAGTAATGGACTCGATTACTTGGTCCATCAGATCATCGCCAATGGCGACTTCCACTTTCACTTTGGGCAAGAAATCCACTACGTATTCGGCGCCACGATACAGTTCGGTGTGGCCCTTCTGGCGCCCGAAGCCTTTAACTTCTGTAACAGTGACACCCTGAACACCGATCTCGGACAAGGCTTCACGCACGTCGTCCAATTTGAATGGCTTGATGATTGCTGTAATCAGTTTCATTGATTTCTCCTTGGTAAAGCTGTTCCAACTGGCAGCGCCATGGGGCTGCTGACTGGGACCGGGATGCGGCCACCCCGCACGGCAATTGTGCGGATTGTGTATGGGGCTTTAGCATCGGATGTGCCAACGCAAAAAAATAGTTTAAAAACAAATGGATAAAATTAATTCTCTGGTCCTAGGCTGGCTTTACCTGCACCATATCAGTGCGTTTTTAGCGTCATGGGATCATAATGGCGCGTTCGACTACAGTCCTCGCCTTCTTATTGCTCTGTGGGATCACCTCCACAGTCTCAGTATGGCAGGGCAGGCGGTGTGATACACTGATCGGTAATAATTCTGCGATAGATAAGGCCTTTGAAGCCGCTGCCGCAAAGCTTGTTTAAGCGTGTTTACATAAATAAGGGGTGTTCATGAAAGGTCCACAGGACATTTTTTCCCAACTGCAGGGTCGGTTTGGTCAATTCGTACCGGATATGGCCCGTGCTGCCAAAGACGACTTTGAAGCACAGGCGCGGGCCAGTGTTGCCTCAGTATTGTCGCGTCTTGAGTTGGTTACTCGTGAAGAGTTTGATGCCCAGCAAGCGGTATTGTTGAAAACCCGCGCCATGGTGGAAACACTGGAAGCCCGCGTAACCGAACTGGAGCAGTCAACCAAAGGCTGACGGAAAATAATAACCATGGAAGGTTACTATGCTTGCTATTGTTCAAACCCGCGCCTGTGTTGGCGTATCTGCGCCGGCGGTCAGCGTTGAAGTGCACCTGTCCGGCGGTTTGCCTGCACTGTCGATTGTAGGTCTGCCAGAAACGGGCGTGCGCGAAAGTAAAGAACGAGTGCGCAGCGCCCTGATTAACGCCGGTTTTGATTTCCCCGCACGTCGTATTACCATCAATCTTGCCCCCGCCGACCTGCCCAAAGAGGGTGGCCGTTTTGACTTGCCAATTGCCCTTGGCATTTTGGCGGCTTCTGGCCAAATTCCGGCCGCGGCGCTGAGCACCTGCGAGTTTGTCGGTGAGCTGTCGCTAGATGGCGCATTGCGCCCGTTGAAAGGTGTATTACCGGCGGTTCTGGCGGCCCGCGCAGAGGGCCGCCAACTTTTGGTGCCCCAAGCCAATGCCGCCGAGGCAGCATTGGCCAGTGAACACGACGTACTGGCCGCCAGCCATTTGTTGGCTGTGTGCGAACATTTGCATGGTCGCGCTCGGCTTGTGCCGCTAGCGCCTGCGGATTTAAGCGGCGCCAACAGCGGACAAGCGACAATTGGGCCGGATTTAGCCGATGTTCGGGGCCAACAGGTGCCGCGCAGGGCGTTAGAGGTGGCCGCTGCAGGCGGTCACAATCTATTGTTTTTTGGCCCGCCTGGAACCGGTAAAAGCATGCTCGCCAGGCGTCTGCCGGGCATTATGCCGGCGCTTGCCGACACCGCTGCGATGGAAGTGGCGAGTGTGCATTCTGTAGCCGGCCTGACAGTGGCCGAGGGCGGTTGGCGCCAGCCGCCTTTTCGGGCGCCACACCACACGGCTTCGGCGGTGGCTATGGTCGGTGGCGGCAGCAGTCCGCGGCCCGGGGAGATTTCTTTGGCTCATCGCGGCGTGTTGTTTTTGGACGAACTTCCAGAATTTGAACGGCGGGTGCTGGAAGTGCTGCGTGAACCTATGGAAACCGGCGAAATTCACATCAGCCGAGCTGCACGCCAGGTTACATTCCCCGCCCGCTTTCAGGTTGTCGGTGCGATGAACCCGTGCCCCTGTGGTTACAGCGGCCATCCCACTATCGAATGCCAGTGTAGTCCCGCCCAAATTGTTCGTTATCGCTCGAAGATTTCTGGCCCGTTGTTGGACCGTTTCGATTTGCACGTAGAAGTGCCGGTGCAAGGTGGTGATGTGTTTATGCAGCACGGTGAGCCCGGCGAGAGCAGCGCTCAGGTGCGGGCGCGAGTCGTAGCGGCTCGTTGCTTGCAGAACGCCAGAGGTGCGTTGAACGCCGAGTTGTCGGGCAAGGCGCTGCAAACGGCTTGTCAGCTTGATAGTGACAGTGAGCAACTGCTATTGAGGGCAATGGAAAAACTCGGGCTGTCTGCTCGTGCCTTGCATCGGATACTACGGGTGGCACGTACACTGGCGGACCTAGATGCCAGTACTGACGTAGCCCGCGCCCATCTGGTGGAAGCCTTGGGCTATCGGCAGCTAGACCGCCGCAACGGTCAAAGCTCTCTGGTTTCGTCTTGAGCTGCAGTCGTTAGCTCACCTTGTACTCTGGTGCTCAGGCGTCTGGTAAACTGGCCATATCGATTCGCCAGAATCCGCCAGCAGCAGTTTAAGGATGCATGATGACTGAAGAAAATACCCCAAAGGATCACGCCAAAAACGGCCGTTCCGAAGAGTCCCCGGTAACCACCCGCCGTGGTGTACGCAGTTTTGTGTTGCGTCAGGGCCGGATGACTGAGGGCCAGCGCAAAGCCTACGAACGCAACTGGCCCAAATTCGGTCTGACTCGAGAACACGGCATGATTGATCCGCGTCAGGTGTTTGGCCGCGATGCCATGCTCAATCTCGAAATAGGTTTTGGTATGGGGCGTTCGCTGGCGGATATGGCTGAGGCCGCGCCAGAGCAGGACTTTATCGGTGTGGAAGTGCACCTGCCGGGCGTAGGTGCTTTGCTGAAAGAAATCGCTGATCGTGGATTAGAAAACATCCGCATTTACAGCATTGATGCCAACGATGTGATCGACCTGTGTCTGGCGGATGCCTGCCTTGACCGGGTAATGGTGTTTTTCCCGGACCCCTGGCACAAAAAGCGCCACCATAAGCGCCGCTTGGTGCAGCAGGAATTTGTTCAACGTCTTCGCCACAAGCTTAGAGTTGGAGGCATTCTGCACTTGGCGACCGATTGGGAAAATTATGCCGAACACATGATGGAAGTGATGGCTGATTCGGAAGGCTTCGCCAACACCCAGATTGAAGGTGGTTTCTCGCCAAAGCCGGAAGGCCGCCCGGTGACTAAATTTGAACAACGCGGTGAACGCCTGGGCCACGGTGTCTGGGATTTGTTGTTTTATCGCACCAACTAATAAGCAGCCAGCACAACACCCGGTTACGGTTCGTTGGCCGTCGTTTTTGAACATGCTTGCCAGTTCACGCGTGAGTAAGCGGATGTCGCCGGGCGGCGCGAATAATCACTAGGCCTGCACTGCCCAGTAGCAAACCGGTAAATTTCACCAGCGCAGAAAATGTGGCAGCCAGGCTGAACAGGTCGTTTGGCTCTTTCAAATTGTTCAGTAGCAACAGGTTTTCAATGCAATCGCTGACGGCCGCCAACGCAAAGAGAATAAGCACCCAGCGGCCTGCTGTGCGCTCGCGCACACCGGGGCGGTCTATCAGAAGCCGGCGGGTTAGTAGAAACAAGGTAATGGAATAGAGCGCAACCATTAAGAAATCTAAAAGTAACGAGATTCTAGCCCACGCCTGTTGTTGCGGGCTCCAGCTTTGCAATATATCGCGGGTATATGCGGCGTTGCCGGCCAGTTGTAAATTAACAATACCTTGAGGCGCTTGGGGCGTATGGAGCAACTGGTTGATCAGCAGCAGGGCGATAGCGAGAAGTGCTGACAGCGCAAAGCCGACTTTCAGTCGCTCAGAGAGGCGCCGCCGAGTGCGCTGACTGTCAGGCGTGCGTTGAATTGGGGCAGATTTCATCGGGTGTGCTCCCTTGCCGCTGGCGCCGAGATTATTGCCGCCATCATCATCACTGGCATCACGTTGCAATCACTACAGCCGTCTACAAAAACCGCTGCAGCAGGCTGTTCAAATAGCGTTGGCCGAGTTCGGTGGCCTGAATGCGTTGAGGGTGCACTAAACCCTCCTGCCTTAATGTTTCAAGTTGTACCGCAATCGTGCTTAAGGGTAAACCTGTGCGTTGTTGAAACAGGTTTTCGGGCACGCCCGCGCCAAGGCGCAGCGCGTTCATCAGAAACTCCAGCGGCCGCTCTGCCACTGCTATCGCCTCACTGCCGGCGGTGCGGCTGCCTATTCGATTTAAATAGGCTTGCGGTTGGCGGGTTTTCCAGTAGCGCAAAATTTGGCCATCCGGCTGACTGATCTTACCGTGTCCTCCGGCGCCCAGGGCCAAATAGTCGCCAAACGTCCAGTAATTCAGATTATGGCGCGATGCCATATTCTGTTGGCTCCAGGCGGATACCTCGTAATCGGTAAAACCGTGGCTGCGCAGGTAGTCGCCGCCTTGGCTAAAAATATCCCATAGCCGATCGTCGTCTGGCAGCTCTGGTGGCTGGCTGTAGAACTCGGTGTTGGGCTCCACCGTAAGTTGATACCAGGACAAGTGCGGTGGTTGATACGATAGGGCCTGAGCCAGATCGTCCAGTGCCTGTTCAGGCGTTTGACCAGGCAAGCCGTGCATAAGATCGATATTGAAGTTGTTAAAGCCGGCCTGGCGCGCTGCTGTTATGGCGTTGTGGGCGGCCTGGCTGTCGTGAATGCGCCCAAGCACCTTTAGGTGCTCTGGGTTAAAGCTTTGCACACCTATCGACAGCCGGTTGATACCGGCCTCGCGGAACGCCTCAAAACGGCCCTGCTCGAGAGTGCCAGGATTTGCCTCTAGGGTGATTTCAGCGTCTGCCGCAAATTCCAGCTTTGTTTTTAGCTGGCGAAACAAATCTCTGTAAAAACCACCGCTCATCAGCGATGGCGTGCCACCGCCAATAAACACCGTTTGTATGATGCGGCCTGCGGCCAGGTGTAAATCCTGATCAAGGTCGTCCAGCAGCGCCTTTAAATACGCGCTTTCAGGGATGTCCCCGGTAATAGCATGGGAGTTGAAGTCGCAATACGGGCATTTGCGCACGCACCAAGGCACGTGCAGATACAGGCTCAGCGCAGGCTCAACGGCCGCAGGTGTCGGGTCTAAGCTCAAGAGGCGTCCAGCAGTTCGCGCTTCAATTGTTCGGCCATCATCGCTAGGGCCTTGCCGCGGTGGCTAAGCTGGCCTTTTTCAGCGCGGCTTAACTCAGCGGCGCTGCAGTTGCGCTCAGGCACAAAGAATATCGGATCGTAACCAAAACCGCCGGCGCCTGAAGCCTGGCGCAATATATTGCCGTGCCATTGGCCGTGGCACACCAGCGGCGTAGGGTCATCGGCGTGGCGCAAGTAAACCAGCACGCTGTGGAATTGGGCGCTGCGTTTGCCGTCTGGCACATTGGCCATGTTGACTAACAGCGCATTCAAGTTGTCTGCATCGCTGGCGTCGTCGCCGGCATAACGCGCTGAGCGCACACCCGGCTGGCCGCCCAAGGCGTCTACAGCTAAGCCGCTGTCGTCTGCCAATGCTGGTAGGCCGGTAATACGGGCCGCGTGGCGGGCTTTCAGAATGGCATTTTCCACAAAGGTGACCGCCGGTTCTTCGGCTTCACCCACGCCCAGTTCGCCTTGGGCAACGGGCGCCAGCCCCAATGGGGCCAGAAGATCATTGAATTCTGCAATTTTGCCAGGGTTGTTGCTGGCAATAACCAGTGTCTGGGGCATTGAAGGCTCAGTTGTTAGAGGCTTAGTCGTTAAACAAAGCTTGGGAAAATCGTACAGGCAGTTCTTGGTCGTGACCCGTTGGGCGCGCGGTAACATTGAACGTCAGTAATTCAGCCGTGCCATACTGGTACTCGGCAATAAAGTATATCGCGCTGCCTTCTTGTATGCGGCGAAATGCCAGAAAGCGAACTTGTTGAATGTCGTTGGTGACTCGGCCCTCAACCTGGCCAGCCACCGGCGACAAAGTACCGTCGGCGCCGGTTTGCATAATGGCAACGTTCACAATGCCGATACTTTTACTGCGTTGCAATTTGTTTTCTTTCGCTATTTCCGGTGTCAGGAAGGTGCTGGGTAGCACGCTCCAGGAAACGGTGTATTCACCGAAGTTCTTGCTGTCGGCTTGGGCCAAACCGGCGAAGCACAAAATTAACAGCGCAAAAGCCGAGCGTATAAAAATCGAATGTTTGGCAATCATCATTGTGAATTCTCCTTTGTGATGCGGTAAATCGCAATTTCGCCTAGCAGGTTTGGCCACAAACGGGCCACCCAGCTGTTCTGGTGCTGGCCGTCTACAACCTTGCGGCTGGTGATGCGTATGCTTTTCTGGCGGCACAGAGCTTCAAAGTCTTGGAACGTACACAGCCGTATGTTGGGGGTGTTGTACCACTTATACGGAAGCGCTTCGGATTCGGGCATGCGCCCGCTCAATGCCAATCCCCAACGCAGGCGCCAATGGGCAAAATTGGGAAAGGTCACTATGCCTTCGTTGCCCAGACGCAGCATTTCGTCCAGTACTTTGTCGGGCCGGCGGACCGCTTGCAGGGCCTGGGTCATCAGCACGACATCAAAGCTGTTGTCGTCAAAGTTGGCCAACCCCTGGGTATCGAGGTTCTGTTCTATCACTGATACGCCGCGGCTCATACAGTGTGTGATATACGCCGGATTAATTTCCAGGCCGTAACCGCTTGCGCCGCGTTCGCGTTGCAGAAAATCGAGCAGCGTGCCGTCACCGCAGCCCAGGTCCAATACGTGATGGCCCGGTTTTATCCACTGTTGGATAATTTCAAGATCGGCTCTCATGCTCCAACCTCCCGCGCGACACGGTCCATATAGGCGGTAAATACATCGGTATAACGTGGCGTGGGAATCAAAAACCCGTCGTGGCCCCAGGGAGCATCAATTTCAGCGTAACTGACTTTGCGGCGTGCGGCGATCATGGCTTTAACCAACTCTTCAGAGCGCTCTGGTGCAAAGCGCCAGTCGGTGCTGAAGGACAACACCAGGAATTCGCACCGTGCGCCCTGCAGGGCTTTGGCCAGGTCGCCACCGAATTCGTAGGCGGGGTCGAAGTAGTCCAAGGCCTTGGTCATTAACAGGTAGGTGTTAGCATCGAACGATTCGGAAAAGCGTTCGCCCTGATAGCGCAGATAGCTTTCAACTTGAAATTCCGCGTCGTAACCGAATTTGTAGGCTGTTTCACGTAACTCACGGCCAAACTTTTCGCCCATGGAAGCGTCAGACAGATAGGTAATGTGGCCTACCATGCGCGCCAGCATCAAACCGCGCCGGGGTAGCGTAAAATTGTCGCTGTAGCGCCCTGCGTGAAATTCCGGATCACTCGTAATAGCCTGTCGCGCTACCTCGTTAAAGGCAATGTTCTGAGCGCTCAGACGCGGCGTTGACGCGATAACTGCCGCGTGGCGTATGCGCTCGGGATAGGTAAGGCTCCATTGCAGTGCTTGCATGCCGCCTAGCGATCCGCCCACCACCGCAGCCCAGCATTCTATGCCGAGCTTGTCGGCCAGCCGCGCCTGGCTGTTGACCCAGTCAGTTACCGTGACAACTGGAAAGTCCGGGCCATACAGTGAACCCGTGTCCGGGTTGGTGCTGCTGGGGCCGGTGCTGCCGTGGCAGCCCCCCAGATTGTTAAGGCTCACCACAAAAAAACGGCGGGTATCAATGGGCTTTCCGGGACCAATACAACTGTCCCACCAGCCTGCTTTGCGTTCGTCGGCGCTGTGATAACCAGCAGCGTGATGATGGCCGCTAAGGGCGTGACAAATCAAAATCGCATTGCTGGCGCCGGCATTCAGTTCGCCATAGGTTTCCACTACCAGCTCATAGCGGTTCAGCACCTTGCCGCAAGCAAGCTCCAGCGGTGTATCAAAATGGTAGGTCTGCGGGGTAACAAGCCCAACAGAATCTGCGGGCAATGGATCGGGCATTGGCGCGATGACTTCCTGGCTGGAATCGAGAGATACGGATGCGCCACAGAGGAACGGCGCTCGAGCGTTTTAGTGTAAAGGCGGCAGCAGCGAGCTGCAACTGCCGCCGGTGAATCACCTAGCGCTGGAAAGGTTAACTGCTTTTTGATGAGCGAGGGATGGTGCGGGCTTGCGAATTTGACGGTGTATGGCTTCTGCCAGTTCTAGCTGGCGCTGCAGATTGCTGATGGCATCCTGAAGGCGCTTTGTTTCGGCCCGGCCGTGGCGATCATTGTTTGCCAGCTCTTTTAACCGTCCGATTTGGTGTTGCAGCAGTTGTTTTTGTTCAAGCGTGTACTGCATCACCGGCAGTAGCGCTTGTCGTGGCCAGCGTTCCGCGTCTTTTTGCGCTATCAGATAGAGATTACGCACTTCGTTAATCATCAGGTTGGAAAACCGCCGCACCAGCACTGACTGTTCGGTGAGCAAATTGCGGGGGTTGCTGCGAAAGCTCTCTGATTTCTGGCGCAGCTTGCGGATGGCGATTACATGACGGCCAGCCCGGAAGGGCGTTGGCTCTAAGTGGCGAGCACCTGGGTCATCGCTGTAGCGTTTGTAAATGGCCGTTACCATGCGCTCCGCAAGCCTGCTTTCGGTCAGCAGGTGGGAAAGATCGCCTTCCAAACCGTCAAAAAACTGATCTATTGCTCGGTTCATACCCATTGTGGTCCAGCTTTTGGACATGTTATCGCGCACCTGGGTCACCTGGGCATCAAAATGTGTCGCAGCTACCAGCCCTTGCAGGGTTGCGCCCTGAGCCTCCACCAGGCGGCGACTTGACCGCAGAATGATCAGTTTTTTATGGTAGAACTCGTAATCGATCTGGGTTTTTTCCGCCAACCGTTTCAGCCGCGCTCTGTCGGGGGACGGCCCGCTGCAGGCCTGCTGTTCCTCGTGCATCGCGCTCAGCTGGCTATGAAGAGCGACTTGGCTGTTCTGAAGCATAGCGAGCAGGTCATTGACCAGGTCGCTGTTAATCAGCTTTTCTTTGTGTGTCAGAATGCGCTGAATAATCAGTTCTTCAAGTTGTTCGATCCCTGAGCGCTGGAATAGATCAAAATCGTTTTTTATGCGCCCGATCAAGCCCTGTTTGGCCGACACGGGAATCACATCTTGTGGTTGAATACCTAGATGGTTGGCGCTGTAATCGCGTACTCTTTCGATGGCTTGTCGGGTAATTGCTTCACCTTGAAGCTCGTCCCACAGCATGTCTATCTTATTCATCACCGCAAAGCGACCGGCACGGTGATCGGCTTGGTCGGTGGCAATAAAGTCATGCCAGATGGCCAAATCGCTAGCGGTTACGCCGGTGTCGGCGCTGAGTACAAATATGATGGCGTGGGCTTTTGGCAGCAGGCTGATGGTCAGTTCCGGTTCAGAGCCCAAGGCGTTCAGGCCTGGAGTGTCCAGAATGCGCAGGCCGCGTTCAAACAGCGGGTGGCGAATGCTGATCTGCGCGTTACGCCAGGCCGGTATTAGAACCTGGCCCGGATTGGCACGGTCGAGCTCCAGCATTTGCTCGTCGAAGCCCAATGTGCGTGCTGCAGCAAGTGTGACGCTTTTTACCCGCGCCACTTCTTCTAACATTTGACGCATTTGGTCCGGGGTTTCCGGGTCTAGCTCATGCTTTAACCAGCGCTCGGGTTGGGCCCGCAGCTGCTGCAATGAGAGTTCTCCCATGCGGGTTTCTATGGGCAACAGCAGTAAATAGTTTTGCTGATGGATGCGGTCAAAAAATAGTTCGGTAGGGCACATAGTGGTGCGTCCGGCCTGGGAGGGCAGCATGCGCTGACCGAAGTCTGAAAAGAACAGAGCGTTGATGAGTTCGGTTTTACCGCGGGAATATTCGCCGACAAAAGCGATGGTTAGCTCGTCTTCCATCAGAAGCTGCAGGCCTTCGTGAATACGCTCACTGATGTCGTCAGAAAAAAGTTGGTTATCTTGTAGCCACAGACGGTAGCGGCCGATCTGCCGGATCAGCTCTTTTTTCCAACTGTGATAAATTTCTACTTGGTGAGACAGGGCCCCATGAGGTGTCATCGTAGAGTCCTTGAGCATGTTCGAGCCGCACCGGAACGAAAGGCGAAAGCCATGGCGCATGACTTTTGATGTTACTACTGACACGGGCAAAATATGTAGCCCATCAAGCGACATTTTATTTTGAAAAAATGATTAAGTTGGCAGAAATAAGGCCTTAAAAATAAAAAAACCCGCTGAATCAGTAGATTGATTCAGCGGGCTGGTGCAGCGTTGCGACTTTTTTGATTATTAAAAAATGCAATTATGAGACTTGGGTTACATTCCTGCCAGCAGCGCTGGCATGCCGGTGGCTACCTTCATGTGATTAATCATCACAGTAACTACCTGCAGTATCAGAAAGACAATAATAGGCGACAGGTCCAAACCGCCCAGTGATGGCACCACTTTGCGAACCGGGCGCATTACCGGTTCGGTAATCTGGGCCACCAACTGTATCGCTGGGTGGCTGCTGCCGGGTGCGATCCAACTAATAACCACGACGGCAATCACCGCCCAGAAATACAGACTTGCTACCAGTCCCGCCACATTCAACACGGACCAGGACAATAACCACGCCGGATTGAACAGCGCAGCGCCGGCGTCATACAGCAGCAACACCAAGGCAAAGGTGATGGCCTGAATTAGTATGACCAGCACGATAGCTGCACCGTCAATACCGCCCCAGCCGGGAATCACCTTGCGCACAACACGCAGCGGAGGATTGGTGACCTTCACCACGAACTGCGAAATGGGATTGTAAAAATCGGCTCGCGCCAGCTGTAACAAAAACCTTAGCAATACCAAGGTCATATAGAATGACGACGCGATCGACAAAATTGTGAGCAGAATCTTCGGCAGCATCAGCGGGTGTCTCCGTTTGCTATGGTTATTTACCGGCCAGTTCTTTGGCCATTTCCTGGGAGCGGGTATAGGCCGCGGAGTAGGCTTTTTGCACCAGTTCGCGCAAACCGCCTTGCTCGAAAGTATTCACCGCCTGCTCGGTAGTGCCACCGGGTGACATTACATTACGTTTGAGTTGCGCCGGTTCCAGGTCACTGCGAGCTGCCATTTCTGCGGCACCTGCCATGGTTTGGATGGCCAGTTCACGGGCTGTTTCTGCCGCCATGCCAGCGTTAGTGGCGGCTTCTTCCAAAGCTTCCAAGATTAAGAAAAAATAGGCGGGGCCACTGCCAGACAATGCGGTTACTGCGTGTAATTGTTCTTCCTGCTGCACCCAGTTGGCAGAGCCTACGCTGTCAAAGATGGCGGCAACGTCGTTTTTTTGTTGTTCGCTGACCCGTGAGTTGGCAAACAAGCCCGCGGCTCCTTTGCCCACCAGTGACGGCGTATTGGGCATCACCCGCACCATGGGTACGCCGCCGCCAAGCCATCCGTCGATAGTGTCGGCGGTCAGGCCTGCGGCGATTGAAACCATCAGTGGCCGGGTATTGCGCACCACCGCGGCAATATCTTCACACACACTGGCCATTACTTGAGGCTTTACCGCCAATACAACAACGTCAGATTGTTGGGCGCAGTAGCGGTTGTCGGTGGTTACGCTGATGCCGAAACGCTTGCGCAAGCCTTGCAGATGCTCGTCGTCTGGGGCGCTGACCCAAATTGCGCCGGCTTTATAGCCATTATCCAGCATGCCGCCAATAATCGCGCTCGCCATATTACCGGCACCAATAAATGAAATGGTCGGTGATTTGCTCAAGATTCACTCCAGGGTTGGACCCAATCGAAAAATGGTTGTGCCTGCTACAGATCATAACAGGAACCGATGTTTTCAGCTCTTTTGCTGGCGTGGACCAAACACCGCTGTGCCTACCCTTACCCAGGTCGACCCCTCGCCAATGGCCAGCTCCAGATCGTCAGACATGCCCATAGACAAGGTGTCCAGGGGCCCGGCGCCGGGCTGATCCTGGCGCAACTGGATCAAGGCATTGTTCATGGCCCGAAAGCTTTTGCGTAATGCAACTTCTCCGCGCTCTGGGTCTGGAATCGCCATAAGCCCGCGCAATGTCAGCTGCGGCAGTTCGGCAATCGCGGCTACCAGCGCTGGCAATTCGTTCAGCGAGCAGCCGGATTTGCTGGGTTCATTATCAATATTAACCTGTAGGCAAATATTCAAGGGGGGCAAAGCAGTGTCGCGCTGGTCGTTTAGGCGGCGGGCTATTTTCAGGCGTTCAACACCGTGTACCCAGCAAAACGCAGACGCTATCTGTGCGGTTTTATTGGATTGAATCGGCCCTATGAAATGCCAGCGTAACTCTGGTATATCCTGCAGGTTCGCTATCTTATCCAGCGCCTCTTGCAGATAGTTTTCACCGAAATCCTGCTGGCCTGCTGCTACGGCCTCACGCAACTCGTCCGCCTGGCGGGTTTTACTAACCGCCAACAAGCGCACAGAATGAGGTTTTCGACCTTTTTCTAGTGTTGCTTTCTCGATACGCTGGGTTACGCTATTGATGTTGTCTGCTATGCTGCTCATGGTGTGAAATCGCTCTGCTTGTACAGCTTAAGGTAGCTTACACGTTACCTGCAGGTCACTGAAATGCCAAGTGATCACCGGTTTTGATAGGCCGGTTACGGCAGCCGGCGAAAAAGAAAAACTCCCGGGGTACTCTATGGATATTACTGAACTGCTTGCCTTCTCGGCGAAACAGGGTGCGTCGGACTTGCACCTTTCTGCTGGCTTGCCGCCGATGATTCGTGTGGACGGTGATGTACGCCGTATCAACCTGCCGCCTTTGCCTCATAAGGAAGTGCATGGCCTGATTTACGACATCATGAATGATAAGCAGCGTAAAGATTACGAAGAGTTCCTGGAAACCGACTTCTCGTTCGAAGTGGCGGGGGTTGCCCGCTTCCGGGTCAACGCCTTTAACCAGAATCGCGGTTCCGGTGCGGTGTTCCGGACCATCCCGTCGAAGGTGCTGACCATGGAAGACCTGGGCATGGGCCAGGTCTTCAAAGACATTTGCGCGGTGCCACGGGGCTTGGTTCTGGTAACTGGGCCCACCGGTTCTGGCAAGTCGACCACGCTGGCGGCCATGGTAGACCACATCAACGACCACCGTTACGAACACATATTGACCATTGAAGATCCCATTGAGTTCGTGCACGAATCAAAAAAGTGTCTGGTTAACCAGCGCGAAGTGCACCGCGACACCCTAGGCTTTAATGAAGCACTGCGCTCGGCGCTGCGGGAAGACCCGGACATTATTTTGGTGGGTGAACTGCGAGACCTTGAAACGATTCGTCTGGCGCTGACGGCAGCTGAAACCGGCCACTTAGTATTTGGTACCCTGCACACCACCTCGGCGGCAAAAACCATTGACCGGGTGGTTGACGTGTTTCCGGCCCAAGAAAAATCCATGGTGCGGTCGATGTTGTCTGAATCCTTACAGGCGGTTATCTCGCAAACCCTGATGAAGAAAATGGGCGGCGGGCGTATTGCTGCCCACGAAATCATGATTGGCACCTCGGCTATTCGCAACTTGATACGTGAAGACAAAATCGCGCAGATGTATTCGTCGATACAGACGGGCGGCTCGCTGGGCATGCAGACCCTGGACCAGTGTATGGAACGCCTGTTGCAAAAGGGTCTTATCTCACGCGAACAAGCGCGTTTGAAAGCAAAAATGCCCGATGCCTTTTAATCTGGACAGGATCTTCTCCAGCTGAGACAAAACGACTCGGGCGCGTGGGCGCACCCACAAAAAGGTGATGAAGATGGAATTTGAAAAGCTACTGCGGCTGATGGTTGAGAAAGGCGGCTCGGACTTGTTCATTACCGCCGGCGTTGCGCCCAGTATGAAAGTGAACGGTAAGGTGTGGCCTGTCACAAAGACTGCCCTCACACCCGATATGACTCGCGAGTTAGTTTACGGCGCCATGAGCGACAAGCAACGCGCTGAGTTTGATGAAACTCACGAGTGCAACTTTGCCATCAGCGCCCGTGGCATTGGTCGCTTTCGGGTTAGTGCGTTTTTCCAGCGTAATCAGTGCGGTATGGTGCTGCGTCGTATTGAAGTAAAGATACCGGAAATTGACGATCTTTCACTGCCCAACATCGTCAAAGAGTTGGCTATGACCAAGCGCGGGCTGATCATGTTTGTCGGCGCCACCGGTACAGGAAAATCTACCTCGTTGGCTGCGATGATTGGCTTCCGCAACCACAACAGCCGCGGCCATATCATTTCTATTGAAGATCCGATTGAGTTTATCCACCAACATCAGGGTTGCATTGTGACCCAGCGCGAAGTGGGCATAGACACCGACAGCTTTGAGGTGGCGCTGAAAAACACCCTGCGCCAGGCGCCAGATGTGATTTTGATTGGTGAGGTGCGAACCCGCCAGACCATGGAATATTCGGTACAGTTCGCCGAAACCGGTCACTTGTGCCTGGCGACTCTGCACGCCAACAACGCCAACCAGGCTCTGGACCGGATTATCCAGTTTTTTCCGCCCGAACAGCACGGCCAAATCTGGATGGACCTGTCGCTGAATCTGCGTGCCATTGTGGCGCAGCAACTGGTGCCCACGCCAGACGGCAAGGGCCGGAAAGCGGTTATTGAAGTGCTGATCAATACCCCGCTGGCGGCCGACCTGATTCGCAAGGGCGATGTGCACAAGCTTAAAGATCTGATGGCTAAATCCAACGAAATTGGCATGCGCACTTTTGATCAGGCGCTGTATGAGCTGTATTCCGAAGGTTCAGTGACTTATGAAGATGCTCTGGCACATGCCGATTCAGCCAACGATTTGCGTTTGATGATAAAGCTTGGAACCGACGCCCAAGGGGCGGACAAGTTGTCGTCTTCGGTGGACAAGCTGACCATTCAGCAGGATTAAAGCACTCACAAAAATGTATTGAAGAATGTGTTATAAGCAATTGATGACAATTGCAATTGTGACGGCCGCAACCACCTGAGTATACTCCGGCCGTTCATAATCAGGAGTCATCAATAAAATGAAATCGACCCGTCTTGCCCTTGCTATCCGCCTGACCACTCTGGCTGTCATCGCAGCGCCCGCGACTGTCTATGCCGGTGGTTTTTCCCTTAACGAGCAGAGCGCCAGCGCGATGGGCGTGGCGAATGCGGGTGCGGTAGCAAATCCGGAGAACGCATCCACGGTGTTTTTTAACCCGGCGGGTATGAGCCAGTTAAAAGGCACCAATATGTCATTTGGTGTGGCTGTTCTGGATATTGATGCTGAAGCTAAAAGAGGCAGCACTATTGCGACGGACGCATTAGGCGATCCAGTTAAGGGCTCGGGCGGTGGCGATATTGCCGGCTTGGCCGTGCTGCCCAACTTTTTTATGACTCACGAAGTGAATGACTCTATCGATGTGGGTTTTGGTATCCATGCCCCTTACGGGTTGGCGGCGGACTACGATGACGATTTTTCTGGCCGCTACTTTGCCGATAAAACCGAGCTAACAGCGATTTCTTTTACCCCTACTATCGCTCTTAATAATGGCAAAGGTCTGTCAATGGGCCTGGGCATCAACATCATGTATGCCGAAGCTCGGCTGACAAAGTTTCAAGATATTAGAGCAGGGTTTGCAGCGCAAACTAGTGACGCCACGGCTCGCATGCTGGCAGAAAACTACGAAGCGGCTTACGGGGCGCCCTATTCTGATGTTAACGGCGATGATATTGCCGTTAACTTTCGCGTTGGCTTTTTGTATGAACTATCTGACCGAACTCAATTTGGCCTGACGGCACAAACCGGAACCGAGTTCGAGTTGAAAGGCGATGCCGAAATAAGTGGTTTTCCCGAGCCGCAAGCGCCAGGCGTATTTGTGCCGATCACGATGAAAGAAGGGGCCAATGTGCCGCTGGCTATCCCGGAGAGCATTACCGTAGGTGCTCGCCATCAGCTGAACGATTCAGTGACCCTGCTTGCAGGCGCCACTTACGCGCGCTGGAGCCGGTTCGAAGGCCTTGACGTGTTCAGCACGGAAGGTGACGGTGGCCAGATATCTCAGGCTCTTGGGCGTACAGGTGATCAACCGCTCAGTCACGTGACTGAAAAATGGCAGAATACCTGGCAGTTCAACGTTGGTGGAATCTGGCAAGCTACGCCTACATGGGCGTTCAAGGCTGGCTACGCGTGGGATGAGTCGCCGGTCGACGAATTCGTAACCGCCCGCGTTCCTTCATCCGACCGTCATTGGCTAACACTGGGTACGCAGTGGAAAGACGCGCAAAGCGGCTGGACGGTGGACGCCGCCGTTGGCACGTTGTTGTTCACAGACGATCCAAAGATTGACGAGTTCGTTTATCAATATGATGCCCCCAGTCAGAAAGATCCGGCCGCGCGCGATTCAAACTACAAAGGCGAATACGAGCTCGACGCCTGGAGTGCCTCGGTGCAAGTCAGTAAAGCCTTTTAACGACTGATTTCAAAAAAATAAAAGCAGACTGGTTTAACCTAGTACCTGTCCGCGGTAGATAATTTTTTTCTTCCGCGATAGGTCCGCTTCTTGGCCTGCTCCCGTTATCCTGGCTACTTCTGTGTCATCGATAATGTCTATTCCCCGATAGATTTTTTTGGAGTGTTCCTCCGTTTTCATTCTCAGTTCCGGCACCTGGGCCAGCAGGCACTCCCAGGTATCGACTAACGTCTGGGAACTGCTTTTACCGGCATAGGCTGCTAAATGCTGCTCTAGGTGTTCTTCTGTCAGATGCAGTTGTACTCCAAATTCGGATCTAATTAGTCGGCGGCACTGATAAACAAGTTTTAGCAGGTTGCGGTCAAGTAACCAGCTGCGCTCACGGGTTAGAGATGTCATTTTCAGGTACCGTTATGGGTGTCACAACATGGGCGCCACCGGTGCGATGGTGAGCAGGCGACGATCGACTTGAAAGAGGCAGCGAATTTCGTGCCATTCCGGAGTCTGAGGCCAAGGCGGGGGGTTGAGTGCGGAAGAGCGGGGGTTTGTAAAGTTTTACGATGCAAATGCGCACAATTTCAGTGCGCGAGCGGCTGAAAATGCCCCAAGCTGGGTTGTCTATTGTAGCTCCCCCGGCTGGGGGAGCTTTCAGGGAGAAGCCCCCTTTTGAGGCTCGGTAGGTTTACTAGTTAGCCAGAAAGAGTACTAGTGTGCTTGGTCCCAGTTATCACCCACGCCAGCCTCTACCAGCAAGGGCACAGCGAGTTCCGCAGCGCCCGACATGCGCTTGATCAGTCCTTCGCGCACTGCTTCTACCACTTCTTCTTTTACTTCGACGATCAGTTCGTCGTGCACCTGCATGGTCATGCGGGCGCTGTCCGGGTATTCGGCCAGCAGCCAGCGCTCCACTTCAATCATCGCGAGCTTGATAATGTCGGCAGCGGTACCTTGCATGGGCGCGTTAATCGCGGTGCGCTCGGCTGCTTGCTGCAGTTGCTTGTTGCGGGTGTTGATCTCAGGCAGGTACAAGCGCCGGCCAAACAGAGTTTCCACGTAGCCGTCTTCATGGGCCTGTTTGCGAATCTTGTCCATGTATGTCAATACGCCGGGGTAACGCTCAAAGTAGCGGTCGATGTATTGCTGGGCTACTTTACGCTCGATATCCAGTTGCCGCGCCAGGCCAAACGCCGACATGCCGTAAATCAGTCCGAAGTTGATGGCTTTAGCGCTACGCCGCTGGTCGCTGTTTACTTCTTCCAGTGTTACCCCGAACACTTCCGCTGCGGTGGCTTTGTGAATGTCTTCGCCCTTGGCAAACGCGGTTAGCAGGCCTTTGTCTTCCGACAGGTGCGCCATAATGCGCAGTTCAATCTGGGAGTAGTCTGCTGCTAGCAGCTTGTAGCCTTTCTCGGCGACAAACGCCTGGCGAATGCGTCGGCCTTGCTCGCTGCGAATGGGTATGTTCTGCAGATTGGGCTCTGACGATGACAGGCGCCCGGTGGCCGTGACTGCTTGATGGTAAGACGTGTGCACGCGTCCGGTGCGATGGTGGATCAGCTCTGGCAGGGTGTCTGTGTAGGTGGATTTGAGCTTGCTCAGGCTGCGGTGTTCCAGCAAAAGCCTTGGCAGTTCGTGGCGGTGGGCCAGTTCCTGCAGCACCGGTTCGGCCGTTGAGGGCGCACCTTTGGGCGTTTTTTTGAGAACTGGCAAACCCAGCTTTTCATAAAAAATAACCTGCAGCTGTTTTGGCGAGCCAAGGTTGAAGGTCTCCCCGGCAGCTTCATAAGCGGCCGTTTCCAGTTCGGCCATGCGTTCAGCCAGTTCCTGGCTGTGCTGGCGTAGGGTGCTGGCACTGATTAGCGTGCCCCTTTGCTCCATGCGCGACAGCACGGGTACCAAGGGCAAATCAATGTCTTCATACACCGACTGCAGCTTACCGGTGGCGGCTAGTTGCGGGCGCAGTGCCTGATGCAATCGAAGGGTAATGTCGGCGTCTTCGGCGGCGTAAGGGCCGGCTTTATCAAGCTCCAGCTGGTTGAACGTCAGCTGCTTGGCACCTTTACCTGCCAGGGATTCAAAAGTTGTGGTTTCCTCGCCCAGATAATGCAGAGCCAAGGCGTCCATATTGTGGCGTGAGGACACCGAGTTCAGCACGTAGGATTGCACCATTGTGTCTTCGGCAATGCCTTCCAGACAGATGTCGTGGTTGGCCAGCACGTTTTTGTCGTACTTCAGATTTTGCCCCACTTTTTTATGATCGGGGCTCTCCAGTAGCGGTTTCAGCTGGGCCAGTACCGTGTCGCGGTCCAGCTGTTCGGGCGCGCCCATGTAGTCGTGGCAAAAGGGCACGTAGGCCGCTTCAAACGGTTGCACCGCAAATGAAACGCCAACCACCTCTGCAGCCATATATTTCAGGCTGGTGGTTTCGGTGTCAAAGGCAAACAGCTCTGCGGCGTTCAGGCGCTCTACCCATTCATCCAGTTCTGCCTGGTCGGTAATAATGCTGTAGTGCTTGTCGCGGGACTGAGCGGGTTCAGGCGGGCTGCTTTGATGTGCGGCGCTCTGATTAGACGCGCTTTGATCTGACTCGCTTTGATCAGATGTACCTGGGTCAGCACCGGATTGCGCAGCGGCAGGGCCTTTTGTTTGGTCGCCTAGGCTTTCAAGCTCGTTTATCCAGCTGCGCAATTCGTATTCGCGGAACAGCTCAAGCAGGGCGCTGTTGTTCTGCTCCCGTTCCTGAAGATCTTCCAGCCCGAACGCCAGTTCTACGTCCAGTTTGATGGTGGCTAGTGTCCGGCTCAGGGGTAGGGTTTCCCTGGCATCCCGAAGGTATTCCCCAACCTTGCCTTTGACCTTATCGGCGTTGGCCATCAGATTGTCAATGTCGCGGTATTCCTGCAGCCACTTTACCGCGGTTTTCGGGCCGCATTTGTTTACGCCGGGTATGTTATCGACTTTGTCGCCCACCAAGGCCAGGTAATCGATGATCTGTGCCGGTGTTACGCCGAACTTTTCTTCAACGCCGGCGGCGTCCATGTGAGTGTTGGTCATGGTATTGATCAGGGTCACGTGTGGGCTTACCAGCTGCGCCATGTCTTTATCTCCCGTGGACACTACGACATCTATGCCTTTGCTGGTGGCCTCGTGGGCCAGGGTGCCAATCACGTCATCGGCTTCCACGCCATCCACAATCAGCAGTGGCAGGCCCATGTGTCTGACAATCTGGTGAATGGGCTCAATTTGCAAAGCCAGGTCTTCAGGCATCGGCGGACGGTTTGCTTTGTAATCTGCGTAAAGGTCGTTGCGGAAGGTTTTGCCCTTGGCATCGAACACCACCACAATTTTGGAGCCGGGGAAATCCAGATCTATCCGGCGTATCATGGCAATAACGCCCTTGATGGCCCCGGTTGGGTGGTTTTTGCTGGTCATGAGTGGAGGAAGTGCGTGGTAAGCGCGGAAAAGATAAGAGGAACCGTCTACAAGAACCACGGGTGGAGTGTGTTGTTCAGTCATAGCTGCCTGGGCCTGCAATCGTGTTGAAGCATGGGTTGCCTTGTGTAACCTTAATAGTAACAAATGCACCGTAAACAAATGATCAAAAGGGTGTCACGAATATGAAAAGAATCATTTTACCACTCGTGTTGCTGGCCTGGCCGGTTGCGACCGTTATTGCTCAGGAAGCCGGCAATCTAGACGACACCGTTGTGGAAACACCAAAACAGCCGGTGATCATCTCGGATTATCAGCCGTCTAACGCTGGCACCCAGATTGTTATCCGCAGCGGCGAAAAAGAGGTGTATTACGAGTACCGGGTGAACGGCCAGGTGATGGAAATAAAGGTTGTGCCAGAGATAGGGCCGGAATACTACCTGGTGCCTGCCGACGGTGGCTGGGCCCGTGAAAGTGAATCCGGCATGCTGGTGCCAAGCTGGGTGCTATTCCGCTGGTAGTGATGAATGCGTTGTTAACCGGGCTGGCAGAATAATTTGTAAACGATGTTTGGTTTTAGTGTGAACACTCTAACTTTTCTCCTTAACCTGCACCCATCGATCGAAAACACTTTTGATCAAAAAGCGCAGCACAGGAGAATTACCATGGGTGTACTCACCACTTATCAGCAACAGCTTCAGGATATGGTTAACAAAGGTATCGACGCCGCTGAAAAGCAGCAGAAGCGTTTGTCTGCCAAGCCTTTCGATATGGCTGAAAAACTTGAAGAAAGCGCTCGCACTCACAGCGTAAAATCCTTGCGTAAGAGCTACTACGGTTACAGCGAAAACGCATTTGACCAACTGCGTGAATTGAACGGCATGGTTGGTGAGTTCACCTCTCAGCTGATCTCACGCGTTGAAAAGCAAGTCGCTGAAAGCGCTGATGTCGTAGAAGAAGGCGCAATCGATGTTGCTGCAACCGCAGAAGACGTAAAAACAGCGGTTGAGCCTACCAAACCGGCGCGCAAGAGCAGCCCTAAGAAAGCCAAAGCCGCTCCTGCAGCTGCTGCCAAGGCTGAAAAGGCCGAAGATAGCAAAGAAGTAAAAGCGGAAGAAGCTGAGCCGGCCAAACCCAGCGACGCGAAAACTGAGAACACAGCCGCTGTCTGATCGCGTTCAACGGCCCGTAAACTCACCAAGAGTGTGGGTTGGCTGAAATCGGCGAATGCCAATAAAAAAGGGAGACTGATTTAGTCTTCCTTTTTTTTGTCGGTCAATTGTTGCAGCCGGCGAATATCTATTTCGTAAATGTCCTGTTGGGTCTGAATGTGTTGGGTCTGGGTTTTAATTTCCTGTTCAATATCCAGTATCTGCGTCTCCAACCGCCGCATTTTCTCCAGAGTCGCCTCGGGAATCTGTCGCCCGGAGCGTTCCAGATCGGCGGCGCGGCTCTGTTCAGCGTTTAACTGCCCGGAGATGACGGTAATATTGCCTTTTTTCAGACGGATCAGCCCTTCCAGCTCGCGAACTTTCCGGTTCATGGCGCTGCGCGCCTGATCTGGGTGACTGAAGCGTTTCAGCAGTTTTCGGTCTTGTTCGCGTTGGACATCGAGGGCGTCTTGGCGTTGTTGCTCGGCGCTGCGTTCGGCCAGTTCCTGTTCCGTTGGGGCGGGCGCAATAATGGTAACGACACGCCCATTGTTGTTAAGAATGTCATAGCCGCGTTGCGTTGCTTCCTGTGGAACGCTGCTGCCAATGACCACCTGGCCGTTTTCATCCGTATACCGGTACATGCCGGCGTGGACCGAAGTGGCACTGATGGCACTGGTGCCAATCAGGCTGAACATGAGGAGTGAAGCGGTCAAGTGTTTTGCCATTCGTTAAACTCCGTAAGATTCCCGGTAGCGCGTCACCGCATCAGCGTGTTGGCCGAAAGCGGGGTTGCGACTGATGTAGTCCAGTACCTGGTCAAGCCCGATAATGCTGACCACGGGTATGCCGAATTGCTGTTCTACTTCCTGGATGGCAGACAATTTGCCTTTGCCTTTTTCCTGGCGGTCCAGTGCGATCAATACCCCGGCCGGTTTGGCACCGGCCTGATGGATGATCTCAATTGCTTCGCGAATAGCGGTGCCGGCGGTAATGACATCATCTATAATCAATACCCTACCGTTCAGTGGTGCACCGACGATGCTTCCGCCTTCACCGTGATCTTTCTTTTCCTTACGGTTAAAGGCAAAAGGTTTATTGTTACCCGCTTTTGCTAACGCCATAGCCGTTACGGTAGCCAACGGAATGCCCTTATAGGCGGGCCCGAAAATAATGTCATAATTCAGAGCACTGCGTTCAATGGCTGCTGCGTAGGCTTGGCTTAACTGTAGAAGATCATTACCGGTATTGAACAGGCCCGCGTTAAAAAAGTAGGGGCTGATGCGACCGGATTTGAGTGTAAATTTGCCAAAACGCAGTACATTGCGCTGTATGGCGAACTCGATAAAATTTTTCTGGTAGTCATGCATAGCGCGGCTTCTAGGGCTGTTGGTCTTTAAAATCTGCTCAAAATCGGTATCATACACACAAACCGAATCAGGGAATACGTATGCGGGTAGTATCAATCAGCGTCAACGGTCTTGAACAGGCTGTTGGAAAAGGTTTTTTTGACTGGATAGCAGGGCAGGATGCCGACGTTATCTGCGTTCAGGACCATCGCATGCGCGCCTACGAGGTTGAAGACCGCCAGCTGGTGCCAGAAGGCTATGAAGCCTATTTTATTGACGGCGAAAACAATGAAGATGGCGGTGTTGGAATTTACACTCGTCACTTCCCCAAAGCCATCATGTATGGCTTTGCGAATGAGCAAGCTGACCGCGAAGGCCGGTTTATCCAAGCCGATTTCGACAAGGTCTCCGTAGCCTGCGTGCTGGCGCCCTGTGCCCTTGGTCTGGAAGACGACCCGATTGGTGGGGATGACCTGACCGTTCTGGATCGTAAAGACGATTTTATGGACGCGTTTGGCGTACACATGCAAAAAACCCTGCGTAAACGCCGGCAGTTTATTGTGTGTGCCAACCTGCAAAGCGCTCATCACGTCACCGATGCCAGTCCGCGCTACCACAAATTGGACGTATCCGGTTTTTTGCCTCACGAGCGGGCCTGGCTAGACCGTCTGTTTGAAGAAATGGGCAGCATTGATGCGTTCCGGGATATTAACAAACAAAGCAATCAGTTTACCTGGTGGCCGGAGTGGGCTGCAGGTTGGCGCAAGCAGTCGGGTATTCGGGTGGATTATCAGATTGCTACGCCAGGTATTCGCAAGACCATTCAAGATGGCTGGATTGACGACGACACGCGGTTTTCCGATCATGCGCCGGTAGTGATGGATTACGACATTGAAATTGGATTTTAGGTTGGCCTTGAACATAGGGGACGGATTTAAAATCCGTCCCCGGTTTGGGCCAAATCTCTGGCCCTCAACACCCTGAGTTTTGAGTTAGCCGTTGAGCGCTTCGTTTTGCAGCGCGAATAACGTTTCAATACCCTTTTTTGCCAGCACCAACATGCTGTCCAGTTCTTCCTGAACAAAAGGTGCGCCTTCTGCCGTGCCCTGGATTTCGATAAAGCCGCCTTTATCCGTCATCACCACGTTCATGTCAGTTTCCGCAACCGAATCCTCCGGATAGTCCAGATCCACAACCGGTTTGCCTTTGAATACGCCGACGGATACCGCGGCAACCATCTGCTTCAGTGGCGATTTCTTCAGGCGCTTTTGTGCTACCAAGAAATTCAGCGCGTCTACCAGCGCTACGCAGCCACCGGTAATGGCGGCCGTGCGGGTGCCGCCGTCGGCTTGAATAACATCGCAGTCGATGGTGATGGTGTGCTCGCCCAGTGCCTTTAAGTCCACCGCAGCGCGCAGCGAACGGCCAATCAGGCGCTGAATTTCAACCGTGCGGCCACCTTGTTTGCCGCGGGCTGCTTCGCGCCCCATACGGCTATTGGTAGAGCGGGGCAGCATACCGTACTCCGCGGTAATCCAGCCCTGACCTTCGCCGCGCAAGAACGGCGGCACCTTGTTTTCCACCGATGCCGTACAAATCACCTTGGTGTCGCCGAACTCGATCAGCACAGAGCCTTCGGCGTGACGGGTGTAGTTACGGGTAATGCGAATGTCTCTGGGTTGTTCGGGGGTTCTGCCACTGGGTCGCATATAAAAGATTCCTGATTGGTTAATGATCAGCGTGTCTGGGCCGCAGGCCCGCTGGTGTAAATGAATGGGCGCGAAGTATAGCACGGCCGTGCCGGCTTCCGACCCGCCAGACCCAAGCAGCGTGGCGCCGCCGCGGAATCCGCTTACTGCGGTTCGCTGCTCGGCGCTCTAGCCTGATAGACTCTGTAAAAGCCTGGCTGATCAGGCCGATAAAACGATGCTGGAGTTATCATGATTCGAAGTATGACTGCCTTTGCGCGCCAGGAAACTCGTGGCGACTGGGGTGTACTCACCTGCGAAATTCGCACCGTTAACCATCGCTACCTGGAGCCGTCATTTCGCTTGCCGGAGTGCCTGCGAGGGCTGGAAAACGATTTTCGCGAACAGCTGCGCAAACAATTGAAGCGCGGCAAGGTAGACGTCAGTCTTCGGCTGCACGCCAGCGACCAGGTCCAACACAGCTTCGCTATCGACGTGCCGCTAACCCAAGCGCTGAACGACGCGGCCAAACGTATTAGCCGGATTCTGGACAACCCTGCCCATATCAGTGCGCTGGACATATTGCGCTGGCCGGGTGTTATGGCAACGCCCGAGCAGGATTACACCGAGGCCAAAGCCGCAGCGACCAGCTTGTTTGAGCAAACCGTAAACGAACTGGTGGCGGCACGAACACGTGAAGGCGAGCGCTTGCTGGCTATTTTGGAACAGCGTCTGGTCGCCATACACGCCCAAGTGGCTGACGTGCGTGAACGTATGCCTCAGCTGCTTGAGGCTCAAGAGCAACAGCTGCGCGAGCGTTTTGAAAAAGCCAAAATAGAGCTCGATTCGGAACGCATAGCTCAGGAAATGGTGATGTTGGCGCAAAAAAGCGATGTTGCCGAAGAACTGGATCGGCTGGACGCCCACGTGGCTGAAGTACGCGATACCCTGGCCAGTGAAGACGCCGTCGGCCGACGCCTGGATTTCCTGATGCAGGAACTGAATCGCGAAGCCAATACCTTGAGCAGCAAAAGCATTGACGCAGGCCTGACCCGCGCCGCGGTGGACCTGAAAGTGTGGATTGAGCAGCTGCGCGAGCAGGTTCAGAATATAGAGTGATGTTCCTTTGGCTTGCGGTTAGCAATAAAGCATGAAGTAAGCTTGGTCTATTGCAGCGGGGAATGAGCGCATGGGTGCACTGGTTCAAGTTGGTGATGACTGTGGCACAGGTGATAGTCGGCACGTTTTTGAGGCTATTGCGGCAGACTTGCTGGAAAAAGGCTACAGCATCAAACCCAACGCTGTACCCACAAACCTGTTAGACGGGCTTTGGCAACAGCTGCGCAGTACGCCCAGCCATCAGTTTGATCCCGCGGGCGTAGGGCGGCAGCGAGCTCATATGGTCAACAATTTTATTCGAAGTGACACCATAAGCTGGATCGAGCGCGAAACGGTTGTGGGCGAGAATTGGCTGAACTGGGCGGCCGAGTTGCAGCAATATCTTAATCGCCGTTTGTTTCTCGGTTTATTCTCTTTTGAAAGTCATTTTTCGCACTATGCGCCGGGTGACTTTTATAAGAAGCACCTGGATGCTTTCAAAGGGCAGTCAAACCGGGTGTTGTCGGTGGTGCTGTACCTGAATCCGGACTGGATGCCGGACGATGGCGGCGAGTTGGCTCTTTATCACAGCGATCATAGCCATCACGGCGAACGGAGTCAGAACGTGCTGAAAGTAACTCCCAACATGGGCACCTTCGTGGCCTTCCTTAGTGAAGAGTTTCCCCACGAAGTCCTTCCTGCCAAGCGAGACCGCTACGCCATAGCCGGCTGGTTTCGCGTGAACACCACCAGCGCCGAGCGGGCAGACCCGCCGAATTAGAACGCCTTTGGTTTGCTTTTTAGCCGGTTTTACCCCGATTACGATTACGTCGGCAGCGTTCTGAACAATGCACTACGTGTTCCCAGCAGCTTTGCCACTTTTTACGCCAGTGGAACGGGCGGTCGCAGGTGGGGCAGGTTTTTTGCGGCAGAGGTTTTTTGGCGGTCATTAGCGTCTTCTTTGATGGAAGTTGTTACTGCCGGGGGCATTTACGTGGCGTTGTAATACCCGCTCGGCTTCCTGTTTTACGTCCGGCCTGCTGCGCCAATCCCACAAGCGATCTCTAGCAGCAGCAGATGCCGGTGCGAGTTCGAACAGCGGTGCCGGGTAGTGGTCACCAATGTGCAGGCCGAACATCTGTTCTTCCATCGGCGTCAGTAACCAAGGCTTATGCAATAAAGTATCTGGCAGCTCTGCCAACTCCGGTACCCATTGACGAATAAATGTGCCCTTTGGGTCTTGCTCTTGCGACTGCAGTACCGGGTTATAAATCCGGATGGTGTTAATGCCCGTGACCCCAGCCTGCATCTGAAATTGCGAATAATGAATACCCGGTTCGTAATCCAGAAACAGCCGCGCCAAGTGATGTACGCCCCGCCGCCAGTCGATATTCAGTAAATGGCACAAAAAACTCACCAGCATGGCGCGCATGCGAAAGTTGATGTAGCCGGTAGCGTGCAGGCAGCGCATACAGGCATCGACCAGCGGGTAGCCGGTGCGGCCGTCTTGCCAGGCTGCCAGGTCGGCGTTTACGCCATCATCTGTGCGGTAGGGGTAAGCCAGATAGCCACGATTCACGGGCCGCTGCTCCATGGCGCATTCGCTTTCAAATTTCTGAATGAAATGGCAGTGCCAGTGCAGCCGCGAGGCAAAAGCTCGCAGTGATCGGTCCCAGCCCGGGGTTTGTCGGTTGGCGCGATACGTCTGATAGGCCTGGCGCAGGCTGAGATTGCCAAAGGCGAAATAGGGTGAAAGCCGCGAACAATGGGTGCGACTTGCAATGGGGCTAGATACCGAGCCACTGTAAAATTGGCCCCGAGCGTTGAAAAAGCTATCCATCCACTGGTTTGCGGCGAGCTCTCCGCCCGCTTGAAACTGCGAATCGGGGCGCTGCCATTCGTGGGGAGGCTGCCAGTCGGGCAGGGCTGTAAGGCGTATAACGCGAAGCTGCCGCAGGTCAGCATTTTGCTGCGGGGCGCCTATTACCTGTTGCCAGTGGCGGTCCCAGCCATCGCGGTTAAACGCTCCTCGAATCACCGCGTTGGTGGCGAATTCCTGCCAGTGTGCGCCCTGCTGCTGGCACCAGTGTGTTATCTTTTGGTCGCGTTCAAAGGTGCTGGCATCGCCGGTTTCTTCATGGCTGAACAGGGTGTGAATACGGTGATGTTGTTGCAGTTGTTCCAGCGCCTCAACGCATTCGCCGTGTACCAGCGTAACGCCGGCCTCACAACCAGCGCGTTTGAGCTGGTTGTTCATATCGCTGATCGACTCAATGATAAAGCGCCAATGGCGCAGGCTAAGGTGCGGGTTCTGCCGCTGTGACGGTTCCACTACGTACAGCAGTAATATTGGCAGCCCCGATTGGCAGGCCACGTGCAGAGGTGAGTGGTCTGTCAGCCTAAGGTCGCGTTTGAACCAGACCACGTTGATCAGTGCTTGCTGAGGTGTCATATCGTGCGTGTTCCGCATACTTTGGATGTAATGCTCACATTAAAATGATGTGGAGTAATGCCATGCAATCCCGAAGTTGTTTTACGTTGCGTTGCGTCAGTCGGGTTGCTGATACGTTCTTGGTATTTTTTACCGAAGGCGGCATTATTTCGCAGCAACCGAAAAGATAAGCCGATAGTAGGGTGTTTATACCCTGTTGTTTCGCCGTGGTTCAAATAAGGAAAGGGTCAGAGTATGTTACACACCGTAAGCGACACTTTGCCCACCTATGCCGATGTTGTCGATCTGACCCGCTATCCGATACACCGGCTGGACAGTGACGAAGGTCGGGCATTAATAAATAACTGTCGCTGCGTGCTGGCGCAAGACGGCTGTTGCACCTTACCGGGTTTTTTACAACCGATTGCGGTTGCCGAAATGGTGCAGCTTGCAAATCGCCTTGAGCGCAGCGCTTGGGTCAGCAACAATCGTCACAACGTCTATTTTGAAGCGTTTGACAACAGCGTCGAACCGCATCACCCGTTAGCCCATCAGGAACGTTCTGCCAAACACGGCATTGCTTACGATCAGATTCCAGACCAGGCGCCACTGCGACGGTTGTACGAGTCAGACGATCTGACGCGTTTTATCGCTGCAGTGCTGGAAAAGTCGGTGTTGTTCCGCAGCGCCGACCCCTTGGACGCGCTACAGATTACCCGCTTCCACCCCGGTGAAGAGTTGGGTTGGCACTTTGATCGCAGCGAATTCTCCGTCACGGTTATGTATCAGCGCGCCGAAGAAGGCGGAGACTTTGAGTACGTGCCGGAGTTGCGCACCAAACAGGATGAGCGACACGACGATGTGACAAAAGTGTTGCAGGGTGATCGCAGCCGAATAACAGTGCAGTCCGCTGCGCCGGGTACTTTGGCGTTTTTTCAAGGCAACTGTGCCATGCATCGGGTTACCTTGGTGAAGGGTAGCTTGCCACGTATTAACTCGGTGCTGACCTACGGCGAGCACGAAAACATGCGCCTGAACGACCTGACGTCGCAGCTGTTCTACGGCCGAACGTCGCCGGCGTCTGCCGAGTTGTAAAAGCCGGCGATGCGCGGTGAAACTGAGGTGACTTGATTGCGCCAGTAGCAGCAGTTCGGGTGCGCTGGGGTGCGGTGCCGGGTCAAAGGCCGTATAATTTCGTTTTAATGGTTCTGCTGACGGGCCGCCATTTCAGACTGGGAGTTATTTGCATGAGTCATGCCGGAGAGCAGGGCACCCTGTTTATTATTTCTGCCCCCTCCGGGGCCGGTAAAACCAGCCTTGTAGCGCAAATGCTGAAGCACGATGAAAAGCTTGGGGTGTCGGTATCACACGCGACCCGCGCGATGCGCAGCGGTGAGCAGGATGGCGTGAACTATCATTTTGTCAGCCGCAGCGAATTCGAGCTTATGATTGGTGGCGGGGATTTCCTGGAACACGCAGACGTGTTCGGCAACTACTACGGTACGTCGAAGTCATGGGTGCGCCAGGCTCTTATGGCGGGGCGTGATGTCGTGCTGGAAATTGACTGGCAGGGAGCCCAGCAGGTTCGGCGCTTGCAACCAGATTGTGTGAGTGTTTTTATTGTGCCGCCGTCTGCCGAAACACTGCGGCAGCGCCTGATTGGCCGTGGGACCGACAGCGTGGAGGTGGTTGAGAGGCGTTTGGCGGAGGCTGAAGATGAGTGTAGCCATGCCGTCGAGTTTGATTATCTTGTTGTTAATGACGATTTCGACCATGCCCTGGCGGATTTGCTAGCCATTGTTCGCGGTCAGCGTTTGCGTATGAACGTGCAGCAGCAGCGCCATGCTGCGCTTTTGGCCGGGCTTTGCAATCATCGCGGGCTGCACGGGTAAGGGCTTTTACGGTATACAAATTGATCGCCTGGCAGTACACTGGCTGGTCTGCAAAATTAGTCATTCTATTTGTCGGGGAAATCATGGCACGAGTTACCGTTGAAGATTGTCTTGAACACGTTGATAACCGCTTTCAGCTGGTGATGCTGGCTACCAAGCGCGCGCGCCAGATTGCCACCAAAGGTGCAGAGCCAATGGTTCCGCCAGAAAACGACAAGCCGACTGTTATCGCGCTGCGTGAAATCGCTGCGGGTTTGGTCAGCCGTTCGTTACTGACCGAAGACTTAGACGAGTAGTAATAGGGCATTGAAATCTGTCCGCACGGTTTTATAGTGTCACTATAGCAGCGCGCTTTAAGGACTATGGAAGGACCCGAATGCATGCATTCGGGTTTTTTTGTTTCCGGGGATCATAAATAAGTGAGGGCACGGTGTCATCAGAAGCAGCGGTAGACATGTTAACCAGAGAGCTGAGCAGCTATCTGGACACCAATCGCATCAATCAGGTGCGCAGAGCGTATTATTTTGCGGAACAGGCCCATGAAGGGCAAATGCGCAAGAGTGGTGACCGTTATATAAGCCATCCCTTGGCCGTCGCCCGCATTCTTGCTGAAATGCGGTTGGATCACCAAAGCCTGATGGCCGCAATGCTGCACGATGTGATTGAAGATACCGGCATACCCAAAGATGCGCTCGCTGACCAGTTCGGTGAGGATGTTGCTGAGCTGGTGGATGGTGTCAGTAAACTGACGCAGATTGAATTTCGCACCCGCGCCGAAGCCCAGGCCGAAAATTTCCAGAAAATGACGCTGGCCATGGCCCGCGACATTCGCGTGATTTTGGTAAAGCTGGCGGACCGCCTGCACAACATGCGCACCTTGGGCCCCATGCCCTATGAAAAGCGCAAACGCATCGCGACTGAAACATTGGACATTTACGCACCCATCGCCAATCGCTTGGGCATGCATAGCATTTCGACGGAGCTGGAAGACCTCGGGTTCTCGACGATGTATCCCATGCGTTCGAAGTTCATTTCCAAAGCAGTGACCAAGCTGCGCGGCAGCCATCGGGAAATCATTGATGAAATTCGTGGCCGCCTGCACGAAAAGCTGGAAGAGCGGGGCATGCCCGGCCGGATTTTAGGGCGCGAAAAACACTTGAACAGCATTTACAACAAGATGAAGTTCAAGCAGAAATCATTCCGTGAAATCATGGACGTATACGCGTTTCGTATCATTACTGACAACGAAGACGATTGTTATCGAATCCTGGGTGCCGTGCACAGCTTGTATAAGCCCATGCCCGGGCGTTTCAAAGACTATATCGCCATGCCCAAGGTTAACGGCTATCAGTCGCTGCACACCACCTTGTTTGGTATGCACGTGAATATCGAAGTTCAGATTCGCACCGAAGAAATGGAGAACATTGCCAACAACGGTATTGCCGCTCATTGGCTGTACAAGAATGAGCCGTCTAACGGCACTAGCGTAAACCAGGCCCGGGTAGACCGCTGGGTGAAAGGCCTGATGGAAATGCGCGAGCGCGCTGATGATTCGCTAGAGTTTATTGAAAGCGTTAAAGAAGACCTGTTTCCTGACGAAATTTACGTGTTTACGCCGCGCGGAAAAATCATGGAACTGCCCGGCGGTGCCACGCCGGTGGATTTTGCCTATGCCATCCATACCGATATTGGCAACGCCACTGTGGCTTGCCGTATCAACCGTAACCTGGGCTCGCTAAGCCAGCCTCTGCAAAGCGGGCAAACGGTGGAAATCATTACCGCGCCCGGCGCCAGGCCAAATTCGGCTTGGCTCAACTTTGTGGTAACCGGCAAGGCTCGTGGCAGTATTCGTCATGTGGTTAAAAGCGATAAGCATGCCGAGTCTTTGGAACTGGGGCATACGCTGCTTAAGCGTTCTCTGAAGGGCTTTAATACGCGTCTGGGTGACATTACAGAGGCTCAGAAACAGCGGGTTGTGGCTCACAATCAGGTTAACAGCTTCGAGGATCTGATTAGCGAAATTGGCCTGGGCAACCGCATGGCGTTTCTGGTGGCACGCCAGTTGGTGGTGGGCGCGCCCGAAGCAGAGGGTGATGCCCCAGCGGCTAGCGCGATTGAAGAGAGTGGGCGTCAGGGCCCGGTAACCATTTGCGGCTCAGACGGCCTGCTGCTGAAATTTGCCAGTTGCTGCAAACCCATTCCCGGTGACCCGATTGTGGGCATCATGGATTCGGGTAATGGCATGTTGATTCACTCGGATACCTGCTCACATCTGCCAGACGACGAGCAGGGCAGGGCCATGCTGACTGATCTGAAATGGGCGAAGGATATTACCGATCAGTTTTCAGTAGAGTTGCGGGTGGAAATGGAGCGGCAGCGTGGCATTATTGCGGAGATGGCCAATGCAGTAGCAATGGCCGACGGCAATATTGAGCGCATTAACGTGGAAGATCAAAATGCCCGTTTTGGCGTTGTCAGCCTGGTGGTACACGTGACCGGCCGACACCATCTGGCGCGGGTAATGCGACGGGTACGCAATATTCGGGCGGTTACCCACATCAGCCGGGTTCGCTACTAAAGGCACCTAGGTCTCTGTTATCGTAGGTTTGCCAGATTTGACACCCGGCGTTATGGCGGGTGAGGATTTTTATTTATTAACAACAGGGATATAAATAACCATGACCAACAAATCGATTATTGAAACCGAAAATGCACCGCAAGCAATCGGGCCTTATTCTCAGGCTGTAAAGGCTGGTGACACCGTGTACATTTCTGGTCAGATTCCGCTGGTGCCAGAAACCATGGAACTGATACAGGGCGATTTTGCGGCAAACACCCGTCAGGTATTCGACAACCTGAAGGCGGTTTGTGTGGCATCCGGTGGCTCATTGCAGGACATTGTCAAGCTGAACATTTATATGATCGATCTGGCTAATTTTGCGGTTGTGAACGAAATCATGGCCACCTACTTTCAAAAGCCTTACCCGGCTCGCGCAGCGATGGCCGTTGCTGCGCTGCCAAAAGACGTACCCATCGAAATGGAAGCGGTGATGGTGTTGACCTAAGCGCCCTTGCGCTGACCGATCAGTTCACGGTATCCGGCGCGGAAGTCCGGATACCGGAATTCAAATCCGGTTTTCAACAGACGCCGGTTACTGCACAGTTTGCTGCCCACCCGGCTGCCATCGCGAGCGCCCTCTGCCGGTTCTGCGCAATCGGTATGCTGGCGAACCCATCGCACCACTTGATCCAGCCGTATCGGCTCGCAGTCGCTGGCCAGATAGCAGGCCTGCAGGGTTTCACCAGACGCCGCCATGGTGCTTAAATACACCATAGCCCGAACAGCATCTTGCTCGTGAATGCGGTTGCTGTAATTAGAGTGGGCCGGTGGATTCAGCCGCCCATCAATCACTGCTTGCAAAAAACTCTGGCGCGACGGGCCATAAATGCCACTGAACCGGACCACTGTGGCGGCCATGCTGCTGGCCAGCGCGGTCTGCTCTCCCAGCAATACCTGCTGGCCGCTGAACCCGCTCGGCTGCGTAGGGCTTCTCTCATCCACCCAACCGTCATCGTTTTGCCCATAAACCCCGGTGCTGCTTATAAAGAACAGTCGGTTTGGTGTCTGGCCCTGTAATTCCCATAGCAGATTTTCTAGGCCTTTTACATAGGCTGCGTGGTAGCCCTGCTCGGTATAATCCGACGGTGTCAGGCAATAAATAACCTGATCTAGCTGTGGCGGGAGCTTGTCACTCAGGGTTTCCGGTAGGGTCAAATCTGCGGTTATCGGCGTAACACCTTGGGGTAGTTGATCCGTTCTGCGGCGCAGACCAAACACCTCAGCCCCGGATTGCAGCAGCAGGGTGGCAATGGCACCCCCCAGATTGCCGCACCCTGCCAGCAAAATTCGTTGTTTTTTCAGGCCTTCAGCGATTGCCATAGACAATATCAATCCTTATGCTTTGAACCATAGATAAATCAGACACCGAACGTTGTTCAGCACCGGAGCCCGCCATGACTCTTACCGAGTTACGATACGTTGTTACGCTTGCCCGTGAAAGGCATTTTGGCCGCGCCGCGGAGCGCTGTCACGTTAGTCAGCCCACCCTTAGTGTGGCGGTACGAAAGCTTGAAGAAGAGTTGGGTATCCCATTGTTTGAGCGTAGTAAAAGCAATATTCGGGTCACCGAAAGCGGGCTGCGCATTGTTGAGCAGGCGCAGCGGGTGCTGGACCAGGTGGGTGTGATTAAAGACATGGCCCAGGATGGCAAAAACCAGCTTAGCTCTCCGCTAAAGGTCGGAGCCATTTACACCATAGGTCCCTACCTATTTCCGCATTTACTGCCGGAGTTGCGGCGAGCAGCGCCAGATATGTCGTTGTATATAGAAGAAAACTACACCGCGAGTCTGCGCCAGAAACTACGCCATTCAGAATTGGACGCTATTATTGTGGCGCTGCCGTTCGAGGAAGCCGAAGTGGTTACCCTGCCGCTTTATGACGAGCCCTTTGTGGTGCTACTGCCGGCAGATCATCCGCTGACCGCCTGCGATGAAATTACCGCGGAGCAGTTGGCGCAAGAGCAGCTTCTGCTGTTGGGGCCGGGGCACTGCTTTCGCGACCAAGTGCTGGAGTCCTTCCCGCTTTTGGTTGCAACCGTTACCCGGCGCAGGGAAGGCAATGGCCCCACGCTGGTGACCGAAGGCAGCTCGCTGGAAACCATTCGCCATATGGTAGCCTCGGGCCTGGGTGTGACCGTTTTGCCGCTGTCAGCGGCAACCGGTATGCGCTATCACGAAGGTGTGCTTGCGGTTCGGCCATTTGCTGCCCCCGTGCCATTTCGGACCGTAGCTCTGGCTTGGAGGGTGACTTTCCCGCGGCCCAAAGCGATTGACGTGCTGTCGCTGGCGGCGAGCCAGTGCCGGGTTGTGGCAAAGGCCAGTGCCGCTAAACCAGCAGCGGCTAAGGGCTAGGCCGGCGATGATGGCACTGGACGATATACCGGTCACTCAGCTTAAGGGCGTTGGCAACGCACTTGCAGAAAAGCTGGGCAAGCTGGGTATCGCCTCGCTTCAGGATTTGCTGTTTCACTTGCCTCACCGCTATGAAGATCGCACCCGCATTACAGCCATGGGCAGCCTGCGCATTGGCGACGTGGCAGTGGTGGAAGGTGAGGTCATGAAAACCGACATTGTGATGGGCAGGCGCCGCAGCTTGCAGGTCACTCTCAAAGACCACAGCGGCTTTGTCAGTCTGCGTTTTTTTCATTTTAACGCGGCCCAGAAGAACCAGTTTGCCGACGGCACCCAGGTGCGCTGTTTTGGCGAAGTGCGGGCGGGCCGTTCCGGCTACGAACTGTACCACCCCGAATATCAGACCCATCCGACGCCTATGGCGGATGAAGGCAGTGCCACATTAACTCCGGTATACCCACTTACCGAGGGTATTCAGCAGCCTCGGGTGCGGGCTTTGTGCCAGCAGGCGGTAGCGTATTTGAAGCGTTATCCCATTTACGACTGGCTGCCGCCCTGGGTACTGGTGGACTATCAGTTACCGACTATCACTGCCGCAGTAGAACTGGTGCATTCACCACCGGCTAGTGCTTCGGTGGCGCAATTGCTGGAAGGACGCCATCCGGCCCAGGAGCGGTTGGTGATGGAAGAACTGCTGGCGCATCAGTTAAGTCTGTTGCAAGTGCGCGAACAGATTCAGACGCGCCAGGCGCTGCCGTTGCTGCCGCAGGGCGATTTAAGCGAGCGCTTTCTAGAGTCTTTGCCATTTCGCCTAACCGGCGCTCAACGCCAGGTGCTTCAGGAAATCCGCCAAGACCTCACCCAGCCACTACCGATGCTGCGTTTGGTACAAGGTGATGTTGGCTCTGGCAAAACCGTGGTCGCGGCGCTGGCGGCCTTGCAGGCCATTTCAGCGGGCACTCAAGTGGCGTTGATGGCACCCACTGAAATTCTGGCGGAACAGCACTACCAAAATTTTTGCGCCTGGCTTGCGCCGCTGGGCATCCAACTCACCTGGCTGACGGGCAAAGTGAAAGGCAAGGCGCGCGCGCAAGCCATGGCGGCGCTTTCAAGTGGTGCCGCTGGCATTGCTATTGGCACCCACGCGCTGTTTCAGAACGACGTGGCATTCGACCGTTTGGCTTTGGTGATTATTGACGAGCAGCACCGCTTTGGCGTGCATCAACGTCTGGCATTGCGGGAAAAAGGCGCCGCCGGCGCGCTGGCGCCCCATCAGTTGATTATGACGGCCACGCCCATTCCGCGTACGTTGGCTATGAGCGCCTACGCCGACCTGGACACATCGGTCATTGACGAACTGCCTCCAGGGCGCAAACCCATCGAAACGATTGTTGTGCCCGACGGGCGCCGTGACGATGTGGTAGAGCGAGTACGCAATGCCTGTCAGGCCGGGCGGCAGGCATATTGGGTGTGCACACTGATTGAAGAATCTGAGGTGTTACAGTGTCAGGCGGCAGAAGTAAGTGCGACTGAACTCGCCGAACGCTTGCCAAACCTGCGCATCGGACTGGTTCATGGGCGATTAAAAAGTCAAGAAAAAGCGGAAGTTATGGCACAATTCAAGAGCGGTGCGTTAGACCTTCTAGTGGCCACCACCGTAATAGAGGTGGGAGTGGATGTGCCCAACGCGTCGCTGATCATTATTGAAAATCCTGAACGCCTGGGTCTGGCCCAGTTGCATCAGTTGCGGGGCCGTGTAGGGCGTGGCGAACAGGCCAGTTACTGCGTGCTGATGTACCATCCACCGTTATCGCTCAACAGTAAAGCGCGGCTGCAGGCCCTGCGCGACAGCCAAGACGGTTTTGTGATTGCGGAAAAAGACCTTGAACTTCGTGGTCCCGGTGAGGTTCTGGGTACTCGCCAGACCGGCATGATGCAGTTCAGGCTGGCTGATTTCGAGCGCGATCAGCACTGGATTGAAGTGGTTCGTGAAATAGCTCCGCGACTTATGGGCAATAAAGTCGCGGTGCAGGGGCTGGTGCGGCGCTGGTTGGGTGAAAAAACCCGCTACGGTGAAGTCTAAATCTCGTCTGCATTTAATGAAAGGCTACGTTGTTATCCTTAGGTGGGCTACTGTGATAACAGAAGAATGGTAAATACGAGGTTATGCCCAATGGAAGTTCCGGCTACGGTTCGCCAGGCTCTTGGTGAATGCGCAACCAGCATTGCATTGCGGGACGTCGATAAAGCCGACCCGGATCAACTGCTGCGAATGGTGTTGCTGAGCGACGGCTGCCATAAGCTTCAGGTAATCTACCGCAGTTGTGACTTGCTGGACCTTGAAGCGCTGAATACACATTTGCGCCATAGTTACACACTGCTACCTGCTGCCGAACAGCAAAGGCTGTGTAGCCGGCTGGGGCTGTCTGAACTGTCTGAGCTGCCTGCGCTGCCGGCTCTGACTGGTTGGCGTACGGTTATCGATTCGGCGGTAGATGCGGGCTCTGCAGTGGCCCTGATGTTGCAAAATCCTCACTTGGCCATGGTTATGCCCGCACATGATTTTATGGATCTGTGCGGCGAGGCCGGTCGCCTGAACTGCGCAGTTGCTGTAGCACCCCTGGTCGAGGCTATTGCAGACCACGGGAATGATCGCGAGCAGGTTCATTTTGCCATCAAGCGCTTTTCCAGTTTGCGGATACGCCAACGCCTGGAAGACACGCTGGAGCTACCGCCGCTTCCGGAAACGGCCCGCCGTATTATTCGCCTGCGCACAGATCCCAATTCTGTAATGGCTGATCTGGTAGACATCGTGGAGAGCGATCCCAGCCTTGCAGCGCAAGTCATCAGCTGGGCATCGTCGTCGTTTTACGCGGCTCCCAGCCGGGTAAACTCGGTGCACGATGCCATATCCCGTGTGTTGGGATTTGATATGGTGATGAACTTGGCAATGGGGCTATCGCTGGGCCGGGTGCTGCGTCCGCCGACACTGGGCATTCGCGGCTACGAGGATTACTGGCAGCAGGCCGCTTGGCTGGCTAACGGTGCCGGGCTGCTTGCCAGCCTGATAGCCGGCGCCGGGCGCCCTGTTTTCGGTTTGGCTTATCTGGCTGGCTTGCTGCACAATTTCGGCACTCTGGTGCTGGCTCATGTGTTCCCGCCCCATTTCAGTCTGCTGTGTCGCGCGCAGGAGGTAAATCCGGGCCTGGACTCGTCCATCGTCGAGCGCCACTTGCTGGGTATTACTGGCGGGCAGATTGCAGCACAACTGATGGAAAACTGGAGCATGCCGGAGGAGGTAACCAGTGCCGTTCGTCAGTATAAAGACCCTGCTGCTGCGAGCGAGCATCAAGTTTATAGTCAGGTACTCTGGCTGGCACGGCAGCTGTTGATTGAACGCGGAATAGGGTTGGGAGTGGTTAAGCCCATCACCCCCGGAATTTACCGACAGCTAGGGCTGGATCCGAAGCGGGTGCACGAGCGTTTCGACCGGCTGGTTACTAATCGCGATAGTGTGCTGGAGATGGCCAGTATGTTAACGCCCCGCTAGCTCACACCCTCGCTAAAAACATATGCCCGAATGGCAGTGGCTGCGAGGCGAATTTCGTCGGCGTGACCCTGTTCAATGGCATAGCGTTCCTTGTCCATCTTACTGACAAACTTCGGCTCAGTTTCTAGCCGGGCCTGATGGGTGGGCATGTGTTGTAGTTTGTCGTGCACCTGCTGAAAAACGGCAAACGGCGATTTTTGTAGCAGCGTCGGCTCCACGTGATCCAGCAAGCCTTTGATCCGCAAACAGGCCTCAGAAGACTCAACCTGACCCGCCTCTACCGCCTGTGCCAAGATACGAATACTTTGAATCATCGATTCCCGCCGCTTGCGCGCAAACTCGCCCGCTTTTTCGCTACGTCGCTGATCAGCGCTTAATGCATCGCGTTGGCGGTATATAAACAGTGCCAGAAGGACAATGGCGCCCAAACCAAACGCAATTAACAGCCATTCTTGCCAGCTTTCCATGGAGTGCTCCGTGTTGACGATATGTATGCGGGCTCTGGATGTGCTTTAAGCTTTTGCAAATATACGAGTGGTGGGCCTTGCTGGACTTGAACCAGCGACCAATCGATTATGAGTCGACTGCTCTAACCAACTGAGCTAAAGGCCCGTAACGCGGGGTATTCCAATGTTTCTGTTTGCGCAGTACAAACAAAAGCGAGCGCCAGTATAGCGATGAGAGCAGGCGCTCGCCAGTGTTGTGACGCTTAAGTGTTGCCTTGATCGTCGATAAAGCCGCGCAAATGGTCTGAACGCGATGGATGACGCAGTTTACGCAGGGCTTTGGCTTCAATTTGACGAATCCGCTCGCGGGTAACATCAAATTGTTTACCAACTTCTTCCAGCGTGTGGTCGGTGTTCATTTCGATACCAAAGCGCATGCGCAGTACTTTTGATTCGCGGGCGGTTAAGCCGGCCAATACCGAGCGAGTGGCTTCGCGCAGGCCTTCGGCGGTGGCGGAATCTACCGGCGACAAGGCTTGGATGTCTTCAATGAAATCGCCCAGATGGCTGTCTTCGTCGTCGCCAATCGGGGTTTCCATAGAGATAGGCTCTTTGGCAATTTTCAGCACTTTGCGAATCTTATCTTCCGGCATTTCCATCCGCTCGCCCAGTTCTTCCGGCGTGGGCTCGCGGCCCATTTCCTGCAACATCTGGCGCGAAATGCGGTTCAGCTTATTGATGGTCTCAATCATGTGCACCGGAATACGGATGGTGCGAGCCTGATCCGCGATGGAGCGGGTAATGGCCTGACGAATCCACCAGGTAGCGTAGGTTGAGAACTTGTAGCCACGACGATATTCAAACTTGTCAACGGCTTTCATCAGGCCAATGTTGCCTTCCTGAATCAGGTCGAGAAACTGAAGGCCGCGATTAGTGTATTTTTTGGCAATGGAAATCACCAAGCGCAGGTTCGCCTCTACCATCTCTTTCTTGGCGCGGCGGGCCTTGGCCTCACCAATGGATACGCGGCGATTGATTTCCTTGATGTCGACAACGTCTAAATCTACTTCCAACTGAACGTTTTTGATGCGCTTTTGCAAGCGCACGATTTCGTCCAGGCGCTCGGAAATCGCAGAAGCATAGGGCTTTTTGCTGCGAGCAATTTTTTCAGCCCAGTCTAAGTTGATCTCGTTGCCGGGAAACGATTTGATGAATTCTTTACGATCCATTTTACTTTCGCGAATACAGATGCGCATGATGGTGCGCTCATTCTGACGGATCATGTCGTTGGTGGAACGAACAACGTTCACGAGTCCATCAAACGCTTTGTTACCTAGTTTAAACGGGGCAAACACCGCGCCCAGCTCGTTCAGGGCTTTCTGGGTACGTTTGTCGCTGCGGCCATGCTGTTCTAACAGCTCATTGGCGACGGCCAGTTTTTCTTTTAGCAGGTCAAAGCGCAGACGGGTCTCTTCGGGATCTGGGCCGCTCTCAGTTTCTTCTTCTTCGGCATCATCCGCATCGTCGTCGCTGTCTGATTCTTCGGCGCTGGCAGGCACCGCTGGGGCAGGCTCTTCTGGCATGAACGGTTCGGCGTCGTCCGGATCAAGAAAGCCGGCAACAATATCGCTCAACCGGCCTTCATTCTCGACAATGCGATCGTAGCCCTGGATGACCGTGCCGGTGGTGCCGGGAAAGTGTGCAACCGCCGCCATCACGTCGCGAATGCCTTCTTCGATACGCTTGGCGATAACAATTTCGCCTTCGCGGGTCAGCAGTTCAACGGTACCCATCTCGCGCATGTACATTCTAACCGGGTCGGTGGTGCGCCCAGCGTCGGATTCTACTGCAGCCAGAGCCGCTGCGGCTTCGGCAGTTGCGGCTTCATCGGCGGTTGAATCACCATCAGTCATAATCAACGTATCAGCGTCTGGTGCAACTTCAGTTACCTGAATGCCCATGTCGTTGATCATGCGAATGATGTCTTCGACCTGATCCGGGTCAGCGATGTCTTCCGGAAGGTGATCGTTCACCTCGGCGTAAGTCAGGTAACCTTGTTCCTTGCCTCGCGCGATGAGGTCTTTTAAACGTGATTTTTGCGAATTGCCCGACATAGACACCCTGTAAGCCCGCTAAAGTAAATAAATATTAAGCAACCAGTATAGCTGCCGACCTAATGCTCTGCCACCGAATGGATAGATGGTGACCAGTGCTTAAATTTTCAAGTCCCGTTGTTCTTTGTGCCACTGCCTAATGTACGTAATTCGATGCGTTCTTCGGGACTCAGATTGGGCAAATTACGCACCAATTCGACAAACCTTTGTTGCCGCGATGCTTCCTCAGTTGGGCTGAGAAGTTCCCGTGCCGCTTCCAGTGTGTGCTCGCGTGCGGGTATATGCTCAATGCCGTCAAACAAATGAAAAAAACGGTCTCTGGCTTGAACATCTGTCGCTAAAGCGCTAATGAGTGCCGGTTGATTGGCGAGTTTGCTTTCTAAAATCCAGTTGGCGAACGCCGCTGCCTGAATAAATTGCCGTGAGCCACGAGCAGCTTCGGCTACTTCTGAGGCCAGATCTGGCGCTTCCGTCAAAGCGAGACACAGTAAGCTGTCTTTGCTCAGTTTTACGTCAATCCGCTGTTCTTGTATTCGTTCCCGTTGCCAGCTTTTGTTGCCGCCCCGTTCTTGCCAGGGTTTTTTTTGCCATTGGTCGCGACCGCTGCAAAGGCGAAGCATTTCATGCCACATGGCGTCGCGTAGCGTGCACTTGGGCATTTTGTTGAGCATGGGCTCAGCCCGGGCGCGCAACTCTCCGCGGTGCTCGGGCAGTTGCAAGTCGAGGCCATCGCTCTGGCGATCGAACAAATAGCGTGACAGCGGTATAGCCGCTTCAATCCGTTTACTGAAGGCTTCGGCACCTTCTTTACGAATCAGAGTGTCCGGGTCTTCGCCTTGGGGCATCATCAGAAATTGCAGATGCAAACCGTCGGCCATCAGTTCCAGTGCGTTTTCCAGCGCGCGATCTGCCGCGTGATAACCCGCTGTGTCGCCATCAAAACAGAACACAATGTGGCGCACCTGGCGCATTAAAGCGCTCAGATTATCCTGATTGGTGGCGGTACCCAGTGTGGCCACAGCAAACTTGATGCCATGCTGGGCTAGGGCGATGACGTCCATGTAGCCTTCAACAACCAACAACTTGTCCAGCTGTTTCAGGTTTTGCCGCGCCTCATAGAGACCGTATATTTCACGGCTCTTATGAAAAACGTCAGACTCCGGCGAGTTGATGTATTTGGCTTTGTCGTCACCCAGAGTGCGCCCGCCAAAGGCGATGGTTTTGCCGCGGGTGTTGCGGATTGGAAACATCACCCGGTTGCGAAACAGATCTCTGGGCCGGCCATATTGGTCGGACACCGTTTTGGTTTCCAGCAACGGTTCTTTGAAGCTGGTGCCTGCAGCGTCGCATAATGCCGTGCCGCCAGCGGGGGCAAATCCGATCTGATATTGCTGGATAATGGCCTGGTCCAGCCCGCGCTGCTGCAGATAGTCGCGGGCAAAAGCACCGGCGTCGCTGCCCAGCGCCTGCTGATAAAAACGGCTGGCGAAATCCAGTGCCTCTGTCAGTGTTCGAGTTTGCTGCATTTCCTGCTTGGCAGCCTGATCGTAGGGCACTTCCATTCCGGCTCTGCGCGCCAGATCTTCAACTGCTTCGGTAAAACCCAGGCCTTCGAATTCCCTTAAAAAACTGATCGCGTCGCCGTGTGCGCCGCACCCGAAGCAGTGGTAAAAGCCTTTGTCTGGCCGCACATTAAACGACGGTGTTTTTTCATCGTGAAACGGGCAGCAAGCTTTGTAATTTGCACCGGCTTTTTTCAGGGTGACGCGAGAGCCAATCAGCTCGGCCAGATCGATCCGGTCTAGCAGATCTTCAACAAATCGTTGCGGGATCAGTCCGCTCATTCGGGCTCCGGGTGTGGCCTTAGACGGGGCCGTAATAGCAGAATAGGCAATAAATAAAAATGCCGCCGAAGCCAGGCCTCGGCGGCATTTTTAAATCGCTTTGAGCGGCCTGTAGCCGTTCAGGCGATTAATTTTTGCAGTCAAGCGGCGTTGCTAAAACTTAGTACAAACGCTCAAACTTACGTTGTTCACGCTGAAGCTTCTTGAGGTGACGCTTAACGGCCGCAGCAGCTTTACGTTTACGAACAGAAGTCGGCTTCTCGTAGTGCTCGCGACGGCGCACTTCGGAAAGGACGCCTGCTTTTTCGCAGGAACGCTTAAAGCGACGTAGGGCTACGTCAAACGGCTCATTCTCTTTCAGTTTAACAGCTGGCATTCGAAAATCACCTACCTGGGTATATTTGGTTCTATGGGTTCCGCTGGGCTTGCCCTGAGCGGTTCTAACACTGGCAGGAATGATCAAAACTCGCCCAGTGCGTAATTTAGGGCGGCAACTATATCCCCTGGGTAGGGCTTAGGTCAATGTCTGTTCTGTGAAACTGCAAGTGCGCCTCAGGTTTCTGCTAAAATGCGTCACCTCTGGATTATTTTGCTTCTTTTACTTTAATGGCGAATAACTATGCTGATTTTAGGTATTGAGACGTCTTGTGACGAAACCGGCGTGGCACTGTACCACACCGAGCGTGGTTTGCTGGCCCACGCGTTGTTCAGTCAGGTAGCGATACACGCTGACTACGGCGGGGTGGTGCCGGAGCTGGCCTCCCGCGACCACGTTCGGAAACTGTTGCCGTTGATAGAGCAAATTCTGGCCGAGGCAGGGCTTGCGCGTGCAGACATTGAAGGCATTGCTTACACCGCAGGTCCTGGCCTCGTGGGTGCGCTAATGGTGGGCGGCGCCGTGGCTCACGCTTTGGGTTTCAGTATGAGCATCCCCGTATTGGGCGTGCATCATATGGAAGGGCATTTGTTGGCGCCAATGCTTGAGCAGAACCCACCGGCTTTTCCTTTCGTTGCGTTGCTAGTGTCCGGGGGCCATACCCAGCTGGTGCAGGTCAGCGGTATCGGCGAGTACATTCTTTTGGGTGAGTCGGTTGACGACGCCGCTGGAGAAGCGTTCGACAAAACCGCCAAAATGCTGGGACTGGATTACCCGGGTGGGCCGAGAGTCGCGGCATTGGCTGAAAAAGGGCAAGCCGGGCGCTATCGATTTCCGCGGCCTATGACAGACCGCCCGGGCCTTGACTTCAGTTTCAGCGGGTTGAAAACCTTTACTCTGAATACTGTCAATGCCGCGCGCGCGGCGGGCGATTTGGGCGATCAGACTCGTGCTGACATTGCCCTGGCATTCGAATCTGCGGTAGTGGACACCCTGGCGATCAAATGTAAACGCGCGTTACAGCTCACCGGGTGCAAACGCTTGGTGATTGCCGGTGGCGTCAGCGCCAACACGCGGCTGCGGGCCGGCCTTGAGACGATGACGGCGAAACTTGGCGCGTCGGTGTTTTACGCGCGGCCGGAGTTCTGTACCGATAACGGAGCGATGATTGCCTACGCCGGGGCCCAGCGCTTGCGGGCAGGGCAGCAAGATGGTGATCGTATTGCGGCGGTGCCGCGCTGGCCGCTGGATACCTTGCCGCCCTTGAATCAGCGTTGCGATGACGGCCTGGCGGGTGCCTGATGGTTAGAATGTGTAGTGCAGTTAGCACTAATAAATTGAAGGCAGTGCTGGCTAGAAGCGGGTTTCGCGCCCCTGCGCCATTCGAATCAGGTTATTGCGGTGGCGAACTAGCACCAGTAACGCCAGTAGGCTGAACATTGGCAGAGTGTGGGGTTGAAGCATCGCGCTGAGCAAAGGCCCGCTGAGCACTGCTACCAAGGACGCCATCGCCGAGATGCGCCAGCGCCACATGGCCAAAAGCCATATTGCGGCCATTAGTAATGTGGTTGTGTGTGCCAGTGCCAGGCCGGCACCGAGAGCTGTAGCGACGCCTTTGCCGCCCCTGAAGTGATAAAACACCGGGATCATATGACCGGTGACTGCGCACAGGGCGACCGCCGCCTGAAGGGTTGTTGATAGCCCCCATTGTTGCGCCGTCCACACTGGCAGCCAGCCTTTGCCGGCATCCAGCAACAGCGTTAGCGCTGCTGGCATCCAGCCTCCGCTGCGAAATACGTTGGTAGCGCCCGGATTGGTGGAGCCCAGAGCGCGTGGGTCTGGCAGCTTAAAGGCACGGCTGACGGGTATAGCGAACAGCACCGAGCCGCCAAGGTAAGCGGCGGCACACAGCAGTACCGTTAAAAAAGGGGCACTGGAAAATATCATAGCGATGTGTCCTAGCTGGCGCAGACGGTTTGAGTCAAACTGTGCGACCATCGTCAAATTTGTCGAGTCTGGTAGCTAACTTTAGCTGCGCTGTCGGGCCGATTCAATCCGGAAAAAATACAGCATTATGTGGAGTGCCTGTGGCAGATCGTGTGTTTATTGAAGGCTTGGAGGTCGAAACCGTTGTAGGGGTATACGACTGGGAGCGGGACATCACCCAGCGCCTGGTGATAGACCTGGACATGGATTGGGACAACCGCGTGCCCGGCGCGTCTGATGACGTCAAGGACGCGCTGGACTACGCCGCGGTGAGTGACTGCGTGATCCGCTGTCTGCAGGCGCTGCAACCCAAATTGCTTGAGCATGCCGCAGAGGTACTGGCGGCCGAGTTGCAACGGGCGTTTGGTATCGAATTTTTGCGACTGAGCATCCGCAAGCCCGGCGCCGTCCCGGCAGCCTCTGCGGTTGGCGTCAGGATCGAGCGTGGGCGCCGCCTGTGAGTACTCCGGTGCTGGTGGGTATAGGTAGCAACCAAAATCGCGAAGCCTGTTTGCAGGCCGCGCTAGATGCCTTGGCCGACTGGTTTGGCGAGCTGGCTTTGTCGCCGGTGTATGAAAGCCCGGCGGTGGGTTTTGACGGTTCCCCGTTTTTGAATATGGTTGCGGGATTCAATACCGCCATGCCGCTGGCAGAGTTGTCGCGCCGCTTTAAAAAGCTGGAGACCGATCATGGCCGGGTTCGGGGCAGCACTCGCTTCGCAGCGCGCACGCTGGATATTGACATTCTGACTTACGGCGATCAGGTCGGGGTGTTTTGCGGTGTGGAATTACCACGTGCCGAAATATTGGTGAACGCGTTTGTGCTTAAGCCCCTAGCGGATGTGGCTGGGTCGCGTTTGCACCCCCAGTGCGGACAAAGCTATCAAGATTTATGGCAGTTACACCGCGCCGGCCCGCCTTTGCACAAGATCAACTTCAGCTGGCGCGGCGGTATAATTTCAAATGCCGTTGGCTGCTCGAAAGCGAGCGATCAGGGCATCGGTTGAGCTGTCGCTATTACCCGTGTTTGCCGGTGCCGGCTGGGCCAGCAGGCGCGGCAGAATGTTTTGTCCCAGCTGCTTGCCCAACTCTACCCCCCACTGATCAAACGAATCCAGGTCCCAGATAACGCCCTGTACAAAGGTGCGATGTTCGTACAAAGCCATCATTGCGCCGAGCGTCCAAGGCGTAAGCTGCTGCATCATCAGAGTGTTGCTGGGTTGGTTTCCCGGTACCACTTTGTGCGAGGCCAGGCGGTCGACGTCTTGCGCTGACCGGCCTTCGGCGATCAGTTCGAACCGGGCTTGTTCCAGCGTTTTTCCGGCCATCATGGCTTGGGACTGGCTCAGACAGTTGGCGAACAGATCGGCGTGATGATTCGCAATGGGGTTATGGCTGACCAACGGAATAATGAAGTCTGCTGGAATCAGCCGGGTACCTTGGTGAATTAGCTGATGGTAGGCGTGCTGTCCGTTGGCGCCGAGCCCACCCCAGATGATGGGGCCGGTATGGTAGGTGACCGCAACGCCTGCGCGAGTCACGCGCTTGCCGTTGCTTTCCATGTCCAATTGCTGAAGGTAATCTGGCAAGCTGCGCAAATACTGGTCATAGGGCAAAATGGCGTGGCTGCAGGCGCCCCACAAATTGTTGTACCAGACACCTAACATGGCCATTACCACGGGCATGTTCTGTGCCAGTGGTGCTTGTATGAAATGTTCGTCCATGGCTTCGGCACCCGCCAGCAATTGGCGAAAATTGTCCATGCCAATGCTCAGGGCAACCGGTAAACCAATGGCTGACCACAGCGAATAGCGCCCGCCAACCCATTCCCACATCGGGAACAGGCTGTCTGCTTCGACACCGAAGGCTTTAGCGGCGTCAACATTAGCGGATACTGCCGCAAAGTGGTGCGCAACGGCGTCTGTTTGCGGGCAGCGCTGAACCAGCCATTCACGGGCTACTTTGGCGTTTTCCAGGGTTTCGGGGGTTTTGAAAGATTTTGACTGCACCAGAAATAGCGTGGTGTGCGGGTTTACTTGGCGCAAAATCTCGCAGATTTCAGTGCCGTCGATATTGGCTGCGTAATGGCAGCGTATGCCGCCGTGGTGATAAGGCGTTAGCGCCTCTGTCGCCAACTTTGGCCCGAGGAAAGAGCCACCAATGCCAATGCTGACCACGTCGGTAAAACGCTCGCCCGTGCAACCGCGGCGTTCACCGCCGGTGACCGCGTTAACAAACCGCTGCATTTGTTTCAGCGTAGCGTGAACTTCCTCTATCACGTTCTTGCCGTTCACCCGAATAGTCTGACCTGCACTTGCCCGCAAGGCGGTATGAAGCGCGGGCCTATTTTCAGTGTTGTTCACCGGCTCGCCGGCGAACAGTGCCTGGCGGCGGGAGGCCAGTTGGCACTCTTCGGCCAGAGCCATCAGGTCGGCGAGGGCGCCATCATCAAGGCGGTTTTTGGAGAAGTCCAGGGTCAGGCCAGCTGCTTCAATCATATAGCGTGATGCCCGTTGGCTGTCCTCGGCGAACAGCTGTGCCATGGGCTTCGTGGTTAGCCGCTGTCGATGGTGCAATAATGCTTGCCAGGCTTTGGTGGCGGCGGGTGTTGATGAATGGCCTTGCATGATGGCGTCCTTCGCAAAATGGCCAGCGCTTGGGTCGCCGGGCACAGAGTCTTCCGTAACAGGGCGGAGCCGGTCAGCGGACCAGTGAAATATTGTCGATGAGCCGGGTAGCGCCCAGAAACACTGCGGCCAGAATGGCGAGCTCGCGATCATCGGCGGTTGCTGGCTTCAGGGTCTGGCTGTTAACAATGTTAACGTAGTCGGGTCGCAAACCCGCATTCAGCAGTTCTGTTTTCGCATGTTCGGATAGGCGTGCAAAGTGGGTGTCACCAGATTGCAGGTCTTTTTCAATGGTCTGGAGAATCTTGTATAGAGCCGGCGCAAGTGCCCGGTCTTCAATGCTGAGATAGCCATTACGGGAACTTTTTGCCAAGCCGTCGCGGTCGCGCACGATGGCGACGCCAATGATTTCGACCGGCAACATCAGGTCGCGCACTAGCTTGCGAATAATCGTTAACTGCTGCAGGTCTTTTTCGCCAAACAGAGCAAAATCCGGTTGCACCATGTTTAGCAACATAGTGACAACGGTGGACACGCCGTCAAAGTGGCCAGGCCGGCTGGCACCACAGTGGCCTTCGCTGATGTCAGACACCATCACTTTGGTCTGATGAGCCAGACCAGCCGGATAAATGTCCGCGGCGGAAGGCGTAAACAGCAGCGTGTTACCGGCTCCCGCCAGCATGCTCTGGTCTTCCATCAGGGTGCGGGGGTAGCTGTCGAGATCTTCGCTGGCACCAAACTGCATGGGGTTCACAAAAATGCTGGTTATCACAATATCTGCGGCTTCTGCGGCTTTGCGAACCAAGGACAGGTGACCTTCGTGCAAGTTGCCCATGGTGGGCACCAGAGCGATGGTTTTACCTTGCTGACGCCAGCTGCGCACCATGGCGCGCAGCTCTTTAACGGTGTTGACAGTTCTCATGCTTTGAACGTGTGCTCCTCTGCGGGGAATGTACGCTCGCTAACGGCTTTGGCGTAGGCTGCCAGAGCGTTGGTAACGGAGCCGTTTTCAGCCAAAAAGTTTTTCACAAAGCGCGGTTTGCGGCCGGGGGTCATGCCAAGCATGTCGTATACCACCAGCACTTGGCCGTCGGTGTCGGCGCCGGCGCCAATGCCGATCACCGGTGCTTTGACGGCTTTTGCGATGCGTGCAGCCAGAGCGGCGGGCACGCATTCCAACAGAATGACATCGGCGCCGGCGGCTTCCAGCTCGCAGGCGTGTTCAACCATCAGGTCTGCTGCCTTTTCGTCGCGCCCTTGAACTTTATAGCCGCCGAACTTGTTGACGAATTGCGGTGTCAGGCCTAAGTGCGCGCACACTGGAACGCCACGTTCGCTGAGCGCCTGAATGGTATCTCGCATCCAGCCGGTGCCTTCCAGTTTGACCATGTGGGCGCCGGCACGCATTAACTTTGCCGCGTTTTCCAGCGCGGCTTCGGTGGTGCCGTAGCTCATAAATGGCATGTCGGCCATCACCAGCGAGCCGCGATTGCCTTTGGCGACGCAGCTGACGTGGTACACCATTTGATCCATGGTGACAGGCAGGGTGCTGTCGTTGCCCTGCAGTACCATGCCAAGCGAGTCTCCTATCAAAATGACGTCTACGCCGGCTTCGCTGACCAGCTGGGCAAAGGTGGCATCGTAGGAGGTCAGCGCGGAAAATGCTTCGCCGCGCTGTTTGTATTCTCGCAGTGTGTTGATGGTAACGGCCATAAATTCCTCGCCTTTGCGATGGTTGGTCTAAATACCGGCTATGCCGGGTGTCCACAATTGCATCTGCTGCTGAAACAGTGTCATTCCAACCCTAACATTAGCAAATTTCGGGTGTTTAGGAGTGATCGTTTCTAGCGACTGGGGGCAGTTTGCGTAATTGGTTATCAGGGCACTGCTGGCGCAGCAGTGCTAATGCTGTGCCGTCGGGTAGGGTCAGCTTCGGGTTTAAGTCCAGTAAGGGTTGCAGGGCAAAGTCCCGCTGCGACAGTTGTGCGTGGGGTACTGTCAGGCGGTCATCGTTTAGCGTTTGCTGGCCGTATAGCAGCACGTCTAAGTCCAGCGTGCGTGGCCCCCAGTGTTGCAGGCGCTCGCGGCCGTGGGCCTGTTCAATATTCTGCAAATGGTTTAGCAGTACGTGAGGCTTCAGGCTGGTACTCAGCCATGCCGCACCGTTGACATAATCTGGCTGGCCCTGAGGGCCTACCGGTTTGCTGGCGTAAAATGGAGATTGAGCAACCAGCGAAGTGTTCGGTAACGCTGCCAGTTCTGCAATGGCACGACCCAGCTGCGAAGCCGGGTCTGCCAGGTTGCTACCCAGGCCAATAAATACGTCTGTCATCATCAATCCTGCGGCGGCCGCTTAACCGGTTTACGCCGGCGCTTGCGAGGTTTGGCTTCACCGCTGTCAAGATCTGTAATCATGCGTTCCTGGGCGCGTTCGTCCAGGCGCTGAAACTGTGTCCACCACTGACCCAGACCGGGCTCAATCTCGCCGGCGCTCTCACGCACCAATAAGAAATCATAGGCGGCGCGAAAACGCGGATGCCCTAAGGTGATCAGTGCGCGTTTACCCTGGCGCCGTGGCAGGCGCATTTGCAGTTCCCAGATTTCCTTCATGGGCCCGGAAAAGCGTTTGGGGATAGACGTTGCCTGTACCTGGCGGCCAATCACTTTGGAGATCGCACTGTGCAGAGCCGGCTGTACCGGATCGCCGTTGTCTTGACATCGGCGCCATTCGGCTTGCAGCGCAGGCCATAGCATAGCGGCGAACAGGAAATACGGGGTGACCGACTTGCCTTGGGCTATGCGTGCGTCAGTGTTGCGCAGCGCTTGGCGAATTAACTCGTCGGGTTCACCGGCTGCCAGCGCGCTGGCGGTGTCGGGAAAGAGCGGTGCCAGCAAATCGTAATGGCGCAGTTTGTCAAAAGTTGCTTCGCCATAACCGGCTGAAAACAGCTTTAGCACCTCGTCAAACAGTCGCGCCGCGGGAATGTGGGTCAGCAGCGGTGCCAGCTCGCGAATGGGGGCCTCGGTGGCCGGCTCGATGGCAAAATCGAGTTTGGCGGCGAAACGAATGGCGCGCAGCATGCGCACAGGATCTTCCCGGTAACGGGTTTCCGGGTCACCAATTAATCGCATCTGGCGGTTGTTCAGGTCATCAACGCCATTTGCGAAGTCAATAACACTGAAATCGCGGATGCAGTAATAAAGGGCATTGATGGTGAAATCCCGGCGCAGCGCATCCTCTTCGAGGTTACCGTAGACATTGTCGCGCAGCAGTTGCCCGTGTTCGCTGGTTTTGCGATCGTCATCGTCATCATCGGCGGGATTGGCATTGCCGCGGAAGGTTGTCACCTCGATGACCTCGCGGCCGAAGACCACGTGCACAATACGAAACCTGCGCCCGATCAGGCGCGAGTTGCGAAACAGCTCGTGCACTTCTTCAGGCGTTGCATCGGTCGCAATGTCGAAATCTTTGGGTTGGCCACTGAGCAGTATGTCGCGCACGCCACCACCCACCAGGTAGGCTTCATAGCCCGCTTTGTTGAGGCGATGCAACACTTTTTTGGCGGGCTCACTGATGGCCGTGCGGGAAACACTGTGCTGGTCCCGTGAAATGTCCCTCCGCTGATAGCCAAGGGGTTTTTTCCGGGAGCTGCCGGGCATGAACGAGCGCAGTTTGTCGACGAGTCTTTTAGGCATTGAAATCCGTTGCGGCCATAGCGGCGATGAGCAAAAACAAAGAGTCTAACGGTTTGCGCCGCTTTTGCACACGTTTGCTGTGGATTGCTATGGTTTGCCCATGCCCGGGCATTCACCTGGGCCCATAAATTAAAGGGCGGATTCGCTTACACGAACCCGCCCGCTAAAATCTGACGATCTAAATTATTTTTATTATTACTGGGATTCTTCTTATTTATTGTGTCCCACCGTAAGCCCCAATATCGGGGTATTTCAAACAAACAGAAAGCTTTGAATACTTAGAGTGGTCAAAAGCTTTATTCAAGCCTTGCGTGTCAGCAGCGACGTCTAGTGAACGTTTCTTATCTGCTTCAACAACTTTCACAAACTAAGGGACCGCTAAAAAGCAAGGCATCCAAAACACTCAATTCGCTCGCGCTCTATTATTATTTTTGTTTCTGAGCGCTTCTCGCAGCTTATTTTTTTGTTTTTGTTGGCATGCTGCATTGTCACATCTTGTTTTTGTTGTTGTGCCCTATATTCAAAGCAGCCGCCGTGCCAGTTTTATAAATTCAATGATAAACAGCAGCTTGGCGTTTTCGTAGGGATAGGTGTTACCCCGTATTTGGGAAAAGTGTTACCGGTAGGTCATAAATGGCGAGGAAAGTGTTACCAGAGGAAACAGTCGGTAACACAAGGTAGAACGGTCGGCAGCGGCCGAGGTCAGCTGCCAGACGTTTTTTTGCGCGGAATGCCCAGCCGTTGTCGCCTCTCCCATAAAGATTTACGACTGATACCCAGTTTTTGGGCTAACTCGGTTTCACTCATTCGGTCCTGGTTCTCCAATACGAAGTGTTGAAAGTAGTCTTCCAGCGACAGATCTCCTTGGCTGCCTAGACCTTGAGCATCGGCTTGCTCGTTGTTACCAGCCACCAGGGTTTCGGGGATGTACTCACCGTCGCCGTTCAAATCCAGTAGTGCGGGGGTGATCAGTTCGGAGTCACATAAAATAGTGGCTCGCTCAATGGCATTTTCCAGCTCTCGTACGTTTCCTGGCCAGCGATGCCGCTCTATTGTGCGCACGGCATCTGCGCTGAACTGCAAATCGGGTTTGCCCATTTTGGCGCCTTGGCGCTTTAAAAAACGCCGCGCAAGTATCAAAATATCTCCCTGGCGATCGCGTAGGGGGGGAATACGCACCTGCATTACGTTCAGGCGATAGAACAAATCTTCACGGAATTCGCCGCTGCGGGTCATCGCTTTTAAATTGCGGTGGGTGGCTGCCAGCATGCGAACGTTAACTTTGATGCTTTGGGTGGAACCCACCTTACGAATTTCGCCTTCTTGCAAAACTCGTAGTAGCCGAGATTGAGCTTCAGCGGGCAATTCGCCTATTTCATCCAGAAACAGACTGCCGCCGTTGGCGGCTTCAATAAGCCCGGTGCGGGCGTTGACGGCGCCGGTAAACGCGCCTTTTTCGTGGCCGAACAGTTCTGACTCAATCAGGCTTTCGGGAATTGCGGCGCAGTTAACCGAAATCAGTGGTGCCGTTGCCCGTGGGCTCAGCAGGTGCAGGGCACGGGCCGCCAGTTCTTTTCCGGTGCCGGACTCACCCTGAATAAGCACTGTGGTTCCGGTGGGCGCCACTTTACGAATCAGGGTGAACACCCGCTGCATCGGTTCGCACTGACCAAACATGATGCTGGCTGGGTCGGAGTCTGCGGTTTGATGTGCTGTTTTAGCGGTCACGGCGCTGCTGCCATCCGCTGCTGCGATCGTGGATTTGCGCTCCAGAATGGCGGCTACCAATGCCAGCATTTCGTTGTGATCAAAAGGCTTGGCGATGTACTCCACGGCCCCCAGCTTCATTGAGTCAACGGCGGAGCGCAGGCTGGCGTAGCTGGTCATAATCAGCACCGGCGTTGTCGGCGCGCGTCGGATCATTTCGGTGCCCGGAGCACCGGGTAATCGTAGATCGGATATGATCAGATCGAAACTGCTCAAGTCATGCTCTTCGGCTTCCTCCACCGAGCCTGCGTCGGAGACGTCGTAGCCGGCGTGGGTTAGCATCTTGCGGACTGCGGAGCGAATGATGTGTTCATCTTCAACAATCAGGATACGGGGCATATCTGTGCTAGGACCTTTGATTCTGGCTGTAGGCAGCGGGTGTGTCTTCGGGCTCGTAAGCCGGCAGCTTCAGGCGAATGCAGGTGCCCGGGTTGGGGCTGTCTGCGGCGTTGAGCCGAGCCGGACCCTTCGCCGGGCTCTCCGCCTGAATGTTGCCATAGTGCTCTTCAACAATACTGTAAACCAGTGCAAGACCAAGACCTGTGCCTTTATTGGTGGGTTTGGTGGTGTAAAACGGCTCGAAAATGTGATCAAGCTTGTCGGCGGCGATACCGCTGCCCTGGTCGATGACTTCGATGATAGCTGAATAGCCATCGGCCTCACCAATTACCTGCACTTCGCCGCCATCTGGCGAGGCGTCACGGGCGTTGGTTAGCAGGTTTACAAACACCTGCACCAGCCGCTGTTCATCTCCCAGAATGAGCAGTTCTGGCGGACAGGCGTTGAGGTACGAAATGCCCAGCCCTTTATCGCTCAACGACAATAAATTAATGGACTCCTGCACGCAGCGGCGTATTTGTACCGGTTCGTAGCGGTTGGCGGGGGCGTGATTACCGGAGCGGGCGAAATTCATCAGCGACTGCAGAATATTCGAGATGCGCCGGGTTTGCTGCTGAATCTGGTCGGCGGTGTCGAGAATGTCCGGGTTATCGGTTTCCAATCGCAGATTTTGCGCCAGCGAAGAAATGCCGGTAACCGGGTTGCCGATCTCGTGGGCGACACCGGCAGCCAGCCGGCCCACTGAGGCTAATCGTTCGCTGTGCATCAGTTCGTCTTCGAGCAAGCGAATCTCGGTTTGGTCTTCCACCATAATAATGCTGCCGCTTTCGGCATGGTCGGGTCCGCTCAGGGCAGCTTTGTGCAAGTTCAGCCAGTGTGGCTGGCCACGCAAGTCCAAGCGGTGTTTGTAGCGGTGCACGTCCTCGCCCCGGTTAAAGTCGTCCAGAAGCTGGTGCCAGTGTGGCGGCAAGGTGGTCAGGCGCGCGCCAACCACTTCGTCGGCACTGATGCCGGTCAGGCGCTCCATGGTCTTATTCCACATCAGGATTTCGCCATCTTCACCCACTGAACAGGCGGGTATGGGCAGATTTAACAGAGTCTGACGATAATGCCGGCGCAAATTGTCTAGCTCGCCGGCCAACCCGGTGAGCCGGTTCTGATAGTCGCCCAAGGCGCCTTCCACGTATCGAATATCTTGGGCTGCACGCTGCATGGGTTTGAACCCCAAATGGCGTTTAACCATATCGCGAGCGATTTCTGGCCCCATCAGGCCCGACAGATTGGCTTCCACTTGGTCTCGCAGGCGCCTTAGCTGATAAGGACGGTACTCTACTTCGGGCAGTTTCAGTTGTAACAATGCGCGTTCCACCTCGCGCTGGGCGCCATCTTGTCCCAGAGGATCGCTGAGCTGGCGTACAAAGTCTGCAGACGAGGTGGCCAGCAATTCGCGCCGCTGCGGCCGCGACAAGGCTCCAAGCGAGCAGGCTTGGGCGGCGCTGCGTTCTTCACTGTTGCTGGAGCTAAGCACAGACACCACCACGAACATCACGACGTTGGCGCCGAGACTGAGGAACATAAAAAGATGCCAGTTACCGGCGTTCGGCACTATCGGACTGTCCAGCCACACCAGCAGGTTTGCAGCGCCGGAGAAGGGCAGCATCAAGGTAGTCACCCAGATTGCCAGCCCAGTCAGCATGCCGGCGATCAGGCCGCGGCGATTGCCCTCGGGCCAGAAGATGACTCCCAGGGCGCCGGGTAACAGCTGCAAGGTACCGGTGAGAGAGATTGCGCCAAGAATCGATAGCTGCAGATTTTTGCCTAGGGTTTCATGAAACATCAGAGCCAGAAACAGGATTAGAGCAATCAGCAGCCGCTTGACCCATTGCAGCCAGCGGTAGATGTCGGCCCGATCTTTGGGCGTCTTCAACGGCAGTACAATGTGATTCAGGGCCATGCCCGCAAGCGCCAGTGTGCTTACAATCATTAAACCGCTGGCGGCAGAGAGGCCTGCAATGTACATCATCAGCGTTAACGCGGGGCTGCCCAAGGCCTGGCCAATACCAATGCTGTAGTAGCTGGCCGCGGTGGTTACCCCGAGCTCCTGGCCGCCCCAAAGAATCAGCGGTATCGGCAGGCCGAGCAGCAACAAGTACAAGGGGAGGCCCCAACTGGCTTTGGCCAGCGACGCCGGTGACGGATTTTCGCTGAAAATCATGTGGTACATGTGGGGCAGTACCAGTACCGACGCGAAAGATAGCAGCATAACCGCCCGCCAACTGGCGTCGTCGATATTCATAGCCATATCAGCGACGGGCGCTTGGTTTTGGTCCAGCCAGAGCTGGAGGGCGTCGGGGCCGCCGAACACAGAAAACAGAATGATGCCGCCTAACAGTAACAGTGCCAGCAGCTTGATCAGTGAATCAAAGGCAATGGCAACCACCAGCCCACGATGGTTGCTGGCGTGGGCGTTGCGGCGGGTGCCAAACAAAATGGCGAATAAAACCACGGTTACGCTGAACAGAGCGCTAATAACGTTAGGCGACACATCGGGAGCAAGAATGCTGGCAGAGCTGGTGACGGCCTGAATTTGCATGCTCAACAGAGCTAGAATGGCTGCGCCAGAACACAGTGTGACCAACGTGCCCGCCCATTGACTGCGGTAACGATAGGCAAAGAGGTCAGCCAAAGAGGTTAGCTGGTATGCCCGCCCGATACGCATGTACGGATTCAGTAACACCGGCGCCAACAAAAATGCACCGCTGATGCCCACATAATAAGCAAGAAAGCCGTAACCGGTTTCCGCCGCCGCACCCACCGATGCATACACCGACCAAATACCGGCGTACACGCCCAGGCTAAGAACGTAAATAAGCGGGTGGCGTTCCAGCTTGCGTGGCAGTAACCCGCGCTCTGATATCCAGGCGATGCCGAACAGCAAACTCAGGTAGGCAACGCTGACCAGCAGCAGGCCAGCTGCACTAAAATTCATTGGGATCACGCCGCCATTCCAACCATACGCCAATGGCAATCAGCCCGGCCCAGATCAAATAAGGGCTATACCAGGCACTGCCGGACGATATCCACCAGTCGAGGATGTTGGGGGAGAAGACGTAAATCGCCAGGACCAGCAAAAAAACCAGACGATAAATATACATCTAGAGTAACCGTGCCGCTGTGAATTCATAATGTTATAGCACGATCGCGGCGCTGCTGTCAGAAATGGCGGGCTACCAGTGCTGGGCGGTCGGCACAGGAATCGCGCTGCGCTGCCAGTGGGTGTGAGCCCAGGCAAGAACGGTGGCGGGTAGTTGCCGGGCAAGTTGCGCTGACGGTTGCTGGCCTAAAGCGTTCAGTGCGGCCAGTAGATTTGCGCTGGCATTGGTGTCGTCCAGCGCCGGGGCGTGGTTCTGTTTGCTCAGCTTCTGACCTTGCTGGTTGCGTATCACAGGAATGTGCAAGAACTGTGGCACAGCCGCACCCAGTGCTTGAAACATCTGGTGCTGGGCGGCGGTCATGGTGCGTAGGTCTGAACCGCGTACCACGTGGCTGATGGATTGATCGATATCGTCAACCACTACGGCCAATTGATAAGCGTAGAAGCCTTCTTTACGCAGTATCACCGGGTCGTCTGTTTCTGCTTGCAGGCTCTGTTGCTGTTCACCCAGTAGCTGGTCGGTCCAGCGGCAGCGTTGGCTGCGCAAAGCAAAGCGCAGAGCGAAGTCACCGGGCGGCCAGGGGTGTTCGTTGGACACACTTGGGTTGAGGTAATGGTTGCGGCAATGGTTGGGGTGTTGACCCTTGCTGGCCTTCAGCTGTTTGCGTGAGCAGCGGCAAAAATAGGCATGTCCGGTTGCCACCAGAGTTTCAGCAGCAGCGCGGTAAGCGCTATAGCGTTGGGATTGGTAGCGCACAGGTTCATCGCCAATCAGGCCGTGGGCGCTCAGGCTGTGGAGTATTCGGGGTGTCGCATCTACCGGTTGGCGGAATGGATCCAGATCTTCAATACGCACCAGCCATTGGCCCTGGTGGTGCTTTGCCTCCAGGTAGCTGGCCAACGCGCTCACCAGCGAACCGAAGTGCAGCGGGCCGGTGGGCGATGGAGCGAAGCGACCGCGGTAAGAAACGTTGGGCGTCATTGTAAGTTACGCCGGTGCAATAGCAGCCGGCGCAGTTTTGACAGGTTGGTAGACAGGTCAGATGCCGGTCTGGCGCTCGCGGATTTCCGCCAGTGTTTTGCAATCAATGCACAGTGTGGCAGTGGGCCGGGCTTCAAGCCGGCGGGCGCCTATTTCTACACCGCACTGGTCGCAGAACCCGTAATCGTCTTTATCAATGCGATCAACGGTTTTGTCGATCTTCTTAATCAGTTTGCGCTCGCGGTCACGGGTGCGCAGTTCCAAGCTGAACTCTTCCTCTTGGGTAGCCCTGTCACTGGGGTCTGCGTAGTTGGCAGCATCTTCTTGCATGTGGTGCATGGTGCGATCCACTTCTTCCATCAGCTCCTGCTTCCATTTCAGTAGCAGGCCTTTGAAGTGTTCAAGCATGTCTGCGCTCATGTATTCTTCACCCTTTTTCATTTCGTAAGGAGTGAAGTTGGTGAAGTTTTCGCTTGAATTGGCTGTTTTACTGATCATTGAAACCGGCCTCTTGTGATTACTGCTACAAGAACGCTTTGCTTCCTTTCGCGTCAGCCCCCGTGGCTGTGCGGTATAAAACCTGGATTATAAAGCATTCGCACTGAAACGGGATTTGGCGGAAAATAGCAGATAAGTTGCGGGGGTGCCAGCTTTGCTGCAATACATATGACTCAGAGGTGTGCATGAAGTTTGAACAACCGTTGCTGGAGGGGCTGCTTATTCGCCGCTACAAACGCTTTTTGGCCGATGTGCGACTGGCCGATGGCAGCGAGGTGACCGCCCATTGCCCGAACACTGGCAGCATGCTGGGCTGTCAGCCGGCGAATGGAAGGGTGTGGCTGAGCCGCAGCGATAATCCTGCGCGCAAGTTGCCGTATACCTGGGAACTTGTTGAAACGGTTTCTGGCACCCTGGCCTGTATAAATACGGCAAGACCGAACTCCCAGGCCCGCGAGGCGATTGAAGCGGGCCGTATCAGTGAGCTGACTGGATATAGCCATTGCCGCCCAGAAGTAAAATATGGCGAAGAAAAAAGCCGGATTGATCTGTTACTTTCCGGGCATGAGGCGAAGCCAAATGCCTGGGTGGAAGTGAAAAACGTAACGCTGGAGGACAACGGCCAGGGCTTTTTTCCAGACGCCGTGACAACCCGCGGGCAAAAACACTTGCGAGAGCTTATGGCTCAGGTTGCACTGGGTGATCGCGCGGTGCTGTTTTTTGTGGTGAATCACACCGCTATCGAAACGGTGCAGCCGGCAGACCACATAGACCAACACTACGGCCAACTGCTACGCCAAGCTCGTGATGCAGGCGTAGAGATCATCGCCTACCGGGCAAACCTAGCCAACGATGACGGCAGCCCGTCCGGCGAGATCACTCTAACCGAACCGGTGCCGGTTATTCTCGAAGTCTGACCTCCGGCTCAGTTCAACGGTCCAGCCTCACTTGTCTATTTGTTACTTGTCGGTGCTGTACCGCATTCGCGTGCCGTGGTTTAGAGACATCAAAATCTCATTGGCTTGAAGCCGGTCAGGAAAAAAGCTACCGGAAATTTTGGCACCAGCAATACTGGCTCCTTCCAGGTTTGAGTGACTGAAATCTATACCCCTCAGGTCCGCGCCTCGAAAATAGGCGTGGCTCATGTCGAGCCCCTTGGCATCGATACCACGCAAGTCCAGTCCTCTGAAATCCCCATATGAAAAACTGGGCAGGTCGCCCCGGGTTAATTTTTTCGCATTGAAGGCGATAATGTCCTCCGTGCGAAGCGTTTCGTAGAGCGGGTCTTTAATATGATGCACGGCGTCGGTTGGCATGATATTTCCTCGTAGCGTTTTATTCGGTTCTATAACGAGTATCGCTCAATCAGTCTGTTTTGGCCCTGATAGCGCCACGAACTTACTTTGGGGGAAGCCCAAAATGCTGTCGAATTCGGTCTGCAACGGCCTCTGCCACTTGTTTCTGATCGGTGCGAAGATGTGCGGTATAAATTTTTTCTTTAGCTGTTAGGGGCTCAAACCAGTCTTTTTGGGCATCCAGCAATTCTTCTGTGGCTTCCGATGCGTCGTCTTTGCGTTTGCGTACCCATTCTTTTCGCAGCCCCTCTGGCGCTTCGCAGTGAATCAGTGCAAAGGGCACTCCCTGGCTTTCCGCAACAGCGGCAAACAGCGCGCGCTCCTGTTCTTTCAGACAGGCAGTGTCGGCTATAACCGGGAAGCCCGCAGCAAGCAGCCCGCTGGCAAGCTTCGCCAAGCGCTCATAAGTTTTTGTGTTGGCTTCAACGGAGTACAGGTTGCCTCCGGTAGGCGACTGACTGCGGTCCAGCGGCGCCAGCCCATGCAGACGTTTGCGTTCAACGTCAGATCGCAGCCGAATAAGACCCAGTTCGCCAGCCAAAGCGGCACTGACACAGGTTTTGCCACTTGCGGATAAGCCGACGGTGGCAATAAAGTAGCGGTTAGGAATGCTGCTGTAATCTTCTGCAAGCTGAGCGTAGGCGTTATAACGCTGCATCAGCTCTTCTTTTTCATTGTCGCCCAAGGACGGATTACCCATAGTGAACAGCGCAATCTTCGCTCGCACTATTGCTCGGTAAGCTTTGTAAAGCGGTAGTAGAGGCAGCGCCTCAAAATCGTCGCGATATTCCAGGTAAGTGTTCAACACCAAGTTGGCTTTGGCCGTTTCGCCGCGGGATTCCAGATCCATCAGCAAAAATGCCAGATCGTTAATAACGTCAATCCAGCGGAACGGCTCGTTGAACTCGATGCAGTCGAACACCGTTACCTGATCGTTATACAAAGTGATGTTTGCCAGATGCAAATCACCATGGCATTCACGCACCAGGCCTTGTTGGTGGCGCGCAGCAATCAGTGGTTGATGGCGTTCGAAGGTGGTGCGGGTCCAGATTTCCAGATTGTCCAGCTGTGCACGTTGGCTGGCATCGCTCAGCAGCGGCCGAATCTGGTCAAAATTCTCCTGCATGGCGGCGTAGACCGCGTCGGGTGCTCCCAGCGGGCTGGCGGGGTCAACCGGTGGCAGGCTATCGTGAAACTTTGCTGCTTGTTGAGCCAGCGTCGCCAGGCGGCCTGACTCCAGTTCGCCCCGTTCCTGCTGGCGATCGAACAAATCGTCTTGGCGGAACTGACGCATTTTCAAAACGTACTCAAAGGCTTCCCCGCTGCCACCCAGCATCGGATTTTGTGGCGTGCCGGTAATCGGGATGACTTGCAGATACAACGGCGCTGCCAGGCGCCGGTTCAGCCGGAGTTCTTCTTCGCAGAAATGCTTGCGCCGCGGCAAGGTGGAAAAGTCGAGGAAGCCAAAGTCCATCGGCTTCTTGATTTTGTAGGCAAACTCACCGGTCAGAACAACCTGGGAAATGTGAGTTTCGATAACCTGAAACTGGTGAACCGGATGGTCGTACAGAGCCGGATTTTGTAAAGCTTGAACCAGTGTGTTCGCAGGCGAATCGCTCAAAGTGTTTTCCTCGTGTTGCTTGAACCCATTAATTGTCTATATGACATCATAAGGGCTAGATTACGGAAATAACACACAACTGGCCTACTGCGACGGCTAGTGTCTTGTCTGGCGAATTCGCAAGCCCCTCAGAAGGTCGGTAGGTTTACCAATTAGTCACACTAGGCACCAGAGCGTTCGTTATACTGCCGCCATGAAAAATACCGATAAGACCCGCAAGCCCGGTCGCAAAAAACCGGCTCCCCGTAAACAACCTGCCGCCGCACAGTCCCGCCGCAAGGGTTTCTGGCGTATATTAATGCGTCTGGCGCTGCTTGGCCTATTCTTTTTGGCGGGCTGGATGGTGTATCTGGATGCGCAGGTCACATCACGTTTTGAGGGTCGCCGCTTCGAGGTGCCATCGCGGGTTTACGCCCGGCCGCTGGAACTTTACGTCGGTGCTCCTGTAAGTGCCGCTGCTTTAGAGCAGGAGTTGGCACTGGCGGGCTTCCACAAAGGCGATGGTTCACGCTCGGGCAGCTATCAGCGCAGCGGCGGACGCTTTCTGATCAGCAGTCGCGGCTTTAATTTTCCAGATGGCAAAGAGCCGCGGCGGCACTTGGCTCTGAGTATAGCGAGTGACCAAGTTCAGAACTTACAGGTTGTTAAAGGCCCGGATAGCGCGATTGTGCGTCTGGAACCGGCGCAAATTGGTGGTATTTATCCGGCGCATAAAGAAGACCGAATTTTAGTACAGCTGAGTAGATTGCCAGAGTTGCTGCCGGCTGCGCTGATGGCGGTGGAAGACCGCCGGTTTTATGACCACATCGGTATTGCGCCGCTGTCGATTGCCCGCGCCATGCTGGCGAACGTTCGTGCAGGCGGTATTGTTCAGGGTGGAAGTACGCTCACGCAGCAGCTGGTGAAAAACTTTTTTCTGACCCGCGAGCAAACCCTGCTGCGCAAGGGTAACGAGGCTTTGATGTCGATTCTGCTGGAACTGCACTACAGCAAGAGCGACATTCTTGAGACCTATCTTAACGAGGTGTATCTAGGCCAGGCGGGTGCACGCAGCATTAACGGTTTCGGTCTGGCCAGCCAGTTTTATTTTGCCGAGGCACTAGAGGATTTACTGCCCCACCAATTAGCGCTATTGATTGGTATGGTTAAGGGGCCCAGTTACTACAACCCTCGCCGCCATCCGCAACGTGCCACGGCAAGGCGTAACCTGGTGCTGGACCAAATGCAGCAGATGGGCCTGTTGGGTGAAGCCGACGCGCAGCGTGCCCGGTCTTTGCCTTTGGGCGTGAGTGACAAATCGTCTTTTTCACAGAATCGCTATCCGGCTTATATCGACCTGGTTCGCCGCCACCTGGCACGGGATTACAAAGAAGAGGATTTACGCAGCGAAGGCCTGCGAGTTTTTACAACCTTTAACCCCGCTATGCAGGTGGCTGCTGAGAAGGCGGTAACGGAAACCCTGGCACGCTTGGGCGATAAAGCGCTGGAGTCGGCGTTAGTAGTGACAGCGAAAGACAGCGGCGAAGTGCTGGCTCTGGTCGGCGGGCGTGACCCTCGTTACGCCGGTTTTAATCGAGCACTGGATGCCAGCCGCCAGATTGGTTCATTGGTGAAGCCCTTTGTGTACCTGGCCGCGCTGTCACAGCCGCAGCGTTACACGCTGATTACTCCGTTGCAGGACACACGCTTCACCCTGAAATTCGAGAATGGCACGGTATGGCAGCCAAAAAACTACGACGGTCTGGAACGGGGCGAAGTACCCTTGCATCAGGCGTTGTCTAAATCCTATAACCTGCCGGTGGTTCGGGTGGGTCTGGACATTGGGTTGGCCGAGGTGAAATCCACGCTGCAGGCGTTTGGCACCGACTCGGCTATTTCTGACTATCCGTCTATGTTGTTGGGCGCCGTAGCGATGACGCCGGTGAATGTGGCGCAGATATACCAGGGCCTGGCGACGTCAGGGTTTAACACCCCCCTACGCACCATTCGAGAAGTGACCGACGCGGGCGGCGAACCGCTTAGTCGCTACAGTTTGCAGGTGAACCAGGTGGCCGACCCGGCCGCAGTGCATCTGCTGCAGTACGCCATGCAGGAAACCATGCAGGAGGGCACGGGCCGCTCGGCCTATAACACTGTACCTCGCGCTTTGGCGTTGGCTGGTAAAACAGGCACCACCGATGACGGTCGCGATGCCTGGTTCGCCGGCTTTAGCGGCGACTTGCTGGCGGTCGTCTGGGTAGGACGAGACGACAACGGCGCTACCCCGTTAACAGGGGCCAGTGGAGCCTTGCCGGTGTGGTCGAAGTTCATGGCTCAGGTGCCGCAAAACAGTTTCACGCCGGTGTTACCCGACGGCGTGCAATACCATTGGGTCAATGCACAACAGCAGGCGTTAACCGATGAACAATGCGAGAATGCGCGACTAATGCCGTTTATCATCGGCAGCGAGCCAAAGCAGACAATCACCTGTGCTGGCGCTCTGCCACAAAAAATCCGTGGTTGGTTTGAAGGATTGTTTTAATGATCAGAGTGCAAATGAGAACGCGGGTGTTTCGTAGCGTAGTTGTTGGTGCCGTTTTGTTACTGGCGGGCTGTGCCAGCGGACCCGGTGGTGGTATTTACGTGCCTGTCGGAGAGCGTTCGCAGGCGCCTAAACCGCCACTGACCGGCGGCACCGCCAAACCAGCCGATGAACCGCAGGTATGGCGCAAAAGCGAACAGCCGCTTGAACAGAAATCACAACAGCAAACAGTCGTGCCCGGGTACCGCGAAGCTGGTGACCAGATGCCTGCTGCGGCAGTGGGCCTGGTAAAAGAGGCCGATACCTTGATGGCACAGAGTAATGGGGCGGCGGCGATTATCAGGCTGGAACGGGCGCAGCGCATTGCACCGCGGTCTGCGGCGGTGTATTTCAAACTGTCCGAAGCTTACGTGATGACCGGCCAGCTTGGCAGTGCTGAACAGTTTAGCCTTAAGGGGCTGTCGCTGGCGGGGCGTGATGAGCGCCTGCAGCGCTCAGGTTGGTTACTGTTGGCCGATATTCGCAGAGCTCGGGGCAATGTGGCCGGTGCGCAGCAGGCCGAAAGCCGCGCCGCTAGCCTGTAAGTCAGGCAAAACGGTAGATCGAGAAAAGCGGATAGAAAAAAAGGCCACTACTTTTAGCAGTGGCCTTTTTGCTTGGGGCAACGTCGTCACAACATTTTAAAGCGTTGCAAATACCTTGCGTGCCGCGTTCAGAGTGAACTCAATGTCCTCATCGGAAATGGCGGCGCTGGTAAAACCGGCTTCGAAAGCCGACGGCGCCAGGTAAATGCCCTCGGCCAGCATGCCCTGAAAAAACTTCTTGAAGCGTTCAATATCGCACTCCATTACCTGGTCAAAGCGAGTGACAGACGATTCTTTGCTGAAGAAGAAGCCAAACATAGCACCGGCACCTTGTACCGCCAGCGGAATACCTGCCTCGTCGGCTGCTGCCTTCAGGCCAGCGCAGATCTTTTCAGTCTTAAGGGTCAGCGCATCGTGAAATCCCGGTTCGGAAATCGCGTTCAGTGTGGCTAGGCCAGCGGTCATCGCCAGCGGATTACCGCTCAAAGTGCCCGCTTGGTAAACTGGCCCCAGAGGCGCAATGTGTTCCATGATTTCACGTTTGCCGCCGAAAGCACCTACCGGTAAGCCGCCACCGATCACTTTGCCCAAGGCCGTCAGGTCTGGGGTTACGCCGAACAAACCCTGGGCGCCGCCCAGTGACACCCGAAAACCGGTCATCACTTCGTCAAAGATCAACACTGTGCCGTATTCATCGCAGATCTCGCGCAGGCCTTCCAGAAATCCCGGAACCGGTGGAATGCAGTTCATATTGCCGGCTACCGGCTCTACGATAATGGCTGCAATCTCGTGGCCTATGGCGCGGAAGGTTTTGCGCACGTCATCAATATCGTTGAAGTTCAGGGTCAGGGTGAGTTCGGCCAGGCAAGCGGGTACACCTGGAGAATTAGGCAGGCCCAGGGTCAGCGCGCCGGAACCCGCTTTCACTAGCAGTGAATCAACGTGACCGTGGTAGCAACCCTCAAATTTGACCACTTTGTCGCGGCCGGTGTAGCCGCGGGCCAGGCGCAGCGCACTCATGGTGGCTTCGGTGCCGGAGTTCACCATGCGCACCAGCTCGATGGACGGTACCAGTTCGCACACTTTTTTGGCCATCTCGGTTTCGATGGCGGTTGGTGCGCCGTATCCTATGCCTTTTTCAATCTGCGCGTGCAAAGCTTCTTTTATAAGCGGGTTGGAGTGGCCAATAATCATTGGTCCCCAAGAGCCGATGTAATCGATGTAACGGCGATCGTCTTCATCGTAAAGATACGCGCCCTGGGCACGTTTGAAAAAAATAGGCGTACCGCCAACACCGTGAAAAGCCCGTACCGGGGAGTTAACTCCACCAGGAATGTATTTCTGGGCCTGTTCGAACAGGGTTTCGGAATGCGTCATGTCTGGGCTCCTGCTAAGTGCTTTGAAAAAATTGAGAACGATGTTGGACAAACAGCCGGCTAAATTCGCGGGCACGTTTTGCAGTGGCATCCACGTCGGTGCTGAAAAGTCCACCGGCTACCGCCAGCAAATCGGCGCCAGCCTGAACCAAGGGTTCGGCGTTGCGCAAAGTAATGCCGCCAATGGCGGTTACCGGGAGCTTGAACTGTTTGGCCAGTCCCAGGACGTGCGTGTCAGCCGCGGAAGCGTTGGGTTTTGTGGTTGATGGATAAAACCGGCCAAAGGCCAGATAATTTGCACCTTGCGCGCAGGCGGCTTGTGCCAACGCCAAGTCGGCGTGGCAGGTAATGCCAATAATGGCCCGTTCACCGAGCAGGCGCCGAGCGTCTGCCAAGGCGGTATCGCCTTGGCCCAGGTGCACGCCGGCTGCTTGCACTCGCAAGGCCAGCTCGATGTTGTCATTAATCAGTAACGGCACACCTGCATTGCTGCAGGCAGATTGCAGAGCGCTGGCCTGGCGTAGCTGTTCTGCTGCCGGCAAGTGTTTCTCACGGTATTGGACCAGTACTGCGCCACCTTCCAGGGCGGCTTCGACCGCCGTTATCAGTGTATCACCAGGGGTTAGGTGGCCGTCGGTAATGGCATACAAACCGGGTTTCAGCGTTAATGTTCCCATAGAATCCCTCGATCGGGCACAGGTTGCCCCTCACCCACTTTCAACGCCTGAAGGATGGCACGATGCACGTAGTTCTGCGCCTGCGCGATAGCGGCGCGCTGCGACAGGCCGCAGGCGCGGCCTGCAGCGATAGAGGATGCCAGCGTGCAACCGGTGCCATGATATTCGCCACCAATACGCTCGATATGCCAACGCTGGGGCTCGGCATCACGGCGGTAAAGCACATTGATGATGGTTTCGCCGGTGCCGTGGCCGCCTGTGGCCAGCACGTCACCGCAGCCAGCCAGTTGGAGTTTCGCGGCGGCTTTTTGCGGATCAGGTTCGCCGGTCAGCAATTCCAGTTCTACGCCATTGGGCGTTATCATTTCCGCCAAGGGGAACAGCCGCGTAAGCATTGCGTTAATGAGGTCCGAGTCTGCCAGATCACCGCCACCGGCGGCTTTAATCACAGGGTCCACAATCAGAGGTATGTGCGGGCGTTTGCGGACAAATTCTACCAGTACGTCCACCACGTCAGCATTACCCAGGGCGCCGGTTTTTATGGCGTGAATTGGCGTGTCGCCAGCCAGGCATTCAAGTTGACGACGAATCAAATCGGCGTCAATCGGCTCCGCAACATAAACGTTGCGGGTGTCTTGTACGGTTAGGCAAGTCAGCACTGGCAGCGGATGACAGCCCAGAGAAGTAACAGACTGAATGTCGGCTTGTACACCGGCACCACCGGAGGGGTCCAGCCCGGACAAAATCAATACTTGAGGACGGCTTCGGAGTTTGATGGCTCTCTCCTTGCACTGAGATTGTTGTTGGGAATCATAGTGTAGTGGCGGCCTAGAATGGCCGCACGACCGCAAGAATAACCACTGCCAGCAGCACAAATACAGGCACTTCGTTAAACCAGCGGTAAAACACGTGGCCTCGGGTGTTGCGATCGTCGCGGAACACTTTGACCAAGTGGCCACAGTAAAAGTGATAAACGATCAATAGCGCCACTAATACGAGTTTGACGTGAAACCAGCCTTGGCTGAAGTAGCCAGACACACTATAGCTGACCAGCCACACGCCAAAAAATACGGTGGCAATCATAGCCGGCATGGTAATCCCGCGATACAGCTTGCGCTCCATGATCTTGAAGCGTTCGCGGCCCGGTTCGTCTTCGCAGGCCGCGTGGTAAACGAACAGTCGCGGAAGGTAAAAAATGCCGGCAAACCAGCACACCATCGAAATTATGTGAAAAGCTTTTACCCAAAGCATGCTTAACTCCGCCGATATTGATAGTAACTTTCTATATCTGATTTCAGCACAACGCCATGAATTCTCTGGATCATTGGCGCCACGTGACGCTGAACATATAGAGCTTCTGCGCTGTTGTTATCAAATTCATTTAATGCCTCTTCAAGCGTGGCCTGATATTGCACCGGCGCCAGATCGCGACGATTTGCCGGTATGTTCATCAGATCAATCTGCTCGGAGATGGGCTGGTCTTCGGTTTTCAGCCGTTTTTCACTGTCCTCCAGAAAACGTGCCAGATCTACCGCCGGCATCAGCGACGTTGGTCCGTTGCTGCCGTCAATCACTAGCCATTTGGGCTCGGATTTCAGAATCTTGCGGGCTTGCTGAGGCGTCAGCCTGCGTTGAATACGGAGGATACTCTTATCCATGATGGCCGCCACCGATACCCGCCGCAATGCCTGAATGACCGGAGAGTTGTGATAGCTTAGGCCCTGAGACTTGAGAATGGTCAAAAATAGTGATTTACAGCCAAACGCTTCGCTAGTGACCAAGCTCGACGTGGTAATGATCAGCATTCCCGGCAGGATAATGTTGGGGTTACGGGTTAACTCCATCAAGGCCATCAGTGCCGCAAGCGGCGCCTGTAATACGGCGCCCATCATGGCGCCCATGCCTAACATGGCGTAAAAACCCACCGATGATGCCAGTTCTGGCGCAATTTTTGCGCCAATCAAGCCCATGGCGCCGCCCAGGGTGGCGCCCATAAAGACCGTGGGGCCAATCACCCCGCTGGGCATTCCCAGGCCTATGGTTGTAGAGGTAATCAGCAGTTTGGCTATCCCTGCGACCAGTAGCAGCCAGAACCCCAGCTGACCGTGAATAGTATCATTAACAGTGTCGTAGCCAATGCCCATGGTCTGCGGAATCAGCAGAGCAAAGGGCACCATCAATAGCCCAGCCACACACAGGCGCAGCAGCACCGGGCGTTGATGAAAACGGCCCATCACATCCACCAGCTTGATAAACATCGCGGCTGCCACACCAATGATGACGGCGATCACCAGAATCCAGGGTATTTCCAACAATGAATTCATGGTCAGCGCTGGCACACTGAAGGCGGGTTCGGAGCTGTACACCATCTGATTCACCACAGCCGCGCTCACCGCGGCTAGAATAATAGGGGTGAATCCAGCCATTGTGTATTCCATCATCACCACTTCCATCGCGAAGATTACTCCGGAAATGGGCGTGTTGAACGAGGCCGAGATGGCGGCCGCACAGCCACAGGCAACCAGGGTACGAATGCTGTTGTTGGGTAGCCGCATCCATTGGCCCATCAGGCTCGAAAAAGCCGCGCCCAAATGCACCGCAGGGCCCTCGCGGCCCGCCGATTGGCCACTGACAACGGTCAGTACCCCGCACACAAACTGCACAATGGCGCTGCGCAGGGAAATGTACCCTTGATGATAATTCAGGCGCTCCATCACATGAACGATGCCGACTTTGCGGTCGTGAATCGCCAAGCGATGCAGCATTAAACCCAACGTTAGAGCACCGGCGAGTGGCAGCAGTCCGCGAGTGATAATGTGCAGTTGCTCGAAAGATTCGAAACTATCACCTGGCAAAAAGTAACCCAGCGGCCATTCGATCGCCTGTCGGAATAGCAGTATCACCACGCCAGTCACTAAACCGGACAGCAGGCCCAGCACGGCCAGTTGAGGTAGCGCGTCTGCCCCGGATAACCGGCGTCGGAAACTGGCTTTCATTTTCGCCATTAGCGGGCGTGCGGAACGGATCATAAGGGGTGCATGCGGGGCCTGAGCCGGTTGATGATTCTTATGCCGGTACTAATCCGGCGCAGACTGTCTTGGGTATTGTAGCCACCCTTGTCAGGGCTGCAATAAGGGGGTGGCTTATCATGATAGAATATTGGCTAAAAATGCAATTTCAGGAAACAGACGAGTGGGAGCTTATACGTGATTAAAGTAGGTATTGTAGGTGGCACCGGATACACCGGCGTTGAATTGCTGAGGGTTCTGGCGGTGCATCCCCAGGCACAATTGCATTGTATTACCTCGCGTTCGGAAGCCGGTATCCCCGTTTCTGATCTTTACCCAAATCTGCGCGGCCACTTTGATCTGGCGTTTTCAGAACCCGATGTTGCCGTACTTTGCCAATGCGATCTGGTGTTTTTTGCCACGCCACACGGTGTAGCCATGCGAATGGTGCCGGAGTTAATGGCAGCGGGTGTGCGCGTTGTGGATTTGTCGGCCGATTTTCGCTTGAAAAATCTGGACGTTTGGGCAAAGTGGTATGGGATGCCTCACGAGAGTCCAGAGTGGGCGGGAAAAGCCGTTTACGGTCTGCCTGAAGTGGTGCGTAGTGAACTCCATGGTGCACAGCTGGTGGCTAACCCCGGCTGTTATCCTACTGCGGTGCAATTGGGTTTTCTGCCTTTGCTGGAAAACAAGCTGGTAGACAGCTCCCGCTTAATTGCCGATGCCAAATCGGGCTCGAGTGGTGCGGGCCGTCAGGCCAGCGTAGGTATGTTGCATGGCGAGGTGGGTGAAAGTTTCAAGGCCTATGGCGCGTCTGGCCATCGCCACCTGCCGGAAATTCGCCAAGGCCTAAGCCAGGCCGCAGGAACCGCGGTGGGCGTTACATTTGTGCCGCACTTGGTGCCGATGATTCGCGGCATAGAGGCGACGCTTTACGCTGAATTGCATAACGTAGGCGATTTTGACAGGCTGCAGGAATTGTACGAAGAGCGTTATCGCGATGAGCCCTTTGTGGATGTAATGCCGTTTGGCAGTCACCCGGAAACCCGCAGTGTGCGCGGCGCGAATCACTGTCGCATGGCGCTGCACCGCCAGGAAAACAGCAACGTGGTTATTGTTACCTCGGTGATTGATAACCTGGTGAAGGGTGCTGCCGGTCAGGCCGTACAGAATATGAACGTCATGTTTGGCCTCCCCGAAATAATGGGCCTGGAAGCGCCAGCCATGCTGCCATGAGCGCCGTAACCGCTTTAAAAAGAGCTGCTGGCGCGGTGCTCAAGGGTGGTTAACTCCGCCCTTCAAACAACCAAAACTGCAGGTGTTGGCTGGCGCTGGTTGATGTTGGCGCTAATGTGCGGGACGTTTTTGGCCGGCGGCTACTGGGCCGGTGTGCAGCACGGCACTGGTAGTGAACGTGCGCGCCTGGGCCAGGTTAAAGTTGAACGTGACCAGTTAGAAGCGTCTGCGACAGAGCTACGCAAACAGTATCAGGTAGCGCGGCAGCAAAAAATAAGTTTGGAGCGTGGGCGGGCGATTGACGAGCAAGCGTTGAGCCAGGCTCGGCAGAGCCTTGTGGCGCTGGAAACCAGTAATGCCCAGTTACGTTTGGACCTGGGTTTTTATAAAAAAATCATGGCTCCGGCAAGCGTGGCCAAAGGCTTACAGATTGACCGCCTGAGTATTGATAAAACCCCCGAAGGCGGTTTCAATTTTCGGCTGGTGCTGACCCAGGTTGGTAACAACAAACTCTATCAGTCGGGCGTGGTAGCCGTGAATCTGTTGGCCCAGCCCGGTGATAGTGCAGAGGCAATCCGGCTGCGTGATGTATCGCCACAGATTGATGATGTGGGTGTTAAGTTCCGTTTTCGCTATTTTCAGGACATTAAGGTTTCACTCACGTTGCCCGATGGGTTTGAGCCTCTGGAGGTGCAAGTAGTAGCGCAGCCAAAAGGTAAAGAAACCGTAAACGTCCAGCGTACTTTTTTATGGAGCAAACTGGTGGCGAACTAGCCCGCGGACAGAGGCATCGCGCTGCGCAATATTTGCGTTCTGGTAATAGTTGATTGTTTTAGTCAGGAATACGATAATAATTGAAATTCAGCCAACATTCCGGAGGGGAACTTGAGCGTAGTTCAGCAACAGGTATCAGCCCCGCTGTTTTTCAGTAACAGTGCGGCGGCCAAAGCCAAAGAGCTTATTGATGAAGAAGGCAACGCCGACCTCAAGTTGCGGGTGTATGTAACCGGTGGGGGGTGTTCTGGCTTTCAGTATGGGTTTTCATTCGATGACGCCCAAGACGATGAAGACACAATTATCGAGCGCGACGGTGTGAAACTACTGGTAGACCCGATGAGTTATCAGTATCTGGTAGGTTCTACAGTCGATTATCTGGAAGGTCTACAGGGATCACAGTTTGTGGTGAACAACCCCAACGCCAGCTCCACTTGCGGCTGCGGCAGTTCCTTCTCCATCTAAATCTAACTGGCTGTTGGCGTTGTTTACTAGCTGCCAGCATTGAGTGATGAGCTGTCGGAACGCGGCATTCATTAGGCCGGGTAGATGGCCCCCAACACTCTCGGCCCGCTGGCGCCGGTCACTTCTGGCAGATTGCCACTCAGCCCCAGAACGGTGCGACGAGCTAACCAGGCAAATCCTGCGGGTTCGACCCATTGCGGGTCGAGTCCCAGTTCCTCAGTGCTGTACACCTCAGCCGGGCTAAGCGCCCGAGCAAGTTCGCGCATCAACACGGGGTTCAGTGCCCCGCCGCCACACACATACACCGTAAATGCCGCCGATTGTGGCATCTGCTGAGCAATACTGAGCACCGTAAGCTGTAACAGTGTGCGCTGCACATCTGAGGCAAGTAAGTCTGGGTAACGTTGCAGCCGAGTTTTTATCCAGCCTAGATTAAAACGTTCTTTGCCGGTACTTTTTGGTGCCGGGCTTGCAAAGTAGGCGTCAGTAAACAGATCGCCAAGCAGCGCCTCGTTGACAATACCTTCTTCGGCCAAGCGGCCATCACAGTCAAAATGACGGCCAGTCTGGTCGGCACACCAAGCATCTAACAAGGCATTGGCTGGACCTGTATCAAAGCCGTAAACGCTTCCTGTTCCAACTCTCGGTAGCCAAGTGATATTAGCAATGCCGCCCAAATTGATGATGCAGCGGTCTTCCTCTACGCTGCTGAAGAATGACTGGTGAAACAGTGGCATCAGCGGCGCGCCTTGCCCACCAGCGGCCATGTCGCGGCGACGAAAATCGGCAACGGTCGCGACTCCGGTGTACTCGGCGATGATGTTTGGGTTAGCAATTTGCAGGGAAAATGGCGCGCTACCGCTAGGCTGGTGGCGTATTGTTTGGCCATGGCTGCCCACCGCGCCAATACTCTCTAAAGGTGTGCCGGACTGCTGAATAACGGCGTTTGCAGCCTTGGCAAACAACTGGCCCGTCAGCGTATCCAGCTCACCCAACTCATCGGGTGTCGCGTGATTCTGGGCGGCCAGTTCTAGCCTGGCTCGAAGTTCGGCGGGGTAGGCCAGGGTGTGGCGGGCGTGAAATTCTATGGTGTTGGTTTCAAATGACACCAGCACGGCGTCTATACCGTCCATGCTGGTGCCTGACATTAGCCCTATCCAGGCGGTCATGTTTACTTCCCTGAAGCCAGAGTCAAAGGCAGTTTTTCATTACCGCGTAAGTCGTCTAGCTGTGCCAGCTGTTGCTGAGTGAATTTCTCGAAGCGGGCCAGTTCGGTTTTTGGAATAGGCTTGGCGTCTGGCAACTTAACGGTGCGTGAGTTGCGCGGTGCACCGTTAACCCGGAATTCATAGTGCAAGTGCGGGCCTGTGACCATGCCGGAAGAGCCAACGTAACCGATGGTTTCACCTTGCTTAACTCGCCCGCCATTTTTGATGCCCCTGGCAAGTTTGCTCATGTGGGCATACAACGTTGTAATATTATCGCCGTGTGACAATACAACCGTACGGCCGTAACCGCCTTTCCAGCCGGCAAATTTGATTCGCCCGTTGCCTACCGCTTTAATAGGTGTTCCTGGGGGGGCTGCATAGTCGGTGCCTTCGTGAGGCCTGACGACATCTAACACTGGATGCCGACGCTGCAAATTAAAGGGTGATGAAACCCGGGCGTTTAGCGGCACGCGCAAAAAGGCTTTGCGCATACTGCTGCCAGTGGGGCTGTAGTAATCGGTTTCACCCCGAGCGTCTGTGTACAGCATGGCGATGTTGTCTTCGCCGCGATTAACGAAGTTCGCCGACAGGATGCGTCCGCTGCCAAACTTCTCGCCGTCTAGATACAGCTCTTCGTACACCACCTCAAAGCGATCGCCTTTGCGCACGTCGTATACAAAATCGATGTCCCAGCCAAAGATGCCAGCCATTTCCATGGTCAGCCGGTCGTCCATACCGGCAGCGCGGGCCGCCAGGTAAAGGGAGCCATCGATGGTGCCACTAGTAAAAGCTGTTTGCACTTCAGGCTTGCGAACAACCTTTTTGCCAACGAACCCGTCTTCACCGTGGGTAATGCTTAGGCTTTCTAATTTGCTTCGCTGCAGTTCGATCCCGGCAAGGGATCCTTCAGAATCTGTGGCAAAACGGAGGGTCTCGCCGGCGTAAAGGCGCTGCAGTTTCTTGGCTTCGCCTGTTCCATGAATAACCGACAGCATAATGCCATCATTAAAGCCGGCCTTTTTGAACAGAGACGACAAAGTGTCACCCGAACGAACATCAAACGATTGCACGTCTATGGCCGGCTTGCCTGGGCCAGGGAGAAGGGCTTCGGCTGCAAGCGCGGTCGAAGGCGCGACGGCAGTTGTCAGATTTGAATTTACGTTGGTTGCGGTGTTCGATGCTTGGGTTGCTTTTGCTTGTGCCCCAGGCACTAACAATGTTGGTAGCGCAGGAGGAGAAGTAACAACGGTAGTGGCTGCGCCCGATTCAAGATCAAGCGTGATGGACATGCGCTTGGCTTCTACATCTGCACTCGGGCTCATCATCATAGCAGTGGTAACAACAACGGTGGCTGCTGCTGCGATGGTAATGTGCGTCTTGGGGAATGTTTTAAACACGTATTTCACCCGTTTAAGTCGATATTTCGGCCGCTTGTGCCGCTGTATTAAATCTGATTTTAATAGTCTGACTGATAGATTACCGTATAAGAATCATCGGCAACAGACGTCAACATTACAGTTGCGGTGTTTGTTACGCGGATTTCTCGGAGCGCGATTGTTATAATGCGTCGCCACGACGACTCAGCGATGGTTAAAAACTGAACAGTGGTATGTTAGCAAAGTCGCGGCGAATAGGCAGGGTTGTTATCAAACTCTGTGAACTGGAGCTGTTTCAAATCAAATTATGAGGTGGGGTGTTCATGGCATCGATTGATGAATCGCTAGCGCTTATTAAGCGTGGTATCGACGAGCTAATTCCCGAGGAGGAGTTAGTCGCCAAACTTAAAGAAGGGCGCCCGCTGCGTATTAAGGCTGGTTTTGATCCCACTGCGCCTGACCTTCACCTTGGCCACACGGTGCTTATTAACAAGCTGCGCCAGTTCCAGGATTTGGGTCACGAAGTCATTTTCCTGATCGGAGACTTCACCGGTATGATTGGCGACCCGTCGGGCAAGAGTGCTACCCGGCCGCCGCTGACCAGTGAGCAGGTAGCGGCTAATGCGGTTAGCTATAAAGAGCAGGTGTTCAAAATTCTGGATCCCGCCAAAACTCGCGTTGCTTTTAATTCTGAATGGATGAGCAAAATGAGCGCTGCCGACATGATTGCTTTGGCGGGGCAGTACACAGTAGCTCGCATGCTCGAACGCGACGATTTTGACAAGCGTTACACCGGTGGTCAGCCGATTGCGATACACGAATTTCTATACCCGCTCATTCAGGGATACGATTCGGTTGCCCTGAAGGCAGACGTCGAACTCGGCGGTACCGATCAGAAATTTAATCTGCTGATGGGGCGGGCGTTGCAGAAGAATTACGGTCAGAAACCGCAAGTCATATTGACGGTACCCATTCTTGAGGGTCTGGATGGGGTGCAAAAGATGTCCAAGTCGTTGGGCAACTATGTAGGTGTGAATGACGCGCCTGGTGAAATGTATACTAAGTTGCTGTCGGTACCTGATGGGCTGTTATGGCGTTACTTTGAATTGCTGAGCTTCCGGCCTTTGGCTGAAGTAGAAGAGTTTCAGGCCCAAGTAAGTTCCGGAGCTAACCCGCAGGACTATAAAAAGCTGCTGGCAGAAGAGCTGATTACGCGCTTCCATAATGAAGACGCTGCGAAGACTGCTCACAAGTCTGCGGGCAACCGTGTGGCGCTAGGCGAAATACCCGACAACGTGCCCGAGGTAAGCGTTGCGCTGGAGGGGCAGGAACAGTTGGCAATCGGTACGGTGCTGCGTATGGCCGGATTGGTCAAGAACGGCGCAGCAGCGCGGGATGTGTTGGGCCGCGGTGCTGTATTTATAGATGGCGTAAAGCTTGAGGGCGACAGAATGTTTGCCGAAGGCGACACCTGTGTTATCCAGGCCGGCAAGAAGAAGGTTGCGCGTATTACTATGGTGAAATAGGCAGACGACGGGGATTTGAACTTTTTTCAGATTGGCCGTTGACGTGTACCGAGAAGTCTGTAGAATGCGCATCTCGCTTGAGGGACAGCCGGTTACAGAGAGGCAGGAATTGAGCGGGAACTGTTTAGTAAGACGTTGAAAAGTTTAGGAAATCTGATTTAAACTTTGAACGCGAAAACGGTTGACACGGTTCGGATACGCTGTAGAATGCGCTTCTCGAATCAAGCATTACCAGCCGGTTGATTCGGTGGTTTTGGAAAGAAGATCTTCCGGAGCGGCTCGAAATACACGGTTGACAGGAAAGCGAAACGATGTATAATTCGCCTCCTGATTGAGCCACGGCTCAAACGCTCTTTAAAAAATTAACCAAGTAATTCGTGTGGGCGCTGACTGGAGTATTTCGGTAAGAAATACCAAGTCAACGACTCGTCAAGAATTGAGTTTTTGTACTTGAGCAGATTTAAGATCTTCGGATCTTGTATGATTTAAACTGAAGAGTTTGATCATGGCTCAGATTGAACGCTGGCGGCAGGCTTAACACATGCAAGTCGGGCGGAAACGATGGTAGCTTGCTACCAGGCGTCGAGCGGCGGACGGGTGAGTAATGCTTAGGAATCTGCCTAGTAGTGGGGGATAGCCCGGGGAAACTCGGATTAATACCGCATACGCCCTACGGGGGAAAGCAGGGGATCTTCGGACCTTGCGCTATTAGATGAGCCTAAGTCGGATTAGCTTGTTGGTGGGGTAATGGCCTACCAAGGCGACGATCCGTAGCTGGTCTGAGAGGATGATCAGCCACATCGGGACTGAGACACGGCCCGAACTCCTACGGGAGGCAGCAGTGGGGAATATTGGACAATGGGCGCAAGCCTGATCCAGCCATGCCGCGTGTGTGAAGAAGGCTTTCGGGTTGTAAAGCACTTTCAGCGAGGAGGAAGGCCTTAAGACTAATACTCTTGAGGATTGACGTCACTCGCAGAAGAAGCACCGGCTAACTCCGTGCCAGCAGCCGCGGTAATACGGAGGGTGCAAGCGTTAATCGGAATTACTGGGCGTAAAGCGCGCGTAGGTGGTTATGTAAGCGAGATGTGAAAGCCCCGGGCTCAACCTGGGAACGGCACTTCGAACTGCATGGCTAGAGTGTGGTAGAGGGTAGTGGAATTTCCTGTGTAGCGGTGAAATGCGTAGATATAGGAAGGAACACCAGTGGCGAAGGCGGCTACCTGGACCAACACTGACACTGAGGTGCGAAAGCGTGGGGAGCAAACAGGATTAGATACCCTGGTAGTCCACGCCGTAAACGATGTCAACTAGCCGTTGGGGATCTTGAATCCTTAGTGGCGCAGCTAACGCACTAAGTTGACCGCCTGGGGAGTACGGCCGCAAGGTTAAAACTCAAATGAATTGACGGGGGCCCGCACAAGCGGTGGAGCATGTGGTTTAATTCGACGCAACGCGAAGAACCTTACCTGGCCTTGACATGCAGAGAACTTTCCAGAGATGGATCGGTGCCTTCGGGAACTCTGACACAGGTGCTGCATGGCCGTCGTCAGCTCGTGTCGTGAGATGTTGGGTTAAGTCCCGTAACGAGCGCAACCCCTATCCCTAGTTGCTAGCAGGTAATGCTGAGAACTCTAGGGAGACTGCCGGTGACAAACCGGAGGAAGGTGGGGATGACGTCAGGTCATCATGGCCCTTACGGCCAGGGCTACACACGTGCTACAATGGCGCGCACAGAGGGCTGCAAACCCGCGAGGGGGAGCCAATCTCACAAAACGCGTCGTAGTCCGGATCGGAGTCTGCAACTCGACTCCGTGAAGTCGGAATCGCTAGTAATCGTGAATCAGAATGTCACGGTGAATACGTTCCCGGGCCTTGTACACACCGCCCGTCACACCATGGGAGTGGATTGCACCAGAAGTAGTTAGTCTAACCTTCGGGAGGACGATTACCACGGTGTGGTTCATGACTGGGGTGAAGTCGTAACAAGGTAGCCCTAGGGGAACCTGGGGCTGGATCACCTCCTTAAACGATGCCGAACGCTTCGGTCAGAGTCCACACGAATTACTTGGTTGATTAATTAAAGAGAGCAAAGGGTCTTTCAGGCCCAGCGGTCTTGTTGAAAAACAAGCGAAACCGGGTCTGTAGCTCAGTTGGTTAGAGCGCACCCCTGATAAGGGTGAGGTCGGTGGTTCAACTCCACCCAGACCCACCAGACTTGCATAGCTTTTGGGGCTATAGCTCAGCTGGGAGAGCGCCTGCCTTGCACGCAGGAGGTCAGCAGTTCGATCCTGCTTAGCTCCACCATTATACAAGTGGTCTGAATAATCTGAGAACCCTGAGAACCCTGAATGTCCTGACTTCGGTCAGTGTACAGAAAAAAGTATTTCAGTTTAGCGTCCGCTAAGTCTGAAGTTCTTCTTTCTGATCACTGGGTCAGATTTGCTCTTTAACAAATTGGATGAGATAGAACACGAATACTTTTCTCTACGGTCTTTGAGGAAAGTGTTCAAGTGATAACGATTTTTTCAAGCGTTATCCGGTGTTGTCGTTGAAGTGGTTGTTTATAACTTCGAGTGACGGTCTCTAATGTTCCCTGGAACACTCTGTTCGACTTCGGTTGAGCGGCGGTGGGCTTGAGTCATTGGCGATCAGTTGTCTTGGGGTTATATAGTCAAGCAACTAAGCGCATACGGTGGATGCCTAGGCAGTCAGAGGCGATGAAAGACGTGGAAGCCTGCGATAAGGTTCGGGGAGCTGGCAAACGAGCTGTGATCCGGACATTTCTGAATGGGGAAACCCACCCAGTTTAGGCTGGGTATCTTACACTGAATACATAGGTGTAAGAGGCGAACCGGGAGAACTGAAACATCTAAGTACCCCGAGGAAAAGAAATCAACCGAGATTCCCTAAGTAGCGGCGAGCGAACGGGGACTAGCCCTTAAGCTAGACAACTGGTAGGAGAAGGCTCTGGAAAGTGCCGCCATAGTGGGTGATAGCCCTGTATCCGAAACCTGAGTCTAGTGAAATCGAGTAGGACGGGGCACGAGAAACCTTGTCTGAATATGGGGGGACCATCCTCCAAGGCTAAATACTCCTGACTGACCGATAGTGAACCAGTACCGTGAGGGAAAGGCGAAAAGAACCCCTGTGAGGGGAGTGAAATAGATCCTGAAACCGTATGCGTACAAGCAGTCGGAGCAGACTTGTTCTGTGACGGCGTACCTTTTGTATAATGGGTCAGCGACTTATGTTCAGTGGCGAGGTTAACCGTTTAGGGGAGCCGTAGGGAAACCGAGTCTGAATAGGGCGAATTAGTCGCTGGGCATAGACCCGAAACCGGGCGATCTATCCATGAGCAGGTTGAAGGTTGAGTAACATCAACTGGAGGACCGAACCCACTGTCGTTGAAAAGCCAGGGGATGACTTGTGGATCGGAGTGAAAGGCTAATCAAGCCCGGAGATAGCTGGTTCTCCCCGAAAGCTATTTAGGTAGCGCCTCGGACGAATACCACAGGGGGTAGAGCACTGTTTCGGCTAGGGGGTCATCCCGACTTACCAACCCGATGCAAACTCCGAATACCTGTGAGTACTATCCGGGAGACACACGGCGGGTGCTAACGTCCGTCGTGAAGAGGGAAACAACCCAGACCGCCAGCTAAGGTCCCAAAATTCCAGTTAAGTGGGAAACGATGTGGGAAGGCTCAGACAGCTAGGAGGTTGGCTTAGAAGCAGCCATCCTTTAAAGAAAGCGTAATAGCTCACTAGTCGAGTCGGCCTGCGCGGAAGATGTAACGGGGCTCAAACTGGATACCGAAGCTGCGGCTGCATACTTTGTATGCGGGGTAGGGGAGCGTTCTGTAAGCCTGCGAAGGTGAGTTGAGAAGCTTGCTGGAGGTATCAGAAGTGCGAATGCTGACATGAGTAACGACAATGCGAGTGAAAAACTCGCACGCCGGAAGACCAAGGGTTCCTGCGCAACGCTAATCGGCGCAGGGTGAGTCGGCCCCTAAGGTGAGACCGAAAGGTGTAATCGATGGGAGACGGGTTAATATTCCCGTACCTTGAGTCACTGCGATGGAGAGACGGAGAAGGCTAGGTAAGCCGGGCGACGGTCGTCCCGGTTTAAGCGTGTAGGGAGGGGACTTAGGCAAATCCGGGTCCTCAATTCTGAGACGTGATGACGACTGCCCATGTGGCGGGAAGTTATTGATGCCATGCTTCCAGGAAAATCTTCTAAGCTTCAGGTGATTTGAGACCGTACCCCAAACCGACACAGGTGGTCAGGTAGAGAATACCAAGGCGCTTGAGAGAACTCGGGTAAAGGAACTAGGCAAAATGGTGCCGTAACTTCGGGAGAAGGCACGCTGGTGGTATGTGACACCCCTTGCGGGTTGAGCAGAAGCCAGTCGAAGATACCAGGCCCCTGCGACTGTTTATTAAAAACACAGCACTGTGCAAACACGAAAGTGGACGTATACGGTGTGACGCCTGCCCGGTGCCGGAAGGTTAATTGATGGGGTTAGCATTCGTGCGAAGCTCTTGATCGAAGCCCCGGTAAACGGCGGCCGTAACTATAACGGTCCTAAGGTAGCGAAATTCCTTGTCGGGTAAGTTCCGACCTGCACGAATGGCGTAACGATGGGGGCGCTGTCTCTACCCGAGACTCAGTGAAATTGAAATCGCCGTGAAGATGCGGTGTATCCGCGGCTAGACGGAAAGACCCCGTGAACCTTTACTATAGCTTCACAGTGAACTTTGAACATGTTTGTGTAGGATAGCTGGGAGGCATTGAAGCGTGAACGCCAGTTTGCGTGGAGCCAACCTTGAAATACCAGCCTGGCATGTTTGAGGTTCTAACTCTGTCCCCTTATCGGGGATGAGGACACTGTGTGGTGGGTAGTTTGACTGGGGCGGTCTCCTCCTAAAGCGTAACGGAGGAGCACAAAGGTGGGCTAAGTACGGTCGGACATCGTACGGTTAGTGTAATGGCACAAGCCCGCTTGACTGCGAGACAGACACGTCGAGCAGGTACGAAAGTAGGTCATAGTGATCCGGTGGTTCTGTATGGAAGGGCCATCGCTCAACGGATAAAAGGTACTCCGGGGATAACAGGCTGATACCGCCCAAGAGTTCACATCGACGGCGGTGTTTGGCACCTCGATGTCGGCTCATCACATCCTGGGGCTGAAGCCGGTCCCAAGGGTATGGCTGTTCGCCATTTAAAGTGGTACGCGAGCTGGGTTTAGAACGTCGTGAGACAGTTCGGTCCCTATCTGCCGTGGACGTTGGAGATTTGAGGAAAGCTGCTCCTAGTACGAGAGGACCGGAGTGGACGAACCTCTGGTGTTCGGGTTGTCACGCCAGTGGCATTGCCCGGTAGCTATGTTCGGATAGGATAACCGCTGAAAGCATCTAAGCGGGAAGCCCCTTCCAAGATGAGATCTCCCTGGGCCCTAGAGGCCCCTGAAGAGCCGTTCAAGACCAGGACGTTGATAGGTTGGGTGTGTAAGCGCTGCGAGGCGTTGAGCTAACCAATACTAATTGCTCGTGCGGCTTGACTATATAACACCCAAGACAATTGCGGATATCGCAACGAAAAAATTATTATCACGGCCCTTAAAGCCAATGTTCTATCTCATCCCCCAGTGATCAACCGTTTTGTCTGACGACCATAGCGGCCTGGTACCACCTGATCCCATCTCGAACTCAGAAGTGAAACAGGCCTGCGCCGATGGTAGTGTGGTTCGCCCATGTGAGAGTAGGTCATCGTCAGACTCTTATTGCTAATTGCCCCGATAGCTCACGCCGTCGGGGCTTTTTTTTTGCCTGAAATACAGCAGGCAAAGGTCTAATCTGTACCCGGTGGGTCACCGGTTCCAGGCTAAGGGACATGCCAGAGGACAGATTTGAAATCTGTCCTCTGGTGAAATGCGTCCTCGCTGGGTGGTTCGCCAATTCCAAGGTCATACGTAAGCTTTGAATTGGTGCGAATTTAGTGTTTAATCCAGCGCTTAGTCATTGACACGGGCACCCCTGAATGAAAGCCAAGGTATTGATAACTCGTTTGAATGACGGCAAGATCCATTCCGGGCAGTCATTAGCCACCGAATTCGGCGTTAGTCGCACTGCAATATGGAAAATAATACAGCGAGCGTTGAAGGAGGGTTTTAACATACGAACCGTGCGTGGCCATGGCTATCAGTTAGCAAGCCCTGTGGATTTTCTGGATCAGGAAATCATCGTGAAAAACGTCGAGTCTGTTAGCTCGCGACCGCTGGCGTTAAGCGTGGTCGATGAAATTGACTCAACAAACGCAGAAGTGATGCGCTTGCTGGCCAGAGGTGAGTGTGTAACGCCTGTTGTCACTGCCGAAACCCAGACCGCCGGCCGTGGTCGTCGCGGTCAGCCCTGGTGTAGTCCGGCGGGCGAGAATATCTATCTGAGCATGGGTTTGTCGTTGTCCGGCGGGTTTTCTGCGGTGGATGGTCTCAGTCTGGTACTGGGCGTGGCAGTGGCAGATGCACTGGAGTACCTTGGAGCTGCGCCAGTAGGGTTAAAGTGGCCTAACGACATCTTCATTGACGGAGCCAAGGTTGGCGGTATTCTTGTTGAGCTTCAGGGTGAGCTACAGGATGGCGTTGTACACGCTATTGTGGGTCTTGGTTTGAATGTACACATGACCGCAGCGCCTGCTATTGAGCAGGCCTGGACCAGTCTCGCGCTTGCGCGACCGCAATTGACTTGGAGCCGTAATGCACTCGTAAGTACGCTGATCACGAGTATTGCAGATGCTAGTGATAAATTCCAAAGTGTCGGCTTTGCTGGTTTTCGAAGTTCCTGGCAGTCTCGAGATGTATTCTTTAGTCGTCACATCATGGCCCGTGATGGCGAACTACAAGGCGTTGGGCAGGGCATCGATCACAGTGGTAACTATGTTCTACGTACAATTGAAGGCGATGTCGCTGTACGTTCCGGTGAAATTAGCTTGCGATTCGCCTCGTGATACTGCTTATTGATTCCGGCAATACTCGCCTGAAATGGCGGCTTGAGCGTCAGAAAAGTGCCGAGGTGTTAGTACAGGGCGTTGGTCTTTTAACCGACGCAGATCCATTGCAGACGCTGTGCTTGCCCAAAGGTTCGCGGGTAATGTCTGTGGCAGTCTCAACCGTTGCCTCTGAGCTGCGCCAGCACAACCTCGTAGCGGCTCTAAAATCGCGGTTTACTGCCCCGGTGACCTGTTACTGGTCCGAGCGTGAGCGCGATGGGTTGGTTAATGGTTATCAGCAACCAGCAAAGATGGGTGCTGACCGTTGGCATGGTATGTACGCCGCCTGGCAGAAGTGTCGGCAAGGCTTTGCGGTCGTCGACGCGGGTAGCGCGGTGACTGTCGATTATGTAGCTGCAGACGGCCATCATTTAGGTGGTTACATACTTCCCGGCTTGCAAATGATGTTGCGTAGCTTGAGCAACGATGCCGCGCGTATTGATTTTAAGTCAGAGCTCAGCCTAGAAAGCCGGCCGGGGCTGTCGACCAACGAGTGCGTCAATCACGGGTTGGCCTGGTTAAGCGCTACCTTTTCAGATCGGGTGTTAGCAGACATACAGAGTTATGGCCTGTGCGATCTGGTGCTGACCGGCGGCGATGCGTTAAGACTCCAGCGCCTGGGTTTGCAAGGGGAGATAGAACCGGAACTGGTGCTTGATGGCCTGGCGAAAGTCCATCGCGAGCGGTTTTACGGTTAGTCGAAGGGTGCAAACGCACTAAAGGTTTAAAAAAGTCGTGGAAACGTCCGTCAAGGGTGGCAACAGTGTGGTGATTTCGGCTAAGCTACGCCCCTCGTTTTGAGTGAGGTTGTACTCAGTTGTTGAGCAGCCTCTTCGGACATAACGAATTGCTCTTGGTAAATCCATTTTGTTGCGTTCAATAAGCGCCAAGGTGTTGCAAAACCAAAAGATAATCCGTAATATACTGGCCTCGTTGTTAAGGCGAGTGTGGGCTGGCGTAGCTCAGTTGGTAGAGCAGCTGACTTGTAATCAGCAGGTCGGGGGTTCGATTCCGTCCGCCAGCTCCATTTTATAGTTTATGCAGGTCCGCGTAGCGGATTTAGCTCGGAGGGGTTCCCGAGTGGCCAAAGGGATCAGACTGTAAATCTGACGCGAAAGCTTCGCAGGTTCGAATCCTGCCCCCTCCACCATTATTGTTCGCGGGCATCGTATAAAGGCTATTACCTCAGCCTTCCAAGCTGATGATGTGGGTTCGATTCCCACTGCCCGCTCCAATTTAGTTCTTGTGCTCATGTAGCTCAGTCGGTAGAGCACATCCTTGGTAAGGATGAGGTCAGCGGTTCGACTCCGCTCATGAGCTCCATTATTTACCGGTCAACGTTACGGTCCTGGTTGATTAGGGAGTTTGTCAGATGTCTAAATCTAAATTCGAACGTAAGAAGCCACACTTGAACGTGGGCACCATTGGTCACGTTGACCATGGTAAGACCACCCTGACAGCTGCCCTGACTCGTGTGTGCCACGATGTATGGGGAACGGGCACCGCAAGTGCCTTTGACCAGATCGACAATGCTCCTGAAGAGCGTGCGCGTGGTATTACCATTGCTACGTCTCACGTTGAGTACGATTCCCCGAACCGTCACTACGCACACGTAGATTGCCCGGGCCACGCTGACTATGTGAAAAACATGATCACCGGTGCGGCGCAGATGGACGGTGCTATCCTGGTTTGTTCCGCCGCTGACGGCCCTATGCCGCAGACCCGCGAGCACATCCTGCTGTCACGTCAGGTAGGCGTTCCTTACATTGTTGTGTTCCTGAACAAAGCGGACATGGTTGACGATGAAGAGCTGCTTGAGCTGGTAGAAATGGAAGTTCGCGATCTGCTGGAAATGTACGACTTCCCGGCTGACGACACTCCGATCATCACCGGTTCTGCGTTGATGGCTCTGGAAGGTCGCGATGACAACGAAATGGGCACTACCGCTGTTCGTAAGCTGGTAGAAGCGCTGGATTCGTACATCCCTGAGCCTGAGCGTGCGATTAATCTGCCGTTCCTGATGCCTATTGAAGACGTATTCTCTATCTCTGGCCGTGGTACAGTTGTAACCGGTCGTATAGAGCGCGGTATCGTCAAGATTGGTGAAGAAGTAGAAATCGTTGGTCTTAAAGACACGGTCAAAACGGTTTGCACCGGCGTTGAAATGTTCCGTAAGCTGCTGGACGAAGGTCGTGCAGGCGAGAACGTTGGTGTACTGTTGCGCGGCACCAAGCGTGACGACGTTGAGCGTGGTCAGGTTCTGTGTAAGCCAGGCAGCATGAAGCCGCACACAAAGTTTGAGTGCGAAGTGTATGTACTGAGCAAAAACGAAGGCGGCCGTCATACGCCGTTCTTCAAGGGCTATCGCCCACAGTTCTACTTCCGTACCACCGACGTAACCGGTGCTTGTGAATTGCCAGAAGGCGTAGAAATGGTTATGCCAGGTGATAACGTGAAGATGGAAGTGACTTTGATTGCTCCGATCGCCATGGAAGATGGTCTGCGCTTCGCGATTCGCGAAGGCGGGCGTACGGTAGGCGCCGGTGTTGTCGCCAAGATTCTCGAGTAATACCCGAGTTAGGGTGTTGCTGGGGTGAAAGTGCACTGAGTAGTTCCGGTGCAGGCCAGTAGCTCAATTGGCAGAGCAGCGGTCTCCAAAACCGCAGGTTGGGGGTTCGATTCCCTCCTGGCCTGCCATTTTTTAACATCTAAATACATAAGTTGATTCCTATGGAGTCAAGATCTGTTCAGTCAAGCAGCCGCTTAGATGTTGTAAAGTGGCTTGTAGTGTTTTTGCTGGTCACGGTTGGCGTGGTTGGTAATCAGTATTTTGCTGCTGAGTCTTTGCTCTATCGCGTGATTGCATTAGTGGTATTAGCTGCCATCGCTGCTTTTGTCGCAGTGCAAACGTCACGCGGTGGCCGCTTTGCGGCGCTTTTGAAAGAGGCGCGTGTTGAAATCCGCAAAGTGGTTTGGCCCACAAGGCCGGAACTCATACAGACAACAGCCATCGTGATTGTGTTTGTTTTAGTTGTCGCTTTGATGTTGTGGATAATGGACTCGCTAATCAGTTTGTTGGTCGCCGGATTTATCGGTTAACGGGAGTGGGTAATGGCTAAGCGCTGGTACGTGGTACATGCGTATTCTGGCTTCGAAAAGCATGTAATGCGCACCCTGAAGGAGCGCATTGCTCTTAACGGACTGGAAGAGCAGTTTGGCGAGATCCTGGTTCCGACCGAGGAAGTCGTCGAAATGCGTGACGGCAAGAAGCGCAAAAGCGAACGCAAATTCTATCCCGGATACGTATTGGTCCAGATGGAACTTGAAGACGCAACATGGCATCTTGTGAAGAATACGCCGCGTGTTCTTGGATTTATTGGCGGTACGAAAGAAAAGCCGGCACCTATTACGGAAAAAGAAGCCGACGCGATTTTACGTCGTCTTGAAAGCGGTGCTGATAAGCCCAAGCCGAAAACTCTGTTTGAGCCAGGCGAAGTTGTTCGTGTTGTTGAAGGTCCTTTTGCGGATTTCAACGGCGTTGTTGAGGAAGTTGATTACGACAAGAGTCGTGTCAAGGTTGCTGTATTAATCTTTGGCCGATCCACTCCGGTTGAACTGGAGTTTGGTCAGGTAGAAAAAGACTGATTTAGCAGCAATAAGATAAAAGCTCGCGCGCCATGGCGTCGCGGGCTTTTTGTGTCTGCAAACGGGGAGCTGAGAGGCGTTTGAACCCATAGGAGAGTTACAATGGCAAAGAAAATTGATGCCTATATCAAGCTACAGGTTGCTGCCGGCAAGGCCAATCCAAGCCCTCCCGTTGGCCCGGCTCTGGGTCAGCGCGGCGTAAATATCATGGAATTCTGCAAGGCGTTTAACGCCAGGACGCAGGATATGGAACAGGGTCTTCCTATTCCTACCGTGATTACTGTATACAGCGATCGCAGCTTTACGTTCATCACTAAAACTCCGCCCGCGCCGGTACTGCTGCTCAAAGCGGCAGGCGTGAAAAGCGGTTCTGGTCGCCCGAACACCGATAAAGTTGGCAAAGTAACTCGCGAACAGCTTGAAGAAATCGCGAAAATGAAAGAGCCGGACCTGACAGCCGCCACTATGGATGCTGCGATTCGGACCATTGCAGGTACAGCCCGCAGTATGGGCCTGACCGTGGAGGGCCTGTAACATGGCAAAGCCAAGCAAGCGTCAAACGTTGATTCACGAAAAAATAGAAGCTGGCCGTGCATACTCTATGGAAGATGCGGTGGCCATTCTGGTTGAGTTGGGTCAGCACGTTAAGTTCAAAGAATCTGTAGACGTTGCCGTAAATCTGGGTGTAGATGCGCGTAAATCCGACCAGGTCGTCCGCAGCAGCACTGTTCTGCCGCACGGTACCGGTAAAACAGTTCGCGTTGCTGTATTCACCCAGGGCGCTAACGTTGAGAAAGCCAAAGAAGCCGGCGCCGATATTGTCGGTATGGATGATTTGGCCGATGAAATTAAAAAAGGCAACATGGATTTTGACGTGGTTATTGCCAGTCCTGACGCTATGCGCGTCGTGGGCCAGCTGGGTCAGATCCTGGGTCCCCGTGGCCTTATGCCAAACCCGAAAGTAGGTACCGTGACCCCCGACGTAGCTACAGCGGTTAAAAACGCTAAAGCAGGTCAGGTTCGTTACCGCACCGACAAAAACGGCATTATCCATTCTCCACTGGGTAATGTTGAGTTTTCTGCGAAGAACATTCAGGAAAACCTGGAAGCTCTGATTGCAGATTTGAAAAAGGCTAAGCCTTCATCGTCCAAAGGCGTGTATCTGAAGAAGATCACACTGTCTTCGACCATGGGGCCTGGCCTGACTATTGATCAGAGCGCTCTGGATATCTAGGCGTCTGATCGATAGTTGCTTTGTAGTCTGGGCGGAAGCCAAGGCTGTCAAAGACCGCAGGCCCCCGAAGCTGCTTTTATGAAAGCGTCACAGGGGTTAAAGCAATACCTGCGCAGACGGTGTGAAGACGTTCTCTGAACCCAAACACCGTTAGGAGCCCGTAGAGAGTGGATCGCAATCACTGCAGAAAGTAAGCAGGTTGGGAAGAAGCTTTCGAGGGCATAGATGGGTTTGCCGGGATTTTCCCGGCGAAATCGAGGAGAAATCCAGTGGCAATTAGACTCGAAGACAAGAAAGCGATCGTCGCTGAAGTCAACGAAACTGCCGGTGGTGCTCTGTCTGTCGTTCTGGCTGACTACCGTGGTGTCACCTCCGGTGATATGACGGCTCTGCGTGCAAGAGCTCGTGCTGAAAATGTCCATCTTCAGGTTGTTCGTAACAATCTGGCTAAGATCGCCATTCGCGGTACCGAATTCGAGTGCATCGGCGAGGCCCTAGTCGGCCCGACTATTCTGGCTTTTTCAATGGAAGATCCAGGCGCCGCTGCGCGTCTGTTGAAAGATTTTGCCAAAGAGAAAGAAGCGTTCGAAATCAAAGGTCTTGCCGTTGGCGGAATTTTGATGGGCGCAGACCAGATCGACCGCCTTGCCAAGCTACCAACGCGTCACGAAGCGTTGACTATGCTGGCAGCGGTTACACAGGCACCAATCACCAAGCTCGCACGTACTTTGGTCGAAGTTCCAACCAAAGTTACTCGTGCAGTAGCGGCAGTTCGCGACCAGAAGCAAGAAGCTGCTTGATTCTGTTGAACACCATTTTATTATTTTTCGGAGAAAGTCATGGCTCTGTCCCACGAAGAGATTTTGAACGCAATTGCTGAAATGAGCGTAATGGATGTAGTTGCTCTGGTTGAAGCAATGGAAGAGAAATTCGGCGTTTCTGCTGCCGCTGCTGTTGCCGCTGCACCTGCTGCCGCTGCCGCTGAAGTTGTTGAAGAGCAAACCGAGTTCGACGTAGTATTGACCGGAATCGGCGAAAAGAAAGTTAACGTCATCAAAGCCGTTCGCGAGCTGACAGGCCTAGGCCTGAAAGAAGCGAAGGAAATGGTGGACGGCGCTCCTTCTACTATTAAGGAAGGCGCTAGCAAAGCCGAAGCCGAAGAAGCCAAGAAAAAGCTTGAGGATGCAGGCGCCTCTGTTGAGCTTAAGTAGTAGTCGGTTTCTGATCGGCGCCATGCATTAGCATGGTTAGGCTGGTGGCTTGTGAGCCACCAGCCTTTTTCTGTTGTATATGCTATAGAGTCTGAAAGCGGTTTTTGGTCGATTTTGAGCCATTCGGCCGTAATCAGGCTCACGTTCAAGACGGCGCGATATGCCGAGCAAATTCGGCCCCGAAGCAGAACAATGGTTGCTTCTTGATATCAGGTATCAGATTTAACGCTGGGGAATGCAGATGAGTTACTCCTACACTGAAAAAAAGCGGATCCGCAAAGACTTTAGTAAGTTGCCGTCCGTGATGGAAGTCCCCTATTTGCTGTCTATTCAGCTGGACTCGTTCCGAGACTTCCTTCAAAGCGAATCTGCTGCTGAAGATCGTCGGGAAACCGGTCTTCATGCGGCCTTCAAATCCGTATTTCCGATTGCCAGTTACTCTGGTAATGCCGCGCTTGAATACGTGAGTTACCGTATAGGTGAGCCGGTTTTTGACGTCAAAGAATGTCAGCTTCGGGGCGTCACCTATGCTGCGCCTTTGCGCGTAAAAGTTCGCCTGATTATTTATGACCGTGAATCGTCCAACAAGGCGATCAAGGACATCAAGGAACAGGAAGTCTACATGGGCGAAATGCCCCTGATGACTGAAAACGGTACCTTCGTTATCAATGGTACCGAGCGTGTTATCGTTTCCCAGTTGCATCGTTCACCTGGTGTATTCTTTGATCACGATAAGGGTAAGACCCACTCCTCCGGCAAGCTGTTGTATTCAGCCCGGGTGATTCCTTATCGGGGCTCCTGGTTGGACTTTGAGTTTGACCCGAAAGATGCCGTATTTGTGCGCATCGATCGTCGCCGTAAACTGCCGGCGACCATCCTGCTGCGCTCGCTGGGCTACACCTCCGAGCAAATGCTGGCAATGTTTTTTGAAACCTCGAAGTTCCACATTGGCGCAGAAACGTGCAAGCTCGAACTGGTGCCAAGCCGTCTTCGTGGCGATATCGCAACTTTTGATATCAAGGATAATGACGGTAATGTGATTGCTGAAGAAGGCCGCCGTATTACCGCGCGCCATATTAAGCAGCTTGAAAAAGCCAATATCTCTGTTCTGGAAGTGCCGACCGAATATCTGTATGGCCGAGTTTTAGCCAAAGACATGATCGACACTAAAACCGGGGAAATGCTGGTTGAGTGTAACTCGGAGCTGACCGCAGAGCTGATCACCACCATTCTGGACGCCGGCGTTACGGATATTGAAACGCTGTACACCAACGATCTGGATTGTGGTCCGTTCATGTCGGACACCTTGCGCAACGATCCTAGCCGCACACCGCTGGAAGCATTGGTAGAGATTTACCGGATGATGCGCCCCGGAGAGCCGCCCACGAAAGAGTCGGCGGAAAATCTGTTCAATAATTTGTTCTTCTCTGAAGAGCGTTACGACCTGTCTGCAGTCGGTCGTATGAAGTTGAACCGTCGTTTGCGCCGCGATGAAAGCACCGGTGAGAGCATTCTGACCCACGCCGATATTATCGACGTGCTGAAGACGCTGATTGACATCCGTAACGGTCAAGGCCAAGTAGACGACATCGATAACCTGGGTAACCGCCGTGTGCGTTGTGTCGGCGAGATGGCCGAAAATCAGTTCCGTGTTGGTTTGGTGCGTGTAGAGCGCGCCGTGCGTGAGCGTCTGAGCCTGGCAGAAAGTGAAGGCCTGATGCCTCAGGATCTGATCAACGCCAAGCCAGTTGCGGCGGCGGTGAAGGAGTTCTTTGGCTCCAGCCAGCTGTCCCAGTTTATGGATCAGAACAACCCGCTGTCAGAAGTGACTCACAAGCGCCGCATTTCTGCGCTTGGGCCAGGCGGTCTGACCCGTGAGCGCGCAGGCTTTGAGGTTCGCGACGTACACCCGACCCATTACGGCCGCGTGTGTCCGATCGAGACACCGGAAGGCCCAAACATCGGCCTGATCAATTCTTTGGCGACTTTTGCCCGTGCCAACTCGTACGGCTTTTTAGAAAGCCCGTACCGGAAAGTATCCGATGGCTTGGTCACCGACGAGCTGGTGTATCTGTCTGCTATTGAAGAAAGCAACTACGTTATCGCCCAGGCTAGTGCAGAGATGGACGACGGCAATCGTCTGGTTGAGGAGTTGGTGACCGTTCGTCACCAAAACGAAACCACGGTTATGCCACCGGAAGCGGTTAACTTTATGGACGTGTCACCGCGTCAGGTTGTTTCCGTAGCCGCGTCGCTAATTCCGTTCCTCGAGCACGATGATGCTAACCGCGCTCTGATGGGTGCGAACATGCAGCGCCAAGCTGTACCTACGTTGCGTGCACAGGTGCCTTTAGTGGGCACCGGTGTTGAACGTATCGTGGCTCAGGATTCCGGCGTGTGCGTAACTGCTCGTCGTGGCGGCGAAATTGAAAGCGTAGACGCCGCACGAATCGTAGTGCGGGTAAACAACGAAGAGACCGAAGCTGGTGACGCTGGTGTGGATATCTATAACCTCACCAAATACACCCGCTCGAACCAGAACACCTGTATTAACCAGCGCTCGATTGTGCGTCAGGGCGATGTCATTGCTCGTGGTGACATACTGGCCGACGGTCCATCGGTAGATCTTGGTGAGTTGGCGTTGGGTCAGAACATGCGTATCGCGTTCATGCCCTGGAACGGTTACAACTTCGAGGATTCCATCCTTATCTCTGAAAAAGTGGTGCAGGAAGATCGCCTGACCACGATCCATATTCAGGAACTGACCTGTGTGGCACGGGATACCAAGTTGGGTAGCGAAGAAATTACGGCTGACATCCCGAACGTGGGTGAGAGCGCGCTGTCCAAGCTGGATGAGTCCGGTATTGTCTATATTGGCGCGGAAGTTAGCGCCGGAGATATTCTGGTCGGTAAGGTAACACCGAAAGGTGAAACCCAGTTGACGCCGGAGGAAAAGCTCCTAAGAGCTATCTTCGGTGAGAAGGCGTCCGATGTAAAAGACACCTCCTCCCGCGTGCCGACAGGCACCCGTGGTACGATTATCGATGTGCAGGTATTCACCCGTGACGGCATCGAAAAGGACCAGCGAGCGCAAGTGATTGAAAAGCAGCAGCTGGACAAGTACCGCAAAGATTTGAAGGACGAGTATCGCATTGTTGAAGGTGCCACCTATGAGCGCTTGCTGAACGCCCTTGAGGGTCAGGAAGTGATCAGTAGCCCAGGCCTGAAAAAAGGTAGCAAGCTGGAAGCAGATTACTTGTTGAATCTGCCGCGTCCGGAATGGTTCAAATTACGCATGAAAGGCGACGATTTGAATGAGTTGCTGGAGAAATCCGAGCAGGGCCTGGAAGAGCGCAAGAAAGATCACGAAGCGCGTTTTGACGACAAGAAAGGTAAGTTGCAGCAGGGCGATGATCTGGCGCCAGGCGTTCAGAAAATCGTCAAGGTGTACCTGGCTATCAAGCGCAGCATCCAGCCAGGTGACAAGATGGCGGGTCGTCACGGTAACAAGGGTGTAATTTCGGCGGTCAAGCCGATTGAAGATATGCCGTACGACGAGTTCGGCAACACTGTTGATATCGTTCTGAACCCTCTGGGTGTGCCTTCGCGCATGAACGTAGGGCAGGTTCTGGAAACCCACTTGGGTGCCGCAGCCAAAGGTCTAGGCGAGCGTATCAGTCGTATGCTGGATGAGCAGCGCAAGGTTGCTGAGCTTCGTAAGCTGCTGGATGAGATTTACAACCATTCAGCCGAGGTAACACAGGTAGATCTGGATTCCTTGAACGATCGGGAAATCCTCGACTTGTGTAACAACCTTCGCGGTGGTGTGCCAATGGCTACGCCGGTATTTGACGGCGCTCAAGAAGCTGAAGTCAAACACATGCTTGAGCTGGCCGGCCTTAGCACAACCGGTCAGACCCGCTTGTTCGATGGTCGTACCGGTGATGCCTTCGATCGTCCGATCACAGTAGGGTATATGTATATCCTCAAGTTGAACCACTTGATCGATGATAAAATGCACGCTCGTTCCACTGGTTCGTACAGTCTGGTTACCCAGCAGCCGCTGGGTGGTAAGGCACAGTTCGGTGGTCAGCGCTTTGGCGAGATGGAAGTGTGGGCTCTGGAAGCCTACGGTGCAGCGTATACACTACAGGAAATGCTTACCGTCAAGTCTGATGATGTAAACGGTCGGACCAGAATGTACAAGAACATTGTTGATGGCGATCATCGTATGGAACCGGGCATGCCCGAATCCTTCAACGTTCTTGTCAAAGAAATTCGCTCGTTGGGTATCGACATCGAGCTGGAATCCGATTGAGCCGAATTGTTTTTGGCAGCGTGAGCGGGCACCAGCGGTGCCCGCCCGAGATTAACGCCATCCGGAGCTTTTACTGATGAAAGATTTATTGAATCTTCTGAAGAGCCAGAATCAGAGCAAGGAATTTGATGCCATCCGCATTGGCCTGGCATCACCTGACATGATCCGTTCTTGGTCCTTCGGTGAAGTGAAAAAGCCTGAAACGATCAACTACCGTACGTTCAAACCAGAGCGTGACGGTTTGTTCTGTGCCAAGATTTTTGGCCCGATCAAAGACTATGAGTGCCTGTGCGGAAAGTACAAGCGCTTGAAGCACCGTGGTGTTATCTGCGAAAAGTGTGGCGTGGAAGTGGCTTTGGCCAGTGTCCGCCGCGATCGCATGGGTCACATCGAGCTGGCCAGCCCGGTAGCTCACATCTGGTTTCTTAAGTCGCTGCCGTCACGCATTGGTTTGATGCTGGATATGACTCTGCGCGATATAGAGCGGGTGTTGTATTTCGAATCCTTCATTGTGATCGAGCCAGGCATGACCACGCTGGAGCGCGGTCAGCTACTGAACGACGAGCAGTATTTCGAAGCTCTGGAAGAGTTTGGTGATGAATTCGACGCTCGCATGGGCGCCGAGGCGATCAAAGAACTTCTGCAAGCCATTGACCTGCAGGAAGAAGTTGATCGTCTGCGTGAAGAAATTCCGCAGACCAACTCGGAAACCAAGATCAAGAAATTCAGCAAGCGTCTGAAAATTCTTGAGGCGTTTCTGTTCTCCGGCAACAAGCCGGGCGACATGGTGATGACCGTTCTGCCGGTTCTTCCGCCAGATCTGCGTCCATTGGTACCGTTGGATGGTGGTCGCTTTGCGACTTCTGACCTGAACGATCTGTACCGTCGGGTGATCAACCGTAACAATCGTCTGAAACGCCTGTTGGAGCTAAACGCTCCCGACATTATTGTGCGTAACGAAAAACGTATGTTGCAGGAAGCAGTAGACGCGTTGCTGGACAACGGACGCCGTGGACGCGCCATTACTGGCACTAACAAGCGTCCACTGAAATCTCTTGCCGATATGATCAAAGGCAAGCAAGGTCGTTTCCGTCAGAACTTGCTGGGTAAGCGAGTCGACTACTCGGGCCGTTCGGTCATCGTAGTCGGTCCGTACCTGCGCCTGCACCAGTGCGGTTTGCCTAAGAAGATGGCGTTGGAGTTGTTCAAGCCGTTTATCTTTTCCAAACTTGAGCATCGTGGCCTGGCCACCACCATCAAAGCGGCCAAGAAAATGGTCGAGCGAGAAGAGGGTGTGGTTTGGGATATTCTGGACGAAGTCATCCGGGAACACCCGATCATGCTGAACCGTGCGCCTACGCTGCACCGTTTAGGTATTCAGGCGTTCGAACCGGTACTGATTGAAGGTAAGGCTATCCAGCTGCATCCGTTGGTGTGTGCTGCCTACAACGCCGACTTCGACGGGGACCAGATGGCGGTACACGTACCGCTGACTATCGAGGCCCAGCTGGAAGCGCGGGCGTTGATGATGTCCACCAATAACGTGCTATCACCGGCAAACGGCGAGCCTATCATTGTGCCGTCGCAAGACGTTGTGCTGGGTTTGTATTACATGACCCGCGAGCGCAAAAATGCGCTGGGACAGGGCATGGTGTTTGCTGATGTTAAAGAAGTACACCGCGCTTACGGTGCTGGCAAAGTACACTTGCAAGCCACAGTTAAAGTCCGGGTAAGGGAAGTGGCGATCGCCGAAGACGGCAGCCGTAGCGAGAGTTATAACATCGTGGAAACCACGGTGGGTCGCGCGCTGTTGTTTGACATTGTGCCTGACGGCCTGTCTTACAGCTTGATCAACAAGCCGATGGTCAAGAAAGCAATCTCTAACCTGATCAACATCTGCTACCGCGATGCGGGTCTGAAAGAAACGGTTATTTTTGCTGACCAATTGATGTACACCGGTTATCAGTACGCCACCGTATCCGGCATTTCGATTGGCTTTAATGACTTCGAAATTCCGCCAGAGAAGTACCAACTGGTTGAGGCTGCGACACAGGAAGTAAAAGATATTGAAAATCAGTACGCGTCCGGTCTGCTGACTCAGGGCGAAAAGTACAACAAGGTTATCGACATCTGGTCACGCGCAAACGACAAGGTCTCTAAGGCCATGATGGAGCGCCTGTCCAAAGAAGCGGTTATGGGGCCTGACGGCAAGCCGCTGATGGATGAAAGCGGTGAGCCTGTCATGCAGGAGTCTTTCAACTCCGTGTACATGATGGCCGATTCCGGCGCACGGGGTTCCGCGGCGCAGATTCGTCAGCTTGCAGGTATGCGTGGTTTGATGGCCAAGCCGGATGGTTCGATCATCGAAACGCCGATTACCGCTAACTTCCGTGAAGGTCTTAACGTACTGCAGTACTTTATCTCCACTCACGGTGCTCGTAAGGGCTTGGCAGATACCGCTCTGAAGACTGCAAACTCTGGTTACCTGACCCGCCGTCTGGTGGATGTGTCTCAGGACCTGGTGGTTACCGAAGTAGATTGCGGAACCAGCGAAGGTCTGCTGATGATACCTCACATCGAAGGCGGTGACGTTGTTGTGCCTTTGGGTGCGCGGGTACTGGGCCGGGTAACGGCACGTGATGTGTTTACTCCGACCGACAAAGACAATGCCATTATTATGGCCGGTACTTTGTTGGATGAGAAAGCCATTGAAGCAATTGAAGGTGCGGGTGTCGACGAAGTGTGGGTACGCTCTGCAATTACCTGTAATACCCGACACGGCATCTGTTCCAAATGTTATGGACGTGATCTGGCCCGTGGTCATCAGGTCAACGTAGGCGAAGCTGTTGGTGTTATCGCAGCCCAGTCTATTGGTGAGCCAGGTACCCAGCTGACCATGCGTACCTTCCACATTGGTGGTGCGGCAAGCCGTGCTTCTGCGGTAGACAATATTCAGGTCAAGCACGGTGGTACTGTTCGCCTGCATAACCTGAAGTCGCTGGAAAAGAGCAACGGTTCGCTGGTGGTTATCTCTCGCTCCTCGGCGTTGGCGATTGCCGACGAACGGGGTCGTGAGCGCGAGTGGTACAAGCTGCCTTACGGCGCTGTGCTGTCGGTCAAAACCGGCGACGTGATTGAAGCTGGCGTTGTGGTGGCCAAATGGGACCCGCACACTCACCCGATCATCGCCGAGGCCGAAGGTACGGCCAAGTTCGTCAACATGGACCAGGGTATTACCGTGCGCACCCAGACTGACGATCTTACCGGCCTGTCGACGATGGAAGTTATCGACCCGAAAGAGCGCCCGGCCGCTGGTAAGGACATTCGTCCCGCTATCCAGATGCTGGATGAGGCCGGCAACGACGTTGATCTGCCGACCGGAGGCGCGGCGATTTTCTTCCTGCCTGCCAATGCGTTGGTGACGATGGCGAACAGTGCGCGCATCGAGCTGGGTGACGTGGTTGCACGTATTCCTCAGGAAAGCTCGAAGACCCGTGACATCACCGGTGGTCTGCCGCGGGTTGCCGATCTGTTTGAGGCCCGTCGTCCGAAAGAGTCGTCGATTCTTGCGGAAGTCAGCGGCACCGTGTCTTTTGGCAAGGAAACCAAAGGCAAGAAACGCCTGGTAATCACTCCGCGCGACGCCGATGTTTATGAAGTGCTGATTCCCAAGCATCGTCAGATGAACGTGTTTGAAGGTGAAACGGTCGAAAAAGGCGAGGTAATCTCGGACGGTCCGTCGAACCCGCACGATATTCTGCGTCTGTTGGGTGTGGTTGAGTTGGCAAGGTACATTACCAACGAAATCCAAGATGTTTACCGTCTGCAGGGCGTGGTTATCAACGACAAGCACATCGAAGTTATTGTGCGTCAGATGCTGCGCAAAGTTGAAATTACGGATCCGGGCGATACCCAGATGATTTCTGGCGATTCTGTCGAAATCAACCGGGTACTGGAAGCCAACGAAGCGGCGAATGTCGCCGACATAGAACCGGCACGGTTCGAACGTCTGTTGTTGGGCATTACCAAAGCGTCGTTGGCAACCGAATCGTTTATTTCTGCGGCTTCGTTCCAGGAAACCACACGGGTGCTCACCGAAGGTGCAGTCACTGGCAAACGTGACTACCTGCGTGGCCTGAAAGAAAACGTAGTGGTTGGTCGACTGATACCTGCAGGTACCGGTCTGGCGTATCACGCGGCACGTCGTCGCAAGCGCGAACTGGAACAGCAGGGCGTGACTGCGGCTGATGTTGAAGAAGCACTGAGCGCCGAACTCAACCGCGAAGGATGAGTCAAACGGCGGCCACCTAGGGGTAGTTACTCACACCTGGGTGGTTAAAAAGAGAACAGTCATCTTGACTGTCCGGGGGCGCGGGCTTAAACTTGCGTCCCCTAATTTTACCCCCTTCATTGGGGGTAGATTTCATTTATACGGTTTTTGGAGTTTGCTTACATGGCAACGATTAATCAGTTGGTGCGTAGGCCTCGTAAACGCAAGGTAGCCAAGAGCGATGTTCCTGCTCTTCAGGCATGTCCTCAGCGCCGTGGTGTGTGCACTCGTGTATACACCACAACGCCAAAGAAGCCGAACTCAGCGCTGCGTAAAGTGTGTCGTGTTCGTCTTACTAATGGCTTCGAGGTTTCCTCTTACATTGGTGGTGAAGGTCACAACCTTCAGGAGCACAGTGTTGTGCTAATCCGGGGTGGTCGAGTAAAAGATCTTCCTGGTGTGCGCTATCACACTGTTCGCGGAACACTGGACACCCAGGGTGTACAGAACCGTAAGCAGGGCCGCTCCAAGTACGGTACAAAACGACCCAAATCCTGATCTTAGATCGGGTGTCTTTTATCGTTGCTTGTTAGAACGATGAGAGTAAGGCTGAGTAGCTGATGCTATCTCAGGGGTTCCTGAAGACCTTTTGACATTAAGGGCTTATCGATGCCTAGAAGAAGAATTGCAGCAAAGCGGGAAATCATCCCAGATCCTAAGTTCGGCAGTGCACGTCTTGCCAAATTCATCAATCACGTGATGGAAAGCGGTAAAAAAGGCGTAGCAGAGCGCATTGTTTATGGCGCGCTCACTATTGTTGCCGAAAAATCCAAAGAAGAGCCGATCGACATGTTCGAAAAGGCCCTGGAGAACATCCAGCCGATGGTAGAGGTTAAATCCCGTCGTGTGGGTGGTGCTACCTACCAGGTGCCGGTCGAAGTACGGCCTTCCCGTCAGCACGCGCTGGCCATGCGTTGGCTCGTTGACTTTTCACGAAAGCGCGGTGAGAAATCCATGGCGCAGCGCCTGGCCGGGGAAATCCTCGATGCTGTAGAAAGTAAGGGTGCCGCTGTCAAGAAGCGGGAAGATGTTCATCGCATGGCAGAAGCCAACAAGGCGTTCTCTCACTTCCGTTTCTAAACAGCCGAGGTTTATACAGTGGCACGTAAGACTCCGATTAAGCGATATCGAAATATTGGTATTGTTGCGCACGTTGATGCGGGCAAAACCACAACTACCGAGCGGGTTCTGTTCTACACAGGTGTCTCGCACAAAATCGGTGAAGTCCATGATGGCGCTGCGACTATGGACTGGATGGAGCAGGAGCAGGAGCGTGGTATTACTATTACGTCTGCTGCAACGACCTGCTTTTGGCAGGGTATGGACAAGCAGTATCCTGAGCATCGCATCAATATTATCGACACCCCGGGACACGTTGACTTTACCATCGAGGTAGAGCGTTCATTGCGTGTGCTTGACGGCGCTGTTGTTGTGTTCTGTGGTTCTTCTGGTGTTGAGCCGCAGTCCGAGACTGTGTGGCGTCAGGCCAATAAGTACGAAGTGCCGCGCATGGTGTTCGTCAACAAGATGGATCGCGCTGGTGCTAACTTCCTGCGCGTCGTTGGTCAGATCGAAAAGCGTCTGGGTGCAAAATGTATTCCGGTTCAGTTGCCGATTGGCGCGGAAGAAGATTTTGCCGGTGTAATCGACCTGATTCGTAATAAGGCGATCTACTGGAATCCGGATGATGCTGGCGTAACGTACGAGCAGCGTGATGTTCCTGCCGAGATGGCGGACGAAGTCGCCCAGTACCGCGAAAAAATGATGGAAGCGGCTGCAGAAGCGGACGACGAGCTAACCATGCGCTACCTCGACGAAGGCGAACTCAACGTCGAAGATATCAAGAAAGGTCTTCGGATGCGCACCTTGGCAAACGAGATCGTGGTTGCGACCTGTGGTTCTGCGTTCAAAAACAAGGGCGTCCAAGCAGTGCTTGACGCTGTCGTTGAATTCTTGCCGGCGCCGAATGAAGTTAAGGCGATTCGTGGTGAAGTCGACGAAAACGGAGCCGAAGAGACCCGTAAAGCTGATGACGATGCGCCGTTTGCTGCTCTGGCATTCAAGATTGCAACAGATCCCTTTGTTGGCACTTTGACGTTCTTCCGGGTTTACTCTGGCACGCTTCAGTCTGGCAACGCCGTTTACAACTCTGTGAAGGGCAAAAGAGAGCGTGTCGGCCGTATGGTTCAGATGCATGCGAAGGATCGCCAAGAAATCAAGGAAGTTCTTGCAGGCGATATTGCTGCTGCAATTGGTCTGAAGAACGTTACCACCGGCGATACTTTGTGCGACGAAAACCACAAGATTATTCTTGAGCGTATGGAGTTCCCGGATCCGGTTATTTCGGTAGCGGTTGAACCAAAGACGAAAGCCGATCAAGAGAAGATGGGCGTTGCACTTGGTAAGCTGGCTCAGGAAGATCCGTCTTTCCAGGTCCGTACCGACGAAGAGTCTGGTCAGACGATCATCTCCGGTATGGGCGAGCTGCACCTGGATATCATCGTTGATCGCATGCGTCGCGAATTCAGTGTTGAGGCAAACATCGGTAAGCCCCAGGTGGCCTATCGCGAGTGCATCCGTAAGTCGGTGGATGTAGAAGGGAAGTTTGTGCGTCAGTCAGGCGGTCGCGGCCAGTACGGTCACGTTAAAGTCAAGATTGAACCACTGCCCCTAGACATAGAAGACGCCGAGAACTTCATTTTCGTCAACGAAATCGTTGGTGGTACTGTGCCCAAGGAATACATCCCGGCGGTTCAGCAGGGTATCATCGAGCAAATGAAGAACGGCTGTCTGGCCGGTTACCCGCTGCTGGGTATCAAGGCAACCTTGTACGACGGTTCCTTCCACGATGTAGACTCCAACGAAATGGCGTTTAAAATCGCGGGTTCCATGGCGATGAAGAAAGGCGCACTGGAGGCGAGCCCAGCTTTGCTGGAGCCGTTGATGAAGGTTGAGGTGGTAACACCTGAAGATTACATGGGTGATGTGGTAGGTGACCTGAACCGTCGTCGTGGCCTGATTCAGGGCATGGAAGACGGTGTGAGTGGAAAGATCGTGCGTTGCGAAGTTCCGTTGTCGGAAATGTTCGGTTATGCCACAGATCTGCGTTCCGCTACTCAGGGTCGTGCGTCCTATGCGATGGAATTTTCGCGGTACGCTGAAGCGCCAAATAACATTGCTGAAGCAATTATCAAAAAGGGTTGATACCCAAGACTTGAGTAACAGGAAGAGGTGTAACTGTGTCTAAATCTAAATTCGAACGTAAGAAGCCACATTTGAACGTGGGCACCATTGGTCACGTTGACCATGGTAAGACCACCCTGACAGCTGCCCTGACTCGTGTGTGCCACGATGTATGGGGAACGGGCACCGCAAGTGCCTTTGACCAGATCGACAATGCTCCTGAAGAGCGTGCGCGTGGTATTACCATTGCTACGTCTCACGTTGAGTACGATTCCCCGAACCGTCACTACGCACACGTAGATTGCCCGGGCCACGCTGACTATGTGAAAAACATGATCACCGGTGCGGCGCAGATGGACGGTGCTATCCTGGTTTGTTCCGCCGCTGACGGCCCTATGCCGCAGACCCGCGAGCACATCCTGCTGTCACGTCAGGTAGGCGTTCCTTACATTGTTGTGTTCCTGAACAAAGCGGACATGGTTGACGATGAAGAGCTGCTTGAGCTGGTAGAAATGGAAGTTCGCGATCTGCTGGAAATGTACGACTTCCCGGCTGACGACACTCCGATCATCACCGGTTCTGCGTTGATGGCTCTGGAAGGTCGCGATGACAACGAAATGGGCACTACCGCTGTTCGTAAGCTGGTAGAAGCGCTGGATTCGTACATCCCTGAGCCTGAGCGTGCGATTAATCTGCCGTTCCTGATGCCTATTGAAGACGTATTCTCTATCTCTGGCCGTGGTACAGTTGTAACCGGTCGTATAGAGCGCGGTATCGTCAAGATTGGTGAAGAAGTAGAAATCGTTGGTCTTAAAGACACGGTCAAAACGGTTTGCACCGGCGTTGAAATGTTCCGTAAGCTGCTGGACGAAGGTCGTGCAGGCGAGAACGTTGGTGTACTGTTGCGCGGCACCAAGCGTGACGACGTTGAGCGTGGTCAGGTTCTGTGTAAGCCAGGCAGCATGAAGCCGCACACAAAGTTTGAGTGCGAAGTGTATGTACTGAGCAAAAACGAAGGCGGCCGTCATACGCCGTTCTTCAAGGGCTATCGCCCACAGTTCTACTTCCGTACCACCGACGTAACCGGTGCTTGTGAATTGCCAGAAGGCGTAGAAATGGTTATGCCAGGTGATAACGTGAAGATGGAAGTGACTTTGATTGCTCCGATCGCCATGGAAGATGGTCTGCGCTTCGCGATTCGCGAAGGCGGGCGTACGGTAGGCGCCGGTGTTGTCGCCAAGATTCTCGAGTAATCTACTCGTAGGGTCTGAAAAAGGGGCTGATTTAATCAGCCCCTTTTTCTATTTTAGTTGCAATGTATGCATCAGCCGAGTCAGGCAGCATTGCTGTTGACAGGGTTGTTTATTATGCATACAATGCGGCTCCTTTTTTGAAGGTCAGCGAAAGGTTCGCTGCTACGAGTGGAGTTTGGTGCAACATGCAAAGCCAAAAGATTCGGATTCGGTTGAAGGCGTTCGATTACCGCCTGATCGACCAGTCTACGCAAGAGATTGTCGACACCGCTAAGCGGACCGGCGCTCAGGTGCGCGGACCTATTCCTTTGCCTACGCGCAAAGAAAGGTTCACGATTCTGGTTTCACCGCACGTCAATAAAGACGCGCGCGACCAGTATGAAATTCGTACCCATAAGCGTTTGCTCGACATTGTTGAGCCGACGGAAAAGACAGTAGATGCTTTGATGAAACTAGACCTGGCAGCAGGTGTAGACGTTCAGATCAGCCTCGGTTAATACCGCCTGGTATTAACCTGTGTAACTGTCATAAGGCCATAGAGGGTGCAAGCCCCGTACACTTAGAGGTGAAACATGGCAATTGGTATTGTCGGTCGGAAGGCCGGTATGACCCGTATATTTACGGAAGACGGGCAAGCGTTGCCCGTAACGGTGATCGAGGTTGATTCTAACCGCATCACCCAACTCAAAACTCTTGAAAACGACGGCTACCGTGCAGTTCAGATAACGGTAGGTTCGCGTCGTTCCTCTCGCGTTAATAAGAGTGCAGCAGGTCATTTCGCGAAAGCCGGTGTTGAAGCGGGTCGTAGCGTATGGGAATTTCGTTTGGCAGACGGCGAAGGTGAAGACCTCGTTGCCGGCGGCGAAATTACTGCGTCAGTCTTTGAAGATGGTCAGGCTGTTGATGCCACAGGTACATCCAAAGGTAAGGGTTTCCAGGGCGGCGTAAAGCGCTGGAACTTTGCCATGCAGGATGCGACCCACGGCAACTCCCTGTCTCACCGTGCTCCGGGTTCTATTGGTCAAAACCAGACTCCGGGTAAAGTATTCAAAGGCAAAAAGATGGCGGGCCAGATGGGTAATGCTCAGGTTACTGTGCAAAACCTGAAAATTGTCCGTGTCGACGCTGAGCGCAATCTTCTGCTGGTTAGTGGTGCCGTCCCCGGCGCGACTGGTGGCGATGTTGTCATCAAGCCTGCTGTTAAAGCCTGAGGAGCGGTTCGATGGAATTGACAATTACAGGTAGCGGTCAGGGAATTACGGTTTCCGAGGCTACCTTCGCAAAAGATTTTAATGAAGCATTGGTTCACCAAGTGGTTGTGGCCTATATGGCTGCCGGCCGTCAGGGTACCAAAGCTCAGAAAACCCGTTCAGAAGTCAGGGGTGGTGGTAAGAAGCCTTGGCGTCAGAAGGGTACTGGTCGTGCTCGTGCTGGTACTATCCGCAGCCCGATTTGGCGCTCCGGTGGTGTTACCTTTGCAGCGAAGCCTCGCAGCTACGAGCAAAAGGTAAACCGTAAAATGTACCGCGCTGCAATGCGCTCCATTTTGTCCGAGCTGGTCCGTCAGGAACGCCTGATTGTGGTTGACGATTTTTCGATCGACACCCCCAAGACCAAGGCCTTTACTGCCAAGTTGGCTGACATGGGTTTAAGTAATGTGCTGATCCTGTCGGAAAATCTTGATCAGAACCTGCACCTGGCCTCACGCAACGTGCCTCACGTCGATGTACGTGATGTTGCTGGTCTGGATCCGGTTAGCCTGGTTGCTCACGAGAAAATCGTAGTGACTGTTCCCGCTCTGAAGAAAATCGAGGAGATGCTGGGATGAATCAGGAACGTATCTATAAGGTTCTGTTAGGGCCTCACGTATCGGAGAAAGCATCTCGAGTGGCCGAACATGGTCAGGTCGTGTTTCGGGTCGCCCCGGACGCTACCAAGCCCGAGATTAAGAAAGCCGTTGAGCAATTGTTCAACGTCACCGTCGAAGGTGTTCAGGTTCTGAATCGTAAGGGCAAGCTTAAACGCACAGCTCGCGGGTTCGGCAAACGTAATGACATTCGTAAGGCTTATGTAAAGCTGGCTGAAGGTCAGGACATCGATTTTCTGGATGTGGAATAAGGTAAAGGGGTCGTAATATGCCGATCGTCAAAACCAAGCCAACATCTCCCGGACGCCGTCACGTTGTAAAGCTGTACAACCCGGATTTACACAAAGGGCGTCCTTACGAACCGTTGGTCGAATCGCAAAGCAAGACGGGTGGCCGTAATAATAATGGCCGTATCACTACCCGTCACATTGGTGGTGGCCATAAACAGCACTACCGCATAATAGATTTCAAGCGGATCAAAGATGGTATTCTTGCGACAATCGAACGCATTGAATACGATCCCAACCGCTCGGCGCACATCGCGCTGATCAAGTACGCTGATGGCGAGCGCCGTTACATTATCGCTCCCAAAGGCATGCAGATCGGTGAGCCTGTGCGTTCAGGAATCGACGCGCCTATCAAGGTGGGAAGTACATTACCGCTGCGGAATATCCCAGTTGGTTCTGTGATCCATTGCGTTGAGCTCAAGCCTGGTAAAGGTGCACAGTTGGCTCGCTCTGCGGGCGCATCGGTGCAGCTGGTAGCTCGGGAAGGCGCATACGCGACTATTCGTCTACGCTCAGGTGAAATGCGAAAGGTGCTTGTAGATTGTCGTGCTACGTTGGGTGAAGTATCCAACAGTGAGCACAGTCTCAAGCGGCTTGGTAAAGCGGGTGCATCACGCTGGCGCGGAAAGCGTCCAACGGTACGCGGTGTGGCTATGAACCCAGTTGACCACCCACACGGTGGTGGTGAAGGGCGTACCTCTGGCGGGCGTCACCCAGTTACTCCATGGGGTGTTCCGACCAAAGGGCATAAGACTCGTAAGAACAAACGTACTGACAATATGATAGTACGTCGTCGTTCAGCCAAGTAAACGACTACATAGAGGTAAATGCTGTGCCACGTTCTTTAAAGAAAGGTCCTTTCATAGACCTGCATCTGTTGAAGAAGGTCGAGGCAGCTCTGGAAGTGAACGACAAGCGACCAATTAAGACCTGGTCGCGTCGTTCCACGATTTTCCCAGAGTTCGTAGGCTTGACCATCGCAGTCCATAACGGCAAGCAACACGTGCCGGTTTATGTCACCGAAGATATGGTCGGTCATAAACTAGGTGAGTTCGCAGCAACGCGTACTTACCGTGGCCATTCGGCCGACAAGAAAGCTAAACGCTGATTGTGAGGGGAAATGAAATGGAAGTAGCAGCCAAGTATAAGGGCGCTCGCCTCTCAGCTCAGAAAGCTCGTCTTGTTGCCGATCAGGTTCGCGGCAAGGCTGTTGAGGACGCTCTGAATATTTTGACTTTCAGCCCTAAGAAAGCAGCTGGGATTATCAAGAAAGCTCTTGAGTCCGCAATTGCTAACGCTGAGCATAACGAAGGTCTGGACGTAGATGATCTGCGGGTCTCCACTGTTATGGTGGATGAAGGCCCAACGCTCAAGCGGATTAAAGCTCGAGCCAAGGGGCGCGCTGACAGAATCATGAAGCGCACCTGTCATATCACCGTCAAGGTCGCCGACAAGTAGGAGATGCTCAGATGGGTCATAAAGTAAATCCGATCGGCTTTCGCCTGGGTGTGATCAAAGAGCACAACTCAGTATGGTATGCCGATAAAAAGGACTACGCGAAAAACCTGTTGAACGACATTCAGGTTCGTGAATTCCTCGACAAGCGTCTGGTTAAGGCGTCTGTTAGTAAGATTGTGATCGAGCGCCCTGCTCAGAACGCCCGAATCACGATCCATACCGCCCGCCCGGGTATTGTTATCGGGAAGAAGGGTGAAGATGTTGACCGTCTTCGTCGTGAAGTTAGCGACATGATGGGTGTGCCTGTGCACATCAACATCGAAGAAGTCCGCAAGCCGGACCTGGATGCCCGTTTGGTAGCGCAAAACGTTGCTGGTCAGTTGGAGCGTCGTGTGATGTTCCGTCGTGCTATGAAGCGCGCGGTACAGAACGCCATGCGCCAAGGCGCCAAGGGCATCAAGATTCAGGTTGGCGGTCGTCTCGGGGGAGCTGAAATTGCCCGTTCCGAGTGGTATCGCGAAGGTCGTGTTCCGCTGCATACATTGCGTGCAGATATTGATTACGGAACCTACGAGGCGCATACCACTTACGGCGTAATCGGCGTCAAGGTATGGATCTTCAAAGGTGAGATTCTTGGTGGTATGGAACAAGTCCGTGCTGACAAGAAAGCCTCTGGGAAGAAAGGTTCTAAGTAAAGGGGCACTCTTATGCTGCAACCAAAACGCACCAAATTTCGCAAGGTAATGAAGGGTCGTAACACCGGCCTTGCTCACCGCGCTAACAAGGTGAGCTTCGGTGAATACGGATTGAAGGCGGTGACTCGCGGGCGTATAACTGCTCGCCAGATTGAAGCCGCACGTCGTACCATGACCCGTAAGATCAAACGGGGTGGTAAGATTTGGATTCGCGTCTTCCCGGACAAGCCAATTACTGGCAAGCCGCTGGAAGTTCGTATGGGTAAAGGTAAAGGTTCTGTCGAGTACTGGGTGGCTGAAGTTCAGCCAGGCCGTATGCTCTATGAGATGGAAGGTGTGACTGAAGAAATCGCACGCGAAGCTTTCACTCTGGCGGCTGCGAAGCTGCCGGTACAGACCACCTTCGTAACGAGGACGGTGATGTGATGAAAGCAACAGAGCTGCGTGCAAAGTCAGCCGAGGAGCTGAACAAAGAGCTGATCGGTCTCCTGAAGGAGCAGTTTAACCTGCGCATGCGTAAGGCGACAGGCCAGCTGAATCAGTCTCATCTTCTCCCTGGGGTGAAGCGTGATATTGCTCGCGTGAAAACAGTATTGAACGAAAAGGCAGGACAGTGACATGACCGAAACTACCCAAACTGCCAGAACTTTGAGCGGCAAGGTCGTGAGCAACAAGATGGAGAAGTCCATCGTGGTGTTGGTCGAGCGTCAGGTAAAGCACCCTCTGTACGGTAAGTACATGAAACGTTCAACCAAGATCCATGCTCACGATGAGAGCAACCAGTGCAATATCGGTGACACTGTGATCATTAAGGAAACCCGCCCGGTCTCTAAGACCAAAAGCTGGGCCTTAGTGGAAGTCACTGATCATGCATCCAAGGTGTAAATCGCCCGGAGAACAACCATGATTCAGACTCAAACAATGCTTGAAGTCGCGGATAACAGCGGTGCGCGTCAGGTGATGTGCATCAAGGTCCTGGGCGGTTCACACAGGCGTTATGCTGCAATCGGGGACATTATCAAGGTAACCGTTAAGGAAGCCATCCCCCGCGGTAAAGTAAAAAAAGGCCAGGTACTGAAGGCTGTCGTAGTGCGCACTCGTAAGGGTGTGCGTCGTCCAGATGGATCTCTGATTCGTTTTGATGGCAACGCGGCCGTACTTCTGAACGCCCAGGACGCACCCATTGGTACCCGTATCTTCGGACCGGTTACTCGTGAGCTGCGAAATGAGAAGTTCATGAAGATTATCTCACTGGCACCCGAAGTACTTTAAAGGACCAGAGGCCGGACATGAAAAAGATCAAACGAGATGACGAAGTAATCGTCACTACGGGGAAAGATAAAGGCAAACGTGGTAAAGTCCTGAAAGTTCAGGACGATGGTAAGGTAATTGTTTCTGGCATCAACATGATGAAGAAGCACACTAAACCAAACCCGGCGCTGAGCACCCCTGGTGGCATCGTCCAAAAAGAAGCGCCTATCCAGGCTTCTAACGTAGCTATTTTTAATCCGCAGACCGGCAAAGCCGATCGTGTTGGCTTCCAGATCAAGGAAGACGGTGCAAAACAGCGGATCTTCAAAGCGACGAAAGAAGCTGTCGATAACCAGTAAGCGGTGGTGGTTACGATGCTGAACATGAAAGAGCAGTACAGTAAGGAAGTGATACCCGCCCTGCAGGAGGTGTTCGGTTACAAGAACATCATGCAGGTGCCGCGTATTGAGAAAATCACCCTGAACATGGGTGTTGGTGAAGCTATCGGTGACAAAAAGCTGATTGATAACGCAGTCGCTGATCTTGAGCGCCTTGCGGGTCAGAAAGTGGTTGTGACCAAGGCACGCAAATCGGTTGCGGGTTTTAAAGTCCGTGAAGGTTGGCCAATTGGTTGCAAGGTTACTCTGCGTGGCGAGCGTATGTGGGAATTCTTTGATCGTCTGGTGCACATTGCGGTTCCCCGCATTCGTGACTTCCGCGGTCTGAACCCAAAATCGTTCGACGGCCGTGGTAACTACAGCATGGGTGTGCGTGAGCAGATCATCTTCCCTGAGATTGAATACGACAGGGTTGACAAGATTCGTGGTCTGGATATTACCATTACCACCTCTGCCGGTACCGACGATGAAGGTCGTGAATTGTTGAAAGCGTTTGGCTTTCCGTTCAAGAAATAAGGAACGAGAGTAATGGCAAAGGTTTCCATGAAAAACCGTGAGCTCAAGCGCGAGCTAACCGTTGCGAAATATGCGGCGAAGCGTGCTGAGATCAAGGCAACTATCAAGAACCCCAATACCAGCGATGATGACCGCTGGAATGCACAGATGAAGCTGCAACAGCTTCCTCGCGATGCATCTCCTTCGCGTCTTCGTAATCGTTGCCAGATAACGGGTCGCCCACACGGCGTCTTGCGTAAGTTCGAACTTTCACGGATTAAACTCCGAGAGTACGGCATGCGCGGAGACGTTCCGGGTCTGACCAAAGCAAGCTGGTAAGATAGGCTTCTCGACTGCGGTCGAGAGCCTGTTGGTAAGCGGTGCGGCACGCCGCTGCACAACTAAAAAGATCAGGAGTCTCATACCAATGAGCATGCAAGACACGCTTGCGGATATGTTCACACGTATCCGTAATGCCCAGATGGCATCGAAAACAGACGTTAAGATGCCGTCCTCGAAGATGAAAATCTCCGTGGCACAAGTCCTGAAGGACGAAGGTTACGTTGCAGATTTTGTGGTTACGGCTGATATCAAGCCTGAGCTGACGATTACTCTGAAGTACTTTGGTGGCAAGCCGGTTATCGAATCTATCGACCGTGTTAGTCGTCCGAGTTTGCGCCAGTATAAAGGCGCTGCGAAGCTACCGAAAGTATCCGGTGGTTTGGGAGTCGCGATTGTCTCTACGTCCCAGGGCGTAATGACAGATCGTGCCGCACGTGCTGCCGGCGTAGGTGGCGAAGTCATCTGCACCGTATTCTAGGAGAATCACATGTCCAGGGTTGCCAATAATCCTGTCGTGCTGCCTCCCGGTGTTGAAGTGGAGCTGAACGGTCAGGAAATCAACGTAAAGGGCTCCAAAGGAGCGCTTCAGTTTTCAATCCACCAAGCGGTTGAAGTAAAGCAGGAAGAAAATCTCCTACGCTTTGCAGCCCGTGATGGTGTTAAACAGTCCCGCGCTCTTGCTGGTACAACCCGCGCCTTGGTCAATAATATGGTGACCGGCGTTACCGCAGGCTTTGAGCGTAAGCTTCAGCTGATCGGTGTGGGTTACCGGGCTCAGGCGCAAGGTACGAAGCTCAATCTGACGCTGGGTTTTTCTCACCCCGTTGCGTACGAGCTGCCCGAGGGGATTACCGTTGAAACTCCGTCAAATACGGAAGTGATTATTCGCGGTATCGACAAGCAACAGGTTGGCCACGTCGCCGCTGAAATCCGCGCCTTCCGTCCGCCCGAGCCTTATAAAGGCAAAGGTGTACGTTATGCGGATGAGCAGGTAAGACGCAAAGAAGCCAAGAAGAAATAAGGCGGGACTATGAGCGCGAATAACGAAAGATTGCGTCGCGCACGTAAAGTGCGCATGAAAATTCGTGAGCTGGGTACAAACCGTCTGTGCGTTCACCGCACACCGCGTCATATGTACGCCCAGGTTACGACAGCAGATGGCAGCCAAGTGCTGGCCACTGCCTCCACGTTGGATAAGGAACTGCGCCAGGGTGCGACCGGTAACGTGGATGCCGCCAAAAAAGTCGGTCAGCTGATTGCTGAACGTGCCAAAGCGGCGGGTGTTGAGCAGGTTGCTTTTGACCGCTCCGGTTACCGTTATCACGGTCGCGTACAGGCTTTGGCCGACGCAGCCCGTGAAGCTGGCTTGCAATTCTAAGAGGTGGAGAAGATGAGCGTGAACGAACAGAAGGCGCCTGAGCTCCAGGAAAAGCTGGTTCAGGTAAACCGCGTTGCCAAAGTGGTAAAAGGCGGGCGTATATTTGCCTTTACCGCATTGACTGTAGTGGGTGATGGTAAAGGGCGTGTTGGCTTTGGCCGTGGTAAGGCACGTGAAGTGCCGGTTGCTATACAGAAAGCCATGGAAGCTGCGCGCAAGAATATGGTAGACATACCGTTGGATGGTACTACTTTGCAGTACCCGGTTCGGGCACAGCACGGTGGTTCGCGGGTGTTCATGATGCCTGCGTCCGATGGTACCGGCATTATTGCCGGTGGCGCCATGCGCGCTGTGTTGGAAGTGGCTGGTGTCCATAACGTGCTGTCTAAGTGCTATGGTTCTACCAACCCGGTGAACGTGGTACGTTCCACCATCAAGGGTCTTCAGGCAATGCAAGCGCCAGAAGATATTGCAGCCAAGCGCGGTAAATCCGTCGAAGACATTCTGGGTTGAAGTCATGGCGAACGCAAAAACGATCACAGTTACACTGATCCGCAGCCCAATCGGCTGCCAGCCCAAGCACAAGCTTTGTGTGAAGGGCCTGGGTCTTCGTAAAATTGGCCAGTCCGTGGTTTTGGAAGATACTCCTTCAATTCGCGGTATGGCTAACCGGGTAGACTACCTGGTTCGGGTTGAGGAGAACTAAGATGCGTCTAAACGAACTAGCTCCAGAACCCGGTTCACGCCCCAACGCAAGGCGCGTTGGTCGTGGTATCGGTTGTGGTTTCGGCAAAACTTGTGGCCGTGGCCATAAGGGTCTGAAAGCCCGTTCCGGCGGCAGCGTTGCCCCTGGTTTTGAGGGCGGTCAGCAGCCGTTGGCACGTCGTTTGCCGAAGTTTGGCTTCACGTCCCGTCAGCAGCGTTACGTTGCTGAAATTCGTCTGAACGAACTGGCGAAGGTAGAAGGCGATGTTGTCGATCTTGACGCTCTGAAAAAAGCAGACATCATTCGCGACGAAATTCGCGATGCAAAAGTCATGTTGTCCGGTGAAATTGACCGTGCAGTGACTGTGCAGGGTTTGCGAGTGACCAAAGGCGCACGCGCGGCGATTATCGCCGCGGGCGGCAAAGTAGAAGACTAACGCGAGTCGAGGACTAAATGGCCAAGACAGCATCATTGCCTGCGGGCGCGGGTAAAGGACTAGCAGAGCTGCGTTCGCGGCTCTGGTTTGTCTTTCTGGCATTGCTTGTGTACCGAATCGGTGCCCATATTCCGGTGCCTGGTATAAACCCCGACCGCTTGGCTGCACTGTTTGAGCAGAATCAGGGCACAATCCTGAGTATGTTCAATATGTTTTCCGGTGGTGCACTTGAGCGCATGAGTATCTTCGCGCTGGGTATCATGCCGTATATATCGGCTTCTATTATTATGCAGCTCATGACAGCGGTCAATCCGACGCTGGAGCAGCTGAAAAAAGAAGGTGAGGCGGGTCGTCGTAAGATCAGTCAATATACGCGCTACGGTACCGTAATCCTGGCCCTGCTTCAGGGTGCTGGTATTTCTGTCGGTTTGGCGTCGCAGGGCGTCACCTTCAATGACACTCTCAGCTTCCACTTTGTGGCAGTTGTATCGTTTGTTAGTGGTGCAGTCTTCATGATGTGGCTGGGCGAGCAGATCACCGAGCGGGGTGTCGGTAACGGCATTTCACTGTTGATTTTCGCCGGTATCGTTGCCGGGTTACCCGGTGCGATCGGTCAGACTTTGGAGCAGGCCCGTAACGGTGAGATGAGCTTGTTGTTGGTGCTTGGTATCGGTGTTCTGGCTATTGCCGTCATCGGTTTCGTGGTGTTCATGGAGCGCGGTCAGCGCCGATTGACGATTAACTACGCCAAGAGACAGCAGGGTGGCCGGGTATTTGCCCAGCAGTCTAGCCATTTGCCCTTGAAAGTGAATATGGCCGGTGTTATTCCGCCCATTTTTGCATCGTCCATTCTATTGTTCCCGGCATCGCTGGGTCAGTGGTTTGGTCAGGGCGAAGGCATGGAGTGGCTGAGCGATATTTCCCAGGCACTTGCGCCCAGTCAGCCCTTGTATATTATTCTGTTCGCGGCAGCAGTGGTATTTTTCTGCTTCTTCTATACGGCTCTGATGTACAATCCACGGGAAGTCGCGGATAACCTCAAACGCTCAGGCGCTTTTATTCCGGGCATTCGTCCGGGTGAGCAGACAGCCAAGTACATTGATGGCGTTCTTACCCGTTTGACATTGTTTGGAGCAATGTACATAGCAGCAGTTTCCCTGTTCCCTCAGTTCCTGATGGTGGCCGGGAATGTACCCTTCTATTTGGGCGGTACGTCTCTGCTGATTGTTGTAGTCGTAGTGATGGACTTTATGGCTCAGGTTCAGTCGCATCTGATGTCTCACCAGTATGAATCGCTGATGAAGAAGTCCAATCTCAAGGGCTATGGTCGGAACGGGTAAATCCGTTCCCCTTGAAAACTGGAGTCGACAATGAAAGTACGCGCTTCGGTAAAGAAAATTTGCCGTAACTGCAAAGTAATTCGTCGCAATGGCGCCGTAAGGGTCATTTGCTCGGAGCCTCGCCACAAGCAACGTCAGGGTTAATTCCTTCGGGAAAAACCCTTGCTTGTAAAAGGTGTACGATAATGGCGCTTGACTCGAAGCAGGGTCAGGCGTTATTATTTCGCGCCCTTTTAGTGGCGGATAATTCACACAGCATAGCTTTGAACGCGGAGTAATTTGGATGGCACGTATAGCCGGTGTCAATATACCCGATCACAAACATGTTGTTGTATCGCTCACCTATATTTTTGGTGTAGGCAAAACAACAGCTCAAAAGCTTTGCGATGCAACCGGCGTTAAGCCGGACGTCAAAGTCAAAGACTTGACTGACGAACAGCTGGAATCACTTCGTACTGATGTGATTAAAGGCTCCGTCGAAGGCGATTTGCGTCGTGAAGTACAGATGAACATCAAGCGTTTGAAGGATCTCGGATGTCACCGTGGTCTGCGTCACCGTCATGGGCTTCCAGTCCGCGGCCAGCGCACCAAGACCAACGCCCGCACCCGTAAAGGTCCGCGCAAACCTATTCGTAAGTAACAGGTAGGCAAACATGGCAAAGCCAGGTACACGTACCCGTAAAAAGGTGAAAAAAACGGTTGTTGATGGCGTCGCGCACATTCACGCTTCCTTCAACAACACTATCGTGACCATTTCGGACCGCCAGGGCAACGTATTGTCCTGGGCCACTGCTGGTGGTTCTGGTTTCCGCGGTTCACGTAAGAGTACACCTTTTGCTGCGCAGGTAGCAGCTGAAAGAGCCGGTAATGCGGCTGCTGAATACGGCCTTAAAAACCTGGATGTTGAAGTCAAGGGCCCCGGCCCTGGTCGTGAATCTGCAGTTCGTGCGCTTAACTCGTGCGGCTACAAGATCAACAACATCACAGATGTGACGCCGATTCCCCACAACGGATGTCGCCCGCCTAAAAAGCGCCGCGTCTAACACAGGAGACAGTAATTATGGCTCGTTACATAGGCCCGAAGTGCAAACTGTCTCGTCGTGAAGGGACAGATCTTTTTCTGAAAAGCGGTGTTCGCGCTCTCGACACTAAGTGCAACCTTGAAACCCCCCCGGGTATGCACGGTGCGCGTCGCGGTCGTTTGTCGGAATACGGCGTTCAGCTGCGGGAAAAACAGAAAGTTCGTCGTATTTACGGCGTACTGGAAAAGCAGTTCCGCAACTATTATAAAGAGGCGGCTCGCCTGAAAGGCGTAACGGGTGAAAACCTGTTGCAACTTTTGGAAGCGCGTCTTGATAACGTTGCTTACCGCATGGGTTTTGGTTCAACCCGCGCGGAGTGCCGCCAGCTCGTTTCTCACAAGGCAATTCTGGTCAACGACAAGGTTGTGAATATTCCTTCCTACCAGGTCAAGCCAGGTGATGTTGTGAGCGTGCGTGAAAAAGCCAAAAACCAGTTGCGCGTTAAAGGCGCTCTGGATTTGGCCTCCGGTCGCGCAGCGGTGAGCTGGGTAGATGTCGACGCCACTAAGATGTCCGGCGTTTACAGTTCAGTGCCAACACGGATTGAATTGCCGGCCGACATCAACGAGAACCTCATCGTCGAGCTTTACTCTAAGTAAAGCCCAGTTAGCAACGATAGCAGATAGGGGCGTCTATGCAGCGTTCAGTACATGAGTTATTGACACCTCGTACCATTGACGTGAAGGAATCCGGTTCCACGCGTGCCAAGGTGACCTTGGAGCCTCTTGAAAGAGGTTTCGGCCACACTCTGGGCAGTGCGTTACGCCGTATTCTCTTGTCTTCGATGCCGGGCTGCGCTGTTACCGAAGCGCAGATTGACGGTGTGTTGCACGAGTACAGCGCCATTGAAGGTGTCCAGGAAGACGTCATAGAGATTCTTTTGAATCTTAAGGGCGTCGCTGTAAAAATGCACGGCCGTGACGATGCCGAGCTTATGCTCAGCAAGAAGGGTCCGGGTGTTGTTACAGCCGGAGATATAAAGTTGGATCATGATGTCGAGATCGCCAATCCAGAACACATTATCTGTCACCTGAGCGAGAATGGTGAAGTTAACATGCGTCTGAGCATTGCCCGCGGTCGCGGCTATGAGCCTGCTGATCAGCGCGGTCTGGATGAGGACGAAACTCGTGCCATCGGACGTCTGCAGTTGGATGCTACGTTCAGCCCGGTTCGACGCGTTGCTTATTCTGTGGAAAGTGCACGGGTAGAGCAGCGTACCGACCTCGACAAGCTGGTTATTGATCTGGAGACTAATGGTACTATCGATCCGGAAGAAGCAATTCGCCGGGCCGCTACTATTCTTCAGCAGCAATTGGCCGTGTTTGTTGATTTTGATCATGAAAAAGAACCAGAGCGCGTGGAGGAAGAGGAAGAAATTGATCCGATTCTGCTGCGCCCGGTTGATGATCTAGAGCTGACAGTACGTTCCGCCAACTGCTTGAAGGCTGAGAACATTTACTACATCGGCGATTTGATTCAGCGCACAGAAGTTGAGCTGTTGAAGACGCCTAACCTGGGTAAAAAGTCGCTGACAGAGATCAAGGACGTATTAGCGTCCCGTGGTTTGTCTCTGGGAATGCGTCTTGATAACTGGCCGCCGGCAAGCCTTCGTGGTGATGACCGGGTTCTGGGCGGTTAATCGCCGATTAGTTAAGCTAAGGAATCAGAGCAATGCGTCATCGTAAGAGTGGTCGTAAGTTCAACAGGACCAGTGCGCATCGCAAGGCCATGTTTCGTAACATGTCTGCGTCACTGGTTGAGCATGAGTTGATCAAAACAACGTTGCCGAAGGCTAAAGAGCTTCGTCGGGTAGCGGAACCTTTGATTACTCTGTCAAAAATAGATTCGGTCGCGAATCGTCGTTTGGCGTTTGCACGTCTGCGTGACGATGCAGCGGTTGCCAAGCTGTTTACTCAGTTGGGTCCCCGTTACAACGAGCGTCCGGGTGGATATCTTCGTATCCTGAAGTGCGGTTTCCGCCCAGGCGACAATGCCCCTATGGCATATGTTGAGCTGATCGGTCGTCCGCTGGATATTGAAGCGGAAGAAGTTGACGAGTAGTAGGTTGTTATAAACCTTTATTTGTCTGAAGAAAGCCGGGTACCTTTTGGTAGCCGGTTTTTTTTCGTCTGCGGGAAAGTGGCTGGTTTGTTCAGACTGCTCAATAGAGGTTGGGCTGGGTGAAGTGTCGGGCTAAAACAAGATCGGGGACGGATTTCAAATCCGTCCCCGATCTTGAGTCATTCAAGGGACAGGTTTCAAACCTGCCCCTATCTGCTACCTAAGATCGTTGAGCCTCTTTTTGCTTTTCTAGCAAGGGTTTTAGGTAGCGACCAGTGTGGCTGGCTTTGTTTTCTGCTACTTGCTCTGGCGTTCCTTCCGCGACGATCAGGCCGCCGCCGGAACCTCCTTCGGGGCCCAGGTCAATTATCCAATCTGCAGTTTTAATGACGTCCAAATTGTGTTCAATGACCACGATGGTGTTGCCGTGATCGCGTAGGCGCTGCAATACGGTTAACAACTGCTGGATGTCATAGAAGTGTAGGCCGGTGGTGGGTTCGTCTAGAATGTACAGGGTTTGGCCAGTGTCGCGCTTGGACAGCTCTTTGGCGAGTTTCACCCGTTGGGCTTCACCGCCGGATAGCGTAACGGCGCTTTGGCCCAGACGGATGTACGACAAGCCCACGTCCACTAAAGTCTGAAGTTTTCTAGCCAGGAAGGGCACAGCATCGAAGAATTGGCGGCCTTCTTCGACTGTCATAGACAGTACTTCATGGATGTTTTTGCCCTTATAGCGCACTTCCAGAGTCTCGCGGTTGTAGCGTTTACTTTTGCAGACGTCGCAGGGTACGTAAATGTCGGGCAGGAAGTGCATTTCAACTTTGATGACGCCGTCGCCCTGGCAGGCTTCGCAGCGTCCACCCTTGACGTTGAAGGAGAAACGGCCAGGCTTGTAACCTCTTGAACGTGCTTCCTGGGTGCCGGAAAACAGTTCGCGGATAGGGGTGAACAGCCCTGTGTAGGTGGCAGGGTTGGATCTGGGTGTGCGGCCGATCGGGCTTTGGTCGATGTCGATGACTTTGTCGAGCAGGTCTAACCCTTCAATGCTGGCGTAAGGGCCGTGGCTTAGGGTTGTGGCTTTGTTCAATGCCGTGGCCGCTATCGGGTACAGGGTGCCGTTGATCAACGTGGATTTGCCAGAGCCGGAAACACCAGTAATACAGGTCATTACGCCTAGGGGGATGGCTAGGTCAATGTTGGTCAGGTTATTGCCGCTGGCACCGGTCAGTTTCAGGTATTCGCCGGACCCGGAGTTGCGCTTCTCGGGTATGGCGATGAACTTGGTGCCGTTAAGGTACTGGCCCGTCAGTGAATTGGGGTTTGCGAGTATGTCTGCCGGTTTGCCTTGGGCGATGATTTGCCCGCCGTGTACACCGGCGCCCGGGCCTATGTCGATTACGTGGTCTGCCGCCAGTATGGCGTCTTCGTCGTGTTCGACTACAATGACTGTGTTACCCAAGTCGCGCAGGTGGTAAAGAGTTTCCAGCAGGCGGTCGTTGTCACGCTGGTGCAGGCCAATGGACGGTTCGTCAAGTATGTACATAACGCCCACCAGGCCGGCGCCAATTTGGCTCGCCAGGCGTATACGCTGGGCTTCACCCCCGGAGAGTGTATCGGCGCTGCGCTCAAGGGACAGATATTCCAGCCCCACGTTCACCAGGAACTGCAGGCGTTGGCGGACCTCTTTCAGAACTTTTTCGGCAATTTCGCCTCTAGCGCCCGATAGTGTCAGTTGGCTAACGTATCGATGTGCCTCGCCAATTGGCAGGTGAGCGATGGCGGGAAGGTTTCTGTTGTCGATAAACACGTTGCGTGCTGAACGGCGTAAGCGCGTTCCGCCGCAGTCTTTGCACGGCTGGGTGCTAAGGTTGCGGGCCAGTTCTTCCCTGACACTTTGGGAATCGGTTTCACGATAACGCCGTTCCAGGTTGGGTAATATGCCCTCGAACGAATGCAGACGTTCCATGATGTGGCCGCGGCTGTTTACGTAGCGAAAGCTAATGTCCTCGCCGCCGGAGCCATGCAGCATCACCTGTTGCAACGGCTCGGGCAGGTCGCACCAGGGAGTGTCCAAATCAACATTGTAGTGTTCGGCCACGCTGCTAAGAAGCTGGAAGTAATACACCGCGCGGCGATCCCAGCCCTTGATGGCGCCGGAGGCAAGATTGGCCTCTGGATGTTGGATAATTTTGTCGGAGTCGAAAAATTGCTTTACGCCAAGTCCGTCGCAGGTCGGGCAGGCGCCTGCTGGGTTGTTGAACGAGAACAGTCGTGGCTCTAGCTCGCTGATGGCATAACCACACTGGTTACAGGCATAGCGAGCTGACAGTGTGGTGTCTTCGCCGCTGCCATCCATGGCGGCCACTAGCGCTATGCCGTCTGCCAGGGCCAGAGCAGTTTCAAAGCTCTCGGCCAGGCGTTGTTCCAGGCCGGGTTTGACCTTGAAGCGGTCGACCACCACATCAATATGGTGTTTACGCTTTTTGTCCAAAGCCGGGACGTCATCAATGTCGTAAACAGTGCCGTCTATCCGTAGGCGTATAAAGCCTTGGCTGCGCATGGTTTCAACCACTTGCAGGTGCTCGCCCTTGCGGTCGCGAATCACCGGGGCCAGAATCATTAACCGCGAATCTTCTTCCATCGCTAAAATCTGATCCACCATTTGGCTCACGGTTTGCGCTTCCAGCGGTTGGCCGTGGTCAGGGCAGCGAGGTTCGCCGGCGCGGGCAAACAACAGACGCAGGTAATCGTAGATTTCAGTAATTGTACCGACAGTAGAGCGCGGGTTATGGGATGTGGACTTTTGCTCGATAGAAATGGCCGGCGAAAGCCCTTCAATATGGTCCACGTCGGGTTTTTCCATCATTGATAGAAACTGGCGGGCATAGGTCGACAGCGATTCCACATAGCGCCGCTGGCCTTCGGCGTAAAGAGTGTCGAACGCCAGTGATGACTTGCCAGAGCCTGACAAACCGGTAATCACAATCAGTTTGTCCCGGGGTATATCCAGGTCGATGTTCTTCAAATTGTGGGTGCGGGCACCCTTGATCTGGATATGGTCCATATAACCTCGCGAGGAAAAAGTGATGAGTATACCGCGTTCTGCAGCTACCTTGTGAGTGCTGCGGCTGTGTAATACGGCTTCGCGCCGGCCGGGGCGGTTCTGTTACACTACGGCGCTTGATTTTAGTCTCTGCTAACGTCTGAGGAAATGTTCCATGAACGCCCTTGAAAAACGCTCGGTTTCTGCTTTGGCGTCGGTGTACGCCATTCGTATGCTCGGGCTGTTCATGGTTATGCCAGTGTTTGTGCTGCTTGGCGGAGAGCTTGAAGGCGCAACACCCGCGCTGCTGGGCTTTGCCATCGGCGCCTATGGGTTAAGCCAGGCACTGCTGCAAATTCCGTTCGGCTTGCTGTCTGACCGGGTCGGGCGCAAGCGCATGATCTACCTTGGCTTGATCCTATTTGCGGCGGGCAGTCTGTTGGCCGGCTCAGCTGAGTCAATATACGTTGTGATTCTGGGTCGGATTCTTCAGGGTGCCGGTGCCATTGCCAGCGTACTGATGGCTTTGCTGAGCGACCTGACCCGCGAAGAGCAACGCACCAAGGCTATGGCCACGGTGGGTATCTCCATCGGTATTTCGTTTTCCGTGTCTCTTGTTCTCGGGCCGCTCGTGGGCGCGCGATGGGGCCTGTCGGGCATTTTTAACCTGACCGCCGCACTGGCATTGATCGCGCTCTTGGTTGTTTGGCGCTTGGTGCCTACTCCCCACCAAAGAAAAGTCAGTGCAGAGCAACAACCGGCCCGGGCTATGGTGGGCCGGGTGTTGAAAGACCAACGCCTGTTGCGATTGGATTTTGGTATTTTCTCCCTGCACCTGGTGCTTACCGCGCTGTTCCTGGTTTTCCCCTCTTTGCTGCAAGATCGCTTGGGCCTGCCCAGCGGCTCACACTGGTGGTTTTACCTGAGCGTGATGCTGACGTCATTTGTTGCCATGGTGCCGTTCATTATTTTTGGCGAGAAAAAGCGCAAAATGAAGCCGGTGCTGTGCGGCGCCGTGGCCTTGCTGGCTTTGTCTTGCGCGGCCCTGTCGGGAGTGGGCGAAGGCCTGCTGGCCGCCTGGTTTATGCTGTTTTTCTTTTTTATGGCGTTCAATTTACTGGAAGCCAGTTTGCCGTCGCTGCTTAGTAAAGAGGCGCCAGCGGCCAGCAAGGGTACGGCGATGGGGGTGTATTCTACCTCTCAGTTTATGGGTGCGTTTCTGGGCGGGGCCTTGGGCGGCTACCTGCTGCAACAGGTCGGCGTAACCGGCGTGCTGGGATTAATGGTGGCTGTACTGGTGGTGTGGCTGCTGGTGGCGCTGACTATGCCGGCACCAGGGTATACCAGTGGTTTTGTGGTAAAGTTAGAGCCAGAAGCAACGCTCAGCTATAGCGATGTAGACAGTTTTCTACGCGCCCTGCCGGGCGTAAAAGATGTGGTTATAATGGAAGAAGCAGCGACTGCCTATCTGAAGATAGACCGGCAGTTTTTTGATGAGGCCTTGCTTGCCGACACGGAATTTGTGCAGCAAACTGACAGGCCGTGAAATTCTGGCGGCGCGCAAGGAGCGCGAGCCGCCACGAAACTTTATTCAGGAGCAGAACATGGCACGAGGCATCAATAAAGTCATTCTAATTGGCAACTTGGGGCAAGACCCAGACACCCGTTATACCCCCAACGGCAACGCCGTGGTTAATCTGAGTATAGCCACCGACGAAAGCTATAAAGACCGTCAAACCGGTCAAATGGTGCCAAAAACCGAATGGCACAAAGTTGTCATGTTCGGCAAAGTGGCGGAAGTAGCGGGTCAGTACTTGCGCAAAGGTTCGAAGATTTATGTTGAAGGCAAACTGCAAACCCGCAAGTGGCAGAACAAGGACGGCCAAGACGTTTACACCACCGAAGTGGTTGTGGATATCAGCGGCCAGATGCAGATGTTGGACAGCCGCAATAGTGACGGCGGCGGCATGAACCAAGGCCAACAAGGCCAAGGCCAGCCGCAAAATCGCCCGCAGCAGGCGCCTGCGCGTCCACAGAATGCCAATCAGCCTCCGCAAGACGATGGCGGCTATAATCAGGGCTCCCAGAACGAAAATTACAATCAGCAACCGGCCAACGCTCCGTCATCGCCGCAGAAAAACACCATGCCAGATCCGGTGGATGATTTTGATGATGATATTCCGTTTTAGCCGATAGGTGATGAATAGTGTAACGTTTGGCGTTACATTCAGTTCTAAGGCCCCGCTTTTGCGGGGTTTTTTGCAGTCCACGAGGGGTTGCCTGCGCTACAAAAAGAATCAGCGTTACTTGCTGAAACTTTTAGTGCCCCGTTAGGCGGATTTAGGAGCGAATAAATGAGTGCGAATTCTCAGTCTGCAGTCACTCCCCGCTGGCATGCCATCACGGAATACACAATCGATGCGCTACAGCGCAGCGTTTTGTTTTGCGATGTGTTGCGCCAACGCAGTCAAGAGTATTACCGGCACAAAGCGATGACAATACCGCACGTGCTGGGGTTTGATCTTGAAATAATTCTGGATGCGCGAAACTTTCAGCGCCCCGCCAATTTCTGGCTTGCCCGCATCGAGCCTCCCGCCGGTGTAGCGATTGACCCGCTCAAACGGCCGTTCGTCGTGTTCGATCCCCGCGCAGGCCAAGGGCCTGGAATCGGCGGTTTTAAGGCCGACAGCGAGCTGGGCGTGGCCATGAAGGTCGGGCATACCTGCTATTTCGTGGGCTTCACACCAGACCCTCTGCCACACCAGACTATCGACGACGTTATGCACGCCCACGGGCATTTTCTGGAGGCGGTTATTGCCCGTCACGCCGAAGCAGAGGGTAAACCCTGCATTATCGGGAACTGCCAGGCGGGCTGGGCGGTGATGATGCTGGCGGCTGTGCGGCCGGAGTTGTTTGGGCCGATTATTATCGCAGGAACTCCGCTGTCGTTCTGGGCCGGTCTGAAAGGGCAGAATCCGTCCCGTTACTTCGGCGGAATGGTGGGCGGTAGTTGGCTGACAGCACTAACCAGTGACATGGGTGGTGGAAAATTTGATGGCGGTCATCTGGTCAGTGGTTTTGATAATCTTGACCCTGCCAACACCCTTTGGAGCAAGTACCATCACCTCTGGGCCAATATCGACACCGAGGCGCCAAGATTCCTCGAGTTCGAAAAATGGTGGGGTGGCCATGTGGATTTATCCGCCGAGGAAATGCAGTGGATTGTCGACGAGCTGTTTATTGGTAACCGGATGGCAACGGCAGAACTGGTCAGCGGGGATGGCACCAGGATTGATCTGCGTAATATCCGTTCGCCGATTCTATGCTTCTGCTCTGAGGGCGACAACATCACTCCGCCATCCCAGGCGCTGGGCTGGATTTGTGATTTATACAGTTCGGACGAAGACATTTTCGCAGCCGGCCAGACCATCGTCTACGCGATTCACGAAAGCGTTGGTCATCTTGGAATCTTTGTTTCCGGCAGCGTTGCCCGCAAGCAGCATCAGGAGTTTTCATCAAATATCGATCTTATCGATATTCTGCCCCCGGGGCTCTATGAAGCGGTTATGACGCCAAAGGCCGACGATACGATGAACCCGCAGTGGGTTGAGGGCGATTGGTTGGTGCGCTTCGAACCGCGTTCGTTGGCAGACGTGGCAGCGGTTGTTCAGCCAAGCCTGGACGACGAGCGACGCTTCGCAACGGTCAAACGGGTGTCCGATATCAACCTAGGGTTTTATCGCATACTGCTGCAGCCCTTGGTGCGCGCCCAAGCCAGATTAGTCGCTGCTGTGAGCGCCCAGTCCAATGCAGATGTGATGGAGTGGCTGCATAGGTTAACGCCAGCCGAGTTGCCTTATCACGTGTTCTCTGAGCTTAACCCGCTGATGACAACGCTTGCGGACCTGGCCGAGCGGGTAAGGAAGGCACGAAAGCCAGTATCTGATGATAACTGGCTTGTTAAGCAGCAGGAAAACTATTCCGGTTCTGTGGTAGCGGCACTTGACGGCTTCCGTGACTTTCGTGATGGCGCCATCGAACGCTGTTTTATGACGTTCTACGGTTCCCCTGCTGTTCAGGCGATGGCGGGTCTGAAAACCACAGACGGGCCTCCTCGTCCACACCCTGGCAAGACGCCGGAAAGTGTCGCGCGCGTTGAACGTTGCATGGCCGAAAACCACGGGTGCATTGGTGAAGGTGGAGTGCACGAAGCCGTGGTTCGCAGTCTTGTGTATATCTCAATGGGTGGAGGTGGAGTTGATGAGCGGGCCTTTAACGCCCTGTGTGAGATGCGTGCCGAATACAGCACGCTCTCGCTTGGCTCGTTTAAGAAAACCGTGCGCGAGCAGTTTTTTGCCCTGCGACTTGACCAGCAGGCCGCGCTCGATGCCATCCCCGCAATGCTGTTTGTTGAAATTCAGTCCAAAGACAAGGCGCTGAGTGTGATTCATCGGGTGGCATCCGCCGCTGGAAAGCTGACTGCGGAGCAGGACAGGCGACTTGCGGTGGTTGAGGGGCTGTTTGCAGACTGAGCAAGACCGGGAATAGAGAACAAGACAGGGGACAGATTTGAAATCTGTCCCCAAGACCCGTCATTGGAGTTTTCTTAGTCCGGTGAATCCGCCGAGTTCAGCTCCAGTTCATTGATTTTACGGGTTAGAGTGTTGCGGCCCCAGCCCAGTAACAGGGAGGCGTCACGGCGGCGGCCCGCGGTGTGGTGTAGGGCTGCGTTGATCATGATTTTTTCAAATTCTGGCAGTGCGCCGGTCAACAGATCACTGCGGCCGCGCTTGAACTCCTGTTCCGCCCAGAGGCTAAGGGCCTCCTGCCAGGTTTTGCCGGTGGCGCTGCTGGCCGCTTGTTGGCGCAGCTCTGGCGGCAGGTCGTCGACGTGAACTTCACGGCCGCTGGCCATCACCGTTAACCAGCGACAGGTGTTTTCCAGCTGGCGCACATTGCCGGGCCAGGGCAGGGTAGACAAGTAAGCCTCGGCGTCTGGGCGCAGCAGCTTGGCGTCTACATTCAGTTCTTTTGCCGCACGTTTGAGAAAATAGCTTAGCAGTTGCGGTATGTCTTCGCGGCGCTCGGTCAGCCGCGGCAAGTGTATGCGTATCACGTTCAAGCGGTGGAACAGGTCTTCGCGAAAGCTGCCGGCCTGCACCAGGGTTTCCAGGTTTTGATGAGTGGCGGCAATAATGCGCACATCCACCTTGACCGCTGAGGTGCCACCCACCCGGTAGAATTCACCGTCGGCCAAAACTCGCAGCAGGCGGGTCTGGCTGTCTGCGGGCATGTCACCAATTTCGTCCAGAAACAGGGTGCCGCCGTCGGCTTGCTCGAAGCGTCCCTGGCGCGTAGCTGCAGCGCCAGTGAACGCGCCTTTCTCGTGGCCGAACAGCTCTGACTCTACTAAGTCTTTTGGAATCGCGGCCATATTCAACGCAATAAACGGCTGCCCGTTGCGCGGGCTGTGATTGTGGAGGGCTTGTGCCACCAACTCTTTGCCGGTGCCGCTTTCGCCGTTAATCAGCACGGTAATATTAGAGTGCGACAGCCGGCCTATGGCGCGAAACACCTCTTGCATGGCCGGCGCTTCGCCAATAATTTCGGCGCTGTCTGCGGCCTTGTCATGAACGCTGTCGGTTTTTGCGCGACGTTCGCGGCTGTGGCCGGCGGCGCGCCGAACCAGAGCCACGGCGTCGTCCAGGTCAAACGGTTTTGGCAGGTAATCAAACGCGCCGGTCTGGTAGCTGCTTACGGCGCTTTCCAGGTCAGAATGGGCGGTCATGATAATCACCGGAAGGCCGGGGTGGCTCTCGGTAATGCGCGCCAACAGGCTCAGGCCATCTATGCCCGGCATGCGAATGTCGCTGATGATGACGTCGGGCTGCTCGTGCTCGAGCTGGCGCATGATGTTGTCACCGTTGTCGAAGCTGCGGGTGCGCAGCCCGGCCTGGGTCAGCGCTCGGTCCAGTACCCAGCGGATGCTGCGATCGTCATCAATAATCCAGGCCACTGTAGACGTACTCATGTGCACTCCTCGATGGGCAGATAAATAACAAAGTTGGTGTGTCCGGGTTCGCTGTTGCATTCCACCAGTCCATGGTGGCGGCCAATAATGCTCTGGGTAATAGCCAGCCCCAGGCCATTACCGCTGGCGCGCCCGCTGATCATCGGATAAAAAATATTCTGTTGCAGCTGTGGGCTGATGCCCGGACCGTTGTCTATGACGTCTATCCGGCAGACTAAACGGTGGCGGACCGGGCCTATGGTGAACTGGCGCAGGGTACGGGTGCGGAAGGTTATGGTGGCCGGTTCGCTGGTGTTGCTCGAAGAGTTGTCACGGTTGTGCTGGCTATTAAAGCTGTCAGAGTTGCCGGGCCCGTCAGGGCTTTCCAGGCAAGCTTCCATCGCGTTGCGGGCAATGTTCAAAAATGCCTGAATCAGCTGTTCGCGGTCAGCACAGAACTCCGGCAGGCTGGGGTCGAAATCCCGCTTGAACGTCAGTTTGCCGTGGCTTTCGGCCTCTACTAGCGCGCGCACCCGCTCCAGAACCTCGTGGATGTTGGTGCGAATGAGCCTGGGCGCTTTGTTGGGCCCCAGCATGCGGTCAACCAGGCTACGTAGCCTATCGGCTTCGTCGATGATCACCTGAGTGTATTCGCGCAGTTCGGCGCTCTGCAACTCGCGGTCTAGCAATTGCGCGGCGCCGCGTATACCGCCCAGAGGATTTTTGATTTCGTGCGCCATACCGCGCACCAGCACCCGATTGGTTTCCTGCTGCGACAGGATGTCTTCTTCACGATTAATGCGCAGTAACTGGTCGCGGCGCCAGATTTCCAGCAGCAAATCACCTTCCGGGTTAATCGGCGTTACCGTGTAATCCACGATCATGCGCGCGCCGTTCATCAACATGTACTCAGCTTCATGCTGACTGAAAGACCGCCCGTGGTCGGCTGCTGCTTTCAGCCGGCATTCGGTATCGCCGGCAACCAGCACAATATCGCTGAAAGCCATACCATGGCTGCGAGTTGCGCTCACTGCCAGCAAGTTTTCGGCAGCTGGGTTCATATAGTGAATAAGCAGATTACAGTCCATTACCAACAGAGCGGTGCTCAGGCTGTCAACAATGTGTGGGTAACCGGTCACCGAGTTTGAAGCGTTAGCCATAACAAGCGGGTTCGCTGTATTTGAGTGGGTCTGGTTTTGGCAGACGGCCTTGGTCTAAGAACAGCAAGAACCGGGCCAGGCTAAGAGCCATCAGTGTTAATCACATCCGGGCGAACGCTCAGTTTAGGCGGGAAGGGCGGTGGATGGTGAAGGTAATGCCAGTGCCCGAGCCAACCTGAACACCACTGCGGTTCACGATGTTGACTCCGGCTTGATGGGTGCCACGGTCAATCTTCTGCACCAAAATAGTGCCTGATGTGCTTTGGCCCACGGGCTGGCCGTCCAGGGTTACTTCGTACTTGTGCCCATCGCGCAGTTGCGGGCTGCTGATTACGCTGAATTCTACGTCGCCATTGCCGCTGTGGAACGCCTCGTTATTGCGCGGGTAAACAATCCTCACCAGCTCATAAAGGGAGCTTGGCGGCTGTTCCTGCTGCTGCGGCTGATCAAGCTGTTCTAAATCCTGCATTTTCGGCAGCGTAATGGTTGTTACCGGCCTTACCTGTATGGTTTCGGCTCCAGAAGAGGGCTCGTCAGAAAAAGTCACATTGCCTTGGGCGTCTATCTGGCGATACACCTCGGCCTGCGCCGCTCCGTTGATCAGCAACAGGGTTGCAGCAGCAATCACAATGGCCGGTTTCATACGCTTTCCTCGGGACTGTATATAAGCTTGATTATCAGCGCCTGGGCGCTTTATTTCAACGCCGCTGAATGGCCATGCAGACATAAAAAAATCACAGACACAAAAAAACCGGAGAAGCTGATGGACAGCCGCTCCGGTTTTTTGTGCCATCGCCTGGGCGTTGAGTTACCCCGAGCGCTGGCGATGTATCATCTGTGTGGTGTCACCTGTTTAGCAAGAATAGTAGAGTTCGAATTCAACCGGGTGAGTGGTCATGTTCATACGCTCTACGTCAGCGCGCTTAAGGTCAATATAAGCGCGAATCATGTCTTCGGTAAACACGCCGCCACGGGTCAGAAACTCGTGATCGGCTTCCAGGCACTGCAGCGCTTCTTGCAGGGTCTCGGCCACTTTCGGGATGTCCAGAGCTTCTTCTTTTGGCAAATCGTAAAGATCTTTGTCCATGGCATCGCCAGGATGGATCTTGTTCTGAATACCGTCCAGACCAGCCATCATCAGTGCTGAAAATGCCAGGTAAGGGTTAGCTGCCGGGTCTGGGAAGCGCACTTCAACGCGGCGTGCCTTCGGGCTGTTAACGTAGGGAATACGGATAGAAGCTGAGCGGTTGCGGGCAGAATAGGCCAGCATAACCGGGGCTTCATAGTGCGGTACCAAACGCTTGTAGCTGTTGGTGGCGGGGTTGGTGAAAGCATTTATCGCTTTGGCGTGTTTGATAATACCGCCAATATAGAACAATGCCATTTCGCTCAGACCTGCATAGCTGTCGCCGGCAAACAGGTTTTTGCCATCTTTGCTCATCGACATGTGTACGTGCATGCCCGAGCCGTTATCACCTACCACAGGCTTGGGCATAAACGTCGCGGTTTTGCCGTAGGCGTGGGCTACGTTGTGCACGCAATATTTCAGAATTTGAACTTCATCGGCTTTGCGGGTCAGGGTAGCAGCGCCAACGCCAATTTCGCACTGGCCAGCAGTGCCCACTTCATGGTGATGCACTTCAATTTCCAAGCCCATAGAAGCCATGGCGCCGCACATGGCACCACGCAAGTCGTGCAGGCTGTCGACCGGAGGCACCGGGAAGTAGCCACCTTTTACACGCGGACGATGGCCAGTGTTATTGCCATCAAAATCTTTGCCGGACGACCAAGCAGCCTCTTCCGAATGAATCTCGTACATCGAGCCCTGCATGTCGGTTTTCCACTTCACCGAATCAAACACAAAGAACTCGGGCTCGGGGCCAAACAAAGCGCTGTCGGCGATGCCGGTAGACTTCAGGTATTCTTCGGTGCGGCGCGCTACTGAGCGAGGGTCGCGCTCGTAGCCTTGCATCGTGGTGGGTTCCACAATGTCGCAGCTGATGTTAATGGTGGATTCTTCGGTAAAGGGATCAGCCACTGCGCTGGAGTCATCCGGCATTAGAATCATGTCCGATTCATTAATGCTTTTCCAGCCAGAAATCGAAGAACCATCGAACATTTTGCCGTCGATGAAAAAGTCTTCAGAGGCTTCGGTGGCCGGTATGGTTACGTGATGTTCTTTGCCATGGGGATCGGTAAAACGTAAGTCGATCCACTTTGCATCGTGCTGGGTGATCAAATCAATGGTTTTGGACATCTGCATGCTCCGTTGGGGGTTGTGGAAGACCATCTGTTCCAGGATTTGCGCAGCTTAGCAAATGCCTGTGTGGGTTACCTTCCTTTTAACCGGTTTTAGTCGCCTTGTCACGAGTGTAGTTTCGGCCTTTACATAATGCTAAGCAAACAGCTTGCCAGTTTCAATGTGGCCAAGCCTATGGGTCTGAACTCTACAAAATTGCGGGTTAGCGCGCGGGGTGTAAGTGCTGACTAAGGTCCACAAACGGCCACCTTTGCACCAGATTTGTGCAGCTTTCGGTTTTTCGCCTGATAATGGTGCGCAAATTGTTTAAGAAATAAACATTCACGCGCATATTATCGAAACCGACTTTTCGCTATAATGCGCGACCCTCATTGCTCTGGCGATTACTTTGTGCCGGAGCCTGGCCACGCCCAGTGCCAGCGAATGGGTTCATTTTATAGATTTGAGACGGTCTAGGTGAGGCCCAGCCTTCTTAAAGCCCTCTCAGGTCATTGTAAGCACGCCGCAGGACTAAAGTTGTGATTGAGAACCTTCGTAATATCGCCATTATTGCCCACGTTGACCATGGTAAAACCACGCTGGTCGACAAACTGCTGCGCCTCTCTGGCACCCTTGACCGTAAAGAGCTCGAAAGCGAGCGCGTCATGGATTCCAATGATCAGGAAAAAGAACGTGGCATCACTATTTTGGCCAAAAACACCGCGCTGAAATGGAACGGCTACGACATCAACATTGTAGACACTCCGGGACACGCCGATTTTGGCGGTGAAGTAGAGCGCGTAATGAGCATGGTGGATTGTGTGCTGCTGGTGGTTGATTCCATCGACGGCCCGATGCCACAAACTCGCTTTGTAACCCAGAAAGCCTTTGCTGCCGGTTTGCGTCCGATTGTCATCGTTAACAAAATTGACCGCCCGGGCGCCCGCCCGGACTGGGTTGTAGAGCAAGTATTTGACCTGTTTGACAGCCTGGGTGCTACCGACGAACAGCTGGACTTCCCGATTGTTTACGCCAGTGCGCTTAACGGCATTTCTGGTTTGGAGCATGAAAATCTGGTCGACAACATGGATCCGGTATTCCAAGCCATCGTTGACCACGTGCCGGCACCTAATGTTGATCGGGAAGGTCCCTTCCAGATGCAGATCTCGCAACTGGACTACAGCAGCTTTCTGGGCGTTATCGGTATTGGTCGTATTGCCCGCGGCAAGATAAAAACCAACACACAGGTGATTGCCGTCGGCGCCGACGGCAAAAAGCGCCAGGGCCGTATTTTGAAAATTATGGGCCACTCCGGCCTGCATCGGGTTGAAGTGGACGAAGCCCAGGCCGGCGATATTATTTGTATCAGCGGTTTGGATCAGATTCACATCTCCGATACTCTGTGCGACCTCAATAATGTAGAGGCTCTGCCGCCGCTGACGGTTGACGAGCCCACCGTATCCATGACGTTCCAGGTCAACGATTCGCCCTTCTGCGGAAGAGAAGGCAAGTTCGTGACCAGCCGTAACATCAAAGACCGCCTTGAAAAAGAGCTGCTGCACAACGTGGCCCTGCGGGTTGAAGACGGCGACACCATGGACAAGTTCAAGGTGTCTGGCCGTGGCGAGCTGCACCTGTCGGTGTTGATTGAAAACATGCGTCGTGAAAACTTCGAGCTGGCCGTAGGTCGCCCGGAAGTGGTCATCAAGGTCGTAGATGGCGTAAAGCAAGAGCCCTATGAAAATGTCATCGTTGACATCGAAGAGCAGCACCAGGGCCCTTTGATGGAGCAGTTTGGATTGCGCAGGGGCGAACTCACCAACATGGTTCCCGATGGTAAAGGCCGCATGCGCTTGGAATACACCATTCCGGCCCGTGGATTGATTGGCTTCCGGAACTCGTTCCTGACCATGACATCCGGCACCGGTATCCTGACCTCAACCTTCAGCCATTACGGCCCGATCAAGGCCGGTGATGTCACCAGTCGCCAGAACGGCGTGTTGGTTTCCATGGCCACAGGCACAGCGCTGACGTACTCGCTGGAAACCCTGCAAAGCCGCGGCAAGCTGTTCCTTGACCCGGGCCAGGCTGTTTACGAAGGCCAGTTGTGTGGCATTCACAGCCGCGATAGCGATCTGGTGATCAACCCGACCAAGGGTAAGAAGCTGGATAACATGCGCGCGTCTGGCAAAGACGAAGTGATTCCTTTGGTCCCGCCCATCAAGCACACCTTGGAGCAGGCGCTGGAGTTTATTGACGACGACGAGCTGGTGGAAGTAACGCCCAAATCGATCCGTTTGCGCAAGAAACACCTGACTGAAAACGATCGTAAACGCGCCGGCAAGAAGTAACGCTGGCAGCGTAGTAAAAAACCGGTCGCTGGAAACAGCGGCCGGTTTTTTTATGCGCCGTTCATCAATCGCGCCCCTGCTTCGCTGTAACTTCGCTACACTACCGCAATCATTCCTATAACTGCGGAGCTGCCATGCGCACCTTGTTCCCCGATATAAAGCCTTACGCCACACACCGGCTGGCGGTTGAAGAGCCCCATCAACTTTACGTTGAAGAAAGTGGTAACCCTGAGGGTATACCGGTGCTGTTTATTCACGGCGGCCCTGGTGCAGGTTGCGAGGATTACCACCGGCGTTTTTTTGATGCCGAACGGTTTCGCATTATTCTGATGGACCAGCGCGGCGCAGGGCGCTCAACGCCGCTGGCGGAGCTTGCAAACAACAGTACCGACCGTTTGATAGCGGATATAGAAACCCTGCGTGAGTTTTTGGGTATTGACCAGTGGCTGCTGTTCGGTGGCAGCTGGGGCTCCACCTTAAGTCTTGTGTACGCGCAGGCCCACCCTCAGCGGGTAACGGGCATGGTGTTGCGGGGCATTTTTCTGTGCCGGCCCGAAGATATTCACTGGTTCTACCAGAACGGCGCCAGCCGGGTGTTCCCTGACTATTGGGAAGATTACCTGGCGCAGATTCCAGAACACGAGCGTGGCGATATGGTGCCGGCCTACTACAAACGCCTGACCAGTCGCAATGAGCTGGAGCAGATTCAGGCGGCGAAGGCCTGGTCTATTTGGGAAGGGCGCTGCGCTACCTTGCAGCCCAATCCAGACGTGGTCGAACACTTTGGTCACCCCCGCGTGGCGATCGCCTTGGCGCGCATCGAATGTCACTACTTTATGAATCAGTCGTTTCTTGAACCCGATCAAATCGTGCGCGATGCCCACAAACTGGCCAACATTCCTGCGGTCATTGTGCACGGCCGTTACGACATGGTGTGCCCACTGGACAACGCGCTGGCTCTTAGCCGCGCCTGGCCACAAGCGGATTTGCAGATTATTCGCGATGCCGGCCATAGCGCGTCAGAGCCCGCCATTGTAGACGCCCTGATGCGTGCAGTGGAAAACGTAGCCGCAAAAGTCGAGCGGGCGAGCTAACAAAAAATCCGCCGAGAAAGATGACAAAGCCAGGTGTTGGCCCCCGTAGGGTTGCCATCCTGATCCAGCATGGATAAACTCTTGCCGGTTCGTAATAAACTGTCGACTCCCACCTACGGGGATTTCGAATGAAAGCACTGCTTCAGCGTGTGACAGAAGCCAAGGTCACCGTCAACGGCAATACCATCGCGAGTATTGGCCGCGGTGTTCTACTGTTGCTGGGAATCGAGCAGTCTGACACGCTTCAGCAAGCCAAAGACTTGTGTCAACGAACCATCAATTACCGCATTTTTCCTGATCAGCAAGGCCGCATGAATCTGAGTCTGAAAAGTCTCGGCGGCGGTCTGCTGGTTGTTCCCCAATTTACGTTGGCCGCCGACACCAGCACTGGCGGGCGCGCCAGCTTCTCCAAGGCAGCTGCACCGGACATCGCCCATGAGCTTTACAGCCTGTTTGTGGTGGAAGCTGTCAGTGCTCTGGGCAAAGATAAAGTGGAACAGGGTAAATTTGGCGCGGATATGCAGGTGGGGCTTATAAACGATGGCCCTGTCACATTTTTACTGCGGTCGAAGGCTGCATGAACAGCCGAAAAGCTGTGAAGATAAATTTTTTGATTATTAAATATGCAAGGAAATCTCAAAAAAACCCGACAAATGCACATTAAGAATTTGCAAAAGTTCTGTTGGTGTATTAAAAAGGGCAGGTAATGCGTCGCATGAGAAACGCTCGCTAACTCATTGAGAGCCAAGCCAGACAATAAGAAATAAGTAGAGAGTTACAACGTCAGTCAGAGTGTGTCACGAAAGTGACATGGAGTTTATGGATGATTTAGCTCACTTAAACTGACAAGTGGTACCTAAAATCGGGATTCATCTCGACGTTAAAACCTGAATAAAACCCTAAAAGGAAGACGTAAAAATGAAGAAAACACTGATTGCATCAGCTATTGCTGCCATTTCTTTCTCAGGCACTGCACTGGCAATGGAAAACGCCTCTGATTTGGCTGCAAGAATGGATTCCATGCCGACTGTGTACGGCAACATCCAATACGTTCTTAAGAACGTTGATGTCGAAGGTGCTGGCTCCTCTATCGAGCACGCTGACAATGGTTCAACCTTAGGCGTAAAGCACGAACACAAAATCGCCCCAGGCCTTACTGGTTTCTTCAAACTGGAGCTTGACGGCTTCGGCGCTGATGAAAAAGGTTCGCAAGGCTCCAAAATCGATGAGGCTTACATTGGTGTTAAAAGCGACAGCTTTGGCCAAATCTTGGTAGGTTCTGACGATGGCGTTTATGAGCGTGCTGTTGTTAAGATCGGCAACTTCCACGAAGTGGGTTCCGATATTTTCAATGCGGGCACAACGGGCGAAGGCGACCAGATTCAGTATCAGTCTCCATCATTCGGTGGCTTGGTTCTGGGCGCTGGCGTTCAAATTAATGGCGACGGCGAGTCTGCCGGAGCGTCAAAGTCCTATCCGTACCAGTTGTCTGCGACGTATGCAGTTGACGCTTTGTCACTGGCGGTGGCAATGGACAGCAACGAATCTGCTGTTGGCTCCAACGAAAACACCTACGGCCTGCTGGCCACCTACAACATGGGTGACCTGAGTGTGTCTGGCGAATACCAGACCCGCTCTGATGACAAAGACATCTTCGGTGTAATTGGTGTTTACACGATGGGTGCCAACCAGTTCTCCTTGTCTTATCAGGTTCAAGACGTTGACGCGACTGACGACAAGAATGACACCATTGTTCTGCAGGCTCTGCACAACGTGTCTGACAACCTGTACGTTTATGCTGAAGGCTACTTCTCTACTGCAGACGGCGCAACTTTCTATGCCGATCCTGATGGCACTTCCGCTGCCGGTGATGAGCAAACCATCGCGGGTGTTGGCGCTGTTTACTACTTCTAATTCAGCTACGTTAGTTAGCTAATTCAGTAGTATTGAAAACCGGTGATCCTTGGATCATCGGTTTTTTTTCATTTGCGTGAAGTTTGATCAGCAAGCCGGTAACGTACACAGCAACGTTGGAGGTGGTATGCGCGTTATTTCCTGTTGCTCTATGGCCTTTATTTTGGTCGCTTTTTCGTCGATGTGTAACGCTCAGGCCAATTCAGAGCCGGCGCTTCAGGCGTTCAATGCGCAATACGCAGAGTTGCTGGATCGTCACACGACCGTGGGTGAAAAGGTCTTTATGCAGGCGCGGATGGTCGACTATTCGGGGTTGTCCGGTGATCCGGCGTGGGCAGCGTTGGTTCAGGCCCTAGCCGAGTTCCCGATTGCAGGCTTGCACACGCAAGATCAAAAAAAAGCCTTTTACCTCAACGCCTACAATATTCTTTCAATGAACATGGTTCAGCAGCATTGGCCATTACAGACGTTGCGGTCGTTAGGCTCTATGTTGAATCCGGTCTGGGCCCACGATGCCGGTGTCGTGGGTGGCGAAACTGTCACGCTTCGAGCTCTGGAGAACGATGTTTTGAGGGCGATGGGCGACCCGCGGGTGCATATGGCGATTAATTGCGCCTCCATGAGTTGTCCGGATCTGCGACATGAACCCTACGTCTCTAGTCGTCTCGACAAGCAACTGGACGACCAATGCGTTCAGTTTTTGAAACAAGACAATAAAGGCATTATTCTAAATAAGCCAGATAACGTACTTCATCTGTCCAGTATTTTCGATTGGTTTGAAGGCGATTTTGAACCCTATGGCGGTGTCGAAGCGTTTGTTCGTCATTATCGGCCATATCTCGCTAAGGACCTGACACTTGTGCCCGACATTCCTTATGACTGGCGTGTCAACGGAGCGCTGAGCGGGCGCGACCTCAGCCGTCTGCGGGCTGACATGTAATCAGGGCCCAATGACAAGTATCTGCCAGTTTTGGCATGCATTCACCGAGTGGGACAAGCGCATTGATGGCACAAGAGCTGGAAATTAAACTGACCCTGCATCCGCAACAGATTCCGCTGGGATTGGCTTGGCTGCTAGAGCAGGCGGAAGCTAGCAAGGGCGCGTGCAAACGCCTGGTGAATACTTACTACGACACCCCCGACAATCAACTGAACGTTGAACGTATTGCGCTGCGCTTGCGTGAAGCTGGCGGGCGCACTATACAAACCCTGAAAACCCAGGGCGAATTTGTCAACGGCGCTCATAATCGCAATGAATGGGAATGGGAGGTTCCCGGCCCTAATCTGCAACTGGGCTTGCTGGCAAACACACCGCTTGCGGATAACGTGAATCTGGCGCGGCTGGCGCCGGTGTTTGAAACCAACTTTGAGCGCCAGGTGATTATGTTGGCGGACGATAACGCCGTTATCGAAGTGGCGGTGGATACCGGGGAGATAATCGCTAACGGTCAAAGCCGCGAGCTCTGTGAAGTTGAATTCGAACTAAAATCCGGCAACCCTGACAACCTGTTGATCTGGGCGCAAAAGCTGGCGCAACACTGCCCGGTGTTTTTGAATCTGGTGAGTAAAGCCGAGCAGGGTTATTTTCTGGCGGACGCACCAATGGCTCATGCACGTACGGTTGAGAATGCCGGTGAGAGTGCCGGCGAGGTAGCAGCCTCTTTGAACGCGCTGCTCCAGCGTTTGAGTCAGAGCTGGCTAAAGCAGCAATCTGTAAACATGAGAAGCCTGAACCTGAGCGCACTGGCGCACCTAGCCGCAGGCTGTGCCCCGAGCCAGGCCTGGTCAGAGCTTGTTGAACAACTGCAAGGCGGAACAACGGTCAGTGATCTGTTACAGCAGCCGCTGTTAGGCCAAATTCAGTTGGCCATGCTACAACACATAGCAGGCCAGTAGGGCGCCAATAAAAAACCGAACGGGAAGTTGCGGGTCGCTCAGGAATCGGTGCTATTGCTTTCCGGGCTGTTATGCCACGTTTTCAGAAACGTCCGATAGCGATCAAGAGCTTCTTTCACCACCTCCAGGTCCGGGGTCTCGATGGAACGTACCAACACAATCAGGCCTTTGCCTTTGATCGGTTGTTTGATCGGTGGCTGGCAAATCACCTCGCCATCGTCGTCTATGTAGGCCAGGGCTGTGCCTATGCTGTGACGAATCAAAGCGCTGACGATGTCGGCCCAATTCAGGTCTTCTAACAGAAAATCGTAGCGGTGGGGGTGGTCATGTTCATAGTTGAACATGTCTTCCAGTACTTTCTCCGAGCCGGGTGCCACCACCGCGCGCACCATAATTTCCGGGTAGGTGCGCACTGGCCGAATTACCGCACGTATGCCCAGCGCTTTCAATCGCCCACGATTTCTATCGGCCACACACTCTGCGGTGGTTTGGTAGCCCAGGTTGAGTTCACTCAGGCGGTGGACAATGTCGAACGTTATGCTGTCGGAATTGTCGTCGGTTTCCTCGGTGGCCAATACCACAATGTGCCGAGCGCTGCCGGCATGAACCGCCTGCAATGCAGACGGGTCAGACCCGGTGCCGTGAAAGTGCACCAGGCCCATATCGGTCAACTCGGGTGGCAAACCGTCGGGAAACTGGCGGGTGAGCAGCATAATAGGAACGTTTTCATAGCCGGGGTTGGAGCGTATTTGCGACGCAAAGCGCATAAAATACTGCTCGCCGCCGTGCTGCGGTGTGTTGATGATAACGATGTGCTCTTTCATTTTGTAAACCCAAAGTCCGCGTAGAATACGTTCCCGGCGATAAAACCGGTATTCGATGAAGTCACTGATAATCAGCGTGAGCACCGTAATGGCACCTATAAACAGCACGATAATCGTGCTTAAGCGGCCAATCAGGGTTTGCGGCGCGTAATCGCCGTAGCCTACGGTCGACACGGTGGTCATGGTAATCCATATCGATTCGAACAGGGTCAGGTCTTCCACCGTCCAAATCACTATAACCTGGAAGATTAACAGCCCAATTAACATCGCAAAAAGTGTTTTCATGCGCTTGCGAATCAACCCGCCCATAGGCAGGTGCGATTGAGCGTAGGATTGAGCGTAAGATTGAGAGTGCTCGGCGTTCAGTGGGCGAAGATTGCGTTGCATCCGGGCGCTGGTGTCCTGTGAGTTTGATTCGTTATACAGTACCTTTAATAGCGTACTAAACCAAAAATATAAAAGAGAAACAGAGGTTTGCTTTATGTCTCAGCCCTGGAGCGCACTGCCGCAGGTTTTGGCTGCCGACGTTGCCGGGCGCTGGCCGGGTATTTTCGCGGACGGCGTGCCTTCCTGGCTCACAGAGTCTGGCGCCGTTACCCACGAGCTACTGGCGGCTGCCATTGCCAACAGTCCTTTTTTGGGCCAAACCCTGGAGCGGCAACCCGATGCGGTGCGTGAATTACTGGCTTCGCGCTGCCTCAGTAAGCCCACCACCGCCGGTTATCTGCAACAGCGCTGGCTGGAATATCTGGCACACGTTAGTGACGAGCCGGGCCTGCATCAGGCTTTGCGATGTTTCCGCCGGGAAACCCAGTTTCGCATTATCTGGCGCGATCTACTGCGCCACGCCGACCTGGCCGAAACCATGGCCGCCACCAGTGTTTTTGCCGATATTTGCATAGATGGCGCACTTGGCTGGCTTTATGACAGCGCCTGCCAACAGTTCGGTACACCCTGGGGTATTAGCCCGGTCAGCGGCGAAGAGGCACCGCAAAAAATGGTGGTGCTGGGCATGGGCAAACTGGGCGGGCGCGAACTGAACGTGTCTTCCGACATAGACCTGATATTTGCCTTTGCCAGCAAGGGTGAAACCCGCAACGGACGACGGGCGTCAGACAATCAGCAGTTTTTTGTTCGCCTTGGCCAGCGATTGATTCAGGCGTTAGACCAGATAACCTCTGACGGTTTTGTATTCCGGGTAGACATGCGCCTGCGGCCCTATGGCCAGAGTGGCGCCCTGGCCCTGAGCTTTGCCGCGCTGGAAACCTATTATCAAGACCAGGGTCGCGACTGGGAACGCTACGCTATGGTTAAGGCCCGGGTAGTCGCCGGCGACCAAGAAGCCGGCGTGGTGCTGATGGAAAGCTTGCGGCCGTTTGTGTATCGCCGCTACGTAGATTTCGGCGCTTTTGAATCCTTGCGCAGTATGAAAGCCATGATTGGCCGCGAGGTGCGCCGCAAAGGTTTGGAAAACAACATTAAGTTAGGCAGTGGTGGCATCCGCGAAATCGAGTTTGTGGTGCAGGCGTTCCAGCTAATTCGCGGTGGCCGGGACCGGGAGTTGCAGCAGCGCGAATTACTGCGGGTGCTGAACGAATTTCTGGAGCTGGAACTGCTGCCGCCGCAGGTGATAAACGAGCTGCGGGCGGCCTACGTATTCCTGCGCAATCTGGAGCGCGCGCTACAGGGCATGGAAGACCAGCAAACCCAGCTATTGCCGGATACCGACCTGGCCCGTGCCCGGGTGGCGCATATTATGGGCTATGACAGCTGGCCGCCGTGCCAGCAGCAGCTGGATGAGCACCGGGCGCAGGTGGCTACGCACTTCAGTGATATCATCACCAGTGACGACGACGACAGCCCGCAAAACAACCTTGATGAAGGCTGGCAAGAGCTGTGGTTTTGCGAGATGGACGAGCCGACCGCCTTGGCCTGGCTGGTTGAAAAGGGTTTTGAAGCGCCAGAAGAAACCCTGGCCGCATTAACCAGCCTGCGCTCTAGCCGCACCATAAAATCACTGCAGACCCAGGGCCGAAAACGCCTGCAACAGTTTATGCCCATGCTGCTGGCCACCCTGACCGAAGTCGAAAATCCGTCCCATACTTTTGGCCGGGTACAGCCTGTAATAGAAGCCATATTACGTCGTACCGCGTATATAGTTTTGTTATTGGAGAACCCCGGAGCCTGTTCCCAACTGGTGTCCCTGTGCAGTGAAAGCCCCTGGATAGCGCGCGAGCTGGCCGATACGCCGCTGCTACTGGACGAGCTTTTAAACGCTGGAAGCTTGTATTACCCACCGGCCAAAGCCGAACTGCAGGATGACTTGAACCAACAGATGCTGCGCATTTCTTATGACGATCTGGAAGACCAGATGGAGTCTTTGCGGCATTTCCGCAAAGCCCACACCTTGCGGGTGGCGGCTGCTGAAATGAAAGGTACCCTGGCGCTGATGAACGTCAGTGATTATCTGACCTGGATTGCCGAGGTGGTGCTGGAACACGTGGTGGATGTTGCTTTTGCCAATTTGGTTAGTCGCCACGGCTATCCGCGGCGAGCCGATGGTTCAGTATGCGATTCGGATTTTGCGGTGATTGGGTACGGCAAACTAGGCGGTATCGAGCTGGGTTACAGTTCCGATTTAGACTTGGTGTTTGTCTATAGCGCCGACCCCCAACAAAGCACCGATGGCGACAAGCCTATTGACAACGCGGTCTTCTACACCCGTCTGGGTCAGCGCATTGTGCATATTCTGAGTACCCAGACACCCTCTGGCCAGCTTTACGATGTCGACATGCGATTGCGTCCGTCTGGCAGCTCAGGCCTGTTGGTAATCACCTTGCAGGCCTTTGAGAAATACCAACACACTGACGCCTGGACCTGGGAACACCAGGCTTTGGCTCGCGCCCGCGGCATAGCCGGGTGCCCGCGGACTCTGGAAGGTTTTGAACAGATCCGCAAGAGCACCCTGTGCCAGCACCGCGACCGTCTGGCGCTGCGCAGCGAAGTAGTGGCAATGCGTGAAAAAATGCGCGCCAGCCTGGCCACCCCCGCCAGCCGCCGAGCCGAGACGTTCCACGCCAAACAGGACCCGGGTGGCATTGTGGATATCGAGTTTCTGGTGCAATACCTGATGTTGGCCTGGAGCGAGAAATACCCCACATTAACCCGCTGGCCAGACAACATTCGCCAAATGGAGGAATTAGGTGAGGCCGGCGTATTGCCCGCAAACGACGTTAAAACATTGCGTGCGGCTTACATTGCGCTGCGCTCCGCCATTCATCGCCGCACTCTGCAAGATTTGAACAGCCATTTGTCTGGCGATGTTTTTATCGCCGAGCGGGATTTTATCCGTTCCATCTGGCAGCGAGTCATGATTGAATAACGGTCAAAACTTTCTTCGGTGATCCTGATAGAATACCGAACTCATAAAATTGTTTTTCTGGAGCAACCTAGTATGTCGATGGCTGATCGCGATGGTGTTATTTGGCTAGATGGAGAGATGGTGCCCTGGCGCGAAGCCAAGGTGCATGTACTAACCCACACCCTGCATTATGGTCTGGGCTGTTTTGAAGGCGTGCGAGCTTACAACACCGCGGAAGGCGCCGCTATTTTCCGCATGAAAGATCACACCGACCGGCTATTCCGTTCAGCTCACATTCTGAATATGAAAATGCCTTTCAGCAAAGACGAAATCAACGCCGCCCAGTTGTCTGCGGTACGGGACAACAATCTGGACGAAGCCTACCTGCGCCCAATGGTATTTTATGGCTCCGAAGGTATGGGCCTGCGCGCTGATAACCTGAAAGCGCACGTAATGGTAGCCGCCTGGGAATGGCCGTCTTATATGGCGCCAGAGGCCAAAGAACTCGGTATCAAGGTACGCACCTCGTCTTATACCCGCCACCACGTGAACATTACCATGTGTAAGGCGAAGGCTAACGGCAACTACATTAACTCTATGCTGGCGTTGCAAGAAGCCGTGTCCAGTGGTTGTGAAGAAGCCCTGATGCTGGATAACGAAGGCTATGTGGCCGAAGGCTCTAGCGAGAACTTCTTTATTCTTCGCAACGGCGTGCTACATACACCGGAACTGACCTCCTGCCTGGAAGGCATCACCCGCCAGACTATTCTGGACTTCGCCAAAGAACTTAACATTGAGGTGAAAGAGCGTCGCATCACCCGCGACGAAGTCTACGTAGCTGAAGAAGCCTTCTTTACCGGTACCGCAGCCGAAGTGTTGCCTGTCCGCGAGTTAGATGGCCGCGTCATTGGCGCCGGCAAGCGTGGCCCGCTGACCGAAAAACTGCAGACCATGTTCTTTGATGCCGTGAAGGGCAGGTCGGCCAAGCATATGGACTGGTTGTCAGTCGTTAAGAGCTGAAAACCTAAAGTGCAAAAGCCGCTGTGCGTTGTGCACTGTGGCTTGCTGTTCTAATGATTGATTTTGCAGGTGTAGGAAATGGTAGATGTCATAAAGGTCCCGGTTTCTTTTGGCGAGGTTCTCGACAAGATCACAATTCTTGAAATTAAGTCGGAACGCATCAAAGATGACGCGAAGCTTAAAAACGTCAAGTTGGAACTGAACGAGCTAAACGCAACATGGACCGATGCAGTCAGCGACCAGAGCGCCATCGCGCAACTGCGGCAGCAACTCAAGGCGGTCAATGAAGAGCTTTGGGTGATTGAAGACGATATTCGCGACCAGGAGGCCGACCAGAATTTTGGTGCCCGTTTTATTGAATTGGCACGGGCGGTTTATGTCACCAACGATAAGCGCGCGTTTTTGAAAAAAGACATCAACCTGGCGCTGGGATCGCGCTTTGTTGAAGAAAAGTCCTATCAGGATTACACCGCCCGCAAGTAATTGCTTCTCTCCACAGTCACGCCCGGAGTCAGGCCCCGCGTTCTGGCTCCGGTCGCTTTGCCTGTGTCCACTTGTCCAACATGTCAGTGGCGTCTGTCACTTTAATCAACTCCATGGCGCCTTCAAACTCTGCTTTTGTGCCCCAGCGAGCGTCAGTGACTGTTTTTCCGGTGAACTTCTGCAACGCCTCCGGGTAACGATTAACGCACCAGGCTAACGAATTATAGGGCCCCGAGCGTAATGGGTTGCTTGCGGCGAACAGTCCCAGAACATCGGTACCCATGGCGCTGGCAATGTGGCCCGGCCCGGTATCCGGTGCGACCACGATATCGGCCCGTTTTAGAATGGCAGTAAGCTGCTTCAGAGTGTCCTTGCCACAGATATTAACCGCTGTTTCTTGCATTGCCTGCGCAATAGTCTCGCAATACGCGATCTCAAAAGGTGCAGGGCTGCCCACTAGCGTTACTTGCATGTGATGCTGGCGAATCGCATAATCCGCCAGCTGCGCGTAGCGCTCGGCCGGCCAGTTTCGTAATTTGTGACTGGCGCAGGGGCTGATGACCATGTTCGCGCGATCGTGCGCTAAATGAGCGTCGGCAAAGGCGGTATCGCTATCGGTCAACGGAATTTTCCAGCGCGGGGGAGCTGGCTTCAGCCCTAAGGGTTCAAGAAAGCTGGCCAGGCAGTCGCGCACGTGTTGTTGCTTTGCCGGGGCAATACGGCGGTTGATGAACAAACTGTGCAAGTCTTTACTGCGAGCTTTGTCGTAGCCGATGTTGATCTTCGCAGGTATCAGAGCTGCAGCCAAATTTGCCCTCAAAGCCACCTGCATATGCAAGAGTGCATCAAACTGACGGCCTTTCATTTTCACCCGCAAGTCAGAATAAACCTGGCGGCCAGCTTTTTTGTCAAAGATGATGAGCTCAACGCCGGGTAAATCGCCAATTAGCCGAGCTTCAATTTTACCAATAACCCATGTGATTCGGATACCCGGAATTTGCTCTTGCAGGCTAAGGACGACAGGGATGATATGGGTTACGTCGCCGATGGCGGATAAGCGCAGAATACAGATTGAGTTCAGGTTGTTGGGACGCGGTTGCTTGTTCAAGTTACTGTCCGTTGTTATTCTTTAACAGGCGGTTGTAGTGCCGAGGGGAGAGCGTTGGTAAACTACCCGTATTCTAACGCACTCCCCTGCCAAGGTCTTGCGATCTCCGGTAAACCTATACTGGGTATTTATGGTTATGGTGTCAGTACTCCGCGCCCCAGGTTGCGAAAACATTGATGAGAAGTGGTTTGCGCCGATGTACTGGGGCGAGAAAGCCGTGCCTGTGTCGGGTGGAGGCCGTGGTAGCGCGTGGTTTGTTCGCTCACCCAATGGACCGCTTGTCCTAAGGCATTACCGGCGGGGCGGACAGGCAGCTCTGATCTCTGTGCGACGGTACTTCTATGCAGGTTACGACAATGCACGATCATTCGCCGAGTTTCGGTTACTTAACGAGTTGCATGATAAAGGGCTCCCCGTGCCCAAGCCGGTCGCGGCGCTAGTCACACGCCATGGCATACTTTTTTATGAAGCGGCAATTCTGATCGAAAGAATTGAGGGGGCACTACCCTTGCAGGAGCATCCGAAGCTGAGCGAAAAAGATCTCTGGTGCCGGGTTGGGCAGGCTATAGCGCGGTTTCACTGCGCAGGGTTGGACCATGTGGATCTTAACTGCGACAACATTCTGGTGAGGGATGATCAGGTATTCCTTATCGACTTTGACCGATGCAAGTTGCATACCGAAGCGACATTCTTTAACAGTTGGCGGGCGAGCAATTTGAAACGTTTGCGTCGTTCGGTAGAGAAGCGCTGCTCACAGATTCCTGAAGCTCGGCTAAACACTTTGTGGGATGGGCTTATAGCCGGCTATCAACAAGCTATAAACCCTGGGCAATTGAGAAACCCGCAGGGTTAATAGCCAACATAAAATTGATCGAAGAACTCTAGGCAGCTATTTGGGTATACCGTCGAAACCATCCCGCAGTATGATGAAATGCTCAGTTAAAACTCTCTCAATACCTTCCGGAAGTATGTTGCAAAAAAATCGCACATCACTTGAACATTAAAACGCGCAGAAAAGAATATCAATGCAAAGCAAAACGTCGATTGATCAGAGTGATGCCACTGTGGAGAGTGCCGAAAACCGGCACGCCTTTTTTTTCCATTATTCGGAAAATGCGTGGGATAGAGTTTTGGAGTTTTTGGCATTTATTTCGATAGGTTCCTACCTTTTTCTGTATGTTCTTATCCCGGACGCCTATGCGTTCGGTCCGATGCTATTGCTTCTTGTGGCCTTGTTTGGTTTTCGATGGAGGAAGATGCTGCACCACGTCGATGATCAAAGCCGATGGTTAATCAGCGTATTATTACTTTATTTTTTAGGTCAAACCATTCCACTGATTATCCATGGTGAAGACATTTCCGAGTTTGATCTTTCGGCTCGTTATATTGCCGCATCACTCGTTCTTTTGGTCGTTTTAAAATATACGATTAGCGCTCGCTGGTTCTTTTCTTTGGCTGCGACGGGTGCCTTGGTGGCTGGTATTTTTGCGTTCTACCAAGCCGAGTTCCTGGGAGTTTCGAGAGTGACGGCTTTTGATAATCCGATTCATTATGGAAATGGCGCGATGGCGATGGCCCTGCTTGCGATGGCGGCTATCGGTTGGGCGATGAAGCAGAATTACCGATTTTTCTGGATTGCTTTGTTATTTGGTGGGTTTGTTGGTGGAATGTATGCTTCTTTGATGTCAGCAACTCGAAGTGGTTGGGTCGCGATACCAATCATTGTGCTTACGGGATTATACGTTTACTGGCAGCCACTGCTTCGAAGAAAAGTGCTTTCATTGGTGCTTCTCATGGTTGTCGTTGTGGGGGTCGGATCTGTATCACAAGTAGACCTGGTGGAGCGAAGAGCCGCAGTCGCTATCGATGAGTTTGTTGATTACTACGAAGAGAACCGCAACGACACCTCGGTAGGTCTGCGGCTGGACATGTGGAAAGCCGGGTGGCTGGCCTTTCAGGAGAATCTCCTAATTGGTGTTGGGCCTGCTGGCACTGATGCCGTTGTCGACAAGCTTGTATTATCGGAGGAAATACATCCTGCTGTTCAGAATTTCCGACACTTGCACAACCAATATATCGATAACTTGGCACGATATGGTTTGATCGGACTTATTTGCTATCTTCTCCTATTGGCTGTGCCGTTCGTTCTGTTCTTGAAAAAAACCCGATCTGATGTCACATCCGTGCAAGCTTTAGCGCTCGGAGGTTGTTTTTTTGTCGAATTGCATGCTGTTGTGAATCTCACGCAGAGTATGCTTGAGAGGAATATCGGCGTGATGATGTTTGCGCTCATGATTGTTTTTATCTGGGGCGCGATACGGGGTGAGGAAGTACGAACAAAAGATGAGAGCGAACAGGAAATTGCCGGCAGGAGTCATAATGTCACTTTGGATTGAGAATGCTCGCTATTTGCTCCGAAGAAAATCCCTGCAGAATCGAGATTATCGCCTTTCAATTCTGGCGACTGGTTTTAAACGTGCGTTCAAGAACTTTGATAAAGAGATGTCTGCCCGAGGTTGTCAGCAGATCGAACGGATTCTCGTAAGGACAGGAAATCAACGTTTGAGGTGCGTAAGTAGCCAGTGGTGGACTGCATTTTCGGATGCAGTGGCCGCAAATGACGCGGACTATGCAGATAAAGAAGCGAGGATGCTGGAGCTCTGCGCGGCGTTGCCAAGAGGAAGCTTGCACTCGGGTGATTGGCTTGAACTGTATCGCATTTGCCTGATTTCTGGTCTTTTTGTCGTTGGTATTAACCTTCGTCAGCGTGCTGAGGACCTCGCGTTGAAAGAGGCAAGTGCTGTCGGTGCTCCAAAAAGTGTGGTGCGGCGAGCACTTTCGGTGATGATCGAACGTGGCAACTTTGATGAGGCTCGACGCCTGTTGCAGGTGCTTCACGAAAAAAAAGATGCCCCAGATCTACTTGAACACGCATGCTGGCTACTGCAGTTGTTGAGTGGCGAAAAACCCTTAGCTTACGTTCCGCCAGACCGGTCTCCGGTTGAGACCAGTACTCTGCAATCTATGCGAGGCGCCCAAATTGCATTGGTAGGGCCAGTTCCGGTTAGTTCAAAAAATGGCTCCGAGATCGATGCGTTCGATCTTGTTGCGAAGTTTAACTATCGAGGTGGGGTAGGCGGGTTGGACCCTGAGACTCAGGGGCGGCGAGTGGACATTGCCTACTACAATCTTCAGCAAGCGAAATTTATAGCTAGAAAATCAGACCCTTCCTTTTTTTCTGAAGTTTCTTTCCCCGTATTCATCAAGGATAAAGGATCTAGGCTTCTTGGTCGTTGGACTGCCAGCGGGCGAGTTCTTTTAAACCTTCAATGGCTGCTTTTTGACAGCGAGCTGAATGCCGGGCCTAATGCCATCTTTGATTTATTACGGTTCTCGCCCTCGAGTATCAAGGTTTTCAATACTGATCTTATGCTCACAGCCGGGCGGTTTAAGGGCTACTCGCAGCCGGGCGGCGAGGAGATTAATTATTCACACTCGTTTGCCAAAACCCATGATCCGCTGATGCAGTTCCGTTGGGTGAAATTGGCGTGGTCATGCGGCCTGATAGATGGCGATGATCGTTTCCGGGATGTGATGAAGATTGATGAGGCTGCATACATCAGACTCCTTCAGGACGGGCATGGAGCGATAGCCAGGGAAAATTTGAGGGGCTGGGCTACGTAAATTCTTTTTTACAATGAGTGGTTTAGGAGCGGCAAATTGACGATTACCTGTTTTCTGCCCTGCCGGAAAGGTAGTGAGCGAGTGCCTAGAAAGAATATTCGGCCAATTGCGAGTAAACCGTTCGGGTTGCTGGAAATAAAACTGGAACAGCTTCTTTCCACTACGATGATTGATCGGATTATTCTCTCAACTAATGACGAGGAAATCATGGATTTTGCGGCGTCTTTGGGGAACCCCCGTCTCGACGTGAGATTGCGAGACGAGTCGCTTGCATCCAGCATTACGAGTACTGACGAGCTAATCGAGTATGTTAGTTCTCTGATAGATGACGGACACGTGATTTGGACTCATGTGACATCGCCGTTTCTTGATGCTGATGTTTATGATGAACTATTGAAAACGTATTTGCGGGAGCTTGATAACGGGTATGATTCTTTGATGACGGTTACCGAGCTTCAGGGTTTTATCTGGGATGACGCAGGACCGGTGAATTATGACCGTGGCGTGGAAAAGTGGCCAAGAACTCAAACCTTGACTCCGCTTTACGAGGTTAACAGCGGAGCGTTTGTCGCCTCCGCGAGCGTATACAGTGAGCGTAAGGACAGGATTGGGGGTAACCCGTTCAAGTACAAGCTCGACAAAGTTCGGGGTTTCGATATCGACTGGGAAGAAGACTTCCAAATTGCGGAAGCCTTGATGTGTGCAGGTGTTTCTCGAGTTTGAAAACGGCTTCAGGTGTTTTATTCCTATGAACGACGCAAATATCACATTTATCGACTGCACACTGCGTGACGGTGGCTATTATAATGCGTGGGACTTTGACCCAGGATTGATTGTTAGATATCTGGAAGCCATGGGAGCTTCCGGTGTTGATGTTGTCGAACTCGGTCTCAGAACACTTCGTGCGGGAGGGTTCAAAGGCGCTTGTGCCTTCTCAACCGATCAGTTTCTCCGCAGTTTGCCAATTCCAGAAAATCTGTCGGTCGGAGTAATGATCAATGCGACTGAGCTGCTCGACGGCCCGCCTATGGAGGAAAGCCTGAAACGAATGTTTCCGGTAAGAGCCGAGGAATCGCCGGTCGATCTCGTGAGGGTTGCGTGCCATGTTCACGAATTTTCTAAGGCTCTGGGCGCGAGCATATGGCTTCATGATATGGGTTATCGAGTTGGATTCAATCTTATGCAGGTCGCTGATCGGCAGCAGTCAGAGGTCGAAGAGCTTGCTCACGAAGCGTCATCCTATCCAATAGATGTGCTGTATTTTGCCGACAGCATGGGGAGTTTGGGGCCGGAGCAAACACTCATAATAATACGCTGGCTTCGTAACCAATGGAGCGGCGCGCTGGGAGTTCACACTCATGACAACCTCGGGATGGCGCTGCAGAATACGTTGGCAGCGATCTCTGAAGGGGTTGTTTGGGTAGACTCCACCGTCACTGGGATGGGGCGTGGCCCTGGTAACGCCAGAACCGAAGAACTGGCCATCGAAATAGCGGCTTTACGCCACAAAAGAATTAGCCTTGTACCCCTGATGCAACTAATTCGGCAAGATTTTCGGCCCATGCAGAAGCGTTATGCGTGGGGCACCAATCCCTATTATTACTTGGCTGGAAAATACGGAATTCATCCAACTTACATTCAGGAAATGTTGAGTGACTCCCGTTACGATGAGGAGGATATTCTGGCAGTTATCGAGCACTTGCGGGTTGAGGGCGGGAAAAAGTTCAGTGTAAATACCTTGGGTGCTGCCAGAAATTTCTACGGTAAGAACCAAGATGGCGATTGGAGTCCCACAACGCTTCTTGCGGATCGGGAGGTGTTACTCCTCGGCACCGGGCCGGGAGTGGAGCGACACAAATGGGCGTTGGAAACGTATATCCGGGAAAAAAAGCCGGTGGTAATTGCTTTGAATACCCAAGCAGCTCTGGGTTCGAACTTAATTGATTTGCGTGTGGCTTGCCATCCTGTTCGTTTGCTGGCTGATTGCCATACCCATACAACTCTCCCGCAGCCGCTAGTGACTCCGTGGTCGATGCTATCAGGTGATGTGAAAGAGTCTCTTGCGAATAAGAAGGTTCTCGACTTCGGCCTCGCTATTGAGAATGGGCGTTTCGCATTTGGTCAGTTTTCGTGCACTTTGCCGACGTCCCTGGTGGTTGCTTATGCATTAGCTATAGCGGCAAGTGGCAGTGCCAGCAGAGTATTGATGGCGGGTTTCGACGGGTATCCTGCAGATGACCCGCGAAGTCGCGAAATGCAGGAACTTCTTGATCTCTATCAGAGCACTGCCGGCGCGCGACATCTTGTGTCTGTTACACCAACCCGGTATTCGATATCCAAAGAATCAATTTACGGAATGGGTTGAAACTCAATGAAAACGGTTGCTCTGATTCCCGCGCGGTATCAATCTTCACGCTTCCCCGGCAAACCGCTTGTTAAGCTGTTGGGTAAACCCATGATTCTGTGGGTGACTGACATTGCAGCTAAAGCGTTGGGCGCTGAAAATGTCTACGTAGTGACCGATGACGAAAGAATTGCATCAGTCGTCAGGGAAGCGGGCTATCAGACGATAAAATCCAGCTTTAATGCACTGACTGGCACAGATCGCTTGGCTGAGGCGAGTGAGCATATCGCTGCGGATGTCTATATCAATATCCAGGGTGATGAACCGCTGGTAAATCCAGATGACATACTGAAGATTCGCGATGTTAAATTGGCGAATCCCGATAAGGTGATCAATGGTTTTTGCTGGCTATCCTCTGCTGAAGATCCGGCAAGTGTCAATATACCTAAAGTGATCACCAACGAGCGAAATGAGCTTGTCTATATGTCCCGCAACCCTCTGCCGGGGCATAAGGAGTCGGATCGAGCTCCCCAAAGGTATAAGAAACAGGTGTGTATCTATGCGTTCAGCCGGGCTGAACTGGCGGCATTCCGGGATTTTGGACGCAAGAGTGAATTGGAGTGGAGCGAGGATATAGAAATTCTTCGCTTTCTTGAGCTGAGTCGGCGTGTGCTGATGGTTGAAACCTCCCCAGGTAGTCTGGCGGTGGATGTGCGTGAGGATGTTGCACCAGTAGAAAAAGCGCTTGAGGAGGTTCACCGCAAGTGTTGATGAAAAACTACCGAACCTGGGTTTTCGATTGTGACGGTGTCATCCTGGACTCCAACAAGGTAAAAACGGATGCCTTCTACGATGCAGCAAAAACCTATGGGGAGGAAGCCGCAGCGGCACTGATTGAGTATCATGTCCAGCATGGCGGGATATCACGCTATACAAAATTTGAACATTTTCTGCGTCATATTATAGGTCGTTCGGAAATCCTCTCTAGTGAACTCGACAGCTTGTTGGAGGCCTACGCACAAGGAGTCGGCCAAGGATTGATGAACTGTAGAATTGCGAGTGAGCTTTCTGAGCTCAAGAAACAGACTGGCAATAGTCGATGGCTGATTGTGTCTGGGGGCGATCAGGCTGAGTTGAGGAGTGTTTTCGATTCCAGGGGCTTATCGTCGCTGTTTGAGGGCGGGATTTTTGGTAGCCCGGACGACAAGGATTGCATCCTGAAGAGAGAGTTACAGAGCGGATGTATAGAGCTGCCAGCGGTATTTGTAGGGGATAGTCAATATGACTATGAAGCGGCTTTCAGGGCTGGGTTGGATTTTATTTATCTATCGGACTGGAGCGAATCCAGTTTTAGTTTTGAGAGTGCGACAATACGAACTGGGTCCGTAAGGTCGCTAGTCGGTATTGGCATCGATTTTTAGTACATCGTAATACGCCAACAATGTATTGTGTACAAATACCTCCGGAGAGAACTCTTCGATCAGACGGGCTTTGGCGCTGGAGCCCAGTTGCTGGCGCAATTCAGGGTCAGCCGCCATACGATCCCAAGCTTCGGCGAGCTTGGCTGCATTACCTGCTTCGACGACCAGACCAGATTTCTCGTGCTCAATAAGCTCTGTTGGACCCGGAATATCAGTGATGACAATGGGCAATGCCAGTGCCATGGCTTCTTTTACTGACCGGGGTAATCCCTCTTTCAGAAGAGAGGGTTGTATATAGAGGTTCGCATAGCAAAGCCATTCGGCTGCTTTGGCAACTTCACCCATCAAGAATATTCGTGCTTGGGCTGGTCCTTTTGCGGCTAGCTGTTCTGATTCCTGACTGAAGCTGCCAAGTACAATCAGTACGCTCTTCGGGTCGTTCACACGATGAAAGGCCTCAATCAGAACTTCCAGTCCCTTATGCGGACGGCCTTTGCTATTGCCCAGGAACATACCGATAAAACGATCTTCCGGAAGCACCGGAAAGGTTGACGGTTCTGGGTTTTCAACTTTAATCCACGCAGGGTCGAACCCCTTGTAGTTCAGTCGTAATTTATGTTCAGGCAGCAGCGTTGCCATATATCGATAAACCGAATTGCTGACACAGAATGTAAGAGAGACCTTGGGGTTTAGTGTGCCTAACCAGTAGGTCGGGTCTGTCTTGCGAATGCGGGCGCTGGTGCCTCTGTAGGCGATCACTTTGGCTTTTGTGAAATACGTTGCCCAAATTGCATTGGCGAGCGACGCAGAGTCTGTTGCATGTACCAAGCTGATATCGAATTGCTTCACAATGGAACGGATCTGGCGGATAAATGGAATATCAACCTTCCCTCTCTTCCGAACCGAGGCAATGAAAATGTTCTCTTTTTCCAGAAACTCCAGAGTAGAGCTGCTTGCCCAGCACAACACCTTTATGTACACACCCCGCTTGTGTAACTGCTGGATCAGGTCCAGCTCTGCGGCATCCGGACCTGTTTTTATAAATAAAACACGGATGGCATTGTTGGTGTGATCTGCGTTCATTCTCAAACTCTTATAAGGGGTGGAGTGGAAAGAAACAATTCAACAATGCGTTTTTGGTCAAAATCTTCAAGCCACGTCGGCTTAATTGTAACAGGCAGCTCCGCCAGTGCTTTGTTTATCAATTCTGCCAAGCTTTCGGGGTTGGTATTAGATAAATACTGTTCCAAATCCCCCTTGAACACGTCGCGGATACCTCCGGAGCAATCCACTGACACAATGAGTGTCCCGCATGCGAGCGCCTCTGTTAGCACTATACCCAGCCCCTCGAATTCAGACGACAAAACAAACAGGTCTGCCTGCCTCATCCAGTTGTAGGGATTGCGACGTTTTCCTGCAAAGAACACTCGATCAGCGATGCCCAATTCGTGTGTTGTCTGTTCCAGAGTCTCACGAAGAGAGCCCTCCCCAACGATGACCAGTTTGTGCCGTGGCTTAGCAAGAGCATAAGCGTGTAACAACAGATCGTGTCCTTTTTGAGGTACAAGGCGCCCGACGTTCACAATATAGGGTTCGTCAGGAATGTCCGGATCAACCTGCTCGGCCAGAGCCCGGATTTCTTTTATGGGGCAGGGATTTGTTATCACTCTGAGGCTACGAGGAGCAATGTTGCCTTGCTCGAAAGCGGCTACCGCGGATGCGTTCACTCCGGATGATACGCAGGCCAGATGGCGGTTATTGAAAACCAGTTGCCACTCCAGTTTTTTTTGCCACAGAGGACGATCATAATGAATCACGTTTTCTAAAACATAGATATTACGGTCATCTCGGAACGACCAGAAATATTTAAACGTTCCAAGCCCTCGGAAAATGACTCGATCGAACCGGCCGTATTGTTTTTCAAGGGTGCGAACTTTACGTTTCAAAATCCAGCCGTTCAGCCAGCCAACCCAAATAAAGTGAGATTTTGGCAATACCACACCCAGAAATAGCCTTGATAATAAAAATACTGGGATGCCGATAATAGATTTTAGTAAAGACTTGAGTTGATCATGGTGATGAAGGTAAACGTCAGGATGGTTTGGTTTTAAGTCATTTGGGCGGCTTCTGCATGACAAAACATGGCTTTCGTGACCCTCTTCAGCGAATGCATCGGCGAGGTTGACGGCAACGCGCTCCATGCCACCCAATTTAAGGCTGTGAATAATAATAAGGGTTCTCATCTAAAGCGACCTGATCAATGTTGTTTAAAATTTAAAAAAAGCCCTACTTACCTTTCTCAATGCCATTAACAGCGCGATATGAGCGTTGTGTTTTTACCGCTCTGCGAATCGCTTTGTTTTTGGCCCAAATTTCCGGCTTGGCATAGCCTCTGGCATGATCTAAATGAAGGCATACTGTGCTATAGCGGATTTGTCTGGATGTGTGTCCATAGTTCCATAGGCGTTCCCCGAGCTCCCTGTCGAGCCCGCCATATTGCATATCTTCGTTGAATCCGTTGATAGCTATAAGGTCGGATGTCCAGGTTGAGCTGTTCATGCCATTCCAACTAGCTGCAGCGGGTGTTATTCCATTCATTAAGTTTTTGAAGGTAGCAGATTTGAACAATTTCCAGAGTTTGTGGGTTTTTGGTTGTCCATTTTTAACAAGCCAGTTGGGGTCAAAAACTCGCCCAGAGTTTATATCCTGTTCGGTAATAGCGAGAGAAACGGGCATCGTTAATTTGATATAGCCGCCAGAAAGGAATGTGGCGGGCTTGGCGAGCGTTTTGTGTGTTTCGATAAAGTTTGGGGCAGGAATGCAGTCACCATCAGTGAACACTAAATAGTCACAGGCTGTTTCCGCAATCGCTTTATTCAAGATCTGGCATTTTCTAAAGCCTTCGTCTTCCTGCCAAAAATGGTCAATTTTAAGTATATCTCGAACCCTGAATGTGTCGATAAGAGCACGAGTTTCGTCGTTAGATCCATCGTCTGCAATGATTACACGAAAGTCTTTGAATGATTGGTTTTCATATCCTGTCAGAACTTTTTCAAGCCAAACAGAAGAGTTGTAAGTAGTGATTACTACGCCAATTGATTGTGGGTCCATACTAATACTCGTGTAATCAGTAATAAAAATACAATTGATAAAGAGCAAAGAACTGTGCTGTCGCCCCTGTGGATAAATAGTTATTCGCGTTGACTTTTGCTTGGATTGTAAGGGTTAGGTTCGCCGGCAGGCCTATGCCGAAGGCGCTTATACTCCCATTGATATTGTTCAGGGGCTCGCCTAATCAATGCCTCAACCGACTCATTTAATGCAGTTGCTGCAACAATCGGGTCGAGGCTGGCTAGGTCGTTGCTTGCCTTATCAATGATAATTCGAAACCCTTGTGCCTTCGGCAGTCGTTCTGTGTATGTAATCAGAGCATTGGCTCCGGTTTTTTGCATCAGCTTAGCCACCAGTGTCATGGTTTTCACCTCCATGCCAAAAAACGGCGCAAAAGCATTGGTTTTGCCCCGAGGTGATTGGTCCGGCAATATGCCAGCTATGCCGCCTTCTTTCAGAATCGTCATCATCCGCAGTAGGCCACGGCGGTCACCGCGCACCGGTTCAGAGCCCAGCCGGCTTCGCACTTTAATCATGTACTCCTCGAACTCGGCCATATTAGGTGGACTGTAAAGGGCCGCCATCTTGTAACGGGACGAGAAATAAAGCCCGGCCAACTCCCAATTGCCCAGATGTGGCGCCAGCAAAATAAGCCCTTTACCGCTGGCCAGAGCGTCGTCAACCAGTTCAAGGCCTACAGTCTCACGCACCAGCCCTAAGCACCTGTCTACCGGCCACTCCCACATAAGCGGTATTTCTAGCGCGGTCATGGCTGTGTGTTTTACCGAATCTTTTGATAGCTGAGTGCGCTCAGATGCACTTAGTTCCGGTAAGCAGATAGCAAGATTGATATCGGTCACTTGGCGGGTTTTTGTGGGCAGTCGCCAAAGCACTTGCCCAACCAAGCGACCTAGCCGCTGGGCAGCGCTCAGGCTTAGCCAGCTCACTACACGCAAAAAAGAAGCGATTGTGAAATATTTCAGTTTTCTCATTTTCGCCCGTACCTATCTTCGTATCTCACAATGTCGTCTTCTCCGAGATAAGAGCCGGACTGCACTTCAATCAGCTCCAGATTGATGACGCCCGGATTTTCCAGCGAATGAACCTGGCCGACAGGAATGTAGGTGGATTGGTTTTCCGTAACAAGGTAGGTTTTTTCGCCGTTGGTCACTTTTGCCGTCCCACTGACCACAATCCAGTGTTCGGCTCGGTGGTGGTGCATTTGCACCGACAGCTTGGCCCCGGGTTTTACGGTAATCCGTTTAACCTGGTAGCGTTCGCCGCTGTCGATGGAGTCGTACACGCCCCAGGGCCGGTAAACTTCTCGATGATTCAGGTGCTCGTAGCGCCCGTCAGCTTGCAGCTGCGCCACCAGCTTTTTTACATCCTGCACTTTGTCTTTATGGGCCACCAGCACGGCGTCTTTGGTTTCGATAATCACCAGGTCGTCAACGCCAAGGGTCGCAAGCAAGCGGCTTTCGGCCCGCACCAGTGTGTTATTTGTGTCCAGTGTCATTACGTCGCCACTGGTACTGTTGCCTTGGGCGTCTTTTGGGCTGACATCCCACAGTGCAGACCAGGAGCCGATATCGCTCCAGCCAGCGTCCAATGCCACAACCGCAGCCTCGTCGGTTTTCTCCATCACCGCGTAGTCTACCGATTCATTTGCACATTCTGCGAAGCGGGCTTCGTCTACCCGGGTAAAATCAAAATCCTGGCGCAGGTTTTCCATAGCTGCCTCGCAGGCTGCGAGAATGTCAGGGCGATGTTTGCCCAGTTCTTCCAGGTAGCGCCCTGCGCGGAACATGAACATACCGCTGTTCCACAGGTAGTTGCCGGACTTCAGATAGGCTTTGGCGGTGTCCATACCCGGCTTTTCAGCAAAGGCTTCGACCCTATGGCCATGCTCATTGATTGCTTCGCCTTGGCAAATATAACCGTAGCCGGTTTCCGGATGCGTGGGCGTAATGCCAAACGTAACCAGCTTGCCTGCCAGTGCCAGGGTATTGGCCTGCTGAACACATCTTTGGAAGGCAGGCACGTTCTGAATAAGATGGTCGGCCGCCAAAACCAGCATGACAGGGTCTTCTTCGCCTTGCTGGCGAGCCTTTTGCAATTGCAGTGCGGCGAGCGCGATGGCCGGCGCGGTGTTGCGGCCGCAGGGCTCTAGTATAATATGGGCACCCTGAAAGCCCGCTTGGCGCATTTGCTCAGCGGCAATGAAGCGGTGCTCTTCGTTACAGATAATCAGCGGAGGCTGCACCGGCAGACCATTGAGCCTGGCAACAGTGGATTGCAGCATGGACCACTTCGGGTCTGTCAATTTCAGAAACTGTTTGGGATTCAGCTGGCGAGAAAGTGGCCAAAGTCGTGAACCAGTGCCACCGGCCAACATTACCGGATAAATCATGAGCTTACTCCGGGCTTGATTGAGCGCAACAGCGCCATGATGAACATAGGGTTGACTGGCACAATGCTAACATAACAGAGGTGGTCATATTACTTTTGCCCTGGCTTCTGGAGTGACTATTCTGTTTTCTGGAAGTCTTCCCAAGAGGTATTTCGCCCTTGCGCTTCCCACAGGATTCGCTGCTCAAAGCGCTGGTTCTTGCGGCTGATATAATGGTTTCGCCAGCGTGTCATTCGCGCCATCTGGTTCTGTACAGAGGGTGCACCCAGGCCGTCCACCAGAAATAGTTCCAACGTTCCTGACCTGTCTGAAATCACCAGGTTATGGGGTAGCAGGTTCCGGGTAAGAATGCCGTGAATCTTTAGCCACTGTGTAAAGCGATTCACGGCATCTTTGAGGGGTTGTGTGTAGCCGTTTTTTTTCAGCAGATCTTCAAGAGTAGGGGCGATGATGCCGTCGGCGCACCGAATCAGTTCGCTAGCATTCGCGGGCCCCATGGACGTTGATACGCTGCCAAAAAACTCTGGCAAATGGTTCCATGCCGGACACGGTTCGCCTGCCGCCACCAGTGATTTTATTGCGCTTTGGCGATAAGCTGCCATTTCTTGCCTGTTATCATTCAGTCGTTTTCTGCCCAGGCACTTCTTCAGCACTGACTGTCGGTGAAATCGCAGCTCGATATTCTCCGAGCGAATTACCTTCAGGCAGACATTTGGGTCTTTAGGATGAATAAAGCAAAAGCGGTTGTAGCCTTGGGCAAACGGTGTAAGCCCGTCTAAATTCAGCATGCTGTGCCTGATAGATTGGTTAGGTTGATTAGCTTACTTAACTTGATTAGTTTAAGGCTTACCATTTCACGTTCCTGGCTATTATAGAAGAACCAGGCAGATGAGAGGCGACTTTGTGAGCACCTGTATTGCCTATGGCGACTGCAACACCTGCGGGCTTGAAAAAAATACGGTAGAACTTTGGGCTGAGCTTGTTTGTCGACAGCTAGGCCTAAGCCTGACCAACTGTGGTCATACTATGAGTACAACCCGTGAAATGCTGCAATACAACGAAACCCATCCTGCCCGAATGCATGATGTCGCGTTGGTACAGTATGGGCTCGTGGATTCCTGGCTGACCTTTCGGGGAGCGCCCTATGTGCTTTATTACCCTGATTATTCACGCCGAAAACTGGCGCGAAAGCTAGTCAAGAAGCTTAAGCGATGGGCCAGGCAGTGGCGTTTGCAGGACCGCGTTGGGTCGATAGAGCAAGTGCCGCTGGGAGAGTATGTCGCGAATCTGCGTTTGTTGATCGGCTCAGCGCCGCAAACGCAGTTTGTTCTGGTAGCCACGGTTCCCAATCTGGATGAGCCTAGAAATCCACGGATTCGACGGTATAACCAAGCATTACAGGCCCTGGTAGCGGATGAATCGAACGTGGTTTTTGTTGATGCCTTTGACGATATCTGGGAGGAAAAGGGTCAGGCGCTGATGGCAGACGGAACTCATTTGACAGCTAGAGGGCACCGAATCGTGGCGAATAAAGTGCTTCAGGTTTTGCAGGTGTTATAGATCGCCAGTGTGCTGCTGATCATGTTCTCCATCGTCAATTCCCTGTGCGCCCGTTCACGGGCAGCAAACTGATCATTAAAAATTGCGCCTGGGTCGTTGCTCAATAGTTGGGCAAAACCATCAAGTGTGTTGCCACGATAAATATGGTGCTCTGGCAGAAACTCATTGGCAATAGGCACGCTGGTCGAAATGACCGGTTTTGATGCCAGCATGGCCTCGGCGAACACATAGGAAAACCCCTCCCGCTGCGACGAAATGACCACGCCATCGCAGGCGGCCATTAACGCAGGAATATCGTCGCGATGGCCGAGCAGGGTAACCCTGTGTTGCAGTTCGTTATCGAGAATTTTCTGTTGTAATAGCGCTTTGTCAGGGCCATCGCCGGCAATATACAGGCTACCTTTCACGCCTTTAAAACTGTCGATAAGAAACTCGAAACCTTTCACGCTGACCAGGCGCCCAACGGCAAGCCATACTGGTTTTGGAGCGGCCTCTAGCAGAAATTTTGCCGGAGCTACCACGCTTGCTGCCTGCAGGCCGTTGTACACAACCCGAACATTGCCATTAGTTAGGGATTTTGCCAGCGCGTTGCTGACGGCAATCACCGCGCTGAAGCGGTGTAAAGCGGGGTAGCGGGATTTGAAACCGTGAAGACTGGCCACCAGCGTTGGTGACAGTGGAAACCGCGCTAACGTCGCCAGCAAGGCGGCGGCTTTGGTGCCCTGAGCGTGCACCACGTTGTACTTCTTATCGCGAATGTGCCGATAAAGCTTTGCTAGTAACAGAGGGTTGTAGCGTGACTGCTTTGGGTCCAGCGCAATGCGATTAATCTCCGGGGTTAATTGGTGCTGGTGCGCAGCGGCGCAGATCAGGGTCACACGGTGGCCTGCCTGTGCCAGGCCATTCGCCAATTCACCAGTGTGTTTTTCCAGTCCGCCAACGCCTGGGTTAGCCGACATCATTATTAGCAGGATGTTCAAAGTGCTAGAGTTGGCCATTGCCTAGTGCTCCCGTGCCGCCAGAACTTTGTTATATACGCTCAGGGTGGTGTCGGTTTGCGCTTGCAGTTTGAAGCGGTAGGGAATCTCGATGGTGTGTTGGTTGTGACTCAGTAGGTGTTGAGCAGTTTGTGCAAAGCCAGACACATCGTCTGGTGTGACCAGTCCTTCGCGAAAGCAGGCTTGCAGGGTTTCGGCGGCGCCGCCGCGGTTGAACGCGGCAACCGGCGTGCCGGACGCCAGTGCTTCGGTAACCGTACGGCCAAAGGGTTCGGGTTTGGTGGATAGATGACACACCAGATCTGCTAGCTGGTACAACTCAGCCATGTCGCTGCGCTGGCCCAGAAAGCTGACGTGTTGCTGTAGGCCAAGCTCGGCACGGCGCTGGGTCAGCTCTTCCATAAAGTGTTTCTTACCCGGTTCGGCTCCGCCCACTACAATACCGTGGTAAGGCCGTTCGTTTGCTCCAACAGGGGTGTTATGAACCAGCTCAGCCATCACGTCTAAAAATTGTAACTGTCCTTTCCAGCGGGTAATTCGCCCCGGCATCATCAGGATGCGTTTATCACTGAGCTGGGGATAGTTTTGTGACAAATCCTGGCGCCACTGCTCGGAAGGCGGACGCTTGCGGAAATAGTTCACGTCGACACCGCGCTGAATCACGGTAATCTTTTGCTCGGGCACAGAAAAATTGTTGATTACGTAATCTTTTACGCAGTTCGACACCGCAATAATATGATCTGCTTTGGCCATCACCGCGCTGTAGGGGCTAACCGAATACATTCCATGGAAGCTGGTAACAATGGCCGGGCGCAATTGTTTGTCCAGGGTTTTCAGCGCCAGTTGAATAATCCAGGCGGGCATGCGCGAGCGCACGTGCACAATATCGGGTTGCACCTCTTTCAGTAACTGCACTATTGGCCAAATCTGACCAAACGAGGCCAGTGACTTGCGGTGTATGGGCAGGGTGATGTGAGTGCTGCCTTCTTGCTCGAGCATATCCGCCAGTGGTCCGCCACTAGACACAACATAAGAGTTATGGCCCAAGTGTGCTAGCTGTCTGGCGAATTCGACAGTGCCCCGTTCCACACCACCACTGTGAAGCGCTGGCAGCGCCTGAAGAATTTTCATGGTTTAGGCCCGGTTGGCAAAAAATGCGTCATAACCCAGCGCGCCGCAGCGTCTGCCTGCCAGAATAGAATCCGTGATCCGGGTCTAGCGGTCATAACCTTGTAGTGATCGTCCCAGGTGGTCACCAGATGTTGATCTTGCATCGCGGCCAGGCCCAGGGCAACGCGGCTGCGGCGCTTGGCCGGCAGTTGGAATACCCCGGTGGGCACGCCAGAGGTTGCCGCTTCACACACCATCGACATGCTGTCGGGGGTTATCCAGGCGCAGCGGCTGTGAGCCAATGCAGTGCTGAGCCAGTTCTCACCGGTATCCTGCGGGGTCAAGACCTGAATTCGGCTGGTTTCAAGCACAGCCAACGCCTGCTGGCAGCTGACGGGCGTCCGCCGGGAGCTGCTGATGATCCAGCTCCATTTTGGGTAGTTGTGCAGTAACTCATGGATCTGGGCCATTATCGTGTCATCGCTCCAGAAAAAATGCGCCGACGGACCACCCACCAGAATTAATCCGCGTGGCTGGGTGCTCGGTTCTGCAACAGGGGTGATGGCGTTGATCGCGCCTTGAGTCATAAACAGGTTCGGCCCCGGTTTCACTCGGTCGTGTTGGGGAATGATGGCGCCACTTACCCAGCGCAGTGGGAAGCCCGGTTTCATCAGCACCAGTGTGCGCGCACCTTTAACCTTGCGCAGAGCCAACAGTAAGCGATGGGATCCGGAGCCGGCGGCGATGATCAGGTCTGGCTTCGTTAGAGCAGGGTCGAGCGCGGGCGGCCGCCCCAGAAGCACTCGCCATAAGGGCGTTTCGACGGTGCTCACGTCTATCCAGTGCAGCGAGGCGCCAGCCAACACCCGCAGGCGGTTACCCAGGCCTTTGAGTTGGTTGCGGTGGCCGGATTTGTTGTCGGTTAGCAGCCAGATAACCGGGCAGGATGTGTTAGCGTTTTCGGCCATAGAAGCCTGGGTCATCTGGATCAGGTCGGGTTTTGAAACGGCGGTGCATCCACAGGTACTGGTCCGGTGCGCGTTTTATTTCCTGCTCTATGGTCTGGTTGATTGCGGTGGCGTCAACAAGGTCGTCGCCACTTGGAAAGTTCTCCAGAGCCGGATGAAAGTAAATGTCGTAGCCCGGTTTGCCGCTGCGGCGAAAGTGGCTGAAAGGCACCACCTTGCAGCCACTGCGTTCAGCAATGCGGGAAGTGGCGGTAATGGTGCCGGTTGGTATCCCGAAAAAAGGCGCAAACACGATGTCCTTGCGGCCGTAATCCTGGTCGGTAGCGTACCAGACTGCGTGGTTCTTTTTCAGACTGCGAAACAGTCCGCGCAAGTCGCGGGCGCCATGCACCATGCCGTAGCGGCGCTCACGGGATCGAGTCATTATCGCGTTCACTAACGGGTTGTTATGGTCCCGCTGCATAACGCTTGATTCTATGAAATGGGTGGCAAGGCTGCCCCCCATTTCCAGGGTACTGTAGTGCCCGCCGACCAACAGCACGCCTTTGCCGCCTTCGAGCGCGCGCTCGAAGTTCTCCAGCCCATGTAGGGTAGTAATGGCTTTGAGTTTGTTGGTATCGCAAAACCAGCACACGCCAATTTCGAGCAAGCCAATACCATTGGCTATAAAAGATTGTTTGACCAATTCGCGTTGCCGCTGTTCAGTGAGTTGCGGAAAACACAGGTGGATGTTGGCTTCGGTAATGCGCCGCCGGCTGCTACCCAGGCGCCAAGCCAGGCGCCCCAGGCCGGAGCCGAGCCACCACTGAACGCGTAAGGGCAGCTGCGCTACTAGCCACATAAAAGAGATGGCAGCCCAGGTAAGCCACCAGCGTGGGTGGCGGTACGCACTTAAGTCAGTATTTCGCGGTTGTTTACGGTATTTATTCTTCACTAGGGTCAAGCTCGCACGTCTTTGAAGTTTTGAGTGGGCCAGAGCACCGGCTTACTCAGGCGCTAGCAATAGTCTGTGCCGCTGTGAAAGGCAAATCGCTGGTGTTTGGTCTATCATAGCGCACTGTCTTATTCGGAGCCCGCTGTGCTGCAATTTATCTATTCTCAACTTATCCGCCTGCTGCTGCCCTTTATTTTGCTGCGCCTTTGGTGGGGCGGTCGCCATTCTCCGAATTTGCGCCGTAACTGGGGCCAACGTGTTGGCTTTGCGCCGGCGGTGAGTGCTCCTGTTATCTGGGTACATGCGGTGTCGGTAGGGGAGACGATTGCCGCGGCACCCATGGTGCGGCGACTTTTGGAGCGTAATCCAAATGTTACCATTTTGATGACGGCGATGACCGACACCGGGCTTGCCCAGGCTCAGAAAATGTTTGGCAAAAAGGTGCAATACGCTTACGTGCCCTACGATACACCAGGCGCGGTAAAGCGTTTTCTGGCGCGGGTTCAGCCGAGTATTCTGGTTATCATGGAAACGGAGATCTGGCCGAATCTAATCAGTCAGAGCCGTAAAGCGCGCGTACCTGTGTTTTTGATCAACGCGCGTCTATCGAGGAGTTCGGCGCGGGGTTATGAGCGCGTTCGAAGTTTGGCGAGACCCGTCATGCAAAGTATTAGCTGGGTGGCGGCGCAAGCTGAGCAAGATGCAGCGCGGTTTCGTCGAATTGGCGTGGCGGCTGACAATATTGCCGTTACTGGCAGTGTAAAGTTTGACGTGGACATTGAACCGCGGGTGCGTGAGCAGGCTCAGCAGTTGAAGGCGCAGTTTGGCGGTCGCCCTGTCTGGATCGCCGGGAGCACCCACGATGGTGAAAGTAGGCAGCTGCTTAAAGCCCACCGAAAACTACTGGCGGTTGTACCCAACGCACTGATGATTATTGTGCCTCGCCATCCCGAGCGTTTCGAGCTGGTCGCCCGCGCTGTTACAAAGGCAGGCTTCAGTCTGGCCCGCCGATCTTTGCAAGATAGCCTTGCGGCTGCCCAGGTGTATTTAGGCGACACCATGGGCGAATTGATGATGCTGTATGGCGCCAGTGATCTTGCTTTTATTGGCGGCTCGTTAATTGAGCGCGGGGGCCATAATCCTTTGGAGCCGGCGGCCTGGGGGATACCGGTGATCTCTGGCACCCACGTCTTTAACTTCGAGTCGATCTATCAGCGCCTGCGGGAGCAAGATGGAGTCACCATCGTAGAGTCTGCTGAGGAGTTGGTAGTTTGTCTGGTTCGGCTGTTAAATAATCAACGTGCGTTGCACGAAAGCGGTCAGCGCGCTCTGGCGGTAGTGGAAAGTAACCGAGGCGCTTTGGACCGTGTGGTGGCCGGCATCAGTCAGCGGGTTTAGGCCCGCCGGCTGAAAATCACGGTTACCGGCTTACTGGCTCATTGTTTGGCTGTTTAAGGTTGTATCGTCGTTGGCCAGGGCTTCGATGCCCGGTGCGTTTGCGCTCAACCAATTGTTCAGCTCTACCAGGTCCTGCGGGCTTAGGGTGCCAGCTGATTGCTTAAGCCGTAACGAGTTCACCACGTAGTCGTAGCGGGCGTTGGCGAAGTCTCGCAGCGCTACATAGTAAGCGCGTTCGGCATCCAGCACCTCAACAATGTTACGTGTGCCTACGTCATAACCGGCGCGGGTGGCGTCCAGTGCGCTGCGTCGCGATATAATGGTCCGGTTCAGGGCCGACGCGGTTTCAATGTTGTTGTTGATGGTGAGGAAGCGACTGCGGGTGTCTACGCGAACGTCACGGCGCACCGTGTTCAGCGACTCTTCTGCCACTGTCAGCAAAGAACGCTGTTGGCGCACACCGGCCTGAATGCCACCGCCGGAATAGAGCGGAACGTTTAGCTGGAAGCCAATGACGCCCTGTGTGGTGGTGCCGTTGCGCTGCTGAACGACCGTGCCACTGCTATCTAGGCCGCCGATTTTAGACTTGCCGTAAGAGGCTTGAAAATCCACCGTTGGATAATGCCCTGCCTTGGCCGCTTTCAGAGTTTTCTCGCTGGCTTTCAGGTCAAATATGGCCGCCTGAATGCTCCAGTTCTGTTCCAACGCGGTTGTTTCCCACAACTCCGGGTTCATCGGCTCGGGCGGGTTTAGTGGGAAATTCTGGCGTAGATTTTCAAGCTGCTCTGTGTATTCGCCAGTTAAGCGTGCCAACTGTTCGCGGGTGATATTAAGACTGTTTTCCGCGGCAATTCTCTGGCTTCGGCTATCATCAAACGTGGCGCGGGCTTCAAACACTTCGGTAATAGCAATCAGGCCCACATCAAAGCGTTCCTGGGCCTGGTCGTACTGGCGCTGTATAGCGGTTTCGGTGGCGCGTAGGGTGGTCACTGTGTCTTGTGCCCGTAGTACGTCAAAATAAGCGGCGGCCACATCCAGAATCAGTTGCTGCTGGGCAAGATGGTACTGGGCGCGCGCCGAGTCGGTCTGGAATTTGCTGGCATCGTAGTTAAACCAGGCATCGGCGCGAAACACTGGCTGGGTCAACTGCAGGCCAAGGCCCAAGGTTGTGTAGTCCACATTCTGTGACGGGCCATCGCTATCCGTGTAATTAGCGTCAGCGGAAGCGCCAAGCTGCGGCAGCAATTTGCTGCGGCTGATATCGCTGGCCGCCTGCTGGGCTTCAAAACTGGCGCGGGCAGAAGCAATTCCAGAGTCGTAGGAGAGTGCTTTTTCGTAGGTTTGAATCAGGTCCATGGCAAATGCGGGCGACGCCGCAAAAAGGCCGATAAGCCCAGATAGTAGTTGTTTCTTCATTTCATCTCCTGAAAACCTGTGCGCTTGGGCGAGAGCCCGCTTGATGGCAAGCAAATCTGTATCCCCCATTATGGCCAATTATCGTCGCCAGCTCTACCGTTGTAGAAGGCATGTATTAGCGCGCGCCAGTCAATCCTCAAACCAGCTCCACACCGTACTTGCAATTCATGCAGGCCAGCGACTATCTTTCAGAACTGTTTCTAGCTTAGGGCAAACCATGACCAAACCGTTCCAGTTTCAAGCCAACAACGTCAGCGTCGAAAAGCGTGAAACCGTGTTCCAGGGCTTTTTCCGTATGGACAAACTGTGGCTAAGCCACCCGCGTTTTGACGGCCGTACCATGCCCACTTTCACCCGCGAGCTGTTTGTCCGCGGCGATGCCACCTGCGTGCTGCCTTATGATCCGCAGCGCGATCAAGTCGTATTAATAGAGCAGTTTCGCCTGGGGGCGATCGGGCGCAACCAGTCGCCCTGGCTGCTGGAGCTGGTGGCGGGCATGAACGAAGAGGGCGAAAACCCGGAAGACGTGGCCCACCGCGAAGCCGACGAAGAAGCCGGCTTGAGTTTTAAACACCTAGACCCTATTTGCAGTTACCTGGTGTCGCCCGGTGGCACCACCGAAATGATTTACCTGTATTATGGTGAAATCAACAGCGCAAACGCTGGCGGTCTGTTTGGCCTTGAATACGAGAATGAGGACATTCGCGCCCACGTTCTGGCTGCTGAAGACGCCATAGCGATGATCAAGGACGGTCGTATCAACAACGCCGCCGCCATTATTGCTTTGCAATGGTTGGAGCTGAATCGCCCGCGCCTGCGGGAAGGTATGAATCGATGAATCAGTGGACCATGAAGCCCAAGCGCTACGTGCCAGATCTGCGGCAGCTGGGCGCCTTGGGTGATGGTAATTATCAAAGGCTGCATAAGCTGCGCCAGCTGGAAGCCGACGGTCAGCCCGTTGCAGAGTTTGAGCTTCACCGCGAACACCAGTACTTAGGCCGGGTGCGTATCGAAATTCTGCAAATCGCGCGCTTTACCGAAACTCTGCTGCTTGAACAGGTGCACAACGCCGGGCGCTGGCTGAACAATCCGCAAATGACGGTGCGGGTGTATCACGATGCCAAGATGGCGGAGGTGATCAGTTGTTACCGTGACCGCCAGATTGCGCCGGTGAACGATTACCCCAATCGCTATATGCACCACCCCGATGAAAAAGCGCAGGTGAACAGTTTTTTGGCTGACTGGCTGGATTACTGCCTGCGTTTTGGCCACCTGCCGATGGAACATGCGGTCTGGACATCGGGCGATTGCCAGAATTAATTCCGCCCAACCGTTTTGATAACCTGCTGAACCGCACAAAAACACGGTTTGAATTGGCCAGAATGTGACGTCTTTAGCATTCAGTTAAGGGTCGGTAAGCTCTGGGCAGCGTAAACTTGATAACACTCCTCATCCCATGTTTGCCGGATCTGCCCGATGAAGACTCAATCTTTGCTGCAAGAGCTGCGACCGCTAAGAGTTCTGCAGCTGACAGACCCTCACCTGAAAGCCGACCGCGATGGTAAGTTGTTTGGCATGAACACTCGCGACAGTCTGGCCGCAGTGATTGATGACGTACTGAAACATTGCGGTCAGCCAGATTTAGTGCTGGCCACCGGTGATTTGGCACAGGATGGCAGCGTTGATGCCTACGACGCAATGGCGCAGGCGCTGGCGAGATTCGATTGCGACAGCGTTTGGATTCCGGGTAATCACGACAATACAGACCGGCTCTGGCGAGTTGCCCAACGCTACCGTGCCGAGCGCAAATACGTGGTGCAAGGCGGCTGGCAGATTCTGATGTTGGACTCATCGGTACCGCACAAGGTGCACGGCGAGTTAACCCAGCAAGAACTGGACTGGCTAGACGCAACCCTGGAAGCCTGCCCCCGGTTGCCCGCGCTGATCGCTCTGCATCATCACCCGGTGGATATAACCGCCCACTGGATGGCTGATATTGGCTTGCACAATCGTGACGCTTTCTGGGCGATTATTAATCGCCATTCACAGGTCAGAATTATTACCTGGGGCCATATTCATCAAGAGGTGGACCGGCAAGAAAACGGCGTGCGCCTGTTGGGCACGCCCTCAACCTGTATTCAGTTTACCGCTGGCGCCCGCGAATTCTCGGTTGAAGAGCGGGCGCCTGGGTACCGTTGGTTCGAACTGGGCAGCGCCGGTGGGTTTACTACCAAAGTGCACCGGGCGTTGGACTTCAAGGTCGTGCTGGATCGCGATGGCGGGGGCTACTAGGCTCCTGTTGACTGAGTCACTACCCTATTAGCCCCTTGCCTGCTAAACACCTGTCTACTCGGCCCTATTTCAAGCGGCTTGCTCTGCCAGTTTCTGGCGTAACTCCTTGGCGGCGTCGACCATAGCTCGCAGCGCTGGCTGCACTTCTTCCCAGCGGCGGGTTTTCAGGCCGCAATCCGGGTTTACCCACAATCTTTGCGCCGGAATCCGTTCTGCGGCCTTGTTCATCAAGCCGGTAATCTGATCGACCCGCGGAATGTTCGGTGAGTGAATGTCGTAAACACCGGGGCCAATGTCGTTAGGGTAGTCAAAGTTCTTGAAGGCGTTCAAGAGCTCCATATCAGAACGCGATGTTTCAATGGTAATTACGTCGGCGTCCATGCGGGCGATGGCAGCAATAATGTCGTTGAACTCCGAATAGCACATGTGGGTGTGAATCTGGGTTTGATCATTCACGCCGTTAGCGGTTATGCGGAAAGCATCTACCGCCCATTGAAGATAGCTGTCCCAATCGGTTTGGCGTAATGGCAGGCCTTCGCGCAGCGCGGCTTCGTCAATCTGGATGATTTTCACACCATCTGCCTCCAAATCTTGTACTTCCTCGCGAATGGCCAGCGCCAGCTGTAAACACGTGTCACGGCGGGGTTGATCGTCGCGTACAAAGGACCAGTTCAGAATGGTGACCGGGCCGGTCAGCATGCCCTTAAGTGGCTTGCTGGTGAGGGACTGGGCGTAGTTTATCCAGTCTATCGTCATCGCTTTTGGCCGCGAGATATCACCGAACAGAATCGGTGGTTTCACACAGCGGGAACCGTAAGACTGCACCCAGCCGAAACGACTGAAGACATAGCCTTCCAGCTGTTCGCCAAAATATTCCACCATGTCATTGCGCTCGGCTTCACCGTGCACCAATACATCCAGTCCCAATTCTTCCTGCTGGCGCACACAGTGGGCGATTTCCTCGCGAATGCGCTCCTGGTAAGCGGCGGCGTCCAGCTCACCCTTGCGGAATTGCAGTCGGGTTTGGCGAATCTCAGCGGTTTGTGGAAAAGATCCGATGGTGGTGGTTGGAAAGGCCGGCAGATTCAACTGCTGCTGTTGCAGCGCAATGCGCTTGTCGAACGGGCTCTTGCGCTGGCCTAGTTCGGGCGTGATCGCTGCCACCGATGCGGCCACGTTTGGGTTGTGCACCCGCGGTGACCGGCGCCGGCTGGCCAGCGCTTCAGCGTTGGCGCTAAGTTCTGCAGCAACGGTGTCGCGGCCGTGGGTCAAGGCCCGGGCAGCAAGTTCAGTTCTTCCAGTTTCTGCTGGGCGAAGGCCAGCCAGTTGTGTACTTCGGCATCAAGCTCGGTTTCTTGGGCAAGGTCCACCGGCACGTGCAGCAGTGAACAGGAAGGCGCTAGCCATAGCCTGTGACCCAGTTTCTGTTGTATTGGCTCCAGCCAGTCCAGTGTTGCTGTCAGGTCGGTTTTCCAGATGTTGCGACCGCTGATGATTCCCAACGACAACACTTTGTGGCTTGGCAACCAGTCAACCAGGCGTTGAACTTCCGCCGGTGCACTAACGGCGTCCAGGTGCAGGCCCGCCACTGGCAGTTCACAGGCCAACTGCAAATTCTCCCGCAGCTCACCAAAGTAGGTCGTCAGCAACAGTTTTACAGGCGCAGATTTGAGCCGGTGGTAAGTCAGAGTAATGGCATGGCGCCAGTCGGTGTTGAGTTCGGTGACCAGCGCTGGCTCGTCAATCTGTACCCAGCTGGCGCCATTGTCCGCCAGGGTTTGCAGCAGTTGGCCGTACACCGGCAGCAGTTTGTCTAGCAGGTCCAGGCGGTCGCTGTCGTCTTTGCTTTTGCCCAGAAAAAGATACGATACCGGGCCAAGAATCACCGGTTTTGCGGCAACGCCTTGCGCGCGAGCCTCAGCCAGTTGTGCAACCAGGCGACCGGCGTTCAGACTAAATTCCGTGCCGGCGTGAAACTCCGGCACGATGTAGTGGTAGTTGGTGTCGAACCACTTGGTCATTTCGCCTGCGTGACATTCGTTCGTCTCACCGGCATGGGCAGGGCCGCAGGCGTTGTCGCTGGCCGAACGGCCGCGGGCCACGCGAAAGTAATGATCCAGCTCGGTGCCGTCCGCGGCGCTGGCGCGCTCGGGCAAATTACCGAGGGTAGCGCTCATGTCGAGCACTTGGTCGTATAAAGAAAAGTCTCCCACGGGTACCCAATTCAGCCCCTGCACCTTTTGGGATTGCCAATGTTGGGTGCGTAAAGAGGCTGCCGTAGACTGCAACTCGTCTGCGCTGAGTTTGCCTTGCCAGAAAGCCTCCTGGGCAAGTTTCAGTTCGCGCTGGGCGCCAATGCGGGGAAAACCCAGGTTGTGGGTAATGGTCATATTCATCTCCGGAATAAAGCGTGTGTTGATTGCTGTTGGTTATGAGCAATCAGATTACCGCTGAGGAGTTATGAAAAATAATGGTATTATTTCACGTATCCATGAATTTTATTCACGTTAGGCTGAGCTATGATTGAGCAGATCTGTGATTGAACGTAACCATCTGGAGGTTCTGCGGGCCGTCGAAGCGGGTGGATCCTTGACCGCCGCCGCCGAGCGCTTGCACCTGACCCAGTCGGCGCTGAGTCATTCCATCCGTAAACTGGAGCAGCAGCTAGGCACCCCTTTATGGTTGCGCGAAGGTCGGCAACTGCAGCTGACCCAGGCGGGCAAATACCTGCTGGCTCTAGCGAATCGTTTGCTGCCGCAATTCGAGCATGCTGAGTTGCAAATCGATCAGTTCGCCCGCGGCCAGGCAGGCACGCTGCGCATTGGTATGGAATGCCATCCCTGTTATCAGTGGCTGTTAAAAGTGGTGGGGCCTTATCTGGGGCACTGGCCCACGGTAGACGTAGACGTAAAGCAGAAATTTCAGTTTGGCGGTATTGGCGCGCTCTTTGGCCATGACATTGATCTGCTGGTAACGCCAGACCCGCTGCATCGGCCAGGCCTGGTGTTTGAACCGGTGTTTGATTACGAGCAGGTGCTGGTGGTCCACAGTGGCCATCGATTGGCACACAACGATTGGATCAGCGCGCAAGATCTGGAATCGGAAACTCTGATCACTTACCCGGTGGCGGTGGAGCGCCTGGACGTATACACACATCTCTTACTTCCGGCCAACATTCGCCCGGCGCGGCACAAAACCATCGAAACCACCGATATTATGTTGCAGATGGTCGCTGCCGGCCGCGGTGTAGCGGCTCTGCCTCGCTGGCTGGTGCAGGAATACCAGCAGCGTATGTCCATTGTGCCGGTACAGCTGGGCGAAACGGGCATTGGTAAACAGATCTTTCTGGGCTGTCGCGAGCGCGACCGCAATGTGGATTACCTCAGCGCGTTTCTGAAGCTGGCCACAGAGGTTCGCTGGCAGGGCATTGCGCCAGGCGTTTTATCAGGTGTCGTATTGACGAATTAGCCAGACGAGACGCCCCTTGTTCAGCTAAAATGCGGCCAATCCGTTACTACAAACTTATTTTAACTTATCAGGATTCGACCATGAGCGATGTTCCCTCTGATTTGAAATACCTTGAAACCCACCAGTGGGTGCGGGTAGATAAAAACGGCTTGGCCACCGTGGGCATAACCGACTTTGCCCAACAGCAGTTGGGCGACGTGGTTTACATTGGCGTTCCGGAACTGGGCGCTACCGTAACCGGCGGCGAAGAAGCCGGCGTGGCAGAGTCCGTTAAATCTGCCTCAGACGTATTCAGCCCGGTGACTGGCGAAGTGGTCGAAATTAACGAGTTGTTAGAAGACGAGCCAGAAAAAGTGAACGAAGACCCTTACGGCGAAGGCTGGCTGTTTCGGGTGAAAATGTCCGACGACGGCGAGCTTGATGGCCTGATGGATGCAGACACTTATAGCGACCTGGTCGCAGCGGAGTAACAATCTTTTATGAATTTCCCGGTATTATACCTCCGCAAAGGCGCCGAGCGCCGACTGCGGGCAGGCCACTTGTGGGTCTACAGTAATGAAGTGGATATTAAACGCTCGCCGCTGACAGGCTTCGAAGCCGGTGTTCAGGCAGAGCTGCGCGCATCGAACGACAAGCCTTTGGGCACCGTGTTTGTAAATCCCCATGCGCTGATTTGTGGCCGGCTGATTAGCCGTGACCCAACCCATGGCATGACTTCGCAACGGCTTACCCAGCGCATGGAAGTTGCGCTGGAATTGCGCCAGCGGCTGTTTAACAAGCCGTTTTACCGCTGGGTGTTTGGTGACAGTGATGGCCTGTCCGGGCTGGTGATTGACCGCTTTGGGGACACCGTGGTGGTGCAAATTTCCAGCGCAGGCATGGAACAGATGAAGGACGCCATTATACGGGCAATACAAAGGCTGACCCAAGTTAGCTCTATTGTGCTGAAGAACGACGGCAAAATGCGCAAAGTGGAAGGTCTGGAAAGCTATGTGGAGCAGGCCCACGGCAACGCTCCTGAAATGCTTCAGCTGGAAGAAAACGGCGTCAAATTTGAAGTGCCGCTGGCGGGCGGGCAGAAAACCGGCTGGTTTTACGACCATCGTATGAACCGTGCGCGTTTGCAGGCCTATGCGCCGGGCAAGCGGGTGCTGGATGTATTCAGTTACGTGGGCGGTTGGGGCATACAAGCCGCCAGTGCAGGCGCCACCAGCGTGACTTGCATAGACAGCTCGGCGTCAGCCATTGAGTCGGTGCACCACAACGCCCGCCTGAACGGACTTACGAACGTTGATACGATTGAAGGCGACGCCTTTGACGCGTTAAAAGCATTGGCGGATGAAAAACAGAAATTTGACATTGTGGTGCTAGACCCGCCTGCACTGATACCCCGCCGCCGTGACCAGAAAGCCGGTGAGCAAGCCTATGCGCGGCTGAATCAGCTGGGTTTGCGCCTGCTGGAGCGGGACGGCTTACTGGTGTCGGCATCTTGCTCGATGCACTTGTCCCAGGAAAAGTTGGTAGACATCATCCGCGGTAGCGGTCGTAAAATTGACCGCTTTGTGCAGCTGCTGGAGCAGGGCCATCAGGCGCCGGACCACCCGATCATTCCGGGCATTGCGGAAACCGATTACATCAAATCCTGTTTTGTGCGTTCGCTAACCGGTTTTTTATAGTCCCGGCTATCCAGCACCTGAAAATTCGCTGGGGGAATCAGTCCCGCAGCGACATGACGGGCCAATCGCGCTCGCGGGCCATGGCTTCCAGGCGCGAATCCGGGTCGACCGCCACCGGATTCGCAACCTGTTCCAGCAGGGGTGCGTCGTTGATGGAATCGCTGTAGAACCAGGCGCCGTCCAATGACTCATTGTTTTCACTCAGCCACTGCTTCAAACGCGTTACCTTTCCGCCCTGAAAACTGGGCGTGCCCGAAACCTCGCCGGTAAAGCGGCCATTCACCACTTCCGGGTTGGTGGCAATCAAGTGCTCAATGCCTAAAAGGTCGGCGATTGGCCTGGTAATAAAATGATTGGTGGCGGTAATAATCATCAGTGTGTGGCCTTGGCTGCGGTGCTGGTGAAGCAGTTCGGCGGCTTTAATTTGCAGCATCGGTTGCACGTGGCTGGCCATAAAACGCTCGTGCATGGCGTGCAGTTCGTCCAGTGAAAACTGCGCCAGGGGTTCCAGCACAAAACGCTGATAGCGAAACACGTCCAGCTCGCCGTTTAGGTAGTCCTGATAAAATCGGTCGTTGGCTTTGCGGTGTACATCGGCGTCTACAATGCCTTGCTCCGCCAGAAAAATGCCCCAGGCGTGGTCGCTGTCGCCATTCAGCAAGGTGTTATCCAGATCGAATATGGCCAGAGTCATGGTGCTGCCTCGGTGATTAAGGTGTCTGAAAACCGGCACTTGCCAGCGCCTAGCAGTGCGCAGCAGTTTATCATGGCCGCACGTAAACAGTCTTGATTGCCGATTTCTTGGGATTCTGCAAGAATGAGAGCAACTTGGAAAAACCTGACCGTCGCATTTTGCTACGGTTAACCGACTATTAACGAGGTACTGTACCGTGATCGACTCAGACGGTTTCAGACCCAACGTCGGAATCATTCTGGCCAACCACAAAGGGCAAGTGTTGTGGGCGAGACGCATAGGCCAAAACTCCTGGCAGTTCCCGCAAGGTGGAATTCATCAGGATGAAACACCGGAACAGGCATTGTACCGGGAGCTTGGGGAGGAAGTCGGGCTGTGCGCCCGCGACGTGGAAATTATCAGCTGTACGCGAGGCTGGTTACGATACCGCTTACCGCGGCGGATGGTTCGCCACAATTCGCACCCATTGTGTGTAGGGCAAAAACAGAAATGGTTCCTGTTGAGGATGCTTTCACCAGACGCGCAGGTATGCGTAGATGGAACCGATTCACCGGAATTCGACGGCTGGCAGTGGGTAAGCTACTGGTATCCGTTGGGGCAGGTGATCTCATTCAAAAAAGAAGTCTACCGACGTGCGCTGCGCGAACTGGCGCCGCGGCTGTTCCACAACATGGAGCAGGTGCGGCGTGCCGAGCACAACCGGCGCTCGAAGGAACAATCATGACGACGGGCTAATCCCAACATGCTGAGTACATTGCGAACGATCGTCCAGGAAGTAAACAGCGCCCGCGACCTGCAGGAGGCGCTGAGCATTATTGTCTCGCGTGTGCAAAAAGCCATGAACACCGAAGTTTGCTCGGTGTATCTGCTAGACCCTGCTACCAACCGCTACGTACTGATGGCCACTGAAGGGCTGTACCGCAAAGCCGTTGGGAGAGTTAGCCTGGGTTATTCCGAGGGCCTTGTGGGCCTTGTGGGCTCGCGGGAAGAGCCGATTAATCTGGAGGATGCGCCTTCTCATCCTCGTTACCGTTACTTTCCTGAAACCGGCGAAGAACGCTTCCGCTCGTTTCTGGGTGTGCCCATTATTCACCATCGCCGCCTGATGGGTGTTCTAGTAGTGCAGCAGCGTGAGAGTTCACGCAGTTTTAATGAAGGCGAAGAAGCCTTTATGGTGACTATCTCGGCTCAGCTCAGCGGGGTGATCGCCCACAGCGAGGCCACGGGCGCCATAGGTGGTTTGTCGCTCACCGGCGAGGAAGCGCATGACATCGGTTTTGACGGCGTGCCCGGAGCACCCGGCGTGGCCATTGGCACCGGCGTAACCGTTTACCCGGCGGCAGACCTGGACCTTGTGCCAGAAAAAACCACGGATGATATTGAGCACGAACTGGACCTGTTCCAGTGCGCGGTAAGTGCCGTGCGCGGAGACATCGAGCGGGTCGCAGCACGACTGGCCTCGCAGCTGAGGCCGCAGGAGCAGGCGTTGTTTGATGTGTACCTACGCATGCTCAGCGATGAAGCCCTGCCGGACGAAGTTAACGGCAAAATTCGCGAAGGTAACTGGGCCCAAGGATCGCTGAAACAGGTTGTGCAGCAGTACGTGCGCAATTTCGAGATGATGGATGATCATTATCTGCAGGAGCGGGCGGTAGACGTGCGCGATCTGGGTCGGCGGTTGTTGTCGCATCTGCAGGAAGGCGAGCAAGCCAGCCTTGAATACCCCGAACGCACCGTATTGGTGAGTGAAGAGATCACCCCCGCTATGCTGGGCGAAGTGCCCAAGGGCCAGTTGGTGGGATTGGTGTCGGTGAAAGGTTCCAGCCACTCCCACGTGGCTATTCTGGCCCGCGCTATGGGCATACCCACGGTAATGGGGCTGGTCGACATACCCGTGAATCAGCTCGACGGGAAGGAACTGGTTGTCGACGGCTTCGAAGGCCAGATCTTCGCGTCACCATCGGCGGATCTGCGCGCTTATTACCAAGTTATCTGCGACGAAGAAAACGAGCTGATTCGGGGTCTCGAAGCCCTGCGCGATTTGCCTTGTGAAACCACCGACCATCACAGGGTATCAATGCTGGTAAACACCGGGTTAATGACCGATGTGTTGCGGTCGCTGACTCACGGCGCCGAAGGCATTGGTCTGTACCGCACAGAAGTGCCGTTCATGATTAAAGATCGCTTCCCTTCGGAACAGGAACAGCGCGAATACTACCGTGAGCAGTTGGAAGCCTTTGCGCCTAACCCTGTGACCATGCGCACCCTGGACATCGGCGGCGACAAGTGCCTGACGTATTTCCCCATCCAAGAGGAAAACCCGTTTCTGGGCTGGCGTGGCATCCGGGTCACCCTGGATCACCCGGAGATTTTCCAGCTGCAGGTGCGGGCGATGATGAAGGCCAGCGAAGGCCTGAACAATTTGCAGATCATGCTGCCAATGATCAGCAATATTTCCGAAGTAGAAGAGTCTCTTCATCTGATTTACCGCGTATATCACGAAGTGCGTAAAGACGGCTACAACATCCACATGCCAAAAGTGGGCGTGTTGATTGAAGTGCCGGCAGCGGTATATCAGATACGCGAATTGGCTGACCGGGTGGATTTCCTGTCGGTGGGTACCAACGATTTAACCCAATATTTATTGGCAGTAGACCGTAATAACCCCCGTGTGGCCCCGCTGTACCATTCTTACCATCCTGCTGTGCTGCAGGCGCTGGTTCGTATTGCCCAAGACGCTCATGCCGTGGGCAAGCCTGTGGGGGTGTGTGGCGAATTAGCGGGGGACCCGGGAGGCGCCGTATTGCTGATGGCCATGGGCTACGATTCACTATCGATGAACGCAGCCAGCCTGCCAAAAGTAAAATCGGTGATTCGCAGTGTCAGTCTTGAGTGGGCGACAAATTTGTTAGCAGATATCCTGCTGCTTGATTCGCCTCATGTAATCAAAAGCTGTGTTGACTTGGCGCTGCGTAATGCCGGCTTTGGCCGCTATATGCGGCCCGGAAAATCCACTGGCAAAACGTTGGCAGAGGTAGCCTCGGCATCTGCCTGAATAACTCGAAAAGGCCAAGCTATGAGTAATGGCAAACTAACAAAAAAACCGCAGCCGACGAACGCAGCGAACGGCAAAAAACCCCGAATCGGTGTGGCGTTAGGCGGTGGAGGCCCGATAGGCGGTATATACGAAATAGGGGCGCTGAGGGCACTTGACGAAGCTCTGGAAGGGCTAGATTTCAATGATCTGGATGTTTACGTAGGGGTAAACTCAGGGTCGTTTGTGGCGGCTCATCTGGTGAACCAGGTAACCACCGCCCAGTTGTGTAGAATTTTTGTGCGCAATGAATCCGAATTGCACCCGTTTCATCCCGGCGTTTTTTACCGTCCGGCCTTCGCTGAAATGGGCCGCCGTTTACTGGCCATACCGGGGTTGATTACCACCGCGCTCACCCGTTTTTTTTACAACCCCTACGATCAGAGCCTGCTGGAAGCCTTGACCATTCTGGCCCAAGCCGCACCCGCCGGGCTGTTCAATAACGAAGGCTTGCACCATTACTTAAGGCGCGCGTTTACTATGCTCGGCCGCACCAACGATTTCCGCCAACTCAAGCGCCAGCTGTTCATTGTGGCCGCCGATGTGGAGAGTTCGAAGTCGGTGTGTTTTGGTGCGCCGGGCTTTGACGCTGTGCCCATTTCTAAAGCCATTCAGGCCAGCACGGCGTCGGCGGGCATTTACGTACCGGTGGAAATAGACGGCCATTACTACGTCGATGGTACCCTGCGTAAAGGCCTTCACGCCTCGGTGGCGTTTGACCATCAGGCTGACCTGGTGCTGGCAATCAATCCCCAGGTACCGCTAGACGCCACTGCCGCCATGAAGGCAGGCACCTTGGCAGCTGGCGAGATGACCCGCTCTGGCATGCCCAATGTGCTGGCGCAAACCTACCGCACCATGGTGCATTCGCGCATGCAGTCCGGAATAGACCGCTACGCCCAAGATTATCCGGACAAAGACATTGTGCTGTTTGAGCCTCGCAGCGAAGACGCCATTCTGTTTGGTTCCAATGTGTTCAGTTTTGAATCCCGGCGCTTGCTGTGCGAACACGCCTACCAGGCGACTCGACGCGATTTGCGCCTTCGTGCTGCAGAGCTGGAGCCCAAATTGGCGAAATACGGTATTGCTCTGCGCCACGATTGTCTGAGCGACACAGATCGCACAGTCAGCACTAGTCTGTTTGGCGAGTTACCACCGGCCACGTTAAGGGCAAAATCGCAGACACAAAAAAGCCGGCTGGCGGCCGGCTTGCAAAGTGTTAACGGGCAGACAGAAAAGGCCCGATCTTGATAGCGCGCGACCAGAATGCATTTTTATTCTGGTCGCGGTTTTAGTTATCGCCCGCTACAGAATGTAGCGGCTTAAATCTTCATCTTCCGCCAATTTGCCAAGTTTCTCCTCGACGTACTCGGCGGTGACTTCGAACTCTTCCGTGATCTTGTCGCCGGCATCGAATGACAGGCTTTCCAACAATCTTTCCAACATCGTGTGCAAACGTCGCGCGCCGATATTTTCAGTGTTCTCGTTCACTTTCCACGCCACTTCTGCCAAGCGGGTAATGGCGTCGTCGGTAAAGCTGAGCTTCAGGCCCTCGGCGCCCATCAATGCTTCATACTGCTGCACCAATGAGGCATCCGGCTCTGTCAGAATGCGCTTGAAATCGTTTGGCGTTAGCGCATGCAGTTCTACCCGAATCGGCAAGCGGCCCTGCAACTCTGGAATCAAGTCTGACGGCTTGGTCATGTGGAAGGCGCCAGAAGCAATAAAAAGGATGTGATCGGTACGAATAGCGCCATATTTGGTGGTGACCGTGTTGCCTTCAATCAGCGGCAGAAGGTCACGCTGAACGCCCTCGCGGGACACATCTGCGGAGTTGTTGTCAGAGCGTTTGGCCACTTTGTCGATTTCATCCAAAAACACGATGCCGTTTTGTTCAACAGCTTGTACCGCTTTTTGTTTGATATCTTCTTCGTTTACCAGCTTGGCGGCTTCTTCATCCTTCACCCGACGTAGAGCATCAGCCACCCGCATCTTGCGGGTTTTGCGCTTGTCCTGGGACATGTTGGCAAACATGCTTTGCAGCTGGTTGGTCATTTCTTCCATACCCGGCGGTGCCATAATTTCGACACCGGCACCGCTGTTGCGCAGATCAATCTCAATTTCTTTGTCGTCCAGCTCGCCTTCCCGCAGTTTTTTACGGAACATCTGGCGGGTGGTCGATTCTTCCTTCGGCTTGCTGTCGTTGTTGACATCCCGCGCCGGTGGCAACAGGGCGTCCAGAATGCGATCTTCCGCGGCGTCCAGAGCGCTGTTTTCGTGGCGCTTCATTTCCTGTTCCCGCAGCATTTTTACGGCTATATCAGCCAAGTCGCGAATGATGGAATCGACATCGCGACCCACATAACCTACCTCGGTAAATTTGGTCGCTTCCACTTTCAAAAAGGGTGCGTCCGCCAGTTTGGCCAGGCGCCGGGCAATTTCGGTTTTACCGACACCGGTGGGGCCAATCATCAGAATATTCTTGGGGCTGATTTCTTCACGCAGCTCGTCGTTGAGCTGCATCCGGCGCCAGCGATTGCGCAGGGCAATGGCTACCGCGCGCTTGGCTTCCTGCTGGCCAACAATGTGTTTGTCCAGCTCGAGGACAATTTCTCTAGGAGTCAGTGCAGACATGATCGCTCCGGCTTAATCGTTGGCAGAAAGCACTTCAATGGTGCGATTCTGGTTGGTGTAAATGCAGATGTCAGCCGCTATGATCAGCCCTTTTTCGGTAATCTCGCGGGCACTCATGTCGGTGTTCTCTAACAGCGCGCGGGCAGACGCCTGGGCGAAAGGGCCGCCGGAACCAATGGCAATCAGGCCCATTTCTGGCTCTATAACATCGCCGTTGCCAGTAATGATGAGTGAGGCGGTTTTATCGGCCACCGCCAGCAGGGCCTCGAGTTTTCGTAACGCCCGGTCTGATCGCCAGTCTTTGGCCAGCTCCACTGCGGCGCGAGTTAGGTTGCCCTGGTGTTTTTCCAGTTGCGCTTCAAAGCGCTCGAACAGGGTGAACGCATCGGCGGTACCCCCGGCAAAGCCCGCCAAAACCTGGCCTTTGTACAAGCGGCGCACTTTGCGGGCATTGCCCTTCATTACGGTATTGCCAAGGGACACCTGGCCGTCACCGCCCATGGTGACTTCGTCGTCACGGCGTACGGAAAGTATGGTTGTCATGTGGGCTCCAGTTGCCTGATCGAATGTGTTAGCGCAGTTATGGAGGCAGCGCCGCGATTTTCAAGGCAGAACGTTCAGCACTTAATTGTAGGTTTACGCATCAGAACTAAAAGAGATTAGCTCTTTTTGGGGATTTTCCGCACCAGCGGTTGAATGCTGATAGACACCAGTTTGTCCACAGCAGCGTTCATTTGGCTGCGGGATGTGAACGGGCCGACATTCACCCGATACCAGACATTGCCCTCTTCCAGATCGATTTTTTGCACCGCTGCGCGTAAACCCTGGAACGCGATTTCGGCGCGCTGGCGTTCAGCATCTTCAGCTTTGCGGAACGAACCGGACTGCAGCAGGTAATCGACTTGCGGGCGCCCTGGGCTAGGCGTGTATTCGTCCACCGTAGAAGGCATTACCTCGGTTTCCGGCAGCATTTCGTAAAAACGGAATTGGGGTTTGGCGATTTCCGGTTTTATCAGCGCTGGTGTTTTGGTAGGTGCCTTCTGCTCAGTGGGCGCCGCGTCTTTGGCGGGTGCCTCGCTGCCAGGCAAACTGTTCAGGTACACAATAAAGCCGATGAAACCGCCCACAGCCGCCAGTGCCAATACCGATTTCATCGACAGGTTACCGTGTTGAGCTCGCGCCGGGGCGGCGGCTTTGGGCGCCCGGGTGCGGGCAGGCTTGCCCGCTTTTTGATGAGGCGTAGTGGCCTGGTTGGGTGACGATTTGCGGGCGTAGTCTCGCGACATTTTATGGTTACATCTCGTCCGGAGCACTAACGCCCAGCAGGCCTAAGCCATTTTCGATTACCTGGCGTATGGCCAAGTACAAGCTGATGCGGGCATCGCGTAGGGCGGTGTCTTCAATCAGCACCTTGTGGGCGTTGTAATAGCTGTGGAACAGGCCGGCCAATTCCCGCAGGTACTGGCTCAGGGTGTGGGGCTCGCGCTGGGCAGCGGCACTGGCAACCAGCTCTGGATATTTTGCCAATTGGTTGGCCAGTTCTTTCTCCTCATCCAGCGTTAGCAGAGTCAGGTCGCCTACGCATTCGTGACGGCCACGCTGCACGCCTTCGACGGCCAGCTTGCGCAACACGCTGCAGATGCGGGCGTGAGCGTACTGGATGTAATACACCGGGTTTTCGTTGGTTTGCGAGCGTGCAAGATCAATGTCAAAGGTCAGCTGGGAGTCCACTCGCCGTGCGGCCAGAAAGAAACGGGTGGCGTCGCGGCCTACCTCTTCAATCAGGTCGCTTAGAGTGACATAACTGCCTGCGCGTTTGGAGAGTTTTACCTCTTCACCACCGCGGGTGACCATCACCATTTGGTGCAGCACATAATCTGGCCAACCTTCTGGAATACCGATATTCAACGCCTGCAAGCCGGCGCGAACGCGGGTAACGGTTGAGTGATGGTCGGCGCCCTGTTCGTTGATAACCGTGCTAAAACCGCGCTGCCACTTGTCCAGATGATAGGCAACATCCGGCAGAAAGTAGGTGTAGCCGCCGTCGGTTTTGCGCATAACCCGGTCTTTATCGTCGCCAAATTCGGTGGTTTTCAGCCACAGGGCGCCGCCATCTTCGTAGGTGTAGCCGTTTTCTTGCAGGCGCTTAACGGTGGCTTCAACTTTGCCGTCGTTGTACAGCGAGGATTCCAGGAAATACACGTCAAATTCGACGCCAAAGGCTTTCAGGTCAAGGTCCTGCTCGCGGCGCAGATAAGCCACGGCAAAATCCGTAATGGCTTCAAGGTTGTCCGGCTCGGCCTGGCCGGTCACTGAGCGGTCGTCTGCCGTAATTGTCTTTCCGGCTAGATAGGCCTCGGCCACGTCGGCAATATAGTCGCCGCGGTAACCATTTTCAGGCCAGCTTTGGTGATCTGGCGTTAGGCCTTTTACCCGGGCTTGAACGGATAACCCCAAGTTATTGATCTGGGCGCCAGCGTCGTTGTAATAAAACTCGCGAGTAACCTGATAGCCGTTGGCATCCAGTAGCCGACAAATGCAGTCACCTATTGCGGCACCGCGACCGTGGCCCACATGCAGAGGGCCGGTGGGGTTGGCGGAAACAAATTCCACCTGTACTTTTTCGCCCTTACCGCTGTGGTTACAGCCAAAGTTTTCAGCTTGTTCCAGTGCTGTATTCACAACGCCAAAGGCGCTGGCCGTACTCATGAAAAAGTTGATAAAACCTGGCCCGGCAATCTCCACTTTGTTGACCGCTGCACTGGCCGGCAAATTGGCCACCAGCGCCTCCGCCAGTTTGCGCGGCGCACAGCGGGCAGACTTGGCCGCCACCAGCGCAATATTACACGCGTAATCGCCGTGGGATTTGTCTTTGGTGTTGCCAATCTGTGGCGCAAAGCTTTGATCTGCTGGCAAAACGCCTTCAGATTGCAGCGCCGCCAGGGCAGACTGAAGCAGGTCGGAAACGGTCTCTTTCATGCTGTTGAATAGCTCGGCTGAACGGAAGTGGAAATGGGGCAGGGCGCCCACCAGAGTAGAAGTGTCACATTATCGCGGAAACTGATTTTGTAAGCAAAAGCCAGGGGGGGTGATAGCGGGCACTAGCCTGTTTCCTGTGGGTCTACGTCGATCATCCAGCGGCTGCCGGAGGGCTGTTTTTGTTGATCTAGATGCAGGCAAACGTTGGCGAGGGTCTTGCTCAGGCGCTTGCGGTTATCGGCGTTTATGACCAGCTGGGCGCGGTAGCGGTCGGCGCGACGGGCAATCAACGCTGGCAGTGGGCCCCAGATTTCCAGGCCCGGTGCCTGGGCCAAGGGTTTTATGGTGTCCAGTATCTGCAAACTTTTTTCCATGGTGTCGGCTTCGGCGCGGAATATGGCCATAGCGCGGTAAGGCGGCAGTTGGCCGCCTTCGCGCTCGACTAAAAGCTGTTCGGCCATATCCCCGTAGTGGCCCGTGCAAAGTGTTCTTAATAGCGGGTGGTCACTATGGCAGGTCTGCACCAGCACTGTGCCGGGCTTGTCGCCGCGACCCGCACGGCCGCTGACTTGCAGCAGGGTTTGTAGGAGCTGTTCAGGGGCGCGAAAGTCTACGCTGAACAGACCGCCGTCGGCGTTTATAACTACTACCAGCGTTACGTTGGCAAAATCGTGGCCTTTGGCCAGCATTTGAGTGCCCACCAGAATACAGGGCTCGCCGGTGTTCACGGTTTGTAGAATGGCTTGAATGCTGCCTTTACGCTGGGTGCTGTCGCGGTCAACCCGCACCACCGGGGTGTCAGGGAAGGCGGTGGTCAGTATGTCTTCGCTGCGCTCGGTGCCTTGGCCGACGGGCTTGAACGCATCACTTTGGCACTTCGGGCACTGGCTCGTTGCGGCGGCCTGAAAGTCGCAGTGGTGGCAGCGCATGGCGTTGTCACGGCGGTGGTAGGTCAGGCGGGTGTCGCAGCGCGGGCATTCGACCATGTGGCCGCAGTCAAAGCACATCATCACCGGTGCGAAGCCGCGGCGGTTCACATACACCAGCACCTGTTCGCCGTTGTCCAAAACCTGCTTGATTGCATTGAGTGCGGGGCGCGACAAACCGCCTTCTAAAGGCCGGCTACGAATGTCCAGCAGTTTTATTTGCGGTGGTCTGGCGTTGCCGGCCCGCTCCTCCAATGTGGCCAAGGTGTATTTGCCTTGCTGCGCGTTGTGCCAGGATTCCAGCGAGGGCGTGGCCGAGCCGAGTATTACCGGGCACTTGTTCAGGTGGGCGCGGTATACCGCAAGGTCGCGCGCTGAATAGCGAAAGCCATCGCCTTGTTTGTAGGAGCTATCGTGCTCTTCATCCACAATCAGCGTGCGTAAACCGGTAAAGGGCAACAAAACCGCCGAACGGGTGCCAATGAGTATGACGGGTTCGCCGTGGCGTATTTTTAGCCAGGTGTCCAGGCGCTGGCCGTCGTTCAGTGCCGAGTGCCACACCACAATCCGCTGGCCAAAATAGCGCTGGAAACGGGCCACGGTTTGCGGTGTCAGGTTTATTTCGGGCACCAGCACCAGGGCCTGATCCTGCTCACCCAAATGTTGCTTTAGATAGTGCAGATAGATTTCTGTTTTACCGCTGCCAGTGATGCCGTACAAAAGGCAGGCGCTAAAGCCCTGAGCCGGGTCTGGAAGCTGTGCTGCGGTATCTGTTTGTGCCGGTGATAACGTGGGTGCCGCAAAACTCTCTGTGGGTGTTGTTGCCAATACGGGTTCGGCGGCTTCAATTAGCTGCTTTTGTTCCAGGGTCTTCAGCTGGCTGCGGTTAAAGCCGGCGCTTAAGATGGCGCTTGTCGCAGCGCCTTGGGAATACTGCAAAAGCCAGGCTAGCAAGGCTTTTTGACGGTGGGCCTGCGGTGGCAACTGAGCACCGCTGCTGCGGGCTCGCCACCAGGCTTCGGTTTTGCGCAGTGCTGGCCGGCCGCGCCTGAGCGCTGGCGGTAAAGCCGTAAACAGGCATTCACCCAGCGGGTGTTGGTAATAGTCGCTGGCCCAGCTTAGCAGCCGCAGTGTTTCCTTTGGCAGCGCAGGCCAGCTTTCCATAACACTTCGAACCGGCTTCAGTGATACCCCGGGCGGCGGGGTTACGCCAACCGCAGTAACCAGTCCGGTTATCTGCTGGCGGCCAAAGGGAACCTGAACCCGCTGGCCGGGCTGAAGGCTGAGGTCGGCTCCAAGGGTGTAGTCAAACAGCCTTCGCAGCGGGCGGTTCATGGCGATGCGTACAACCTTGGTCACGGGATTTGCGCATTTAGATGGAAGCTATGCCTGGCAGGCGCTGCAACGGGTATTGGTGTCACGGTATATTCGTATCCTTGTGCAAGCGCCGGTTGCGGCGCTCTGCGCCGGTGGGCACGGGAATTCAGCAGTGTGGCGCTTGCCTGAGTGTTAGTTTGCAAGTAATATTCGCGCTCTGTTGGATGGGGCCGATTGTGCCCCGTCTCTCTTATTGATTCAAATATGCGGTGCCTGGCATACGGAACACTCTACGGAACATTCTTCGGAACAGCCGTAATCGTGACCAGGTGGCGGCATAACCTGACGAGGTTCTCCATGAAAGAAGGTATCCACCCGAAGTACGAAAACATCACTGCTACCTGTTCTTGCGGCAATGTGATCCATACCCGTTCTACCGTTGGTAAGGATCTGCAGTTAGACGTGTGTTCACAGTGCCACCCGTTCTATACCGGCAAGCAGAAAGTTATGGATGCCGGCGGCCGTATTGACCGTTTCCAGAAGCGTTTTGGCAGCCGTATTGTTGGCAAGAAAGAAGATTAAAGCCAGCGAATTGCAAAAAAGCGCCCTTGGGCGCTTTTTTTTGTCCCAAAAAAAGACGTATCTCGCTTTTGTAGGCGAAAATACGCAATAAGACGTATTGACGCTTTACCGGACGCTGGGATGGCCCTTGTCGTTTTATGCGGCGCGGGCCATACTGTCGTCCCGCCATAAGTACATCGGTAGTTCAATACACCGAAAGTTCAGTACGGCGGCTTTACACCCTTAAACGTGACAAACGGAATAGTGGCAATGTCTCAAGATCTGAAAGAAGCAGCCCTTGAATATCACGCCAAGCCGCGGCCTGGCAAGCTGAGTGTAGAAATCAGCAAGCCCACAAAAACAGCCCGCGATCTTGCACTGGCATACAGTCCCGGAGTTGCCGAGCCGGTCCGCGAGATCGCCCGTGACCCCGAAAACGCCTACAAATACACCATGAAAGGCAATCTGGTGGCGGTTATTTCTGACGGCTCCGCGATTTTGGGCCTGGGTAATCTTGGCCCACTGGCCAGTAAGCCAGTAATGGAAGGTAAAGGCGTTCTTTTCAAGCGCTTTGCCGGTATTGATGTATTTGATATTGAAGTCAATTCTGAAAGCCCTCAGGCTTTTATTGAAACCGTTGAACGCATTGCCGATACCTTTGGCGGCATCAATCTCGAAGATATCAAGGCGCCTGAGTGTTTTGAAATCGAGCGGGCGCTGATTGAAAAATGCAGCATACCTGTATTCCACGACGATCAACACGGCACCGCCATTGTAACGGCCGCCGGTATGCTTAACGCGCTGGAACTGCAGGGCAAGAAAATCGAAGAAACCACCATTGTGTGCTTGGGTGCCGGCGCTGCCGCCATTGCCTGCATGAAGCTGCTGATCAGTTGTGGTGTGCGTTCCGAGAATATTTGTATGGTGGACCGCAAGGGTGTGATCCACTCTGGCCGCGACGATCTGAACCAGTACAAGGCGATGTTCGCCAACGATACCGATAAACGTACGCTGGACGATGCCATCGACGGTGCTGATGTGTTTGTGGGTCTTTCCGGCCCGGACTTACTGAGCGCTGAACAGCTCAAGAAAATGGCACCTAACCCGGTTGTATTCGCCTGTTCAAATCCGGATCCGGAAATTGATCCGGCGACCGCTAACGCAGTGCGCGATGACCTGATCATGGCCACAGGCCGCTCAGATTATCCTAACCAAGTGAACAACGTGCTGGGCTTCCCCTTCATTTTCCGTGGTGCTCTGGATGTTCGTGCCACAGTGATTAACGAAGAGATGAAGATTGCTGCAGTAAACGCTATCCGCGAACTGGCGAAAGAGCCGGTGCCTCAAGAAATCTGCGAAGCCTACGGCGCTGACAGCTTCGAGTTCGGCAGGAATTACATTATTCCGAAGCCGATGGACGTGCGTTTGCTGGAAGTGGTTCCGGCGGCGGTCGCCCGTGCAGCAGTTGATACCGGTGTAGCTCGTAACCCATACCCGGCGCATTACCCGCTTAAATCCATGGACGATATTATTTAATCGACCAGGCGTTAAGCGAATAAAAAACCGGCGGTGCCTGTTAAATTTAGGCTTCGCCGGTTTTTTTGTGGGCACTTGGTTCTCTACTAAGGCCAACCGCGATACTCAGATCTGCTGCGCTCAGTTGCCTAGAACAGCTGCCGGGAAATGTCGTCGGTGTCGCCAGTTCCCAGGCCGCCGCGATCTTCCGCACTGATGACCTCGGGTTCGTCTTCTTCACGGAACAGTTCGAATACGCCTTCTTCGCCGGGGCGGGCGCGCTTGCCGGTATCTGCATTAATACGCACATTCACAATGCCATTTGGGCGCGGCATTTGCGCAGAGGGTGTTTGGTCCAGAGCGACTTTCATGTAGTCGATCCAAATCGGCAAGGCGGTACTGGCGCCGAATTCGTTTCGGCCCAAGGGCGCTGGCTGGTCAAATCCGACCCAGGCAATCACCGCCTGCTGATAGTTGAAGCCAGCAAACCAAGTGTCTATCTGTTCATTGGTGGTGCCGGTTTTGCCGGCAAGATCGTCCCTGTTCAGGGCGTTGGCGCGGCGGCCAGTGCCCAGTTTGATTACGTCGCGCATCATGGAGTGCAACATGTACACCGAGCGTTCGTCGGCCAGTCTTGGCATCCGTCGGGCTTGCGCCTGTACGACGCTTTCCAAGGGTTCATCGCTCAGTTCGGTCACAATGAAATCGTCGTTTGTGTCACCGTTGTTATCCGTGTCCTGCAAACCAGTTTTTTCAATTTCAACGGCGTTGCCGCAGTCGCTGTCGCAAAGAATTACGTCAGGTGCGTTGAAGACAGCCGTGCCTTGCGCATCTTCAATTCGGCGGATCAGAAAGGGTTCTACGTCATAGCCACCGTTGGCAATAACGGCCATGCCCCGTGCCAGTTCCATCGGCGACAGCAAGCCACTGCCCAGTGCCAGCGATAAATTAGAAGGCATGTCTGCAGTAGGTACTTTTAGCTGTTTGAGGTAATCCAGCATTGGCTGAATGCCAAGGTCGCGCAGCAAACGGATAGACACCAGGTTGCGTGAACGATAGAGGGCCTCGCGTAGGCGTGTGGGGCCGTAGAACTGGCCGGATGAATTTTGCGGGCGCCAGGCGATTTCTTGGCCTTTCTCTTCGAGTACGATGGGCGAGTCGTTAATTAGCGTCGCTGGGGTAAATCCAGATTCCAGAGCGTTCAGGTAAAGAAACGGTTTAAACGTGGAGCCGGGTTGGCGCTTGGCCTGGATGGCTCGGTTGTATTTGCTTTGCCCAAAGCTGTAGCCGCCGCCCAGAGCTTCAATGGCACCGGTTTCTGCGGTTAAGGCTATCAGCGCGCCTTCGACTCGCGGCACTTGATAAAGCGCTACATTTTGCACGACGTCAGTAAGGGGTTGTGCTCTGCCGTCGTCGGCGGCTTGGGGAGCCGCGTTATTCAGCGCTTTCACATAAACCACATCGCCAGGACTGAGTACGTCTGACGGTTTTTTTGGCGTCGGGCCAGTCAGGTTTTCGGTGCGGTAACGCTGAGCCCACGTCATGGTGTCTAACGTCATGGTCACGGGGCCAAGGACACGGGCGTGCAGTGTAGCCGTGCCGTTCTTGTCGTCGGTTTTCAGCACCACAGCAGGAATCAGCAGCCCGGTTCTCGGGTATGAGCGTAAGGCCGTGGCGAGCTCGTTGGCGTCTAACGATTCGATGTCAATAGTTCCTACTGCGCCGCGAAACCCGTGACGGCGATCATAGGCTTCCAGCCCATGGCGCAAGGCCTCAGTGGCGGTTTGCTGTTTTACGCTGTCAACGGTCAGGGTCACCGAGTAGCCATCGGTGTAGGCGTTATCGCCAAAGCGCCGAACCATTTCAGCGCGGGCCATTTCAGCGACGTAATCGGCGTCCACTTCGGTTTCGGTGGCGTTATAGGTGGCTGTCAATTCGGCATTAACGGCTTGTTCGTAGTCGTCCTGAGAGATCATCTCAAGCTCTTTCATGCGCCCCAATATCCAGTTTCGCCGTGCCAGAGCGCGGCTTGGATTCGCTAGGGGATTAAAAGCTGAAGGTGCCTTTGGCAGGCCGGCGAGCATGGCCATCTGGGCCAGCGTTAAGTCGCTCACGGGTTTGTTGTAGTAAACCTGGCTGGCGGCAGCAATACCGTAGGCGCGGTTGCCCAAATAGATTTTGTTGAGGTAAAGCTCAAGTATCGTGTTTTTGTCCAGCTCACGTTCAATTTGCAGGGCCAGCAAAATCTCGTTGAATTTACGAATGAACGTGCGATCCCGCGACAAAAAGTAGTTTTTTGCCACTTGCATAGTGATGGTGCTGCCTCCGGACTGTATGTGGCCGGTAGAAGCCAGTTCCAGTGCGGCCCGCGCCAAACCTTTTATGTCAACGCCGAAGTGTTCATAGAAACGGGAGTCTTCTGCAGCGAGAAATGCTTGCAGTTGGCGCTCGGGAACTTGCTCGATTGTGACGGGTGTCCTTCTCTTTTCACCAAATTCTGCTATTAATTTGCCGTCCTGACTGAATATCCGCAGCGGTGTTTGCAGTTTTATATCGAATAACTGCTCCGCGGCGGGAAGGCCAGGCCGAAGATACAAATAGAAGCCGGAACCAAGGACAAGGGTGACACTCAGTCCGGTTAGAAAAAACCAGATGAAAAGACGAGATGTACGCATCAAATAGGACATTTTTTTCTGACAACAGTTGGATATAGGTCTATGATTTGAACCATTGCATTAGGAATGGAGACTACTTCGCTGATACAAAAGCCCTGCGTTAAGAAGAATAGGGATTGTAATCGCAAAACAGAAGAAGTTCTCTTAAATAAAAAACATACAAAGAACATAACCGGCTGCAATTAACCAGTTATAGGGTGAGCGCGTGTTTGGATCTTTCGGAAAGAAATCCAGTGGTGTGCTGGGCTTGGACATAAGCTCGAGCTCGGTCAAGCTTTTGGAATTGTCAAAACAGGGCGATCGCTTTCGGGTTGAAAGCTATGCCGTCGAACCTTTACCTGCGAATGCTGTGGTGGAAAAAAACATCACGGATGTCGAAGCCGTAGGTGATGCGATCAAGCGCGTGGTGTCCAAATCCCGCTCTGGCGTCAAGCAAGTAGCCGTTGCCGTATCCGGTTCCGCGGTGATCACCAAGGTGATCCAGATGGATGGCGGTATCAATGAATTCGAAATGGAAGACCAGATCGCCCTGGAGGCAGATCAATACATTCCTTATCCGCTGGATGAAGTCGCGATTGATTTCGAGGTACAAGGTCCCTCTGAAGCCAATCCGGATAAGGTTGATGTACTGATTGCCGCCTGCCGCAAAGAGAATGTTGATGTGCGCCAAGACGCACTGGACATTGCCGGACTGACTACCAAAGTGGTTGACGTAGAGGCTTATGCCCTCGAGCGTGCCTATCAACTGATTGAATCGCAATTGAACTCCCACGGCGACGATCTGGTCGTGGCGATCATGGATGTGGGCGCCACCATGGCTACGTTGAGCGTGATTGCCGAAGGCAAAACTGTGTATACCCGCGAACAGGTGTTCGGTGGCAAGCAATTAACTGAAGAAATCCAGCGCCGCTATGGTTTGTCGCTGGAGGAAGCAGGCCTGGCCAAAAAGCAAGGTGGCTTGCCCGATGATTATGAAGCCGAAGTGCTGAACCCGTTCCGCGAGGCTGTGGTGCAGCAGGTCGCTCGGGCGATGCAGTTCTTTTTCGGCGCCAGCCAGTACAACTCGGTGGATTATGTGGTTTTGGCCGGCGGGACCTCGGCAATACCCGGGCTTGTTGACATGGTAGAGGAAAAAACGGGTACGCCCACGCTGGTAGCCAATCCGTTTGCGGACATGGCTGTTAGCTCGCGGGTCAATGCGTCGGCGTTGAGTAACGATGCTCCTTCGTTGATGATCGCGTGTGGTCTGGCAATGAGGAGCTTCGACTAATGGCAAGAATCAATCTTCGGCCTTGGCGTGAAGAGCTGCGCGCAGAAAAACAGAAACAGTTTGTGGTGCTGCTGCTGAGCGCTGCCATTATTTCAAGCGGCTTGGCGTTTTTGTGGAAAAACAACGTAGACAGCCGCATTGCCTATCAACAATCCCGCAATGCTTATATTCAAACAGCGGCCAGTAAGCTTGATGAGCAGATCAAGGAAATTGAAAGTCTGAAGCGTAAGCGCAATGAACTGTTAGCACGAATGAAAGTCATTCAGGATTTGCAGGGCAAGCGCCCGGTTATCGTGCGGGTATTCGACGAGCTGGTGCGTACCGTGCCCGATGGCCTGTATTTCAGCGATTTGAAGAAGGTCGGTGACCGCCTGGACTTGGTGGGTATGGCAGAGTCTAACAGCCGGATTTCATCACTGATGCGTCAGTTTGAAGACTCCGACTGGTTTACAAATCCCAATCTGTCCAACGTGTCGACTGCTGATGCCCGCCGTGCAGGTTACAGTCAGTTCAATTTGTCCGTCAGTCAGCAAACCCCTGGTATTGAAGGGGAGGAGAAACAATGAGCCTTGCGGACTCGCTGAAAAGCCTGAACGAATTCGATATCAATGATCTGGACATGAACAATGCTGGTATCTGGCCAGCACCGGTCAAAGCCATTGTGCTACTGCTGGTGTTTGGTCTGATTATGGGTGGCGGCTACTGGTTCTTTATAAAAGACCAGTTTGCGCAACTGGACAGGGTGGAAAGTACAGAGCTGGAATTGCGCAAGAATTATGAGAGCAAGGCTTTCCAAGTGGCTAACCTTAGCGTGTTCAAAGCGCAGATGGTAGAAATGGAAGAAACCTTTGGTGCGTTGGTGCGTCAGTTGCCAAGTGAAACCGAAGTGCCAGGCCTTTTGGAAGACATTACCAATACCGCGCTGGGTAGTGGTCTGGCTCTGCAGGAAGTGAAACTGCAGCCGGAGCAGAAGCGGGACTTCTACTCCGAACTGCCTATTAATATTCGAGTGTCGGGTTCTTACCATGAGCTAGCTACGTTTGTTAGCAGCGTGGCGAGCTTGCCGCGTATCGTGACTCTGCATGATTTGACGATTAAACCCATCGGAGCGGACAGCGATCAGCTGGATATGCAGGTTGTTGCCCGTACCTATCGCTATCGGGCCGGAGAATGAGCATGACGGTAAACCATGCCGGAAAAGCCTGTCTGGGTCTGTGCCTGGCATTGTCGCTGACAGCCTGTTCGCAGAGCAGCGGCTTTTCCGATCTCGACGCGTTTATGGAAGAAATTCGCGCAAAACCCCGGGGGTTTGTCGAACCTCTGCCGGAGTTCAACGCTTACGAGGCCTTTAGCTATTCGGCGTCAGATCAGCGCTCGCCGTTTGAGCCACCCATCGACGTGCAACTGACGATGATCAGCGAGCAGGAACAGCAAGCGATGAGTGACGTAAAGCCGGATATAGACCGGCCGCGTGAAGTGCTGGAGAATTTTGATCTGAAAGACCTGGACATGGTGGGGACCCTGCGCAACAGTGCAGGCACGCTGTTTGCCTTGTTAAAAGACAGCAGTGGTGGCATTCACCGTATAAACAGCGGCAATTTTATCGGTAAAAACTACGGTCGAATTGTGGGTGTAGGCGAGACCCGCATCGAACTGTTGGAAATTGTACCCGACGGCCGTGGCGGGTGGGTAGAACGCCCGCGCCAACTGTCGCTGGACGAAGGTGATAGCGATGGAGCGGCACCATAATGAATAACAGCAACATGAACGCACAAAAATGCTTGAAGCCGAGGCTAGCGATGTTCAAAAAACTCAACGTAATTGTCTGCGCGGTAACCATTGGGTTGCTGTCCAGCCTTGCTAACGCTGCCACTTTGCAGGATGTGTCGTTTTCTTCTTTACCCGGGGATCGGCTGGAAGTGACTTTGCAGTTTGACGGCCCACCGCCTGAACCTACGGGTTACACCATTGAGCGCCCCGCTCGTATTGCGGTAGACCTGAAAGACACCACCAGTGCCCTTGGTGCCCGCAGCTTGCCGTTGGGCAGCGGGAATGCGCAAAGCATGACCGTTGTTGAAACTAACGACCGTACCCGCCTTATTTTCAACCTGATTGAGCTGGTTCCTTACACCACTCAGCGCAATAATAACGCGTTGGTGATGATTATTGGCGGCGATTCCGCAGATGTAGCCAGTGGCGTTTCGGGATCTGACGGTGCCAGCCCGGTTGCTTCGGCAGCGGACGCGGCGGCGGCGTTGGTAGACGTCGATTTTCGTCGCGGTGCACAAGGCGAAGGCCGTGTGGTTGTGCGGCTGGCCAGTGCGACGACTCAAGTTGACCTGAGCGAACTGGGCGGAAAAATCAGACTGACCATGCCGGACCTAACTGTGCCCGAGCGTCTGCGTCGCCGTTTAGACGTGACAGATTTTGCCACGCCGGTACAACGGATCGACACCTTTATTGAGGGTGGCGGTGCGGTTATAGAAATTCGTCCGGAAGGCGACTATGACTACATTGCGTACCAGTCCGGCAACGAATTTACTGTGAGTGTTGAACGGCTCAGCGAGGAAGAAGCAGTAACCCGCCGTGAAGAGAAGTTCCCATATTCCGGCGACAAGCTTTCGCTAAACTTTCAGGACATTGAAGTTCGCTCGGTGCTACAGCTAATCGCTGACTTTACCGGTTTGAATCTGGTGGCCAGCGATACCGTTGGTGGAAGCATCACGTTGCGCTTGCAGAATGTGCCTTGGGATCAGGCGCTGGATCTCATTTTGAAAACCAAAGGCCTGGATAAGCGCCAGATTGGCAATGTATTATTGGTAGCGCCCGCCGATGAAATCGCTGCTCGTGAACGGCTGGAACTGGAAACAACCAAGCAGATCGCTGAACTTGCCCCAGTGCGTTTGGATATCATTCAGGTCAATTACGCAAAAGCGGCCGAAGTAGTAGCGTTGGTGCAGGCCGACCAAGAGCTGATTTCAAGCCGCGGTTTCATTTCCTCAGACGACCGAACCAACACCATCAGTGTTCGTGAAACCATTGAAAAACTGGACGAGATCCGTCGCCTTGTGTCCACCTGGGACGTACCCGTTCGTCAGGTTTCCATTGAAGCCCGGATTGTGCGCGCGCAAACCAACGTGGCCGAGAGCCTGGGTGTGAGTTGGGGCGGAGCAGCTTACAGCGTGAGTGGCAACAACGTAATTTCCGTAGGTGGCTCACAATCTGCAGTTGAAGAGGCACGCAGCGCTGCGAACGGCGGATCTGGAGAGATTACTTTCCCTGGGGCGTTAGCGGTAGATCTGGGCGTTAGCGGCAACGGGGCCTCTTCTTTTGCGATTGGTTTTGGCAGCAATGACTTCCTGGTAGACCTTGAACTGTCTGCGTTGGAAAGCGATGGCAAAGCGGAAATTGTGTCCCAGCCCAGAGTGGTTACAGCGGACCGCCAGACAGCGTCGATCAAATCGGGTCAGGAAATTCCGTATCAGGAAGCCAGCAGCAGCGGCGCCACCAGCACTTCCTTTAAAGAAGCGGTGTTGTCATTGGAGGTAACGCCGCAGATTACACCGGATGACAAAATCATCATGGACCTTGAGGTGACTCAGGACTCCCGTGGCGAAGACACCCCCAGCGGCCCGGCCATCAATACCAACTCGGTGACAACTCAGGTATTGGTCGCCAACGGTGAAACCATCGTTTTGGGCGGTATTTTCGAATCGACCAACACCGAAACCACCACTAAGACACCGTTCTTGGGCGATATTCCCTACCTGGGCAGGTTGTTCAAGCGCACTCAGACTACCGAGCTGCGTAGCGAACTGCTGATTTTTATCACCCCGAAAATCATCAAAAACGACCTCGTCCGTTAAGTTATCTGCAACAAAAAAACCGCCGCTTAAAAGCGGCGGTTTTTTTGTGCGTGTGAAACCCACGGCAGAACCGGACATTCTTATAGAATGACCGCCCCTATGCTATTCTGACCGGCTTGAACCTTATTGAGCGGACGTTATGTTGTTGCCCAAGCGAGTTATTCTGGTGGGTCCCATGGGGGCCGGTAAAAGTACCATCGGCCGTATGCTAGCGCGTGAGCTGGACTACCGCTTTTTGGATACCGACCGAATTATTGAAGAGCGCTGCGGTGCCAACATTCCCTGGATTTTCGATGTAGAGGGAGAAGACGGATTCCGCCAGCGCGAAACCGCCATGCTGAGCGAGCTTTCCACCGAGGCCGGTATCATTCTGGCGACTGGTGGAGGCGCGGTTGTGCGCGACGTGAATCATGAACTACTGCGTCGTAATTCGGTGATTGTTTACTTGCGCACATCGGTTGAACACCAGGTAGAACGAACCCGTAAAGACCGAAATCGTCCGCTGTTGCAGACAGCGGATCCGGAAGCAGTGCTGCGCCACCTATTCGCGATTCGTGATCCTATTTACGCCGAGCTGGCAACTATCACTATGTACACAGATCGCAAAAGCCCGCGATTGGTGGTGCGCCAACTGGTTAATCTGCTAAACCCAAAAACACCCCGTCACATACGCCAGATTCGAAAGGAAGGTCGTCATCATGCCTGAATTACTCCGTAAACTTTTGGTAGACCTTGGCGAACGAAGCTATCCAATATTGATTGGCGAGCAGCTGTTGGGGCAATATGATTTGACGTCTTATGTCGGCGGTTGTCAGGTGATGATTGTGTCTAACGACACCGTGGCCCCGCTCTATCTGGAGCAGGCAAAAGCCTGTTTTGCAGGCAAACAGGTGGATTCGGTGATTTTGCCAGATGGCGAAAAACACAAAGACTGGCAAACCCTGAATCTGATTTTTGATGCACTGCTGCAGCATAGGCACAATCGCACGACGACTCTGGTAGCTCTGGGCGGCGGCGTCGTAGGGGACATGACTGGATTTGCGGCGGCGAGTTACCAGCGCGGCGTAGCGTTCATCCAGATTCCAACAACGCTGCTGTCGCAGGTGGATTCCTCTGTTGGTGGCAAAACCGGGATCAATCACCCCTTGGGTAAAAATATGATCGGGGCTTTCCATCAGCCCCAAGCCGTGCTGATTGATATAGGTACCCTGGTGACGCTGCCAGACCGGGAAGTCTGTGCCGGGATGGCGGAAGTCATCAAGTACGGTCTGATTCGCGATCTGCCTTTTCTGCACTGGCTGGATCAGAATCTTGGATCTTTGCTTGAAAAGAATCCGCTGCAGGTCGCAGAGGCCATCTACCGTTCTTGCGTCTGCAAAGCGGAAGTGGTGGCTATTGATGAACGCGAAGGCGGCCTGAGAGCCATACTCAATCTTGGCCACACCTTCGGCCACGCTATTGAGACTTTCGCCGGCTATGGCAATTGGTTACACGGAGAAGCCGTTGGCACCGGCATGCTGATGGCAGCGGATCTTTCCGCTCGCGAAGGTTTGATCAGTGCTGCCGAATATCAGCAGATTTACAGCCTGATCAGCCGCGCCGGATTGCCGCCGCTGGCGCCTGCAGCGATGCGCCCGAACGACTTCATAGAGCTGATGGCAGTGGATAAAAAGAATGTAGATGGACAGCTCAGGCTGGTTCTGCTGCAGGCGGTGGGCGAAGCGGTTGTGACCGCCAAAACTGCGCGCAAAAACCTTGAAGCAACCCTGAACGCTTTTTGCCAGCGTTGAGCCCAGAGCCCGAGACGATATCGCCATGGTCAACGACGACAATCTGAACAGTCAGGAAGCCGGGGGTCTTTTCCCCCGCCTGCAGGAGCGCTTTGGTCTGCGGGCAGATCCTTCCGCGATGGAAGCGCCGTTTTTTACCGGCGCGCAGCGCCAATCGGCTCTTGAATCCTTGCGTCAGATGAGTAGTTTCGGCGACATGGCCGTGTTGGTCAGCGCCCCATCCGGGCTAGGCAAAACCCGCCTGCTGGCAGAACTTGTGCGCAGTGAATCGTCTCGGCTGGAATTTCATCGCTTGGGTAGTGCAGCGTTGGGTAGCCCTCAGGCACTGGTGCGGGACTTGTCTATAGTGGCTCGCTGCCTGGATTTAGAGGCTGGTCCCAAGGCTGCCCTGTCGCAGTTTTTTAAATGGTCTGAGCAACGTGCCGGTAAAGGCCAGCGCATGGTGCTGCTGATCGATAATGCCGAGCAGGCGCCGGCAGAGCTGTTGAATCTTTTGTTTAACGGTTTTTTGGGCGCCAATCGTAGTTTGGCCGCTTTACCGGTGTTCGCCGGCACGGAAGCGCTGCCTGGCATGATGGAGCTTGCGCAACAGGCTTCGGGAACGGTGCACCAGATTACACTGGCGCCTTTAAACCGGGATGAACTGGCGGAATATCTGCAGCCTAGGGTGAAGCTTGCTGGTGGCAATGCCGGTGAATTGTTAAGCCCAGATCGCTTAAAGCAGATTTATACCCGCAGTTTGGGTAACTTTTGCGCGATCCAACGTATAACTCCAACTGTATGGCTGGATATGGCAGTAAGGGCTGCACCTACACGGCACCGTTCCAAAATGCCCTGGCGTACGTTGGGATGGCCGTTACTGGCGCTGGTTTTGCTGGCGGCTTCTTGGTGGTTTGTTTCCCGCCAGTACGACACAGTGATGAGCGAAGAAGACACCAGCGCCCAGACGCAAACGTTAGAGCCCGTGCGCAAAAGTATAACTGTCGGTCCGGAGGTAGCACCAGAGCAAGGCGCAGCAGCGCAGCCAACGTCGTCAATGGCCTTGGGCGCACCAGAGCCGGTCGTTGCTACAGATGATTTGGAGCCCAAATTAGAGCGGGAGTCGGTGATACAGCCCGAAACCATGGCGCAGTCAATATCGCGCTCAGGCAACCAGCTAACGACAAGCGAAGGCTCTATTACAGGCGGTGACACCACTAGAAAACAGGTTATTGATAATCCAGAGCCCGAACCCGCAACAGTAGTCGAGCCGGAGCTGGAGTTGGAGCTGGAAATGGTGTCTAAAGCCCAACCTGTGCCTTCGCCGCGAACCGCAGTGGAGGCAGTGCCTGCTCAGGTAGCTTTTACCCCGGCCAAGCTTGATCGCTTTGTGCCCTTGCTGCAGCGCCGCAGTAGTGGTGGCTGGACCATTCAGCTTGTGGCCGGCAACCTGGAGCAGACCGCATTGAATATTTTGCGTCGTTATCCGCAGGTAGATGCGATGGTATACACCCGCGGCGAACGTAACGGTAAGCAGTGGTTCATGGTTTTTCAAGGCATTTACCCCAGCAAGGATGCTGCACAGCAGGCGGCTCAAACTCTTCCCGCTGGCCTAGTGTCAGGGAAACCCTGGGTGCGTGAGAACCGGAGTTTGTAGTCCTGAATGTCCAAAATCGGCTCGTTTTGGTGCGCCAGCAGAATTCCCTAGTTTTTTTGATCCGTGCTGGTGCATAACATTAGATATTTTAAATTGCCATTTGAGCAGCGAATTTCCATCTGCGTAGACTGGTGTACCTATGTTAAAAATGTCATAGAGCTATTTGTGTGATTTTCGGTGGCTCGTTGATAATAAATGCTTTTACAGAGAGATTGTGCTTATGACAACTGGCTTGTACCAACTCGGTGAATTCAAAGATAACTGTGGCTTTGGCCTGATTGCTCACACCAAGGGCGAAGCCAGCCATCAATTGCTACAGACCGCCATTGAGTCGCTAACGTGTATGACTCACCGCGGCGGTATTGCTGCCGATGGTAAAACCGGCGATGGTTGCGGGCTGTTGTTGCAAAGCCCTGACAGTTTTCTCCGCAAGGTGGCCCGTGCGCAGTTTGGCAAAGAGCCGGGTGATCTGTTCGCTGTGGGCCAGGTGTTTCTGAGCTCCGAAGAAGGCCCGGCGACGGCCGCGAAGGCGGTTCTGGAAAGACGTCTGTGTGAGCAGGGGCTGGAGGTGATGGGATGGCGCGATGTGCCGGTCGATACTTCTTGCCTGGGCCCTATGGCGCTGGATTGTATGCCACGCATTGAACAAGTGTTTGTATTGCCTGCGGGTAAACCAGAAAGTGAATTTGGCATTAGTTTGTTTGTTGGCCGCCGTTTTGCCGAGCGTGATCTGGCTGATGACAGTGAATTCTATATTTGCAGTTTGTCGCACCGCACACTGGCCTATAAAGGCTTGATGATGCCTGCAGACCTGGCGAATTTCTATCGCGATCTGGACGACCCGGATCTGCAGACTGCCATTTGCGTTTTCCACCAGCGTTTTTCAACCAACACCATGCCGCGCTGGCCGCTGGCGCAGCCATTCCGTTATCTTGCCCACAACGGCGAGATCAATACCATTGATGGTAACCGGAATTGGGCGATTGCCCGTGCAGCCAAATTTAGCTCGCCGCACCTACCGGACCTGAAAACGCTGCAACCGCTGGTTAACCTGACCGGATCCGATTCCTCTAGCATGGACAACATGCTGGAATTGCTGCTGGCCGGGGGTGTCGATCTGTTCCGCGCTGCGCGGATGATGGTACCGCCGGCATGGCAAAACGTAGACACCATGGACGCAGACCTGCGCGCCTTTTACGAATACAACTCCATGCACATGGAACCTTGGGACGGCCCTGCCGGCTTGGTATTGACTGACGGTCGCTACGCTTTGTGTATGCTCGATCGCAACGGTCTGCGTCCGGCGCGCTGGGTACATACCACAAACGATTTTCTCACCGTCGCCTCGGAAATCGGTACCTACGGTTACAAGCCGGATGACGTAGTAGCCAAGGGTCGTGTTGGCCCCGGGCAGATGCTGGCCATTGACACAGAAACCGGCGAGATTCTTCACACCCGCGATATCGATCAACGTCTGAAAACGGCTCAGCCGTATAAACGTTGGCTGCGGGAAAACGCTCTGCGGGTAGAGTCGACTCTGCATCAGGACGCCCCGGATTTCGAGCTGCTTGGCTCGGACGAACTTTTGGTTCACCAAAAGATGTTTAACGTGTCATTTGAAGAGCGCGACCAGGTACTCCGTCCTCTGGGCGAAAACGGTCAGGAGGCAGTAGGTTCCATGGGCGACGATACGCCAATGGCCGTGCTGTCCAGTAAAGTGCGTCACTTGGCCGATTACTTCCGCCAAAAGTTCGCTCAGGTTACCAATCCTCCCATTGATCCGTTGCGTGAAGCCATCGTGATGTCGCTAGAAACGTGCCTGGGCGCCGAGCGCAATGTGTTCGAGGAAGGAGCTGAGCATGCCGACCGAGTGATTCTAAATACCCCGGTTCTGTCGCCGGCCAAATTCCAGCGTATGTTGGTGAATGACCGTCCCGGTTTTGCAGTCGCATCGATTGCGCTGAGCTATACCCCGGAAGAAGGTCTTCAGCAGGCAATCAGGCGGGTGTGCGCTACTGCAGAACAAGCAGTGCGTGATGGCAAATCGCAAATCCTTCTGCGTGACAGCGGCCTGCAACAGGGCCACCTGCCAGTCAACGCGCTCATGGCCACCGGTGCCGTGCACCATCATCTTGTCGCTCAGGGCTTACGCTGCGACTCCAACATTGTGGTAGAAACGGGCTGGGCGCGAGATCCTCACCATTTTGCGGTGCTGTTCGGTTTTGGCGCTACAGCGGTTTACCCATATCTGGCGTATCAGGTACTTAATGACCTGATTCGTACCGGCGAAATGCTGGTGGACCCTGTCGATGCCAAGAATAACTACCGCAAGGGTATTAACAAAGGCCTGTTGAAAATTCTATCTAAAATGGGTATTTCCACCATTGCCTCCTATCGCGGAGCCCAGCTGTTTGAGGCCATCGGTCTGGCCGATGAAGTGGCTGATCTGTGCTTCAAGGGCGTGCCCTGCCGGATTCAGGGCGCCGATTTCTATGACTTCCAGCACGATCAGGAGCAGCTGGCCAAGCTGGCGTGGAAGCCGCGCAAGCCACTATCACCGGGCGGCATTCTGAAGTACGTGCACGGTCAGGAATATCACGCCTTCAATCCGGATATTGTGGCCAAGTTGCAAGATGCCGTCACCAGTGGCGACTATCGCCATTATCAGGAGTACGCCGGGTTGGTTAATCATCGGCCGGTGGCTACCCTGCGGGACCTGCTCGGGTTTCGCGAAGGCATACAGCCGGTGGACTTAGCCGAAGTTGAGTCGGTAGAGCAGATTTTCACTCGATTTGATTCGGCGGGGATGTCCCTGGGTGCACTGTCGCCAGAGGCCCATGAGGCCCTGGCGGTGGCCATGAACACTCTGGGTGGACGCTCTAATTCCGGTGAGGGCGGCGAAGACCCGGCTCGCTATGGCAACGAAAAACGTTCAAAAATAAAGCAGGTAGCCTCAGGTCGTTTTGGCGTTACCGCTGAATATTTGCGCAGCGCCGACGTTATGCAGATTAAGATTGCCCAAGGCGCTAAGCCGGGTGAGGGTGGACAGCTTCCAGGCGGTAAAGTGAACGCGCTGATTGCTCGTTTGCGTTATTCGGTGCCGGGCGTAACGTTGATTTCGCCGCCACCACACCACGACATTTATTCTATCGAGGATTTGGCGCAGCTGATTTTTGATTTAAAGCAGGTTAATCCGCAAGCGTTAGTGTCGGTGAAGCTGGTGTCTGAGCCTGGTGTGGGCACTATCGCAGCGGGCGTTGTGAAAGCTTATGCGGATCTGATTACGGTGTCGGGTTACGACGGCGGTACGGCGGCAAGCCCATTGACGTCAATCCGCTACGCCGGTTCGCCCTGGGAACTGGGGCTGGCGGAAACTCAGCAGGCGCTGCGAGCCAATGATTTGCGTGGCAGAGTTCGCCTGCAAACCGACGGTGGCATAAAAACCGGTTTGGATGTGGTAAAGGCCGCCATTCTGGGTGCCGAGAGCTTCGCGTTTGGCACCTCGCCGATGGTAGCGCTGGGTTGTAAATTCCTGCGAATTTGCCACCTGAACAACTGTGCCACAGGTGTGGCAACCCAGAATGAGCATCTGCGTGGTGAACACTTCAAAGGCACGGTGGAAATGGCTATGAACTTCTTCCGGTTTGTAGCGGAAGAAACCCGTGAATGGATGGCACGGTTGGGAGTGCGCTCCTTGCAGGAGCTGGTCGGCCGCACAGACCTTTTGGTGCGTCTGCCGGGTGATACCGAGCGCCAGCGCAAACTGGACCTGAACCGCTTGTTAAACAACGATCAGATTCCAGCGGATAAACCGCAAACCTGCCAGGTTCCGCGCAATGAACCCTTTGATAAGGGTACGCTTGCGGAAAAAATGCTCAGCGACGTTCGCAGTGCCATCGATAACAAGAGCGGTGGTGCCTGGAGTTATCGAGTCACTAATTGTGACCGCTCTATTGGTGCGCGGCTGTCGGGTGAAATAGCCGCTCTGCATGGCAACCAACGTATGGCAGACGCCCCCATTACGCTGGATTTGACCGGTACGGCTGGTCAGAGCTTTGGTGTGTGGAACGTCGCCGGCCTGAACCTGATATTAGAAGGCGACGCCAACGATTATGTGGGCAAAGGCATGACCGGCGGCAAGCTGGTGGTTTACCCCCCCCGCGGCAGTGTTTTTGAGGCTCGGGAAACTGCGATTATCGGTAATACCTGTCTGTATGGTGCTACCGGCGGCAATTTGTTTGCGGCAGGTACGGCCGGCGAACGCTTTGCCGTGCGCAATTCCGGCGCCCATTCGGTGGTAGAAGGTGCCGGTGACCATTGTTGTGAATATATGACGGGCGGCCTGGTGACGGTGTTGGGTCAAACTGGACATAACTTTGGTGCAGGTATGACCGGTGGTTTTGCTTATGTGCTGGACCAAGACAATACCTTTGTTGATAAATACAACCATGAGCTTGTGGAGATACAGCGAATCTCCAGTGAAAGTATGGAAGCTTATCGCAACCACCTGCGCAGTGTTATTCGTGGACACATTGCGGAGACTGCCAGTGAGTGGGGTCAGCAACTGCTGGCGAATTTTGACGATTACATTGGCCGGTTCTGGCTGGTGAAGCCCAAGGCCGCAAACTTGAGCAGCCTGCTGGCCAATACCCGGGCGCGCCCGGAATAAAGCCAGCGAGGGCCCGCCCGTTGACACTCAACGGACAGGCCCCGAAGTGAATCAGCGCGAACAGACGAATGTAGAGAGCTAACCATGAAAGAGCGACTGAATAACGACTTCCAGTTTGTAGAAGTAGGGCGGGTAGACCCGAAAAAGGTTCCGGCCCGCAAGCGCAAAAAGGAATTCAAGGAAATTTACACACCTATCACCCAGAATCAGGCGGCGTCCCAGTCTCACCGTTGTCTGGAATGTGGTAACCCATACTGTGAATGGAAGTGCCCGGTACATAACTACATTCCCAACTGGTTGAAGCTGGTGGCTGAAGGCAACATCATGAAGGCCGTTGAGCTTTGCCATCAGACCAATTCGCTGCCCGAGGTGTGTGGGCGAGTGTGCCCGCAAGACCGCTTGTGTGAGGGTGACTGCACCTTGAATGATGGTTACGGCGCGGTCACTATCGGCTCGGTAGAAAAGTACATTACCGATACTGCCTTTGCCCTGGGCTGGAAGCCGGATATGTCTAAGGTGGTGCGCACCGACAAGCGCGTAGCGGTGATTGGGGCAGGGCCCGCGGGTCTTGCTTGCGCCGACGTGCTGGTGCGTAGCGGTGTAACGCCGGTCGTGTTCGATATTTATCCGGAAATTGGTGGGCTGCTGACTTTTGGTATCCCCGAGTTCAAACTGGAAAAGTCGGTAATGGCGCGTCGCCGCAACGTGTTTGAAGAAATGGGCGTTGAATTTCGCCTGTCCACAGAGGTGGGTAAACACATCCAGATGAGCGATTTGCTCAGCGATTTCGATGCGGTATTTATGGGTATGGGCACCTACACCTCCATGCAAGGTGATTTTCCCGGCGAAAATCTGGCCGGCGTTCATGCGGCTTTGCCATTTCTAATTTCTAACGTAAATCGCCGTCTGGGCTTCGAAGTCAGTACCGAGGACTTCATCAATATGCAGGGTAAGCGAGTGGTGGTGCTTGGTGGCGGAGACACTGCCATGGATTGCAATCGCACCTCCATTCGCCAGCAAGCCGCCAGCGTGACCTGTGCTTACCGTCGCGATGAAGCCAATATGCCCGGCTCACGGCGTGAAGTGTCGAATGCCCGCGAAGAAGGCGTGAACTTCATGTTTAATCGCCAACCGGTGGCTATCGTCGGTGACGGTCAGGTGGAAGGCGTGAAGGTGGTGTCTACCGAGCTTGGCGAGCCTGACGAAAACGGTCGTCGCCGTCCGGAAGTGATTCCGGGCAGTGAAGAAATCATTCCTGCAGACGCGGTGCTAGTGGCTTTTGGTTTCCGTCCCAGCCCGGCAGAATGGTTCGGCCAGCACCAGGTGAGCACCAGCGATTCCGGCTTGGTAACGGCGCCGGAGCAAGCGGATTTTGCCTTCCAGACCAGCAATCCCAAGGTGTTTGCCGGCGGCGACATGGTGCGGGGCTCCGACTTAGTGGTAACAGCCATATGGGAAGGTCGCCAGGCCGCCGAAGGCATTCTGGATTATCTGGATATCTGAAATCGGCGTTGATGTGAATCAGAGGGCGGCCTGTCAAAAACAGGTCGCCCTTTTTTATTGATACAAACGGGGTATCATTGCCTGCTGAATGTTATGACCTTTTAATGACTGAGAACGCTGGACATTTTTATGACTGAACTGAAAAACGATCGTTTCCTTCGCGCCCTGATGGGCCAGCCCGTAGACCGCACGCCGGTATGGATGATGCGCCAGGCCGGTCGCTATCTGCCGGAATATCGCGCTACCCGCGCCAAGGCCGGTGATTTTCTCAGTTTGTGCAAAAACACGCCGCTAGCCTGTGAAGTAACTCTGCAACCGCTGGAGCGCTTCCCGCTGGACGCAGCCATTCTGTTTTCTGACATTCTGACCATTCCCGACGCGTTGGGTCTGGGTCTGTATTTTGAAACCGGTGAAGGCCCGAAGTTCAAACACACCATCCGTTCGGCCGCTGATGTAGACGCGCTGCCAAAACTCAACGCTGAGGTCGATCTGGATTACGTGATGAATGCGGTGTCGACGATCCGCAGTGCGCTGAACGGACGGGTGCCGTTGATTGGTTTCTCTGGCAGCCCCTGGACCTTGGCCACTTATATGGTGGAGGGCGGTTCGTCGAAAGATTTCCGCGAAGCCAAAAAGCTTATGTACGGCCAGCCCGAAGTCATGCACAAGTTGCTGGACCACTTGGCGGATGCGGTCACCGATTATCTGAACGGGCAGATTCGCGCCGGCGCCCAAGTGGTGCAAATTTTTGACACTTGGGGCGGCGTACTCAGCACCTGGGCCTATGAAGAGTTCTCCCTGAAGTACATGCGCAAAATCATCGCTGGCCTGAATCTGGAAAGCGAAGGCCGTAAGGTTCCGGTGATTGTGTTCACCAAGAACGGCGGCCAGTGGCTTGAATCGATTGCCGATTGCGGTGCGGATGCCGTAGGCCTGGACTGGACGACTGACATTGGCGACGCCCGTGCTCGAGTTGGCGATAAGGTCGTGCTGCAGGGCAATATGGACCCAACCATGCTGTACGCGCCGCCCGCGCGTATCCGTGAAGAGGTGGGCGATATTTTGCGTCGCTTTGGCCATGGCACGGGCCACATCTTTAATCTGGGCCACGGCATTACGCCGGATGTAGACCCTGCCCACGCCGGCGCGTTCATAGAAGCGGTGGTAGAGCTGAGCCCGCAGTACCACCAGAACTAAGAGCACCACCAGAACTAAGAGCACCATTAAAACGAACAGCACCAGAGCTGATTTATGGCCAAAGTGAAAACCGCGTTTGTCTGCACCGACTGTGGTGCCGACTTCTCCAAGTGGCAGGGCCAGTGTACGGCCTGTAAGGAGTGGAACACTCTCAGCGAGGTTCGCGGCGTTTCGGCACAGGCCAATAAAAGCGCCCGCGGTTCCCGCTTCGAAGGTTTTGCCGGCAGCCTGTCGGCGGTGCAGAGCCTGAATGATGTCAGTTTGGCGGAACAGGTTCGCCTGAGCACCGGTATGGCGGAATTCGACAGGGTTCTGGGCGGTGGCCTGGTGGAAGGTTCGGCGGTGTTGATGGGCGGGCACCCCGGCGCCGGTAAGAGTACTTTGCTGTTACAGGCTGTGTGCAACTTGGCAAGCTCGGTATCGGCGCTTTACGTAACCGGCGAGGAATCTCTGCAACAGGTGGCTATGCGCGCCAAGCGGCTAGGCCTGCCCACCTCAGATTTGAAAATGCTGTCAGAGACCAGCGTTGAGCGGCTGTTACAGATCGTTGAAGTGGAAAAACCACGAATTCTGGTGATTGACAGTATTCAGGTGATGCACGTGGCCGATTCCGAATCGGCGCCCGGCAGCGTGTCACAGGTACGTGAAAGCGCGGCGTTTCTGACCCGCTTTGCAAAACAGACCGGCACCATTTTGCTATTGGTGGGACATGTCACGAAAGACGGCAGCCTAGCCGGGCCAAAAGTGCTGGAGCACATGATTGATTGCTCCATTTTGCTTGAAGGCTCAAGCGATAGCCGCTATCGCACCTTGCGCGGTATTAAAAACCGCTTTGGTGCGGTGAACGAGCTGGGCGTGTTCGCCATGCTGGAGCAGGGCCTGAAAGAAGTGAAAAACCCATCCGCTATCTTTCTGAATCGTGGCGAAGAAACTGCGCCCGGCAGTGTGGTGATGGTGGTGTGGGAAGGCACTCGGCCCATGCTGGTAGAAATTCAGGCGCTGGTGGATACGGCTCAGGGTAGTTATCCCCGGCGAGTGGCCGTGGGGCTAGATCAAAACCGGCTGGCCATGTTGCTGGCGGTTTTACACCGTCATGGTGGCATGCACGTGGCGGACCAGGATGTGTTTGTGAATGTGGTGGGCGGTGTGAAAGTCGCTGAAACCAGTGCCGATCTGGCACTTTTGGCGGCCGTTGTGTCGTCATTCCGCGATCGGGCGCTACCGCAAGATCTGATGATTTTTGGCGAAGTAGGTCTGTCTGGCGAAATTCGCCCAGTGCCCAACGGCCAAGAGCGGATTAACGAGGCGGCCAAGCATGGCTTTACCCACGCGCTGGTGCCAAAAGGCAACGCCCCGCGTAAAGCCATTAACGGCATGAAGGTTATTCCGGTGACAAAGCTGAGTGACGCGCTGACGGCTCTTGACGAACTTTAGCAAAATCTGCACAAACATAGTGATGAAAGAACAAGGCCAGGGACGGATTTCAAATCCGTCCCTAATGTTCCCAGTCTGGAGACCGGTTGTCGCCTAAGAAGTGGGAGGTTCCTCCGAATAGGGCGGAGCACAGCCGTCACGCCGCCAACTATTGGTACTTTCGGTTTGTCTTGAGCCGGTCTATAGTCAATAGTAAGCCCGCCGTCAGGAGTTCTTTGTGACAACCCCCGCTACCGAGCAACGCCGTTTTCACCGCATTGAGTTTGATGCCGCCTGCGAAGTGCAGTGGCAAGAGCAGATCTGGCAGGCTCAGGTGCTGGATATTTCGCTGAAAGGCGTGCTTTTGCAACGTCCGCCGCAATGGGTTGTGGCAGTGGATGAGCTTTGTGAGATAACCGTATTTCTGAACGGTACCGAGGCTGGTATTGTGATGGCGGTGGTGTTGCGCCACGTCGAAGACCAGCATTTGGGGTTTCAGGTGCAGTACATAGATATGGATAGCGCCACGCATTTGCGCAGGCTGGTGGAGCTGAATCTTGGGGATCCTGCTTTGTTGGAGCGGGAATTAGGGAATCTGCTGACGCCCGTGGGCGTGCAGACTCCCAAAGCTGATTAAATCACGCTAACTTTTTGTACTTTATGCGTTGTGGCACCATGGCCGAATCGCTTTTGCGTTTCTTATGGTCTTCGTCGTAGTCACTGAAGTTGCCTTCGTAATAAATCACTTCGCCATCGTCTTCAAACGCCAAAATGTGAGTAGCTACCCGGTCTAGAAACCAGCGATCGTGAGAGATTACCAAAGCCGAACCAGGAAAGTTCAATAGGGCTTCTTCCAGAGCGCGCAATGTTTCTACGTCTAGATCGTTAGTAGGTTCGTCTAGCAGCAGCACGTTGCCGCCTTCTTTTAACAGGCTGGCCAGGTGCAAGCGATTGCGCTCGCCACCGGACAAGTCGCCCACCCGTTTTTGCTGGTCGGCGCCTTTGAAGTTAAAGCGGCCGGCATAGGCTCTTGACGGCGTTTCGTAGTTGCCTATCTTGATCGTGTCCTGGCCTTCGCTGAGCAGCTCCCAAACGGTTTTGCTGCCGTCCAGATCGCGATTCTGGTCAACATAAGCCAGCTTTACGGTCTCGCCGATGATAATGCTGCCTGCATCGGGTTGGTCTTTGCCGACAATCATGCGAAATAGGGTCGATTTACCCGCGCCGTTACCGCCGATGATGCCCACGATGGCGCCTTGTGGTACCCGTAGAGACACGTCTTCATACAGCAGGTGATCGCCAAAAGCTTTGTTAATGCCGTTGACTTCAATCACCTGGTCACCCAAGCGGGGCCCGGGTGGAATGTACAATTCGTTGGTCTCGTTGCGCTTCTGGAATTCTTGCGAGCTCATTTCTTCAAAGCGCGCCAGGCGGGCCTTGCTCTTGGACTGGCGGCCTTTGGCGTTACTGCGCACCCATTCCAGCTCGTGTTTCACGGCTTTTTGATGTGAGGCTTCTTGCTTGGATTCCATTTCCAGGCGATTCTGTTTGTTTTCCAGCCATTGGCTGTAATTGCCTTCAAACGGAATGCCGTGGCCGCGATCCAGCTCTAGAATCCAGCCGGCAACGTTATCCAGGAAGTAACGGTCGTGAGTGATGGCCACAACGGTGCCTTCATAGTCGTGCAAAAATCGCTCCAGCCAAGCAACCGATTCGGCATCCAGATGGTTAGTGGGCTCGTCCAGCAGCAGCATGTCTGGGCCCGACAGTAGCAGGCGGCAAAGTGCAACGCGGCGGCGTTCACCACCGGACAGGTTTTTTACCATCTGGTCCCAGGCCGGCAGGCGAAGGGCATCGGCAGCGACTTCCATTTTGCGTTCAATGTCGTGGCCGTCGGTGGCCTGAATTACAGCCTCAAGTTTTTCCTGCTTTTTGGCCAAGGCGTCAAAGTCGGCATCCGGTTCGGCATAAGCGGCGTACACTTGGTCAAGCTCTGCTAACGCGTTGTGAACTTCGGCCACGGCTTCGTCGACAATTTCCTTAACGGTCTTGCTGTCGTCCAGCTCTGGCTCTTGGGGCAGGTAGCCGACATTGATGCCGGGCTGAGGGCGGGCGTCGCCCGAATAATCCTGATCAATGCCGGCCATGATGCGCAGCAGAGTGGATTTACCCGACCCGTTCAAGCCGAGCACGCCAATTTTGGCGCCCGGGAAAAAACTCAGGGAAATGTCCTTGAGTATCTCGCGTTTGGGCGGAACCACTTTGCCAACGCGGTTCATTGTATATACGTACTGGGCCATAAGAGTGGAATCCTCCGGGGTTTCAAATGTGCGGAATTAACCGCAGTAAGGTAGCGAAATGGCCCAGTTATAGCAATTGAAGTAGATTTCACTGTATCTGGGGACAGATTTTAAATCCGTATGCAAGGTCAAATCTGTCCCCGAATTGAACAGTACGGAATTATGTGTTGGCCTGCGTCAACAATCGCTGGCGGTTTAAAGGGTGATTTTACCCCCGACAATGAGCTATGATAGCGGGCTAAATTTTACGGTCAGCCAAGCACACAGAGGCAGCGCATCCATGTTTAATCGTGATATGAAAATCGCCGGTTTTGACGACGAGCTCTGGAACGCCATGCAGGCGGAGAGCCATCGCCAGGAAGCTCATATCGAGCTGATTGCGTCGGAAAACTACACCAGCCCGCGGGTGATGGAAGCGCAGGGCAGTGATTTGACCAACAAGTACGCGGAAGGTTATCCCGGCAAGCGTTACTACGGTGGTTGTGAGTTTGTAGACATTGCCGAGCAGCTGGCTATTGACCGTGCCAAAGAATTGTTCGGAGCGGCCTACGCCAACGTGCAGCCGCACTCTGGTTCACAGGCCAACTCGGCGGTGTTTCTAGCTCTGCTGAATGCGGGTGATACGGTATTGGGCATGAGCCTGGCCCACGGTGGCCACCTGACCCACGGCGCCAGCGTGAATTTTTCCGGCAAAATTTACAACGCTGTTCAATATGGTATCGACACCGATACGGGTCTGATCAATTACGACGACGTGGAGGCGTTGGCGGTCGAGCATCAGCCGAAGATGATCATTGCCGGCTTCTCCGCTTATTCGCAGTATCTTGATTTTGCGCGTTTTCGCGAGATCGCTGATAAGGTAGGTGCTTACCTGTTTGTCGACATGGCGCACGTCGCCGGCTTGGTGGCAGCGGGTGTTTACCCTGACCCAGTCCCTCACGCTCACGTGCTGACCACCACCACTCATAAAACCCTGCGCGGTCCCCGCGGCGGGCTGATTCTAGCCTGTGACGACGAATCGCTGCACAAGAAGCTGAACTCCGCGGTATTCCCCGGTGGCCAAGGTGGCCCGTTGATGCACGTGATTGCGGCCAAGGCGATCTGCTTCAAAGAGGCTATGAGCCCCGAGTTCAAGACTTATCAGCAGCAAGTGGTCAAAAACGCTGCGGCCATGGCCGAAGTGTTCGTTGATCGCGGTTTTGACGTGGTGTCTGGCGGTACTAAAAACCACCTGTTCCTGTTAAGCCTGATCAAACAGGACATCACCGGTAAAGACGCCGATGCAGCACTGGGCCGGGCTCATATTACCGTGAACAAAAACGCGGTACCGAACGATCCACGCTCGCCTTTCGTTACGTCGGGTCTGCGCATTGGTACGCCGGCTGTTACCACTCGTGGTTTTGCCGAAGCAGAATGTCGCGAACTTTCCGGCTGGATTTGTGACATTCTTGCCGACCTGAACGACGAAGCCGTGATTGACCGTGTGCGCGGGCAGGTTGAAGCCATGTGCGCCCGCTTTCCGGTATACGCGTAAGTTGCCAGTTGTTACCCCAGGCCAGGCCCGTTTGGGCTGGGCCTGGGGTTCTCTCCAGAGTTTCTGATTATGCATTGTCCATTCTGTGGTGAAGACGATACCAAAGTGATTGACTCGCGCCTGGTGGCAGAGGGAAATCAGGTGCGTCGCCGCAGGGAATGTTTTTCGTGCCGCGAACGGTTCACTACCTTTGAAACTGCCGAGCTGGTTATGCCGCGGGTCGTGAAACAGGATGGCACACGACAGCCTTTTGACGAAGAAAAGCTGCGTTCCGGGTTGATGAAAGCGCTGGAAAAACGCCCGGTCAGTATCGAACAAATAGATACCGCTCTGAGCCACATTAAGGCGCAACTGCGGGCTACCGGCGAGCGCGAAGTAAAATCTATGCGTTTGGGTGAAGAGGTGATGACTGAGCTGCGCCAGCTAGACAAAGTAGCCTACGTGCGATTTGCTTCGGTGTATCGTAGCTTTCAGGATGTGAACGAATTCAAGGAAGAAATCGAGCGTCTTACCGCCGGCAATGGTGATTCGGTTGCAGATGTAGCTAAGGCGCTGGCGGATTCGGGCGCGGAAAAAAAGTCATGATCACCACTCGCGACCGGGCCTTTATGGCCCGCGCTGTTCAGTTGGCCTGGCGTGGCCGTTATTCCACTCACCCGAACCCCCGTGTGGGCTGCGTGATTGCCCGCGGAGATCGCATTCTAGGTGAAAGCTGGCACGAACGCGCCGGAGAAGCCCACGCCGAAGTGCGTGCGTTGAGCCTGGCTGGTACTGCTGCCCGCGGCTCTACGGCGTATGTCACCTTAGAACCCTGCAGTCATTTCGGGCGCACACCGCCCTGCGCCAAAGCACTTATAGAAGCCGGCGTGGCACGGGTTTTTGCTGCTACGCTGGACCCAAATCCCAATGTGTCCGGGCGCGGGTTGGAGATGCTCAGGGCGGCCGGTATTCGCGTTCATGTGGGTTTGTTAGCAGGCGAGGCCGCTAAGTTAAATCCGGGCTTTATGAAGCGTATGACCAGCGGGCGCCCGTGGGTACGGCTAAAAATGGCCGCGAGTCTGGACGGTCGCACGGCTATGGCATCGGGTGAGAGCCAATGGATTACTGGGCCAGAGTCGCGCAGTGACGTTCAGCGCTTGCGCGCCATGAGCGACGCCATTCTGACCGGAGTGGGTACGGTGCTGGCGGATGATCCGTCGCTAACGGTGCGGCGCGAAGAAATGGGCGATATTGGCAGCGCCACCGAGCCCGGGCGGCAACCGCTACGGGTAATTGCCGACCGCGATACCCGCACGCCAGCATCTGCGAAGATCTTCCGCGGCGGTAAAGTACAAGTATTCTGTGCTACGGCCTCGCTGGCGACCAGCGCGGCTCAGGATCTGGCTGCGTTGGGCATACGCCTGCGCGGCGTAGCCTGGCACGACAAGGGTGTAAACGTGGCTGAAATGTTGGATACGTTGGGCGACATAGGCATCAATGAAGTGCTGGTAGAGGCCGGGCCAACTCTGGCAGGCAGCTTTATCAGTGAGGATCTGGTGGATGAGCTCTGGCTCTATCAGGCCCCGGTATTCCTTGGCAGTACCGGGCGGCCAACGGCTAATTTGCCGCTGGAATCCATGGCAGACAAAATACAATGGCAGGTGCTTGACCGGCGTCAGCTCGGCGCTGACCAGAGGCTGATTCTGGCGCGTCGCTAACTTTCAATTCACGGTGGCTCCGGGCAGGAGCGCTGCAAGGGTGCAACCTCGTATGGCACTGAATACGATCGAAGATATTGTTGAAGATATTCGTCAGGGCAAAATGGTCATTTTGATGGACGACGAGGATCGCGAGAACGAGGGCGATCTGGTCATGGCGGCCGAACATTGCGAGGCTGAACACATCAATTTTATGGCGCGTTTTGGTCGTGGGCTGATCTGCATGCCGATGACCCGCGATCGGTGTAAGCAGCTGGGCCTGTCGCTGATGGTCAACCAAAATGCTTCCGGTTTTGGTACTAAGTTTACTGCGTCTATTGAAGCGGCAGAGGGTGTTACCACCGGAATTTCTGCTGCTGACCGCGCTCGGACGGTGCAGGCAGCTGTAGGCCGCGATGCCCAACCATCAGATTTGGTGCAGCCGGGCCATATTTTCCCGCTGATGTCAGACGCCGGCGGTGTGCTCAGCCGAGCTGGCCACACCGAAGCTTGCTGCGATCTGGCTGCGTTGGCGGGTTGTGAGCCGGCGGGCGTGATTTGTGAAATCATGAAAGATGATGGCTCTATGGCGCGGCGCGAAGACCTCGAAGCCTTTGCCGCCGAGCACAACCTGAAAATCGGAACCATCGCAGACCTGATTCACTATCGCACCACCAACGAACGCACGGTTGAATGCATAGAGCAAAACGAGCTGGACACCGAATACGGCCTGTTTAAGCTGCACACTTACCGTGACAGCATCCATGGCACCATTCATCTGGCCTTAACCATGGGGGACATTTCTCCAGAGCAGTCGGTGCATGTGCGTGTACACATTACCGATACCCTGCGCGACTTGCTCGGAGCCCGCCGGCGCGATTCTCGTAGTTGGCCGTTGCATCGGGCGCTGCAAAAAGTGGCTGCTGAGGAGCTCGGTGTTGTGGTTTTGCTCAACGGCGCTGAAGACAGTTACAACCTGGAAGACCGTATTCAGGAATTCTATGAACATGGCCGCAGCGGTGCCGGCAAAGACAGCTCTGGCGTGTACTTTACGGTGGGCACTGGTTCGCAAATTCTGCGAGATATTGGTGTGGGCAAAATGCGCCTGTTAAGCCCGCCGATGAAATTCTCCGCCATTTCCGGCTTTGATTTGGAAGTGGTCGAGTACGTGCCTTATATCCCCGAATGATTAATCCGCTGCCGTATGCTGCGGCAGCCTGACAGGAGCCACCGATGGCGGAAGTTCAAGTAATTGAAGGCGATTTTATCCACTGCAGCGGCCGTTATGCTCTGGTTGTGGGGCGTTTTAACGGTTTTGTGGTAGAGAGCCTGGTGGACGGTGCTCTGGATACCCTGACCCGCCACGGTATCGCGGATGAAGACATTGTTGTCATTCGTGTACCAGGTGCTTACGAAATGCCGTTGGCGGTCAAGCGAGTTGCAGAAACCGGCAATTACGACGCCATTATTGCTCTGGGCGCTGTTATTCGTGGTGGCACGCCGCACTTTGAGTACGTTGCTGGCGAAGCTGCCAGTGGTTTGGGTGCTGTCAGCCTGGAAACCGATATTCCGGTAGCCTTTGGTGTTCTGACTGTGGATTCCATCGAACAGGCTATTGAACGTTCAGGCACCAAGGCCGGTAATAAAGGCGCAGAAGCGGCCGTTACAGCGCTTGAAATGGTCAGCCTGTTCAAGAAGCTGGGTGAGTAATGAGCCTACCCGAAGACACTATTCCCGGTTCAACCCCCGAGCCGACTTCCAGTCCGGGAAAAGCCGCCCAGCCCAAAGCCGGTGATCGCCGCCGCGCCCGTGGAATGGCTATGCAAGGGCTATACCAACGCCATTTCAGCAAAAGCGCAGTTTCTAACATTGAAGCCGAGTTCATGGTCGATAACGACATGAGCAAAGTGGATCTGTTGTATTTTCGTGACCTGCTGCACGGCACCAGCCGTGAGCAGGCTGAATTGGACCGCTTGATCGAACCGTTTCTGGATCGCCCGTTGCAAGAGGTAGATCCGGTAGAACTGGCCATTGTGCGCTTAGGCGCCTATGAGCTGAAATTCCGCTTGGATGTGCCCTACAAAGTCGTCATTAATGAAGGCATTGAAATGGCGAAACGCTTTGGCGGTACCGAGGGCCACCGGTTTGTAAACAGCATACTGGACAAATTAAGCCGGCGGCTGCGGCTGGCTGAAATCCGCCCGCGTTAGTGGCTGCCATGGGCGAGTTTGAGCTGATTCGCCGCTACTTTGCGCCAATGGCGAAGGCGACGAAGCCCGCCTTAGACGGCTCAGGTTTGTTGCTTGGAGTGGGTGATGATTGCGCTATTCAGCGTGTGCCTGCCAATCAAGACTTGGTGTTTTCAGTGGACACGCTGGTTGAAGGTGTGCACTTTCCGCTTGGTTATTGTCCTCGCTTTTTGGGGTGGCGCGCGCTCGCTGTGGCAGTGAGTGATCTGGCCGCTATGGGCGCACAGCCGGTGTGTTTTACACTGGCTCTGACCTTACCTGCCGCCGATGAAGCCTGGCTGGAAGGCTTTGCCGCCGGGCTAGCCGAGGCCGGCCAACAGTTTGGCATTGTGCTGGCGGGAGGTGATACGACTCGAGGCCCCCTGACGCTAAGCCTGCAAGTGCATGGCACCGTTCCCCAGGGTCAGGCTCTGCGTCGCGACGGCGCACGTGAGGGAGACCTGGTGTGCGTTAGCGGCCAGCTGGGTGATGCCGGTGCGGCGCTGGAGTTTTTGTACGACACGGCTCCCGCGACTGACGCAGCCAGTTTACTGCAGCGCTACCATTGCCCGCAGCCACGGCTGGAATTGGGTATTGCGCTGCGTTCAATGGCTTCCGCAGCGATTGATATCTCTGATGGGCTGCATGCTGATTTGCTGCATATTTTGCGAGCCTCTGGCGTGGGCGCAACCATCGATCTTGCAGCGCTGCCTCTGTCGCCAGCCTTGCGGCGGATCAAGGGCGGCGCAGCGGCAGGGTTTGCATTGCAGTCCGGCGACGACTACGAACTCTGCGTAACTGTTCCCGAACAGCGCTGGGCCGCCGCCAGCCGCGAGTTGCAACAGCAGCTTACGGTTATCGGGCAGGTGCAGCAGGAGCCAGGCTTGCGGCTAAATGCAGACGCAGGTATGGTTTATTCACAGCGTCCGGGCTTCGATCACTTTTCGATCACTTAGCAGCGGGTGGCCGACATTCTTCATACTGCGTCAGGGCCCCGATGAGCCAGAACGACTTTTCAACAGGACCGGATTTGCCGGAAGGTGTATTGCCACCCGGATTTTTGCGCGATCCTGTTCATCTTCTTGCGTTTGGCTTTGGCAGCGGCGCAATGCCCCGTGCACCCGGAACCTGGGGTAGTCTGGCAGCCGTTCCTATCTGGTATACGTTTTCCTGGCTACCCCAGCCCATATACTGGGCCATTGTGGCTCTGGCGTTTATTGTGGGAGTGTGGCTGTGCGGAAAAACCGCCCGCGATCTGAAAGTGCACGATCACGGTGGTATTGTCTGGGACGAGTTTGTGGGCATGTGGATTGCCTTGGGGTTGTTTCCAGACCACATCGTTGGCGTATTACTTGCGTTCGTCATGTTCCGTTTGTTTGACATTATAAAGCCGTGGCCCATTAATTGGCTGGACGAGCGCCTGCCTGGGGGCTTCGGTATTATGGTGGATGACGTAGTGGCCGCCATAATGGCCTTGGTTTGCCTTTACTTGATTGATTTATGGATTATGCCGCAGGTTTTTTCCTGACAACGGCATGGTTTTTGTGAAATTGGCCCTGCGGCGCTTGCCCTGCTCACGGTCGCTGGTCAGAATGCGTAGAACAAAAGCTGGCTGTAGCCGATACAGTTGATTTTGCACCTTTTCTTTATTGTTGCATCAAGGAGATCCAATGAATCATCGCCGTCTGTCTGGCTCGTTTTCTGTTTTCAGGTTGCTGCTTCCTGCCGTTATGCTGGTCGTTCTTGCTGGCTGTTCCAGCTCCGTGAGCCGTGTAGAAACCTGGCAAGGTAACGCGGCTCAGGCCGTGAATGCGGCGACTTTGAAAGCACCGGGAGAGATTCGGGTAACGGCGGTTAACGGGCGTTCCGTGGGCAACTTCCTGATGGACGATCTGGCGCTCGACTACGCTCTTTTGCCCGGTCAGAACGATGTGGTGTTTATTTATAAGACTATCTGGGCAAAGACCACCGTCGTGGATAATGGCGAGTCCAAGGTCGATATTGTTGAAAGCAAGCCGCAGTTGGCCAGCTTTGACGCCAAAGCCGGTACTGTCTACGAGTTCCGTTTTGACGAGCCGACAACGCGCAGAGAAGCCGAGCGTGAGATGAAAGATTTTTCAGCGGAGATTGTAAGCAGTGCTGGCCAGGTAGCGACCGTATCAACGAATTACGTGCCAAGCCAAGCACTCGCCAGAACACCTATTCCGGGAATAGCCGGCGTTCAAGCGACGTCAGCCGCAGCGCAAGGCAATGCTCTGGACACTCTGAAGGCTGTGTGGGCAAACGCCTCAGACGAAGAGAAGAAAAACTTCCTGCGCTGGGCTTTCGAATAACGCTCACGTTTTGGAAAGGCTGCGTGCCACAAAAAACCTGCATCGCAACGATGCAGGTTTTTTGTGGATATAAGGGTTTTGATTGCCGGGTGGCTGCTGTTTAGCTGATGCGGGCAACCGCAATGTCGGTCAGCAGGTAGAGCGCGTCGAGGTGTTCGCTAGCGGGTAGGCTTTGCAAGCAGTCCTTGGCCTGCTGTGCCTGATCTTTGGCTTTGTCCATGGCGTAATCCAGCGCGCCGGTGGTGTTTATAATCGCCATAACCGGTTGCAGATCGTCTAGCCCGCCCTTGCGGATCGCGCGGCGAATCAGCTGTTTTTCGTCATCGCTGCTGTTGGCGATGGCATAAATCAGCGGTAATGTGGTTTTACCTTCGGCCAGGTCGTCACCCACGTTTTTACCCATGGTTTCGGCGTCACCGCGATAGTCCAGTACGTCGTCCACCAGTTGAAATGCCAGCCCCAGATGTTTTCCATAATTCTTCAGCGCTTCTTCCTGGGCGTGATTTGCGCCGGCTAGCAAGGCGCCGGAGTGCGAAGATGCCTCGAACAGCATCGCCGTCTTGTTATGAATCACCTGCATGTACTGACTTTCGGTCAAGTCTGGGTTCTTCACGTTCATCAGTTGCATCACTTCGCCTTCGGCTATCACTGCGGTGGCGTGTGATAGCACCTTCATAATTGGCAGGCTTTCTAGCTCGACCATCATTTCAAACGCGCGGGCGTATAAAAAGTCGCCCACCAGCACGCTGGGTGCGTTGCCCCACTTGGCGTTGGCGGTGCTGCGCCCCCGGCGCATGTCGGAGGTGTCCACCACGTCGTCATGGAGCAGGGTGGCGGTGTGCAAAAATTCGATAACAACGGCCAGTTTCAGGTGATTGTCTTCGTTATAGCCGGTAGCGCGGCTTGCGAGCAGAACCAGTAGCGGTCGCAGGCGCTTGCCACCGCTTTCAATGATGTACTGCGCAATTTTTTCGACCATCGGAACATCGGATGACAAACGCTGGATAATCAGTTCGTTAACGCGGCTGAAGTCGTTTGCCACGGTGTCGTAGATGCGTTGGGCTGTCATGAAGGGTTCCGGTGTTTGGCGGTGTTGTTGCTGTCGATAAAACAGGTGGATCGCGGCAATGCTAGGTAACAAGGCGAAGAGTGTCAACACAGCTTGTATTGCGTGGCGGCTTTTCGTACAATCACGCGCCCAACTCATCCCAACCTGCGCTCCCTGCTATAGGGTTGCCAAAGCGCTTCCCTTAGAACCAGGTGGATAAGAGCAGGGGTGGGTCAATCGCGGAGAGTAGACATGTACGCAGTTATTGTTAGCGGTGGCAAACAGCACCGTGTAAAGGAAGGCGAAACTCTGAAGCTAGAGAAGCTGGAAGTAGAAACCGGTAGTAACTTTGAGTTCGACCGTGTTTTGCTGATCGCCAACGGCGACGACGTTAAAGTAGGCGCGCCAGTTGTTGACGGCGCCAAAGTGACTGCGGAAGTTGTCAGCCACGGTCGTCACGATAAGATTCAGATCATCAAGTTCCGTCGCCGGAAGCATTCTATGAAGCGTCAGGGCCACCGTCAGTGGTTTACTGAAGTAAAGATCACGGGTATTCAGGGCTAATCTCGGGAATCACCCCTTAATTAGGAGGCTTATCATGGCTCATAAAAAAGCAGCAGGTAGTACCCGTAACGGTCGCGATTCCGAGTCGAAACGACTTGGTGTGAAGCGCTACGGCGGCGAAAGCGTATCCGCAGGCAGCATCATTGTTCGTCAGCGTGGCACTCGCTTTCACCCAGGCACTAACGTTGGACTGGGCAAGGATCACACCTTGTTCGCGAAAGCCGAAGGTCAGGTGAAGTTTGAAGTAAAAGGCCCTAAGAACCGCAAATATGTAAGCATCGTCTCAGCTGCATAAGTAGTGGTCTCCGAAAGCCCCGCACTGCTTCATTGAGGCTGCGGGGTTTTTTGGTTTGTAGGGTTTCGCCTTTAGTGCACAGTGATCAGCAAGAGCTTCAGCCAACATTGTAAAGAACAGCAGCCAATACCATAAAGAGCAACAGCTAATATGAAATTTGTAGACGAAGCCACCATCATTGTGGAAGCAGGTACGGGCGGCCACGGTTGCCTGAGTTTCCGTCGTGAAAAATACGTGCCTCGGGGCGGGCCTGACGGTGGCGATGGTGGCGATGGCGGTTCTGTGTATCTGGAGGCCAACGATGCCCTGAACACTTTGATTGACTACCGCTTTCAGCGCCAGCACAGAGCTCATAACGGCCAACAGGGTTCCGGCCGCAATTGCACTGGTATCAAAGGCGAAGATCTGGTGCTGCCGGTACCGGTAGGCACCACCATAGTTGACATGGACACGCACGAAGTTCTGGGTGACCTGACCCGCATAGGTCAGCGCCAGAAAGTCGCTCAGGGTGGTTTTCACGGCCTGGGTAACACCCGCTTCAAGTCCTCTATTAACCGTGCTCCACGGCAGACTTCGAAAGGCTCTGAGGGTGAAACCCGGAATCTGCGGCTAGAGCTGAAAGTACTGGCCGATGTGGGGCTGTTGGGTATGCCCAATGCCGGTAAATCGACCTTCATTCGGTCTGTATCTGCGGCGACGCCAAAAGTGGCGGACTATCCGTTTACCACCCTGGTGCCAAACCTGGGCGTGGTCAGAGTGCAAAATCACCAAAGTTTTGTGATTGCCGACATCCCCGGCCTAATCGAGGGTGCAGCCGAAGGCGCCGGTCTGGGCATCCGTTTTCTGAAGCACCTGGTGCGTACCCGCCTACTGCTTCACTTGGTAGATGTGGCCCCTTACGACGGTTCATCGCCGGCCTACGCGGTAAAAGCCATCGCTTACGAGCTTGAAAAGTTCAGCGAAACCTTGGCCAATCGCGATCGCTGGCTAGTGTTGAATAAAGTCGATATGGTGCCGGAAGACGAGCGCGAGGCTCATTGTCAGGCCATCGTTGATGAGCTGGAATGGACAGGCCCGGTATTCAGCATCTCTGCTCTGAGTGGCGAAGGTACCAAACCCCTGACTCAAGCCGTTATGCGCTGGATTGAAGAGCGTGCGGCAGAAGAAGCGGAAAACCCCGAAGCGGCCGAGCAGGAAGCCGCTCGTCGTCGCCAGATGGATGAAGAGGCCCGCGCCCGCATTACCGAAGAAAAGATGGCTCGCCGCGCAGCCCGCGAAGAAGACAACGATGATGACTTTGACGACGATGATGGTGATGTAGAAGTGGTTTACGCGCCGGAATAAGTGGCACCCGTAAGAGACCGTATTCAAATCATGACTGAACGCGCCCAACTGCAACAGGCTCGCCGCCTGGTGGTGAAAATCGGAAGTGCCCTGCTAACCAACGATGGTGAAGGGCTGGACGTGCCTGCTCTGGGCCGCTGGGTAGATCAGATGGCCGCGCTGGTTGCGGCCGGTGTAGAGCTGGTGGTGGTGTCATCCGGCGCTGTTGCCGAGGGCATGAGCCGGTTAGGCTGGACTCGCCGGCCGCAGCAGGCGCATGAATTGCAGGCAGCCGCGGCCGTAGGGCAGATGGGATTGGTACAAACCTGGGAGGCACAGTTCAAGCGCCACGGCATACACACTGCCCAGATTCTTCTGACCCACGACGACCTGTCTGATCGCAAGCGTTATTTGAATGGCCGCAGCACCCTGCGGGCGTTATTGGAGTTGGGCGTCGTGCCGATCGTGAACGAGAACGACACGGTGGTGACCGATGAAATTCGTTTTGGTGACAACGATACCCTTGGTGCGTTGGTGGCCAACGTGGTCGAGGCCGACGGCCTGATTATCCTCACAGATCAACTGGGTCTGTTTGATAAAGACCCGCGTAAACACAGCGACGCAACATTGGTGAACGAGTGCTTCGCCAGCAACCGCAATTTGGATGCTATGGCCGGCAGCAGCGCTGGCGCGCTTGGCCGTGGGGGCATGCAGACCAAGCTTCGTGCGGCGCGGTTAGCAGCACGCTCAGGGGCCTTCACGGTGATTGTGGGCGGGCGCATCGACAATGTTCTGAGCCGGCTGCGTGAACGCGAGGCGCTAGGTACGCTTTTATTGCCGGAGCAGGGCCGTGTAGCGGCTCGCAAGCAGTGGCTGGCCAGTCACCTGCAAACCCGGGGTACTTTAGTGATTGATGATGGCGCGGCGCGGGTGTTGCGACAGGGTGGTCGCAGCTTGCTGCCTGTAGGCGTTACCCGTATCAGTGGTGAATTCCGCCGCGGCGAGATGGTGGCGTGTCTGGATGAGCAGGGTAATGAAGTGGCTCGTGGCCTGGTGAATTACGACGCTGCTGCTGCACGTTTGATTGCTGGTCAGTCCAGTGAACGCATTATGGAATTGCTGGGCTTTATGACCGGTGAAGAGCTGATTCACCGCGACAACATGGTGATTGCCTCTTAGATGGTGGTAGTTTGTTAGCGTGATCTCTCGCCGTTTCTGCAAACATTAAAAAACCGGCCAGCTGGCCGGTTTTTCGTGCACTAAATTGGCTTACGCCGCTTGCAGTGCCTTCACCTTGACATTCAGGCGGCTCTTAATGCGAGCAACCTTGTTCTTGGGGAAGATGCCTTTGTTGATCATGCTGTCCAGAATCGGCTGGGCTTGCAAAAAAGCAGCTTTCGCGCCTTCATAGTTGCCTTCGGCGATTTGAACATGAATCTTTTTCATGTACGTACGAGCCATGGAACGCAGGCTGGTGTTGTGCTTGCGACTGTTCTCGTTTTGACGTGCACGCTTTTTGGATTGCGGGGAATTTGCCACCGTAAAACTCCTGAAAGTACTTGAATTCGTTGCTGAATATTTGGTTTGAGAGCGCCAGATGCAGTTACAGTAACCGTTCAGTCACCCGTATCGCAACTCTCTTTCATCGCGGGCGCGCCAGATCCAGCGCGTCGAAATAAATGACGCGGAATTATGCCGCCAACGGCGAGACTTGTCAAGTCAAAAGTGATCAATGCCAGCGAATGCAAGGCTTGTGATAAACTCCAGTCTCTCCATTTTTTCGGTCAAAACACCATGTCTGAGCAGTCTCCCGGGCCCCAAGGCCCGACACCCGAATCGCCGCGCCCATCAGAGCCGACGGTGCCCGCCGTGAGCGCAATTAAACCTGCGCCGGGCCTGCTGCGTTCATCGGGTGTCGTAGGAATGATGACCATGACGTCGCGGGTGCTGGGGCTGGTGCGGGATATGGTGATTGCTCGCTATTTTGGTGCCGGTGCCGGTGCCGACGCGTTTTTTGTGGCCTTCAAGATTCCTAATTTTCTCCGTCGGTTGTTTGCCGAAGGTGCGTTTTCGCAAGCGTTCGTGCCGGTGCTGTCGTCTTATCGTGAAAACCAGCCGGCGACTGAAGTCAAGCGCCTAGTGGATGCGGTTGCCGGCTCGTTGGGCCTGGTACTGTTGGGGGTCACTCTGGTGGCCATGCTCGGCGCGCCGGTGCTGACGGCGGTGTTTGCCCCGGGTTTTTTAGGTGACGACATAAAATTTGCATTAGCCAGCGACATGTTACGGATCACCTTCCCTTATTTGTTGCTGATCTCGTTGACGGCGTTCGCCGGTGGCATTCTCAACAGCTATGACCGCTTTGCTGTTCCCGCGTTTACACCGGTGTTGCTGAATCTGGCGATGATTGCTGCCGCCGTCTGGCTAGCGCCGCTTATGAACGAGCCGATAATGGCGCTTGCTTGGGGTGTGTTAATTGCCGGTGCGCTGCAACTGTTTTTTCAACTACCGTTTTTGATGCGTCTGGGCTTGATGCCGCGGCCCCGGGTGGATTACCGCCACGAAGGCGTTAGCCGGATTCTGAAGCTGATGGTGCCGGCGCTGTTCGGCGTGTCGGTAAGCCAGATAAACCTGCTGCTGGACACCGTTCTTGCCTCGTTTCTGCAAACCGGCAGTGTGTCGTGGCTGTACTATTCCGACCGCCTTGCGGAGTTGCCTTTAGGGGTGTTCGGCATAGCCATTGCAACGGTGATTTTGCCCAGTTTATCGCGTAAGCACACAGCGGACTCAGCGGATCAGTTCTCCGCCACTCTGGATTGGGCGGTGCGAGCGGTGTTAATCATTGGTGTACCGTCTGCGCTGGCCCTGGGATTACTGGCCGAGCCGCTCATTGCCACTCTGTTCCATTATGGCGAAGTGACTGACTACGATGTGGCCATGTCGGCTCAAAGCCTGCGCGCTTATTCTTCGGGCCTGCTGGCATTCATGGTCATCAAGGTGCTGGCGCCGGGCTTTTTTGCCCGCCAGGACATTCGCACCCCGGTGAAAATTGGCATCATCGCCATGGTCGCTAATATGGTGCTCAACCTGATACTGATCTTCCCCTTGGCGCACGCAGGCCTGGCGCTGGCCACATCGCTGTCGGCCTGGCTTAATGCCTTTTTGCTGTGGCGCGGTTTAAAGGCCATCGGCGCCTGGCGCAGCCAGCCCGGCTGGGGCAAGTTCGGGCTGCAGCTTGCGTTGGCGAACGGCGCGCTGGTGGCGGTGATTTTGTGGCTCAACGCGCCGGTGAATCAGTGGCTGGCGGCCGGCGGCTTTCAACGCTCCCAGGATATGGCAATAATGGTGATTGCAGGCACACTTGCGTACTTTGTTACACTGGCGCTGGCCGGGGTGCGTATAAAACATTTTCGCCACAGGTAAGGTATAATCTCGCGCCTTATCATGTGCCAAACGCTTATGGGCTTTAAATTTTGGCACGATTTTATTGCCGCTATTCCTTGGCAATATTCACTAGCAAAGAGGTTTGCTTTGCATGCGCTTGATTCGCGGCCTGACCAACCTGAAAACGCTGTCGCAATCGGGCGAAGGCCCACTGGCGCGCGGCTGTGTGGCTACCGTGGGCAACTTTGACGGGGTGCACCGCGGCCATCAGGCGATTTTGGAGCAGGTAAAAACACAAGCTGCAAAGCATAACTTGCCCTCGGTAGTGGTGATTTTTGAGCCCCAGCCTCAGGAGTTCTTTCGCGGTGTGGATGCGCCGCCGCGGTTGACCGGTTTCCGCCAGAAATTGGAAGCTTTACGAACGCAGGGTATTGATGCAGTGCTGTGCCTGCGTTTCGACGAGCAGTTCCGCCAGTTTTCGGCCTGGGGCTTTGTGGATAGCCTGCTGATTCAGGGCCTGGCGGTGAAGCATCTGGTGGTAGGAGACGACTTCCGTTTTGGTTGTGACCGTTCCGGTGATTTTAATTTTTTGGAGAAAGTGGGCGCTGACGCAGGCTTTACGGTTGAAAACACCCGTACAGTGGTGATCGAGGGCGACCGGGTTAGCAGCACTCGCATCCGTAAACTGCTGGCTGATAACCAGTTGGATAGCGCCGAACATTTGCTGGGGTGGAAGTATCACATTGCTGGCCGCATTGTTTATGGACGCCAGCTGGGGCGTGAGATTGGCGCGCCAACGGCGAATATCCGCCTGGCCCAAATACCCGCCTTGCAGGGTGTTTACGTGGTAAAAGTAAGGTTGGCCGATGGCGCTCTGCACGACGGCATTGCCAATATTGGCTTGCGACCGACCGTCGACGGCAGACACCCGGCACTGGAAGTGCACCTGTTTGATTACGCCGGTATGCTTTACGGCCAGAGGCTTGACGTTACTTTCCGCCAAGGCCTGCGTGATGAAGTCCGCTTTGAATCGGTGGGCGCCCTGAAAACCCAGATTGCCAAAGACTTTAGCAGCGCTCGGCGCTGGCTTGCTGAGAGCCTGACTGCGAATCGTACTGCGAAAAAAGACTGACCTAAACTGACCCAATAGAGCACGCACAGCCATCATGAGCGATTACAAGCACACTCTGAATCTGCCGGAAACCGCTTTCCCCATGCGCGGTAACCTGGCCAACCGCGAGCCTGAAATGCTCAAACGCTGGCAGGACCTGAACGTATACGCCAACTTGCGCGAACAGCGCGCCGGGCGTAACAAGTTCATTCTTCACGATGGCCCTCCTTACGCCAACGGCAGCATTCACATTGGGCACGCGGTAAATAAAATCCTGAAGGATATGATTGTTAAGTCCCGCGGCTTCATGGGCTTCGATGCGCCTTACGTGCCCGGTTGGGACTGTCATGGCCTGCCTATCGAGCACAAAGTAGAGCAGAAAATCGGTAAAGCCGGCGTAAAAGTGGATTATAAAACCTTCCGTCAGGCCTGCCGTGATTACGCCACCAAGCAGATTGCCGGCCAGAAAGCCGACTTTATCCGCTTGGGCGTGATGGGTGAGTGGGACAAGCCTTACTTGACCATGGACCCGAAAGTAGAAGCGGGCATTGTGCGTGCGCTGGGCAAAATTGTAGACAAGGGCCACTTGGTGCGCGGTTACAAACCGGTCTACTGGAGCGTGGTAGGGCAGTCGGCTCTGGCCGAAGCGGAAGTAGAATATCAGGACAAGACCTCTACCCAGATCGACGTGCGCTTTACCGCAGTGGATCAAGCCAAAGCCCTGTCGCTGTTCAATACCAGCGCCGGTGAAGGCGACGTGTCCGTCGTTATCTGGACAACCACGCCCTGGACCATTCCTGCCAATCAGGCGGTTTCATTGGGCGCCGAGCTGGATTACTCGCTGGTGCAAGCCGATGTTGGCGCCGGTCCGGAGCGAATGATTCTGGCCAGCGCTATGGTAGATGGCGTTATGTCACGCTGGGATGTGGCCGGTTACCAAGTGTTGGCTCAATGTACCGGTGCCCAGCTGGAGCATTTGGCGCTGCAACACCCGGTTTATGACAAACACGTCCCGGTGATTCTGGGCGATCACGTTTCTACCGATGCAGGTACCGGCGCCGTTCACACCGCGCCAGACCACGGTGTGGAAGACTTTGTAGTGGGCAAAGCCTACGGCATTGGCACCCTAAATATGGTTCAGGCCGATGGCACCTACACCAGCGCTACCGGTGAGTTCGCCGGCGTGCACGTATACAAGGCTGATGACCCGGTCTGCAACGCTTTGACCCGGGAAGGCAAACTGGTTCGCAAAGAAAAGTTCCGCCACAGCTTCCCCCACTGCTGGCGCACTAAAACGCCGCTGATTTACCGTGCCACACCGCAGTGGTTTATCAGTATGGAAAAGGAAAACCTGCGCGCCGACGCTCTGGAAGCGATTAAGGGCATTCGCTGGGTGCCTACCTGGGGTCAGAACCGCATCGAAGCCATGGTGCGCCAGTCGCCGGACTGGTGCGTATCGCGCCAGCGCACCTGGGGTGTGCCGATTACTTTGTTTATCCACAAAGAAACTCAAGACCTGCACCCGAACACCCAAAGCCTGATCGAAAAAGTGGCTCAGGCTATCGAAGTCGATGGCATTGATGCCTGGTACGACCTGGATACCCGCGAGCTTCTGGGTGACGACGCCGATCACTACGAAAAAGTGTTGGACACCCTGGACGTGTGGTTTGATTCCGGTGTGACCCACGAATCGGTATTGCGGGTGCGCGAAGAGCTGGGCCAGTTCCCGGCCGATTTGTACCTGGAAGGTTCTGACCAGCACCGCGGCTGGTTTCAATCGTCTTTGAAAACGTCCATTGCCATCAACGGCGTGGCACCTTACAAGCAGGTGCTCACTCACGGCTTTACGGTGGATGGCAAGGGTTACAAAATGTCTAAATCCTTGGGCAACGTGATCGCGCCGCAAGAGGTGACTAACGACCTGGGCGCCGACATTCTGCGCCTGTGGGTAGCGGCCACCGACTACAGCGGCGAAATGACGGTCTCCAAAGACATTCTGCGGCAAAGTGCCGACGGTTATCGCCGCATCCGCAACACCGCGCGCTTCCTGATGAGCAACCTGACAGGTTTCGATCCAGCCAAGCACACAGTCGCCCCGGCCGACATGATGGCGCTGGACCGCTGGATGGTAGATCGCACCCTGCAATTGCAGAACGAAATCCACGAAGACTATGAAAACTACGCCTTTCTGAAGATTTATCAGAAAGTGTACAACTTCTGTGAATCCACTCTGGGCGGCTTTTATCTCGACATCATCAAAGATCGCCAGTACACCACCCAGGCCGATAGCCTGACGCGGCGTTCGTGCCAGACCGCGCTCTACCATGTGGCTGAAGCGCTGGTACGTTGGATTGCGCCGATTTTAAGCTTTACCGCCGATGAAATCTGGCAGCACCTGCCGGGCGAGCGCGGCGAGACCGTATTCTACGAAACCTGGTACCAAGGCCTTAGCGAAATGCCGCAGAGCGTGGAGCTGGGCCGTGATTACTGGCGCGACATTTCTGCCGTGAAAGAAGCGGTGAACAAACGACTGGAAGACGCCCGCAAGCAAGGCGTTATCAAGGGTTCCTTGAGTGCAGAAGTGACGTTATTTTGCGATGGCGAGTTGGCCGAGAAACTAAAGCACTTGGGCGAAGAGTTGCGCTTTGTGCTGATTACCTCGGAAGCGGACGTGAAGCCGGGAAGCGAGGCGGTTGACGCCGAACAAACCGTTTATGAAGGGCTGTCGGTTCAGGTTCGTCCCGCCAGCAATACCAAGTGCGAGCGCTGCTGGCACCACCGCGCCGACGTGGGTAGTCACGCAGATCACCCCGATTTGTGCGGCCGCTGTGTTACCAACGTGTATGGCTCGGGTGAAACCCGCGCCTTCGCCTGATGGGGTCTGCTATGGGAAAATCCGGCGATGGCGCGGAGCCCCGTGCGGGCAAACTGAGGTGGTTGTGGCTGACGGCGCTGGTGATTGCTCTTGATCTGGGCACCAAGGCAATGGCCACCACCATGCTCAGCTATGGCAGCCCGGTACCAGTGATGCCGCTGTTTAACTTTACGCTGCTGCATAACACCGGTGCTGCCTTTAGTTTTTTAGCCGGTGCTGCAGGCTGGCAGCGTTGGTTCTTTGTGATCCTGGCGTTGGTGGTCAGCGTAGTGCTGGTGCTATGGCTGAGAAAGCTGGAACGCCATGAAACCTGGTCTGCCATTGCTTTCGCGCTGATTCTTGGTGGCGCTTTGGGTAATGTGTACGACCGTGTGGTGCACGGTTACGTGGTAGATTTCCTCCATTTTTATTGGCAGAACTGGCACTTTCCAGCCTTTAATTTGGCCGACACCGCCATCACCGTTGGCGCCGCCATGATAATACTCGACACGTTTCGCAAACCCGCCGATGCGGGCACAAAAGGCGACTGACTATTATGAACGAACTCCCTGTAGACAAAGGCACTCGGGTTACCCTGCATTTTGCGCTGAAATTCGACAGCGGCGAAGTGGTTGATACCACCTTCGACAAAACCCCGGCTGTCCTGAATATTGGCGATGAAAATCTGCCACAGAATTTTGAAGCCTATCTGATGGGCATGAAAGCTGGTGACAAAGCCAGCTATCAGGTGCCACCGGAGAAAGCCTTTGGCCAGCGCAACCCCAACAACTTACAGGTGATGAAGCGCCATGTGTTCGGTGCCGACATGGTGCTGGAGCCAGGCGTGGTGGTCTCCTTTGCCGATGCGCGTCAGCAAGAGCTACCAGGTACCATCAGCCGGGTAGAGGGCGACGAGGTAGAAGTGGACTTCAACCACCCGTTGTCTGGGCGTACACTGACCTTCGACGTAGAAATTATAGACGTAGAGCCGGTAGGCCCTGCGCACTGACCTACAGGAACTTTATGCAAATTCGTCTGGCAAACCCCCGTGGATTCTGCGCCGGCGTCGACCGCGCCATTGATATCGTTAATCGCGCTCTGGATGTGTTTGGTGCACCTATTTATGTACGCCATGAAGTGGTGCACAACAAATCCGTGGTAGATAAACTGCGCAAGCGCGGCGCCATCTTTGTGGAAGAGCTGAGCGAAGTGCCAGACGACAAGCTGGTGATTTTCAGCGCCCACGGCGTGTCCCAAGCGGTGCAGAAAGAGGCCGCCGACCGCGGTTTGAAAGTCTTCGACGCTACCTGCCCGTTGGTCACCAAAGTGCATATCGAAGTCATGCGCTACAGCCGTGATGGCAGCGAATGCGTACTGATTGGCCACCATGGCCACCCGGAAGTGGAAGGCACCATGGGCCAGTACAACTTCGCCAACGGCGGCGATATTTACCTGGTGGAAAACGAAGCCGACGTTGCAAAGCTGGACGTTAAAAATCCTGAAAAGCTGGCCTATGTCACCCAAACCACCTTGTCTATGGATGATACCGCCCGAGTAATCGATGCCCTGCGCGCCAAATTTCCGAAGATTGAAGGTCCGCGCAAAGACGATATTTGCTACGCCACCCAAAACCGCCAAGACGCCGTCAAACAAATGGCCGACGACTGCGATTTGATGCTGGTGGTCGGCTCCCCCAATAGCTCCAATTCCAACCGCTTGCGCGAGCTGGCTGAGCGCATGGGCACACCGGCCTATCTGATTGATGAAGCCGCACAAATTGACCCTGCTTGGTTAGACGGCAAAAAATCCATCGGCGTAACCGCTGGAGCTTCTGCCCCTGAAATACTGGTAAGTGCCGTAATCGCACGCCTGCGGGAACTGGGCGGTGAAGTGCCGGTGGAGATTGCCGGGCGCGAGGAGAATATTGTGTTCTCTATGCCGAAAGAGTTGAGAATACTCACCGTCGAAGTTTAACCCCATCTTTTGTAAGGGTCTGCTTGGGCAGGCTCTTCGCAATCACTCTTTGTGTTGCACAATGTGAACAACACCGCGTTTCGTATGTGCGAAAAGCCGTTTGTCGGGCGTGTCCGTCCATTCATCGGAGAGGAGCTGACATTTGCTTCCGCATTATTTAAATTTATGCTGACTTAAAGGGATGGGGCTTATGCGCAGGCAATTCGGTTTCACGCTTATCGAGTTAATGATTACCGTGGCGATTCTGGTAATCCTTGTCACTGTGGCTTTGCCGTCATTTCAGTCGGTGATAACCAGCAACCGGCTGGCAGACGCACGTGACAGTATGCTCTCGGCCATTCAATACACCAAAGGGGAAGCTGTTGCCCGCAACCGCGCTGTGTCCGTATGCTCGTCGGCTGATGGCGCTACCTGCGCCGGCGCCAATGACTGGGGGGATGGCTGGATTGTGGTGACGGATAACAACGCGACTGGCACTACGGTGTCCATTGATGAATTACTGCGAGTGTTTCAGGCTCCGGATACTGCACACGTGACCGTCACCCACGGTGGTGCATCCAGTGCCATCCCCTACATTCGATTTTTGCCAACGGGTATCGCTGACAGTCTAAATGAGCAGAAATATTTCGGTTTTTGCGATCCGTCCGGAAACGGGCAGGCACGATCATTAATCGTTTCCGTTACCACAGGTGCGCTGTCCACAGGCACCGAAGTAGATGCGAATTGCCCATGATACAAACTTCATCTGATTTCAAATTGACCAGAAAACCGGGTGCCGGCCAGGCCGGTGTTACTATGGTTGAAGTTTTGGTTGCAGTGCTGGTTCTGGCGGTTGGCTTGCTTGGCGTTGCAGGCTTGCAGTCTCTTAGCTTGAAGAACACGACAACCGCACACTTTGCGCAGGAAGCGCAAAGTTACAGTGATGACTTGATCAACCGAATTATGGCCAATAACCAGGCCGCCGACACCGGGGCTTATGCGGGTAGTATCGCGACCGTTGCACCAACGCCTGACTGTTCTGCAGGTATTTGCAGTTCTGCGGAAATGGCGTCCTGGGATCTATGGCGCTGGCATTCAGCGCTAACAACGGCGGTGGGTGCGCCGCCGGCGGCCGCAGCTGATGTATCGTGGGATGCCATAGATGAAGAATACAATATTGCAATCACCTGGAATGCTGCTCGTAGTGGTGGCACGTACACCGCCCCGACTTGTACAGCAGCCGATAACAGCTCCGAAGGCTGTTATTTCACCGCTTATCGCCTGAGGTAATCCGATGATAAAACAACGCGGTTTGTCGCTGGTTGAGTTAATGATTGCAATGGCGCTCGGCCTGATCCTGACACTAGGTGTTATCCGCATCTTTATCAGTAGCAAGCAGACCTACACCGTGGTGACTTCACAATCTCAAGCGCAGGAAAACGCAAGGGTGGCGCGGCATTTTTTAGGTAGGGCGCTGCGTCATGCTGGATATTGGGACGACCCTACGGTGTTTAGGGCGTTTCCAGTTCTTGGCGGGTTACTAGAGGAGAATGAAGTTATTACCGTCGCAGATAATGACAGCACCAACAGTAATATCGTGGATGGCACAGATTCCATTGTTGTGCGTTTTAACGGCGCAGCGGACGGTTCCATGACAACCTGCTTGGGCGAGTCATTGGATGAAACACAGATTGCGGTAAACAGATATTATATTGGTGATGCGGGCGCCAGCACACAGGTTCCATCCTTGATGTGCGAAAGTTATGTTATGGGTGTTGCAGCTACGGCTTTACCAGCGCCTACGCGCCAGCCACTCATTACCGGGGTCGAGAATCTTCAAGTCGAATTGGGTTTGGGTGATCAGACCAGCATTCGCGAATACGCCAGCCCTTCAGCGGCATCCATAGATTGGGGTACGGTGAAATCCCTACGTTATGCGCTGTTGACCACTTCGAATCAGAACGCTGCCGGACAAGAAGACACCCGTACTTATAACCTTGTGGATGGTGAAACCGTTACCGCATCGGGCGACAATCGTATTCGTCAGGTACAGCGAGATTCCGTGTACCTTCGTAACTTCCGCAGCCAGTAACGGCAGGAGACAGGTGAATGAAGAAAATCATGACAGTCGTAAACGTACGGCGCCAGTCAGGCGCGGTTCTATTGGTCAGTCTGGTCATGCTGTTACTGCTGACGATTATTGGTTTGAGTGCGGTAGATATTACCACCCTGGATACACGTATTACGGCCAATAGCCGCGACCGGAGTATTGCCTTCGACGCGGCCGAAACCGCGTTAAATGTGGCCACAGAGACCATTGCACCGGGTAAGTCATTGCCGGACTCAAGTACCACCGGCTTCCAAGCTGCGGTTATGGCGGATAACTGGTGGCAGTCTACCGATGCAGTTTGGTGGGGAACGGGAACCAACTCGGAAAACGTTACAGATTATAGTGGGCGCAGTGCGAAACAAAACTATGTGATGGAGCAGCCTATCGAATCGAACACCAATGGGGCGGGCCAGCAAATAGCTGATTTGACCCTTGGCGCAATCAGACCGGTGACCCGTTTTTATCGCGTTACTGCCCGTGGTGAAGGCCCTGGCGGTGCCAGTGTTCATGTGCAGACGATATATGCACGCAAGGTGTATAACAATTCAGCCCAATAGATTACAGCAGATTGTGGCGCTCGGGAGGGCAAGCACATGAACCTAAGAAGAAAAATTAATTTTCTCGCGGCGTTTTCTATGACGTTGATGGCCAGCGGTTACGTGCCTGTTTCTGCGGCGGCGCCTCTGAATCTAGCCAGTCAGCCTCTCTTTCTTGGCTCGACCGCCCCCCCGTTATTGATGCTTAACGTTGGAAAGGATCATAAACTTTATTATGAAGCCTACAACGATGCATCAGACTTGAACAACGACGGTGTGCTCGATGTGGGCTACAAGCCAGAAATAGACTATTACGGTTACTTTAATAGCTACGCTTGCTACGACTACGAGAGCAGCATCTTTGTTCCGAAGAGCATCAAGTCAGACACTGAGAAAACAGCTAAGAATAAAACCTGTAGTAATAGTACGGGCAGTTGGAGTGGCGACTTCCTGAACTACATATCCACAGCGCGTATTGATGCGCTGCGCAAAGTGTTCTTCGGCGGCTTTCGCTCCACAGACACCAACTCCAAGACCGTTCTTGAACGTACCCACATTCCCCAAGACGCCCATACATGGGCTAAAGAGTATCGTAGCCAGGGTGTCGACGGTTACAACATCGACGATTATACACCGCTGAGCATGCCGCCTTTGGGTCGTGGACATCTATTTGGCAATGTTTCTTACTCGGTGGGCGGTGATCCTTTACTGCGGGTTCTCCCGAACACGGTTTTCCGCCCTTGGGAGTGGGCATCTATTGAGCGGCCTGTACTTGGAAATGACTGCGTTGCCGGCATTGGTGGTCCCCGAGTTAGTTGTGAAACGTCGGCAGGTGGCGGTAGTTGGATAATTGCTGAAAGTGCGTTGTTCCAGAATCTTGTAGTCAGCTACTACGATGTGCCGTCCAGTACCAACTCAACTACAAGCGCTTCCCAATTCGATACCCTGCTTAGTAACAATGAGAAGCCCGGCCAGCAGGTTGGCTCCACTCAGAGTTTGTCAACCATTCAGGGTGGTTTAGGAAATCGGGATAATTACATCTCCGTGGTACGCGGAGAAATGGTGATTCCGGAAACCGGGCAGTATGAATTCGCTGTCAATGGTGATGACGCAGTAGACTTCACCATCACATCGCCTGGTGGCACAGACTATACCCCTTTGGGTTGGTACGGAGGCCACGGCGCATGTACAGCGGATAGCTGCAAGGGTGATTATTCTGAAAATTATTCACTGGATGCCGGCACCTACCAAGTGATGTTCCGGCATCATGAACAGACCGGTGGCGACAGTTTTGTGCTTTACCGCAACACCGATAGCGTCTCCTCGAGTTTTGCCGACTACGCTGTGAGAGTTGAAGTCTGTAGATCTGCCGGCCTGCTGGAAGACAACTGCAAAGCCTACAGTGATGATACCAACACCAGTTATAAGCCCACTGGACTGCTGCATGATTATGGTGAGAACAACAGCATCTTGTTTGGGCTGCTGACGGGGTCGTATGAGAACAATCTTCAAGGCGGTGTTTTACGCAAGAACATCAGCTCCTTTCAGGACGAAGTGAACAGTGATGACGGCACCTTTACAGATGTCAACGGTATCGTTTCCACTCTGAGTAAGTTGCGGACTGTAAATTTTCAGACCTCTAATTATCAATATCAGTGTGGTTTTATTACCAACAGGGCGCTCGCAAACGGCGAATGCGAAATGTGGGGCAACCCTATTGCAGAAATGATGTACGAGTCAGTACGTTATTTTTCGGGCAAAACAAGTCCAACAGCCGAGTTTGACATCGGTGCCACAGGCAACAATGACGCTGTGCTCGGGTTGCCGAAGCCCGACTGGGTAAATCCTTACGACCCGACCAATGGCCAGCCCTATTGCGCGGCACCGAATATAATGGTGGTGTCTGACGTAAACGTCAGCTATGACTCGGACACAGTTCCCGGCTCTTCTTTTTCGACCTTTACGGGTGATGTGACCGGGCTGAACGTGACGACACTGTCCGATACCATCACCGCTAACGAATCTGACGTTCCAGGCCTTCACTACATTGGACAATCTGGAGTGGGTGATGATGCAGTTGCGGACAATGCACCGTCAGCAAAAAATGTTGTAAGCCTAGCAACGATTCGCGGGCTCGCGCCCGAGGAGCCGACCAAGCTTGGCAGCTATTATTCGGCTGCGATCAGTTATTATGGCTGGCTCACGGATCTGTTCCCAAACAGAGGCACGGAAAGTGATCCGACAAACATAAATACTTATGCGGTTGCTCTAGCATCGCCACTGCCGCGCATCAACATTCCGCTGTTGGGTGGCAACTCGGTTTCATTGGTTCCTTTTGCGAAATCGCCCGGTGGCGCTGGTATTAATGGGGCTGAGGGACAGTTCCAGCCAACTAATACCATTGTTGATTTTTACGTGGAGAGTATTACCCCAACCTCCGGCAGCTTCCTGATTAACTTTGAGGACGTAGAGCAGGGCGCCGACCATGATATGGATGCGATCGCGCGGTATCAGTATGACTTGAATAATGATGGCACGGTGACCGTTAAGGTCGACTCACTCTATGCCGCTGGCGGTATCGATCAGCATATGGGATATGTTGTTTCAGGTACTTCCAAGGATGGTATTTATCTGGTTGTTCATGACAGAAACGGTAGAGTGCCGACGTACTATTTGGATACCCCTGCGGAAAGAGCCGACCCGGGGGCACCTAGAGGCACTGCGAAATTAACCCTCTCAAGCACGCGTGTCTTTACGCCTAGTGGCGCTGCCGCGGCAACTCTGCTTAAAGATCCGCTCTACTTCGCTGCGAAATGGGGGGGGTTCATTGACAAGAACGATAATAACATTCCCGACCTGACAGAAGAGTGGGACAGCAAGGACAACATTACTCAGGCAAACACCCCGGATGGCGTTCCCGACAATTATTTTCAGGTGACCAACGCGCTGGGCCTGAAAGAACAGTTGAGTACGGCGTTTGATCTTATCCTGGCGCAGGAAGGATCAGCATCAACAGTTACCGTCAACTCCGGTGCGTTGAATACGAATACCCTTTTGTTCCAGGCCGTTTTCAATGCTGACGACTGGTCAGGTGATGTCCTTGCTTACCCAGTTGAAGGCAATGGGCTTGGAACGGAAGTTTGGAAATTTGCGGACGTTTTGAAAAATCAGTTGTCGCCAGTTAATGGTTTTTTAGCCAATCGTGAAGTTGTGACCTACAACCCGGCGGAAGGGGTCGGTGTTGCCTTCACCTGGCCTGTTGACCCGGACGCACTTGCGTCAACCGATATCAGCCAAGCACAGGTTGATGCACTGCGAAGCGGTGTAACTTCCAATGCTGACGATTATGGTAAGTCGCTGCTCAACTTTATTCGCGGTGATCAGAGCGAAGAGGGCGCGAATGTGGGCTCAGAAACCAAATTGGAGTTTCGCGAGCGAGAGACCGTTTTGGGCGATATCGTCAACTCGGACCCGCTGTTTGTGCCGGAGCCTGGTTTTTTCTATCCGGACAACTGGGGCGCTTCGGCTTTAGAGAACAGCAAACCCTATTCGGATTTCCGCCAGGCATTCAAAGATCGCGAGCCTGTTCTGTACTTTGGTGCCAACGACGGGCTTTTTCATGCCATCAATGCATACGCGAACAATAGTGACACCAATGCTGGACCGATCCGCACAGATGGCGGTGAAGAGTTGCTTGCTTACTTGCCATCGCTGGTTACAGACAACTTGAATGCGCTATCTGATCCCAATTACAGTCACCAGTATTACGTTGACGGGCCGTCAACTTACGGTGACGTTTTCTTCAATAACAATTGGCACACTGTGCTGGTTGGGGCGCTTGGGAAAGGTGGTCAAGGCCTGTTCGCGCTGGACATCACCAACCCGAAAGGCACCGTCACAGGTTATCCGAGCTTCGATGAAGCTAATGCCAGTGACCTCGTGCTCTGGGAGTTCTCGGATGCGGACGATCGCGATATGGGTTATAGCTACGGCGACCCGGTTATCGTTCGTATGAACAACGGTGAATGGGCGGCTATTTTTAGCAATGGTTATAACAATACCGAAAATGACGGTATTTCCAGCATTACGGGCAACGCTGTTCTCTACGTCGTAAATATTGAGACAGGCGCGCTGATCAGCAAGCTCGACACCGCAGCTGGCACCGAAGACGATCCGCAGGGCCTGTCACGGCCGAATGGTCTTGCGTCGCCCGCGGTCATCGATGAAGACGGTGACTATATTGCCGACACCATTTATGCCGGCGATTTGTTCGGCAACCTGTGGAAGTTTGACGTGTCCAGTGCCGATAAGGCTAACTGGGGAGTATCATTTGAGTCCACTGATGGTCCGGAGCCATTGTTTGTGGCGAAGGACAGTAATGGTAATGCGTTATCGATTACGTCTAGACCTAGTGTGGGTTCCCACCCAGACTTCTCTATAGCGCCAGATGACGTCATTGTGTACTTCGGCACTGGTAAATATCTGGAGTCAGGAGACAATAATCCAAGCGGCCAGAACACTCAGGGATTCTTTGCTATATGGGATGATGGGACTCAGGTTTCGGGTCGTTCAGATCTTTTGCAACAGTCAATTATTGGTGAAGCGAGTAACGAAGATTTTGACTTCCGCTTGACGACGGATAATGAAATTCGCTGGGAGGAAGTGGTTAGTGGAGCTTCAACGCTGCCAGCCTATCGTGGCTGGTTCATGGACCTGATCAACACCGGAGTCGAAACTCCCGACAACGCAGGAGAGCGCGTCGTTTTTGCGCCGATCATCCGAAATGACAGGATTATCTTCACAACGCTGATTCCAAGCCTTGACCAATGCGCTGCAGGCGGGTCTGGCTGGTTAATGGAAGTGAGTGCGATCAGTGGCGCCCGGCTGCCGCAGTCCCCGTTCGATGTAAATGACGACGGCGTCTTCAACGATGCAGACTTGGTTGATTTCGACGGCGACACCGACAGTGCCCCATTGCCAACCAGTGGTATTCGCAAAGCAGGTGGCCTTGAAGGTGGGTCCGGCATTCCGACTCCGCCGGCGATACTTGATGATCCTGAATGCCCGAACGGAGTCTGCAGCGAGCTTAAGTTCACCGGTACGTCTAAGGCTACTGTTGAATCCATACGGGAGTCGTCCAGCCCATACTCGCAAGGACGACAAAATTGGCGTGAGGTTAACTGATGGATCAGAAACACGTTTTCAATGGTCAGACTGCCTGGTTCCGAGATGGAACCAGACAGAAAGGCTTTACTTTGATCGAGGTTATGATTGTCGTGGCGATAATCGGCATTCTTGCCGCTATCGCCATTCCCTCTTATCAGAGCTATGTACAAAAAGCGCGACGCGTTGATGCGCAGGCCGCGTTGACTGAAATGGCCCAGGCAATGGAGGCGGCTTATGCTCGCAATTTTAGCTACGAAGGGCAGGCTACAGGCCCAGCGGATACAGGTGCACCAAGCGCTGCAATTTTGCGAAGCTCGAGCGTGGACTTCTACACCCTGACTATCAGCGCCGCCGCGAAAAACTCGTACGCACTGAGCGCAGCGCCCAGTGGAGCACAGGTACAAGACAAGTGTGGCACGCTGAGTATAGACAATACTGGCCAAAAATCTGCAAATAAGGGCGGTACCGCTGTCAGTGATTGTTGGTGATGTATGTTGCTCAGCTAACAGCTAACAGCTAACAGCTGATGGGTGTTCCAGGGGATCGCTCTTCGATACCGTCGCCGTTGAAATCCGCGGACGTGCGGATGCGTCCAGCAAATGAAATTACAAGAGCTCGTCCGCCTTCGGTGAAAAGTGGATGACAAAACTCTACAGAGCCAGCTGTCCCATGAGCCGTGCCGATGGTGTCAAACTGAAAATGGGCACGGCTGGCGGGGCGCTTGGTCAGCTTCCACTGGCCGAGGTCGACGTCGATACGGCGCAATGTCAGTTCATGGCTATCTAATTGACCATTTTTATTGTTGTCTATAAAAGCCGTGATAGAGCCACTCCAGTCGTTATGGCACATATCCGAGTTGTCTAAAGGACAAACGGTAATGAGTTGTTGCTGATGGATGGCTTCAAGTCGTGCGAAGTTAAACAGTGTCAGCAGATCGTTACGAACCTGGTCTGCTTTGTTGGAGCGGGCTAGTTGATCAAAGGTGGGTAGGGTAAAACTGAGCAAAATACTGGTTATGGCAACGCAGACCATCAGCTCTGGCAGGGTAAACCCTTCACTGTAAGTTGGGTATCTCACGGTTAAAGTCCTTTTTGGATTTTTAGATGCTCGTCCTGAGCAATCTCAGATTACCGTATCCGGCAGTGTGTTTTGTTAATCCAGTCCCAACTTCTTCAACTTATACCGCAACGCCCGAAAACTAATCCCCAGCTTTTTCGCCGCCGCCGTCTTATTCCAGCGCGTTGCCTCAAGCGCCTGCTCAATAGCTTTGCGCTCTATGCCTTCCAGATATCCCTCAAGGTCCAGGCCCTGCTCCGATAGTTTGATATCCTCCGTTGCCATTACCTCGCCCGTAGGTGCTAGCCAAGACGGATCAATATGGCTGCTAGAGCTGCCCAGCTGAAGGTCGCTGCTATCAATAACGTCACTGTCGCAAAGGGTAAACGCCCGCTCTAGTATGTTTTCAAGTTCGCGCACATTACCGGGAAAATGGTAGCCCTTTAAATAGTCGATGGCGGCGTCGGAAAGAGCGATAGGAGTGCACTCGTATTCGCGAGCAATGCGCTGCAGGATGTGCCGGGCCAGCAGCGCTATGTCGCCGCTGCGTTCACGCAGGGGCGGCACGCGAATTTCAATCACGTTAATGCGATAGAACAGGTCCTGTCGGAACAGGCCATTCTGCACCAGCCCCGGAAGGTCTTTATGGGTGGCGCTAAGCACGCGAATATCCACCGGCACTTCGTGGCTGTCGCCCACAGGGCGTACGGCTTTTTCCTGAATGGCCCGCAGAAGTTTTACCTGCATGGGCAATGGCAGGTCAGCGATTTCATCCAGAAACAGAGTGCCGCCCCTGGCGCTTTGAAACAGGCCTGCTTTGTTATCGACGGCTCCGGTAAAGCTGCCTTTTTTGTGGCCGAAAAATTCGCTTTCCATTAGCTCAGAAGGAATGGCACCACAGTTCACAGCTATGAACGGCCCGTCACATCTGGGGCCCTGCTGGTGAATGGTGCGCGCGACCAGTTCTTTACCGCTGCCGGATTCGCCTTGAATAAAGACCGGCGCCTGGCTGCGGGCAAGTTTGCGGGCCTGATTGCGTAACGTATGAATCTGGGCGGAATTGCCCAGCAGCAAGCCATGGTCGCTATTGTCTTCCTGAGCAGGCTCCGGGTTTTGGGCCAGTTTCAGGGCGGTGTTGACTAGCTCTCGAAGCCGCGGTAATTCAACGGGCTTTGACACAAAATCAAAAGCACCTGCTTTCAAGGACTCAATAGCGGTGTCCATACTGCCGTAGGCGGTTATAACGGCGACTGGCGTGTTGGGCGCATGCTGCTGAATCCATTGCACCAGCTCTATGCCTTTGCCATCTGGCAGGTTCATATCGGTCAGGCACACATTTGGCGTGTGCTTTTGCATGCCCGCGATGCCCTCGGCTAGAGTGCCCGCAGTGACTGTGTTCAGGCCCATGCGACTGAGAGTGATCTCTAGCAGGTCACGGATGTCGGGTTCGTCGTCCACGATCAGCGCGGTAAGTTTGGTCATATGGTCCTTCAGATGATACGCCCGGGGTGCGCAAACATAATGCGAAAGCAGCAACCTGGACGTTTGGTGTTAATCAACGACAGGTGGGCCTGATTCGCCTCACACAATTCTTTTGCCAGATAAAGGCCCAGTCCGGTGCCGCTTTTGTCGGTTGTAAAAAACGGTTCGAATACAGACGACGTGTTTTCTTTGGCAATTCCCGGGCCGTAATCCTTGATATCAATAAAAGCGCAGGCACCGTCAGCGGCGATTCCGGTGATTATTTCTATTTTAGCCTCGCCACAATGCAATTGACTGAAGCGTAGGCCATTGTCGCATAGGTTGATAAGAATTTGTTCCAACTGGCTGGTGTCGAAACGTGCTGAGGGGTGAGTGTCAGGCTGAACGCTAAGGCGGATAAGCACGGATTTATGTGGACTGCGGGATTGCACGAAACCGTCACGAAACTGTTCTAACCAGGGCTGTAGGTCAATTAGCTCGGCGGCTGAGGCTTCACGGCGAGATACACCCAGCACATTCTCTATAATGGCGTTCACACGTTTTGAGTGGCGATGAATAATCGCCAGCATCTTTTGGTCTGTGTTATCCATATTCGGCGACTCGTCCAAAAGCTGCGCTGCGTGGCTGATTGCACCCAGCGGGTTGCGAATTTCATGGGCGATGCTGGCCGTTAACTGGCCTAGTGAGGCCAGTTTTATCTGTTGCGCCTGCTGGGTTACGCGGCTGATATCTTCTAGAAACACCAACACCAGCTCCCCGCTGTTTTGGTCCAGGTGCGCAAACGTGGCTTGGATGGGCGGCGACGTGATTGTGGGCTGAAACGGCGCGATGATTTGTTGCGGATGCAGCAGCCAGCTTTTGAATCCGGTTAGCAGGCTTGCGGGCAGAAAGTGCGCGCCCGTTGTTTTCTCGATTTCTGCTGACTGCGCAGAAAACGTATACCCTGCCAGCATCTCGCTGGCAGCGGTGTTCATTAGGCGAACCTGGCCTTCACGGTCTAACACCAGTATACCGGTGCGCATGCGCTGAATGATTTGTTGGTTAATCTGCTCCAGCTCGGCGAGGCTACGGGCACGACTGTTGGCAAGAGTTTCGCTGCGGCGCAGGCGGATGGCGATGTATTGCAATGCAGCGGCAGTCACAAAATAAACAATACCCAATGACCCGGCACTTACTACGTCATCGGCGCTTTTGCCCTGTTCCAGCATGGCCCAAAGTGCAATGGCCAGTGAACTGAGAGTGGCTAAGGCAGCGTAAAATGTACCCATGCGCCCTGGCGTCATGATGTTGCCAGCGGCGACTGACACGATCACCAGGTTTGCCATGCCATTGGTGATGCCGGAACTGCTGACCAGCAGGCCATGAATAATCAGTATATCCAGCAAAATGGAGACGCTGATGTTGCGCTCACTGGGCTGGAAACCGGTAAGCATTAACACGGCTATAAAGGCGTTTACGGCCAGATAGGAGATTACCCCTGCCTGAAAGTAGTCCAGTTGGCGGAAGCGGCCGTCAAAACTGGTGGTATCCACCAGCAGTAGCCCGATAAGCAATATGCCCAGCACCAGACGATAGTAGTTATAAACCCGAAACAGCTCGCCGCGCTGGCGTGTGCTCAGCAAGTCGCCGGCACTGGCCACTGGTGCCGTCGTTTTGGAAAGCGTGGAAGACGCTGTCATAAAGTGTGCCATATACACGGTGGAGGCAGCATTTAGCTGCCAGTAGTAGTGGTGGTGTCGACGCTTACGCCCACTAAGGGCGCTGCCGCAGACTTGGCGCGGCTGCGTATTTATAATAGCCTTTTTTAAGGCATCAGTAACAGGAACCGACCTATGTCGTTAACAGCGGACCAGCCCCGATCCCCACAAACAACGGGCCCTTTGCGCTTGGTGATGGTTCAACAGGATTTTTTGGTCGGTGACATACCGGGCAACGCCCAGCGGATTGTTGCGGCGGTAAGGCAAGCCGATGACCAGCACCGGGCTGACATTGTGGTATTCCCCGAGTTGGCGCTGACCGGCTATCCACCAGAGGATTTGTTGCTGCGGCCAAGCCTGGACATTCGCGTACAAGCGGCAATCGATGAAATCTGCGGGGCAGGGTTGGCACCGGTTGTGGTGTTTGGTGCACCGGTGCGTGAAGACGGCAAACTCTATAATGCTGCGCTGGTGATGGAAAACGGCAAGATTAGCCATCGTTATTTCAAACAGTGCCCGCCTAACTATCAGGTTTTTGATGAAAAACGCTATTTCGCCAGTGGGTTTGAATCATTGGTTGTCAGTTTGCGGGGCGTTGATGTCGGTATTACGGTGTGCGAAGACTTGTGGGCAGAGGGTCCGGTTGAGACTGCCGCAGCAGCTGGCGCAAAACTGGTGCTGAATCTGAATGCGTCGCCGTACTCCCAGGGCAAGCAGCTACGGCGTAAAGCTCTGGTTCAACGTAAGGCCAAAGCCGCTGGTGTGCCTATTGTGTACGTCAACCTGGTTGGCGCTCAGGACGAGTTGGTGTTTGATGGTGGCTCGCTGGTGGCCGATGGCAAAGGCGAGATTGCTGCAGAAGCACCGCAGTTTGAACAGGGCCTGTTCATAGTAGACTTTGAATGTGGAGAAACCTGCCAGCCGGTTACTCAACCATTATCACCGCCGCTGTCCGCAAGCGCGGCGGTTTATCAAGCGTTGGTGATGGGTGTTCGGGATTATGTCGGGAAAAATGGCTTCAAGTCTGTGGTATTGGGTTTGTCAGGGGGTATCGACTCGGCGCTGACGTTGGCCATAGCAGTGGACGCGCTGGGCAATGCGCAGGTGCGGGCGGTGATGATGCCGTTTCGCTACACCTCGGATATTAGCCTGCAAGACGCAGAGGCCCAAGCCAGCACTATGGGCGTGCACTACGATGTGTTCTCAATCGAACCCATGTATGATGCCTTCATGACAACCTTGGCCGAGCCCTTCACCGGCACCATCGTAGACACCACCGAGGAAAATCTTCAGGCTCGCCTGCGGGGTGTTTTGCTGATGTCGCTGTCGAATAAATTTGGCTCTTTGGTGCTGACCACGGGCAACAAAAGCGAGATGGCGGTCGGCTACTCTACTCTTTATGGCGATATGGCCGGCGGCTTTGATGTGCTCAAAGATGTTACTAAAACCCAAGTGTTTGAGCTGTCGCGTTATCGTAATACGGTGGCGCCGGTTATACCCGAACGGGTGATTACACGGCCGCCGTCGGCTGAGCTGGCGCCAGACCAGAAAGATGACGACAACCTGCCAGGTTATGACGTTCTGGATGCCATTTTGCAGCGCTATGTCGAACAGGATGAAAGCGCCGAAGTGATTATTGCCGCAGGCTTTGATCGCGCGGACGTAGAGCGGGTGATTCGTCTGGTGGATATCAACGAATACAAGCGCCGGCAGGCGCCAATCGGTATGCGGATTTCAGAGCGGGGCTTCGGTAAAGACCGCCGTTATCCCATCACCAACGCTTGGAAAAGCGGCGTATAAAAAATCGGAGGCCGTTTATGGCCCCCGATTTAGCGACCTGCGCACAGCGACGTTATTAATCGCCCATCAGTCCAAAGGTGATCACGCTGGTAAGGGAGCGGTTCTCTTTGCGCAGAATATCGGGCTCAAATTCCCCGTTTTGGTTAAACGCTTTGCTGTCCGGAAAGTTTTTCCGCAGCAGCGAAATGGCGTCTTGGCTGCCTTTGCTTATGTCCATAAAGCGAAATGTCTCCGCTAGAATAACGATGGCTTCTTCAACCACGGGCGAGCTGGGGTAATTCTCCACCACATAGCGGGCGCGGTTGTTGGCTGCAATATAGGCTTCCCGCGTGATGTAATAGCGAGCGGCGTGAAGCTCCAACTCGGCCACACGGTTGCGCACCGCAATCATCCGTTGGCGAGCATCGGCGGCGTACAAGCTGTCAGGATAGCGGTTGAGCAACTCGGAAAAGTCGCGGAACGCCTGCAGCTGTTCGCCCGGCGCCCGAGCATTGGCGTCTATCGGGAAGTAGCGCGCGGCCAATCCAATGTCCAGGTTGTAAGAGGCCAGGCCACGCATGTATAGGGCGTAGTCACCGTGTTCGCTTTGCGGGTTCAGTCGCAAAAAGCGATCCGCCGCAGCGCGGGCGCCTTCCAGATCAAGATTCTGGTAGCGTGCAAAAATAAGATCAAGCTGGGCTTGCTCGGCGTAGCGGCCAAACGGATAGTAGGTTTCGAGAGCATCCAGATTGGTTTCCGCTTCGTTGAAATTGCCCGAATCCATGGCGCTGCGGGCGTTCTCGTAATAGGTTTGCTCGGGTAATACCTGCTCTTGCTTATTTGTGGCGCAGGCGCTGAGTAACACAACCACTACGGACACTACCCATAAACGGACAACTGATCTCATGCCGGAATCCCGTATAATGTCGAAAAGTTCAAAGAGCCTCCATTGTAACGGGGAAGGCACTGGATGTGCAGTAGAAGCACAGCAGAAGCCCGGCTGTTTGTCATAATATACGCCAAACGTAACACAACCAGGCCCTGGGGGCTTAATGTCAGCTGAAAACCGAATTATCGCCAGTTTTGTAATACCACCCAAACTGAGCGACAAGCGCCTTGACCAGGCCGCCGCAGAGCTAATGCCCGAGCACTCACGCTCGCGCCTGCAATCTTGGGTAAAAAGTGGCGCCCTGACTGTGAACGGCGGTCAGTGCAGGCCCCGTGACAAAGTGATGCTGGGTGACAAACTCGAGCTGGATGCCGAACCGGAAGCGCAGGTGACCTGGCAGGCAGAAGCCATCACTCTGGATATTGTTTATGAAGACGAGCACATACTGATCATCAACAAGCCAGCCGGTTTGGTGGTGCACCCGGCGGCTGGCCATGCCGACGGTACCTTGGTGAACGCCATACTAAATATAGCGCCGGAAGTAGAAAATCTGCCGCGAGCCGGCATTGTGCACCGCCTGGATAAAGATACCTCCGGCGTTATGGTGGTGGCGCGCAGCCTGATTGCTCACACTTCGCTGGTAAACCAGCTGCAAACCCGCACCATGGGCCGTGAATACGAAGCCGTTGTAGTAGGCACCCTGACTGGCGGCGCTACTGTGGATGCCCCAATCGGGCGCCACCCCACCGAACGTAAAAGAATGGCGGTGGTGAAATCCGGCAAGCCGGCCGTTACGCACTACCGCGTGATTGAGCGCTTTGCCGCTCACACTCACGTACGCTGTAAGCTGGAAAGCGGACGTACCCACCAGATTCGTGTGCATCTGACCCACGTAAAACACCCGCTGGTGGGCGATCCTGTCTACGGCGGACGCCTGCGTTTGCCCAAAGGCACCACCGAAGAATTACGCGAAGTGCTGTCTGGCTTCCATCGCCAGGCCCTGCACGCGCGTCAGCTGACCCTGGAACACCCGCAAACCGGCGAAACAATGAGTTGGGATGTACCCTTGCCAGAGGATTTTCAGCTGCTGCTGGCAGCACTGCGTAAGCACGTAAAAGATATGGAAAGCGATGAATTCTGATCTGCCGTTAATCGCGCCGGTCTGGCCAGCTCCGGCCAGCGTGCAAGCGTTCAGCAGCACCCGCCAGGGCGGCGTTAGCGCGGCGCCCTGCGATCAACTGAATTTGGGCGGTCACGTTAACGACTGCCCTCAGCACGTAGCCGCCAACCGTCAACGGTTGGCGGAACATCTTGGTTTGTCGGCGCAACGTTTCGCCTGGTTAAACCAGGTGCACGGAACCGTGGTTGTCGAAGTAACAGCTCGGAACCTAAGCCAACTTCCGCCCGCTGACGCCAGCTATACCCGCGAACCTGGCGTGGTGTGCGCCATCCTTACCGCCGACTGCCTGCCGGTCCTACTCTGCAACCGCCAAGGAACGATAGTCGGTGCAGCCCACGCCGGCTGGCGCAGCCTGTGTGGTGGCGTGTTAGAAAACCTGATAGCAGCAATGGCTGAACCCGCCGAAAATCTGATGGCCTGGTTCGGTCCTGCCATCGGCTCCGACCAGTTTGAAGTAGGACCAGAAGTGCGCCAGGCGTTTATCAACCACGGCCCGCAAGCATCCAGCGCGTTCGCAAGCCGGGGCGCACGTCCCGGCCATTACATGGCCGACATTTACCAACTGGCAAGGCAGCGTTTGCAACAAGCGGGCGTTAGCTCGATAGATGGTGGCGGCCTATGCACCGTTAGCGATGCCCAGCGCTTCTACTCCTTCCGCCGCGACGGCCAAACCGGCCGAATGGCCACGCTGATCGCTTTTCAGTAAAGCAGCAACTGTTTTAAATGCCTGCGGTAACTGACCCCCGTCAATTTTCTGACACTCCATCGGTTACTAGCTTGAAGTCTGCCTATTCGCCCCTACATTAAGTAACAAAGCAGATTCAATAGGCCGATACCGGCCCATTGCACAAAGAACCGGAGCGCCCTTCATGAGAATCGACAAGCTAACCAGCCGCCTGCAAAGCGCTCTGGCCGACGCGCAGTCCCTTGCTGTTGGCAAAGACCACAATTTTATAGAGCCGTTGCACTTGATGCAGGCCTTGTTAGACCAAGAATCCAGCTCCATTAAACCGCTGCTGAAACAGGCTGGCGGCGAGCCCACCCGAATTCGCCAAGCGGTCATTAAAGAAATTGAGAGCCTGCCCGAAGTGAAAGGCAGCGCTGGCGACGTTGCCATGTCCAACGATATGGGCCGCCTGTTTAACATTGCCGACAAACTCGCGCAAAAGCGTAAAGACCAGTTTGTCTCTAGCGAACTGATGTTGCTGGCAGCGCTGGAAGATCGCGGTAGCCTGGGGCGGGTTCTTCGCGAACAAGGTGTGGACAAGGCTGCGCTGGAAAAAGCCATCGAAAACGCCCGCGGTGGGGAATCCGTTGATGACGCTGGCGCCGAAGAAAATCGTCAGGCATTGGATAAATACACCATCGACCTGACCAAAATGGCCGAGTCGGGCAAGCTTGATCCAGTGATTGGTCGTGACGACGAGATTCGCCGCACCATTCAGGTACTGCAGCGCCGTCGTAAGAACAATCCGGTATTGATTGGTGATCCTGGCGTGGGTAAAACCGCCATTGTGGAAGGTCTTGCCCAGCGTATTGTGAATGGCGAAGTACCCGAAGGCCTGAAAAACAAGCGCGTATTGTCTCTGGACATGGGCTCGCTAATTGCCGGTGCCAAATTTCGTGGTGAGTTCGAAGAACGCCTGAAAGCTGTGTTGAAAGAACTAACAAAACAGGAAGGTCAGATCATCCTGTTTATTGACGAAATTCACACCATGGTGGGTGCCGGTAAGGCCGAAGGTTCGATGGATGCTGGCAATATGTTGAAGCCGGCGTTGGCCCGCGGTGAGCTTCACTGCGTGGGCGCGACCACCCTGGATGAGTACCGGAAACACATCGAAAAAGACGCTGCCCTTGAGCGCCGATTCCAGAAAGTGCTGGTAGACGAGCCTAGCGAAGAAGACACCGTTGCTATACTGCGCGGCCTGAAAGAGCGCTATGAGGTGCACCACGGTGTTGAGATAACCGACAGTGCCATTATTGCTGCCGCCAAACTGTCGAGTCGTTACATTGCCGACCGTAAACTGCCGGACAAAGCCATTGATCTGGTGGACGAGGCTGGAAGCCAGATTCGTATGGAAATGGACTCCAAGCCCGAACCGCTGGACCGCCTGGAACGCCGCCTGATCCAGCTGAAGATCGAGCGCGAAGCGCTGAAAAAAGAGACTGATCCGGCATCGAAGAAACGTCTGGAAGAACTCTCCAGCGTGATTGACGGGGTGGAGCGTGAATACGCTGATTTAGAGGAAGTTTGGAACGCTGAAAAGGCCGCCTTACACGGCTCGCAGAAGATCAAAAGCGAGCTCGAACAAGCGCGAACCGAATTGGAGAGTGCCCGGCGGGCTGGTGACCTCGGCCGAATGTCCGAGTTGCAATACGGTCACATTCCTGAGCTTGAGCGCCAGCTGGATATGGCAAGCCAAGCAGAGATGATGAAAATGACTCTGCTGCGCAACCGGGTGACCGAGGAAGAAATTGCAGAAATCGTCTCCAAGTGGACCGGTATTCCGGTGTCGAAAATGCTTGAGGGCGAGCGCGATAAATTGATGCGCATGGAAGAGGCCTTGCACAAGCGGGTGATTGGACAAAACGAGGCCGTAGAAGCGGTGGCCAACGCCGTGCGCCGCTCCCGCGCCGGGCTGTCGGACCCCCATCGTCCCAACGGCTCCTTTTTATTCCTCGGCCCCACCGGTGTGGGAAAAACTGAGTTGTGTAAGGCATTGGCATCGTTTCTGTTTGATACCGACGACGCCATGGTCCGCATAGACATGTCGGAGTTTATGGAGAAGCACTCCGTAGCGCGGCTTATCGGTGCGCCCCCGGGTTATGTGGGCTATGAAGAGGGTGGTTACCTGACCGAAGCTGTGCGCCGGCGGCCTTATTCCGTGCTTTTGCTGGACGAGGTAGAAAAGGCGCACCCGGATGTGTTCAACATTCTACTGCAGGTTCTTGACGATGGACGTCTGACCGACGGCCAAGGCCGCACCGTCGATTTCCGCAACACCGTGATAGTGATGACGTCTAACTTGGGCTCTGGAATTATCCAGCGGCATGCGGGAGAAGAAAACTACGACGCCATGAAAGCGCTGGTGATGGAGGAAGTCGGCACCCATTTTCGTCCCGAGTTTATAAACCGGGTAGACGAAGTGGTGGTGTTCCATCCCCTGGAAGCAAACCAGATCCGTGGCATCGCCAAAGTGCAGATCGAACTTCTCGACAAGCGCTTGCGGCAGCAGGACATTGCTCTGGAATTGGACGAAAGCGCGATGACGTTGCTTGCCAATGTCGGTTACGACCCAGTTTACGGCGCAAGGCCGCTGAAGCGGGCGATTCAGCGGATGATCGAAAACCCTTTGGCGCAACAGTTGCTGCAAGGCAGCTTCGGTCCTGGGGATACCATTTGTACCGGTGTTGAAGAGGGCGCGCTGGTGTTTAGCAAGGCCTAGCAGACCTTGAAACTGTGATGGTTACGCTGTAATGCATTAAATGTACCCTGAACATGCCCGCTACGGGCGGGTTCAGGGTGCTTGTTCAGCACCGCAGTTTTGTTCAACGATGTTTTCGTACGTCTGTTTTTGCTGCGAGACCTCGTCTGGGGTCAGGAATCGTTGCTCGCCATTCTCGGTTATTCGGATACGGGGATTGGTGCTGATTATCTCAAGATTCTGTTGCGCGGCGTCGCAGTTTGTTTTTCGTTGCGCCTGGCGGGTAGCCGCAGCATCAACTGCGAGTGATTCTTCGCTGGCGGCTCGCTGACGCTGCTCCAGCTCATTCAGCTGTTGCTGGGCTGATGAGTTACTGTTCACCAAATTGGACTGGCCAGACCTTACGCTTATCTGCTCAGCTTGAGTGCCTGTAGGCTGGCGATCGCCAAAGTGGGTAACGCCGTCTGCATCGGTCCACTTGTACACCACCGTTGCATTCGCCACGGCTGGCACCATCGCCAATAACAGAGCCATTGTTTTCAGTTGTATCGTCATCGTTTATTGTCCGCTGTGGTTAACCTGTCGCAGGAAACGGGTGACTGGTCAATTATGCTGTAGTCATAGCGTATTAGGACAATTATGTCAGCTCATTTGGTTTTTTTCTTTTGCCTGGTTCAAATAAGTAACGGTCTATTTAGCCAAAGCGGCTATTGACAGGGAGTTTCCCGCTGTCAGAATTACTAATTGCCTGAATGCGGGAGGGGATGTCGTCGGCAATCCCGTTCATATTTCCCCCGTTTATTACCGCGCCCAACACACCGCCCATTGTTGCGGTTATGGTTGTTGCTTACGTGCAATCTGTCGACTGGCTGTTCTCCGCAACCCTCAGGAGAGCGGCTGGCCGGGAGACAACCTTTGTTGGCTGGGGCGTGATGGAGTATCGGTTCAGCTTTCACAAAAAGCCACACAACCGTATATCTAGGTAGCCGGGGTGGTACCCCGATTAAATCATTTGAAGAAGAGGGTCGAAAACGTGGAGTTATTGTCTGGCGCCGAAATGCTCATCCGTTCGCTACAGGATGAAGGCATAGAGAACATTTATGGCTATCCGGGTGGAGCAGCCCTGCATATATACGATGCTCTGTTCAGGCAGGATACCGTCAAGCACATCCTGGTCCGGCACGAACAAGCGGCGGTGCACATGGCTGATGGCTATGCCCGTGCTACCGGCAAAGCGGGTACAGTGCTGGTCACCTCGGGACCGGGTGCGACAAACACCATCACCGGCATTGCGACTGCTTTTATGGATTCCATTCCGATGGTGGTTTTGTGTGGGCAAGTCGCATCAACGTTGATTGGCGAAGATGCCTTCCAGGAAACCGACATGATCGGTGTTTCCCGTCCGGTGGTGAAGCACAACCTCAGCGTGCGCCACCCGTCCGAAATTCCGGAAATCATTCGCAAGGCCTACTACATTGCGACAACCGGCCGACCTGGCCCGGTGGTTGTGGACATTCCAAAGGACATGACCGCACCTAATGATCGCTACGAGTATGTGTTTCCGAAAAAAACCAAATTGCGGTCTTATAATCCCGCCATTCGTGGCCACGCCGGCCAGATTAAAAAAGCAGTGGACATGCTGCTGGCAGCAAAGCGACCGATTGTGTACGCCGGCGGGGGTGTCATTCTAGGCAGGGCCTCTGGTCAACTGACTGAAATGGTGCGCGGGTTGGGTTACCCCATCACGAATACCTTGATGGGCATAGGCTGTTATCCTGCGAGTGACCAGCAGCACATTGGTTGGTTGGGCATGCACGGCACCTACGAAGCCAATATGGTTATGCATCACGCGGACCTTATTCTGGCTGTCGGTGCGCGCTTTGACGACCGCGTTACCAACGCGACTGAGAAGTTCTGCCCAGGCGCCCGCATTATCCACATCGACATCGATCCGGCGTCGATTTCCAAAACCATCAGCGCCGATGTTCCCATCGTTGGGCCGGTGGATTCTGTGCTGAAAGAAATGCAGTCGCTGATCAAAGAAAGCAAGGTCAGGCCCGACGTCGACGCGCTGGCATCCTGGTGGAAGCAGATCGACGAATGGCGCGCTTTTCACGGTATGCGCTATGAAACGAGTGATGACGTAATTAAGCCGCAGGAAGTGGTGGAAATGGTGCACCGCCTGACCAACGGCGATGCATATGTCACCACCGACGTGGGGCAGCACCAGATGTTTGCCGCCCAGTACTACAAGTTTGACAAGCCCAACCGCTGGATCAGCTCCGGTGGTCTTGGCACCATGGGCTTTGGCTTGCCGGCAGCGATGGGCATAAAGTTGAACTTTCCGGATGAAGAGGTGCTCTGCATCACCGGCGAAGGCAGCATCCAGATGAATATCCAGGAGCTGTCGACCTGTAAGCAATACAGCCTGCCTGTGAAAATCATCAACCTGAATAATCAGGCTTTGGGTATGGTTAAACAGTGGCAGGATATGAATTACGGGGCACGCCACTCGCATTCTTACATGGACTCCTTGCCGGACTTCGTCAAGCTCGCGGAGGCCTATGGCCACGAGGGAATGAAAATTACGCGGAAGGAAGACCTGGAGCCCATGCTCAAAAAAGCATTGGCCATGAAAGACAAACTGGTGTTCTTGGATATTTACGTAGACCCTTCTGAGCACGTCTACCCGATGCATGTAGCCCGTGGCTCAATGAAAGATATGTGGCTCAGCAAAACGGAGAAGGTGTAATCATGCGTCGAATCATTTCTGTTTTGTTGGAAAATGAGCCGGGCGCGCTGTCGCGGGTAGTGGGTCTGTTTTCACAGCGCAACTACAACATTGAAACCCTGACGGTTGCACCTACCGAAGACCCGACGATGTCGCGTTTGACTGTAACGACGACGGGTTCTGAGCGGGTGATTGAGCAGATTACCAAGCAGCTGAACAAGCTGATTGAAGTAATCAAGCTCGTTGATCTCACCGAGGGTGCCCATATCGAGCGTGAACTCATGCTGGTAAAGCTGAAAGCAACGGGCTCCCAGCGCGCCGAAATCAAACGCACCGTAGACATTTTTCGTGGTCAGATCGTTGACGTCACCAGTTCGGTGTATACCGTGCAGCTGGCGGGCGATAGTGCCAAGCTGGATGGCTTTATTCAGGCCATTGGTGCAACCGGTGTTCTGGAAGTAGTGCGTAGTGGTGTATCCGGTATTGCTCGCGGTGAAAAAGTGCTCAGCCTTTAAGGCTATTGATTTTAAAAAATTCATAACGTAGAACGCAGGCCCTCAGGGCCGCTCAAACAATAGAGGTTAGTCATGCAGGTTTATTACGATAAGGATTGTGATCTTTCGATCATTCAGGGCAAAAAAGTAGCCATTATTGGCTTTGGTTCCCAAGGGCACGCCCATGCCTGCAACCTGAAAGATTCCGGTGTAGACGTGACGGTTGGTTTGCGCGCTGGTTCGTCTTCCATTGCCAAGGCAGAAGCCTATGGCTTGAAAACGGCTGATGTACCTTCAGCTGTTGCAGCTGCCGACGTGGTGATGGTTTTGACACCAGACGAGTTCCAGTCACAGCTTTACCGCGACGAAGTTGAACCGAATCTGAAACAGGGCGCTACTCTGGCCTTCGCTCACGGTTTTGCTATTCACTACAACCAGATCGTTCCCCGTAAAGATCTGGACGTGATCATGATCGCCCCTAAGGCGCCTGGTCACACTGTACGGACTGAATTTGTTAAAGGCGGCGGTATTCCTGACCTGATTGCCATCTACCAGGATGCATCCGGTAACGCTAAAAACCTTTCCCTGTCTTACGCCAGTGGTTTGGGTGGCGGCCGTACCGGGATTATCGAAACAACGTTTAAAGACGAAACTGAAACCGATCTGTTCGGTGAGCAGGCGGTTTTGTGTGGTGGTGCGGTTGAGCTGGTAAAAGCCGGTTTCGAAACCCTGACCGAAGCTGGTTATGCGCCTGAAATGGCTTATTTCGAATGTCTGCATGAACTCAAGTTGATTGTCGACCTGATGTACGAAGGCGGCATTGCCAACATGAACTACTCCATCTCTAATAATGCAGAGTATGGCGAGTATGTGACAGGCCCAGAAATCATCAACGCGGAATCCCGTGCGGCCATGCGCAACGCGTTGAAGCGTATTCAGAGCGGTGAATATGCCAAGATGTTCATTGCCGAGGGTGCTCTCAACTACCCATCCATGACGGCTGCACGTCGTATTAACGCTGCCCATCCTATTGAGCAAACTGGCGAAAAGTTACGCGGTATGATGCCGTGGATCTCTGCCAACAAGATCGTAGATAAAGACAAAAACTAAAAGTCCAGGCTTTCGGTTTTGTAAGACGCGGCCCGTGTGGCCGCGTTTTTCATATATACTGCGGCCAAATACTTTCCGGAGTAATTGGAATGACTGACGAAAAGAAATCTACCGAATCTAATCCGGCCAATAAGCCAGATGTGTCTGCTTCTGCTGGCAAAGGTACGGAAGACGTTCACGAGCTCCCGCCGGGAGAGGTTATTGAAGAAGAGTTGGTTGGAGGGGCGCCTGTTCGCCATAAAGGTATTTTCCTGCTGCCCAATGCGCTCACTACAGCGTCTTTGTTTTCGGGTTTCTACGCGATTGTCTCTGCCGCCAACGGCATTTTTGACAACGCTGCGATTGCCATCTTCGTGTCTATGATTCTGGATGGGCTGGATGGGCGCGTTGCGCGCATGACGAACACCCAAAGCAAATTTGGCGAAGAGTATGATTCCCTGGCCGATATGGTGGCCTTTGGTGTAGCACCGGGGTTGGTGGCGTTCTTCTGGTCGCTTAATGGTCTGGGTAAGCTGGGTTGGGCGGTAACCTTTATCTATGTAGCCGGAACGGCTCTGCGCTTGGCTCGTTTCAATACTCAGATCGGGTCGGTCGATAAGAAGTACTTTGTTGGCTTGCCAAGCCCTGCGGCGGCGGCTGCCGTGGCGGGAATGGTCTGGTGCTTTCATGCGTTCGAGCCAGCGGCTTGGTTAACGGCTCTAACACTGTTTGTAGTCGCCGGTGCTGGCGTGTTAATGGTCAGCAATGTTCTGTACCAGAGCTTCAAAGATGTCGACATGCGGGGCAGGGTGCCGTTCGCAGCGATTTTACTGGTGGTGCTGATTTTTGTGGTCATTGCGCTTGATCCCGCCACCGTGCTGTTCAGTGCTTTCTTGGTATATGCGTTGACAGGGCCAGTGCGGGCCTTATTTCGTAAAAAGCCTCGTCGTCCAGCGTAATATCGGGTGTAAGTAAGTTGTGGGTAGGGTATAAAGAAGGTGCTCAGGCCCCTTTTCTGATTGCATAGAGCGCGTGTTTGTAGGACGAAGTAAGGGTAAACCGAGATGCAGGGAATCTTTTTCAGATTTGCCGTTGACGTGTACCGAGAAGTCTGTAGAATGCTCATCTCGCTTGAGGGACAGCCGGTTACAGAGAGGCAGGAATCGAGCGAGAACTGTTTTGTAAGACGTTGAAAAGTTTAGGAAATCTGATTTAAACTTTGAACGCGAAAACGGTTGACACGGTTCGGATACGCTGTAGAATGCGCCTCTCGAATCAAGCATTACCAGCCGGTTGATTCGGTGGTTTTGGAAAGAAGATCTTCCGGAGCGGCTCGAAGTAAACGGTTGACAGGAAAGCGAAACGATGTATAATTCGCCTCCTGATTGAGCCACGGCTCAAACGCTCTTTAAAAAATTAACCAAGTAATTCGTGTGGGCGCTGACTGGAGTATTTCGGTAAGAAATACCAAGTCAACGACTCGTCAAGAATTGAGTTTTTGTACTTGAGCAGATTTAAGATCTTCGGATCTTGTATGATTTAAACTGAAGAGTTTGATCATGGCTCAGATTGAACGCTGGCGGCAGGCTTAACACATGCAAGTCGGGCGGAAACGATGGTAGCTTGCTACCAGGCGTCGAGCGGCGGACGGGTGAGTAATGCTTAGGAATCTGCCTAGTAGTGGGGGATAGCCCGGGGAAACTCGGATTAATACCGCATACGCCCTACGGGGGAAAGCAGGGGATCTTCGGACCTTGCGCTATTAGATGAGCCTAAGTCGGATTAGCTTGTTGGTGGGGTAATGGCCTACCAAGGCGACGATCCGTAGCTGGTCTGAGAGGATGATCAGCCACATCGGGACTGAGACACGGCCCGAACTCCTACGGGAGGCAGCAGTGGGGAATATTGGACAATGGGCGCAAGCCTGATCCAGCCATGCCGCGTGTGTGAAGAAGGCTTTCGGGTTGTAAAGCACTTTCAGCGAGGAGGAAGGCCTTAAGACTAATACTCTTGAGGATTGACGTCACTCGCAGAAGAAGCACCGGCTAACTCCGTGCCAGCAGCCGCGGTAATACGGAGGGTGCAAGCGTTAATCGGAATTACTGGGCGTAAAGCGCGCGTAGGTGGTTATGTAAGCGAGATGTGAAAGCCCCGGGCTCAACCTGGGAACGGCACTTCGAACTGCATGGCTAGAGTGTGGTAGAGGGTAGTGGAATTTCCTGTGTAGCGGTGAAATGCGTAGATATAGGAAGGAACACCAGTGGCGAAGGCGGCTACCTGGACCAACACTGACACTGAGGTGCGAAAGCGTGGGGAGCAAACAGGATTAGATACCCTGGTAGTCCACGCCGTAAACGATGTCAACTAGCCGTTGGGGATCTTGAATCCTTAGTGGCGCAGCTAACGCACTAAGTTGACCGCCTGGGGAGTACGGCCGCAAGGTTAAAACTCAAATGAATTGACGGGGGCCCGCACAAGCGGTGGAGCATGTGGTTTAATTCGACGCAACGCGAAGAACCTTACCTGGCCTTGACATGCAGAGAACTTTCCAGAGATGGATCGGTGCCTTCGGGAACTCTGACACAGGTGCTGCATGGCCGTCGTCAGCTCGTGTCGTGAGATGTTGGGTTAAGTCCCGTAACGAGCGCAACCCCTATCCCTAGTTGCTAGCAGGTAATGCTGAGAACTCTAGGGAGACTGCCGGTGACAAACCGGAGGAAGGTGGGGATGACGTCAGGTCATCATGGCCCTTACGGCCAGGGCTACACACGTGCTACAATGGCGCGCACAGAGGGCTGCAAACCCGCGAGGGGGAGCCAATCTCACAAAACGCGTCGTAGTCCGGATCGGAGTCTGCAACTCGACTCCGTGAAGTCGGAATCGCTAGTAATCGTGAATCAGAATGTCACGGTGAATACGTTCCCGGGCCTTGTACACACCGCCCGTCACACCATGGGAGTGGATTGCACCAGAAGTAGTTAGTCTAACCTTCGGGAGGACGATTACCACGGTGTGGTTCATGACTGGGGTGAAGTCGTAACAAGGTAGCCCTAGGGGAACCTGGGGCTGGATCACCTCCTTAAACGATGCCGAACGCTTCGGTCAGAGTCCACACGAATTACTTGGTTGATTAATTAAAGAGAGCAAAGGGTCTTTCAGGCCCAGCGGTCTTGTTGAAAAACAAGCGAAACCGGGTCTGTAGCTCAGTTGGTTAGAGCGCACCCCTGATAAGGGTGAGGTCGGTGGTTCAACTCCACCCAGACCCACCAGACTTGCATAGCTTTTGGGGCTATAGCTCAGCTGGGAGAGCGCCTGCCTTGCACGCAGGAGGTCAGCAGTTCGATCCTGCTTAGCTCCACCATTATACAAGTGGTCTGAATAATCTGAGAACCCTGAGAACCCTGAATGTCCTGACTTCGGTCAGTGTACAGAAAAAAGTATTTCAGTTTAGCGTCCGCTAAGTCTGAAGTTCTTCTTTCTGATCACTGGGTCAGATTTGCTCTTTAACAAATTGGATGAGATAGAACACGAATACTTTTCTCTACGGTCTTTGAGGAAAGTGTTCAAGTGATAACGATTTTTTCAAGCGTTATCCGGTGTTGTCGTTGAAGTGGTTGTTTATAACTTCGAGTGACGGTCTCTAATGTTCCCTGGAACACTCTGTTCGACTTCGGTTGAGCGGCGGTGGGCTTGAGTCATTGGCGATCAGTTGTCTTGGGGTTATATAGTCAAGCAACTAAGCGCATACGGTGGATGCCTAGGCAGTCAGAGGCGATGAAAGACGTGGAAGCCTGCGATAAGGTTCGGGGAGCTGGCAAACGAGCTGTGATCCGGACATTTCTGAATGGGGAAACCCACCCAGTTTAGGCTGGGTATCTTACACTGAATACATAGGTGTAAGAGGCGAACCGGGAGAACTGAAACATCTAAGTACCCCGAGGAAAAGAAATCAACCGAGATTCCCTAAGTAGCGGCGAGCGAACGGGGACTAGCCCTTAAGCTAGACAACTGGTAGGAGAAGGCTCTGGAAAGTGCCGCCATAGTGGGTGATAGCCCTGTATCCGAAACCTGAGTCTAGTGAAATCGAGTAGGACGGGGCACGAGAAACCTTGTCTGAATATGGGGGGACCATCCTCCAAGGCTAAATACTCCTGACTGACCGATAGTGAACCAGTACCGTGAGGGAAAGGCGAAAAGAACCCCTGTGAGGGGAGTGAAATAGATCCTGAAACCGTATGCGTACAAGCAGTCGGAGCAGACTTGTTCTGTGACGGCGTACCTTTTGTATAATGGGTCAGCGACTTATGTTCAGTGGCGAGGTTAACCGTTTAGGGGAGCCGTAGGGAAACCGAGTCTGAATAGGGCGAATTAGTCGCTGGGCATAGACCCGAAACCGGGCGATCTATCCATGAGCAGGTTGAAGGTTGAGTAACATCAACTGGAGGACCGAACCCACTGTCGTTGAAAAGCCAGGGGATGACTTGTGGATCGGAGTGAAAGGCTAATCAAGCCCGGAGATAGCTGGTTCTCCCCGAAAGCTATTTAGGTAGCGCCTCGGACGAATACCACAGGGGGTAGAGCACTGTTTCGGCTAGGGGGTCATCCCGACTTACCAACCCGATGCAAACTCCGAATACCTGTGAGTACTATCCGGGAGACACACGGCGGGTGCTAACGTCCGTCGTGAAGAGGGAAACAACCCAGACCGCCAGCTAAGGTCCCAAAATTCCAGTTAAGTGGGAAACGATGTGGGAAGGCTCAGACAGCTAGGAGGTTGGCTTAGAAGCAGCCATCCTTTAAAGAAAGCGTAATAGCTCACTAGTCGAGTCGGCCTGCGCGGAAGATGTAACGGGGCTCAAACTGGATACCGAAGCTGCGGCTGCATACTTTGTATGCGGGGTAGGGGAGCGTTCTGTAAGCCTGCGAAGGTGAGTTGAGAAGCTTGCTGGAGGTATCAGAAGTGCGAATGCTGACATGAGTAACGACAATGCGAGTGAAAAACTCGCACGCCGGAAGACCAAGGGTTCCTGCGCAACGCTAATCGGCGCAGGGTGAGTCGGCCCCTAAGGTGAGACCGAAAGGTGTAATCGATGGGAGACGGGTTAATATTCCCGTACCTTGAGTCACTGCGATGGAGAGACGGAGAAGGCTAGGTAAGCCGGGCGACGGTCGTCCCGGTTTAAGCGTGTAGGGAGGGGACTTAGGCAAATCCGGGTCCTCAATTCTGAGACGTGATGACGACTGCCCATGTGGCGGGAAGTTATTGATGCCATGCTTCCAGGAAAATCTTCTAAGCTTCAGGTGATTTGAGACCGTACCCCAAACCGACACAGGTGGTCAGGTAGAGAATACCAAGGCGCTTGAGAGAACTCGGGTAAAGGAACTAGGCAAAATGGTGCCGTAACTTCGGGAGAAGGCACGCTGGTGGTATGTGACACCCCTTGCGGGTTGAGCAGAAGCCAGTCGAAGATACCAGGCCCCTGCGACTGTTTATTAAAAACACAGCACTGTGCAAACACGAAAGTGGACGTATACGGTGTGACGCCTGCCCGGTGCCGGAAGGTTAATTGATGGGGTTAGCATTCGTGCGAAGCTCTTGATCGAAGCCCCGGTAAACGGCGGCCGTAACTATAACGGTCCTAAGGTAGCGAAATTCCTTGTCGGGTAAGTTCCGACCTGCACGAATGGCGTAACGATGGGGGCGCTGTCTCTACCCGAGACTCAGTGAAATTGAAATCGCCGTGAAGATGCGGTGTATCCGCGGCTAGACGGAAAGACCCCGTGAACCTTTACTATAGCTTCACAGTGAACTTTGAACATGTTTGTGTAGGATAGCTGGGAGGCATTGAAGCGTGAACGCCAGTTTGCGTGGAGCCAACCTTGAAATACCAGCCTGGCATGTTTGAGGTTCTAACTCTGTCCCCTTATCGGGGATGAGGACACTGTGTGGTGGGTAGTTTGACTGGGGCGGTCTCCTCCTAAAGCGTAACGGAGGAGCACAAAGGTGGGCTAAGTACGGTCGGACATCGTACGGTTAGTGTAATGGCACAAGCCCGCTTGACTGCGAGACAGACACGTCGAGCAGGTACGAAAGTAGGTCATAGTGATCCGGTGGTTCTGTATGGAAGGGCCATCGCTCAACGGATAAAAGGTACTCCGGGGATAACAGGCTGATACCGCCCAAGAGTTCACATCGACGGCGGTGTTTGGCACCTCGATGTCGGCTCATCACATCCTGGGGCTGAAGCCGGTCCCAAGGGTATGGCTGTTCGCCATTTAAAGTGGTACGCGAGCTGGGTTTAGAACGTCGTGAGACAGTTCGGTCCCTATCTGCCGTGGACGTTGGAGATTTGAGGAAAGCTGCTCCTAGTACGAGAGGACCGGAGTGGACGAACCTCTGGTGTTCGGGTTGTCACGCCAGTGGCATTGCCCGGTAGCTATGTTCGGATAGGATAACCGCTGAAAGCATCTAAGCGGGAAGCCCCTTCCAAGATGAGATCTCCCTGGGCCCTAGAGGCCCCTGAAGAGCCGTTCAAGACCAGGACGTTGATAGGTTGGGTGTGTAAGCGCTGCGAGGCGTTGAGCTAACCAATACTAATTGCTCGTGCGGCTTGACTATATAACACCCAAGACAATTGCGGATATCGCAACGAAAAAATTATTATCACGGCCCTTAAAGCCAATGTTCTATCTCATCCCCCAGTGATCAACCGTTTTGTCTGACGACCATAGCGGCCTGGTACCACCTGATCCCATCTCGAACTCAGAAGTGAAACAGGCCTGCGCCGATGGTAGTGTGGTTCGCCCATGTGAGAGTAGGTCATCGTCAGACTCTTATTGCTAATTGCCCCGATAGCTCACGCCGTCGGGGCTTTTTTTTGCCTGAAATACAGCAGGCAAAGGTCTAATCTGTACCCGGTGGGTCACCGGTTCCAGGCATGTCCCCTATTCGTGAAATCTGTCCCGGTGATATACTGCGAGTCTAAAGCCCAATAAGCCTGATGGAGTTGCTGCATGTCTGCCAATGATCACCTCGTCATATTTGATACCACTCTGCGCGATGGCGAGCAAAGCCCCGGCGCCACCATGAACAAGGCCGAAAAGCTGCGCATTGCCAAAGCATTGGAAAAACTGCGTGTTGACGTCATTGAAGCCGGCTTCGCCATAGCCAGTCAAGGCGATTTCGAAGCGATCAAAGTGATTGCAGAAACCATTAAAGACGCCACAATATGCAGTCTGGCGCGGGCCACTGATGGTGACATTGATCGGGCTGCCGAGGCTGTGCGTCCGGCAAATCGTAGCCGCATTCACACATTCATTGCGACATCTCCTATCCATATGAAGCACAAGCTGAATATGACGCCTGACGAGGTGATAGAGCAAGCCGTACGCGCGGTTAAACGAGCACGTAATCACGTTTTCGATGTGGAATTTTCGTGTGAAGACGCAGGTCGTTCCGAGTTGGATTTTCTATGCCGCATCATTGAGGCGGCGATTGACGCCGGTGCTACAACCATCAATATCCCGGACACAGTGGGTTACGCTATACCCCATCAGTTCGGCAACACCATGGCTCAGTTGTTGAACCGCATTCCCAACGCCGACAAGGCTATTTTCTCGGTTCATTGCCACAACGACTTGGGACTTGCCGTTGCCAACTCTTTGGCGGCTGTTTCCCAAGGCGCACGCCAGGTTGAATGCACTATCAATGGTTTGGGCGAGCGCGCCGGTAACGCCTCCCTGGAAGAGATTGTCATGGCGGTTCGAACTCGCCAAGACTACTTCAATCTAGATACCCGCATAGACGCCACCCACATAGTGCCGGCTTCCCGTTTAGTGTCGACCATTACCGGTTTCCCGGTACAACCTAACAAAGCGATTGTAGGCGCTAACGCTTTTGCCCACGAGTCTGGTATTCACCAAGATGGCGTACTCAAGCATCGCGAAACCTATGAAATCATGAGGGCTGAAGATGTCGGCTGGCACACCAACAGCCTGGTGATGGGTAAGCATTCTGGCCGCAATGCATTCCGCACGCGTTTGCTAGAGCTGGGCATCCAATTTGGCACCGAAACCGAGCTGAATGAGGCTTTTGCTCGCTTCAAGGCACTTGCAGACTTGAAACACGAGATTTTTGACGAAGACTTGCAGGCTATTGCTAGCAATACCCGTCAAGAAGACCAGTTAGGGCGCTTCGGGTTGGTGTGCATGAAAGTGTGTTCGGAAACCGGTGTGATTCCGAAAGCCGATCTGACGATTACCATGGATGACAAAGAGCACCGTGTTCAGGCGGAAGGCAGTGGCCCGGTCGATGCGACATTCAAAGCCATTGAGTCATTGGTGGATTCCGGTTGCAAGCTTCAGCTCTACTCGGTGAATAACATCACCAGTGGTACTGATTCACAAGGTGAGGTTACGGTGCGCCTTGAGCGCGGTGGTCGCATTGTTAATGGAGTAGGGGCAGACACTGACATCATTATTGCATCCGTTAAAGCATACATAGCTGCGTTGAATTTGATCAGTGCGGGTGGTATACGGCACCATCCGCAAGGAGCGGATGTATAAAGGCCATCAAGATGCGTTCGAATAATTTGGCAGGATGTTAATGCGAACCCACGAAGTGGAACGGCAATTTTATTTGGCGATGTCCGGTGTGCAGCTCTGGTACGCTCGCGAGCCGCTACCGGGTGCTGCGCCTAGCCCTGAATTTGTGTTTCCGTTAGAGCGCGCTCTAACGACTCCAGTGCTACCAATGCCTGCCGGTAACCCTGCTACGCCCGTTCACGCGCCTTCTTCAGCCCACTTGCCAAAAGCCAAACCGTTGCGCCGGGCAGATCCTGCGGCTGCCGCCCGCATTGCTGATCTGCAGTCGCTGATGAAAGCGGAAAAAACCGAGGCACCCCAGCCTGATCGCCCTCCCAAACCGATAGAAGATGTTTCTATCAGCACGCGTTTGGCTCCTGACCCGACGCCTGCCCCGATCACGGATGCGTCGCCGCCGGTGAAGATTGCTCCTGTGCCAGCGGCGCTCTCGCCATCGATACGTCATCCTGACCCGCTTGTGCCACCAGCCGATCCGCTAAAGGTTACCCTAGCGTTGTGGCAGGGCCGAGATGTCAGTCTGATAGCGGCACTCTCGAACGACGCCAGCGTCAAGTTGCAACAAGCGCTAGCGCACAATATTTTGCGGAGCCTCGGCGAAAAGGAGTCGAGTGAATGCGTAACCGTAAACTGGCCGGTGTTTAACAACCTTCTGGTGCCTGGCAACCAGTCACAGGATCTGGTTGGCGTTCTGAAACCGATTTTATCCGGCTTGGGCGCTCAACATCTGATCGTACTGGGTGCGAATGCTGACGACCATTTAAGCGCTGATCATGCCGGGGGCGCCGTGCCATCTTGGCTAGCGGAAGCATTGCCGACGTTAAAACAGCCGTTGATGGCTTTCAGGTTCAGCCTTGCCGAACTTGCAGCGCAGCCTCAGTACAAAAGGGACCTGTGGAGTGCAATCAGAGAATGGGTGAACTGAGTCATGGGCGACCGAACTAAGGCTTACCAGCAGGTGGCTCAGGGCGATCTGGTTATTGACAATTTGACTGTGGAAGAGTTGCCGACAATTCTTGAAATAGAGCGTGGCTGCCATTCTAACCCTTGGTCTGCAGGTATCTTTGAAGATTGCTTTAAGTCCACTTACCGGCTGTGGGCCGCGCGCCGCAATGGTGAGCTTGCCGGCTTCGCGGTGGTTGCCTATCAATATGATGAAGCTCACCTGCTGAATCTTTGCGTAGCACCGGCGGCGCGCGGCCTGGGTGTCGCACGGCGGCTGTTACAGTATCTGATTGCACGGTCTGGCCACGATGGCATGCAGCTTTTGTTGCTGGAGGTTCGCCATAGCAATCGGCCTGCCTACCGCTTGTATTGCTCTGAGGGCTTTGAGCAGGTTGGTGTGCGCCCAGATTATTATCCTGCGCCCAATGGCCGTGAAAACGCTCGGGTGATGACGCGCCCCTGTTTGCTCTAAGCCACTGCACCGGGGTTCGCGTCTAAGCGCCTTAAGCTCTATAATGACGCCCTTTTCAGCGCTTTCTATTCAGGTTGTCTTGTTACTATGTCGAATCCTTCCCAGCTCTCAACGGAAGTGGCTAACCGTCGCACTTTCGCGATTATTTCCCACCCGGACGCCGGTAAAACCACTATTACTGAAAAGGTGTTGCTGTTCGGTCAGGCTATTCAAAGGGCAGGCACCGTAAAAGGCAAAAAATCCGGTCAGCATGCCAAATCAGACTGGATGGAAATGGAAAAGGAGCGGGGTATTTCCGTTACCACCTCGGTTATGCAGTTTCCCTACCATGGCAGTTTGATCAACCTGCTGGATACACCGGGCCACGAAGACTTTTCCGAAGATACCTACCGCACCCTGACAGCCGTAGACTCTTGCCTAATGGTCATAGACAGCGCCAAGGGTGTTGAGGCGCGCACCATCAAGTTGATGGAAGTAACGCGCCTGCGTGATACGCCCATCATCACGTTCATGAACAAACTGGATCGGGAGACCCGTGATCCGGTAGATCTGATGGACGAAGTCGAAAGGGTTCTCAATATTGCCTGTGCGCCTATTACCTGGCCTATCGGCATGGGGAAAAGTTTTAAAGGGGTGTATCACCTGCTGCGGGATGAAGTCATTCTGTATCACACAGGGCAAGGCCACATGATTCAGGAAGAGCGAATTATAAAGGGTCTGGACAATCCCGAGCTTGAGACCGCCCTGGGGGGCTATGCCGCAGAACTGCGTGACGAGGTAGAGCTGGTGAAGGGTGCGTCTCACCAATTCGATCAGCAGGCTTTTCTGGCCGGAGAGCTAACGCCGGTATTTTTTGGGACTGCGCTGGGCAATTTCGGAGTTGATCACATGCTGGATGGTCTGGTGGAGTGGGCGCCTGTGCCGCAACCACGGCAGACTGACCAGTGTCTGGTGCAGCCGGAGGATGAAAATTTTTCTGCTTTCGTATTTAAAATACAGGCCAACATGGATCCACAGCACCGCGACCGCGTTGCCTTTTTGCGGATTGTCTCTGGCCAGTATGCGCCAGGAATGAAGGCGCGCCACGTGCGGCTGGGCAAAGATGTACGCTTTTCTGATGCGCTTACCTTTATGGCTGGCGACCGGGAGCGTGCAGAGGAAGCATTTGCGGGTGATATTATCGGTTTGCACAACCACGGTACTATCCAGCTGGGGGATACCTTTACCTCCGGTGCCGACATGAAATTTACCGGTATTCCCAACTTTGCGCCTGAACTGTTCCGTCGCATCCGTTTGAAAGATCCACTTAAGGCCAAGCAGCTGCAAAAAGGACTGATTCAGCTGTCAGAAGAGGGCGCTGTTCAGCTATTCCGCCCGCTGCGCAACAACGACCTGATCGTCGGTGCTGTTGGGGTGCTGCAGTTTGACGTAGTGGTCAGTCGTCTGAAAACCGAATATAAGGTAGAGGCCATTTACGAGCCGATTAACGTATCCACGGCGCGCTGGGTAATCTGCAGTGACGAGCGCAAGTTGGACGAGTTTAAGCGTAAGAATAACGACAATCTGGCCCTCGATGGCGCTAATCAGCTTGCGTATATTGCACCGACTATGGTGAATTTGAGCTTGGCCCAAGAGCGTTATCCCGACATAGAGTTCCATAAAACCCGAGAGCATTAATTTTACCCGTTGCCATTTGGTTTAGAGGTCGACGTAATGCTGGTTGACGTCCATTGTCATTTCGATTTTCCCCAGTTTGACGGGCAGCGTGAGCGATTGATGGGCGAGTTGCGTGGGCAGGGCATTGGCGGACTGGTGATACCTGGCGTTCGCTGCGCCGATTGGCCGAAAGTACAGCAAGTCGCTATGGCTCATTCTGGTGTTTTTTACTGTCTGGGCATTCACCCTTGGTATATTGACGAACATGGCCCTGAGGATCTGCAGCAGTTGCGGGACCGCCTGACTAACGCAAGCGAGCTATGTGTAGGTGTTGGTGAGTGCGGGCTAGATCGGCTTCGGGGCACTCTGAGCGAGCAGACGCCATGGTTCGAAGCCCAGGTGAGAATTGCCGCCGAGTATCGACGAGCGCTGGTGATCCATTCCGTTAAAGCCCATGATGAAGTTGTCGCGGTATTAAGGGCGGCGAACTGGACGGGTAATGCGTTGGTTCACGGCTTTTCCGGTAGCTATCAGCAAGCGGTAAAATTGATAGATCTGGGTTGTATGTTAGGGGTAGGTGGTGTGATTACTCACGCCAAGGGCGGTAAAACACGCGACACGTTAACGCGTGTCCCTGCCTCTGCTTTGGTTTTAGAGACAGACGCACCCGATATGGCACCGGCCGGTGTTCGGCAAGGCCAGAACTCTCCGCAGTATCTGCCGGATATACTGCGAGAACTGGCCCTACTGCGTGGCGTAGACGAACCCGAATTAGCAGCTGTCCTGCTCGAAAATAGCTGTCGACTCTATGGTTCTGCGCTACAAGCGAAGTTTTGTGGGTCGCAACTGGGTGATTACCGAAACTGACGATATCGGGGTTGGATTTTTTTGCGGCCTAAAGTATACTTCGCGACCTGGCTTTTCAAGGCGTTGATACTGTCTCAGCCCCGAACAGTTCAGCGCAACCAACAGGTAGAGAAATCTGCTGCTGTGATTCTTCAGCTTAAAGCAGGTTTTAACGATTATTTTATAGCGTTCAAGGCGGAATCAATGAAGACTCTGAGTGCGAAACCAGAAACTGTAAAACGTGACTGGTACGTTGTAGACGCAGCCGGCAAGACGCTGGGTCGTCTTTCAACCGAAATCGCCCTTCGTCTGCGGGGCAAGCATAAGCCTGAGTACACCCCCCATGTAGACACTGGCGATTATATTATTGTTATCAACGCCAGCCAGGTGCGGGTTACCGGCAAGAAGGCATCTGACAAGATGTACTACAGCCATACCGGCTTTCCGGGTGGAATTAAATCCATCAGCTTTGAGAAGTTGATCGCAAAGGCCCCTGAGCAAATCATCCAGAAGTCTGTCAAAGGCATGCTTCCGAAGGGTCCGCTTGGTCGTGCCATGTTCATGAAGCTGAAAACCTATGCCGGCGCTGAGCATCCTCACGCAGCCCAGCAGCCCAAAGAACTCGACATTTAACGGAAGGCGGATATGTCTGTAGCACAAAATTACGGTACCGGTCGCCGCAAAACCTCTACGGCTCGTGTATTTATCAAGCCGGGAAGCGGTAGCATTTCAATCAACGGTCGCACCATCGAAGAATTTTTCGGTCGTGAAACCTTGCGTATGATCGTGCGTCAGCCTCTGGTTGTTGCCGAGTCTGTGGATCGTTTTGATATCAACGTCACGGTAAAAGGCGGCGGTATCAGTGGTCAAGCCGGCGCTATACGCCACGGTTTAACGCGCGCTTTGTTGGAATATGACGAAACATTGCGTCCAGCCATGCGCAAAGCGGGTTATGTAACCCGTGATGCCCGTGAAGTTGAGCGTAAGAAAGTGGGTCTGCGCAAAGCGCGTAAGCGTCCTCAGTTCTCCAAGCGTTAATTTTGCTGGAGCAGACACAAAAACCCGGCTTATTGTCGGGTTTTTTTTCGCCTGTATAGCTCGCAATCAAATTGACTTAGCGCATGGAAAGCCGCTGTAGCGGCTTTCCGACTTGTAAGGAAGTGGTAATTTCATTACTATTTGTGCGCTTATAATCTTGTGTTGTGAAGTCCTTTTAGATGCGCATTGCTGCCTTGCTTGCAGCGTGTGTCATCGCCTGATGGGAGAAAACCATAATGAAAAATGGCGACGTAAGCCATGGTCGGCGCCGGTTTTTGGTCGGTGCTACGGCTGCGGTCGGCGGGGTTGGGATTGTTGGTGCTGCGGTACCTTTCGTGGCGTCCTGGAATCCCAGTGCGAAAGCGGAAGCTGCGGGCGCACCGGTAACTGTCAATATTGAGAAAATTGAGTCGGGTCAGCAGATCACTGTCGAGTGGCGGGGTACCCCAGTTTGGATTATCCGTCGTACAACTGAGATGTTGGATAATATTGAAAAGCTCAGCGACCAGATGAAAGATCCCCAGTCCGAAGCGGATCAGCAGCCGACATACGCCAACGACGTTTTTCGTTCGATAAACCCAGAGTACGCTGTTCTGGTGGGTCTGTGCACACATTTGGGTTGTGTGCCGTCGTATCGGCCCGAGGTCGCTCCGTCCGATTTGGGCGAAGATTGGTTGGGCGGTTTATTTTGCCCCTGTCACGGTTCCCGCTACGACATGGCCGGCCGCGTTTATGATGCGCAGCCTGCACCCCTGAACCTCGTGGTTCCGCCTCATAGGTACGATGACGACATGACCCTCACCCTTGGTCTTGATCCGGAGGTTGCGTAATGTCAAAACTCATACAGTGGGTAGACGAACGTCTCCCAATTGTTGAAGCCTGGAACAAACATCTGGCGGAATATTACGCGCCGAAGAACTTCAACTTTTGGTATTTCTTCGGTTTTTTGGCCATGGTTGTCTTGGTTAACCAGTTGGTTACCGGTATCTGGCTGACTATGAGTTACAACCCCTCCGGCGAAGGCGCTTTTGCCTCGGTGGAGTATATCATGCGTGATGTGCAGTGGGGCTGGTTGTTGCGTTACCTGCACTCTACCGGCGCTTCTGCGTTTTTCATTGTTGTCTACCTGCACATGTTCCGCGGCCTTCTATATGGCTCTTATCAGAAGCCCCGTGAGCTGATCTGGCTGTTTGGCATGTTGATTTATCTGGTGCTGATGGCTGAAGCCTTCATGGGATACTTGCTGCCATGGGGACAGATGTCCTACTGGGGTGCTCAGGTCATTGTGAATCTGTTTGGTGCTATTCCGGTGATTGGTGAAGACCTGTCGCTGTGGATTCGTGGTGACTACCTGATTTCTGGTATTACCTTGAACCGCTTCTTTGCTCTGCACGTTGTGGCTTTGCCTATCGTGTTGCTTGGGCTGGTAGTGCTGCACATTTTGGCGCTGCACGAAGTGGGTTCGAACAACCCTGACGGCATCGACATCAAGAAACACAAAGACGAAAACGGCATCCCTAAAGATGGTATCCCGTTCCATCCGTACTACACCGTGCATGATTTGATGGGTGTGGGCGTATTTTTCTTCATTTTCTTCATTGTGGTGTTCTTCTTCCCGGAAATGGGGGGTCTATTCATCGAGGCACCGAACTTTGAGCCTGCCAACCCGCTGAAGACGCCTGCTCACATTGCTCCGGTATGGTACTTTACGCCGTTCTACGCGATGTTGCGTGCGGTGACGGTTGACTTTTTGGGGTTGTCTGCAAAGTTCTGGGGTGTGGTAGTAATGGGTGGTGCAATCGCCATACTGTTCGTTCTGCCTTGGCTTGATCGCAGCCCGGTTCGTTCTATGCGCTATAAAGGCTGGATGAGCCGTGTGGCGTTGACGGTTTTTGCCGTCAGCTTTGTCGTGCTGGGTTATCTCGGCCTGGTACCGACTACTGTCGGCCGTACCATAGCCGCTCAGATCCTGACCGTGTTTTACTTCCTTTTCTTCATTCTTATGCCGTTCTATACGCGCATGGAGAAAACCAAGCCAGTTCCAGAAAGGGTGACAGGATAATGAAAAAGCTGATTCTTGGTCTTTTCATGGTCATCCTGCCGGCACTTGGGCTGGCAGCGGGTGGCGCCGTGCCACTGGACCACATCAAAACCGATCACACCGATAAAGCGTCATTACAGCGTGGTGTGGCAATGTTCACTAACTATTGCATGGGCTGTCATTCCATGGAGTACGCCCGCTATAAACGTGTGGCGGAAGATCTGGAAATCCCGGTTGATCTGTACACGGAAAATCTGATTTTCACCGGTGCAAATATCGGTGAATTGATGAAAAACGCCATGAACAAAGATATGGCTGCCGACTGGTTTGGTGCGCCGCCTCCGGATCTTACGTTGGAAACCCGTCTGCGCGGTGAAAGCTGGGTGTATTCATACTTGCGAGGCTTCTACAAGGATGACAGTCGCCCGCTAGGTGTTAACAACGTCGTGTTTGCAGCCGTGGGTATGCCCCATGTACTGGTTGAATTGCAGGGCTTGTGCGCGGTCAAGCCAAATATTGGCGTGAAAGCCTCAGTTGAGCCACTTAGTGGCAACATTAATAACGCAGACATTTGCCCCAGTTATGCCATCGAAGGCAGTATGGAGGCGGCCGAGTTTGACCGTGCCATGTATGACCTGACCAACTTCATGTCTTACATGGCGGATCCGGTCAAGGTGGAGCGCGAACGTCTTGGTGTTTTTGTGCTGATCTTCGTCGCGATTTTCTTTATATTCGCCTACCTGCTCAACCGTGAGTACTGGAAGGATATACACTGAAAAGTAGGGTATAATACGTTGCCCTGAGCTTCAGCGAGCCATGATTGGTTCGCTGGGCTTTTTTCGTTTTTCAGGGCCAATTTTTTTGATCAATCATGAGGTAGTGCTATGGGCGTTGTGACCAAGCGGTCGTCGATGACGTTTTTTTCAGACCCCGCGAGCCAGTATAGCCACAGGGTTCGCATTGTATTGGCTGAGAAGGGCGTTACCGTTGATATCGTAGATGTGGATCCGGATAACCCTCCGGCCGAGCTTGCTGACCTCAACCCGTACAACGCGTTGCCGACACTGGTGGATAGGGATCTTGTGCTTTACGAGCCCAATATTATGATGGAATATCTGGATGAGCGTTTTCCTCATCCGCCTTTGCTGCCGGTTTACCCGGTCGCTCGTGCTAACAGCCGCCTGATGATTCATCGGATTCAGCGCGACTGGTGCGTCAAGGTCGATCAGATTGTGGCCCAGCCCAACGCTAAGGCTTCGGAGGTCGCTCGTAAGGAATTGCGCGAAAGCCTGCTGGCGACTGCGCCAGTATTCGGTGAAATGCCGTTTTTTCTGTCGGAAGAATTTACCATCGTGGATTGCTGTATCGCGCCAATTCTGTGGCGTTTGCCGGCTCTGGGTATTGAGCTGGACGACAAGCAGGCTAAGCCGCTGGATAAGTACATGAAGAGTATTTTTAGTCGCGAAGGTTTCAAGGCCAGTCTGTCTGACCTTGAAGAAGACATTCGTAGCTAAGCAGTGATTAATACGCCAGTCGTCGCAGCAGGAGAGTCGCAGTGGCCGATGTAAAAACTACCATGAGCTCAAGTCGCCCATATCTGGTGCGGGCGTTGAACGAATGGGTTCTGGACAACGATTGCACGCCGTATATCGTGGTTGATGCCGGGATTCAGGGTGTGCAGGTTCCTAATGAGCATGTGGCGAATGGCCAGATCGTGCTCAACATCAGCCCTGGTGCGGTCAAGTCTTTGGTTATTGGCAACAGTGCTTTGGAATTCAACGCCCGTTTTGGTGGTGTGCCCATGCAAGTATTTGTGCCATTGCAGGCGGTGATCGCTATTTACGCCAAAGAAAATGGCGAAGGTATGGTGTTTGGTTCTGAACCTGGCATGCCAGATCCGAATGGCGCGGGTGAGACCAGTAACGCCGGGGGCTCCAAGCCCAAGGAAGATCGCCCGAGCGGTCGTCCGACTCTGAAGGTTGTTAAGTAGAGTTGTCCACTCGGAAAAGCTGATGTTCTGGCAAATAAAAACCGCTGTATCCAACCGGTCTATTGACCGCAAGGATACAGCGGTTTTTTTTGGCTAAAGTTCGTCAGAGCCCCGTCTGGCTATCCCTGAGCACTCAGATGCTCAGTACGTCTACGAATTAGCCAGAGGGGACGTTAGCCGTTGTTAACCACCGAACAGCTTGCTATCAACTCTGGCACACAGAACGTTGATGAGCAGCATTAGTACCGGCATGGCATCGCTTGGGCTTAGATTGTTCAGTGCGATTTCATGATCTTGTGGATCCAATAAAGACGTAATGTCGGATTTTTCACGGGCGCTCAATACGGCAACGCTCATGTCACGATCGTGTGCGGCTTGAATGGCTTGAATGAGGTTCGCCTTGTGGCCGTTGTCTACAATTAAAAATAGAAGGTCGCCGGGCTTGCCCACGGCGCGGATTTGGCGCGAAAAAGTGTCGTTAAAGCGGTTGTCCCGACAAATAGCCGAGTAGGTAGTGGCGTCGACGCCCAGATTGATGGCAGGCAGGGCCGGACGATCTTGCTCGAAGCGGTTTAGAAATGCGGTGCAAAAATACTGTGCTAGTACATTGGCGCTGCCGTTGGCGCAGGTCACGATTTTTCCATCTTGTAATAATACATTTACAAAAGCGTCAGCCATGGCTTCAATATTTTCGGTGGCCATACTTGCTGCCATAGCGGTATGTTCCATATGACTGGCAAAGCGCTGATTGATCTCTTGTGCAGAATCGGTCATGGGTTGAAGTCATCCTGCCTGTAGTGCGTTTTTAAGCCATTGTACCCGGTATTTTTTTAGGCTACCCGGACCAATAGCAATAACGTCAATACGGCTGTCGGTATTGCTCAGTTGGTGGCGGTGCAAATAAAAGCGCGCCGCTTGAATCAGACGTTGCTGTTTACGCCAGGTAATAGATTCAGCCGCTCCGACCAAGCTGCCAGCGCGGCGATAACGAACCTCAAAAAATACTAATGTAGTGCCATCCTGGCCGATCAGGTCGATTTCTCCGCCGCGATTATAAACATTTCGCGCCAGAATTCTTACACCATGACTGCCCAGATAGCGGGCGGCTACTCCCTCGTAGTAATCGCCGATTTTGCGTTTGCCGTCCATGGGTTTTGCTGTCCTTTTTCAGGTGATCAGAGTGCGCCCCCGGCAATCGCTGGCCGAGCCTGGGGCAGACTAACGTTGGTTTCTGTCTTGGGTAAGCTGTCAGGTATTGCTGGCAGCAGTTCGACGCTGCCAGAACTAAAGCGGGCCCAACGCTGATAACGGCGAATGCTGCCGGAGGGCGTCATTGTCAGCACACCGGTTTGGCCGTCAATAGTGGCTCCGGGAACCTGCTTGAGCAGGGGCAGGCGTTTGCTTAAGTGCCAAGCGTCTGCACCCATGGCAAACAGGCGGCCCAGCTGCCCGCGTGTGGCGCCCGGAAGTTGGCTGCCGGCTTCATCCCGGAGAGAATTTTTTTCGTCCAGCACCCAGGGTATGTCGGTAAATATCACCCCGTTCAGGTCGCGGTCGCGTCCAGGCGCGGGGGTGCCGGCATAAACAATAGAGGGTGCGTAAACAGGCAGGTCGCCAGCGAAATAAAACGCAAACAGGGGGTTCAGCTGGCGTGCGGTGTCAGGCTCGGCCACCATCACAATAGCTTGAGCGTCCTGGCGACGCCGCGCTTCGAACTCAATATTGAGGCCTATAGTACGTTCCACATCAATAGCGCGGTCGCGGGAAGTGTTGATGCCCAGGAGGTCGGCCGTGACCGCGCGCAGGTTGTCCTCTCGCAAAAACCTCTGGATGCCAATAATGCGCCCGCTATGTTTGGCCATCTGTTCGATTAAGGCGGCCTCGACGCGGTTGCCCCATTCGCCACTGGGAATAATCACCAGTATGCGTTTAAGCCCCTCGGCGTCCAGTCGATCCGCAATCTGCCGGGCTTCATCTTCAGCGGACAAGCCAAACTGGTACAGTCCTGCGGGTGCGGTGACGCTCGGGGGCAAATAGTTAAGGGCCAGTGTTTGCAAGGGTAGACTGGGCAATTTGCCCAGTTCGGCCAGAGCGTCTTTATCCAGCGGGCCTACCAACAGGTCTACTGGCTGCTTCGCCAGTTCTTGATATAATTCTCCAAAGGGCTTCTGTTTGCTGTCGACAACACGTATTCGCGTGGCTTCGCGGTCAACGGATGTATCGCTGAAGTAAGCAGCCAGAAAACCGTCTCGTATGGCTTTACCGGCGGTGGTCAGTGGGCCGTTCAGGGGCAGTGCCAGAACAATCTGCTCAGGCCGGCTGGCAGCAAGGCCTGCAATCAGCTTTAGCTCAGAGGGCAGTAGCTGGGCAGCGGGATGACCTGGCCAGTTTGACTGCCAGCGTCGGATAGTCCGGCCTTGCTCGTCGAAGCCCGTGCCCGGTGATCTTACCTGCGTTGCCAGTTCCAGCCAGCCCTGGGCTTCATAGCCTATTTCGCGACTATCGGCACTACTAAGTTGTATGTTGCTGATGGTTTTCAGCAATTGCCAGATGCGATCGTGCAGCGGTTGTGCGTTGGCGCTGCTGTCAGCCTGGGTCAGGGCGATCAAGGTTTTAGCTGCTTCCAGCGGATTACCCACCAGCGCGAGCGTCTGCGCCTGCAGGTTACCAGCGCGATTAAGCAACTCTGGCGTTACCTCCATAAAGCTGTCGGTGCTAAGGTTCGCGGTAATCTGCTGTGCCCATGTTTGGTCTTTCAGCGTCACCGCGCCGTTCATGGCCAATAAGCGTTTTTGGCTGGCCAGTTCGGGTAGGGGTTGCGCCAATTGCTCGCTTTGCAGTAGCTTGCGCGCTCCCTGATGATCACCCTGCTGCTGAAAGCGGCTAGCGATGCGCAGCAGGTAGCGTTGTGCTGTATCTTGATTGCGCTCCTGGCTGGCCAGTTCCAGAGCTTGCGCTGGTGTGCTGACGACTTGGGACTGCAGGTCAACCCCTGCGCAGCCGGCGGTTAGCAGAATAGCGGCCAATAGGCCGGCAATGGCGGGGTGGGCAAGGCGCTTGTTAGTCATAGCTGGCTCAGCGTGCTCCGGGTGGTTAAGCTTGGAAGAAAAACCTGCGAAGTTTAGCAGCTCCGGCATCAATTCACATGAAGTAAGTGTCATGCTGCGCTTCTGTAAGTGCGGGTTCACACACAGTCTCGCTTTTGCGGGCAAGGCGGTTAACACTATGGTTACAAAGCATGCAGACAAGGCTCAAGCCACTGGGGCCGGGGTACTCTATATTGTCGCAACGCCCATTGGTAACCTGGACGACTTATCGACGCGTGCGGTAAAAACCTTGGCAATGGTAGACCTGATTGCCGCTGAAGATACGCGTCACAGCGGGCGCCTGTTGCAGCACTTGGGCTTGCACAAGCCAATGATGGCGCTACACGATCACAACGAGCGTGACCAACATAGCCGGATACTCGCCGAGCTAGGGGCAGGCCGCAGTGTGGCTTTGATTTCGGATGCCGGAACGCCATTGATTTCAGATCCCGGTTTTATTTTGGTGCGCGAAGCCCGAGTCCAAGGCTTTCAGGTTAGTCCGATACCAGGCGCTTGTGCTCTGGTAGCAGCCTTGAGCGCTAGCGGCCTACCCACCGATCGTTTTCAATTTATTGGTTTTTTGCCGGCCAAAGGTTCTGGCCGTCGTTCGGTGCTGGAATCGTTGCAGGCCGAAACGTCAACTCTGGTGTTATATGAGTCACCACATCGCATCACTAATACAATTGCTGATGTCATTGCGGTAATGGGCGCAGGCCGAGAGCTGGTTCTGGGGCGGGAGCTGACGAAGGCGTTTGAAACCTTCTACTGTGGCACAGCCGAGCACGTACTGGCCGAATTGCAGCAGGACCCCCACGGCAGTCGCGGTGAGTTTGTCGTAATGATTCACGGCGCAACTCCAGAGCCGGATAGTGAACAGACAACGTTGGAAACGGATCGCTTATTAACGATTTTGTTGACCGAATTGCCAGTTAAGACTGTGGCAAAGATGGTGGCGGAGATCACCGGCCGCAAGAAGAACGAGCTCTACCATCGCGCCTTGCAACTTAAAAGTGGTGGCTGAGCGCTGCGCTTTTGCTTGCATGAGCTTCGGTGCCGCGCTATTGTCGGCGCCGAGCTCGCCAGACAGTCGCCGCCGTTTCACCGGGGGAGGAAAGTCCGGGCTCCATAGGGCAAGGTGCCAGGTAACGCCTGGGCGGCGCGAGCCGACGGAAAGTGCAGCAGAGAGTAGACCGCCTAAGCCAGCGGATTCGTTCGGTGGCCGGTAAGGGTGAAAGGGTGCGGTAAGAGCGCACCGCGTGGCTGGCAACAGTTCACGGCATGGTAAACCCCACCTGGAGCAAGACCAAATAGGAGTCCGTTGGCGTGGCCCGCGCTGGACTCGGGTAGGTTGCTTGAGGCCTGTGGTGACGCAGGCCCTAGATGAATGACTGTCCACGACAGAACCCGGCTTACCGGCGAGCTCGATTTTTTCGCCCCTCTTTTAATCCCCTGTTTATTTGCCTGTGTGTGATCTATCGCTAAAAAATCTTACACCTCAACTACAGTCTGCGGTGTTCGATGCAGGTATATGATTTTATTTATTTTCTTAAGTTTAATTTGGCAACTTCCCTTCATCGCTGTTTGTAACTCCTTGTCTTAAAAGTAACTTTTTAATATTGGCTCTCATAGTCGACGCTTGCATTGTAGGGTGCGTGTTTCTATAGTGTGCATAAGTGGGAAAAGGTGGTTTTTAGTGGGTTAAAATCCCAGAGACAGGGCTAATGAGCAATTTTTTTGGCAGTCATGCGATCAATATGGACGTTAAGGGTCGCTTGGCGATCCCTGCAAAGGTGCGCGAGGAACTTATTCAGATCTGTGGCGGCCGTTTTATATTGACAGTTGCAGACGCTGACCGTTGTCTGCGGTTGTATCCGCAATCTGTGTGGGATGAATTGCGTCCCGCCATTGAAGCGCTTCCCAACATGAGCAGAGCAGCATTACGCCTGCAGCGCCTGGTGCTGGGTAATGCCGCGCAAATGGAACTGGATTCGGCAGGCCGGGTTTTAATTCCACCCACGCTCAGACAATACGCCCGGCTGGAGAAAAAACTGATGTTAATAGGCCAAGGTAAAAAGTTGGAATTATGGAGCGAGGAAAGCTGGAACCATTTACTCGACACACCTCCTGACGCCGAAGAGATGACTGACGCCATGAAGGACTTGTCGCTGTGACGCTGACGTCGATTAATGGCTCTGTGGGTTCGTTCTCGCATCGTTCGGTGTTGTTGGACTCAGCGGTAGATTTATTGCTGACCGGTAGTGGCGGCCACTACGTTGACGCTACGTTTGGCCGTGGCGGCCACAGTCGCATGATTCTTGAACGCCTGACTGAAAGTGGCGTGCTGCTGGGTATCGATAAAGACCCGCAGGCCATCGACGAAGCTCGTACTCTGGCGGCGGCAGATTCACGTTTTAATGTTTTTCACGGCTCGTTTGCCGACCTGAGTCAGGCGCTGGAGCAGGTGCAGTGGCCTCAGGTGGAAGGCGTATTAATGGATTTAGGGGTGTCTTCGCCACAGCTGGACGATGCTTCTCGTGGTTTTAGTTTTATGCGCAAGGGCCCACTGGACATGCGGATGAATCCTCAGCAAGCGCCCAGTGCTGCAGAGTGGCTTGCCAGTGCTGATGAAAAAGTGATTGCTGACGTTATTTTTAAATACGGTGAAGAACGATTCTCCCGTCGTATTGCCCGGCTGATAGTGGAGCGCCGTGCAGAAGCGCCGATCAGCACCACCCTGGAATTGGCAGAACTGGTGGCTAAGGCGGTACCAAAAAAGGAAAACACAAGCATCCAGCGACTCGGACATTTCAGGCTATTCGCATTTTCATCAACCGCGAACTGGAAGATCTGGAGCTTGGTTTGAGGGCAGCTGCCGAGAAACTGGCCCCCGGTGGCCGTTTGGTAGTAATCAGTTTTCACTCGTTAGAAGACCGGTTGGTGAAGCGTTTTATGCGTGATCTGGCGCGTGGCCCGCAGATGCCCAAGGGTATTCCGGTCACTGCAGCTGAAGAGTCATCGGCGTATCGTCTTATTGGCAAGGCCAGCAAGGCGGCGTCTGACGAGGTGAGCGATAACGTAAGAGCCCGCAGCGCGGTAATGCGGGTGTTGGAACGTCGCGCAGACATTGCACAGGACAAAATTTGATGGGTGCTGTGGCGATCGAAGAGCGGGTGCAAACCCGCCGTTTGAATACCAAAGTGGTGAGGAGTGGCGTAGCGTCTGCGCTGCGCATTTCCGGCCAGGTGTTCGTTGCAACACGGCAAAGCAATGTTTTGGTCTCGCTGGTACTTGTGATTGTGTTGGTGGCTTCTGCCATTGGTGTGGTGGCAAGTGCCCATAAAAATCGTGTGTTGTTCAACGGGCTGTCACAACTGCATGAAGGTCGCGACGATTTCCAGCGAGAATGGAGCCAGTTGCTGTTGGAACAAAGTGCGTTAAGTGCTCACGGACGTGTTGAAAGCTTGGCGTCCACGCGTTTCGATATGGTTGTGCCCGGGCGCCAGGACATTGTGTTGGTGCCGCTATTGGTGCCAACAAAACGGCTTTATTGAATTTCACGCAGATATAACAGGCAGCGGTCAGGCCGACTGACGATGAACAGAATCTTGAGCAGGAATCGCTAACGTGTCCGACCCGCAAGCCACAGCTACATGGAGTCAGCGCATCGCCGCTAACTGGCGCTATGGCTTCGTATTAGGCGCATTCATTTTGGTGGTCGGCTCTATTTCTGTGCGTTTAGTGGATCTACATGTCATCGACAACGATTTTCTTCGCCAACAGGGCGACGTTCGAACAATTCGCGTAGAAAGTATTGACGCTCATCGTGGCGTTATTTCCGATCGATATGGTGAACCATTGGCAGTGAGTACGCCGGTACAGACGCTTTGGATGAATCCATCGGAGATGGACCCAGCAGAGCCGCGCATCGCCAACCTTGCTCGCTTGCTTCAGCTTAACGAAGCGACTCTGCGTCAGCGATTGACTGACTATGCTGCTCGGGAATTTATTTACCTTCGCAGGAAAATTCAGCCCGAACTGGCGCGCAAAGCGATGGCTCTGGGCATCGGCGGAGTCTACTCTCGCCAAGAATATCGACGCTACTACCCTGCAGGAGAAGTCACCGCGCACGTTGTTGGCTTTACCAACATAGACGAGAGCGGTCAGGAAGGTATTGAGCTGGCTTACAATCGGGTTTTGTCCGGAGAGTCCGGGCGTAAGCGGGTGTTAAAAGACAACCGTGGTCGGCTGATCAAAGATTTGACGCTGATTCGTGATGCTCGTCCGGGGGGCAAATTGACATTGAGCCTCGATTTGCGACTGCAGTATTTGGCTTACCGCGAATTAAAAGCGGTCGTCAGCGCACACAATGCCCGCGGTGGCACCCTGGTGATGCTGGATGCGAACAGTGGCGAAGTGCTGGCGATGGTGAACCAGGGCTCCTATAACCCAAATGATCGCAGCCAAATGGCGGCGGAAAATCTTCGCAACAAAGCCATTACCGATCTGTTTGAACCTGGTTCTGCGATGAAACCACTGGCTATGGCTGCGGCGCTGGAAACGGATCAATATACGATCGGCAGCCATATTGATACGTCCCCGGGTTTTCGCCGTTTTGGTCGTTTTACCATTCGTGACAGCGGTAACTACGGCGTTTTGAGTCTGACGGATATCGTTGTGAAGTCGAGCAACGTAGGCATGAGCAAGATTGCCACCGAGATTGGCGGCCAAGTGATTCGCGATTTTTATGCCCGTGTTGGCCTCGGTCAGCCGACGGGCATCGGCTTTCCGGGTGAAGCCGTCGGGGTTCTGCCATCGCCTGTTAAATGGCGGCCGGCGGCAGAGGCTACGCTGGCTTACGGTTATGGGCTTAGCGTAAATGCGCTGCAGTTGGCGCAAGCTTATATGGTCATTGCCAACGGCGGCGTGCGCTATCCGTTGAGCTTGTTGAAGCTGGATCATGCGCCGACCGGCCAGCGCGTGGTGTCAGAACAGGTAACAGCAAAAATTCGGAGCATGTTAAGTGACGTTGTCACTCGCGGTACCGGCAAGCGCGCGCAACCGGGGTTCTATTCCGCCGGAGGTAAAACCGGTACCGTTCATTTGGTGGGTGCCGAAGGTTACGAAGACGGCCAATACAAGGCTATTTTTGCCGGCATGGCGCCCATCAATAACCCGCGAATTGTCACTGTCGTGGCGGTGGATGCGCCTCAGTCTGGCGAATATTACGGCGGTGAGGTGGCTGCACCAGTGTTTGCACGAGTGATGAGCGATGCCTTACGGTTGCTTAACGTCAAACCGGAGTTGGATATAGTGCACAGCAGTGCGCGGACGCCGCCAGCACCTTCATCCGCCAGCGGGGAGAGGGGCTAACCATGCAGATAGCGTCGTTAAATACATTGTTGCAAGGTCTCGTTGTGGTGCCTTCGGTATTTGATGTGACCATCCACGGCTTGCAAACTGATAGCCGAAAAGTGCGGACCGGTGACGCGTTTGTAGCTTTGGCTGGCGCTCATACCGGCCCCGAACGTTATATAGATGACGCTATTCTCGCAGGCGCATCGGTGGTTTTACTGGAGTCGGAGCAGGCCGGTGAGTGCAGCGAGCGTAGCGGCGCTTTAATAGTGCCGGTGCCCGACTTGAAAGCCTGCCTGGGTAAGCTGGCGGACCGGTTTTTTGAATATCCGTCCCAGCGCCTGCAGCTTATCGGCGTAACTGGTACCAACGGCAAAACCTCGGTAACTCAGTATATTGCCCAGTTGCTTCAGGCGGCGGGCATGCCCTGTGGCGTAATGGGCACATTGGGTTACGGCATGCTCGAGGCTTTGCAGCCGGCGACGCACACAACCCCAGATGTGGTGCAAACCAATCGGGTACTGGCAGGTATCTTGGCCAACGGTGGCCGTGCTGCCGCGATGGAAGTGTCTTCCCATGCTTTGGATCAAGGTCGCATCGATCGTCTTACTCTAACGGCCGCGGTGTTTACCAATCTGACCCGGGATCATCTTGATTATCACGGCTCCATGGCCGCCTACGGTGAAGCTAAGGCCAAGCTTTTTACCCGTGAAGAATTGCGTTTCGTGGTGATTAATGTCGACGACCCATTTGGTCGCAAGCTTTACCACCAGCTTGAAGGCAAGTGTGACCGCCTTCGTTTCAGCCTTGATGAGTCTCATATGGAGTTATGGCTGAAAGAGTTTTGTGTTTTGGACAACGGCTTTCGCGCTGTGCTGGATGGCCGGTGGGGCGAATTCACCATCGAAGCGCCGCTGATGGGCCGCTTTAATGCCAGTAATGTACTGGCTGCGGTTACCACCGTGATGGCATTGGGGGTCGATGTAACCCAAGTGCAGCAAGGCGTTTGCCGGTTGGCGCCACCCCCTGGACGTTTGCAGGTGTTTACCGCCGGTGACGGTGCTCGGGCGGTGGTGGATTATGCTCACACCCCGGATGCATTGAGCAGCGCGCTGGCGGCGTTGCGCCCCCACGTAAGCGGACGGCTGATTTGCGTTTTCGGTTGTGGCGGCGATCGTGACAGCGGCAAACGGCCGGAAATGGCGCAACAGGCTGAAAACGGCGCTGATTTGGTGATTGTCACGGACGATAACCCGCGTACTGAAAACCCGTCTGCTATCACGGCCGCTATCATGGCCGGATTCATAGCTCCAGAAAAGGTTCAACTGATTCACGGTCGCGCCCAAGCCATCGAGGCTGCCCTTGCTCTGGCTGGCCCGAACGATCTGGTACTGGTGGCTGGTAAAGGTCACGAAGATTATCAGGATATCGCCGGTTGCAAGCATCTGTTCAGTGACAGCGAGCAGGTAACCCATGCGCTGACACAGCGGGAGGAGGTGGTATGATGCGCGCCTTTTCGCTAGCTGAAGCTGTGCAGTGGTTGCAGCCTGACTGTCATTTTGACGGGCCAGACAATTTAACGTTCAACGCGGTTAACACCGACACCCGCAGCTTGCTGCCAGGGCAGTTGTTTGTGGCGTTGCGCGGTGACAATTTTGACGGCCACCGGTTTTTGCAGCAAGCGCAGGAGCAGGGTGCAAGCGCCGCCGTTGTGGATCGTATTGATGCCGCTGTGGCCCTGCCCCAGTTACTGGTCAGCGATACCTTGATCGCGTTGGGTCAGCTGGCAACGGCGCACCGTGCAACCAGCAACGCAATCCTGGTTGCTATTACCGGCAGCAGCGGCAAAACCACGGTGCGTGAAATGACCGGGGCTATTTTGCAACAGATGGGCCCGGCTTTGATTACCCAAGGCAATCTGAACAATCACATTGGTGTGCCGCTGACCCTGTTTGGTCTGGCTCCTAAATACCGCTTTGGTGCGATCGAGCTGGGCGCCAGTGGCCTTAATGAAATTGCTTATACCGTGGCTATGGTGAAACCGCAGGTGGTGATTCTAACCAATGCGGGCCAAGCCCATCTGGAAGGTTTTGGCAGCTACCAGAACATCGTGCTTGCCAAGGGCGAAATTATCGACGGCGCGGCCGATGACGGCCTGGTTGTACTTAATCGGGACGATCCGGCGTTTGATCAGTGGCTGGCCCGTGCCGGCCGTCGCCGTGTGGCAAGCGTAAGTCGCGCAGACCATGCTGAAGCTGATTATAAGGCCACAGCCGGGGCCGGCGGCCAACTGCAGATCAGCGGGCCAGATGGCTGGCTTTGCGACCTGCGGCTTGGTCTTGAAGGTGACCACAATCTCAGTAACGCGGCTATGGCAGCTGCTGCAGCGCGTGAGCTGGGCGCCACCAATGAACAGATTAAAACCGGGCTGGAGCAGGTGTTAGCGGTAAAAGGTCGCTTGCACATACAGCCACTGGCGCAAGGTTGGACCCTCATTGATGACAGCTACAACGCCAATCCGGCGTCGATCAAAGCCGCCTTGGCGGTGCTGGCAAAACGCCCGTCACCGCGCATTGCAGTGCTGGGCGCCATGGCTGAACTGGGGGAGGAGGCTGCCCAGCTGCACCGGGAAGTCGCGCAATACGCTCGTGATCTGGGCATTGAACGGTTGCTGGCGGTAGGCCCGGGCTGTGAAGGCTACGGCAGGGGATTTGGTGCCACGGTCGAAATCTGCGCAAGTCACGACCAAGCCATTAATGCCGTTTTAAAAAACACACAAGTACCGGCTACTGTGCTGGTGAAAGGTTCTCGTAGTTCCGCCATGGAGATTGTGGCGGAAGGAATAAAAAATAAGGTGAATGGCACATGCTGCTCTGGTTGACAGAGATACTCTCACAGTACTTCACATCGCTGACGGTGTTTCAGTACCTCACCCTGCGTGGCATTCTGGGCACGCTAACGGCGCTGCTGATTTCGCTGCTGGTGGGCCCGGTGATGATTCGCAAACTGGCGCAATACCAAATTGGCCAGGCGGTTCGCGACGACGGCCCGCAAACCCATCTGAGCAAAGCCGGTACACCAACCATGGGTGGCGCGCTTATTCTGGTGGCCATCGCTGTTAGCACCCTATTGTGGGCAGATTTAAGCAACCGCTACGTGTGGATCACCCTGCTGGTCACTCTGCTATTTGGTGCTATCGGCTGGGTAGATGATTATCGCAAAGTGGTCGAGCGCAACCCTCGTGGCCTACCCGCTCGGTGGAAGTATTTCTGGCAGTCGGTGGTAGGCGCTGGTGCCGCTGTTGCGTTGTTTGTGACAGCCTCTCTACCTCAGGAAACCTCGCTATATCTGCCGTTCTTCAAGCAGGTGTCGCTCACTATGGGGCCGGTGCTGTTTATTCTGCTGACCTATTTCGTGATTGTTGGCACCAGTAACGCGGTCAACCTTACCGACGGACTGGATGGTCTGGCGATTATGCCCACGGTGATGGTAGCCGCTGCTCTTGGCATATTTGCTTACCTGTCGGGCCACGTCCAGTTTGCCAATTACCTGTTGATTCCGCGCTTGCCTGGCACCGGCGAACTGATTGTGTTTTGCGGCTCTATTGTCGGCGCCGGTCTGGGATTTTTGTGGTTCAACACTTATCCCGCTCAGGTGTTTATGGGCGATGTCGGTGCTCTTGCTCTGGGTGCAGCGCTTGGCATAGTGGCGGTGATTGTACGTCAGGAAATTGTGCTGTTCATCATGGGTGGCGTGTTTGTGATGGAAACCGTATCGGTAATTTTGCAGGTGGCGTCGTTCCGCCTGACCGGGCGGCGAATTTTTCGCATGGCGCCGCTGCATCACCATTTTGAATTGAAAGGCTGGCCCGAGCCGCGGGTTATCGTGCGCTTTTGGGTCATTACCGTGGTTCTGGTGTTAATTGGTTTGGCCAGTTTAAAGCTGAGATAAGGAGGATTGCCGAATATGGGTGTCATTGTGTCGGATCGTCGCACGTTAATCGTAGGGCTCGGTAAAACTGGGCTTTCCTGCGTGCGCTATCTGGCAGCACAGGGCCGTAAGCTGGCCGTGGCTGACACCCGTGAGGCTCCGCCGGGTCTTTCCGAGCTGCAAGCCGGCTGGCCTGACGTCGAAGTGCATCTGGGCGCATTTGACAGCGACTTTTTCAGTGCTTTTAGTGAGCTGATTGTGAGCCCGGGTATCAGTGTGGCCGAGCCAGCTATCGCTGCTGCTGCAGCCAGTGGCGCGCGTATTCGCGGTGATATTGACCTGTTTGCAGAAGCCGCCGATGCTCCGATTATTGCCATCACCGGCTCCAACGGCAAAACCACGGTGACCACGCTGGTCGCTGACATGGCTCGTGATGCCGGTTACCTGGTTGCAGTGGGAGGCAATATTGGCACTCCGGCGCTGGATTTGTTGAATACCGGTGCGCGCTTATACGTGTTGGAGCTGTCTAGTTTTCAGCTGGAGACCACGGACGAACTGAAGGCGCTGGCGGCTACGGTGCTCAATATCAGTGACGATCATATGGATCGTTACCCAGATAAAATGGCCTATTACCAAGCCAAACAGCGGATATTCCGCGGCTGCCAGTACGCCATTGTGAATCTGGATGACGCCCTTAGCACACCTATGGCGCGAACCACTCTGCGCTTTATCTGCTTTGGTATGAACCGGGTCAATCCGGATACCTTCAGCACCCGTGACGACAGCGTCAGTGGCCACCCCTGGGTAACCTGGGGGTTGGATAATCTGATTCGTGCCGATGAACTTGGACTCATCGGTCGCCATAACCTCAGCAACGTGATGGCGGCCCTTGGTTTGGGCAAAGCGGCCGGTCTGCCCATGGATAGCATGCTGGCGACCGCGCGCGCATTTCACGGTTTGCCCCACCGTTGTGAGTCGCTTCGCTTAGTCAATGGCGTTGAGTACATCAACGATTCTAAAGGCACCAACGTGGGCGCGACAGTTGCCGCGCTCGACAGTCTGGCACCGGCGGCGGGCAAGATTGTGCTGATTGCTGGCGGTGATGGAAAAGGCGCCGATTTCAGCCCGCTAGCGGACCCTGCACGCCGACACTGCCGTGCGGTCGTTTTGATTGGCCGTGATGCAGCACAGCTGCAAGAAGTTCTGGCGCAGGGCACCGCAACCCACATTGAAAATAGCTTGGCCGATGCGGTGGCAAGCGCCGCACGGCTGGCGCAACCGGGTGACCGGGTGTTGTTGTCGCCCGCCTGCGCCAGTCTGGATATGTTCCGTGATTATATCGATCGCGGTGAGCGCTTCCGCACGCTGGTGGAGGCGCTATGATTCAGACCCAATCGGTATTGCCCGTGTATGGCAATCGTCATTCAGCGCTGCAACCTCTGCCATTGCTGATTGTTAGCGCTGCTGCGTTGATGGTGTTGGGGCTGGTGATGATTTCGTCGGCGTCTATGGACATTGCCAGTGCGACCTTTGGCAATAGTTACCACTTTATAGTTCGCCAGCTTGTGTTTGCGGTGCTTGGCTGCATGTTGGCTCTAATCGCGGTTAATGTGCCGGTTTACTGGTGGCAGAACAGCGGCTGGTTGCTGCTGGGCGTAGGGTTGTTGGTTTTGGTGCTGGTGCTAACGCCGCTGGGGCGCACGGTAAACGGTTCTACTCGCTGGATTCCGTTTGGCATTTTCAACGTTCAGGTGTCTGAAATCGCCAAGCTTTGCCTGGTGGGCTATCTGGCCAGCTACGTGGTGCGCCGCCGCGACGAGCTGTTGAATACCTGGCCTGGTTTTATCAAGCCGCTGGCGGTGATGGGCGTGGCTTCTGGCCTACTTATGGTGCAGCCGGACTTTGGCGCCACCGTGGTGTTGGTAGGCGCAGCTGCCGGCATGATTTTTCTTAGCGGTGTCAGCCTTGTGCGCTTTGCACCCTTAGTAATGATACTGGCTGCACTGGGCGCCCTGGCAGTGATTGCAGAGCCCTATCGAATGAAACGCGTGGTGAGCTATCTGGACCCGTGGCAAGACCAGTTTAACAGCGGTTATCAGCTGACCCAGTCGCTGATTGCGTTCGGCCGTGGAGACTGGACCGGGGTCGGCTTGGGCAATTCAATTCAGAAGCTGTTTTTTCTGCCCGAGGCCCATACCGACTTTATTTTCGCCATTATTGCCGAAGAATTTGGCCTGATTGGGGCTTTGTTAGTGGTCGCACTGTTTACCATTCTGGTGATCAGTGGTTTTGTGATTGCCCGCCGCGCAGAACAGGCAAAACAGCCATTTGCGGCCTGTTTCGCCTATGGCATTAGCCTGTTAATTGGCCTGCAGGCGGCCATTAATATGGCGGTAGCTACCGGGTTGCTGCCGACTAAAGGACTAACGTTGCCGTTGGTTAGTTACGGCGGTTCCAGCTTGATGATGACCTGCGTGTGCCTGAGCATATTGGCGCGAATAGAGATGGAGCGCGTAGATGCCGCAACGGCAGTAGCCGAGCCTGCTGGCAAAAAACACCGGGGAGGGGCTGCTTATGACTGAACCCCGGCGTTTTTTGATGATGGCCGGTGGCACTGGTGGCCACGTGTTCCCGGCGTTGGCTACCGCCCGCGCCTTGCAGGCCCGCGGCCATCAGGTGTTCTGGCTGGGTGCTATTGGCGGAATGGAACAGCGGCTGGTCGCCGAGACCAATATTGAAATGTCGTTGATTCATATTTCTGGATTGCGCGGCAAGGGTAAGCTGGCGCTGATAAAAGCACCGTTCAAACTGATGCGCGCCCTGGGCGAAGCATTCACCATTATGCGGCGCATTCGCCCACACTGCGTGGTTGGCATGGGCGGCTTTGTGACCGGCCCTGGTGGCTTGGCGGCCAGATTGACCGGCACCCCCTTGGTCATTCACGAACAAAACGCTGTTGCCGGCATGACCAATAGACTGCTGGTGCGCTTTGCCGACACTGTGCTGGAAGCGTTCCCCGGTAGCTTTGATGCCAAAACCGTCACCCGCTGCACCGGCAATCCGGTGCGCACGGATTTTGCCGCGCTGGCTACCCCCATAGAACGCCTGGCGGGGCGCAAAGGCCCGCTGCGGTTACTTGTCGTTGGTGGCAGTTTGGGTGCACAGGTGTTCAACCAGCAGGTGCCCCAGGCGCTGGCGCAAATGGCGAATGAGTGTCGCCCACAAGTGCGCCATCAGTGTGGTCAAAATCACGCCGAGGCTGCTCGCGATGCTTATCAGGCAGTAGGCGTTGAGGCCAGCGTGGAACCCTTCATAACTGATATAGCTGCGGCTTTTTCCTGGGCCGATCTGGTGCTGTGCCGTGCGGGTGCGTTAACCGTGTCGGAACTCTGTGCCGCCGGTTGCGCCGCCATTCTGGTGCCTTTTCCCTACGCGGTGGATGACCACCAGACACGCAACGGTGAACAGATGGTTAGCGTCGGTGCGGCCCTACTTATACCCCAACCGCGGCTTACCCCCGCGCTGTTGGCAGACACTCTGGGCGATCTGGCAAACGATCGTGAACGGGTATTACTGATGTCGCAGGCAGCTCGCAAGCTGGCCCGCATCGATGCAACGGAGAGAGTCGTGAATTATTGTCTGGAGGCCGCCAATGGCTGATGCCAACACAGTGCCACTGGTATATCAGGTACCGGAAATGCGCCGCATCCGCCATATTCATTTTGTCGGTATTGGCGGCGCCGGCATGAGCGGTATCGCCGAGGTGCTAAAGAACCAGGGCTATAACGTGTCTGGCTCTGACTTGCGCCACGGTGCCGTTACCCAGCGCCTGACGGCAATGGGTATTGATGTACAGATTGGCCATCGTGCCGAAAATACTGAAAAAGCCGATGTGGTCGTGGTGTCTTCAGCGGTGGCGGCCAACAACCCGGAAGTGGTTGCTGCGCGCAGTAATCGCATTCCCATCGTGCCGCGAGCGGAAATGCTGGCGGAAATCATGCGTTATCGCCACGGCATTGCGGTTGCTGGAACCCACGGCAAAACCACCACCACCAGCCTGATTGCTTCGGTGTTTGCTGAGGCGGGCCTGGACCCGACCTTTGTGATCGGTGGCAAGCTAAACAGCGCCGGCACCAATGCCAAGCTGGGCGGATCGCGCTACCTGATCGCGGAAGCCGACGAGAGCGACGCATCGTTTCTGCACCTGACACCGCTGATTTCCGTGGTCACCAACATCGAAGCCGACCACATGGACACCTATGGTGGCGATGTGGAAAAGCTGAAGCAGACCTTTGTTGATTTCCTCCATAACTTACCGTTTTACGGCGTGGCCGTGATGTGTATAGACGATCCCTACGTGCGTGAAATACTGCCGCGTATCTCGCGCACCATTATTACTTACGGTATTGATAATCATGAGGCCGACTACCGCGCCGAGAATATTGTGTCTGACGGCCTGCGCACGCGCTTTCTGGTAAAGCGCCCGGGGCCGCGGGCCGATTTGCAAGTAGAGCTGAAAATGCCTGGCCGCCACAACGTGCTTAACGCCCTGGCGGTGATTGCCGTGGCCACCGATGACGGTGTTGACGACGCCTCAATCGGCCGCGGTTTGGCCGGTTTCGCCGGTGTTGGCCGGCGCTTTCAGGTCTACGGCGATTATCCAATCGCCAAGGGTTCGATAACCCTGGTTGACGATTATGGCCACCATCCCACTGAAGTCGCCGCCGTCATTCGCGCCGCTCGTGACGCGTGGCCCGGCCGACGCGTGATCATGCTGTACCAGCCGCACCGGTTCAGCCGTACCCGCGATCTTTACGAAGATTTTGTCAAAGTACTGTCCACGGTGGATGGTTTGCTGCTGATGGACGTTTACTCCGCCGGCGAAGCAGCGATCCCCGGATGTGACGGCCGCGCCCTTTGCCGCAGCCTGCGCCAGCGAGGCAAAGTAGAACCGGTGTTTGTCGAACACAATAAAGACATCGAAACGCTGTTGGCCAGCGTGTTGCGCGATGGTGACTTGTTAATCACTCAAGGGGCCGGTGATATCGGAGCGGTGGCAGCCCGCCTGGCAACAACGGGAGTGATAGCAACAGGGGGGGAGAGCGGTGAGTGACCAGCAGCACAACCCAATAGTGCACCAAACACAGCCGTTTCTGGCCGAGCCTGCCATGCTGAAGGCCTTTGGCCGGGTGGCCGTGTTTATGGGCGGTGATTCCGCCGAGCGTGATGTGTCGCTGAAAAGCGGACAGGCAGTGCTTTCGGCGCTGCTGTCAGCGGGTGTAAATGCCTTTGGCGTAGACGTGCAGGGTTGTCTGTTGAAAACCGTGGAACAGCCAGAGTTCGACCGGGTATTTATTGCGTTGCACGGTCGCGGTGGTGAAGACGGTACGCTGCAAGCGATTTTGTCCCAAGCCGGTATTCCCTTCACTGGCAGTGACGTGATGGCCTCAGCCCTGGCCATGGACAAGCTGCGGTCAAAATATGTGTTTGCGGGTTGCGGTTTGGCTACGCCCAAGTTCCGCACCATGACGTCTGCGGAAGACGCCATCAGTATCGCCGCTGAGTTGCGCATGCCGCTGAGCGTGAAGCCGTCGCGCGAAGGATCCAGTATTGGCATTTTTAAAGTCATCAGTGCAGACCAGTTGGTGCAGGCCTGGCAGGCGGCCGCGGCACTGGACACCTCGGTGCTGGTAGAAGAGTGGATTGAAGGCCCGGAATTTACCGTCAGTTTGTTGCAAGACCGCGCGTTACCGGCTATCGGCCTGAGCACCGATCACGTGTTTTACGATTACGACGCCAAGTATCTGGCCGACGACACCCGCTACTGCATTCCCTGTGGGCTGTCAGCAGACGAGGAACTGCGCCTGCAACAGTTGGCGCTGGAAGCCTTTCGGGTTGTGGGCTGCCGCACCTGGGGCCGGGTCGACATCATGCAGGATGCTGACGGTAAGTTCTGGTTGCTGGAGGTGAATACCGTTCCGGGAATGACTGACCACAGCCTGGTGCCGATGTCGGCACGGGCAGCGGGTATCAGTTTTGAAGAACTGGTGGTGCGGATTCTGGCTGACACTCTGGAGCAAAATGGGGGAGAGCCAAGCCATGCTTGATAACCTGCTGATCCGAACTCGGACACTGCCGTCTGAACCGCCGCAGCGCCGAGGGGCAACAACCCTTGGCCCGGAGCATGATCGGTTCGCAGTGTTAAAAGCGGCATTTGGCGCCGTGCCTTGGTTGCAGTTTGGTTTGGGTGTGGTGGTGATCCTGACGGCAGCACTGGTGCCCTGGGGTGTCAGCAAAGTGCTGGCTGCCATGGATCAGCAGATTTTGGCTATTGACGTGAGTGGCACGCTGGTTGGTGAAAGCCAGGTGGGCCTTGAACGCCACCTTGGGGCCTGGGTTGGAGGCAGCTATTTCGCAACTGACCTGGAAGAGATCAAGGCCAGCTTAGAGCAGCGCCCGTGGGTTGAATCGGCGGCCGTGAGGCGCGAATGGCCAGACCGTTTAACGGTCAACATCCGCGAGAAAAAGCCGCTGGCCTACTGGAGTGACGGCCGCCTGGTTAGCCGCACGGGCGAGTTGTTCAGCCCACCAAACCCGCAAGTGGCCGGCGCTATGCCGTTGTTGTCGGGTCCTGATGAGCGGGTACGAGATGTGATCGCTATGGCGCGCGCGTTGAGTGATCAACTGGTTGGCCATGGACTTGGCTTCAGTGGCTTGAACCTGGAGCAGCGCGGGGCGTGGACCTTGCGCCTGAGTAACGGGATAGATGTTGTGCTTGGCCGTGATCAGGTCGAGCAGCGTTTTGAACGGTTTATGACCGTGTATCAGGCCCGGTTGGCATCCCGGTCAGATGAAGTCAACAGGGTGGATGCGCGCTACACCAATGGTGTTGCGGTGCAGTGGAAGGCGGTTACGGCCGCCTCAACTCCGAAAATATAACAACGGTTTATTCAGACCTGGGGTTTGGTGAAACACATGTCATCGGTTGAAACGGAAAACATGATTGTCGGCCTGGACATTGGCACCTCAAAAGTGGTGGCCATTGTCGGCAAGCGCAAAATGGACGGCTCTATTGAGGTGGTGGGCGTTGGCTCTAACCCCTCAAAAGGTCTGAAGCGCGGTGTCGTGGTCAATATTGAAGTCACGGTTCAGGCTATCCAGCGCGCGGTGGAAGAAGCCGAGCTGATGGCTGGCTGCCGCATTCACTCGGTGTACGCAGGCATTGCCGGTAGTCACATTAAGAGCCTGAACTCCCATGGCATTGTGGCCATTCGTGATCGCGAGGTGACCCAAGCAGATATCGACCGGGTCATTGACGCAGCTCAGGCGGTGGCCATTCCGGCAGACCAGAAAATTCTGCACATATTGCCGCAGGAATTCGTGATTGATAACCAGGAAGGCATCAAAGAGCCGCTGGGCATGTCAGGCGTGCGCCTCGAAGCCAAGGTGCACTTGGTGACCTGCGCGGTGAACGCCGCCCAAAATATTGAAAAATGCATTCGCCGCTGCGGCCTTGAAGTCGACGACATCATTCTTGAACAGCTGGCTTCCAGCCACGCGATTCTCACTGAAGATGAAAAAGAGTTGGGCGTGTGCGTGGTGGACATGGGCGGCGGTACCACCGACATCGCCGTGTTTACCGGCGGCGCTATTCGCCACACCGCTGTAATACCGATCGCCGGTGATCAGGTCACCAACGACATCGCCATGGCGTTGCGTACGCCGACACAGAACGCCGAAGAAATCAAAATCAAATACGCTTGCGCGCTAACCCAGCTGGCGGGCGCGGATGAAACCATCAAAGTGCCCAGCGTCGGCGATCGCGCTCCGCGAGATTTGTCGCGTCAGGCTTTAGCCGAAGTGGTTGAACCGCGCTACGAAGAACTGTTCATGCTGGTGCAGTCGGAGCTGCGACGATCGGGATTTGAAGACATGATCCCGGCAGGAATCGTGATTACGGGAGGCGCGTCTACCATGGAGGGCGTGATTGAGCTAGCAGAAGAGATTTTCCACATGCCGGTCAGGCTGGCCTGTCCGCAGGCCGTGTCGGGCATGACGGAAGTGGTTAACAATCCGATTTACGCCACGGGTGTTGGATTGTTGATACACGGTTTCCGCCAAATGGATCTTGGACGGACACCGGTGCTCAAGGGGGAGCGTGCTCCCACGCTGTTTGAGCGAATGAAAGCCTGGTTTACTGGCCATTTCTGAGCCGCCAGACAAGCACAACAGCAACCGTTTTGAACCATCAAATCTTTTAAAAGAACAGCCGGAAACAGGCTGACTAAAGCACGAAGGAGTGGGGATATGTTTGAACTTGTCGATAGTGTGCAGCAAAACGCAGTTATAAAAGTGGTTGGTGTGGGTGGCGGCGGCGGTAATGCCGTGCGTCATATGCTTAACAGCGATATTGAAGGTGTTGATTTTATCTGTGCCAACACGGATGCCCAGGCCTTGAAAGACCTGGACGCACGTCAAATCATCCAGCTTGGGGGCGCTATCACCAAAGGCTTGGGTGCTGGTGCTAATCCGGAAATAGGACGCCAGTCGGCGTTGGAAGACCGTGACCGTATTGCTGAGGCGCTCAGCGGAGCGGATATGGTGTTCATTACCGCTGGCATGGGTGGCGGTACCGGTACTGGTGCGGCACCGGTAGTGGCTCAAGTGGCCCGCGAGCTAGGCATTCTGACCGTCGCCGTAGTCACCAAGCCCTTTCTGTTTGAAGGCGGTAAGCGCATGAGCGTGGCGGAAGCCGGGCTGCGTGAGCTGGAAGAGTGCGTAGATTCGTTGATCACCATCCCTAACGAGAAGTTGCTGTCGGTGATGGGCAAGAACACCAGCCTGCTAGATGCCTTTGCGTCTGCTAATGATGTACTGCTGGGTGCGGTTCAGGGTATTGCCGATCTGATTACTCGCAATGGAATGATCAACGTCGACTTCGCAGACGTGAAAACGGTGATGTCTGAAATGGGCATGGCGATGATGGGTACGGCCCGAGCAACCGGTGAAAATCGTGCCCGTGAAGCCGCCGAAGCCGCTATTCGCAGCCCACTGTTGGAAGACGTTAACCTGCACGGTGCCAAGGGCATTTTGGTTAACATTACCGCGGGCATTAACCTGAATTTGGGCGAGTTTGCTGAAGTAGGCGACATCATTCGCGAATTTGCCTCAGATACGGCCACAGTGGTTGTGGGCACGGTGATTGATCAGGACCTGACTGACGAACTTAAAGTGACCGTAGTGGCCACCGGCCTGGGCGGCAGTCGCGAAAAACCGACCAAAGTGGTCGACAATAGCCGCACTCTGGATGGTAAAACCGACTACAAACAACTGGACCGGCCGGCCATTCTGCGCCGTCGCGCAGTGGCTTCCGGCAACACGGCGCTGGATCAAGGTCGCGAAAGCGAAGAACAGAATGTGGACTATCTCGATATTCCCGCATTCCTTCGCCGTCAGGCGGATTGATATACTGTCAAAAATATGACCCGGAGCCGGCTGGGGCGGGTGTTTGAAACGTTCAGTCGGGAAAGTGTGCACTGGTCACTCATGGTCCATTTTGGCTGTTTTTTGAGCAGAAAAGGGCGTTTTCATGGTGGCCGGTTGTATTTTCTGATAATGTGCTAGCAGTTTTTGCTTAGCGTATCGCCTTTTCGACGGAACTATGGACCGATGATCAAACAACGGACTCTTAAAAACACCATTCGCGCGACCGGCATTGGCCTGCATTCAGGTGAAAAGGTGTATCTAACCCTGAAGCCTGCGCCCATCGACGCCGGCATTATTTTTTGCCGTACCGACCTAGACCCTGTGGTCGAAATTCGGGCCCGTGCAGAAAATGTCGGCGAGACCATGCTGTCCACCACATTGATGAAAGACGGCGTACGGGTGTCAACGGTAGAGCACTTACTGTCTGCTATGGCTGGCCTGGGTATTGATAACTGCTTTGTGGAATTGAGCGCTTCTGAAGTGCCGATCATGGATGGCTCGGCAGGGCCTTTCGTGTTTTTGCTGCAGTCTGCCGGTATTGCCGAGCAAGACGCAGCCAAGAAATTTATCCGCATCAAACGTGAAGTATCGATCACAGACGGTGATAAAAGCGCCACCTTTTTGCCATTCAAAGGCTTCAAAGTCAGCTTTGGCATCGACTTTGATCACCCTGCTTTTAAGGGCCGCGCCCAGAACGCCACGGTTGATTTCTCCAGCACTTCGTTTGTGAAAGAAGTCAGTCGGGCCCGCACCTTTGGCTTCATGCGCGATATTGAAAAACTGCGCTCCATGAACCTGGCTCTTGGTGGCAGCGTTGATAATGCCATCGTTGTTGATGATTACAAAATTCTTAACGAAGACGGTTTGCGCTATGACGACGAGTTCGTCAAGCACAAGGTTTTGGACGCGATTGGCGACCTGTATCTGTTGGGCAACAGCCTGATTGGTGAGTTTCGCGGCGTGAAATCCGGCCACGACCTGAATAATCGCCTGCTGCGCCTTCTTATTTCAGAGCAAGACGCGTGGGAAGTTGTCACCTTTGATGACGAAGCCAATGCTCCGATTTCTTACGTCAAACCTGTATTAGCCAGCGCCTGAGGCGCCATCGTCAGTCGCGAACGTGACTGGCGAGCTTTTCCAGAATCTCGCGCAACGCTTTGTCATTTGTGTTTCCGGCTTCTTCTTTGAGGAGCTGGGCGTTTTCTTTACTCAATGGCAGCTTTTTGGCCATCGCCTTGTCCTGAAAACGCGGCGGTACAACCTTTACTTTCAGCTTCCAGACAAAGCGAAATAACTCCAGATTGCGCGCAGCAGCCATAATGTCATGCTGGCGAAAGCGAATCTGGCTGGCTTTAGGCCCGCTGTCTGCTGCCAGAACAAGTTCGCCCTCACGACAGCTCACGAAACGCGTACCTGACTGCAACGACGGCGGCAACTCAGCCAGCAGCGTCTGCTCAGCAAGCCGGTGTTGCTCGGCCCGCGCTACCAGTTTGCGCAAGCCAGCCGGCCCGGAGAAAGGGTCAAAAGTCATTTTCTGTTCATTTTTTGGCTTCATTGCGGCCTGAGTACTCGACTGAGCTGTAAACCATTGGGTACACTTACTTTTCTTTTTCTTTTTTAGGTGAGTGCCCCGACTATTCATAACCAGTGTAACCGCTGGCAGGTGCTTTAAACATCCGTTTGCGATCCACTGCAGTAATCACACATTATGACGACAAACACTGCTTCGGATTCGCTCCCGCCTCCAGTCATCATACTGAATCGCCGTCTTTTACTCGCCTTGCTGATTTTTGCTCTGGTGCTAACAGCCATTGCTAGCTGGGCTGGCTACACGCTGGCAGTGGCGAAAATTGGAGTTGAAACGCCAGTCAGTGCCGAGTTAGTTGTACGCTGGCAGGTACGCTTGCAGGAGCAGAAGGCTGCACTGACCCAGGTTGAAACAGACGTGCAACATCAGGTCGATGTTATGACGTTGCGCCTGGGCGCGATGCAGGGCCGCCTGTTGCGGCTGGACGTTTTGGGGCAACGATTTGTCGAAAGTGGACTGGTGAACAACGAAGAGTTTGATTTTAGCGCTCCGGCGCCAGTGGGCGGCCCCAAAGTGCTATTGCCGCCAGAGTCTTACAGCGTGCCGAGCCTAAGCGAGATGATTGAGCGCTTGGAGCGCCGCTTAGACAATCGCGAGCAGCAGTTGCGTTTGCTGGACAAGCTGGCCTGGCGGCAAAAACTGGATGATGAACGTTTTGTTGAGGGCCGTCCCATTATCTGGGGTTGGCTGTCATCCGAATATGGTTATCGCACGGATCCGTTCAGCGGCAAACGCACTTGGCATGGCGGCGTCGATTTGGCAGGCAAAGATGGCAGTGACATTGTCGCGGTGGCCGCGGGCGTTGTTACTTGGGCTGGCAAGCGTCATGGCTATGGCAACTTGGTGGAAATCGCCCATGGCGATGGTCTGGTTACCCGCTATGCCCATGCCAAAGCCGTGAGTGTAAAAATCGGTGACTTGGTCCAGAAAGCCCAGGTGGTGGCGCTGATGGGCAGTACCGGCAGGTCTACCGGGCCCCACGTGCATTTTGAAGTACTGAAACATGGCCGCACGACAGATCCGGTGAAGTACATGGCGCGGGCCAGCCATTAGAAAATCCTGTAACGCACATGTGATAGGCAGCGCCGAATTGTCGGCTGGCGTTGTTGTCACCGGCTGTGGCTTTTGCCCCGCCGCTAAATAAAGGTAGAATGCCGGCTTCCTCCGTTTAATCAAAGAAGCATTGGTCTATGTTCACAAAGCTTGCAACGAAAGTATTCGGTAGTAAGAACGCCAGGGAAGTCAAGCGAATGCGCAAGATTGCCGTGCGTATTAATGAACTTGAAGAGCAATTTGGCAGCCTGACCGACAGCGAGTTGCAGGGAAAAACCACAGAGTTCCGTGAGCGCCTGCAAAAAGGCGAAAGTCTAGACGAGCTAATGCCCGAGGCGTTTGCTTGCGTGCGCGAAGCCAGTGGCAGAGTGATGGGCATGCGCCACTACGACGTGCAGTTTGTAGGTGCTGTAACCCTGCATGAAGGCCGCATAGCTGAAATGAAGACCGGTGAGGGTAAAACCCTGATGTCCACCGCGTCGGCTTATTTGAACGCTTTGTCTGGTAAAGGCGTCCACGTGATCACTGTGAACGATTATCTAGCCCGCCGCGATGCGGACTGGATGGGCAAGCTGTATAACTTTGTGGGTCTGCAAGTGGGCGTTGTAAACGCCGGCCAGCCGAGCGAAGAAAAGCGCGCGGCTTATCAGGCTGATATCACCTACGGCACCAACAACGAATTCGGTTTTGACTATCTGCGCGACAACATGGCGTTCAGTACCGCAGACAAAGTTCAGCGTGGTCTTCATTTCGCTATTGTTGACGAAGTCGACTCCATTCTGATCGACGAAGCCCGTACACCGCTGATTATCTCGGGCGCCGCCGAAGACAGCTCGAAGATGTATCAGGCGATTAACATTCTGATTCCGAGTCTGGACAAAGGCGAAGTGCCAGAGGAAGGCGATCCTACCGGCGATTTCACTATTGACGAAAAAACCCGTCAAGTAGAACTGACCGAGCGCGGCCACGAAAAAGTGGAGCAGTTGCTGCTAGAGCGGGAACTGCTTAAAGCGGGTGAAAACCTGTATTCCGCCGTCAACCTTAGCCTTCTGCATCACGTGCACTCCGGATTGCGGGCCCATAACCTGTTCCAGAAAAACGTGGATTACATCGTGCAAGGTGAGCAGGTTGTCATCGTTGACGAGCATACCGGTCGTACCATGCCGGGCCGGCGCTGGAGTGAAGGTCTGCATCAGGCGATTGAAGCCAAAGAAGGCGTGAAAATTCATGCGGAAAGCCAGACTCTGGCGTCCACTACTTTTCAGAACTACTTTCGGCTGTACGAAAAACTGTCAGGCATGACGGGTACCGCAGACACCGAAGCGTTTGAATTTCGCCAGATTTACGGCCTGGATGTGGTGGTCATTCCGCCCAACAAACCGATCATGCGAACCGATTACAACGATTTGGTGTACCTGACGGAAGAAGAAAAATTCCACGCCATTATCGATGAAATCAAAGACGTTACGGCCGAGGGTCGACCCATCCTGGTGGGCACTGCGTCCATCGAGGCGTCCGAGCGCTTGGCGAACCTGCTGAAGAAAACCCAGATTGATCACAAAATTCTGAACGCCAAACAGCACGAATCTGAAGCCCAGATTATTGCCCAGGCGGGCCGCCCTGGCGCCGTTACCATTGCCACCAACATGGCTGGGCGGGGTACCGATATCGTGCTCGGTGGTAACTGGGAATATGAGTTGGCAGGACACGATAGCCCGACTGACGAACAGAGCGCGGTGCTGAGAGATGCGTGGACTGAGCGCCACAACAGCGTGTTGGAAGCTGGCGGCTTGCACATTATTGGCACCGAGCGTCATGAAAGCCGCCGCATTGACAACCAATTACGGGGTCGTGCCGGCCGTCAGGGCGACCCGGGTTCATCTCGTTTCTTCTTGTCGCTAGAAGACAACCTTATGCGAATATTTGCCCCGGATAAGGTCAAGAGTCTGATGCAGGCCATGGGCATGAAAAACGGCGAGGCGATTGAGCACCGCATGGTCACCAACGCCATTGAAAAATCCCAACGCAAGGTCGAAGGCCGAAACTTTGACATGCGCAAAACGTTGCTGGAATACGACGACGTTGCCAACGACCAGCGTTCGGTCATTTACGATCAGCGTAACGAGGTAATGGGCTCGGACGATGTGTCGGAGATAGTGAAAACCATTCGCGCTGACGTAGTAGACACCCTGGTGAGTGCTCACATTCCACCGCAGAGCATGCCGGAGCAATGGAATGTTGCCGGTTTGGAGGCCCAGCTGCAGACGGAAATGGGCGTTGATCTTCCGGTTCAGAAGTGGCTGGATGAAGACAGCAAACTCTATGAAGACAATTTACGCCAGAAAATTCTGGAGCTGATTGTGATTGCTTACGACGCCAAAGAGGCAGTGGTCGGCGCGGAACCCATGCGTAAGTTTGAAAAACAGGTGTTTTTGCAGGTATTGGATACCTTGTGGAAAGAGCATCTGTCGAATATGGACCACCTGCGCCGCGGTATTCACCTGCGTGGTTACGCCCAGAAAAACCCGAAGCAGGAGTTCAAGCGCGAAGCCTTCAACCTGTTCGAAAGTATGCTGGAAGCCATGAAGGGCGATGTTATTCGGGTGTTGTGCCACGTTAAAGTGCAAAGCCAGGAAGAGCTGGAAGAAATTGAGCTCCAGCGTAAACAGGCATTAGCGAATGAACTGGCACGTGCTCGTCTGCGCCACGACGAAACCAGCGCGACATCTCAGGCCGGCGCCGGTGGCGACGATAGTTCACGCCAGGCCATGCCGGAAACCTTTGTTCGTAACGAGCCAAAAGTGGGCCGTAATGAGCCTTGTCCTTGCGGGTCTGGTAAGAAGTTCAAGCAGTGCTGTGGCAAAATTAGTTAAACAGCACTGTCATTGAAAGCTATTTTCAACCCGCAGTCTGGTTCATTCAGGCTGCGGGTTTTTGCGTTTTGAACGCCTGCGGGCAGTCTTTGTTCATTATTTGTCAGGAGAATTACCATGGCCGTAGGTCCAGGAACCTTACCCGAGTTTTTTCCCATCACAGGCGTAGAACTGGGCATTGCCAGTGCCGGTATGAAAAAGCCTGGCCGCAAAGATATCGTATTATTTTCCTTGGCTGAGGGCACGCAGGTAGCCGGAATTTTCACCCGCAACCAGTTCTGTGCGGCACCGGTTACGCTTAGTCGCAAGCATCTTGCTGCCGCTATGCCGCGCTATCTGCTCATTAATACCGGTAACGCCAACGCGGGCACTGGTGAACGCGGTCTGGCCGACGCAGCAGTCTGCTGCGAGGCTCTTGCCGCTGCTGCCGGCGTTGACGGGCAACAGGTGTTGCCATTTTCTACCGGTGTGATCGGTGAGCCCCTGCCAGTCGCCAAAATTGTTGCAGCGCTGCCCGATGCACTGGCGGATACTCGCGTAGATCGCTGGGCAGAAGCGGCCAACGGCATTATGACCACCGACACTCGTCCCAAGGGGGCATCGGTGCAAGTGGATTTGGGCGGTCATACAGTGTGTATTTCCGGCATCAGCAAGGGTGCGGGCATGATTCGCCCCAACATGGCCACCATGCTGGGGTTCATTGCTACCGACGCCCGTATCGCGCCGGATGTTTTGCAATCCCTGGCCTCTGAGCTGGGTGAACAGTCCTTCAATCGCATTACCATCGACGGTGACACCTCCACCAATGACGCTTGCATGCTGATGGCCAGCGGTTGTTACGGCGGTCCGGAAATAACCGCTGACAGTCCGCTATTGGCGCCTCTGAAAGACGCTCTGCGCCAAGTGTATATGGATCTGGCCCACGCGATTGTGCGCGATGGTGAAGGAGCAACCAAGTTTGTAACCATTGAGGTGAACCACGCAGTGACAGTCAATGAAGCTCTGGATGTGGCCTACACGGTCGCTCATTCGCCGCTGGTTAAAACTGCGCTGTTTGCATCAGATCCCAACTGGGGTCGCATTCTGGCCGCCGTTGGCCGCGCTGGTGTCGAAGGTCTTGACTTAAACGCCCTGGAAATTTATCTGGGAGATGTGTGTCTGGTAAGCAATGGCGGTCGGGCAGACGACTACTCGGAGGAACGCGGGAAGGCAGTGATGAACCAGGAAGAAATTACCATCCGCATTGACCTCAAGCGAGGCGCCGTGAGTGAAACCGTCTGGACCTGCGACTTCTCCCACGATTATGTCACCATCAACGCCGACTACCGCAGCTGATGCCTGTAATTAAGAAGATGTCTAAGCGACTGTCTGCGATAGCACCTGAAAAGGTACCTGAGAAGGCGTCAGGCGTCTTACGTGAAGTACACGTCGCCGTCGGTGTGATCATTCGCGATGGGCGGGTACTGATTGCCCGCAGGCTGGAACACACCCATCAGGGCGGATTATTGGAGTTTCCTGGCGGTAAAGTGGAGCCGGGTGAAACTGTGCAGCAGGCGTTGGTGCGTGAGATTGCCGAAGAAACCGGATTAAAGTTGATCGAATCCGCTTTGCAGCCCGTAATTGGTGTGCGACATGATTATGGCGATAAGCGTGTTTTTCTGGATGTTTGGTCGACCGACATAGCCGCGGGCGAGGCTCACGGTCGCGAAGGTCAGCCGATCCAGTGGCTATTGCCGCGGGATTTGCGCGACGCGGATTTCCCCGCAGCGAATCGCCCAATTATCCGCGCTCTTCAACTGCCTTCGCAGTTAGCGTTAACGGGCCGCGACGTAGCAGATGATGAATGTGGCCTGAAACGTTTGCAAATAGCGCTGCAGGTTAGCCAGCCGCCTCTGATCGTGTTGCGGGCCCCAGCTTTGGCCGAGCAGGCGATAGCTTACAATCGCTTGGCGCAGGGTGCTCTGGCGCTATGTCAGAGTAATAGCAGCGAGCTTATGTTGCACGGTGTGCCCGAGTTGATGGACCGCCATCCCCAAGCTGCTGGCGTGCATTTGCCTTGGCGCCACGCCAGCCAATGCCAGCAGCGGCCGGTGGCTGAATGCTACAAGTTAGGGGTTTCCTGCCATAACGCAGAGCAATTGGCCCACGCTGCGGCCATTCGTGCCGACTATGCGATCTTGGGTCATGTGTTGGCTACGTCTAGTCACCCCAATGAGGTGCCTCTGGGCTGGAACGCGTTCAGCCAACTGGTGTCAGCGGCACGACTACCTGTGTATGGCATTGGCGGCTTATCGCCAGCCGATCTGCCACAGGCCCGCCAATGCGGCGCACAAGGCATCGCTGGCATTGGCTTCTGGTGGGCATAAGTCGGCGTTTTACAGCGCAGGGCAGCGCCACATTTGTTATGATGTAACACATTTTTACATCGTAGATGTGTATTGAACTAATACCGTCGAAGGTGTTTATCCGACGATGATGCTAACGGGAGAAGCTGTGAGCAAACTGACGCACCTGAATGACAAAGGCGAAGCACGCATGGTCGACGTTACCGCTAAAGTGGTCACTGAGCGCGAAGCTCGCGCCGAGGCCACGATCAGTATGTCGGCCAAAACTCTGGCGATGATTGTGGATGGCCAACACCCGAAGGGTGACGTCTTGGCGGTGGCTCGTATTGCCGGCATTATGGCGGCCAAGCGTACTCATGATCTGATCCCCCTGTGCCATGCCTTAAACCTGACCTCGGTGAAGGTAGAGTTAGAACCCGGTGCAGACGGCATGTCGGTCCACATTCGCACCTTGTGCAAGCTGTCTGGTCAGACCGGCGTAGAAATGGAAGCGCTAACGGCAGCCAGTATCGCCGCGTTGACCGTTTACGACATGTGCAAAGCAGTCGACAAAGCCATGGTTGTAAGCAAACTGCGCTTGGTGGAAAAAAAAGGCGGCCGTAGTGGCCACTGGCAGGCCAGCACCTAATCCATTAGAAACAATGTACCTGCCGCAGGCAGGCTGCTCCATCTAAGATCATAAGATCGAACCACGAGGAATTACAGTGGCTGTTCGTTACATTGAGACTTGCCGGTTGCCGACCCCATTTGGGGTTTTTGAAATGCACGGTTTTGAAGAGTCGGACACCGGCAAAGAGCACGTCGCGCTGACGCTGGGTGATCTGGCTGGCGACGAACCCATGTTAGTCCGTACCCATTCTGAGTGCCTGACCGGTGACGCTCTTTACAGCATGCGCTGTGACTGTGGTTATCAATTGGAAGAAGCCTTGCGCAGCATCGCTCGTGAAGGTCGCGGTATTTTGATGTATTTGCGCCAAGAAGGCCGCGGCATTGGCTTGCTCAACAAGATTCGTGCCTACAACCTTCAGGACCATGGTGCCGACACGGTCGAAGCCAATGAACGTCTGGGTTTTGCAGCGGATCTTCGTGACTACAGCATGTGCAAAGATATGTTGGAACACTTGGGTATAAAGCGCTTGCGGTTGATGACTAACAACCCGCGTAAAGTAAAAGCGTTGTCGTCATACGGCATTGAGGTTGTGGAAAGAGTCGAGCTGCAAGTCGGGAGAAATCCCCATAATGAGCATTATCTGGACACGAAACAGAGCAAACTCGGCCATTTTCTGGCGATTCATCAAGACGATGACCCCCAGCTCTGAGCCTCTTAGCGCAGCAGGCAGCGTTCATGTCTTGCCTGCTCAGTCTCCACCTCATGCCAGAGCCAGACCATTGTCAGAAAGACTGCGCGGCTTTGCCCGGCCGGCTAACCAACCGTTGCACGCGGCCAGTTATGCTGCGCTCGATCGTCGCGGCATCCAGACCACATTCCTCTAACAGCTGATCGCGGCTGCCATGGTCGACGAATTTGTCAGGCAGCCCCAGTTGCAGCACCGGCATGATGATTTCTTCCTGATTCAACCATTCGCAAACCGCACTGCCGGCGCCCCCGGCGATGGCATTTTCTTCCAGAGTCACCAGCAAATCGTGCTGCTCTGCCAACTGGCGTATCAGGTCTTCATCCAGCGGTTTTACAAAGCGCATATCGGCCACTGTGGCGTCCAGCGCCTGTGCGGCTTGCAGGGCTCGCGGCAAAAGGGTGCCAAAATTTAGGATGGCGATACGGCCGCTTGCGCTCTTGCGCTCGCGCACAACCCGGCCTTTACCCATGGGCAGTGTGTGCAGCAGTGGGTCAATCTCGACTCCGCTGCCGCTGCCGCGGGGATAGCGCACCGCCGCCGGGCCTTCATGTACCAGCCCGGTGTGCAGTAACTGTCGGGTTTCGTTTTCGTCTGACGGTGTCATCAACACCATATTAGGGATGCAACGCAGATAACTGATGTCGAAGGCTCCGGCATGAGTTGGGCCGTCTTCGCCTACCAGGCCGGCGCGGTCAATGGCAAACAGTACGTCCAGATTCTGAATGGCTACATCGTGTATAAGCTGATCGTAACCACGCTGTAAGAAGGTAGAGTAGATGGCCACCACCGGTTTGGCACCATCACAGGCCATGCCAGCGGCCAAAGTAACAGCGTGCTGCTCGGCAATGGCAACGTCAAAATAACGCTCGGGAAAACGCTCGGCAAAGGCCAAAAGATCAGAGCCCTCGCACATGGCGGGGGTTATGCCCATTACCCGCTCATCCGCGGCTGCGGCATCACACAGCCATTGGCCAAACACGTTGGCGTATTTGGGCGCGGCCGGGCCAGCTTTAACCGGCGTCGGATTGGCGCTGGACGCAGTAGTGGCGGCCAGGGGTTCTATCTTGTTGATAGCGTGATAGCCAATTGGGTCGGCTTCTGCGGGAGCAAAACCTTTGCCTTTGGTGGTGACAATGTGCAAAAACTGCGGACCGCTGAGCTCGCGGATGTTCTCCAGGGTTTCTACCAGTAATGGCAGGTCGTGGCCGTCAATGGGGCCAATGTAATTGAAACCCAATTCTTCGAACAGGGTGCCAGGGGCAATCATGCCTTTGAAGTGTTCTTCGGTTTTTTTTGCCAGTTCGCGCAGGCCCGGAGCTATCTCAAGCACTTTTTTACTGCTGTCGCGCATTTGGTGATAAGTGCGACTGGACAACAGCTTGGCAAAATAATTGGACAGGCCACCTACGTTGCGGGAAATCGACATGTCATTGTCGTTCAGAATCACCAACATATCGGCCTTCAAATGGCCGGCGTGATTCAGCGCTTCAAATGCCATGCCGGCGGTCATGGCGCCATCACCAATCACCGCGATGCTTTTGCGCTTCAGCCCTTGCTGATTGGACGCAATGGCCATACCCAGGGCGGCGCTGATAGAGGTGCTGGAATGGCCTACACCAAAGGTGTCGTAAGGACTTTCAGTGCGTTTGGGGAACCCCGCTAGGCCGTTTTTGCGGCGAATGCTACCCATCTGTTCGCGGCGTCCTGTCAGAATTTTATGAGGGTAGGCCTGATGGCCCACGTCCCAAACCAGGCGGTCTTCCGGCGTGTTGAACACATAGTGCAGGGCAACCGTTAGCTCCAGTACGCCCAGACCAGCGCCAAAGTGGCCGCCTGTCGTGCCCACCGACCACAATAGAAACGACCGCAGCTCTCGTGCTACCTGAGTTAACTGATCGGCAGGTAACTGGCGAATGTCTGCCGGTGAGCCAATACGGTCCAGCATGGGGGTGTTTGGTCGCTGTAAGGGGATTTCCCTGAAAATCATTGTGTCCTGCATCTGCTCGGTTCTTTTTTGCATAATCGACAAGGGTGGTAGCTGTATACGCTGTATCGTCTAGTTGTATCAGCGCCGAGCCATGTCGTTTACCAAGTGTTTATCCCGCAGTGTGCGCCTCGTAGCGGGAGCGACTCAATGCCCGGAATGTTACGCGGGCGTTTGCTTAGTGGCTACGAGCCACTATGTAATCTGCCATGGCGTGTAGGGCGTCGGCCTGAATGCCAAGCCCTTTCAGGCTGTCGTGAGCCTCGGCTAGCAACCTTGCCAAGTGTTCGCGCGCGCCTTGTGGCCCCAATAGTGCGGGGTAGGTGGGTTTGCCACGGGCGATATCAGAGCCTTGGGTTTTGCCAATCACCTCGGTATCGCCTTCTATGTCCAGCAAATCGTCCTGCACCTGAAACGCCAGTCCCAGCGCGCGGGCGTAACGAGCCAGGGCGTCTAGCAACGCGGCGTCTTTTACGCCACCGGCCAGGGCGCCAAGGTGTACGCTGGCTTCAATCAAAGCGCCGGTCTTATGGCGGTGCATATTCTCTAGCTGCTCCAGAGTCAGGGTTCTTGCCACAGACTCCAGATCAATAGCCTGTCCGCCGACCATACCGTTTGCCCCGCAGGCGTTCGCCAAGGCTTTTATCATAGCCAGTTTGACTTCAGCGCTTAACCGCGGCGCTGTGGCCAGTACCCGAAACGCCTCTGCCTGCAGAGCGTCGCCAGCAAGTATGGCCGAAGACTCGTCGAATGCGATGTGCGCGGTGGCGCGGCCGCGGCGCAGATCATCGTCGTCCATGGCTGGTAAGTCGTCGTGCATCAGCGAGTACGCGTGAATCATCTCCAGAGCACAAGCCGGTGCCAGAGCTATCTGACGCTGACCGCCAACGGCTTCGGCCGCGGCTAGGCAGAGCGCTGGGCGAATGCGCTTGCCACCGCCCAGCAAACCATAGCGCATGGTGTCCTGCAGGCGCTGGGATGCGCCGGCTTGATCCATATAATTGGCTAGTTTCTGGTCAATCTCAGCGCGGCAGTGATGCAAAAAATCACTGGCTGGCAAGCGGGTAGCGATGTTCACGAATCGCTGCTCTGATCGCTCTGTCCGCTTTGTTCAAGGAACGGTCGGGTTTCCAGGCTGCCATCGCCGCTCTGCATCAGTACTTCTACCCGCTGCTCTGCACTTTTCAGGGCTTGCTGGCAATTACGGGTGAGGCCGACGCCACGTTCGAAGGTAGTCAACGATTGCTCCAGTGTTAACTCGCCGTGTTCCAGGTCACGCACCAGCTGCTCCAGCTCTTCCAAGGATTTTTCAAAGCCTCCCAGCGAGGTTGCTTTTGTCGCGGCAGCCGCGGTGTCTTTTTTACCAGCCATAAAAGCCTCCGCTGTGATTGAATCAAATTATGCCGCCAGACGGGGGCACTAGGTGCATTTCCGGCGGATTATAACAGAGCTTACGGGCTACTGCTGCCAGCACAGTTGTCGACATTCACCGGGTTTGCCTTCAGGTTGCCATGTTTGCTCGGTAACCCGTATTTCGCCACTGGCGGCCACGGTCACCACCGTGGTTACGCGGGTGCCGTAATGCTTGCCAATAATGAACGTCGGTGACAACACCCGCTCAGTCGCCAAGTTCACACCGGTGCGGGGCAACAAACAATCCGGGGCTGGAGTAGAGTCTTTTAAGTGATTGATAAGTGCCTGGTGCAAAGGCTCACTGTCTTCACCGGCTGCGACTACGGTGCTGGTGACATGTTGGCGCAGACGCAACAGCTTAGGCCAGGGCGTTTGCAGCAGATGATTGCTGACGCCATAGCTGCCGCGGTGCAGACTGCGCCCTGGGTGAGCGTCGCGGTTGCTGAAATACCAGCCGCTCGGGCCGCTCGCGCGTTCCTGGCCGGCATCGAGTGTCACCAGATTAAAACCGGAATAGCGGCTGGCGTTGTCGGCCAAGTGCTTGCGCAAGGATTGGGCCGATTGTTGTAAAGTGCGAAGAGGCAAATCACCTCGGCTGATAACGCCGGCTTCCGGGCTGCCTTCGCGCACATTGGTGACCGCGCTAACAACACCGCTGGCGCTGATGGCTAGCCAGGTACCTCCGGCCTGTAAATCCCGGCCTGCCAGAACCGGCTTTGAGACCAGCGCACTGCTTGCATCCGTCCACCAGTCCATAGCGGCCGTAGGCCGGTTGAAGAATTCATCCCGGTTAGCAGCAACCACCAGCGGATAGTGCCGGTTCTGGTCCAGAGTAAACGCAATCAAACACATATCCGCGCTATTTCCTTAACGATGTGAATTCAGAGGGTGGGCACAATGGAGCCTTGTTTTCACAAGGTGTATCATACCCAACCATAAATGTAACGGCGGTGTGCGCTGCAATGTCTTTTGTCATGCTTTTTTCGCTGTACCTCGCTTTGGGAGCGCTGGCAGGCACCTTAGCTGGCCTGTTTGGCATTGGTGGTGGCCTGGTTATTGTGCCGGTACTGATCTTCAGCTTCGGTGCCCAGAGCTTCAGCCCCGATATCGCCGCCCACATGGCAGTCGGGACCTCGCTGGCCACCATGGTGTTTACGTCGTTAAGTTCGATACGCTCACATCATGTTCACGGCGCAATTCGTTGGGATATTTTTCGGGCAATGACCACAGGTATCGTATTTGGCGCTTTAATTGGCGCTTGGACCGCCTCGCTGCTTAGCGGGCCAGCGCTAGAAATGATTATTGCCGTATTTGTGATCGTGATGGCGATAAAAATGTTGCTTGGTTTCAATCCCAAGCCAGGTCGATCGGTGCCAGGTAATAAAGGGCTGGGTGTGGCGGGCGCTGTGATTGGCTGGGTCTCGGCCATCTTTGGCATTGGTGGCGGTACACTAACTGTGCCCTACCTAAGTCGCTGTAACATTAAAATGCAGCATGCCGTCGGTATCTCAGCAGCCTGCGGTCTGCCCATTGCGCTAGCCGGAGCTTTGGGCAACCTGTGGACTGGCTGGGGTGACCCGGAACTACCACCGCACAGCCTTGGCTTTATTTATTTGCCGGCGTTGTTCGGGGTCATACTAACCAGCGTGATATTCGCCCGTGTGGGTGCCAATCTGGCGCACCGCCTCAACGCCGTCCTATTGAAACGAATCTTCGCTATTATGCTGGTGCTGATTGGCCTCCGTTTTCTACTGAGTTAAGGGATAATAATGTTGCAACACCCGCAAATCGACCCGGTGGCCATTTCTATCGGGCCACTGAAAATACACTGGTATGGTCTGACCTACCTGGTCGGCTTTGCTGCCGGCTGGTGGTTGGGGCGCTTACGCAGCCGCAAACCCTGGTCGCCGGTTAACGAGGAGCAGGTGGGCGACCTGCTGTTCTATCTGGCGTTGGGAGTTATTCTGGGTGGTCGCTTTGGCTACGTCATCTTCTACAACTTCGATGTGTTCCTTGCAGATCCTCTGTGGCTGCTGCGGGTGTGGGAAGGCGGCATGTCGTTCCACGGCGGCCTGCTGGGTGTCATGCTGGGCATGTGGTGGTACGGCCGTAAAATAGGTGTAGGCTTCTGGCGCATGACCGATTTTGTTGCGCCACTGGTGCCTGTGGGCCTGGGGGCAGGGCGCATCGGCAACTTCATCAACGGCGAGCTCTGGGGTAAACCCACGGATGTGCCCTGGGGCATGGTATTTCCGCAAGCGCCAGACGCCTTGGCTCGACACCCCTCCCAGCTTTATCAGTTCGCCCTCGAAGGCGTGCTGTTCTTCATTATATTGTGGTGGTTCTCGGCCAAACCCAGGCCGCGTATGGCCGTGTCCGGCCTGTTCCTGATCTGCTATGGCGTGTTTCGCTTTGCGGTGGAATTTGTGCGCGAGCCCGACGCCCAGCTGGGCTATCTTGCTTTTAACTGGCTTACTATGGGGCAAGTGCTGTCATTACCCATGGTGATAGCTGGCCTGATTCTGATGACCATAGCCTACCGGAGAAATGCCGTATGAAAGCCTACCTGGACCTGATGCAAGATATAGTCGATAACGGCAGCAACCGTGGCGACCGCACCGGTGTAGGCACCCGCTCGGTATTCGGCCGCCAGGTTCGCTTCAATCTGCAGCAAGGTTTCCCCCTGGTCACCACAAAAAAGATTCACTTGCGCAGCATCATTCAGGAGCTGCTGTGGTTCCTGCAGGGCTCCACTGACAACAACTGGCTGACCGAACGCAAGGTCAACATCTGGAATGAATGGGCTCTGGATAACGGTGATTTGGGCCCCATATACGGCAAACAATGGCGTAGCTGGCAGTGTCAAGACGGCCGAGTGATTGACCAGATCAGCGACTTGATCGACCAGATTCGCCAAAAACCCAATTCCCGCCGCCTGATTGTCTCCGCCTGGAATCCGGCCGAACTGCCCGACGAATCCATCGGCCCGCAAGACAATGTGCGTCAGGGCCGTATGGCACTGGCCCCATGTCATTGCCTGTTCCAGTTCTACGTCAACGACGGCAAACTCTCCTGCCAGCTCTACCAGCGCAGCGCCGATCTGTTTCTGGGCGTACCCTTTAACATCGCCTCCTATGCCTTGCTCACTCACATGATTGCCCAGCAGTGCGATCTCGACGTTGGCGAGTTCGTACACACCTTTGGCGATTGCCACCTCTACAGCAATCATCTGAATGACGACATCGTATTCGAACAACTCAAACGTGAACCAAGGGCGCTGCCAAAGTTAGTGATCAAGCGAAAGCCTAACTCCATCTTCGAATACGATCTGGACGATTTTGCGTTCGAAGGCTACGAGCCATATCCCGGAATAAAAGCACCGATTGCAATTTAATAGTTGAGTTAGCTTTCCGTGTTAAAAAAGGAAATCACCATGCAAAAAGCACTCATTGTCGCCATGGCCCAAAATCGCGTCATCGGCCGTAACAACAACTTGCCATGGTACCTGCCTGGTGACCTGAAATACTTCAAACAAGCCACCATGGGCAAGCCTATTATCATGGGCCGCAAAACATGGGACTCCATTGGTCGTCCCTTGCCAGGACGCATGAACGTGGTTATCTCACGCAATGAAGAATGGCAGGCACCAGTAGGCACCACTGCAGCCACAACGCTGCATGCAGCACTAAAAAAAGCCGAAGCACAGGCAGAACTGGATGGTATTGAAGAAGTCATGGTGATTGGCGGCGGGCAAATCTACGCCGAGGCGCTACCGCTGGTGGACCGTATTTACATGACCCTAGTGCACGCAGACGTGGAGGGCGATGCTTACTTTCCGGACGTAAATTGGGAGGAGTGGAACGAAGTCGGACGCGAAGATTTCTCCGCGTCCGACAATAATCCTTACAACTACAGCTTCGTAGTGTATCAGCGCTTGGCGTCAGACTGACGCGGCGGGCGTTTGCCAGCGGGCTTGCCGGCAAACTTGCCTTTGCCGCCTGGCGCGCCGCCACTCGGACGCTTATTGTAGCTACCTGGCTTCGGGCCTTTGCGGAACTCGCCAGGGCGACCGGCTTTGCGGTCACGATTTGGTTGCGTGGTTGATACCGCTGGCAGAGCTTCCGGCTGCTCCAGTGGCAACGAACCGGGTTGAGTGGCTTCCAGCATGCACGCCAAAGCGCCTGCAACCATCGTGATGTCCATCTCGTTGCGCTCGGCAATATCGTCCAGCATCGCCATTGCTTTGCTGAGTTTGCGATCTTCCGCAAAACCGATCAGTTGGCTTTCAAACTGATCTACGCGCATTTTTTGCAGCGCCGCCGGCGAGGGCAACTCATAGGCTTCCATGGTCGCATTGGTAGCGCGCTCCAGCGTGCGCAGCCAGCTACGCTCCCGGGGCGTTACCAACAAAATAGCTTTACCATCACGACCGGCACGGCCAGTACGACCAATGCGGTGAATATACGCTTCGGTGTCGTAAGGTACGTCGTAGTTGATCACGTGTGTGATGCGCGGCACGTCCAGACCACGGGCAGCAACGTCTGTGGCTACAACGATGTCTTTCTTGCCACGCTTCAAGTCTTCAACTGTTTGTTCTCGCTGACGTTGATTCAGATCGCCGTTCAAGGGTGCTGCAGCGTGGCCGCGAGCCGCCAGCTTTTCCGCCAACACAATGGTTTCGGCCTTAGTGCGTACAAAGATAATTGACGCGTCAAAAGGTTCCACTTCCAGAATGCGGGTCAGGGCATCAAGCTTGCGCTCAGCGTACACCGGCAGCACGTACTGGGAGATAGCGTCAACCGTGCGGCTTGCGCTTTCGATACGCACTTCAACCGCATCTTTCAGATAGGTCTGAGCAACCTTCTTGATTTGCGGCGGCATAGTGGCCGAGAACAGTGCGCGCTGGCAGTTGTCCGGGGTTTTCGACAGAATCGCTTCAACGTCGTCAATAAAGCCCATGCGTAGCATTTCGTCGGCTTCGTCCAGTACCAAGGCTTTCAGGTTATCCAGCTTCAACGTGCCTTTGCGCAGGTGGTCCAGCATCCGGCCGGGAGTGCCAACAATAACGTGGGCTCCGCGGCGCAAGCCTTTTATCTGTGGGAAAAAGTCTTGGCCGCCATAAATCGGCAGCACATGAAAATTAGGGAGCTTGCTGGCATAGGTAGAAAATGCCTCTGCTACCTGAATGGCCAGTTCGCGGGTAGGTGCTAGAACCAGAATCTGCGGCGCGTTGACGCTTGGGTCCACCCGGCTCAGCAGTGGCAAAGCGAAGGCGGCGGTTTTACCGGTGCCGGTCTGGGCTACACCCAGTAAATGGCGGCCGGACAATAGCGCAGGGATAGCTTGCGCCTGTATTGGTGTAGGGGTTTCATAGCCAACGGCGGTCACCGCTTCAAGAACGGCAGGATCAAGCCCCAGTTCGGCAAAAGACAATTCAGACATTGATGTACTCGGAATTCGAAAGGTAAAGCATTGACGTGCAATGCGTGATGTGAACGGATTATACCGGTTTTGTTGCTGCTTTAAAATGCAAAAATTAATGCTGGCTCGTAGGTAGTTGTCCGCGGATGTCAAATAAGGGGCGCTAAGCACCCTTATCAAGCTCTGGGTGACGATTTGAACGTTTGTCCTCCCAGCTCAATTCCTGTGGTTTATACCAGCCGACAGCCCGCAGTACTTTCTCGCGTGTTGGTAGCGACAAGGTAATCCAGAGTTGCTGGAAATCCTCCAGTCCTTGCGTACGCAGGCGGACCTGCCTGCTTTGCAGTCGGCTAACGATGCGAGGCAGGTTTAGCGCGGCACCTAGCTGACCGGGCACAATAATTTCTTGCCCCAGCACTTTGCGGCGATGTGTGCGCGCGGCCAGCACTCGCTGCAGTTCGACAGCGGCGTCGAGCGCTGTGTCTTCGGTAAATGTGTCTACTTCCACTGATTCGGCTCGCAATAATGACAATTTTTTAATAAATCACGACAAACTGCTAGCTATCCCTGTGCCTATGGTGCCGTGGTAGGCTTAGGTCCGCAATAAGGAGAGTTTGGGTTACTATGCACGCAAAACTTGAAACACGCGCCTTCTTGGCCATGCTGGTCGGTGTATCAGTCGCCTTTATATTATTGATGAAGCCTTTTTTTGGACCAATATTTTGGGCGATTGCCATTGCCCTGATTTTTCATCCGGTTCAGCTGAGACTGGCCCGACGCTTTGGTGACAGGCCCAATACCAATGCTTTGATGACCTTATTTCTGTGCATGGTGATTGTGGTTATCCCCGTGTTGCTGTTGGTGGCATCCCTGGTAGCAGAGGGCGTCGGCCTGTACCAGAAAATCCAAAGCGGCGACGTGCGCCCGGGCGAATATATCGATCAGGTAAATCAATCGTTTCCGGCTATTCAGTCTTTTCTGGCGCAGTTTGACATTAGTTTCGCTGAACTGCGCGATCGCGCTGTCAATCTGGTGGTTAGCGGTAGCCAGTTTCTTGGAAAGCAGGCGTTAGATCTGGGCCAGAATACTTTCCAGTTTTTTCTTGGTCTGGCGTTGATGGTATATCTGGCGTTCTTTTTGCTGCGTGATGGCGTAAGCCTGGTAGAGCTTTTGATCCGCGCCTTGCCGCTGGGAGACGAACGTGAGCGCCTGCTGTTTGCCAAGTTTGCCGAAGTTACCCGGGCGACGGTAAAAGGAAATCTGCTGATTGCTGTTATTCAGGGTGCCATGGGCGGCTTGATTTTTTGGGTTCTTGGTATTGAGGGCGCGATTCTTTGGGGGGTGGTGATGGCCATTGTGTCGTTGTTACCTGCGGTGGGTGCGGCACTGGTATGGGTGCCGGCCGCTATTTACTTGGCCGCGGTAGGCGATGTAGTTCAGGCGCTTATATTGACTGCTTTCGGTGTTGTGGTGATTGGTCTTGCCGACAACGTACTGCGCCCAATTATGGTTGGGCGCGACACCAAGCTGCCAGATTACATTGTGTTGCTGTCTACCCTCGGCGGCCTTGCTATGTTTGGCATCAACGGCTTTGTTATGGGCCCTCTGGTGGCGGCGCTGTTTAACGCTTTTTGGGGTATTTTTATTCGCGAGTTCAGCCGCGAGTCGCCGATTACCCAAGCGTGGTTACGCGGCAACCAGGCTAAAGATCCAGGTAAGGCCGATACGCCCGAAGAAAAGGATAGGACCGAACTCCGCTAGCCGCTGGAGCACCGTTTAAGCTTTCAGGGCGGGCTGAAACAGGCGATTTTTGCGGCTAATGAATATCGGGTTCAACCGTTTGTGCATGGTTGTTTTGCGCACCGCTGACGATACTTTGCGTTAATATAGCCTTTACTTATAAATCACGTGCCATAAGGAATACCTTAATGAAAGGTCAGGAAAGCCTGTCACTTCGCCAGCTAAAAGCTTTCCAGCCTTTGAACAAGCTAACCGATGATGAGCTTGTGCTGCTGGCCAGCCGTGCCGAACGCTGTGTGTTTAAAGCGGGCAAGGGCGTCATGCAACGCGGTGCTTGTGACGGCCAAGAGTTTTTTCTGTTGGCCGGCGAAGTAGAGCTAACGTCCGAAGACGGCCGTCAAGTCCGCATTACGGCCGGCAGCGAGCGTGCGCAGAACCCCATCGCCCGCCTGCAGCCGCGAATGTATGATGTAAGAGCGGTAAAGCCCAGTGAGTTTTTGGTGATTGCCCAAGATGTCTTGGCGCAAATGCTGGGACGGGCACCGATGGAACAGGAGGAGATGCAAGCCAGTGATGGCGATCAAGTTAGCAGCGAGCAGCAGCAACTGTTGATGGAGTTCTATTCTGAGCTGCGTTCGAATAAGGTTCGGCTGCCCAGTGTGCCGGATGTAGCGTGGAAAGTGCGGCGTCTGGTAGACCGGGAGGATGCTGGGGTAGATCAGGTCGCTATGGCTATATCGGCAGATCCGGCAATGTCTGCGAAGCTGGTGCGAGCTTGCAACAGTCCTCTTTATCGCGGCTTTACCGATGTCCGCAATGTACGTGAGACAGTGGTACGTCTGGGTCTGAAGACAACCCGCCAATTGGTGACCGTATTTGCCATGCGTGACGTGTTTAAGAGTCGTCAGCCGTTGCTGCAGAAACACATGGAGCGTTTATGGCAGCACTCTCGCGAAATGGCAGCGCTGTGCTGGGTGCTGGCTGATGAGGCTACCAATATCAACCCGGAAGAGGCCATGTTAGCCGGGTTGCTGCACGACATTGGGGTGGTGCCAATATTAGTGCACGCTGAGCATTATCCTCATTTGTTTAACGACGACGATCGCTTATTGACAGTTATAGCAGAGCTGCGCGCAGATACGGGTACCGGGGTGCTGGAAAACTGGGCGTTTCCTGCACCGTTTTTAGAAGCGATCCGCCATGCTCAAGACTGGAATTATAACAGCGATCAGCCGCAACCACAGTTGGTAGACATAGTGATCGTGGCGAAAATGCACGCCATGATTGGTTCTGGCGAGAGCGAGGGGTTGCCACGTTTTGATCAGTTGCCTGCTTACAGCCGTCTGGGCGGGCTTGAGCTGAATGCGTCGCGCAGCCTGGACTTGTTAACCCGCGCCCGCAGTCGTGTGGATGAAATAAAACAGCTGCTGGCAATTCGTTAGGCTCATTCAGCTGACGGCCGGCGCGTAGTCGGCCAGCGCCTGGGGCCAACGCAAATAAAGATAGCCTCCGCAAAATACTAACCAAGCCGTGAAAGCCGCCGCGGTTGTGCTGTCTGGATAGAGTGCGATGCGGTCATAACGACTGTAGCTTGCGCGTACTAAACCAGTGACTGCCAGTCCCAGCAGCAAACCGCCCACAATATCGCTAAACCAGTGCACACCCAAATAAAGCCGACTTAGCGCCACCGGAAGCAGTGGCAGCGATGCCAGCGTATATATCTGCCAGCGTTTACGAGCGCCGGCTTCGGCTGCAATAAAACTAGCCGCAAGGGTTACCAGCACCGTAATGCCGGCGGTATGGCCGCTGGGAAATGAAGCGGATTGGGGCGGTGCAAACACTATTTCCGGTCGTGCTGCAGCAAAACCATTTTTCAGAGCCCACACTAGAACAGTGGTCAGCACGCCGGCGGCCAGGCAGTGCAGTGCGCCGGCGTAAAAACCACGAAACGCCAAGGCGAGACAGGCCAGCGCGGTGGCTATCAGTAAAATTGCCGGGTCGCTTAACGAGGTAATCGCAATAGCGGGTATATCTAGCAGCGGTTGGCGCCAAGCCGCGAACCATTCTAGAACTGCTTGATCAAAAGGCCGCAGAATATCGGTAAATACCGTAAGCTGGCCCCACAACACAAACAGACTGGCGCTGCCCAGACCCAGCATAAGAGATGCCAGCGGAAACTCGCCCTGGTTAGTAGGGCGTTGCTTGCTGTACAGGTGCCAGAATCGATGGCTAGCACGGTAATTTTGCATAAGCTGCTCCAGATACTGGTATACCCGGCCGTGGCCCGTTAGGCCCAGGTGTGCGCGAAATAACACCAAATACACCAGCAACAGAACCCCCACGCTTACCAAGCTAACGGCATAGACGTGGGGCGGTGGCCGTAACTCTGACGTAAGCGCGCTGCCTACGAGAAACCCCGGCAATACGTAAACGGGTGCCCATGCAATAGCCGAGCTGATATTGAAGACGAAAAAGCGGTGCCAAGGCATCCAAAGCGCACCCGCAACCAGGGGAATGATGGGCCTGATCGGGCCAATAAAGCGCCCTGCCACAATACTAAAGGCGCCGTGCCGGTAAAAAAAGGCCTCTCCGCGGGTCACGATGGCCGGGTAACGGCTCATGGGCCAAACGTTATTAAGCCTTCCGGTTAGCAGGCGCCCGAGGGCAAAGCTCAGGGTATCGCCGACAATGGCGCCAAAAAACACCCAGAAGAGGGCCTCGCCCAGTGCCATACCGGTCTGTCCGGCCAAGGCAGTTAACGCAAACAGAATGGCCACGCCGGGTACCAGTAGACCGGCAATCGCCAGCGACTCCACTAGGGCAGTTGCAAACAGCGCGGCGCTTAACCAGCCCGGATTTGCAGCCACTAAAGCGCTCAGCTCACCCAGCCAGCTCTGCATTATAAAGCTACGGTTCCGGGCACAAACCGCACACTGTTGCCGCCCGTTTTACGGACCTGACTGGCGCCGATATGGGCCCTTTTTATTAAAGCGTTGCTTTCGCTATCAGCTGGCAGGCGCGTGGTGCAGCCTAAACTGACGCTGCTGCTTTCAACCGGCAGCCATTGCCGTTCGGCGATCGTGCGACGAATGCGCTCGGCGATTACTCGCGCGCCCTCCTCTGGGGTGAATGGCAATATCAGGAACAGAGTCGATTGACTCAGGGTATAAAGAGTATCGCCGGCGCGAATGATTTCGAACAGCTGCTGAATAATTTGCCGCTGCAAGGCAGTCAGGGTGTCGTTGCCATGCAGGGTCGCCACTTCATTAGCGTGATCTATATCCAGAGCAATCACCGACAATGGGTGTCCGGTTGCCTCGGCTCGGCTGATTTCCTGTTGCAGGTTTTCGTCAAGAAACCGGCCGTGGTGAGCCCCAGTCGACGGATCGATAATGGTCAGGTCATTCGCAGATTGCGCCATGGTACTGTAGCGCCGAACTGCCAGCGCGCCGGTTCCAATTAGCATGGCCATACCACCGAAAGCCGCCAGAGCTTCTGTGGTTCCGGCTTTCAGCATTAACAGCAGTGTCATCAGTACCAGCAATAACAGCGACAGGCCCAAGCCTTCGCGCAACGGCAGAATGAGCAAGTTCAGCGCTAGCAAAGGCATTGCCCAGTGGCCGGCAACCTGACTCTGACTGGCAGCGCTGGTCGCCAGTACGGCGCCATTGAGGGTGCATAGCACAACAAAATGACCTTTTGCGATCAATTGCTGACGCCTGTTCATAATGGTGTAGGCCAGGCCCGATCCGGCCAATACAGCCATAGCCAGAGCAATAAAAAACAACCCATAAAAGCCGTAACGCAGATTTAGCAAGCCCAGCATCAGCAGGAATAGAGCGGTTAGCAGGTACGCTATGCCGTGGGTGCGGGTGCGCAGCCGGGTTTCGATCATGTCCTTGGCTCCTGGTTAGGCCCATTGAAGGGTTGGCTGTTATTACCCGCGTGTTGCTGGGCTCTGCGCAACACGCCGGTAACGCTGTGTTGCAGGCTGTTGGCGTCATCGCCGATGTTGAGCCCGGCGGTGCCGGTGCTGAGTGTCGTTGTTAGCTGGTGACTGTTTAGCAGTTGTTGCACGCCGTGCTGCAGAGCCTGAGCCTGCCGCGAGGCCTGGGGGCTGGTGATACCGGGAAGAATGATCAAGAACTGAAGATCTGCGACGCGATAATAAGCGTCAAAGTCGCGGATGTGGCTGTGCAAATAGCGCCCGATTTGCGGCAGAATTGAACGCAAATCGGCGCCCGCCGGCTCTGCATCGTTGCTGGGTTTTAACGCCAACATGATGACTGACAGGGTTGTGCCTTCACGCTCGCTGCGTTGAATCTCTTTATTTAAATCGGAGGTCAGATGTTGCTGGCTGGCGGCGTTGGTGAGCTCGTCGGTGCGGCGCAGGGGCATTAGTTGGCGGCGTTTGAACTCCAGCAGAAATACCAGTACTAGGCTGAGGAGCAGGGTCAGAAAAAAAGCGCCGATCGTCTGGTGGCGTTGGGCAATGCCGCTGGCTTGGTACACCGTAAACATGGCGATGGCGACAACCGCAACAATGGCAACCCACGCGCCGCGCCGCGGCACTGCAACATAGGCCAACAGTGGCAGGCCGTAGAGCCAGTAACTCATAAACCACCGGTCGGTAAAGGCGGCAGTGGCCACCAAAAGCATCAGAATGATAAAAAATCCGGCGCGCAGGGCAGGCCAAGGCGCGGCACCATGGCGTTTGTGGAACGTCGGGCTGCACACCACAATGCCGCCAACCGTTGCAGCGCAGGCAGCTAACAGTGGTTCACTTGCCAGCACACAGAGCGCAGCCATAACTGCAGAACCGATGAAGGCGCCGTGGGCAAGGTGTTTTAACAGCACAGAGTTGGCCATCGTGGCCATGTTCATGTTCCTTTATAATGACAACTGGTTTTCGGAATTTGAGGTTCGAGTATACTCGTTGTTTGGGGTGCGTACTTGAATGCAGACAGGTAAAGTTATGGCTCTTGCGATATCAGGATTCAAAGGTAACAAGCGGATGGACATTGCAGCATATATGAAGGAAGTGGGTGCCCAGGCTCGTGCAGCATCGAAACACGTTGCCCGATCAACCACAGCGGTTCGTAATCAGGCGCTGCTGGCGATGGCTCAGGCTCTGGATGCCGCCCGCGACGAACTGGCAGAGGCCAATCAACAGGATCTTTCTGCGGCCAAGGCCAGTGGCCTCGATAGCGCTATGCTGGACCGCTTGGAACTGACGCCGGCGCGAGTAGACGCCATGATTGAAGGGCTGCTGCAGGTGGCCGGCCTGGCAGACCCGATTGGCGCAATAACCGACATGGCCTACAGGCCATCGGGCATTCAGGTCGGTAAAATGCGTGTGCCGCTGGGTGTTGTCGGGATTATTTATGAGTCACGCCCGAACGTGACGGTTGAGGCAGCCAGCCTTTGTCTGAAGTCTGGTAACGCCGCAATATTGCGCGGCGGATCTGAATCCATTCACTCCAATCAGGCGATTGCGCGCTGTATTACCAGTGGATTGGCTCAAGCCGGTCTGCCGGAAACGGCTGTTCAGGTTATTGCCACCACCGATCGCGCCGCAGTGGGTGAGTTGATCACTATGCCGCAGTACGTTGATGTTATTGTACCGCGCGGTGGCAAAGGCTTGATTGAACGGGTTAGCCGCGACGCCCGGGTTCCGGTGATCAAGCACCTTGATGGCGTATGTCACGTTTATATTGACAGTCACGCCGATCCTGAAAAAGCGCTGGCGGTGGCCGTGAACGCCAAAACTCAACGTTACGGCACCTGTAATACCATGGAAACTTTACTGGTGGATGAGGAAATCGCCGCCGATATGCTGCCACTGCTGAACGCTGCGTTCGTAGAAAAAGGGGTAGAACTGCGCGGCTGCGAGCGCAGTCGGGAAATTGTCAGCGAAATGACGCCGGCGACAGAAGCCGACTGGGAAGCAGAATACCTAGCCCCGATTCTTGCAATAAAGATAGTTGATGGTCTGGACGGCGCTATTGCTCATATCAGTCAGTTCAGCTCTCGGCATACTGACAGCATTATCACCGAAAATTACACCCGCGCCCGGCGCTTTCTTACCGAAGTGGATTCCAGCTCGGTAATGGTGAATGCCTCCACTCGCTTTGCCGATGGTTTCGAATACGGTCTGGGCGCGGAAATTGGAATTTCCACTGACAAAATTCACGCCCGTGGGCCAGTGGGGCTGGAGGGCCTGACGTCGCAAAAGTACGTGGTGTTCGGTGACGGTCATATCCGGGTTTAGCGCATGCACGTAATTTATGGTGGAACCTTTGATCCGGTGCACCACGGCCACCTGCGACTGGGCCTTGAGCTCAAGGACTATCTGGGAGTGGCTCAGGTGCATCTGGTGCCCAGCTATACTCCGCCGCATCGCGGCGCGACAGGTGCAACCGCTGATCAGCGACTCCGGCTTTTGCAACTGGCGATTGCGGACGAACCGGCGTTGGCGATTGACTCGCGCGAGTTGGACCGCGGCGGCAAATCTTTTACCGCCGACACCCTGCGCCAACTGCGCGCCGAATTGGGCCCGGATTGCCCACTGGTGATGGCGGTGGGTACCGATGCGTTTGCCGGCTTTGATCGCTGGCGCCAGTGGCAGGAAATTCTGGGATTGGCGCATGTGGTGGTAGTCAGCCGCCCCGGGCCGACGTTAGACCCACAGGGTGTGCCCGCCGCTTTGCTGTTGAAACATTATGTCGAGCACGGCAGTGAGCTTAAAAGTTCGGCTTGTGGCCGAATTGTAATGTTTGCGCCGCCCTTGCTGGATATTTCCGCGACCGCCATTCGTCAGCGTCTGGCAGAGGGTCATTCCGTGCGCTACCTGCTGCCTTGGCAAGCGCTGGCAGAAATTCACCGGCAAGGGCTCTATGGTGCCTGCCCTGCGGTGGAACTTTAGTGCTATAATCGGACTAATAGCGACTTTTCGGGCGGCCATTCTGGCCAGAGCCCGGGCAACAGGGTAATTATGCAGGCCGAACAACTGAAAGATCTGGTAATAAACGCGCTGGAAGATGTCAAAGCCCAGGATTTAAGTGTCATTGATGTGCGCGAGCGCACCGGTATCACCGATTTCATGGTTTTGGCGTCTGGCACGTCCAACCGACACCTGAAAGCGTTGGCCAATTCGGTCGTCGTTGACGCGAAAGAGCAGGGTGTTCGGGTTGATCATATAGAAGGCGCAGGCGGTAGCGACTGGATACTGGTGGATTTGGGTGACGTTGTAGTGCATGTAATGATGCCGGCGGCCCGCGAGTTTTACGATTTGGAACGATTTTGGCGTGACGCTCCTGCACCTGACTTTGGTCTCGCGGGCGGCGAATAACCATGCGTTTACGTCTGATCTGCGTGGGGCAAAAAATGCCCGACTGGGTCAGCGCCGGTTATCTGGACTACGCTCGCCGCATGCCGCCGGAGCTATCCCTGGAGTTGGTTGAAATCGCCATGGCACACCGGGGTAAAAATCCGGACATCCCCAGACTCATGCAGCGCGAAAGCGATGCCATTCTTGCCGCTACCCAACCGAAAGACCGGGTGGTGGCGCTGGAAGTGGGCGGGCGATCCTGGTCGACGGAAAGGCTGGCTGCGCAACTTGAAAACTGGCAGCAGGACGGTCGCGACGTCAATTTCTTGGTGGGCGGGCCAGATGGGCTTGCGGAAGCCTGTCGCCAGCGCGCCGGCCAACAATGGTCTTTGTCGTCGCTGACGCTGCCTCACCCGCTGGTACGCATTGTGTTAGCGGAGCAGCTGTATCGAGCCTGGTCCATTACCCGCAATCATCCTTACCACAGGGCGTAAGGTGCACGATGGGAGTGCTTCATGCCTTGGGGTGAATTCAAGAACATAGCCGCTGAACGCCGTTTGTTCCAGCGCCGCACTCTGGTCATGCTAATTTTTGTGATGTTGCTAACGGGAGCGTTGATTGCGCGCCTGTACCAGTTGCAAGTAGTAGAACACGAGATCTACACCACGCTGTCAGACAAAAATCGGGTTCAGGTGCAGTCAGTGCCACCGCCACGGGGTTTGGTATACGATCGCAATCGTGTGCTGTTGGCGGAAAATCGCCCGGTGTTCAGCGTGACTCTGGTGCCCGAACGCATTACTGATATGAGCGCTACCCTAGCGCGCCTGCAAACCATCCTGTCCATTTCCAATGAAGACCTTGAACGCTTTCAGCGCCGCTTGGAAGAGCGCCGCCGTCCGTTTCAGGAATTGCCTCTGCGTTATGATCTTAATGAAGACGAAATCGCCCGGCTAGCGGTGCTGCGCCATGAATTACCGGGCGTCGAAGTGCAGGCCGAGTTGGTGCGCTACTACCCCCACAGCGAATTTACCGCCCATGCCTTGGGCTTCGTGGGGCGCATTAATCAAAGTGAGTTGCAGCGTATTGATCCGGTTAATTACGCCGGTACCAATTACATCGGAAAATCTGGAGTTGAACGTTTCTACGAGCAGATGCTGCACGGCAAGGTTGGCTATCAGCATGTTGAAACCAACGCTCGTGGCCGCACCCTCAGGGTGTTGGAGCGCCAAAATCCGGTGCCTGGTGAAAATATTCAGCTGCATCTGGATTTGCGCTTACAGAAGCTGGCCTACAAACTGCTTGACGGTCGCCGCGGAGCCATTGTGGCGATTGAACCGGCAACAGGCGGCATTCTGGCGCTGGCCAGTGTGCCGGGGTTTGATGCCAACCAGTTTGTGACAGGCATCAGCGTAGAAGACTATCGCGAACTGAGTGAAAGCCGCGACAAACCTTTGTTCAACCGCGCTCTTCGTGGGCAGTACCCCCCTGGCTCTACCCTAAAACCAATGTTGGCGATTGCAGCGTTGGATAGCGGTGCCACGACCCGCAACCGCCGCATTTGGGACCCAGGCTATTTCCAGTTCAACTCGTCTGGGCGGCGTTATCGGGACTGGAAACGTTCAGGACATGGGTGGGTAGACCTTAACCTGGCCATGGCCCAATCCTGCGATGTGTATTTTTACGAAATCGCGGTGGACATGGGGGTTGATACCATTCACCACTATCTTTCTCGCTTTGGATTCGGTGAAGACGCCGCGCTGGACGTGGCGGGGGCGCTGAGTGGTCTGCTGCCGTCGAAGGAATGGAAACAGGGCGCCCGCCAAGAGCCCTGGTACCCCGGTGACACGGTTAATCTGGGTATCGGCCAAGGTTTTATGTTGGCCACGCCTCTGCAGCTGGCCACGGCCACGGCGCTTATTGCCGACCGTGGTTATTGGGTAGAGCCGCGACTGCTAAAAAGTGTTGACGGCAACAACGATCTCACGAGTTTTTTGCCGGAGCAAAACCACGCGCCGTTAACGCTAAAAAATCCGGACGACTGGGAGTTTGTAGTGGAGGCCATGGCCGATGTAATGCACGGTGCGCGCGGAACCGCCCGTGCCTCTGGCGCAAACGCCAGCTACCGAATGGCCGGTAAAACCGGAACGGCCCAGGTTTTTTCCTTAGCTGAAGATGAAGAGTACAATGAAGAGGAAGTGAAAGAGCGGCTGCGTGATCACGCGATGTTTGTTGGTTTTGCGCCGGTAGATAACCCGCAGATTGCTGTGTCGGTGATTGTTGAAAACGGCGGTGGCGGCAGCAGTACCGCTGCGCCGGTGGCGCGCGCCCTGTTTGACGCCTGGCTGTTGGAATTCGGCGAAGGCGGGGGCGATAGAGAGGGTAGCGCCGCCGCAGACATAGCCAATGTTGAGAGCCCTCGCTGATGGTCAATCGGGATATATTACACGGCACTGACAGTAGCTCCTTGGGAAACCCCCGCGGTTTCTGGGCTACGGTGCATCTGGACCCTATTCTTCTGGTGTTGCTGTTGATACTGATGGGTGGCGGCCTTTTTGTGCTTTACAGCGGTGCCGACCGCAATATAGATGTTGTCAAGGCTCAGGGTATTCGTCTGGGAATTGCCTTCGTTGTAATGGTCGTGCTGGCCCAGCTTGACCCCGCCGTGTTTCGCCGTTGGGCGCCGTTGTTTTACACCCTCGGCCTAGTGGCGCTTTTGGCCGTGCTGCTGGTGGGAGTTGGTGCCAAGGGCGCTCAGCGCTGGCTGGCGGTGCCCGGCTTGCCGAGGTTCCAGCCTTCGGAATACATGAAGCTGGTGGTGCCAATGATGGCCGCCTGGTATCTGTCGCGTCACTATCTGCCGCCACGTTTGCGTCATCTGGCGGTGGGTATGGCCATTGTGTTGGTGCCTATGGCGATGATCGTCAAACAGCCTGATTTGGGCACCTCCCTACTGGTTGGCATGGCGGGTATCTTCGTGGTGTTTTTTGCCGGTATCAGCTGGAAGCTCATTGCAACATTTTTTGCGTTGGTATCGGTGTCCGCGCCGGTGATGTGGATGTATGGCATGCGCGATTACCAAAAACAGCGGGTGCTGACCATGCTGGACCCGCAAAGCGATCCGCTGGGGGCAGGCTGGAATATTATTCAGTCTAAAACCGCTATCGGTTCCGGTGGCTACGATGGCAAGGGTTGGCTGCACGGCACCCAGTCGCATTTAGAATTTCTGCCCGAAAGTCACACTGACTTCATTGTGGCGGTGTTGGCTGAAGAATTTGGTTTTGTCGGCATGCTGGTTTTGCTAACCGTGTATTTTCTGATTATTTTGCGCTGCCTTCACATCGCAGTTTCTGCCCAGGATTCTTTTAGTCGCTTGCTGGCAGGTGCATTGACCATGACGTTTTTCATCTATATTTTTGTCAATATTGGTATGGTCAGCGGTATGTTGCCTGTTGTGGGCGTGCCGCTGCCTCTGGTCAGTTACGGCGGTACCTCCGGGGTTACCCTTATGGCTGCCTTCGGGGTGTTGATGTCGATTCACACCCACCGACGCATGATCTGTTCGTGAGCAGTTCCAGAGCGCAACCATGGCTGCTCGGTAATGGTGTAGTACCAGCCGCAGCCGTTAGAATGGGGGTCTGCCCGCATTTGCGGTTGCCAATTATGGGGGATATCCCATTGTGATCATCAAGTCTGCCCTGTGGGTCGTGTTGGCGGGGGCTCTGGCCATGCTGGTCGGCTGTGCTTCTGCGCCCCCGGAAAAAGACCATTCCGGCCGTTATACGATCCGTCAGGATCGAGCGCCTGACGGCAACTTTGACGCCTCGGGGCTAAAAGATGCGCAACCGCGCTTTGAAGAGCCGCGGCGGGCGGGCAACAAATCGCCTTACATCGTGTGGGGTAAAAAATACAGCGTGATGGATGATAACAACGGTTACGTGGCTGAGGGCATGGCAAGCTGGTACGGTGAGAAGTTTCACGGCCACAAAACCTCTAATGGCGAAGTGTTCGATATGTACCAGATGACCGCCGCCCACAAATCGCTGCGCATTCCCAGTTACGCGCGGGTGACCAACCTTGCCAACGGCCGCTCGGTGATTGTGCGGGTAAATGACCGCGGCCCCTTTCATGGCGACCGGATGATTGATTTGTCCTACGCTGCAGCCAAACGACTGGGTTACCAGGGCCAGGGTGTTGCGCAGGTAAAGGTAGCGGCGATAACAGTGAGCCCGGACGGCTCCATGTTTGTGGCCAATAAGCCGTTTGGTGGAGCCGCTGGGGCACAAGTAGTAGCTGCGCAAAAGCCGACGGGTTATTCAGTACCCAAGCCAGAACCCAAGCGCGAGTCTGTTGCGGCGAAGCTGTCCGCGCCAGAACATCCGCATAGCTCAACAGGGATTGCGCCTGCCGCACAGGGTGTATTCGTGCAGTTGGCGTCATTTTCCAGCAACGTTGCGGCCGAAAATCTGATCCGAAAAGTTCAAAACCAGGTGCAGACACCCATGCGGGTTAAAGTGGCCGACACCGGTAGCGGGCGTTTTCACCGCGTTCAGGCTGGCCCCTTCAACAATGAACAGAGCGCCCTGCAAGCCCAACAGTTGCTGCAGACCTACGGTTTCTATGAAACAATTTTGCTGACGGACTCTCGTTGACGGGCTCTCGCTGACAGATTTGCGCTGGCTGATCCAGGCAGAAGAGCCACGCTGAAGAGTCGCCGGTAAACCCTATCCATACACTGACCAATAAATGAAAAAAACCATGGCTTTCATATCTCTGTTCCGTTCCGCTTTGTTTGTGTACACACTACTGCTGGTCATTGCCGGCAACGCTTTGGCCCAGACCGTACTGATACCGGCGCCGCCGCAGATTGCCGGCAGTTCCTACGTGTTGATGGAGCCCAAAAGTGGGCACGTCATTATGGAAAACAACAGCAGTGAGCGCCTGCCGCCCGCCAGCCTGACTAAAATGATGACCGCGTACATTGTTGAGCGCGAACTGGATGAGGGCCGTATTGCCATGGACGACATGGTGCCCATCAGCGTTACTGCTTGGCAAACCGGAGGTTCCCGCACCTTTGTGCGTGAAGGCACCAGTGTAACGGTAGAAGATTTGTTACGTGGGGTAGTGATCCAGTCCGGTAACGACGCCTCGGTGGCCCTGGCGGAATTTGTTGCCGGCAGCGAGGGCGCGTTTGTCGACATCATGAACCAGCAGGCTGAACTCTTGGGCATGACCAATACCAATTTCGAGAACGCCACCGGATTGCCGTCACCCAACCACTATTCAACCGCTCAAGACTTAGCTCTTTTGGCCCAGGCCACCATCAACGATTACCCCGAGACTTATCCAATTTACGCCGAAAAGCAGTTCACTTTCAACAACATTCGCCAGCCAAATCGCAACAGCTTGCTGTGGCGTGACAACAGCGTAGACGGGCTGAAAACCGGCCATACCGAAGAAGCGGGATATTGCCTGGTGGCTTCGGCAAAACGCGATGACACCCGTTTTATAGCGGTGGTAATGGGCGCTCGCAGTGCGGAGTCGCGTTCACAAGAAGTGCAGAAAATGCTGAACTATGGCTTCCGTTACTATCAGAGCGAGCGCCTGTTCAGCGCCGGCCAAGAGCTGATTGAGTCACCGGTTTGGGGTGGTGCTGCCAACACCTTGCCGGTTGGAGTGCTTGAAGATGTTCATGTCACCATTTCCCGCGGTGCCCGCAATCAGCTGGAGTCTGTTATAGACCTTGACTCCGTGGTTAAATCGCCGGTCAGCGCTGGTGATGAATTGGGCCGCATCAGGGTTTCGTATCAGGGCGAGGTGCTGGTAGACCAGCCCGTGCTGGCGCTGGTGGATGTGCCTGACGGCGGTTTTTTTAAGCGTATCTGGGACGCGGTAAAGCTGTTTTTTGTGCAGTTGCTCCCGTAAGTCATAACGCCATAGCCGGACAGTAAGATGAGTGACGAAAAAGCACCAAAAATAGAATTTCCCTGCGATTACGCGATCAAAGTGATTGGTAATGCAGCTCCGGATTTCAGGGATTTTGTACTAGCAGTGGTTGAGCGCCATGCACCGAGGCTAGATGTTAATACCGTGACTGTAAACGACAGCCGTAACGGCCGTTTCTGTTCGGTGCGACTGACCATGGTTGCAACCGGAGAGCCGCAACTGCAAGCGCTGTTTAACGAGCTTAAAGCCAGCGGTCGCGTGCACATGGTGCTGTGACCGTGAGCCATCTGATTGTGCGCTCTTTGGGCGAGCAGCCCTACCTGGAAACCTGGCACGCTATGCAGGCATTTACCGCCAGCCGCGACAAAAACAGCGCTGACGAACTCTGGTGTCTCCAGCACCCGGCGGTTTATACCCAAGGCCAGGCCGGTAAGGCCGAGCATATTCTGGCGCCGGGTGATATACCGGTGGTTCAGGTAGACCGAGGTGGCCAAGTGACATACCACGGCCCCGGCCAACTGGTTATTTATCTGCTGATTGATTTAACGCGCAGTGCTCTGGGTATTCGCGCGCTGGTCAGCCATATTGAACAGTCCATCGTAAACACTCTTGCACCTTTGGGTATCAGTGCCGCGCCGCGAGCCGATGCGCCGGGGGTTTACGTGAATGACGCGAAAATCGCGTCGCTGGGTTTGCGTGTACGACGCGGTTGCTCATTCCACGGCCTGGCGCTGAATGTTGCCATGGATATGGAGCCCTTCGCGCGAATCAACCCTTGCGGCTATGCCGGTATGGCTATGTGCCAGGTTCAGGACTTTGCGCAGCACGCCACATTTGCACAGACAGAGCAGCAGCTTGCCGAACAACTGGTTGCCGCCTTGGGTCATAGCTTGGCAAGCGGGGGCTCGGTAAGCTGGCAGAAGGGCTGGTAAATTTGCGCCGAGATGAGACAGTGGCAGGCTAAAAACATTTGAATCAGTAGATATTTACCGTAGAGAGCACTTGAGTGAGCGAATATCTAAGTGAGAGAGTATTTAAGCTGGAAAGATTTAGGGCTGGAGAGCATTTAGAGTTGGAGAGTATTTATGGCAAAAAAGGGATCAGACAACTCTGTCTCACGCATAAAAACCGGCAGCTTCGAACGCAGGCTTAGCCTTACCCGTGCTGGCCTGTTTGCGGGCACCCGCATGGCTTCCCACATGGCGACCAATTGGCTGGGTGGTAAGGAGCGCCGCGAACAACGTCACAAAGCTATGTTGTCTACCCAGGCCCGCTTTCTGGTAGGGGAACTTGGCCAACTAAAAGGCAGCGTGGTCAAGATTGGCCAGGTGATGGCTTTGTACGGCGAACATTTTCTACCCGATGAAGTTACCGAAGCGCTGCATACTCTGGAAGACCAGACCACGGCTTTGGCGTGGCCGGCCATCGAGCGCGTGTTGCAATCGGAATTAGGAAGTGAGCGTTTGGCGCAGCTGGACATTGAGCGTCAGCCAATTGGCGCCGCTTCACTGGGCCAGGTTCACCGAGCCCGGCGCTTGAATGACGGCCTTGAACTGGTGCTGAAAGTGCAGTACCCCGGTGTGGGCGATGCGGTCGACAGCGATCTAAACGCCGTTGCCAAGCTGCTAAAAATGGCCCGCTTGGTCAATTTTGGCCCTGAGTTCGACGACTGGCTGGAAGAAGTGCGGGTAATGATGCACCGCGAGGTGGATTACCGCCTGGAAGCCCGCACCACCGAGCGTTTTCGTCAAATGCTGCTAGACGATCCGCGTTTCATTGTGCCGCGGGTACTGCCGGAATACTCCAGTGCCCAAGTGATTGCCTCCACTTATGAGCGCGGGCACTCTGTTAACTCTCCCACAGTTGCCGGCATGTCGTTGGAGCGCCGCAGTGAGCTGGGTAAGGCCGCGCTGGAGCTGTTCTTTCGCGAGCTGTTTGATTGGGGCGAAATTCAGACCGACCCGAACTTTGGCAACTATCGCATTCGCCTGGCCGGAGAGTCGGGCGCAGAAGCAGAGCACGATCGTATCGTGCTGCTGGATTTTGGCGCGGTGCAGCGCTACAACGATGACTTTCTTCGGCCGGTTATCCAAATGATTCGTGCCTCCTATGAAAACGATCTGGCTGCTGTGATCGATGGAGGGGTGCAACTCCGGTTTATGAGCCGTGACTGGCCCACTGAGGTGCTGGAGACCTTTGGCCGGGTTTGTATGTCAGTGTTGGAACCTTTAATTGGCGACCCCAGCGAATGGCCACCCGTGGCTGTGAACAGCGCCGGCCAGTATCGCTGGAAACAAAGCGACTTGCCTTCACGGGTAGCACGGCAGGCCGCTCGTTCTGCTATTAATCGCTACTTTCGCGTGCCACCAAAAGAGTTCGTGTTTCTAAACCGCAAGTTGATCGGGGTTTACACGTTTATTGCCGTTTTGCAGGCGGAGTTCAACGGTGAGCCAATGCTAAAGCGTTATCTTTACCCTGAAAACACGAAACCCGACACCAGCGCCTCGGTTTCGGGGCCGTAGGCTCTGAGTACCAACCACAGCACAATGGCATAGCGCAGGCCCTTGCCGATGCCAACCAAAATCACAAAGTTCAGCCAAGGCACGCGCATAATACCGCCTACCAGGGTAAGGGCGTCGCCGCCAATCGGTAACCATCCCATCAGTAACGACCATTGGCCAAAGCGGTTAAAGCGGTTGCGGGCATTGTGCAGCTGCACTTCAGTCATCGGAAACCAGCGCTTGTGCTTGAATCGATCTACCTGGCGTCCGATAATTCCGTTCACCACAGACCCCAGTGTATTTCCGGTTGTGGCCGCAAACCACAACCAGAATGGCCCATAGCCCTTGGCCAGCAGGGTGCCCAGCAGGATTTCTGAATACGCCGGTAGCAGCGTAGCAGCGGCAAAAGCGGTGACGAAAAGGGTCAGGTATACCACGGGTTCTCCGTTTAAGGATTTATTGGATCACTTTTGGCTTTCGTCATAGTGGCCAATGGGAATGCTAGGCTATCGCGGCTATTCAAACAGTCAATTTTCATTCTCCGGCAGCCATGCGATGATATTCAAGTCAATGGAAAAAATATCGATCAAGCCAATAGCCACCAAGCTAACAGGCCAGCATTAATAACGGGAGCAAGTTATGGAAAAAGTCACAATTTTTGGTCGTACCAGTTGCGGGTTCTGCGTAAGAGCCATTCGTCTGTGCGAAGCTCGTGACTTCGAGTTTAAATGGGTAGACATGATTGAGGAAGATATTACTAAAGCGGATATTGCACAGAAAATCGGCAAGCCCGTAAATACCGTGCCGCAGATCTTCGTGGGTGAGCGGCACATTGGCGGATATGATGAATTTGCTACTTTTGTCCGTCAGCAAGAAATAGCCGAGCATTAATCGCTTCTAATTGTCCATGCCATCCAGAACCTTATTGGCCCAACTGCGGCTTTCCAAAAAAAAGTGGTTGAGTGTGGTAATTGCTTTGTCACTGGCATTTTTCAGGCGACCCTTTTCAAAAGCTTTGACTAAATGAAGGGTCTTGCCAAGCGGGCCTTCGTGAGCAAGTAGCGCTCGCTTGATATTTGGTGCGAGAGGGAGTTGGTCACACAATAGTTCGAGCTTTTGGCCGAGCAGCACATCAACCATCGATAGCAAGCCCATCATAAAGGCGGGTTCTTTGTTTTCCTCGCAGTCTCGTGCAGCCAGCCGCGAGCACATGGCTGCGCGGGTAAGCGTTTGTGGCAATAACAACATGTTGCACGGGTCGTCATTAGCCAGTACCAGCATGGTGACCAGGCTACGAAGGCGATTCAGTCCAAGCAACACTATGGCCTGGCGCATGCTAATTATTTCGTGGGGCAAATTGTAGCTTGCAGAATTGACTGTGCGCAGCATTTGGACCGCTAGCTGAGGTTCCTGCACCAGTAACCGTTCCAGTTCGTTGTAGTTTGCTTCAGGTTTTTGTAATTCGCCCAGAAGGCGAAGTTGCGCCGACTGATTGCGCCCGCGCTTAAAGGCGGTGGATTGACGAGTTTCCGGGTGGGCGTAAAAGTAACCCTGAAAAAGTGTAAATCCCATGGCCCGAGCTTGATCGAACTCTTTTTTGGTTTCCACCTTTTCGGCCAACAAGGTGATGCCGCGAGTTAGGTAGTGTTCTACCTGCTTTCTGGTGGGAGGCTGCTCCAACACGTCCAGCTTGACAATGTCGGCCAGATCCAGAAGCGGTCGGGTTGCGTCGGTCAGTACAAAGTCATCCAATGCTACGGTGTAGCCCTGAGATTTTATGTGCTTCAACGCTGCAAGGATTTCTTCGTCACCCTCTACGCATTCCAGTACCTCGATAACCACCTGCTCCGGGCTGGGCGGCAGTAATGCCGGGTTCAGCAGCCACTCACGGGGGGCGTTGAAAAACAGCTTTCTACGGCCGCAAAGTGACTCTACACCGGTTTCGTAAAAGGCTGCATTGCAGGCCCGTGCAGTGGCGATAAGGCCATCTTCTATGACAGCGAAACTCGCGCCTGCGGTGGCTCGGTAGAGTAGCTCGTCGGCCACATGGACCATATTGGCATCGCAAATTGGCTGCAGAGCAATGCAATAAGAGCCGGTGTTGGGTTTTTGGGGGTTCGTCATGAATCATTAGTACCCAGAGAATTACACTGGCGTCAAAAGCCAGACGAGACTGCAGCATACAATAGAGCTGCCGCGGCTCAAACACCGGATATTTTATTTGTCTGCGAAGCTGGCAATACGGCAGCCTCTAGGGCTGCCGTATTGAGTGTGGAGGAGTTGTTTTAGAGCTCGAATGCGGTTTTAAGGCGTTTTTCCACCAATTGGTTTATCAATTTGGCTACTTTTGGCAAGCCGTTTTCAAAAGGTGGAAAACTTTCGCCCTGAATCAGCGGGCTTAGGTAGTCGCGGCAGTCTTGGGTAATGCCGAAGCCGTCATCGGTGATGTAGTGAATCGGCATTTTCTTTTCCTGATTAGCCACTTCGCTCAGCGGTGCCTCGCCAACTCTCCAGCGATAGGGCTTGGCCTGCTCGCGAATGATGATGGGCATTAGTGCCTGCTTGCCGGCAATCGCCATTTCAACCGCTGCCTTGCCCACGGTGTAGGCCTGTTCTACGTCGGTGGCCGAGGCGATATGACGCGCACTTCGCTGCAGGTAATCAGCGACGGCCCAGTGGTACTTATAGCCCAGAGCCTGCTTCATCAGATTTGCCAGCGCTGGCGCAACGCCGCCTAGTTGGGTGTGGCCAAAAGCGTCTCTGGCCCCGGCTTCAGCCAGAAAGCGGCCGTCTTCATATTGGGCGCCTTCAGACGCAACAATCACGCAATAACCGTATTCCTTCACGCAAAAGTCCACCCGGGCCAGAAAAGCCTCGCGATCAAACGGAATTTCCGGGAACAAAATAATATGTGGCGGCTCACCTTCGCCCTGACCGGCAAGCCCGCCTGAGGCAGCAATCCAGCCAGCGTGGCGACCCATCACTTCCAGAATGAAAACCTTGGTGGAGGTCTCGCACATGGATTTGATGTCAAGGCTCGCTTCCATCGTGGAGATGGCAATGTATTTGGCAACCGAGCCAAAGCCCGGGCAACAATCGGTGAAGGGTAGATCGTTATCAACGGTTTTGGGTATACCGATGCAAATAATCGGATAGCCCATTTTTTCGCTGATCTGCGATACTTTGTAAGCGGTATCTTGCGAGTCGCCGCCGCCGTTATAGAAGAAATAACCAATGTCGTGGGCGCGGAATACTTCAATCAAACGCTCGTATTCGCGGCGGTTTTCGGAGATATTTTTAAGCTTGTGGCGACACGATCCAAACGCACCGCCAGGAGTATGCATCAGTGCGGCAATGGCACCATCGGACTCCAGACTGGTATCAATCAGTTCTTCTTTCAACGCACCGAGAATACCGTTGCGCCCGGCATACACCTTGCCGATTTTATCCGGGTGCCGGCGGGCGGTCTGAATAACGCCACAGGCGCTGGCGTTTATAACGGCGGTAACACCACCGGATTGTGCATAGAATGCGTTTTTAATGGCCATCTGGCAGGTAAGCCTCTCACTGATTTGACGATGGCGCGCATGATACGCCAATTACCGGCAATTTTCATGACCGGTAAAACCGAGACGGTCAGCAGCGCATGCTTGACGGGCTGCAGTGTATGGGGGACGCTTGGCAGCGTTTTTATCAGGAGGCGGTCGGTTTCATGCACATTCATATATTGGGTATTTGCGGCACCTTTATGGGTAGCCTGGCTGTATTGGCCCATGAAATGGGGCACAAGGTGACGGGCTCTGATCAAGGCGTTTACCCGCCCATGAGTACCCAACTGCAAGCTCAGGGAGTCGAGCTGATTGAAGGCTACCACCCTGACAACCTTGAACCGCGACCCGATCTGGTGCTGATCGGCAACGCCATGTCCCGCGGCAACGCCGAAGTGGAACAGGTGCTTAACGGCAATATTCCTTATATGTCCGGCCCCGAATGGCTGGCGCGGGAAGTGTTACACCAGCGTTGGGTGCTGGCGGTGGCCGGCACCCACGGCAAAACCACCACCACCGCGATGCTGCTGTGGATACTGGAGCAGGCCGGGTTTGACGCCGGTTATCTGGTGGGAGGTGTACCCAGAGATTTGCCGGTTTCTGCGCGCTTGGGTAGCAGTGATTTTTTTGTGATTGAGGCCGATGAATACGACAGCGCGTTTTTTGACAAGCGTTCGAAGTTTGTTCACTACCGCCCGCGTACGCTTATTTTGAATAATCTGGAATTCGACCACGCCGATATTTTTGACAACGTGGAAGCTATCGAGCGCCAGTTCCATCACCTGATTCGGACTGTGCCGTCCCAAGGCTTGATTCTGCGCCCGACGCTGGATAGTCACCTGGACAACGCCATTGCCCTGGGCTGCTGGACCCCGCAGCAAACGCTGTCTATTGGTAGCGAAGCCGACAGTCCAAGCGACTGGCGAGCCGAACTGTTGAGCGACGACGGCAGCCATTTCATGGTGTTGCGCCACGAGCAGCCGGTGGCTGCAGTAAAGTGGGCCCACAGCGGCCTACACAACGTACGTAACGCCTTGTCGGCCATTGCCGCAGCACGCGATGTGGGTGTTACTCCAGACCACGCCGTTAGCGCGTTGTGCTGTTTTTCCGGAGTAAAAAGACGCATGGAGTTGCTGGCGGACATTAATGGCGTAAAGGTGTATGACGACTTCGCCCATCACCCCACGGCCATCGCCACTACCCTGGACGGCTTGCGCAAACAGGTGGGCAACGAGCCGGTGCTGGCATTGATCGAGCCCCGTTCCAATACCATGAAACAGGGCGTACACAGTGACACCCTGTTGCCCAGCGCGGCAGCCGCCGATCGCGTGCTCTGGGCCAACCTGAACGATTCGAGCTGGTTGCCGAAATTGGTTGAACGCTGGCAACAGGCCAACGCCGACAGTAGCTTGCATCGGGTAGAAGCATCAGTAGACGATTTGATTGCGCGGGTAACGGCAGACTTACCCAGCCCCTGCCACATTGTCATTATGAGCAACGGCGGTTTTGGCGGCATTCATCAACGGCTGATTGCTGAAATCGAACGTATCAACGGATAGTCTAAATTACGCCGCCTTAATATCGGAGCAAGCAGTGCATGAATGAGGTGCCCGCAGTGAGTAATGCAGCAGCAACAGACGATGCCCCGCGAGTCATCAACTTGGCGTTTACCGGTGCTTCTGGCGCGCCTTACGGCCTGCGCCTGCTGCAGTGCTTGGTGGCTTCCGGCTGTCGGGTTCAGGTGATGATCAGCAAAGCCGCGCAGATTGTGATTGCCACCGAAACCGACCTGAAATTACCTGGCACACCGCCGGCCATGCAACAGTGCCTGAGTGAATACAGCCAGGCAGCCCCCGGCCAGGTATTGGTATTTGGTCGCGAAGACTGGTTTTCACCGCCGGCGTCCGGTTCTGGCGAAAAAGCTCCGCTGGTGATTTGCCCCTGCAGCACTGGCACGCTGTCGGCCTTGGCCACGGGCGCCAGCAATAACCTGATAGAGAGAGCAGGAGACGTAGCCCTGAAAGAACGCCGCCAGTTGATACTGGTACCGCGCGAGGCGCCCTATTCCGAAGTGCACCTGGAAAACATGCTGAAACTGACCCGCATGGGCGCCGTCATTATGCCGGCAAGCCCGGGGTTTTATCACAACCCGGAAACCATCAACGACTTGGTGGACTTTGTGGTGGCACGTTTGCTGGATCATTTAGGCGTTGATCAGAAGTTGATGCCTCGCTGGGGAGAAGAGAGGTTAGCGCGAAAGCTGAAAGGGGGTTAGGCGCGCGGTTTTCTGCGTTAGTAGATTTTTTAAGACCTGTCGCTACTGGAATCAACCTTACGCTCGGCCAGCACCGAGGTAGACGCTATCAACCAGGCAGAGTCCTGTCCTGCATCCAGCAATGTTGAATAATCATTAATCCGAGAGTGCGATGCCCAATTCCACACATTGTGAAGCGTAAAAAAAACCGGGACAGCTTTTCTTTGAGACGGGTTAGGTGCCTAAAGATAGCTTTGTCCCAGCTTCTCTACTCAATCAAGCGTTTTTTAACGTTGCCATGTCAATCACGAAGCGATACTTCACATCGCCTTTTTTTATGCGCTCGTAAGCTTCGTTGATATTTTTGATATCAAGCATTTCGATATCGCAGCTAATGTCGTGTTCAGCGCAGAAATCCAGCATTTCCTGGGTTTCCGGCATGCCACCGATCAGCGAGCCGCCCAATACCCGACGTTTAAGGACCAGATTGCCAGCTTCCAGTGCGGGGTCAATTGGCTCCAGAAGGCCCACCAAAATGTGGGTTCCATCATGGCTGAGGCAGTTCAGGTAAGGGTTCAGGTCGTGCTGAACAGGCACTGTATCCAGCATGAAATCAAAAGTTTCAGTGGCGTCCTTCATCTGCTGTTCATCGGTGGAAATGACCACATGGTCGGCGCCCTGTTTTTTGGCCTCTGCGACCTTGCTTTCAGAACGGGTGAAGATGGTCACTTCAGCACCCAGCGCCTTGGCAATCTTCACGCCCATATGTCCGAGGCCTCCCATCCCGATGACACCCACCTTATCACCCTTTTTGACACCATAATGGCGCAGCGGGGAATAGGTGGTAATGCCTGCACAAAGAAGCGGTGCGGCGGCGGCAGGGTCCAGCTTCTCTGGTATCCTGACCACGAAGCGTTCGCTGACGACCACGTTGTCTGAATAGCCACCAAAAGTGACGGATTGATCGTAACGATCTGTGCCGTTGTAAGTGCCAGTCATACCTTCTTTGCAATACTGCTCAAGGCCGGATTCGCAGGCGGAGCAGGTGCGGCAGGAGTCCACCATGCAACCCACGCCAACCACATCTCCGACCTTGTAGGTCGAGACGTCGCTGCCTACAGAGGTAACCCGGCCAACAATCTCATGGCCCGGAACTACCGGGTAAGCAGTCACTCCCCAGTCATTATGCGCAAAGTGAATATCGGTGTGGCAGACACCGCAGTAATCAATTTCGATGGATACATCGTCGGGGCGTGGTTCTCGGCGGTCGAAACTAAACGGTGCGACGCCTGATTGCGCAGATTGTGCGGCGTATGCTTTGGTGTTGGCCATGTCTGTAGTTTCTCCTCAACGAATGTTAAGTTATGTCGAAAATATTGTTAACAATCCTAACAGTTCACGTGCCTTGTACGTGTCAGCGATTCTCCCTAGGCTCTGTTATTGAGGAGCGAGCAAAAGCTCAGATCCGGCCCAAGGTAAGGTTGTTATTCCATGTTATCAGGAATCTGTCCCGTCACCGGAAATTGCCATCAATGACCGCCAGCAAGACTGAGACAATGATTAGCACGCATATTGCAAAGTTGAAGGGGGATAGTCCTGTTTTGTTCCAGGCTCTGGTATCTACATACCTGTAGAGAAACTGACGCATGACTGTTCCTTTCGATGATTGCGCGTTTCGGTAGCCGTAGAAGTTCGCTGATACTGGCTGTCGCTTGCTTGACCCTTTGTTTTTTAGGGGATCCAGTATTTTAGAGTATCGTGACTCATTGCTCTTTCATGTATGCCTGAACAAGCCGTGATTGCGCAACATTTGTTTCAACGTTGCCTGCCCTGGTTGGATCGCTAGACAGTATCTCCTCTTTCATTGGCCAACGGTAAGTTGTGTGCGTTCCCAATATACGTTTGCTAGCCGCCAGCTGTTCTCGGGGCGAGGTTGATGACTTAAGCGCACAGGGCAAATAGTTTAGGAAGGCCTGAGGGCTGCTCAATCTCTGCCAAGGCGATGAGGACGAGATTTGTGGTTTCTTTTGGGGATGGTGTTTCTCGGTGCACGCTTGATCTCTCGCTGGCCGATGATGGGGCGGAGGTAATCTGGTACGCGCTTACGTATCCAGTCGTTGGGGCTATTGTTTCAGCGCCATGGTGAGCACATTTCGAAACCCACAAGAAATCTTCCGTGCACCTGCTTAAGATACTAGGAGTATATTTAAATTATTGATCGTGGTGTGATTCGTTAAACAGGAAGGCCATTCTAGTAGAATGGTGCCGAGGAGAGGACTTGAACCTCCACGCCCTTGCGAGCACTAGCACCTGAAGCTAGCGTGTCTACCAATTTCACCACCTCGGCAGGTGATTCGCAGGAAATCTGATGTTTGAAAACCAGAGTCTTCTGCCGTCAGTTAATGTTGCTCTCAACCGATGGCGCGTACTTTAATGATTCGCCGAAAAACTGTCAAATACTTTTTCAAAAGGCTGATAGGTTTATTTGCCTTCTTTGACACCGCAAAGGAAAGGGCTACGAATATGCCCAAGTGTAAATACTGATGCGCTTTCTACCTGCTTTATAAAGCCTGCGTATCAGGCAGTTTCGGCGAACCGGCGTTATACTGTTATGCTAACGCCCATTGACTCAATACAGTTGTGCCGCTGAGGCACAGATAGCAAACAAGGATCCGAATGGTTTCCAGTAAGAAGACCTCCAACGACCCCCACGCCAAACGTGAGGCCCAGAATTACGACAACCCGATTCAGAGCCGCGAGTTCATTCTTGCGCACCTGAAGGACCGGGGCGCGCCGGCCACACACGAAACCCTTTGCGAAGAACTGGGGCAGTCGTCCGAAGAGAGCATTGAAGCCCTGCGCCGCCGCCTGATTGCGATGTGTCGCGACGGCCAGCTTATTTGCAACCGCCGCAACGCTTTTTTGCCGATTGAAGAAGCCGACCTGGTAAGCGGCCGGGTGATTGGCCATAAAGATGGCTTCGGGTTTTTAACACCTGATGGCGATGGCACGGACCTGTTTTTGACCGCGCGCCAGATGCGCCAGGTGTTTCACGGCGACCGTGTGGTTGCCCGCGTTGACAAAGTAGACGATCGTGGCCGCCGTGAGGGCGTGATTGTCGAGGTGTTGGAGCATCGCACCACGCAAACCGTCGGCCGTTTCTTTAAAGAAAGCGGTATTATGTTTGTGGTGCCTGAAAACGCTCGCATCAACCACGAAGTATTGATACCGGATGAGATGGCCGGTGCGGCACGTCATGGCCAGTACGTGGTGGTCGACATCATTCGCCAGCCCACTCCGCGCAGCCAGCCCACCGGGCGCGTCACCGAAGTGCTGGGTGAACACATGGCTCCAGGTATGGAAATTGACGTGGCGATTCGTGCCTACGACATTCCCTATTCGTGGCCAGATGCGGTAGGTGCGCAAACAGCGGCCATTTCCGAACAGGTCACCGATGCTGACAAGCGCAACCGCGTGTGCATTCGCGAGTTGCCGCTGGTAACCATTGACGGTGCAGACGCGCGGGATTTCGACGATGCCATTTATTGCGAGCCGCGGCCGCGCGGTGGTTACCGCTTGCTGGTTGCTATTGCCGATGTGTCTCACTATGTGCGCCCGGGCTCAGCGCTGGATGACGAAGCGCTGAATCGCGGCACCTCAGTGTATTTCCCAGACCACGTAGTGCCCATGCTGCCGGAAAAGCTGTCCAACGGTTTGTGTTCATTGAACCCGGAAGTGGATCGCCTGTGCATGGTGGCAGATATGACGATCAGCGCTGCCGGCAACATCAGTAGCTACACCTTCTATCAGGCGGTAATGAACAGCCACGCGCGGCTGACTTATAACAAGGTCAGCGATATTCTGGAACACGCCGAATCCCCTCGCGGTATCGAGCTGAGTAACCAGTATTCCGCCGTGTTGCCCGAGCTGCACAATCTATATGGCCTGTATAAACTGCTGCGCAAAGCGCGTACAGAGCGTGGTGCCATTGATTTTGAAACCACCGAAACCCGCATTGTATTTGATGCCGAGCGCAAGATTGAAGAGATCGTGCCAGTGCACCGCAACGACGCCCACAAAATTGTGGAAGAATGCATGCTGGCGACCAACGTGGCTACCGCGCGCTTCCTGAAAAAACACAAAATGCCGGCGCTGTATCGGGTGCATGACGGCCCATCGGAAGAACGACTTGGTTCCCTGCGGCTGTTCTTGGGCGAGCTAGGCTTGCAGCTTGGTGGCGGAGACAAGCCTACGTCGGCTGATTACCAGAAACTGCTGGGCTCTATCGGTGAGCGGCCTGATGCTCAAGTGATTCAGACTGTCATGTTGCGCTCCCTGAGCCAGGCAGTTTACAGCCCTGAGGAAGCCGGCCACTTTGGCCTGGGGTATTCGAGCTACGCACACTTTACTTCGCCGATTCGGCGATATCCGGATCTGATCGTGCATCGGGCAATTAAAGCCTGCATTCACGCAGATCAGCCAACGAAAGACGTGATTGCGCCAGACCAGGTAGACGCGGAACTGGCGAAGTATCCGTACGATTACGCCCGTATGGAGAAGTTCGGTGAACATGCGTCGATGGCCGAACGCCGCGCTGACGATGCCACCCGCGACGTAATGGCTTGGTTGAAGTGCGAGTTCCTTAGTGACCACGTCGGCGAGGAATACGACGGCGTCATTGCGGCTGTTGTCGGTTTTGGGTTCTTTGTAGAGCTTGCCGACATCTATATCGAAGGCCTGGTGCACGTGTCGACGTTGAATGGCGACTACTTCCAGCACGATCACGCCAAGCATCGGTTGATTGGTGAGCGCACGGCCATCAGCTTCCGCCTCGGTGATGAAGTGCGTGTCAAAGTGATGCGTGTGGGTATGGAAGATCGCAAAATTGACCTGGAACTGGTGAGCACGCCAAAGCGTCGCCAGGCCGACCGCGATGCGCTTGGAGTGAACCGCGGCGGCGGTCGCGATGGAGTTAAGAGTGACAAAGGTGGCAAAAAAGACGTTAAAGCGAAAGGCGAGCGCAGTAAGCGCGGTAGCAAGTCTGATAAACCATCTGCAAGCCGCGGTTCTAAATCCGCAGGCCCGAAACCGGGTCGTGCCAAGCCGGCCGCCGGCTCCGCGCGTGATCAACTGGCTGCCGATGCGGCTCGTGCTGCTGGTGGCAAAGCCTCGGCAAGCGACGGCGATGCCAGTGGCGGCGAATTGCGCAAGCCGCGCAAGCGCAGACCCAAGAGCTAGCGAGCCGAGCTGACCTGTAGCCTTTCGCTGACCACCACCTTGCCTGCTTTAATGTGCGCGCAAGGCGGTGGTAGATCTACTAAATTTTTTAGCAGGAAATACCGTCAGTGGCAGAGCAATTTGTATTTGGCTGGCATGCCGTTGAAGCCGTCTTAAAGCGTGAGCCCGAGCGGCTGCTACAAGTGTGGATTCAAACTGGCCGCCAGGATAAACGGGTAAAAAGCACCACCGAACTGCTGGATACCCTGGGTGTATCTTGGGAGATTGTGCATCGCAAACTGCTGGATAGCCGCGTTGGCGGTGTCCATCAAGGTATTGTTGCGTCGGTCAGCGAAAGCCGGGAATGGAGTGAAGACGACTTGCTGGCGCTGCTGGCAAACTCTGAAAAGCCGCCGTTTCTGTTGATTCTGGACGGTGTCACCGACCCCCATAACTTGGGCGCGTGTATGCGCACCGCCGATGCAGTCGGCGTGCAGGCGGTGATTGTTCCGAAAGATAAATCCGCCACGTTAACGCCGGTTGCCCGCAAGGTTGCCTGCGGCGCGGCGGAAACCGTACCTTTTGTACGTGTTACCAATCTGGCACGCCTGCTGCGCACCTTGCAAGAGCAGGGCGTTTGGTTGGTCGGCACCGCGGGTGAAGCCACTGTCACCTTGCATCAGACCGACCTGACAGGCCCGCTGGCGCTGGTGATGGGCGCCGAAGGCAAGGGTATGCGGCGGTTGACCCGTGAGCATTGTGACCAATTGATCAACATACCGATGGTGGGCGACGTTGAAAGTTTGAACGTGTCTGTTGCCAGTGGTGTGTGTCTTTATGAGGCCCTGCGCCAGCGTTCTGCTAAGGGCTAGCTGCGGTAGCTTATCAATCCTTGCATACCTAGCGACACCCGCCTATAGTACCTCACCCCTTTTCCGGGGTGGTTTTTTATTGCCTCAACAAAGGCAATGCATTACCTCGCTAGCGCCGGCAAACGTCTTTCCGATAAAGAGTTCCGAGCCTGGCAAAAAAAGCGGCAGTTCTGCTGTCACCTCCTTGCTTTTATGTTGTGCGGCATTGATGGCGTTTACGCCCGCCGCAAATCTAGAGGCTGTTCAATCCGTAGGGAGAATTCATGCGTCACTACGAAGTTGTATTTATGGTACACCCGGATCAAAGCGAGCAAGTGCCCGCGATGATCGAGCGTTATACCAGCCTCATCACTGAAGATGGTGGCCAGGTAGATCGCTTGGAAGATTGGGGCCGTCGTCACCTGGCATACCCGATCAACAAGATTCACAAAGCTCATTACGTGTTGATGAACATTCAATGTTCGCAGACCGCGATGGACGAGCTGACACATAACTTCCGCTTCAACGATGCCATCATGCGCGAGCTGATCCTGCGTCGTGATGAAGCTGTTACCGATATGTCTCCGATGAAATCGGCAGAGTCTCGCGAAGACCGCCGCCCAAGTGGAGATGATCGTCCGCGCCGTACAACTGAATCTGACGAAAGCCAGAAAGTTGACGACACAGACGAAGAAGAGTAATTAACCGGAGTTAAGGAGTTACGTTATGGCTCGTTTTTTCAGACGTCGCAAGTTCTGCCGGTTTACGGCAGAAGGTGTTAAAGAGATCGATTACAAGGATCTGGACACCCTGAAAGGTTATGTCACTGAAACAGGCAAAATCGTGCCTAGTCGCATTACTGGCACCAAAGCACGTTATCAGCGTCAGCTGGCCACCGCTATTAAGCGCGCCCGCTTCCTGGCCCTGCTGCCGTATTCGGACAGCCACGATAACTAAGAACAGATAAACAGGACTTGGGACCATGCGTGCACTGGCACAATTTGTAATGCGCGGTCCCCTGCAGGCTAGCGTGGTAGCGGCTTTAACGACGGCTATACCTCTGCTTTTCTGGGTTGGCACAGCGGTTGTCGGGCTGGTTATATTACGGCTTGGCATTCGTCAAGGGCTGAACGTTGGCCTTTGGGCATTGCTGCCGGCACTGGGCTGGAGTTGGTTTGGGCAAGACCCTACCGCTTTGGCCGTGTTGCTGGAAGTGATGCTGATGACAGCTCTGTTGCGGGTGACTTCGTCGTGGGACAAAGCTCTGTGCGGCGGTACTTTTCTGGCGATTGTGACTGGATTGGTATTACCGCAGTTTTACCCTGGCCTGATGGACATTCTGGTGCAAACCGGAGTTCAGTTTTACGAGCAATACAACGCTGAGGTTGCGCAGGCGCTGGGTAGCAACCTGGAATCTGTGATTCGGCAAACCATGAGCGCCAGTATGGCGGGTACTTATCTGGCTTTGGCCATAGGTATGACTCTGCTGGCTCGTGGTTGGCAGGCAGCACTGTACAACCCTGGCGGTTTGCGCACAGAGTTTCACGAGCTGCGCCTGTCGCCGTTATTTGCGGTTGTGTTTGCTGTCACCATGGTGGCTGGTCCCGCGTTGGGGTTGAACACTGTGCTGCTGGCCTGGGCTGCGGGAACTCCGCTGTTCCTGGCCGGGCTGGCACTGATTCATGGTGTTGTAGCGCGTAAGAAACTGAACCGCCAATGGTTGGTGATGTTTTATATTGCGTTGGTGTTGCTGGGCCCAAGCCTGATGATTCTGTTAGTAGTTCTGGCTTTTGTGGATAGTTGGCTGAATATTCGGGGGCGAATCAATCCTCCCGGACCGGTCGTATAAAGCACGAAGAGGTTAACGAGATGGAAGTTATTCTGCTCGATAAAGTTGCAAACCTGGGTATCCTGGGTGACAAGGTTAACGTGAAATCCGGTTACGGCCGTAACTTCCTGTTGCCTTATGGCAAAGCGGTTCCGGCCACTGAAGCCAACTTGAACGCGTTTGAAGAGCGTCGTGCCGAGCTTGAAAAAGCCGCAGCCGAAAAACTGGCTGTTGCTCAAGCCCGCGCCGAAAAGCTCGAAGGCGCATCTTTCACTATCAGCTCTAAAGCGGGTGATGAAGGTAAGTTGTTTGGTTCTATTGGTGTGCGCGACGTGGCTGATGCCATCACCGCTTCCGGTACCGATGTAGAAAAGAGCGAAGTGCTGCTGCCAGAAGGCCCGCTGCGGGCTGTTGGCGAGTACGAAGTTGCGCTCAAGCTGCACAGTGATGTTCACATAACCGTTAAGCTGGCGGTTGTTGCCGAGTAATTGGTAGCAGTTCAGCATCAGGCAATAATGATCAGCTCTGATCTTTATTGCCGCATAGCAGGCTCGGAACGGTAGCAATACGGTTTCGGGCTTGCTGCTTTCTGGTATGCTCTAAAGTCCTGTTTCATCTCCCATTGCCACTGAGCATTCGTAAGCCGTCCGCCAGAGCAGTGGTTAACTGAAGACGTGTTCATGGCAAAGCCGAATCTTAAGTCCGCAAACAGCGATCCAGAAACCAGTCGAATTAAAGTGCCGCCGCATTCTTTGGAAGCGGAGCAGGCCGTGCTGGGTGGGCTAATGCTGGACAATCGCCGCTTTGATGAAATCTCCGAGATGATTTCGGCGGTGGATTTTTATCGCCAAGACCATCGGCTGATTTTTGGTGCGGTGGAACGCCTGGCCAGTGAAAACGAGCCGCTAGACGTTGTTACTCTGGCCGAATTTCTGGAGCGGGCTGGGGATATCGAACACGCTGGTGGTCTGTCGTATTTGGCTGAGCTGGCCGAAAAGACCCCCGGTGCAGCGAACATCCGTGCCTACGCTGATATTGTTCGCGAACGTTCTATTTTGCGCCAGTTGGTGGAAGCATCGGGTAAAATTTCTGATTCGGCATTCAACCCACTAGGTCGTAACAGCAGTGAAATTTTGGACGAGGCCGAACGCACGGTGTTCCAGATTGCCGAAGCGCGGGTTAAAGAAGGTTCTGGCCCCAAGGGCATTAATCCGATCCTTACGCAAACCCTGAGCCGCATTGAAGAGCTGTTCGAATCTGGCGAACAGACCACCGGCTTGACCACGGGTTTTCGTGATTTGGATGAGCGCACTTCGGGTATGCAGCCCTCAGACCTGATTATTGTTGCCGGACGGCCGTCCATGGGTAAAACCACGCTCGCCATGAACATCGTCGAAAACGCCTTAATTTCAAGTGGCCTGCCCGTGCTGGTGTTCAGCATGGAGATGCCAGCGGACGCCTTGGCCATGCGTATGCTGTCATCGCTTGGGCGCATTGATCAAACCAAGGTGCGTAATGGCAAGCTTGAAGAAGATGACTGGCCCAGGTTGACCTCGGCGGTGAGCCTGCTGAAGGACAAACCGCTTTATATTGACGACACCCCCGGCCTAAGCCCAACCGAGCTGCGCTCGCGGGCACGGCGCATTGCGCGGGAGAATGGCGGCAAAATCGGGTTGATCATGGTGGATTACCTGCAGCTGATGCGGGTGCCCGGAAACACCGAAGGCCGCACCGCGGAAATCTCCGAAATTTCCCGTTCACTCAAAGGCATCGCTAAAGAGCTGAGTTGCCCGGTTGTTGCGCTGTCGCAGCTCAACCGCAGCCTGGAACAACGCCCCAACAAGCGGCCTATTAACTCGGATTTACGTGAATCCGGGGCTATCGAGCAAGATGCAGACGTCATTATGTTTGTCTATCGTGATGAGGTTTATAACGAAGACACTCCAGATAAAGGTGTGGCTGAAATTATCATCGGCAAGCAGCGGAACGGCCCCATTGGTACGATACGTTTGGCGTTTATTGGCAAGTACACCAAGTTTGAAGATCTTGCCCACGGTAATTATAGCGAGTATGGAGACGACTACTGATGCCAAGGGGCTCCTTTGCGCTTATAGACTCAAAAGCGCTGCAGCATAACTACCAGGTGGCCTGCCAGCGTTCTGGGCAGTCCAGTGCCATGGCGGTGATTAAAGCCGATGGCTACGGCCACGGTATTGCGGGAGTTGCGCGTGCCTTGGCTGCGGTGGCGCCCAAATTTGCGGTGGCGTGTATTGAAGAGGCCATTGCCATTCGTAATGCTGGCGTAGGTCAGCAGCCTGTGGCGTTGCTGGAGGGGGTTCACAGCGAGCAGGATCTGGCGACTTGCATAGAGAACAACTTCGAGCCGGCGCTGCACTGCGACGACCAGTTGCAGTGGCTTGTGCGAGCGCCAGCTGCTCCGCGCATCTGGCTGAAAGTAAATACCGGGATGAACCGCCTGGGCTTTCATACCGAGGAGCTGGCTCAGGTTATGGCGACGCTTGCGCAGCACCAGCTGGCGTCAAAGGTGATTGGTTTTGTGACCCACTTTGCCTGTGCCGATGACGAACGCAGCACCATGACACAGCAGCAGACCGAGCGTTTCGAGAAGGCGACCGCGCCTTGGCCCGAGTTGCAGCGTAGCGTCGCCAATTCGGCGGCGTTGTTCAGGCCGGGCCAAAAGCTGTTTGGCTGGAGCCGCCCCGGCATCATGCTGTATGGCGCATCGCCCATTGTCGGTACGTCGGCTGCGGAGCTGGGTTTGAAGTCAGTAATGACTTTACAGGCACCGCTGATCAGTACCCGCCTGTTGCAGCCCGGCGACAGCGTGGGTTACGGCGCAGACTGGGTGGCGTCCAAACCGACACGCATGGGCATTGTCGCCTTGGGCTACGGCGACGGTTACCCTCGCCATGCGGGCACGGGTACCCCTGCTGCTATCCATGGCCAGCGCATACAGCTTATCGGCCGGGTGTCGATGGACATGTTGGCGGTAGATCTGAGCACGGCTCCTGCAGCCCTCAATGGCGACCCGGTAGAACTGTGGGGCGCAACGGTGCCGGTGGATGAGGTGGCCGGCCACGCCGCTACGATTGGTTATGAGTTGCTGACGAGCGTTACAGCCCGGGTACCTCGGCGCTGGTGCTAATTTTACTTAACAGGATTGGAGGTAAAGAAGACCCGTGCATGTTCTGGTAGTTCATGATTACGGCCCCTTGGGTCGAGTATTGCTGGAGCAGCTGCGCGCCACCTCTTTGCAGGTCAGCCCTTTGCTGGTGAGTAACACGGCCAGCGTGGATCTGGCGGCTCTGGAAAGCTGGGTTCCTGCGGATACGGACTTGATTGTCAATGCGCTTTGGCTAGCCGATCCGGAATCCGCCCAAGAACACCCCGATGACGTCAAGCGCTCAGCTTTGTCATTGCCTTTGGCGCTCGGCGAGTTTGCCCGCGATCGCAATATCGCGATGCTGCAATTGTCCACTTGCTATATTTTTGATGGCCGCAAACAGACAGCTTACATTGCTTCGAACCCCGGGCAGCCGGTGAACCAGCTAGGTGCTTGGCAGTGGGAGTGCGAGCAGGGCCTGCGCGGTTTGTTAACCCGCCACATTATTTTGCGAACAGGATGGAGCTTGGGGCGCTTTATACGGAAAGTTCAGGCTAGCACAGCCGCTGGCACCCGCTTGTCGTTGCCTGGCCGTTGCGTTGGTCAACCCTTGGCAGTCACTGACTTGGCACGGGTGATGCGGGCTATTATCCAGCAGCTCGATTGCGGGGCTGAAGTGTGGGGCACCTATCAGTACGCCGGTTCTGAGGGCATCAGCTTGTATGAGCTGGGTTTGGCCATCGCCGGCTTGCCGGGTATTCCCGAGGATTTGCATCTGGTGGATGAAGTGAGCGGATGGGGTCAGCTGGAACCGGTGAACACACGTTTGGTGTGTACAAAAATCCGTAACACTTTTGGTATCAAGCAAGTCCCATGGCGTGTAGGGCTGACAGATGAACTGACTTTGATAAAAGGGCCAGACTCAGTCAAACCAACCAGCCCATAGAAGCGCTTTTTAGCGACAACCCTGGCGAGCAAAATCGCGGGTGACCAGTTGCAGGGCTTCTACATCTAGCAGTTCGACTTCACGGCCGCGAGCTTTGATGATGCCCTGATTCTGGAAGCGGGTGAATACCCGACTAACCGTTTCTACCGCAAGGCCCAAAAAGTTCGCGATATCATTGCGTGCCATCGGCAGACTGAAATTAGTGGGTGACATGCGTCTGCGCTGAAAGCGGCTGGACAGCGACAACAACAGAGCTGCAATACGCTCCTCCGCGGTGTTCTTACTCAGCAGCATGGCTAGCTGGTGACTGTTTTGTATCTCCTGGCTCATCAGGTGGTACATATGGTGCTGAAGCTCAGGCAACTTACGCGTCAATTGCTCCAGTTTTTCGACTGGAAATTCGCATACGCTGGTGCGCTCAAGTACCTTGGCGGTGCAGGCGTAGTTGTCGGTTGCCATGCTGTCGAGCCCAATCAGCTCGCCAGGCATGAAGAAACCGGTAACCTGTTCATCTCCGCCTTCGGTAATAATCGAGGTTTTTACCGACCCGCTACGCACCGCAAAGCACGATTTAAAAGGCGTGCTTTGGTCAAAAATATGTTCGCCCCGATTGAAGATTTTGCCCTGCAGAACAATGTCTTCAAGGCGCTCCAACTCATTCTCTTCCAGTGCAAGGGGCAGGCAAAGATTGCTCAAACTACACTTGTTACATGTAGCCCTGAGCTGTGAAGCAACCTGATGGAGTCGAATTGCTTGGTTCATAGCAGATGGCCTGTCAAATTTGATCTATATCCAGCTCTAGCTTAGTACGGATCAACCCATTTGCCAATGGCGTTTCGGGTCGGTCTTTGCTAAAGGCGCTCGAATATCAGTGATGCATTGGTGCCGCCAAAGCCAAAGCTGTTGGACATCACCGCGTTAAGGGTGGCTTCTTGGCCCGCCGGCCCCACAATAGGCAGGTCACCAATGGCCGCATCCAACTCGTTCAGATTTGCGGTTCCGGCGATAAAGCCGTTTTGCATCATCAGTAACGAGTAAATAGCTTCCTGTACACCGGCGGCGCCCAGCGAGTGCCCAGACAGTGACTTGGTAGAGGAAATTGGCGGTACTTTGTCAACGAAGGTGTTGCGAACAGCACCCATCTCCGCAGCGTCGCCAACCGGGGTGCTGGTGCCGTGGGCGTTGATATAATCAACTCTGCCATGCATGGTCGCCATGGCTTGCTTCATGCAACGCTGGGCGCCCTCACCGGATGGCGCAACCATGTCATAACCGTCTGAAGTGGCACCGTAGCCGGTCAGCTCGGCAATAATGTTGGCGCCGCGCTTGCGGGCGTGCTCCAGTTCTTCCAGTACCAGCATGCCGCCGCCACCGGCAATCACAAAACCGTCACGCTTGCTATCAAACGGCCGCGACGCCGTTTCCGGTGCGTCGTTGTATTTGGTAGACAGGGCACCCATGGCGTCAAACATCATGGTCAGGCTCCAGTCTTCTTCTTCACCGCCGCCGGCAAAGACAATGTCTTGCTTGCCCAGCTGGATTTGTTCCATAGCTTGGCCAATACAGTGTGCGCTGGTGGCGCAGGCCGACGATATGGAAAAGTTCACGCCGCGAATCTTGAAGGCGGTTGCCAGGCACGCAGAGACAGTGCTGGCCATAATGCGCGGTACCATATAAGGCCCAATGCGCTTTACGCCTTTTGCGCGCAGAATATCAACGGCTTCCCCTTGGCTTGAGCAAGATGCGCCACCAGAGCCGGCAATTAGCCCGGTGCGATCGTTTGACACCATGTCGTCGGTCAAACCGGCTTGGGCAATGGCCTGCTGCATCGACAAATAGCTGTACATGGCTGAGTCAGCCATAAAACGACGTGCTTTCCGATCAATAACAGAGGTGTCGACATCCGGTGCGCCGCAAATCTGGCTGCGGAACCCCAGTTCCTTGTAGGTTTCACTAAAGCGGATGCCGGATTTTCCGGTTTTTAGGCTGCTAGTAACCTCGTCCAGGCTATTGCCCAAGCAGGAAATAATTCCCATTCCAGTGACGACGACACGTCTCATAAAGCTCTCCTTAACCGGCGCCAGGAACAGGCGCTTGTGTTGCGGTATTTTAGATGTGATTGTAAAGCTTTTAACCAACGTACAGTATATGACTTTGGTTCAGGCGGATATTCAAATGCGACACTAACGTTTGCGGTTACGTCGGGTTTTTGCTTTCTTTTTGCCGTCTGCGATTGCTTTTTCTGCATCCAGTAGAGCTTGAACTTCGGCTTCAGCCAGAGCAATTTCGGTTTCGTGCTGGATCAGGCGCGGTGTTTCCAGAGAAATGCGCCCCAGCTTGCCGGCGCGGAATTCGTTCAGCAACACCTCCGACACTTTGTGTAAATCCGGTATGCCGCCGCGCCCAAAAAACCGGCGCTTGGCCGCAATGGCGTCCATTGCGGCCAAGCCGTCAACCGGCAGCGGGTCCAGTCCGTAGCGGCTGGTCAGGAATTCCGGGTAATGAGCCAGCAAATACTCGGCGGTAAACAGCGCAACGTCTTCAAAATCCAGTACAGCGCTGCGAATAGCGCCGGTAACCGCCAGGCGATAACCACAGGCCGCCGGTGAAAGCTTGGGCCACAAGAAACCGGGGGTATCGTACAGCAAAATGTTATTTGGCAATTTAATTGCTTGCTGAGCTCGGGTGACTGCCGGCTCGTTACCGGTTTTTGCGGCAGGTCGTCCGGCCAGGGTATTGATCAGGGTAGATTTTCCGACGTTAGGGATGCCCAGAATCATAACCCGTAGCGCGCTTTTCTGGCGATCGTGATTCGGTGTGAGCTGTTCAGCCAGGTTAAGAATGTCCAGCGCTTCGCTCCGCTGATTGTGGGTCAGAGTGATGGTTTTTACACCGCGCTCCCGTTCTAGCCAGCTTTGCCACTGCCCCGTCACATCGGGGTCGGCCAGGTCGCGCTTGTTAAGCACTTTAATCAACGGTGTATCACCGCGCAGTGCAGGCACCAGAGGGTTTTCGCTGCTAAAGGGAATGCGAGCGTCCACCACCTCGATAATCAGGTCCATCTGCGGCATGACTTCTTTGATCTCCTTGCGGGCTTTGTGCATGTGCCCGGGAAACCAGTTAATCGCCATTGTGCTACTCCCGCTGCCCGTAAACGCGCTGAATTCAAAACGCGCTGGCCAGTGTGTGTGAATAAAAAGAGCCGCCATTATGCAGCAATTCCAGCGCAATACCGAAAGTCGATGACCAAACTTTCATATTTGCCTGAAAATCGCCTTAATGGTGGGCTGGCAGCCGCTTTGGCGGCTATTATTCGAAATAAACAGCCATTATGGGGTGCGACTTACCCACGTGATGCTTTAGGGTGTGTGAAATTATTCAAAACGGAGAGCAGTATGAAATTGGTAAAAGCACTGGGGACAGCACTGATTGTGGTAAGCCTTTCGGCGCCGGCATTGGCGCAACAGGCGAATGCCCAGCCCGACCGTATAGATCAGTTGGCGCAAATGGTTGGTTTGAACGACGAGCAACAAGAACAGATCCGCGGCGTATTTGACGAATTGCAGGGTCAAATTGTAGATCTGCGCCAGCAGGCGCAAACGCTTCAGCAGCAGTTGCAAGCCGAGGTAAAAGCAGACTTCAGCGAAGATGCCATTCGCGAACACGCGGAAGAGCTGGGTGACGTAACCGGTGAGATGGCCGCATTGTCTACCCTGATGCAAGCGAAGGTAGAAAGTATTTTTACAGATGAGCAGCGCAATGAGCTGAAGATGCAAATGCAAAAAATGCAGCAAATGCAACAGCAGCAGGGCGGCCAGTAAATACAGCCCCGCCAACAGCGGTGAGATGCCAATGCAGGTGCTCGGTCAGCTTACGAATTTGACCGGTATCTGCAGGGCGTTGACTGGCTTGGATTCTGCCGATGTCGTTTCTATTGATGCAGGAACTGCTGGTACCGCCAATCCCAAGTTGTTCTTGTCAAACACTCGATCTGCACGGTAGCTTGACCGCACTAAGGGGCCTGATGGCACTTCCATAAAGCCCTTGGCCAAGCCAATTTCCCGGTAACGGTTGAATTCTTCCGGGGTGACGTAGCGCATCACCGGCAAATGGTTCGGAGTAGGGCGCAGATACTGGCCCAGCGTCAGAATATCCACGCCCACCGCCAGCAAGTCATCCATGGTTTGTTGAATTTCTTCGTCGGTTTCGCCCAGGCCCAACATTAAACTGGTTTTTGTCAGTACGTCCGGGCGGTATTGCTTGGCATGCCTCAGTACGCTTAGAGTCTTCTCATAGCCGGCTCGCGGGTCGCGTACCGGGTGAGTCAAGCGGCGGACGGTTTCGACGTTCTGGGCGAATACATCCAGCCCGGAGTCAACAACCTGTTCTACGTGCTGCATGACCGCATCAAAGTCCGGCGTGAGTGCTTCTACTCTGACGCCCGGCGTGCGGTGTTTGATGGCCGACACACAGGCCGCATAATGGCCGGCACCGCCGTCGGGCAGGTCGTCGCGGTCAACCGATGTCAGCACAATGTATTGTAAGCCCATCAGTTCTACCGACTTTGCAGTATTCTCGGGTTCGTCTTTATCTAGCCAGCCGTTGGGGTTGCCGGTGTCTACCGCGCAGAATTTGCACGCACGTGTACACACCGAACCCATCACCATGATCGTTGCCGTGCCGTTGGTCCAGCACTCACCAATATTGGGGCAGTGGGATTCCTGGCACACGGTGGCAACCTTGTGGCTTTTCACATTCTGTTTGACTGCCTCGTAGCGCTCACCACCGGGCATACGTGCACGCAACCACTTGGGTTTTGGGTCGTTGCTGACGCCTTCGTTGGAAACATTGCGGCTTTGCTTAACGCCGTCCTTAATAGCAGAAAAGCCATGTTCACTGCGGAACTTGGCGCCACTTGCCACACGGGGCTTGGTGTTTGCGGTCATGGATGCGGAGCTCTCGTTCTGTATAAAAGACTTTGGTTAGGCGTAAAGGGTAAAGCCGAGGCGCGCCAGATACAAGAACAGTAGGGATAAACACGGGCACGGTATTGGCACCCAACATCTGCGCTACCAAAACAAGCCGGTAGCGCAGATGGCTGGCGTTCTCAGCGAACGGCGGCGTCCAGAGCCTGGGCGACATCAGCAATTATGTCGTCAATGTGCTCAATACCAATCGACAGGCGCACCAGGTCTTCACTCACACCTGCAGATTTGAGCTCGTCTGGGTTTAGCTGGCGGTGAGTGGTGGTTGCCGGGTGGCAGGCCAGTGATTTGGCGTCGCCAATGTTGACCAGGCGTAGCACCATGTCCAGCGCATCGATGAAACGTGCGCCGGCGTCTCGGCCGCCTTTAATACCGAAGCTGAGAATACCGGAGGCTTTGCCGCCGCAAATTTTTTCGCAGGTGGCGCGGAACGGGCTGTTAGCCAGGGCGGCGTAGTTAACCCATTCTACAGCTGGGTGATCCTGCAGGAACTGAGCGACTTTCTGGGCGTTCTCGCAGTGGCGTTCCATCCGCAGAGCAGCGGTTTCAATGCCCTGCATGATCAGGAACGCGTTAAACGGTGACAGTGCGGCGCCCGTGTTGCGCAGTGGAATTACGCGGCAGCGGCCAATAAACGCTGCCGCCCCTAAGGCCTCGGTGTATACCACGCCGTGATACGACGGATCTGGCTCGTTCAGCATCGGGAACTTGTCGGCGTTGGCTTTCCAGTCAAATTTGCCAGAATCCACCACAACGCCGGCAACGGTGGTGCCGTGGCCGCCCAGATATTTGGTCAGCGAGTGAACCACGATGTCTGCACCGTGTTCGATAGGGCGGCATAGAAAAGGTGTGCCAACGGTATTATCCACTATCAGCGGCAGGCCATGTTTGTGGGCTATTTCAGCCCAGCGCTGAATGTCCACAACGTTGCCGGCCGGGTTGCCGATGGACTCACAAAACAGGGCACGAGTGTTTTCATCAATGGCTTTTTCTACGCCGTCAAAGTCATCGTGGGTGAGCATTTTGCAGGTAATGCCCTGGTTCGGCAGGCTGTGGGCAAACAAGTTGTAGGTACCGCCGTAAAGCTGGCTGGTGCTAACAATGTTATTGCCCACGGTACAGATGGTTTGCAGGGCATAGGTAATGGCAGACATACCCGAAGCAACTGCTAGCGCACCAATGCCGCCTTCCAGCTGCGCCATGCGCTCTTCCAGCACAGCGTTGGTGGGGTTCATAATGCGGGTATAAATATTGCCCTGCACTTTCAGATCAAACAGGTCAGCGCCGTGCTGAGTGTCATCAAAGGTATAAGAGGTGGTTTGATAAATTGGCGTGGTTGCAGCTCTGGTGGTGGGGTCGCTTTTGAACCCGGCGTGCAACGCTATGGTTTCCCGTTTCATAACGGCTCATTCCTTTTGGTTATAGAAAATGGATATGTGCAGTCTGATAGTATGCCACAGTCACAACCGGTTAAAAGAACCACCTTTCGAATTAGAAATTCTAAGCTAATACGCGATCAGTCGTCCCAGCGCGCGGGGTCGTAAGAGAACACCGGCAATGACCACCGCCAGCGAATAGCGGACATGCGCAAGGCCAGGCCAACGCTGAATGCCGCCAGCAAACTGGTGTCGTGGTGCACGTGTTTATGTTGCATATAAAGATAGAGCAGGGCAACAACTAACGACACACTGGCGTATAGCTCGTGGCGCAAAACCTGAGGCGTTCGGTTGCAAAGAATGTCCCGCAGTATGCCGCCAAAAATGCCGGTAATCAGGCCTGCCATAATCACAACCGGGATCTCGTAATCCAGCTTTAGAGCCACCTCGCAGCCGATAATGGTGAAGGCGATCAGGCCGAGGGAGTCTAGAACCAGAAACAGTTGATGCAGGCGCCGCATATAGCGGGCGATCACCATGGTAAACAAACCGGCGCTGACGGTGATGTAGATGTAGCCGGGGTGCTGGGTCCAGTTAATCGGGTAGTTGCCCAGCAACATGTCTCGCACCGTACCGCCACCCAGAGCCGTAACAAAGGCAATCAGCGCCACGCCAAACATATCCATGTTTCGCCGGCCAGCGGCAAGCGCCCCAGACATAGCTTCGGCGGTGATAGCAATCAGATAAATCGAGATGAGCACACACAATTCCTATGCAGCGAGGCGCGCCATTATACAAGCGCTGGCATGGCGACAGAGACAGATTTAAAATCTGTCCCATACTCGGCCGTCAGTTTGCGGGGACAGATTTAAATCTGTCCCCTACTTGAACTCGGTCCCCGGTTTGTCAAAAGGCTGGTTTATGGGGAAGAGGGTGTCGTAAGCCCAGGTAAAGGCAAAAGCGTACACCAGATAAAAGGCTATAAAGCCAAGATCTATTTTTAGGGCTTCCATCAGGCTTATGTTCAGTATGCGGGTGACAATCGGCAGGAATGCAACCATCAGGCCCAGCTCAAAACCAAAAGCGTGAACAATTCTCAGCTTAACGGATTTCTTGGGCGTGCCGGTGTACTTCAGCAGAGCGTGATCAAACAGCAGGTTGTAAATGTAGTTCCACCCGGTAGCGATGGTGGCACCAACAGCGCCTAGCAAGCCGAAGTCCACCGTGGAGTAGCCCAGTACACGTGTGCCAAAGCTGATAACAACGATCAGGCCAATTACTTCAAAACTGACCGCTTGGCGAATACGGTCTGGTGTGGTGCGCATCAACAAAACTCCGCTGCAGCGGGCCGTCCCGAATGCTGTGTCCCCAAATGGGCGAGGTCGTCCTCGTGATGTTTGCAAAAATACGATTATGTCCGCAAACCTCCCGTGGACAAAAAAAAGACCTACAGCGTTAACTGTAAGTCTTCGAAATCTGGTAGCAAGGACTGGAATCGAACCAGTGACCCCAGCATTATGAGTGCTGTGCTCTAACCAACTGAGCTACCTTGCCAGCGCGCCATCAACGATGGAAGCGGCGCGTATAGTAAGTTTCGCTGCCGAAAGTGTCAAGGGTTGGGCGTTAGATATTTCGAGAAAATTCGAGGATATGGCCTTTAAACTGCTTCTCAAGGTAGTCGGTATGCACGGGTTTTGTATGGCTGTTGCTGAAGCCGTGCGCGGCCAGCTTCACGCTGATTTTGGTTTTTCGACCACGGCCCGGATCTACCAGAATTACGTCGCAGCGGGGTTTGGCGTGATTGACAATAAACTCGGCAAGTAACTGAACGTGCTCGTCTTCGTACAACAGATCACTGCCGATAATCAGGTCAAAAAGCCCCAGTTCACTGCGGTCGTCGGCCCAGTCTGCCCGCTCAAACGCAATGCTTTTGCCGTGATTCAACAGAGTGTTGCGAACCAGAAAGTGTTCAACTTCGGGGTGATAGTCGGTCGCCGTGATGTCGGCTTGGCGCCCGTTGAGCAACAGGCTTGATAGCGCTATACCGCAGCCGATTTCCAAGATGCGTTTGCCCTCAATCGGGTAGACCAGCATATGGTTTGCTAGCACTACGCTAGACGGCCACAACACGCCAAAAATTGGCCAGGCCGCAGAGGAAATACCCAAGGCATCGGCCGCGCCCTCGGGGTCGTTAAACTGTTGGTTGTCGCGAAGGGTGCACAGATGGATATCAGTATTACCAACATCGATGGTTTGGTAACGCAGCCGCAAGGGAAGGCTATCCATTATGGGTTGAGAGCTCCTTTCTGGATGATCGACACTTGTGTCTGGTTACGGCCTGATGTCTTTGCGCTATAAAGGGCTCTATCAACGCGCTCAATCAAATCGGCTAATGCTTCCTCGGGCTGCAATTCGCCCAAACCGATCGACACGGTGACGGAGCCTACGTTTTCGTTATGTTGGTTCTGCACGGCTAGCTGGCAACGTTCGGCCAGCGGCAGTCCCTGGTCTAAGTCGCAGCCACCGAATATAAGCAGAAATTCTTCACCGCCCCAGCGTATCACGGTATCGTTGGCTCTTAATGTGGCAATCATTGTGTTCGCAACAGCTTTGAGAACTGTATCGCCGGTGGCATGTCCCCAATTGTCGTTAACTTGTTTGAAATGGTCGATATCAGCCATCGCGATCGACATAGGCAGTTTGGACCCGCGGTGCTGCATGTAAGCTTTTTCCAGCGCTAGCTCTCCGGCTGCTCGGGTCAGGGCGCCCGTTAGCCCGTCAAAGCGCACCATTTCACGGAACGTCTGTTCTTCCAATACTCGAGTCGTCAGGTCGCGAAAGATACTCACGTAATGACTGACATTATTCGCTTCATCGGTCAGCGGCGTTATTGTCTCGTTACAGTAAATCAGCTCGTTATTCTTGCTGCGGTTAACAAAAGTCCCCTTGTAAGAGCGCCCCTTTTTCAGGGTGTCCCACATGTCTTTATAGAATTCAAAATTCTGTTCTCCGGAACTGAACATGCTCGGATTTCGACCCAGTACCTCCGTGAGTCCGTACCCGGTGATTGTCTCGAAGGCTTTGTTAACAAATTCGATGGTTCCATGGCTATCGGTGATAAGCACGCCATCATCGGTAGCGTTGATTACGTGGGCAAAAAGCTGAGTTGTATTCTGCGCGGCTATCAGGCTGCTGATGTCCCGCTGTAACGAAATAAAATGCGTAATCTCACCGGCTTTATTGTGTACAGGAGAAACGTTCCACTCGACCGTGTACGGACGGCCATCTTTGCGGTAGTTAATCGTCGAACCTTGAAAATGGGTGCCGTTGTGAAGGCAATGGCGCAGCCTGTCAATCACATCAGGATTGGTTGCTGGCCCCTGAAGAAGGCGCGGGTTTTGTCCAAGTAACTCTTCTTCGTTGTAGCCCGTCATCCGCAGAAAGGCCTGATTGGCGAAGACAATACGGTGCCCAGCTTCGCCAGAGTTTGCGTCTGTTAGTAAAATAGCGTTGTAAGACTGTTCAAGCGCAAAAGCGATGACGTTCGGATCGGTGTGGTCAGCAATCGTATTCATATCAGGGGCAACATTTTGCATGAGTTGATTGTTGTATGTGACCGTTATTGCTTGCAACCGCACTTGGCCTGATTATTCAGAAGGCCGCTGTATGTCCAGCGTCAATGTTTGAATGTAACAAGAAATCAGTCAGGCAGTAGGGCCGACCTCATTTTTTCAGCACTCAGCGGCCTCGAATACCAGAATCCCTGAGCGATATCGCAACCCTTATTTTTAAGGAAATCCCGTTGTAATTCTGTTTCTACACCCTCGGCAACGATTTTCATGCCAAGAGAATGGCCAAGGGTAATGATGGCTTCGATAACGGACTCGCTGCTTGAATCAGTTATTTTGCTGACAAACGCCCGGTCGATTTTCAGCGTGCTGGCAGGTAGGCTGGATAGCTGGCTTAAAGATGAGTAACCCGTACCAAAATCGTCGATGGCAAGGCTGAAGCCTTCGTCATGGAGCGCAAGAATCAGCTCCATCTGTTCTTTAGTGTGGCTGAGTGCTGCCCCTTCCGTGATTTCAAGCTCAATGGCGGAGGCAGGCACCGAAAAAGTTTTTAGGGTGTTCAGTAGAACGTCTTTGAACCCCAAGCTTGCCAGCTGCAGGGGAGAAATGTTGATCGCCATCGTTGGAATCTTCAAACCGAAATCGGTCCATTCACGCCACTGTCTGCAAGCCTCTTCGAGTACCAGCCTACCAATCTGGACGATTAAACCGTTGGCTTCGGCAAAGGGAATAAAACGCGACGGGCTTACAGGGCCCCACTTTGGATGAAACCAGCGAATCAGAACCTCAAAGCTTTGAAGGCTATTGTCACTTAGGTTGTATTTAGGTTGGTAGGCCAGCCTGAACAGGTCATTATCCAATGCTAGGCGAATTCCCAGCTCAAGGTCAGCGGCAGACTTTGTACGTTGTTCGAGCTCTTCAGAAAAGAGCTCCAATTCATTTCGTCCCCGCGACCTGGCTTCACGAAGCGCAGATTCTGCCCTCCGCATCAGGGATTCACTGGTTGTGCCGTTCTCTGGGCAGACGCTGATGCCGGCGCACGCCGTTAAATTGAATACCCGCTGCTCAACGGCAAAGGGTTCAGATAAACGGTTCTGGAGTCTATGAGTCATAGATTTCAGGTCGTCGGCGTGGTTTGTGCCATCTAGCATCACTATAAATTCGTCTGCATTGAGGCGACCGCATAGGTCTTTCCTGGCCAGGGACGTGCTGATCCGTTCGCTGGCTCTCTTCAAAACCAGATCGCCAGACGTATGGCTCAGGGTCTCATTGATGATGTCAAAACAATCCAGGTTCAAGAGCACCACACCAAGCTGGCGCCCGCCGACATTTAGCCTTTCGCTGAGCTGGTCGCTAAAACCTTCGCGGTTCAGTAGCCCGGTGATTGGGTCATGTGTCGCCGCATAGGCCATCTGGTCTTTAGCGCGTATCTTTTCAGTGATGTCGACGCCAAACCCCTGGAACTCCCCGGGTCCAGGGATCTTTCCGCCCTGCAATTGGCGAATGCGCCATTCGACCCAGCGGGTATCGCCACTGGGTGGCATCATTCGAATGCACAGTGTTTCAACGTCTTCCAGCGGCGTGCCATTCTGATTAATGAGCTGGCGCTTTAAAAGCACACGGTCGTCGGAATGAAGTAGTTCCAAAAAGCTGGTGCCCAGCAACTGGTTAGTCTGCTCACACTTATAAAAGTGACACATGGCCGGGTTGGTAAATGTGAGGCACAGATTGCTGTCCAGACGGATGATCAACTCGGTTTGGCTTTCCACAATTTCACGGTAGCGCTGCTCTGCGGTGTGCAGTTTAAGCAGTGCATTCTTGTAGTCAGTCAGGTCGTGGCAGATACCTACGTAAATTCGGCCAGTTGGTGTATCGGCACGCCCTACCGACAGGTGCATTGGGAAAGTGTTCCCATTACTCCTGAGACCCTCTACGTCCCTGCCAATACCTATGATCTTGGCGTGCCCGGAGTGGTGATAGTTTTGCATATAGCCATCATGATGGGCCGCGAACTGGTCAGGCATCAGGCCTGAAACATTGCGCCCTATGACTTCCCTGGCAGGATAGCCAAACAGTTTCTCGGCACCGTTGTTAAACGAACTGATCAGGCCTTTGTCGTTGATGGCAATAATGGCATCAACTGCGGCCTCCAAAATGGCATTCTGGAGGCCAAAGGCCGTACGCAGCTGTTCAATGTCCAGGTCTTCAACTGCGCCAGAGCCGGGCAAAGTGTCTTTAGGCATTAAATCGCTCCGTTAGGCCATGGAGGTTGGCAGCTGTTTTCTTCAAAGCCTGGCCTCTATCACTTGTTTTAGAGGCATTGTCCAGACTTTCATCCGCCGCCTCTGCGATACGGTTTATCTGTTGAGAGATTTCTTCGGCAACGTGAGCCTGCTCCTCAGTTGCAGTGGCCATTTGCTGGCTCATACCGTTGATACGCTCCATGGCCGACTTGATTCCTTCAAGAGCCTGCTGTGTCTCGCTGACACGCTGCACACCTTGCTCGGCGTCGTCATTGCTTTGACGGGCAATGTCCACGGCGTGCTTGGCGCTGGCTCGACGGTTGCTGATGATCTTCTGAATGGATTCAGTTGACCCACGTGTTTTTTTGCACCGACGATGACGTAAAGCTCTGCAACCTTGGAAGTCCGCTCTAGGCTAGGTTGAGTCAGAACAGGCTTGTATCCAATCAGCCTGCCTTGTTGAAAGTTGGGGTGATATGGGCGTCCACCCAATATTGATCATCGATCTTGCAGCAGTTTTTCACAATACCCATCCAGCTCTTCTTGGCCTTCAAGCACCTCCACATGTGCTCATACACGTGAGGCTGCATGCCAGGGTGCCTTATAATGTTGTGTTGGCTGTCAATCAGCTCTTTCCTGGTGAAACCGCTGGTGGCTTTGAACACATCATTACAGTTTAGAATTTTGCCCTTGGCGTCTGTAGCGGATATGCGTCGCTGAGACGGGTCAAAGCTGCGCTGCTGTTCTGTCAGTTGAAGGTTTTGACGCATCGGGGCAGCGCTTTTGATTTGAGGTTAAAGTAGTATTATCGGTGTTTGGCCGATTTATTGAAAGTTTGCATGAGCGGATGGGTATTCAGTATTTTTTGGCAAAAATGCCAAACCGAAGTATTTATTCTGTATTGTGCGATCGAATATCCTGACCATCTTTTCTGAAGATATGAATATGAAAAATACCGTCGTACTTATTTCATTGGGCGGCACCATCGCCAGTCTTCCAAGCAGTTCGGGAGGGGCGATTGCGGGTGCTCTTTCAGGTAAAGAACTGATGGACAGGTTGCAGATTAAAAGCGACGGTCCGGTTGAGGTGATCACTCTTTGCCAGAAGCCCAGCAATGCCATTACCACTGATGACCTGCTGCAGCTCAGAGTGTTGTGTCTTGAGTTGTCCCAACGTAAAGATGTGGCTGGGTTTGTGGTGTCCCAAGGTACGGACACCCTTGAAGATACCGCCTACTTCCTCGACACGAGCCTGGGGCTTGAAGATACCGCGCTTGTAGTCACCGGTGCTCAGCGCGTGCCCTATGTCAGCGGCTCGGATGCCGGCCCCAATCTTCGCGATGCGTTGAAGGTAGCGAATGCACCTCAGGCACGGGGCGCCGGCGCATTGGTGGTGTTTAATGAGGAAATTCATGCGGCAAGCTCTGTGCGTAAACTCAGCAGCTATCAGCTTAATGGCTTTGGTTCACCAGGCATCGGGCCGGTAGGGTTTGTTGATGGCGATGAGGTCAGGCTCACCAAACGGGTGCAGCGCTTGAGCGCAATTGCGCCGGGCGAGCAACTGCCGCGCGTGGATATTCTTCCGGTGGCGATTGGTGCGTCACCGGCCCTGCTTGAAGCGGCGGTAGCCAGCGGAGCCAAAGGGTTGGTGATAGACGCCGTCGGCCGTGGACACGTTCCGCCGAACTGGATGCAACCGCTGGGCGCTTTGAGAGCCGCGGGCGTTCCTGTGGCGGTCGTGTCTTCTACCCAATGGGGAAGGCTCGCAGAAGTTTATGAGTACCGGGGGTCACTGGCTGAACAGGTGTCGATAGGCGTGCTTAAAGCCAGTCACCTTAATGCTAGAAAGGCCCGCCTCAGGCTTATGTGCGCTTTGTCGTGCAATATGCCAATCGATCAGTCGCTGTTTTCCTGACAGTCTGGCTGTAAAGCATAACGACTTTTAATCGATTTTATCCCCGTATGGAGAGGCCTGGGCCCATGAAAGCACGCCGGTCAACGTCGGTTGCCGCAAAGGCCGATCACGCGCCTGTGAAGGCTACACCTGAAGTGAAGGGTTCCCGTCACCACGTGATCTACCGGGCGGTCAGCGATGCAGTGATCGAGCATCGGCTCAAGCCCGGTGCGCGTTTGCGTGAGGACGCCTTGGCGGAGGTATTTGGCATCAGCCGTACTGGCATTCGCAAGGTGCTGCAACGGCTGGCTCTGGAACAGTTGATTACACTAACGCCGGGTAAGGGCGCAACGGTGGCACGACCCTCAGCCGAGGAAGCGCGGGAAATTTTTGATGCGCGGCGGATGATCGAGTGTGCCCTGATGGCTCGCCTGGCTGTCAGCATTACCACCGCACAGGTCGATGAGCTGCGCGCTATGGCTCAGCACGAGCAGCAGATTTTGCAAAGAAATGAGCAAAGCGCGGCGATCAAGATATCTGCGGCTTTTCATGGACGCCTGGCCGAGCTGGCGGGCAATCAGGCGCTGGCGCAGTTTGTCGCTCAACTATGCTCGCGTTCTTCATTGATTCTGGCCGTTTATGGTCGTTCGGGTGACTTGGGTTGTGATTGTCATGACCATCACCGACTGGTTGATCTGCTCGAGACTGGGGACAGTGACGCTGCCGCGGCATTCATGCAGAAACACTTATACTTGATCGAAAATTCGTTGTTTATTAGGGAAACCAAGGGTGAAACGCCGAATCTGCGTGATGTGTTTGGAGTCTATTAAGGAGACTCTGAATAAGTCTCAAGATTAGCGGCAATAAGGCAGTACGGCCATCGCACAGGATTTGCCGCGACCATGGATCAGGCTATCTTCTTCGAAGCCGAGTACCAGACCAAGAAGCGCAAACCCCGTTGCCGGTTTGCAGCTCTTTATACAGACCTACTCCGCCTTGCCGGGCTTATGTTTGTCGATCTGGTAGTCCACCACTGCAGAAACACGATACAGAACAGGGTCGGTGTTGCCTTTGTTTCGTTCGCTCATATCATTTTTGCACCAGTTTGGTTCAATAAAACTGGGACTGAAGTTGGATGTTCGCGTCAGGAAGAATCCTTCAAAAGAAGTCATTCGGTGTTTTTCCATATATTTCAATGCCAGTCAGTTATGTCTGAGTACTTTTAAGTTAAGTAATGGATTCTGGTATGAATTCTGCAAATACTTTTTGTATACAATTTTTGTATACACATCAGAATTTCGATTCTTAACTTGAAATTGACAACATTTAATCTCGGGAGATTGGCATGCAACCCACCAACGACACGGCAATAAGCGACGAAGGCAGCGCACTTCGACCAGTGACCAAGAAAGAAAAAACGTGGGGCTCGTTTGCAATATTCAACGTGTGGGCCAACGACATTCAGTCTTTGTTTGGCTACACCCTGGTGGCATCCCTATTTATTTCATTTGGTGCTAGCGGGTGGACTGCCTTTACCGCCTTGATCGCAGCAGGCCTGTTTGTGATGTTCATGGTCAACTTGTCTGGCGCGGCAGGCGAGCGTTATGGCATCTCCTACCCTGTATTCGCTCGTGCCAGTATGGGTACTGCGGGTGCCAAGCTACCTGCGATTTTGCGTGCAGTCGTCGCTATTTTTTGGTATGGAGCGCAAGTCTACTTCGCCTCAACTGCGTTGTCTCTTTTGATCAGGACGATCACAGGTGCCGAATCTGACACGATGTTCCTGGGTTTGAGCGGCGTCGACTGGGTGGCCTTCTTGTTCGTCTGGGCGTTTCACATTGTTATCTTCTGGCGCGGTATGAATTGGGTTGAAGGTTTTTTGAATCTGGCGGGGCCATTTGTGTACGCCGTGATGATTGGCTTGGTGATTGTGCTGTGGAACAAGTCAGACGGACAGCTACTTTCAGCCGCGCAAACTATTTTCGCCAACCCAGAAGCTACTTGGAAAACCGAGGTGTCTGGCTTTGTTGCCATCTTTGGCACGATGGTGGCTTATTTTGCGGCGGTCATGATCAATTTCAGTGACTTCTCTCGCTTCGCAAAAAACAAACAGGCTATGGTCAACGGCAACCTTTGGGGTTTACCGATGAACATGATTTTATTCTCGGCCCTGGCTTTGCTCACGACTGCAGGCGCGGCGGTGGTCTATGGTGAGGCCATCATCAACCCCACTGAAATAGTGGAGCGTGCCGACAGTGTGTTCTTGAGTATCATCGCAGCGATTACTTTTTTTGCAGCGACCGTTGGCATCAACCTGGTTGCTAACTTTATTCCTGCGGTTAACGGTATTGCCAACTTGTCACCATCAACAATCAGCTTTCGCAAGGCCGGCTTGATCACATCAGGATTCGCTCTGGTCATTGGCGGTTTGTGGACTGCAGTGATTAGCCAGATCGGTATTGCTGGCTTTGTAAATACGCTAGGCGCGACCTTGGCTCCCCTGTTTGGTATTTTGATTGTTGACTACTACGTGGTGCGCAAACAAGAGCTCAGCCGCGAAGACCTTTACAACATGAAAAGTGGCCAATACCACTACAAAAAAGGCTGGCACGACAACGCAGTCATTGCATTTGTGATCGGTGGAATATTCTCAGTGGCCACAGTGTGGGTGCCGGTGCTGAGCGACCTGTCTGGCTACGCCTGGATTATCGGCGCCACATTGGGCGGCATCATTTACTACCTATGCACCAAAAAGTATGAAACTGTCTTGATCCAGTCTAATGCCCTGAAGGACTGAACAAGTTCAAGCTCCTCTGGGTGGAGCCCCCACCCAGAGGAGCAGTGCGTAGGTGTGCAGTGGTTCAATGATTCTGAATATCAAAGTAGGCGGCCTCGGGTTTGTCGAGGCCAGTCGATCAAACCCATAAACAGCGCGCAGAACAAAATCGACATCGAGTAAAGGGTGGTTAGCCGGCCGGGCCCGCTACCGTATTTGTGCTTTCGGGAGCTGTTGCTCTCGTTCTAAATGATTGTCATTTCTATGTTCATGGCTGTGGCGATTGCCGGTGAAGGTCCTAGTGGAGCTTCCGATGTAAGGCTTATTCTGACTTCAGGTTTGAGTAGCTCTTGAAACGTCCGATAAAAGGCTTGGCTGGGGGGAAGGCCAAGTCGCCATATTTACTAGAGCCCAAGCCCAGGCCGACCAAGGCTTCCGCGAGTTTGATGGCGGCGGTGACGCCTTCGATGATCGGCAGCCCGACCGCTTCGGTAATTTGCGGGGTTAGATCCGCCATGCCGCCGCAGCCAAGCACGATGGCGCCGATGTTGTCCTCATGCTTGGCTCGCAGACATTCTTCGATGATCAATTGCAGTGCCAAGTCTGGGTTGTCTTTCAGTTCCAGCACTGGAATGTCTGCCGCGTGGATGCGCCGGCAGTTGTGACTGAATCCATAACTGTCTAGCAGACGCTCGGCAATAATCATGGTGCGGGGCAATGTGGTGACGATGGAAAAACGCGTGCTGATCAGGCCTGCCATGTGAAAAGCGGCCTCGGCAATACCAATCACGGGTGCGCGGGTCAGCTCACGTGCGGCATAGAGACCGGGGTCGCCAAAGCAGGCAATCACGTAAGCGTCGGTACCCTCGCGCTCACCGGCGAGCACTTCTTCTATAACGCCTATAACACTCACGGCTTCATCGAAATGGCTTTCGATAGAGACCGGGCCGCTGTCCGGTTGGCTGGCCGTAATGCGTGTGCCGGGTGAGGCGACAGCCCGTGCTGCTGCACCTATGGCGTCTGTCATGGCTTGAGTGGTGTTCGGATTAATGACGCGAATGTGCATTTCGATGACCTATGTAAGTATTTGTACACAAAATTTCAGTATAATTGTATACAATTAAGATTGTCAAAAACCCATAATACAAACTGGGCCATCAAGGTGAATAATTGGCAGGTATTTTATGCCACGACGCTCTTCTCTAACACGCACAAAAGGTTATGCAGCCATGGGCATCAGCGCCATTTATCCGCGGGATCTTGTCGGTTACGGCAGGAACCCGCCGCACGCCAAATGGCCGGGTAAGGCCCGTATCGCCGTTCAGTTCGTGCTCAACTACGAGGAGGGTGGGGAGAACTGTGTCCTGCATGGTGACAGTCACTCCGAGCGATTCCTCTCTGAAATCGTCGGTGCCGAGTCGTTCCCGGACCGGCACATGAGCATGGAATCTATATACGAGTACGGCTCCCGCGCCGGTGTTTGGCGTATTCTCAAGGAGTTCGAAACACGTGGTTTGCCGCTGACGGTCTTTGGTGTGGCCATGGCACTGGAACGGCATCCTGACGTGGCTGCGGCATTCAAGGAGTTGGGGCACGAAATTGCCTGTCACGGTTGGCGCTGGCTTCACTACCAGGGTATGCCCGAGGCGATTGAGCGCGAGCATATGCAGCGTGCTGTGGAAATTTTTCAGCGCCTATACGGCGAGAAGCCGCAGGGCTGGTACACCGGTCGCGACAGCCCCAATACTCGTCGTCTGCTACTGGACGAGGGCAGCTTTGTGTATGACAGCGACTATTATGGCGACGATCTGCCATTCTGGACCCGCGCTGCCGACAGCAAGGGCGAGTATCACAACCACCTGATAGTGCCCTACACTCTGGACACCAACGACATGCGTTTTGTCTCACCGCAGGGTTTCAACACCGGCGATCACTTCTTCAGCTATTTGAAAGATGCTTTCGACGTGCTTTATGCCGAAGGCAGCGATCAGCCAAAAATGCTCTCGGTGGGTTTGCATTGTCGTGTCATTGGCCGCCCTGGCAGGTTTCGTGGGTTGCAGCGTTTTCTAGACTACATCGAGGCCCATGACCGCGTCTGGGTGACTCGCCGTATCGATATAGCCCGTCACTGGGCCGAACACCATCCTGTATAAGTCTTTCCCTATAGGAGCCACCATGGCCCAGCGTCCGAACGAACCAAAAACCTATTACGCGCCCACCGGCGGGCACCCGCCGCAAACGCAATTGCTGACAGACCGCGCGGTGTTCACCGAGGCCTATGCTGTGATTCCGAAGGGTGTGATGCGTGACATCGTCACCAGCCATCTGCCATTCTGGACCGGTACTCGCTTGTGGGTGTTGTCACGGCCATTAACCGGCTTTGCTGAAACCTTTTCGCAGTACATCATGGAAGTACAGCCGGGTGGTGGCAGCGACCGGCCGGAAACTGACCCGGGTGCTGAAGCTGTGCTGTTCGTTGTCGAGGGTGAGCTGACCCTGACCTTGAGCGGTAAAGAGTACAACATGTCGCCGGGTGGCTACGCGTTCATTCCGCCGGGTAGCGATTGGGTTCTGCACAATAACTCGGGCGAGGTTGTGCGCTTTCATTGGATTCGCAAAGCTTATGAGAAAGTTGAGGGTATCGAAATGCCAGCAGCCTTCGTTACTAATGAAACAGTGGTTGAACCGCTGGTAATGCCCAACACAAATGGTTGTTGGAGCACCACCCGCTTTGTTGATACCCAGGACATGCGCTATGACATGCATGTGAATATCGTCAACTTTCTACCCGGTGGTGTAATCCCATTTGCCGAAACGCACGTTATGGAGCACGGCCTGTATGTGCTCGAAGGTAAGGCTGTTTACTTGCTGAACAAGGATTGGGTAGAAGTAGAGGCCGGCGACTACATGTGGCTGCGCGCCTTCTGCCCTCAGGCTTGCTATGCCGGTGGCCCGGGTCCGTTCCGCTATTTGTTGTACAAGGACGTGAACCGGCACATGAAACTGCCGACTTACGGTCGTTAAGCAGAATTTGTAACAGCGTGCAGGAGTATGTAGATGAGTGAGCAGTTATTGCAATTAACAGCCGAGCCGCTGACTCCCGAGGCTTTCGTTGCCTTTGGCGAGGTAATTGATCACCGCAGCGCTACATTTTTCATGATTAACGACGGGCGCACCCGCCGCTACCATGACCTGGCCAAGGTCGAAACCTTGGGCGAAGAAGCAAGAACGCTGATCAGTATCTTTGTCAGCCAGCCAGTGCAAATGCCATTGGAGTTGGCGTTTCTTGAGCGTCATCCGCTGGGCAGTCAGGCTTTTGTGCCCTTGCACGGCGAGCGCTTTGTGGTTGTGGTGGCCCCGGCCGGAGACGTTATCGATCCAGATCAGGTGCGGGCTTTCGTAACCGATGGCCGACAGGGCGTCAATTATCGCGCTGGCACCTGGCACGCCATTCAGTCAGTGCTTGACCGCGAGGGAGAGTTTCTGGTCGTGGATCGCGGCGGCGTGGGGCACAACTGCGAAGAGCATCCACTGGCGCTGCGGGTGGTTCTGAAATAGTCGGAGCATCGTGCAACAAAAAGCCTTGTGATGTGGACTGTATCACAAGGCTTTTTGTTGTCTGAGACCCTTCAAGGTCAGAAGTCTTAATCAGACATTAAAGCGGAAGTGCACCACGTCGCCGTTTTTCACGATGTATTCTTTGCCTTCCAAGCGCCACTTTCCGGCGTCTTTGGCGCCCGCTTCACCTTTAAACTGGATGAAGTCTTCGTAGCCAATCACCTCGGCACGAATAAAGCCACGTTCGAAATCGGTGTGAATTACGGCAGCCGCCTGGGGCGCAGTGGCGCCAATTTTTACGGTCCAGGCGCGCACTTCTTTCACTCCCGCAGTGAAGTAAGTCTGCAATCCAAGCAAGCCGTAGCCGGCGCGAATCACGCGGTCCAGGCCGGGTTCTCCCATGCCCATTTCGTCCAGGAACATGCTTTTTTCGTCGTCTTCCAGTTCGGAGATTTCTGCTTCAATCTTGTTACAAATGGGCACCACCACGGCGTTTTCAGCAGTGGCGATTTCGCGCACGGTATCCAGGTATGGGTTGTTCTCGAAGCCGTCTTCAGCCACATTGGCGATATACATGGTGGGCTTGATGGTCAACAGGCACAGCTCGCGAATCAGCAGCAACTCGTCTTTATTCAGGCCCATGCCGCGCACGGGTTTGCCTTCGTTCAGAACCGGTAGCAAACGTTCAAAAATGTCCAGCTGGGCCTTGGCCTCTTTATCGCCGCCTTTGGCGATTCGTTGTACCCGCCTGATGGCTTTTTCCACGGTGTCCATGTCGGCTAGCGCCAGTTCGGTGTTGATCACCTCTATGTCGTCTGCCGGGTCTACCTTGTTCGACACATGAATAACGTTGCTGTCGTCAAAACAACGCACTACGTGGGCAATGGCTTCGGTTTGGCGGATGTTGGCCAGAAACTGGTTGCCCAGGCCTTCGCCCTTGGAGGCGCCTGCTACTAGCCCGGCAATGTCCACAAACTCCATGGTGGTTGGCACAACACGCTGGGGCTTAACAATTTCAGCCAGCTTGGTCAGGCGTGGGTCGGGCATGGCCACTACGCCGGCGTTGGGCTCGATGGTGCAGAACGGAAAATTTTCTGCGCCAATGCCTGCTTTGGTCAGTGCATTGAACAAGGTAGATTTGCCGACGTTGGGAAGGCCGACGATGCCGCAGTTAAATCCCATGGAGTGCCTCTGATTCAGTAAGATAAGGGACAGAGTTTAAATCTGTCTCTGGTTTGAGCGTGTGTCAGGCGTTGGCGTCAAAGCCGTGCAGGCGGTTCATGGCCGCAGCCATGTTGCCGTTGGCAGCGTCTGGCAATACGCGCATGGTTTCATCGAATACCGCCGTTAGCGCTTCGGCTTCCCTTTTGCCCAGGCGTCCCAATACATAGCCGGTCACTTGGCGGGCTTCACCGGGGTGGCCAATGCCCAGTCGCAGGCGCTGGAAATCGTTGGTGCCAAGGTGTGCAACGCTGTCGCGCAAACCATTATGGCCGCCGTGGCCGCCGCCTTTTTTCAGTTTTGCGGTGCCCGGGGGCAAATCAAGTTCGTCGTGGGCGATCAGAATCTGTTCGGGGGATATCTTGAAAAAGTCTGCCAGTGCTTTTACCGACAATCCGCTGCGATTCATGAACGTTAAGGGGTTCAGCAAATGCAGTTCCAAACCTTGCCATTGAATACGGGCATATAGGCCGTGGTATTTCTTTTCGAGGCGAAGCGACTGGCCCGCATCGCGGGCCAGTGCCTCAACGAAGAGGGCGCCGGCATTATGGCGGGTATTCTCGTAATCGGCACCGGGGTTACCCAGTCCAACCACCATGACAATATCCTGTGCCATCTGCCGTCGCCTCCGGAGTAATTACTCCTTGCCTTCGCCGTCTTCTTCATCTCCAGCGGCGTCAGTCTTAACACCTTTAGGCTTGTTGATGGTAACAACAGCCTGGTCTTGCTCAGCGCCGTGCTGCAGTGCAGGAATACGAACACCTTCTGGAAGCTTGAGGTCGCTCATGTGCACAATGCCATCCATCTCGACGTCAAACAGGTCGATTTCGATGAACTCTGGCAGGTTTTGCGGCAAGCAAGCTACTTCTACTTGGGTCATCAGACGGAAAGCAACGCCGCCAAAGGTCTTGATGGCTGGAGCAGTTTCTTCGTTCACCAAGTGCAGCGGTACGTGAACGAAGATTTCTTCGTCTTTGTTAATGCGCTGGAAGTCAGCGTGGCTCAGCAGCGGCTTGTACGGGTGACGCTGCAGATCCTTCAGGATAACGCTTTCTTTTTTACCGTTCAGTTCAATGGTCAGAACGCGGGAATAAAAAGCTTCGTTTTCCAATGCTTTTTTCAGCTCGTTGTGCCAGATGGAGATGGGCACAGCCTCTTTATGACCACCGTAGATGATGGCCGGGATTTTACGCTCTTCGCGACGCAGGCGGCGGCTCGCACCTCTCCCCTGGTCGTCACGAGGAAATGCTTCAATTACAAAGTCCTGAGACATGGTAAGTATCCTTATCGTCATCTGCACGGCCCGCGACCAGGCTCTTTACAAATGAGGTTTTAAAAAGCCGGCGGTGCCAGCTATGAAAAGGTACGGGAGCCGTTGTGGCTCCCGTACCGGTATTTGCTTTTGCGGTCTATTTTGAACAGCTCCGATTACTCAGAACGGTTAAAATTAAAACGGCTTAGACATTCTCGAACATGGCGCTGATAGATTCTTCGTTGCTAACGCGGCGAATAGATTCCGCGAGCAAACCGGCCATACTGAGAGGGCGGATTCTAGCACACTGCCGGGCTTTGTCACCCAGAGGAATGGTGTCGCACACCACCAGCTCGTCCAGTTCGGAGTTGTTAATGTTGTCGATGGCTTTGCCAGAAAGAACCGGGTGGGTAATGTAGGCCACAACCCGCGATGCTCCGTGTTTTTTCAAGGCTTCGGCGGCTTTGCACAGCGTGCCGGCGGTATCAACAATGTCGTCAACCAGAATACAAACTTTGCCGCGTACATCACCAATAATGTGCATAACCTGGGACACATTAGCCTTGGGGCGGCGCTTGTCGATGATCGCAAGGTCTGCGTCATCCAGGCGCTTTGCCACGGCGCGCGCCCGCACAACACCGCCAACGTCGGGCGATACCACGACAAAATTTTCAAAACGCTGTTTTTCAATATCTTCAATCAGCACCGGTGTGGCGTAAATATTGTCCACCGGAATATCAAAGAAGCCTTGAATCTGATCGGCGTGTAAGTCTACGGTCAGTACCCGGTCTACACCAATGCTGGAAATCATGTCAGCAACCACTTTGGCGCTGATGGCGACTCGGCTGGAACGAACTCGACGATCCTGACGGGCGTAGCCGTAGTAGGGGATAACCGCGGTGATGCGTGATGCAGAAGCTCGGCGCAGGGCGTCGGCCATCACAATCAGTTCCATTAAATTATCATTGGTGGGATGGCACGTAGGCTGAATAATAAAAACATCGTGGCCGCGCACATTTTCGTTAATTTCAACGGTGGTTTCACCATCGCTAAAACATCCGACTGTTGCGTTGCCAACTGGAATATGGAGTTGCTTGGAAATTGCGTGGGCAAGGTCAGGATTGGCGTTGCCGGCAAAAATCATTAACTTGGACACGATAGCATCCTTCTCGGTATCGGCGTGTGATTCAGAAGAAGTAGAAGAAAGATGGCTGGGGTGGCAGGATTCGAACCTGCGCATGACGGGATCAAAACCCGTTGCCTTACCACTTGGCGACACCCCAGTGTCGTGCTTATTTGGCATCATTATAGCTCTGCTAGTTTCTGGTGTAGAGGTGAATGATTCACCCCTCTAGCTACGAACCCCTTGATGCCAGAGGGTCTACTTTTCCAGATAATCCGGGCTGCGGATTCTGTCGGGAAACGTCCGAAAATGCAAGCTCCTGTTCCAGTTAATCTCGCAGGTCCGAATTGTGAAAGCCAATTTAGACTTTCAGCGACGTCAGGATACAGTTTCCGAACCGTTGCTTCACAGTCGTTTTTGTACCCCGAGGCATCTCCCTCAAAAGCGGGCGCCATTGTCATTTTTGGAGTGTTTCTTGTCAACCCTTTTGCCGAAAAAATCTTGGTGGTTTGAATATTACATTCGGGCTTTAGCACCACAAACCAGTCTTGTGGTGGGTTTGCGGGTGTGAGCTGTTCACCGACGCCTTCGCCGATGGCTGCGTGGCCGCGTACAAAAACCGGTACATCGGCGCCCAAATTCAGCCCCAGTTCTGCCAGAGCGTCTTCGTCATGGCCAAGCTGCCACAGGTAATTCAACGCCAACAGGGTGGTTGCGGCGTTAGAACTACCACCGCCCAAGCCACCGCCCATGGGCAGTTTTTTACAAATACTGATGGTAACACCGGGCAGCTGCGCCAGCGCGTCCCCGACCAATGCGTGAGCAGCCTTAATGATCAGGTTGTCGGCATCGGCTACCCCGGGCATCGATTGCGCCAGGCGCACGCCGGGCTTACCGGGAGTCAGCTCAAAGGTCAGTTCATCGCCATAGTCCAGAAACTGGAACAGGGTTTGAATCAGGTGGTAACCGTCAGCGCGGCGGCCATTGATGTGCAAGAAAAGATTAATCTTTGCCGGCGCCGGCAGGGTGATTGTGGTCATAGTGATGGCCGCTATTGTTGCCGTCATAGTTTCTGTCAGAATTTCTGTCAGAGTTGCCTTGAAAGTTGCCTTGAAAGTTGCCTTAAAACTTGAACCGAGAGCTGTCGTCAGGGCTTCAGGGGCTGCCAGTCAGTAATGGCCATGCGCACGCGTTTCTCGCCCTTAGTGGCAGTGATGCGGGCAGGCAGTGCCGGCAGTTCGGGGCTTGCGCTGTACCAGCGGTCGTATTGAATATGCCAGCCGCTCTGGCGAATAGCCACCAGTTCCCCGGTGCTGTTGAACAGCAGGCGGTAGTCGCCATCGGGCGCGGTTAAGCCCCGCACCCACCAGGTCAGCTGGTTCAATGGCAGGCGCCAGCCCGTCGCCGCTAGTACCAGTTCGTCTGGTTCAGAGGATTGGTAACGCTCGCCGTCGGCCAGTGTCAGTTCAATAAAGTCGGGTGAGCCTTTCAGTCGGGTGCGGCCCATGCCCAGAAAGGCCGAAGACAGGGTCAGATCATAGTCTTCGTTGTGCTGTACCCATTGGTTAATCAGCGCGCTGCCGCTGTCAGAAGGTTGCTTAACGGCGAGCTTGCCGGTCAGTTTCCAGTGGTCAAGATTCTGCCGCTGGCGGACTGTGTCTGTCCAGGATGCGGGCGGCTGGTCGGTCAGGCCTGCTGGTAAGGGCTCCAAAGTTATTGTGCTGCAGCCGCTCAGCGTAGCCAGTAGAAGCATTAAAGCAGCGCGGCGCAGTCTCACCTTGGTTAAGGTTGAAAAAAACACGGTTACTCGCCAGCCGTAGCTTCAACAGCGTCGGTACTTGATGCCGGCTGTGTGCCTACCCGCTCAATGGTTTCTAGCAACACTTCGTGCTGGGGGTCCTGTTTTAGTCCCTGTTCCCAGATAATGCGCGCCTGCTCTTCGGCGCCCGTCATCCACAAAACTTCGCCGTAATGCGCGGCTATTTCAGAGTCTGGGAAGGCAGCCCATGCGCGGGACAGGTAATCCAGAGCCTGTTGCAATTTGCCTTCGCGGTAAAGTAGCCAGCCCATGCTGTCGAGAATGGCCGGGTTTTCGGGCTCCAGCTCCAGCGCTCGCCCAATCAACTGACGGGCCTCAAAAAGACGCTCGGTGCGAATGGTCAGAATGTACCCAAGAGCGTTCAAGGCCACCGCGTTGTCGGCGTCGTCGCGCACAATCTGCTCCAAGTCTTGCACTGCTTCGGCGGTGTTTCCCTGGCTGTCCATCATCATGGCGCGGGCGTAACGAATCTGGATATTGCCCGGGTGTTGCAGTAGCGCTTGCTCAATGGCTTCGGCGGCCTGCTGTTGCTGGCCCTGATTCAGCAGCAGGTTGATTTCAATCATCCACAGTGCTTCGGAGCGCCCTGGGTTGGTTTGGCGTAATTGCTGAATGGCATTAACCGCTTGCTCGAGTTTGCCGGTTTCAGCCAACAAGGTGCTGGCTCTGGCTTGGGCGGGCAGGTAATAGACGCCCTCGCTTACAGCCTGGTAGTAGTTAATCGCCTGTATAGAGCGGTTTTCATTGTCTGCCAGTCGGCCCAAATAATAATTGGCTTCGGCAGCTTGCTGACCTCGGTTTAGCAAAAAGGTCAGTTCTTTGCGGGCGATGTCACCCTGCTGGTTTTCAATCGCCACCAGCGCGTGGGACAGGCGCAATTCAGACATGTCCGGGTAGCGCTTAACCAGCCGCTCAAATTCGTCTTGCGCGGCTTGCAGTTCGCCTTCATTAACCAACATACGGCCGTATAGAGCGCCCATTTTCTGATTTCCGGGGAAGCGCCGGGTGTTGGTCATCAGGTGGTCAAGCGCAGTGCGTTTTTGGTCGCTGCCGTACAGTAGGTCGCCTTTCAGAATGATGGCCGGTTGGAAAGTGGGGTGTTTTTCCAGCAGCGTTTGCAGTCGCGCCAGTGCCGGCTGCGGCATATCGCGTATTTTCATCAATAAGGCAATGCTGTATTCCAGCTCTGGATTGTCGCTGTGGCGCTCGGCCAAATCCAGATACAGCGTCAACAACTGCTGCTGGCGCTCAACCGAGAGGCCGGCTGCCATGGCTGCCAGACTGTCAAAGTCGGCGTCACCGCCGAGTTCCATGATTCGTTCCATGTGCACCAGTGCCAGTGCCAGGTCATTACTTTTTACCGCCTGAATGGCGGCGGAACGGTGGGCCTCGATGCTGTCGGGTTCCACTTCCAGCCACAATTTCACCAGCTCCTGCTGGGTGTTTTCGCTGTTCAGGGATTGGGCGATGCGGGTTGCCCGCTCAATAACGCCGACATCACGGGACACTTGGGCGGCCTGCACGTAGTGGCCCAAAGTGATATCATAGCGACCGCGCTGCGCGGCAATTTCTGCAGAGGTCAGCAGGTACAGGACTTCAGGCTCGAAATTCCCGTACACCGGCGGAGAGTCGGGTGCCTCAGAGGTAGGCGAGGCGTTGGGTGCAGAGGCATTCGATTCGGCGCCAATCACGTCTGGTTTGACGTTGTCAAAGCCCGAAAAGCTGCTGCATCCCGAAATCGCAAGGCCCAGCAAGCCGGTGGCGAAAACGCGATGAAGTTTATGATGGCGAGTGAAATGACGATTGCCATCAACTGCGCGGTAAAAGAGCCCGAAAAAGAATGTTTGCATGCAAAATTCCGTATGTTGAGCAGGCGTAAAACCCGATGTGGAGCGCCAAAACTGTATAATGGCATAACCGCCAGATGTTGCCTAACGTGTCCGCACTTGCCGCAGCTCAAGGCTTATGGGTGGCAGCGCGGCCTTCAGAACGTTAAAATACTGGTAATATTAAACCTTCATTAATCGCAAAGCGCGCAGGATTGTTGAATCACAAAATGGCACTGGTAACGCTTGGTATTAATCATCGCACGGCGCCTGTTGCAATCCGCGAACGGGTGGCGTTTACCCCTGAGCGCATGGCCGAGGCCTTTGCAGAGCTGCGCGCGGCTGCCGGAGCAACCGAGGCGGCCATACTTTCGACCTGCAACCGTACCGAAATTTATCTCGCCGCTGATGAAAATTGCGCCCCTCTGATACTGCGCTGGTTGGCCGGTTTTCACAACGTCGATGCCGGCGACCTGGAAGACGTGATTTACGTCCATCATGACAGCGAGGCAGTACGCCATCTTATGCGGGTGTCGGCCGGGTTGGATTCCATGGTGTTGGGCGAACCGCAGATACTGGGGCAGCTTAAAGATGCCTATGCCCTGGCGCAGGAGCACAAAGCCTGTGGCTCGTTTCTGGCGCGCCTGTTCGAACACACCTTCTCGGTAGCCAAACGGGTTCGTACCCAAACCGCTATTGGCGAAAACCCGGTTTCCATCGCCTATGCGGCGGTGAGCATGGCTAACCGCATTTTTGCCGACATGTCGCGTAACAAAGCTCTGCTGATCGGCGCCGGCAAAACCATCGAACTGGTTGCCCGCCACCTGGCAGACGCCGGCGTGAAAGATTTCCTGGTAGCCAACCGTACCCTGGAGCGGGCGCAAACGTTGGCGCAGGTCCACGGTGGTAAAGGCATATTGCTGTCCGACATCGCCGAACATTTGCACGAAGTGGACATTATTATTTCGTCCACCGCTAGCCCGCTGCCCGTTCTGGGCAAAGGCACCGTGGAGCGGGCACTGAAAAAGCGCAAACACCAGCCCTTTTTCATGGTGGATATTGCTGTTCCGCGGGACATAGAACCGGAAGTGGCCGAGCTCGATGACGTGTATCTTTACACCGTTGACGACCTGCGTCAGGTGATTGAAGAGAACATTCGCTCCCGCGAGGGCGCCGCCCGGGAAGCCGAAGACCTGATTAATCTGGGTGTGCAGGAATTTCTGAACCAACTGCGCGCACTGGACGCTGTATTCACGCTGAAGCAGTTCCGCCAGCGAGCCGAAGATCTGCGCGATGTGGAAACTGAAAAAGCGCTTCGCTCTTTGCGCAACGGCGCCGATCCGGAAACCGTGATGCGCAGCCTGGCTCGTGGTATTACCAACAAGTTGCTACACCAACCGTCAATTCAGGTACGCAAGGCCACCACCGCCGGGCGCATCGAGGTCACTGAATGGTTGCGGGAATTGCACCAGCTTGATGCAGAAGAAACCGACCATAAGACCCCCGTTGGAAAACTATGAAGCCGTCTATTCAGTCTCGCCTTGAACAGCTTGTTGAACGTTTTGAAGAAGTCAGCGCCTTGCTCAGCGATGCCGGCGTGATTGCCAATCAGAATAAATTTCGCGAGTTGTCCCGCGAATACGCCGAAATAGAGCCGGTGGTGCAGTGTTTCCAAGCCTGGCAGCACTCCCTTGTGGACATCAACGAAGCGCGAGAGCTGTGTAAAGACGGCGACGCTGACATGCGTGAAATGGCGGAAGAAGAGCTGCGCACCGCCCAGCAAGCCAGCGAAGAACTGGACGCAGAACTGCAGGGCCTGATGCTGCCAAAAGACCCGAACGACGGTAAAAACGTGTTTTTGGAAGTGCGCGCCGGCGCCGGCGGCGACGAAGCCGCCATATTTGCCGGTGACCTGTTCCGCATGTACAGCCGTTTTGCTGAACGGCGGCGCTGGCAGGTGGAAATTCTCAGCGCCAGCGACGGCGAACACGGCGGTTACAAAGAGGTGATTGCGCGGGTGACTGGCAGTGGCGTGTACGGCACGCTGAAGTTTGAATCTGGTGTGCATCGCGTACAAAGAGTACCGGAAACCGAATCCCAGGGCCGCATTCACACCTCGGCCTGCACTGTGGCTGTTATGCCGGAAGCCGACGAAGCCGAGGCGGTAGAAATCAACAAGGGCGACTTACGGGTAGACACCTTTCGCGCCTCTGGTGCCGGCGGCCAGCACGTTAACAAGACCGACTCCGCCATTCGCATTACGCACTTGCCAAGTGGCTTGGTGGTGGAATGCCAGGAAGAGCGCTCGCAGCATAAAAACCGTGCCAAGGCCATGAGCCTGCTGGCTTCGCGCTTGCAGAATATTGAAACCGAGCGCGCCAATCAAAGCATGGCCGAAACCCGCAAAAGCCTGGTGGGCAGCGGCGACCGCTCCGAGCGCATTCGCACCTACAACTTCCCCCAGAGCCGGGTAACCGATCATCGCATCAACCTGACCCTGTACAAGCTAGATGAAGTGATTGCGGGCGATCTGGATTCGGTGATTAGGCCATTGCTGCAAGAACACCAGGCCGAGCTGTTGGCTGCGCTGGCCGATGACCGCTGATTTTGCTGACAACCTGGGCACCTTTGATCCAGTCACTTTACGCTGTGACGAATTGCTACGCGCAGCTGCGAGCCGTATCGGCAGTGATTCGCCCCAGCTAGACGCCGAGCTGTTACTGGCCCAGGTAACCGGATGGTCCCGAACCCGCTTCCGTGCTTTCCCCGAACAACACGTCAGTCTTGTGCAGGCGGCTGCTTTTGAGCAGCTTGTAGCCAAGCGCGCAGCGGGTGAACCCGTTGCTTACGTGCTGGGGCAGCAAGAGTTTTGGTCACTGCCGTTGCAGGTGAACGCTGCCACGTTGATTCCACGGCCCGATACCGAATGTGTGGTCGAGCAGGCGCTGACCCTGAATCTGCCAGCCCAGGCACGGGTTTTGGATTTGGGTACAGGTACCGGCGCCATTGCCTTGGCGCTGGCCTGCGAGCGGCCTGATTGGGACATAACCGCCAGTGACTTTGTAGATGCCGCCGTCGCCTTGGCGCAGAGCAACTCAGCGGCGCTGAATCTGCCAATTCAGGTGGTGAAAAGCCACTGGTTCGACCAGCTTGCGGCTGTCTGTTTTGATCAACGTTCTAACCGACGTGGCGATCAGCGTCGTGATTTACAGCGTGATTTAAGTGGTGATCAGGGCTTTGATTTGATCGTGTCTAACCCGCCTTATATTGCGAAAACTGATCATCATCTGATTGAAGGTGACGTTCGTTTCGAACCGGCCTCTGCGCTGGTGTCGGGTGCCGATGGCCTGGATGATATCCGCCATATTGTGGCCGCTGCGCCACGTTGGCTGAACGCTGGCGGATGGTTGCTGTTAGAACACGGTTATGATCAGGCGCAGGCTGTGCGGGAGTTGCTAGACCAACAGGGCTTTGATCAGGTACATAGCCGAAAGGACTACGGCCGTAATGACCGAGTGACTCTTGGCCAAGTCAGGTAGGGGACGGATTTCAAATCCGTCCCCGCTTTCCGTGTCCGTTTTCTCCCAAGACCGGGGACAGACTTCAAATCTGTCCCCGGTCTGCCTGGACATCCCACCCATGAGGACAGATTTCAAATCTGCCCTCGATCTGTCAACGGAGCCCTACATGCTAAGTGACGACGAGCTGTTACGTTACAGTCGCCAGATTCTAATGCCGAACTTTGACATTGCCGGCCAGCAGGCGCTGAAATCCGCGCGCGTCTTAATAGTTGGCTCCGGCGGCCTTGGCTGCCCCGTGGCGCTTTACCTTGGCGCGGCCGGGGTGGGTCACCTGACGCTGGTAGACGACGATCATATCGAAGTGGCCAATTTGCAGCGCCAAATTGCTTTTGAAACCGTCCAGCTCGGGGAATCCAAAGCCGAGCGCCTGGCCGATCGCATTCACGGTATAAACCCATTGATAACGGTAGACGTGATTCGCCAGCGGCTGGAGGGCGAAGATTTTGACGCCCCTGTGAAACAAGCAAGCCTTGTGTTGGATTGCTGTGACAACTTCAATACCCGCTTTGCCCTGAACCGAGCGTGCGTGAAAGCCGGCGTACCGCTGGTGTCTGGTGCGGCCATTCGTGGCGAAGGTCAGATCAGCGTGTACGACAGCCGTCAGCCACAGTCCCCTTGTTACCATTGCCTGTATCCTGAACAAGGTAATGAGGACCTGACCTGCTCCGAAGCCGGTGTAATAGCCCCACTGGTTGGCATGATCGGCGCTGCGCAGGCGATGGAAGCAATAAAAGTCATCAGCGGTGTGGGTAAAACTCTGGTAGGCCGCCTGTTGATCGTTGACGCCTGGAGCATGGAATGGCGCGAAATGAAGCTGGCCAAAGATCCGGCTTGCCCGGTGTGCAATAACAATTAGGGGACAGACTTCAAGTCTGTCCCCGGTTCTGCAGTCTACTGCCGGGGACGGATTTCAAATCCGTCCCCGGCTGCTCCCGGTCATTCAGTCCCTCAGCGCCTGAAACCGCGCAATCGCCTCTTTCCGGCTTTCTTTCAAATCCACAATGGGCCTGGGGTAGCCCCCGGGAATCACCCCGCCTTTACCAGGGTTGTGAATCCGCTTGCTGTCCAGTTTCGCCAATTCTGGCACCCAGTGGCGGATAAATTCGCCGTCTGTGTCAAAGCGTTCGCCCTGGGTCATCGGGTTGAATACCCGGAAGTAGGGCGACGCATCGGTGCCGGTAGACGCGCTCCACTGCCAGCCGCCGTTGTTCGAAGCCAGGTAACCATCCGCCAGCTTTGACATGAAATAAGCCTCGCCCCGGCGCCAGTCAATAAACAAATTTTTGGTCAAAAACATCGCTGCCACCATCCGTAGCCGGTTGTGCATCCAGCCGGTGGCATTGAGCTGACGCATGGCGGCGTCTACCATCGGGATGCCTGTTCTACCATTTTTCCAGGCTTCAAAATGCTCGTCGGCGGTGTTCCAGTGCAAGGCCTCGGTTTCGGGCTTGAACGCCCGGTGCATGCTTACCCGCGGGTAGTGGTAAAGAATGTGTATGTAAAAGTCGCGCCAGGCCAGCTCGGTCACCCAGGTAAAAAAACCTTCCTCGTTGTTGTTGGCTTTGCCAAAAGAGCTGCCCATAGACTCCTTTAGTTGCCACGCTGCCTGCACACACTGGCGGCCAGAAAGCGCGCCGATAGCCAGGTAAGGCGACAACTTGCTGGTGCCCTCAATCGCGGGAAAGTCGCGATCTTGTTTGTAATCACCCGCTCGCTCTTGCAAAAAGTTCTGTAGAGCAGCGTGGCCAGCGTTCTCCCCTGTGGTCACTAACGCCGGTGGTGCCTCGCCAAAAAGCATATCCACTTCTTTTTTCAGGATCACGCTGTTGCTGTTTTTAACGTCGGCGCCGGCCAACGCTTCGCCCACTTTTTTTGGCACGGCAAACAGCGTGGGTTGCTGTTCTTCCTGCCAGCTGCGCCAGCGCCGGGAAAATGGCGTGAACACCGAATAAGGCTGGCTTTGCTGGGTCAGTACTTCGCCTACCGGCACCGCGGCCTGGTCACGGTACTTGCTGACCTTAACGCCAAGCGTGTCGAACCGCGGCTTCAGGGCTTTGTCGCGGCGTCGTTCGCTTACACCGTATTCTTCGTTGAAGTGAACCTGGCTAATCTTGTGCTCGCGGCAAAATGCTTCCAGCGTACCCAGTGACTGCTCAAAGTCTGCGGCGCGCAAAAAACTCAGGGCAATGCCCAGTTTTGCCAGTTCCTGTGCCAGCGCATCGGCGTGGTCTAGCATCAGGTGCACCTTGGCCGCCGACCAGTCGTGGCTGAGCCACTGCTCCGTAGTGACAATAAAGCAGGCTTTAACCGGCTCGTCAGATGATTGCACAGCGCTCTGGCAGGCGGCAGCCAGGGCCGGATTGTCGGCGGCTCTGAGGTCGTTACGGAACCAGACCAGCTGAGTCATGGTGTCTCCTGAGTGTTGGCTAAAAGGGTTGTTCAGAGCTAGCCGTACGGGTAATTACACTGCGCGTAGCGACTAAAACAACGGGTTTATCTATTCGCTGCTATTGTGGTATTGGATTATAGTGAGCGCAACATGGCGGCTCAAAAAACAGGAAGATAACCGGCGTATGAAACAGCCCGCAGAGTGCTCTCTAAAGCATTCTCCACAGCATTCTGCAGCCGCTGATCAACGCTGGAAATCCAGCAGCGATGACGGCCTGTGGGCCAGCCCGTACACCCTGAAATCCGGTGAAACCCAGCACCACAGCTTGGGCCACTCGCAAATCTGGGTGACGTTGCTGGACATGGAATGGCAAATTCGTTCCCAGCAGGAAGAACAGCAGCAGGTGCCTAAAGACTGGAAACTGGTGACCGGCCACTCACTGCCATCGTCAGACATTCCAGTGCAGCGGTTCATCCGTAACGGCGATGCCGAAATGGTGACCTATGTTCCTGCCATGGCGGACCGCCCAACGGTTATTAGGCCTTACCAGCCGCTCACCATAGCGGCCGAAGGGCAGTGCATTATCTATGTCGGCACAGCCCTTTGGATGAACGTGTGCATCGGCCCCAAACAGCTGTTGGTGGCAAGCATACCGCTGTCGGAACCGTCGTTGACTTGGGTCGGTAGCAACACCATGGAAGGCGAACTGTGTTATTCCGCCCAAAGCTACGCCCGCCTGGCGTTAGAGGCGGTGCCCAAGCGCCCCTGGCGCGCTGTTACCCCGGTTAACATCCACAACCGGCGGCCGCAGCCTTTGTTAGTAGAGCGCTTCAATCTGCCTACCCAGCTGTTATCGATTCACCGCAATCACCTTGGCCAGCTGTGGACGCCGGGGGTGAATGTGGAAGTAGACACCGATGTGAACGCCGCCAGCATGCGGGTAGACCCGTCGCCTCCGCCGGCTGCCGGCCCCTGCGAGCCCCTGGGCCCGGCCCGGGAGCAAGTCAGCCGCGGGCGCTTTGTGCGCACCCTGGACCGGATATTCGGTTGACCTTTTATTTAGCTGATTTTCCATTTGATTGAACTTGGGTTTGCGTGGTCCTCTATCCGACTGATCTTCTGTTCGGGTGGCTTTTTATTTGATGGGTACAAGCCGGGAGTAAACGTACTGTGTTGGATCAACTAAAACACATGGCTGCCAGCGTCGTTGATGGCATTGCCTGGGGCCAATGGTTCAGTTCGCTGTTCCTGTTTGGCTTAGGCCTGTTATTGGCTACGTTTGCAGCCCGCAGTGTCAGCCGATTTATGGCCAAACGTGCTTCGCGCCATCACACGGTAATGCTAAAGCGCTTGGTGTTTTATGTCATTGTCGTGATTTTTGCGGTGGCCGCCCTGCGTGAAGCGGGGTTTTCGCTGGATGTGGTGCTGGGCGCAGCCGGTATTTTAACCGTAGCCATCGGTTTTGCCTCGCAAACATCGGCTTCCAACATGATCAGCGGATTGTTTTTGCTGGTGGAAAAACCGTTTGAAATTGGCGACGTAATCGAAGCCGACGCCACCATTGGCGAGGTGGTCAGTATTGACATGCTGAGTGTAAAACTGCGCACGCCAGACAACCTTTATGTTCGCATTCCCAATGAAACTCTGATCAAAACCAAGGTGGTTAATCGTTTCCGCTTTCCCATTCGCCGGCTCGACCTGACGGTTGGCATTGCTTACGCTGAAGACGTAGAACGGGTAGAAAAACTGCTCTTGGCACTGGCAGAAAAGCACCCAACCTGCCTGAAAGAGCCGAACCCATTCGTGTTGGTGACCGGGTTTGGTCAGTCGTCGGTAGACGTGCAGTTTTCATTCTGGGTACCCAGGGAAAAACTGGAGGCCAGTCGCAGCAGTATGATGATTGCAGTTAAAAAAATGCTCGACCGGGAAAAAGTTGAAATTCCCTTTCCCCACACCAGCATATACGCAGGTAGCCATTCAGAACCTTTCCGTGTGCAGCTGATGGCACCGCAAAATTTGCCAGACAAGGAACAGCCAGATGTCCAAAAAGACAGCTGACGGCTTAACGCCCGTCAACGGTTCCACAATCGCTGGGGGCTCTACAACTGCTGACGATTTTTCAAAAGTGCGCCTGGGTTGGCGCGAATGGGTGGCTCTGCCCGAGTTGGGCATTGGCCTGATTAAAGCCAAGGTGGACACCGGTGCGCGTACATCGTGCCTGCACACCTTTCGCACCGAGCCCTACACTGAAAATGGCGAGCGCCGGGTAAAGTTTTGGGTGCACCCGACACAGAATGACCTGCAAGAGGTGATTGAGTGCGACGCGCGGGTGCTGGATGAACGCAACGTGTCCGACTCCGGCGGCCACAAAGAATTACGGCTGGTGGTTGAAACCAACTTAGTGGTGGGCGACCAAAGCTGGCCCATAGAAATGACACTGACCAACCGGGACTCCATGCGTTTTCGCATGTTGATTGGCCGTACCGCTATGGCGGGCTGGGCCACCGTTTTCCCGGAAGCATCTTATTTGGCCGGGCAACCGGTATTGAGGAACGAATCATGAAAATTGCCGTGCTATCCCGTAACCGAAAATTGTATTCCACCCGCCGGCTGGTGGAGGAAGGAGTCAACCGCGGCCACGAGGTGCGTGTCATTGACTGCCTACACTGTTCCATGAACATTACCTCGGCAAATCCTGCGATTCATTATCACCAGCAAGTGCTGGAAGATTTTGACGTGGTTATTCCGCGTATCGGTGCGTCAGTCACCTTCTACGGCACAGCGGTATTGCGTCAGTTTGAAATGATGGGCACGTTTCCAGTCAACGAATCGGTCGCCATTACCCGCTCCCGCGACAAACTGCGCTCGCTGCAGTTGTTAGCCCGCAAAGGCGTTGGCATGCCCGTAACCGGTTTTGCCAACAAGCCCGATAGCGTTCCTGATCTGCTAAAAATGGTGGGTGGCGCCCCGGTGGTTATCAAATTGCTGCAAGGTACCCAAGGCATTGGCGTGGTGCTGGCGGAAACACGCACCGCTGCGGAAAGCGTTATTGAAGCGTTTATGGGTTTAAAAGCCGACATACTGGTGCAGGAATTTATCAAGGAAGCCGGCGGCGCCGACATTCGCTGTTTTGTCATAGGCGACAAAGTCATCGCCGCCATGAAACGCCAGGGTGCTGACGGTGAATTCCGTTCTAATTTACACCGCGGCGGCACTGCCTCGTTGATTCGCATTACGCCGGACGAGCGCCGCACCGCGATTACCGCGGCCAAGGCCATGGGCCTGAACGTGGCGGGTGTAGACCTGCTGCGCTCGTCCCGTGGGCCGTTGGTGATGGAAGTAAACTCCTCGCCAGGGCTTGAGGGCATTGAAAATGCTACAGGTAAAAACGTCGCCGGTTTGATCATGAGCTGGATTGAAAAAAATCAGGCCCCCAGTCGCACAAAAACCCGGGGCAGAGGATAACCGATGGCACGAGCTCCCTTTGAAATTGCCGGCATTGAGGTTCAGCCGGGCACCCGCCAGACCATAGAAGTTCAGGTGGCTAAGCTGTACACCCACACGCCCTTGCACATTCCGGTGGAAATTGTGCATGGCCGCCGTGATGGCCCGGTACTGATGGTGTGTGGCGCCATTCACGGCGATGAAATCAACGGCGTGGAAATTGTGCGCCGGGTACTCATCAACACTGCGCTGCGGAATTTGCGCGGCACTTTGGTTGCTGTGCCTATTGTCAATATCTTCGGCTTTGTGCAGCGCACCCGCTACCTGCCAGATCGACGTGACTTGAACCGCTGTTTTCCCGGCAGCGAAAGTGGCTCTTTGGGTGGGCGTATTGCGTACTTATTGCGCACCCAGGTTATGGAACATGTTACCCACATTATTGACCTGCACACCGGTGCCATACATCGGTTTAACCTGCCGCAGATTCGTGCCGAGCTGAAAAGCCCTGAAACAGCCCGCATGGCCGAAGCGTTTGCTGCACCGATTATTATAAACGCCGGCCTGCGCGAGGGCAGTCTGCGCGCCTACGCCGATTCACAGAACATTCCAGTGATTACCTATGAGGGCGGCGAAGCCTTGCGCTTCGACGAAGTTGTCATCGCCAGCGGTGTTAAAGGTGTGATGCGGGTAATGCGGGAGTTGAAAATGACACCGGCCAAAAAGAGTGTAAAGCCGCTTCGCAAACGCTCTGAGGTTGCAGCCAGTTCCCAGTGGGTAAGGGCCGATATAGACGGCATCATGCGCCCAGTGGCCAAACTGGGGCAAAAAATCAGAAAAGGCCAAAAGCTAGCGATGGTTGCTGACCCTTTCGGGGCCTCGGAAACCGCTATCATCTCCCCCTGTTCCGGCATTGTGATTTGCGTGAATAACCTGCCGCTGGTGAACGAAGGCGAGGCGATTTATCACATTGCCCGTTTCGACGAACTCGGCGAAGCAGAAAAAGCCATGGACTATTTCCGCGACAGCATGGAATCGGAAGTCAGCGAAGCGGTATTGCCGGTTCACCCCTGGGATGAACTGCAGAAACAATAATGCCCTCCATTGCGGGTAGGTTGACTATGGTCGGATTAAGCAAGCCCGTGCCCACGAAGTGGGGATGAAAGTAAAAATCATACTTTTGACTGATAAGAACTAGAGAGAGCGTTGGTATAATCTGACAGTGAAAGTTCTATAACAGCAAGAACACAATAATAAAGGGAGTAGTCTTCCAATGATAAAAAACCAACACGCACCGCGTACCTGGAAGAGATTGCCGCTGGCGATTGCCATCGCGGCCGGTTTTTCCGGTTATGCCTCAGCTTATTCTTTTGATTCTGAAAAACTGGGTGGCGTAGAAGCTCAGTTCAATACCACATTGTCTGCCGGGGCTACCTGGCGTACCGAGAACCGTGATAAGGGCCTGGTGGGCCTTGGTAACGGGGGCACGGCTTCCTCGACCAACTACGACGACGGCAACCTGAATTTCGACAAGGGCGATACGGTTTCCAAGCTTGTTAAAGGCAACAGTGAACTCTTCCTCAGCTACGATGTGGACAGCAGCGTGCTCACCCGTGTGGGTGCGCTGGTTCGTGGCCGCTACTGGTACGATTTTGAATTAAAAGACGAGAACCGCCGGTTTAAGCCATTGAGCTCGGATGGCAGCGACAACGCCTCCGGCGGTGAAATTTTGGATGCCTATATTTTCACTGACTGGTACCTCGGAAATGTTCCCGTGAGCGCGCGCTACGGCAACCAGGTGGTTAGTTGGGGTGAGAGTACATTTATTCCCGGTGGCATTAATACCATTAACCCTATCGACGTGAACGCTTTTCGTGCGCCGGGCGCTGAGCTAAAAGATGCGCTGTTACCGGTAGAAATGTTCTACATTTCTGCGGGTATTACTGAAAACGTCACCATTGAAGGTTTTGTTCAAACCGATTGGGAAAAAGTCCGCACAGATGATTGCGGTACTTTCTTCTCTACAGTGGATTTTGTGGCTGATGGTTGTGGGCCAGTTTATCTCGCTGGCCAGACTACTGAGGTGAACAGCGCAGCTTTAGGGGCTGTTTCACAACGAATAGGCGATCGTGAAGCCGACAGTAAAGATCAGTTCGGTGTGGCTTTGCGCTGGTATGTACCGGCTTTAAACGATTCTGAAATTGGTCTCTACTACATCAAGTATAATAGTCGTTTGCCTTACGTTAGCGGTATTGTGAGAACTGGGGGGGCAGTGACTACTCCAACCGTTTTTATTGAATATCCTGAAAATATTGACCTTTACGGCATCAGTATCAACACGACAATACCGGGTGGCTGGTCGCTGGGTGCCGAGTACAGCTTCCGCAAAGACTTGCCTGTCCAGTGGAACGCGTTTGAACTTCTCCTCGCAGGGAATGAGTCTGGAGTCAGCCTGCTGGAACAGAGAACACGCGAAAGATTGGATTTATCCAGCAGCGATTCTCTTGCGGGTTTGACTGCTCCAGGCTTTGATCGTTATGACGTGTCCCAGGCTCAGTTCACTCTGATAAAATTCTTTGACCAAGTCATGGGCGCCAGTCGTCTGTCGCTGATCAACGAAGTAGGGGCCACGTACGTTCATGATTTGCTAGGTAACGACAAGGCACGTTATGGCCGGTCTGGCGCTTTTGGCGTCGGACCAACTTTAGTCGATACAAATTCACCACTGGGTGTTGTGGATTTATGCGGCACGAATCCTTTAAGAGGCCCCTTAAACCTCAACACTGCCTACTGCGAAAACGAGGGCTTCACCACGGACTTCTCTTGGGGCTATCGCACCCGCCTGGTATGGGATTACCTGGACGCATTCTCTGGCGTAAACCTGTTCCCACGCTTGGCTTGGAGTCACGATGTGAAAGGCTACGCCCCGCAACCCGGTGGCGCGTTTAACGAAGGCAACAAGTCTATTGGTTTGGGCCTGGAAGCGGTATATCAGAACAAGATCAGTGCTGATGTCAGCTACACAAACTATTTCGGTGGCAAACCCTATAACGATTTCAGAGACCGCGATTTCATCAGCGCGAGCGTTTCCTACTCGTTCTAATCCGTCTCTTATTCGTTTAGCGAGGTATTATTTATGAAATTGAACAACAAAATACTGACCACCGGGATTCTTGCGGCATCGCTTTTCAGTATGAACGCATTTGCCGCGGTGTCAGAAAGCGAAGCCGCCAAATTGGGCGATTCGTTGACCATGATGGGTGCCGAGCAAGCTGGCAATGGCGGCGCTATTCCCGCCTTTGAGGGTGGCTTGACCACTCCGCCGGCTGGCTACATGAATGATGGCATTTACGTGAACCCGTTCCCGTCAGATACGCCAGAATTCACCATCAATCGCAGCAACGTCGATCAGTACCGCGCTAATTTGTCACCGGGTCAGGTGGCGATGATTGAAAAGTACGACAACTTCGTGATGCCGGTGTACCAAACTCGTCGCACCATGGCGTACCCGCAAGCCGTGCAGGAGCAAACCCGCGCGAATGCCACCACGGTGACCTTGAAAGAAGGCGGTTCTGGGCTGGAAAATTATCAGGCTGGCACGCCTTTCCCGATGCCACAAACTGGTCTGGAAGTTTACTGGAACCATATTACCCGTTACCGCGGCGGCTCGGTGCTGCGTAACATTGGTCAGGTAACACCCACAGAAAGCGGCGATTTCAGCGTAGTGCGGTTTCAGGAAGAGTTGACTTACCGTACTTTCCTGGAAGACGCCAATCAGAACCCCGATCCCAACGTGCTGTTTTACTTTAAACAGGCCATTGTGGGCCCGGCTCGGCTGGCAGGTAACGTGCTGCTGGTACACGAAACCATCGACCAGATCGCCGAACCCCGCCGTGCGTGGATTTACAACGCTGGACAGCGTCGTGTTCGCCGTGCGCCTCAGGTCGCGTATGACGGCCCGGGCACCGCGGCCGACGGTATGCGTACCTCAGATAACCTGGATATGATGAACGGCGCTCCAGACCGCTACAACTGGGAGCTGGTGGGCAAAAAAGAAATGTACATTCCGTACAATTCTTACAAGCTGCTCGATCGTGATGTCAAGTACACCGATATCGTGCGGCCTGGCCACATGAACCAAGAGCTGACCCGTTACGAACTGCACCGGGTATGGCATGTGCGCGCTACTTTGAAGGAAGGTGAACGCCACATATATGCCAAGCGTGACATCTACTTTAACGAAGATTCCTGGCAGGCAGCGGTGATTGACCAGTACGACGGACGTGGCGAGTTGTGGAGGGTTTCAGAAGCCCACGCTGTTCAGTTCTACGATCGCGATGTGCCCTGGTACGCTGTGGAAGCCATCTACGATGTGCTTTCTGGCCGCTACCTGGTGCTGGGCCTGACTAACGAAGAAGCCAATCCGTACGAATTCGGCATTCAACGGCAGTCTCGTGACTACACTCCGGCCGCGCTGCGCAGGTCTGGTGTACGCTAATCCTGAAGGCAGTAGATGGTAGAAAGCACCTTGTAGAAAGTACTTTTTAAATAGAAAGTACCGGAAATAAAAAGGCGGGCCTTGGTGCCCGCCTTTTTTATGTTAATCTGCGCTGTACCTTAATCGCGGCCGCTAAGCCGACGATTATAATGCCACTTTTGGAATTTTCCGGTCAGTGCAGGGCTTTTGTTCGCCACGCGCCGGTATCGACGGGGCAGTGCGTGAAACAAGTTGAAAAGGGTAAAGCCGCAAACGACGAATTCCAGACCGCTAACAGCGCGCTTCAGCGCGGCGAGCGGGTACGTGAGCTTTTGCAGCAGCGGGTGAAACTACCATTTGATGAAAAACACCTGCAAGGTTTGTTGGTTCGGCCAGAGTTAAATCAGCTGTTGATGGGCAGTGTGGTGCCTGCCGGACTGTTAAACATTTACGGCCCTTGTGGCTATGGCAAATCGGCCGCTGCCACGCAGGCGTTGTTGGCGTCTGATTTTTCCTTCGCTCGTATCCGCTGGGTAACTCTGAGCGCCCAAGATAACGCTCCCGAGCGTTTTTTAATGCTCTTGGCGGTAGTGCTGAATCAGCCGGAACCTTTACACAGCGGCGCATTTGCCGACGGCTTGCAGTGGTTGCTGGCAGCCACAGAGCGGCCCGATTCGGCCAGACTTCTGCCTCAAGTGCTGGTGCTGGACAATCTGGATGCAATCAGCAATCCGGCGGCCTTGGCACTATTGCAACAATTGGTGGATAACCTGCCAGCTCAACTGTGCTTGCTTGGCATATCCCGCGGCCCGCTGGCTATCAGCACCCATTCGCTGGAGCTGCAAAACCGGTTTAACAGCCTCGGCCCGGATAAACTAGAATTCAGTCGCAGTGAAGTGTTTGAATTTTTCGCCAGCGAATTGCAGCAACAGACATTGACTACCGTTTCGGTCGACAATCTTTACAGCCTCACTGAAGGCTGGCCAACGCCTCTAGCGCTGTACCGTGGTGAGTTGCGCAGTAGCCGCGAGCGTAAAGCCTTGCAAGACACCGCAAGTATTCAGCGATTTCTGGCGGATGCCGTTTTGGGCCATTACACAAACGCGCAGCTGTTGGCGCTGCGTGCACTGGCCGAACTTGATGTGTTTTCTGACGATCTATTCGCATCGCTGGCGGATACCACGACCGAATTAGCCTTATCACCTTCACAAACAGCGCTCGCGCAGGCAACGCCTACACCAGTAACACTCTCTCAGTTGGTGCCCTCACAGGCGGTCGAACGCGGCTTGCCTGCAAAGCTTATGGCCGGGCGTGGCCGCTGGTACCGGCTGAATCCTCTGCTGCTGGACTGGTTGCAAACGCCGGTGTTGAACGGCGGTGCTCAGCGCATGCTGCGGGTGAGTGAGTGGTTCGCCCAGCGCCGTCAGTACTCAGAAGGCTTGAAATACGCTCTGATGTCTGCGGACGTGGGACAGATCCGGCGTATGGCAGCGGAAGGCTCCGAGGCTCTTCTTCTGGGGCAAGACACCGCATCATTGCTACGCCTCAGGTGTAGCCTGCCGGCACCCGCACTGGCCGCCAATCCACGGCTGCGGTTGGTTTTTGGTTGGGTACATGCCATTGGCGGGCAATGTCGCCAGGCAACAGAGCTGATTGAACACTTGGGTAAGGTGGGAACACACGACATTCCGCTGGGGCGTATTCAGGCCCTACAGGCGTTTATTGCTCGCGGCCAGGGCCAGGTAGAACCGGCTCTGGTGCTGGCCGAAGCTGCTCTTGAAGATTCGGAGTTATCCATTCAGGGCCAACTGGTTACTCAGCTGGTGCGATCCAGCGCCTTGTGTGCCCTCGGCCGTTTCGCCGATGCTCGCCAGGCCAGCCGCGAAGCCGCACGCCTGGCACGACAGGCTGGCGATACCGGCTCCGAGGCCTTGGCGGTTTACGCCCATGCCCGCATCGAACTGAGTAAAGGCGAGCTTCGCCACACCGAACATCTGCTGCGCAGCAGTCTGGATACGGCCATGCAAGAGTTGGCGCGGCCGGCGCGGGTCGGGGAAATCCGGCTACAGCTGAATCTCGCGCTGGTGTTATGGCACCAGGGTAGATATCAGGATGTAGACCGGGTTTTGGCCGTGTGCACCCGGCAGGCCGAACAAACCCGAGATCTGGGCCTGTTAATGGCTATGTGTTTGCGGGTACTTATCTGCCGCAGCCAGAGCCATTTTGACGAAGCCTTTGCCTGGATTGCCCGCGCAGAACGCACCATGCAGTCATGGCAGGTAGACGGTGAACTTTATGTGCCGGTATTGGAAGCATTAAAGGCATCGTGCTGGCTGGGCCAGCGCGAGACCGACAGGGCAGCCCAGGCGATGGCCAAAATAGTGCCTTATCGCCAAGCTGGCTATTCACCGGAACTCTTCCCCACCATGCCGGGGCTGATGGACTGCCTGCAAGTGCGCATTGCCATGGCCCGCGGCGAGTATGGCGCGGCCAGAACCCAGTTGAGTGGCTTGCGTGCTGGCTACCGCGATTCCGTGCCCATGGGTGTAGACATGCACATGAGCCTGTTAGACGTTGCGCTGCTTGCCCGGGAAAAAAGTCCTGCCCAAGCCGTCAAGCGCCTGGTCAGTATTGTTGAGTTGGCGGCCAAAGAGCATTTCATCAGTCCGTTTACCGAGCTCAAACAAGAACTTGAGCCACTGTTACGGCAAACGTCTGATCAGCTTCCAACCGGTGTTTTCAGCGATGCTTTGGTAAAGCTGTTTGGTATCAAGGCAGCGACGAGTGCGACGAGGGTAATTGTGCCTCTTGCTGAGCCTATCAGTGAACGGGAAAAAGGCGTGTTGGAATGCATTGCCCGTGGCCTGTCTAATCAGGAAGTTGCAGACAAACTGCACATTTCACTGCACACCGTTAAAACCCACGCGCGCCGAATAAACGCCAAGCTGGGTGTTAAATCCCGCACCCAAGCCATTGTCCGGGCCCGCGAACTGGGCGTGCTTTAGCCAGCCATGCTTTGAGAAAACAGCTACTTGGAGATAACAACGGTTTCTAGCTAAAGACCGCCTTTAACGTGGCAGCAGCTCGTCAACAGAGCTGGCACTGGCCAATTGTTGTAGATGAGCCGGGTTTTGATCTTGCAAGATTTCGGCAAACGCCTGATCGTACACGGCCAGATCGTTATGGCTGATCATTTCCGTTATCTCGTCGATGTACTCGTCACCACGCTCGGAGTAAAGTTCTAACCCGGCAGCCAGCCCCTTGCCAGACAGCGGTTCCTGTTGTTTGCGATCGGTTAGGCGAATATCCCGCAATGTTTGATAGGCAGGGTGGCGGTTCAGGTTCTCTATATAGGCCCGTATCGAACGATATGGCGAAGAAAACTTGGCCACCTCGTGGCTGGCGCCCGATACCCGACTAAGCGGCACCAGGCCGCAGCCAGCGGTAAAACACCATTGGCCGAACAGATTGTTACCTTCCACCGCAAAGCGCGACGTGCCCCAAGCGGACTCGTTAGCCGCCTGGGCCATAATCAGCGACGGCGGTATTACGTCCAGGCGTCTTTTTAACTTGGCAATCTGGGCCTTGCCCACTGGCGTGAGGTCGACCCGTAGGCGTTTGGCTTCGTTTTTCAGCCATTGTTTTTCTTTGCCGGAAAGCTGGGATTTTGCAGCCAAAGCGTCCAAGTACTCACGTTCCAGCAAAATGCGGCTGTTTGCCAGCACAATGCGTGGGAACAGAAATTCAAAAAAAGCGGCTTTTTTTTCGTCAGTATCCGCGTAGCTAGAAAAATCGGGCAAGGGCGCATTGGCCCAGCCGGGTAGCGCCGGTAGCGTGGCAAACTGAAATTCCTCGCCGGCACTGTCACGGCTGCTGAGTGCGCTTGGCGAAGGTTTATAAAATGCTCCAAACAAAGCGCCGGCAAGCAGTAATAGAATAAACGCCAAAGCATGACGTTTTTGGGCAGCGGGGGAAGGTGCGCCTGTGTTGACTGACATATCACCTCTAGGCTTGATAATAACCTTATGGGTTACTGTGATTGAGTGATCAAAATAACAGCAGCTCAGACAATATACAAAAATCCCCGAGCCGCAGTGCGCGGGCCGGGGATTTTTACAGGCTCGGCAGAAAATTGATCAGAAGTACAATTTCATACCGGCCATAACGCCTTCATCCAGGTTCAGATCGCTGCGACCATCCAAATCTGTGTTCAGGTAGCGGTAACCGGCAAACAGCTCTGCGTTACGAATCACACGGTAACTAACACGGGCTTCAAGGCTGGTCATGTCATCGGAATCGCCAAACGCCAGAATGCTGGGGGCATAGTGTAGGCCGCCAGTCACTGACAAACCCGGTATATCGGGAATGTTCACGGTTGCATAGCCGCCCAGCGCCAAAGCGCCGCCGTCGATCCGGTCTTCGTCCCAACCGATCAGGCGCATACCAAGGCCTGCAGTGGTCGGCAGATTACCAAGGGCCGTGCGGCCTTGGGCGTGAAAATCGACGTTGCCGATGTGGCGGCTGCCTTCGTGGTAGGTATAACCGGCGCCCAGTTGCATGTCGTCGCGGCTGTCAAAGAAGTTCACCTGTGCTTTTACGGATTCTGCGGTCAAGCTTACATCAACGTCGCTGGCCAGCGCAGGCGCTGCGCCTATAGCAAGTGATAGGGCTATCAGGGGAATACGGGAGGCTTTCATAATGCTACCTTATTGGTAATGAACGGATCATGAACGAGCGTGGAAGCTGCCGGCAATGGCGGAAGGTTCTGTAGGTAATGGTAAAGCGCGCGCCGGAAACCCACAACTTAAAAGCCCGTAACCGCTAGGTATAAACGGTCAGCACAATCCGCATTTTTTTGCGGCTGATTTTAAGACGTCTAAACATAGACGAAAACGGGTATAAATCGAGCGCTCAGTGCTGGGTGTCGTCTGCCAACTGGTCCAGGTCTTCCGAGCTTACATTCTGTGCCGGTACTCGGTACTCCTCATTGGCCCATGCGCCCAGGTCAATCAACTTGCAGCGGTGCGAACAGAATGGGCGCTCTGGATTGGCATCGGTCCATTCCACGGCTTTATGGCAGGTGGGGCATTCAACGTTCATGGCAACCTATAGAATCATGGGTGAGAGAAATCTATCTAATCCTTTATAAAATAAGAAACCGTGCGAAAGCAGTCTAACAAACTGTCAGCACTTCCACACGGCTGCCTGTTTCGTCGGTTACAAACCGGAAACGCACATTGACATCGTACAGATGCGCGCCGTAAATCCGTTCTTCTTCGCGGCCGCGACGAAACGAAGGCCGCGGATCGTAACTCACCACATCTTCAATCAGCGCGGCGAAATTCGGATATTTTTGTAGGGAGCTCTTTGAAGAAGGCCCTGCACAAAGCTCGCCCAGTTGCTGTCGTGCCTCGGGCAAGAACACCACCGGCAAGCGCTCCAGCGGTGCCTCCTCGGCCCAACCCAGATGCGCGTCGCTTATCGCGTCTGCAAATGGTAGATACGGTTTGATGTCCAGAATGGGCGTGCCTTCAATCAAATCGTGATCGCTGATTTGTAACACCAGCTTGCCTTGCTTACGCACCAGCCCGCGGTTACGCACTGCCGAAAGCCCCAGGCTGTTGGGGCGAAACGGCGAACGGCTGGCAAACACCCCAATCTTGCGGTTGCCTCCCAAACGGGGTGGCCGCACCACCGGCCGCCACTCGGCTCGCACTGCCTGATGAAACTGAAACGTCAGCCATAAATGGCTGGCGCTCTCCAAACCGCGAAAAGCGTCCTCGCGGTCAAACGGCGGCTGAATCAATAAGTCGGCGTGGGCATGGCGGGTTAAGCCCGGCTGCCGCGGCACGCCGAACTTGTCGGCAAAGCAGGAGCGAGCGATGGCAATCGGAGTCAGAGTCAGTGCTTCAGTAGCATCTTTTTCGTTATGGCGAGGCATAAGGGTTAGTTGCGCCGAACAATGTTGCCAGAAAAATACATCTCCAGCCGTAAAATCAGCGAGCTATCGTCTTTAAACGAATTTTCTCGTGCAAACTGCAGTGCAGGAATAATCTCTCCGAACAACCAATCGCCGTACATACGATAACGCCAGGTAATGTCGGCAAAGGCTTCCGTGGTCCGCCAACTGGGCTGGCTTTCACCCAGTACACCAATACGGGGCGTAAGCACCGCACGGTTATTCATCCGTTTGCTTACACTGAACACTTGGGCCGCTACAAACTCCCGGTCACTGTGCACCCACTCCAGCTCGGATGAGTTTATAAACTCCCAGCCCTTACCTAAATCGTGCCGCGCCTCAAACCAGCTGCGCGAACCCCAGCCGTTTTGATGGTAATAATAAAAACGCTGTTGAGCCAGCAAACCCCAGTCGCTAGATGGCCGCCAGTTCTTGCGCACTGTGGCGCGCCAGAAAGCATCGGGGGGTAAGTGCAGGCGCGCGCCAAAATCATTGGAGAAATTAATCGAGTTACCCACCTGGCCCAAAAACCGGAGGGCACCCGTGGTTCCGGTTGAAGAGCGTTCCGGTTCCGTAAGCTGACGGTCGCGCTGTCGCTCTGCGAGCGGAATCAGCTCTTCGCTTTCGCTTTCAATGACCAGTCTTAGCTTTTTGCGGGCGGTGGGTATGTCCAACCGAAAGCGCGCCTCTGGCTCAAAATTCAGCACGGTACCGGCACGGGTTTCGGTGGCAAAGCTTAGGCGCAAATAACTTTCGTTCAACGGCAGGCTATGACTTTCGCCGGACAGGGTTCGGTCTGCCCACTGCCCCAGCTGTCCCATACGCTCCCCCTGGGTGCGCTCCTGCAACAGCACCCAGTTGCTGAAGTTCAGCCAATAAGAGTCTTCCGGCTCGGCCCAGTAGTCTTCTGGGGCGAAGTCGTAAAAGTTGCTGGGTAACGCCTGCGGGGCAAGGTGCTGGGGAATAGATCGTTGGTGAAATTGTATTGAGGGTTCCAGCGCATAGGCTGAGGGCGCTGTAAGTACTAAAGCAACAGTAAAGAAACCAGCACCAAATACTTGGCACCGGTTAATGGCCAAATTCCACCAGCAGCGCATTGTGGGCGTCTCGCACCTGTTGGCGCACGTTGTCTTTGGTGCCGCCGTTATCAATAATCAGGTCGGCCTTTTCAAGCCGCTGCTGGCGCGGAATCTGTGCGGCAATAATGCGTTCAACCTGGTCCCGCGGGTTGTTGTCCCGCGCCATGGTGCGCTGTATTTGAACGCTCTCTGGGCTGTCTATAACAATTACTCGCTCTGTCATGGTGTGCTGAACCGTTTCAAACAGCAGCGGCGACACGAGCAATACGTAGGGCAAGTTGTAGTCGTCGGGCTTTAACTGGCGTTCCAAATCCGCGTGGATGATGGGATGTATTAACGCTTCCAGCCACCGACGCTCGTCGGCGTTGTCAAACACCAGCTTACGCAAAGCTGCGCGATTCAGCGCGCCACCAGACATCAGAATGTCGTGACCAAAATGCTCGGCAATCAGCTCCAGCGCTCGGGTGCCGGGTTCTACCGCCTGGCGGGCGACATCGTCTGCGTCTATCCAATGCACGCCAAAGGCGCCAAAGAGGCTGGCAACCATCGATTTTCCCGATCCAATACCACCGGTCAGCCCCACAATTTTGGGTGCCATACGCGCGCATACTCCTTTTGTAACCAAGCCTATATAACCAGACTTATAAACCAAGCCTACACACCAAGAAAGCGGAACCACACACTCACAATTTCATCACCAAACCATAAGCACAGCAAGCCTGCTGTGGCTAAATAAGGCCCAAATGGCATGGGTACCTCTCGGCCTTGCTGTTTAAACACTATCAAGGCTATACCAACGGCTGCGCCCACAACAGAGGATAACAGAATAACCGCCGGCAATAACGTCCAACCCAGCCAGGCGCCCAACGCTGCCAGCAGCTTGAAATCGCCGTAGCCCATGCCTTCCTTGCCGGTAGCCAGCTTGAACAGCCAGTAAACCGACCAGAGCGCTAGGTAACCGACTATCGCGCCCCAGAAAGCCTCTTTAAAAGGCACCAGCTGGCCAAAATAATTCACAATCAGCCCCAGCCAAAGCAGGGGTAGGGTGATAGAGTCTGGCAGCAGTTGAGTATCAAAATCAATCATCGTCAGCGCCACCAGCGCCCACACCAGCAATAATGCCCAAAGCGCCGCAGGCGTTGGTCCCAGCAGGTACACGGTAAGTACCGAGAACACCGCTGTCGCTAACTCAATAATCGGGTAGCGCGCTGAAATCGGTTTGCTGCAATTGGCGCATTTGCCTTTCAGTACCAGGTAGCTGATAACCGGTACATTCTGCCAGGCGCGAATACCGTGGCCGCAGTGGGGGCAGGTAGAAGCTGGCTTTGACAGGCTCAACACCTTCGCCGGTTCCCTCTTGGTCCCCGGCACTTCCAACAGCTCTTCACACTGGCAGCGCCACTCCTGCTGCATCATCGCCGGCAGGCGAAAAATAACCACGTTCAGAAAACTGCCGATGCACAAAGAAACAAATGCAACCATGGTGTACAGCAACCAGGGTGTATCCAGAAGAATGCTTAAATCAACCATGAATTACCCAACAACCTGGCCCATTTGGAAGATTGGCAGGTACATGGCGATAATCAAACCACCCACCAGCACGCCCAATACCGACATAATCATTGGCTCCATCAGCGCAGTCAGGTTGTCTACCATGTCATCCACTACGGCTTCGTAGTGCTCGGCCACTTTTTCCAGCATCTCGTCCAGATTACCAGATTCCTCGCCAATCGCCGTCAGCTGAACCGCCATCACCGGAAACACGTCCTGCGCCCGCATAGAGGCTTGAAGCTGGGTTCCGCCGGAAACGTCATTGCGAATGCGCATGATGGCATCGCGATAAACCGCGTTGCCGGTAGCTCCCGCAACGGATTCAAGAGCATCTACAAGGGGAACACCGGCTGCGAACGTTGTTGATAACACCCGGCCAAACTTCGCGACGGCGGATTTGTCCAGAATTTCACCCATAACCGGCACTTTCAGCACATATTTGTCGACAACATCTGAAAACTTCTGTGACCGCCGTTTTGACTCTTTGAATAAAACGATGGTGCCGACAATGCCTAGTAGCACTACGAACCACCATGTCTGCATCCATTCTGACAGGCGTACCACCATCTGGGTAAACACTGGCAGCTCTGCACCAAAACCGTTAAAAAGCGATTCAAATTGCGGAACTACTTTTACCAGCAATATAGCCGTTACCACGATCGCAACCACCACAACGGCGATCGGGTAAGTCATCGCTTTCTTGACTTTTTTCTTCAGAATTTCTGTTTTTTCCATATAAGTGGCGATACGGTCGAGCATTTTCTCGAGCGCACCGGCCTTTTCGCCGGAATCCACCAGGTTGCAGTACAAGTCGTCAAATTGGCGAGGGTGTTTACGCAACGATCCGGCGAAGCTGTTACCAGAAGCAATGTCGTTCCGAACCGACATCACCAGTTCCTGTAGGCCTTTGTTTTCCAACCCATCGGCCACAATGTCAAAGCTTTGCACCAAGGGCACACCGGCTTTCATCATGGTGGCCAGTTGTCGGGTGAGCATGGCAATGTCAAAGGGGGTAATTTTTTTGCTGCCACCGAACAACGGCTTGGCTTTCTTTTTCACCTTGTCTGGAACTATACCTTGTTTGCGTAACTGGGCCTTGGCCAAAGCCAAGCTTACGCCAGACAGCTCACCCTTGGCTTTGTTGCCGCGGCGATCTTTGCCTTCCCATACATAGGATTCCAGTTTATTCGCTTTTTGGGCCATGCTTAATCCTTGGTCACGCGGTTGGCTTCTTCAAGGCTGGTCAAACCCTCAATCACCTTTAACAGGGCGGATTGGCGCAGGGTCCGAAAGCCTTCAGCCTGAGCTGCTTTTGCAATCTTGATAGAACTGGCTTCTTCCATAATCATGTTGGCCAGCTGCTCGGTCACTTTAACCACCTCGTAAATGCCGACGCGGCCTTTATACCCATTAGTGCATTTATCACAGCCCTTCGGGTGGTACAACGTGAACCCGGTTGCAATTTGTTCAGTTGAGAACCCTTCGGCTAAAAGGACGTCTTTCGGGATGCTTCCAGCCTGTTTGCAGCTGCAAAGTCGCCGGCCCAGGCGCTGGGCAATAATCAGGCTAACAGACGTGGCAATGTTAAACGCCGGCACGCCCATGTTCATCATGCGGGTTAAGGTTTCGGCGGCGCTGTTGGTGTGCAACGTGGACAACACAAGGTGACCGGTTTGTGCCGCTTTGATGGCAATGTTAGCGGTTTCCAGGTCTCGAATCTCGCCCACCATGATAACGTCAGGGTCTTGCCGCAAAAACGCTCTTAGCGCCTCGGCAAAGCCAAGCCCTACCTTGTTGTTCACGTTGACCTGATTTACGCCTTCCAGGTTAATTTCCGCCGGGTCTTCCGCCGTGGAAATATTGCGCTCGTCAGTGTTTAGAATATTCAAGCCAGTATACAACGATACGGTTTTACCGGAACCGGTGGGGCCCGTCACCAGAATCATACCTTGGGGCTGCGCCAAGGCGTCCATATACAGCTTCTTCTGATCTTCTTCATACCCAAGCGCATCAATGCCCAGCTTGGCTTGGCTGGGGTCCAGAATTCGCAGTACGATTTTCTCCCCCCACAGCGTGGGCAGTGTGTTCACCCGAAAGTCGATGGCCTTGGTTTTGGATAGCCTCATCTTTATGCGGCCGTCTTGTGGCAAACGTCGCTCGGAAATGTCCAACTGTGCCATGATCTTTATTCGCGCAGATATTTTCGGTGCCAGCTTTATAGAGGGTCGCGACATTTCTTTCAAAATGCCGTCGGTGCGAAAGCGTACGCGGTAAGTTTTCTCGTAGGGTTCAAAGTGAACGTCTGACGAGCCTCCGCGAATGGCATCCAGCAGCATCTTATTCACATACTTCACGATGGGCGCATCGTCTATCTCTGCAACAACAACAGCGCCGTCATCCTCGTTTCCATCCGCGCCTTCTGTTTCTATACCTTCAAGGTCTGTATCGGCCAAGTCGCCCATGGAGCTTTCACTGGACGCCATATACTTTTCGATAGCTGCGCGCAGTTTGGAGTCGTCCACCAGAATCGCATCGGTACTTAAGCCGGTGTTGAACTTGATCTCGTCCAGAGCCTGAACGTTGGTGGGGTCGCTCACCGCAATAAACAGCCGGTTGCCACGCTTATACAGGGGCAGGGCGTTGTGCTTGCGCAGCAGTTTTTCATCCACCAGCTTGTCTGGCATCGCCTCTGGCAAAAACGCATCCAGGTCCAGCACTGAAATACCAAACTCCATAGCCGCCGAAAACGCCAACGCCGAGCTGTTTGCCAACTTGTGCTGTGTCAGGTAGGTGATCAGCGGAATGCGGTTCTGAGAAGCCTGAAAAAAGGCGTCTTTGGCCGTGGATTCATCCAGCAGGCCGTCGCTTACAAAGCGCCGTGCCAGACCCGTTAAGGTGATGTTGCTTGTGTTTGTTGTCATAGATTAGGGCGCTGCAGCCTGATGGTTGAGGTGCGAGTAATAGCGAGGCTTGAGTTTAGATGGGTGCGGGCGGTTTGGAAAGCATGGGATGGGTTAACTGTGCGTTGGCGGCTACCTTCGAGGCGACGATTTTGCTCGGCGAAGCTGCGTCGGGTGGACGAATATGTGTATAGCTTTGACGCTATGTTTCAGGCAATTGTTGCGTGCAGAAAGCGCCGCTAGAGGCGGTGACTCATGCATGACAAGCGCCCAGAAAAAAGCAAGTATCAGCAACCCTATTAATGTTGACCTTCGTGCAATGGTGCAATAAAGGATGCGGACACGCCAGCACGAACCAGCACAGCAGCCAACGAGGCAGTATATGCCATCAACATTAAGCCATTGGGATTGTTCCCAGCTTGTCTCACTGAAACCAGAGCTAATAACCGTCGCAGCCCGACACGACCAAGCCAGCTATCGAAATTCAGCCATACTCCGCCCCTCGCATTAAAACAGGCTAAGTTGGGCTTGGTTATGACTGGCATCATGGCTGGTGATTCTGAGAAAGCGGGCGCATTGCGTTCTGGGCATAAGCATCAAAGGCTGCAGTTTTCCGGCAGGTAAGTGGACTGCCAGGATCCGGAAACAGCCGTGTTGTCCACGACACACTGCCATGCCCCACGAGGAGAGCGCTCTAGCGTGATTACTACTCCTGACATAAGGGGATGAGCTGTGCCGCCCATGGTCACTCTCAAGTGACCCGTTAGGTCAGCATTCAAGATGGCAATATCAATTCCCACTGCGCCGGTCGTCAAGCCCGAGGGCACATAGCCCAAGTCCGAATTCGTGACAGACCCATTTCTCGACACTCTTTCTTCATACGCCGATTTGTAGCTCGACAGCTCTCCAACTGCCCGATGCACCTGGGATTTCGCGACATATCCCTGATACATCGGAATGGCAAGCGCTGAAAGGATCCCAATGATTGCAACGACAATCATTAATTCGATAAGTGTGAATCCGCACTGTTTTGACTTCATAAGCTAACCCTAATTGGTCTAAAAAGAGACGACTGATAACCAACATATGCAAAGCATGGGCCAAAGTTCTAATTGATTTCTTGTTGTCTCTCGGCGGCAATACACTTGATGTAGTCTTCAGGCTTTACATCAGACTTAACGGATAGATAAGTAAGCTCGTCCAGGACAGTATTTACAGAATACGGATACAACCGGGTAACCCTTTTGATTGCCTCACATGCGCGCTCCGACTCCCCGGATGCAGCGAGCAAGGTCGCTTTCCGGAGAAGAAAAAGTGGTTCGGGACGCCAATTGACCACCGATTCTATAAAATTGAGCTCAGGGCCAACACCCAATGCCGGGGGGTCAAAACGTAAAATGAGCACGGACAAAGCGCCATTGCCAACAACAGCGCTTCGGCTGGCATCACGAAGAGCCGTCTGATCCATAAAATCAGGCTGCTTTTTGTACATAACTTGCGTCACCACCATCATGTCTTTGGCAACATAAGCACCAAAAGGCAAAAAGACGAAAAGAACGGAAAGGACAATGACGCGCCGAATCCAGTGGCTTGAGAAGTCAAAAGAGTGACGATTATCTAATAAGGTGAATGCAGCAATGAATATTGCCAGAAATGGCATGTGCCAGAGCGAGAACTCCACTAGATTGTGAAGCATCAAAATGAGCAGAACGCATCCCAGGAAAACGTTTTCAAAAGACGGTTGGACTTTGGTTATGAGCCACAGAAGGTAGCCGACGAAGCCTAGCAAAATCAGCACACCTGACAATCCCCATTCGACCATAAAATTTAAAAAAACATTATGGGCGTTGAGCCAAATCGAGCCATTGCTGACGGTAAGGTCATTGAGTTTCAGCTCATTGCTGAAAACACCATATCGTCCCACCCCGTAGCCAAACCATGGGTGTTCCATTGTCGTTATGCCGGAAAGGGCATTTTTCCACTCATCTAACCGACCGCTGGAGCCAATCAAGCTCCGATTCTCATACATTTCAGAAGCGTTGATTCGCTCAATGAAACCTATTTCTTTTAGAGAGTCAGCAATCAATGCGTCTATTTTGGGAGCAAGGAGAGAAACAATCACGAAAAGTGCGACTATTATTAGTGCGGAGCGCGTTTTCTGCCCGTTTCGGCTGAGTTCGCGGTTGATCAACTTCAATTTGCCAAAACGAAATACGGCTGCTATCGAGGGCCACAGCGCAACAATGGCAGTGACGTACCAAGTCCGGCTGCCTGTGAGGCTTCCGACATAGAACGCTAAAACGACTAGGCCAATAAATCCCCGAGTGGATGAAAGCAATCCTCTATTCCGTAGATAAAAAATGGCGCCAAGCGCCAAGGCCGTCAGAACAGCCATCAAATTGGGCTGACCCATTGGCCCGATCAACCTTGTTCCCTCGTCGGTTATTAAGGGGACAAAGTAACCAAGTATTCCGTAGTAACGCATCAATCCGAACAGAGCCGAAAAACAGAACACAGCAATCAGAAAAACCGCCAAGTACCGGACGACCGTTTCTTTGGTCCAGGTTTCAGCTAAGGAAGCAACCGAAATTGCAACAGCACCCGCGAGACCGAAGGCCAGAAAATGCCAATAATATGAAAACAGCACGTTTGGCGACGTCATCAAGTAATTGAGCGCCAAACCTAAACAAAAAACAGGGACAAAAAAAATAAAGCCTGGAGCCGAAAGTTTGAACCTTCCTGCCCAAAAAATGTGACAAAGAATGAGTAATCCAGATGCAAATGTCAGAACATCACGAAACATGTCCTGATAGGGATAGAGTCCGACTGGAAACGCGAACGCCAGAAGCACCAAAAATAGAGAAGTAAGTAGGACTAAGTTTCCCGAGCTCTCCGGCATGCTTTGATACTCTATATTTCAAAAATAAAAAAGGAGGGGACAGTCCCCTCCTTTAAAATCTTAATATTCCAATGCTATAGGGATGGAGTGCCTTGCGTGCAACCAGCTGGGAGATAACTTGCGTCCCAAGAAGCGCCCTGGCCATCAATCAGACAGGACCATACGCCCGCTGTAGTACGTTCAATAGCGACTTTCGTCAATGCAATGCCAGCTGCAGCATCGTCTCCGATCGTGACGGTGATGTTACCTTGAGCGCCGACGAAGTCTACCGCAACAGTTAAGGCTTCTGTAGTCAAATTGGAACCTGTATAGCCCAAATCAGTCAAAGTGCCCGTTGTTATGCCGCGAGACAGACGCTCCTCAACCGATGTTTTAAGAGCTGAAATCTCAGCAACAACCCGAGTGACCTGCGAACGAGCAATGTAATCCTGATACTGCGGAATCGCGATGGCCGCCAAAATTCCGATGATCGCAACAACGATCATCAATTCAATTAGGGTGAAGCCTGACTGTGCATGGTTCATCTTCATGTTTCTCATAAATGACCTCAATCTGTATGTGACGTTGTGTAAGAATTCCGGCCCGGTATTCTTAAGAGTTTTCACCCCGAACCGTTGGAGCCCGAATCATATTTAGCATAACCCGTGCCAATTGGATAATTCACAATAAAAATGTTTTAAAACATATGTTTGCTAATTTAAAACCAATTCAGATAAACCCTAGTTATTGCCGTGACATGACGTTAACGGTCGCCGACTGACACTTTTGGTCACTCTTCTCTCAACGTTTAGTGACAACCCGTTACCGAAAATGCGTGTTCCAGACCAAGGTTGCCACAAAATCTGATCATGGACAGGCACAACGAATATCCGGCACAACGAACATCCCTAATGATCACATGCTTACAAAGAAGGCCCACGGATTCGTCCTTGGGCCTTTTGCTGTCCTGCGTATAAGGGGGCATTATGGTCAGCCGGTGCAACGACCTCGATTTGTCATGATCAGTGATCTTTCTTTATCCGTATTGCCAATCTAATCATGGACTGGCACAGCGCAATACGCGCAGTTTACTCATCGGAGTGGCGTAGTCAGTACAAGGGGGATCGAGCATGAAATACATCTTCGAGATTCATGTCAAAGAAGGCTATACAGCCGAAGATTACGCGGAGGCGTGGCTGCGGGCGAGTTGATTCAGCGAGCGCCGGGCGCATGTGGAACGGAGTTGCACCGTATGATCGGAGATCCGGACAGGCTCATCGCTATTGCGCATTGGGAAAACAAGGCCAGCCAGGATGCGATGGAATTACAGCACAATCCTGACGTGGCTGAGATTGTCCGCACTGCTGCGGCTTGTTGTGAAATCCGGCCCATGGGTGAGTTTGAAGACCCGGAACGGGTGGTTAACTGTCACCGCCACAGTAATCCTCGAACCCGAATAGAATGCCGCGTTGGAAGCCTTTGCGGATATCGGATACGCTAACTTGCTGTGCTCGTGGTTTTGGCATAATGGACTTCCTGTCATTTTGGTTTCTACCGTTGGCATGTTTGTACGATGCTGTATAAATAACTGTACATCTAGTTTTGATCTTGGACAGCCACACAGGCCCCAAACCGGCGCATTAGGAGGCTTTATCAACTTCAGTACGCTGTATTCTTTTGCCGCTGACGCGATACTTATCACGCATGTATTGTTCGTGGCTTTTGTCGTTTTCGGGTTGATGCTGGTTTATGCAGGTTTTTTTCTGAAGTGGCAGTGGGTGAGAAATGTGTGGTTCCGTAGCGTGCACCTGGTTGCAATCGGCGTTGTTGTTTTGCAGTCCTGGTTTGGTTTCATTTGCCCGCTTACAACCTGGGAAATGGGTCTGCGGGCGAGGGCAGGTCAAGCTGTTTACGATGGTTCTTTCATAGCCCATTGGCTGCATCAGTTTTTATATTTCCAAGCGCCGCCGTGGGTCTTTATTGCTTGCTATACCGCTTTTGGTGGGCTGGTGTTGCTCAGCTGGTTTCTGGTTCGGCCAAACCCTGCCTCTCGAAATTGATATTCGTAGACAGGCACTCTCCACATGCTCTCCACACGCTCTTCACAGAGGGGTTATAGAAATCGACCTAGTTATAAACGTTTTGCTAGAAAGCGCTGGATTCGAAGGGTCATTTCGAAGGAGATACGCGTGCCAATACCCTGGGATTTTCTGACAGCGGCAGCGAAATGATGACGCCCTCGTTTGACGACGGGGACACCGTCGCCAATGCGGTAATGTTCACTTGGTGCGACACCATAATTATCGGCTTTCCTGGCGCCATCGCATTCACTTGTTCAATAGTCTGCCGGGTTTGCAGGCTGCGATCACCACGCCCTTGAAAGAACGAGTTTAACGACGGCCACTCGGTTACTGGGCCCATGCCCATCCCATTCGCCGTATCCATGCACCGGCACCATTGGCTGCTAAACACCCGGGCTTCATTGATACCTCGTGCCGCCAGAAAAGGCTGCCACGCCCGCGCCTGACTGCGACCCTCTGCGTTCAGATTGCGTTGGGTGCTGCAGTCCTCCAGTTGAAAAGACTCCGGATCGCCAAAACCAGGCGCTAATGCATGACGGACCACCAACAGCGCCTTGCCTTCCTTCAATGCCTGCCAGGCAACATTTTCGTCGAGAGTAGCGTTAGTAGCCGCTGTTGGCCCGGACGTCAGCGTTAGCACCGCTGTTATAAGTAGGCAGCGTATAATTCGCTTCATGAGGTTTCTCCACCTTACAGCAATCATGGCCTGAACAGGCACCGCTCAGGATCGTTACTTCAGATTATGGACAGGCACAGCAATCTGCACAACTGTTAGGACAAGCGCAGCAATCTCTCGGCATAGCAGTCTTTCAGGGCCGCATTGATCAATAGTTGCGCAATATACGTATGGTTTGGACGTGGACAGAAACAGCTCTGCACAGCTTAGTTCGCCGATATCTTTAATGTGCGCTGAAGTCACCTGATGCTGAAACCATAATTATGAGCACTAAAAGAAATACAGATTGCAGTCAAAACTCAGAAGCGCAGTCAACGGCCAGCGGGAGTGACGACGTATCCGGTGCCGATTCCGGCAAAAAGACTTTCGCTCTTGCTACTTTTAAGGTGATCGAGAACCTGTTGCTGATCATCGTTGTGTTGATGACGCTGGGCGGTGTGGCCTTCGAGCTTCTTGCGATTTACAGCGTTCAGAAAATCAGTCTTGCGGACATCCTGCTGATTTTTCTTTACCTAGAGGTGATCGGCATGGTGGCTGTGTTTTACTCAGATCGGCGCTCTGCCTTTGTCTACCCAATTTTTATTGCGATTACGGCACTCGCCCGACTCATTATCTTGCAAGGCAAAGATATGGCACCTGAGAATATTTTGTACGAGGCGATTGCAATCCTAATCTTGGCTTTGTCCGCGATTGTTATCATCCGTTTGAACCGAATTTGAAGAAATAATAACAATCTGAACACGCACAGAGCCAAGTTTGATTTAACTGCTGCCATAACAGTACAGAATTTTTTACGGCAGGGCAGGGCAGGGCAGGTAGCAGTCACAGGTCATTCAGATTCATTAAAGACCATCAAAATGCCTATTTCTCGCTTGTGTCGTCGTCTTCCACCTCGTCCGGATGCTCCAGCTTATAACGCTCCCAGTCTTCCCAGTCATGGGGCGTTCCGGCATGGGGTTTTTTCAGGTGCTTGGCATGCTCCTTCGCGTTGTGTTGCAGGCTGTGGTCTCCCTTGTCTTCCTCGTCGTAGCCGTGCTTCTTTAAAAAATCCGTGGCGCTGATTGGCATCTTGAAATACCTCCGGGGTCATTTATGCGTTGCACAATATTACGCTGGCTTTTTAACGGCGGATTTGCAAGCGGTTTTGTAGATAGGCTGCACAACCCCGCTTTAGAGAAGGTTCACACAACGAAACCAACCCGATCTCACCAAAGGTCTTTTTTGATGCTGGCCCAAAGCTGACGATAAGCACCGGCCGCCGTGCTTTTGGCATCCAGTTTTTCCAGAGGCTGGCCTTCTTCGCCCATACGCTCAACCACGCTTGCATAGGGTATGGCGACATCCAGACAGTTGGCTGTCAATTCCGGGCCACGCTTAACCAACTCCTGGTGCAGCTTCTTGCGGCGATCGACCATAGAGAAAAACGGGCGCAGCTTTTTCACACCCAGTTTTTTGCTCTTGGCAAAATCGTGCAGCTGGTTCCAGCTGTTCATAGACAGCCAGGTAGGCACCAGTGGCACGTAAACCTGGTCTGCCACCTCTAGCACCTGTTCGGTTAATCGTGACAGCGTAGGCGGGCAGTCCAGAATTACCAGGCTGGTTTCTTCGGAAAGTGGCGCGAGCAGCTTCTTGAGTTGGTTGCCATCGGTTTCCTGATCAAGCTTGATGTCGAAGTTGCGGAAACTCGAGTGTGCCGGGATAAAATCGAGGCGGGGGTAAACATCACTGTGGATGAACGTGGCGATGGGCGATTTGCCCTCAAGCAGCTTAGAGAGTTTGTTGCCTTTGAGCGGCTCTGCACCGGAAAGATAGAAGCTGGAAGCGCCCTGAGGGTCGAGATCCCACAATAGTGTTTGACAGTTGTCCTTGCTTGCAAGGTATGCAACGTTCACTGCTGCCGCCGTTTTGCCAACTCCGCCCTTGGGGCTATAGAACGCAATAATCCTCATTGCTGCCCTGTTCCTGTATTGATTTCAGTGAATTAAGACTTACAGGATAGCAGGCGCTTGGTTCTGTCTGATGACATTTTTGTGACACAGCCTGATCACGTACCGACACAGATCAGCTTGGTACGCAGAAAAAACCGGATCTTGAACGGGCATAAATCGGTCATAAACGGGTGAACCACAAAATTAAAACGATCGTATGAATATACACGAATGTGTCAGACCAAAGAATCCGATTTAGGAGAGTGCTCATGAAATACCAAGCCCCCGCAAATGATCTTCGTTTTTTGTTGTTTGATGTACTGGGCGTAGACCGGCTTCATGAGCTGGAAAAATACGCCGATGCCACACCGGATCTGATTTCCGCTGTTATTGATGAAGCTGGAAAAGTGGCGGCTGAAGTGATTCAGCCGACCAATCAAGTCGGTGACCGCGAAGGCTGCCATTACGACCCCGAAACCCACGCTGTGACAACGCCTGACGCGTTTAAACCGGCTTATAAAAAGTTTGTGGAAGGTGGCTGGACTGCACTGGATGCGCCGGTGGAGTTTGGTGGGCAGGGGTTACCCCATACGCTTAAGTTTGTGGTGGACGAAATGGTCTGCTCCACCAACCTGTCTTTGGGCATGTACCCGGGGCTGACCCATGGTGCTATCAGCGCACTTTACGCCCACGGTTCCGATGAGCTCAAACAAACCTACCTGGAAAAGCTGGTGTCTGGCGAGTGGACGGGCACCATGTGCCTGACCGAACCCCAGTGTGGTACCGATTTGGGTCTGATTCGCACCCGTGCCACGCCCAACTCAGATGGCAGCTACGCCATTGAGGGCACCAAAATCTGGATTACCGGCGGTGAACACGATCTGACCGACAACATTGTGCATCTGGTACTGGCAAAGCTGCCTGGCGCGCCAGACACCACAAAAGGCATTTCGCTGTTTGTGGTTCCCAAGGTTCTGCCTGAGTCTGGTGAGCGCAATCCGGCGTTCTGTGGTGGCCTGGAACACAAGATGGGCATTAAAGGCTCCGCAACCTGCGTTATGAATTTTGAGGGTGCCAAAGGCTGGCTGGTGGGTGAGCCCAACGACGGCATGCGTTCGATGTTTACGATGATGAACGAAGCACGCCTGATGGTGGGCATGCAGGGCCTTGGACTGGCAGAGATGGCCTATCAGGAAAGCCTCGGATTTGCCCGCGAACGTCTGCAGGGCCGTTCTATGAGCGGCGCGAAGAACCCGGATGGCCCGGCCGACCCGATTATTGTGCACCCGGACGTTCGCCGCATGCTGATGCGTCAGAAAGTTCTGAACGAAGGCATGCGCGCCATGGCGCTGTTTGCCGGCCACCAGCTTGATCTCTCGGTTGCCCATCCGGACGAGGCGGTACGTGAATCTGCCGATGATCTGGTGCAACTGCTCACTCCGGTGGTGAAAGCATTTTTGACTGACGAAGGCTCCAACAATACGAACATCGGCCTGCAAGTTCTGGGCGGTTCTGGCTTTACTACCGACTGGCCGCTGGAACAACTGGTTCGTGATGGTCGTATTGCGCGCATTTATGAAGGTACAAATGGCATACAGGCGCTGGATTTAGTGGGCCGAAAACTGAGTCTGAAAGGTGGGCGGCTTGTGCGCACCTTGTTTGGTGTACTTATCAGCTACCTGAAGGACAACCCGGAAGCACCCCATCGCGATGAGCTGAAAGGCGCTGTAAGCTCGCTGGAAAAAGCCACTCTTTGGCTGGCAACCAACGCGCCAAAGGATCCAGAGCAGGCAGGTGCTGCGGCCACGCCGTTTCTGCGCCTGATGGCTCTGACGGTTATTGGCTACATGTGGTCACGCATGGCCAACGTTGCCAGCCAGCAGATTGCAGCCGGGGAGGGCAACAAGCCGCTGCTGGAAAGCAAGCTGGTGTCTGCCCGCTTCTACTTTGAAAAGCTGTTGCCGGAAATTCACTGGTTGCTAAGCGATATTGAAAGTGGCAAGGGCAGCCTGATGGATATGGGAGACGATCACTGGGCGGCATAAGCCTTTAAATCCCGACGTTTTGAATCAAGCCACGCATCGCGTGGCTTTTTTTTGGTTTGGGCTTAGTCTGCTGGGTTGAGAATTGGCGCCGGAGCAATCCACCAAAACACAAAGGCGACTATATGATCACTGACTTCAGATTTGGTGATTGGCAGGCATGTCCATTCTGCAAATGAATTTCTCGCACAGCTGTCAAGCCGCTAGACTCTGATGGCATTATTGGGGTATTTCTAAGCGTTGATTTTGGACGACAAGTAAGTCAGAAAATAAAACCCTTTGTAATGCCTCCCCGGCATTGGAGAAGCCATGAGTGCGGAGCAGCTGGTCCATCTTGTTAACGTTCAGATCGTACCGATTTCGTTGTTTCTGATCATGCTCGGAATGGGATTATCTCTGGTTCCTGACGATTTCAGGCGGGTGCTGGCTTACCCCAAGGCTGTCGCCATTGGCCTCAGCTGCCAATTGGTATTGTTACCCCTGATTGGTTTTGGTCTCGCGAATCTGGTGCCCTTAGCGCCTGAACTTGCGGTTGGTGTGATGTTGCTGGTGGTTTGCCCGGGCGGCACTACCTCAAATCTTTACGCGCACATTGCCAAGGGTGATGTGGCACTGTCGGTTACCCTGACGGCCGTGGCGAGTGTCGTAACGGTGTTCTCCATTCCGTTTATCGTCAATGGTTCGTTGCTCCACTTTATGGGAGAAAGTGAGGCAATAAAGCTACCGATAGGCCGTACCATGGTCAGTCTGGTGTTATTGACCATTATCCCGATCTCTATTGGCATGACCGTCCGGCGTTTTAAGCCGGTGCTTGCCATCGCCGTTGAGCAAAGGGTCAAGTATTTTGCGGTGATTTTCCTGGCCTTGCTGATCGCCTTCCTGGTCTACCAACAACGGGAGACCTTCGCTGACTCAATCATCAGTGCCGGACCGGTAGCGTTGCTGCTAAACGTTTCGACCATGCTTATTGGCTTTTACGGCGCCCGGTTGTTCGCACTTAATCGTCAGCAAAGCATTTCGATCACGTTGGAGACTGGTCTCCAGAACAGTGGCCTGTCGATGGTTTTGGCGCTGGGTATGCTGAACAATTACGCGATGTCGCTGGTGCCAGCGATTTACACTGGGGTGATGTTTATTACCGCTGGCGTGTTGGTCTACTATCTGAACCGCTCAAAACCCAGTGCAGTTGGCGTAGTAGGTGGTGATGGCGGGCCAGCCTGAAAAAATGCCTATCACCCTAACCTCCTGTGCCAGCACGTTGGGCGAAGTAGCTTAGGGCAATGAGAGAGGCAGGGAGAAACTGCACCAAGTGTCCTCCCTGACAACCGACACGGCTGATTACTGGGCAAATATATCCTGATAGAACGCCATCGTGCCTTCCCATGCTCGATTGGCGGCTTCTTCATTATAAGCCATGGGCAACCCGAACTTTTCACTGGTGGCATCAGCCGCTTTGGAGGTGAAGGAGTGCTTGACGCCGGGGAACACAGTCAGGCTAAGGTCTGCACCGGCTTTGGTCATTTCACTGACAAAGCCGGTGACCTGCTCCACTGGAACAAACGGATCAGCGCCACCGGTGTAGGCCAAAATCCTAGCCGTAACTGCGCCCTGTTCGGGCTGGATGTCGCTACCCAGTGATCCGTGCAGGCTGACGACGCCGTCAAGATCGAGGCCGAGCCGCGCCATGTTGAGCACGACAGCACCACCAAAACAATAGCCCTGGGCCGCAATCCGGGATTCGTCGACCGTTTCATGGTCCTGCAGAATGCTCATGGCCTCGCGGAAGCGGGCTTCGAGTGCCTGTTTGTCGCCCATGGTGGCCTGCATGAGTTTCTTGGCGTCGTCAGGATGTTCGGCCAGCTTACCGGTGCCGTACATGTCCAATGCAAACGCAGTGTAGCCCTCTTTAGCCAGCCTTTCGGCCTGGCTGCGGACAAATTCGTTGTGGCCCCACCACTCGTGAACGACCAGTATTCCAGGGCGCTCGCCCTCAACATCGTCGTCATACACCATGTAGCCGGTGAACGAATCACCATCGACGGTATACTCCACCGTTTCAGACACTATCTCGGCAAAGGCTGCAGTAGTGAAAACGAGAGAGGTCGCCGCGGTAAGCGCGAGTCGTTGCATCATGTTCATTGGCTGGATCCTTTGACTTTGATTATTGTAAGGTTTGATTGTTCACTATTCATGAGCGGCCGCTCCGTGCCATATTGTTGCTACTGCCTGTTGCCTGATCTGGTGCTATGAGGTTAGTTACAGACACTTATACGATACTACGATAAATCGGAGGCTCCATGAAGCTGCTTGGCTCGACCACATCCCCTTATGTCCGACGCACCCGGCTGTTGCTGGCGGACCGTCCTTATGATTTTTTGAACCTGGATATCTACGGCGAGGGGCGAGACGAGTTGCGTAAAAATAACCCGGCGCTCAAAATTCCGATGCTGAATGATGGCGGCCAAAAAATATACGATTCCCGGGTTATCGCTCGCTATCTTGGGGCTAAGCTGGGCATTGCTGCCCCGAGCTGGGATCAGGAAAACCAGCTAACGTTGATTGATGCGGCCAACGATTCCTGTGTCACGATGCTGTTGTCGAAACGATCCGGCCTCGACATCGAGCAGGATGCGATGTTTTACAACATCCAGCGCGAACGTATCATGACGACCTTGCGTACGTTGTCAGCCATGGTGGATGCGGGCGAATTCACAAACTGGCATTATCCGTCAATCTGTCTGTTCAGCCTGATCGACTGGCTGGATTTCCGGGCTCTTGTCGACTTTGAGGGCAATGAGAGTTTGTTGTCATTTCGCGACCATAATTTGCAACAACCTATGGTCGCGGAAACGGACCCCCGCAAAGCCTGACTTCTTTGTATCCACAGTAAACATCAATCCACCAAACCCCAAAGGCTACCAAAATCTGATCAATCGAGTGCACCAGCCTGAGGTAGCCTGCTAATTTCTCGCTTGGTATAAAAGTGCGCGATCACCGAGCTGATCACCACCACAATCACGATTGTGTAGAACATTGACACCATGGGATAGTCCCAAAGCACAATCAGCACATAGTTAATGATCGCAGGTATCACCAGTTGCCTTGCAATGCCGAGGTACATCGGGAGCATAGGCTTACGCATTGCCTGCAGCACCGCTACACTTTGGAATAAAACCACATACGCATAGAACGCCAAAGCATCGATCCTGAGATAGGTCACGCCGGTGTTCTTAATAGCATCGGTGTCGGTAAAAAAGCTCATCATAAGCGGAGACAAAAAGTACATAATAGGTATTGAAAACAGCGCCATAGCGAGGCCAATTACCAAACTTTTTTGATAGGTCTCGGCCACTCGCGCGCTGTTGCCGGCACCTAGGTTCTGACCGGCAATAGCCATAACCGCACTGTTTAAACCCAGTGCAGGCAATAGCAGAAGTTGTTCGAGTCTTAAGCCTACTGTGTAACCAGCCACGTGATGACTGCCAAACTGCCCTATAAGAGCTACGGTAATAAAGCCACCCAGAACAATGGTGAGTGTATTGAAGCTAGCGGGTAGAACTTGTTTGAGCAAAGCTTGCCAACGTGACCAGTCGAACGCTGGCCTTATGCGTATGTCGAGCCGTTTGGCAAGCACTCGTAACAAGTAAAATGCAGTCGCTATTTTAATAATAACGGTCGCTAATGCTATGCCCGTCACGCCAAGACCAAGGCCGAACGTGAAAAGTGGGTTTAATGCAAAGTTCGCAAAAAAGCCAATGGCCAGTGCGTTGCGGTTGGACTTAGTATCACCCAGAGCCATTAAAGCCCCAGCGGCGCCAAAAGAGAGCATGAAGCCGATAGAACCTGCCAAGGTTACCCACAAATACTCCATGGCTAATGGTTCAACATGCGGCTCTGCTCCCAGCAATACGACCAAGGATCGCGCGGTGAAAGCGCCGAGTAAAAAGGACAAAACACTGAATCCAATTGCCATTCCAGTGACGTTGTTGATCCAATACTTGACCGGACTGGTGCCACCTTTTACGGCGTCTTTTACCGCACCCCGCCCAACCTCCGGGGCAATCATGGCTGACGCACCCGCCTGTATTCCAAGACCAATGGAGAGCAACAAGAAAAACACGCTGCCAGCAATCGATAAGCCCGCAAGCGCATCATCACCGAGGTAGCCCGCGAACCAAATGTCTGTGAGGTTGTACAAGGTGTTGAACACCATACCCATTGATGCCGGAATGGATAGTCTTATCATGTGGGCTAAAACTGAACCACTCGTCAAGGAGGGTGGAGACTGGGTGCTTTTCAAGGCGAACTCTGAATAATAAATGTGAACGAAGCTGATAAGTTTTGCAGCGTATTTTTAACCGTGATCTTCACTTTCATATTGGGCCTGTCGCTATTGGGAATGCTAAATACCTCGGTCGCCATTTCTGGAATAATACATGAAAACCTGATTTTCGTGCCACCGTGCCTTCGGGCACTTACCCGAGGTTGACCCACGGTGTGATCAGCACCTTACACGGCCACGGTTCCGATAAGTCAAAAAATCTATCTGAAAAAACAAGTGTCTGGCGAGAGGACAGCACAATCAATTCCTCAAATTCCTCAAATTATTTTCGCTCCGGCCGTTACTCTAATTCATATACGATGCATGGCAATAACCTGTCATCTTACCTACGCAGGAACCCGAGAATGCCTTTCTCAAACATGTTTTCTAACTGGTCGATTGGCGGCAAGTTAGCCGCGGGTATTACCCTTCTGATTCTGCTGTCGGTGGTCATTGGGGCCATTGGGCTTTTCACCCTGCACAACTATGGCGAGCGTTCGCTCGTAGTGGCGGATGTGGGCAGTGTCGAGTCGGCTCTGTTGGAAGCCCGTACCGCTGAAAAAAATTACCTGTTGCGAAAACAAGACCAATACCTTGAGCGGGTTACCACACTGACCAACGCGGCGTCCCTGCAAATGGAAGATCTTAAACCCCGCCTTGTCGCACAGGCAGATATTGATAGGCTCAACGCGATGCAAGCGGGTATTCAGCAATATCAGAAAAATCTGGGTGCCCTTGCCAATACCATTAATCAACGCAGTGAGGCGATTCAGACATTAGAGAAGAGTTCACGCTTGGTTGAAAGTCGTCTCAGCACCGAAAAGTTATTGTTTGAGGCGGAAAACATGGTTAAGCAAATGCGCCGACAAGAGCGCAGATTCCTGGTGGAAAACAACGCTGACGCGGCCGACCGATTCATTAAGATGGGTTCGATGGCACTTGAATTGGTCAGGAACAGCTACGCCGCCGTGAACATCAAAGAAGAAGTAGAACGGCTATTCCAAGATTACATCGAGGCGTTCGACGTCGCTCTTGCCTCCACTCGGACCGCCCAGGAACTAGAGAACAGCATGGTCAAGGGTGCAAGCGCAACCATCAGCGATGCCGTCATCCTGCAAGAGTTGCAGCTTGAGCTCATGGTCTCCGAACGGCAGCAAGCAGTCACGTTGATCGTCGTCGCAATGTTCAGCGTGCTGGTGCTTGGCGCATTTTCGGGTTGGCTGCTCACCCGCAGTATTACCCGGCCAATCCGTGAAGCCGTCAGCCTGGCGACCCGGGTTGCTTCTGGTGATCTGAGTGCTGATATTCGCAGTGATCGCGGTGATGAATTCGGGCAATTGTTGTCAGCGCTGGGCGCCATGGTGGTTAACTTGCGGGATCTGGTGCGCAGTATCAACACCAATTCTGGCCTGATCACCACTTCTGCCAACCAGCTCTCGGTGGTGACCGAGCGTACCAGTTCGGGCATTGCCCAGCAGCGTGACCAGACCGACCAAGTTGCCACCGCCATGAATGAAATGGTGGCTACGGCAAACGATGTCGCCACCAATGCCGGCGCTGCCTTCACTGCGGCCAATCTAGCTAATCAGAAAGCCGCAGCGGGTGAGGCAGCGGTTAATGAAACCCTGAGCCATGTGACAGAACTGAACGACAAAGTGCTGGAAGTGACCCAGCGTCTGCAAGGCCTTCAGGCCGATACCCAGAACATTGTGTCGGTACTTGATGTGATTAAATCCGTCGCCGATCAAACCAACTTGCTGGCACTAAACGCAGCTATTGAAGCAGCCAGGGCTGGTGAACAGGGCCGTGGTTTTGCGGTGGTGGCAGATGAAGTTCGATCACTGGCAAAACGTACCCAAACCTCGGCCACCGAAATTGAAGGGTTGGTTAACAGTTTGGTTAACAGTGCGGAGAGATCGGTTGTGACCATGAGGCAAGGCTCTGAACTTGCGCAACGGACTTTGGAGAAAGCTCAATCTACCGGTGAGCAAATTATGGAAATTACTCGGGCTGTGGAGGATATCAGCCGATTGAACAGCCAGATTGCTACCGCTGCCGAACAACAAACCGCCGTTGCCGAGGACATCAACCAGAACGTTACGCTGATTCGGGATGTCAGTGAACAATCCGCCAACGACTCAACGGAAGTTGCTGCTGCAAGCCACGAGCTGGCGAAATTTGGTGAGGGCCTGCAAACCCAGGTTGCACGGTTCAGGATGGATTAATGAATAAGTAAGCACAGTTAATTTTCGGACTGAGGCTTCACAGCTGGTCCTACCAGTTATTCACCGTTGATTCTTGACACCCATGTTGCTGACGCCTTAACTCAGATTTCGGAGATTGGTTAAAAACCACACAGCGGAAGCACTTACAATGATAAAAAAACCATTAGTGATCCTTACGACCTTGCTTGTCGCCACACAGATTCAGGCGCAGGGAACAACCGACGAGACCCTGAAGACACTGGGGCAATTTAAGGTCACTGGCGATTCCCAGTTCACCACCATTGACCAGAATAGCAGCAGCGCAGACGCTATCCGCAACTTGTTGAAAAATGTTTCAGTACCCAAAGGCTTTGAAATCACCCTTTATGCTCTGGTGCCTGACGCCCGTCATATGGCGGTGGGTCCTCAGGGGGTGGCGACGTTTGTGGGTACGCGTAAAACAGAAGTATGGGTGGTCACTGATCGGGACAAAGATCGGGTGGCAGACGATGTGAAAAATTTTGCGCCATCCGTATCGAAGAAAGTACCCAACGGGCCCTGCTTCTCCCCTCAAGGTGTCTTGTACATTGCGGAGCAAAACCGCGTTCTGGCCTACCCCGCAGCAGAGTTTTTCTATGAAGGCACAGATGTCGTTGCTGCCGAGCTGATTGCCGGTGGCCAGTTGATTCCGGAGGAATACGTTAGCTACAACCATACCGCGCGCGTTTGTGATGTGGGGCCGGACGGAAAGGTCTATATCTCTTTAGGGCAGCCCCACAATGTGCCGCCCCAAAATCTGTGGGATGACTATCAGACCCATGGCATTGGCGGCATTATTCGCATAAACCAGGATGGCACAGGCCGGGAAGTTTACACTCTGGGTGTCCGTAACTCTGTAGGCCAGGACTTCAACCCTGCAACCGGCGATCTCTGGTTTACCGACAATCAGGTAGACGGTATGGGAGATGATATACCACCGGGCGAAATCAATCGGCAGACCCAGCAGAGTCAGAATTTTGGCTTTCCCTACTACGGTGGTGGCGATGTTCGCACGGCTGAATACAAGGGCGATGAGCTACCAGCCGATGTGGTTTACCCGGTTAGCCAGACCATTGCGCACGCAGCAGACCTTGGGATGATGTTCTACACCGGCAATATGTTCCCGAAAGAGTATCAGGGTGGTATTTTCTCGGCCCAGCATGGGTCCTGGAACCGCACCGAAGCGGTCGGTGCACGAGTGATGTTCACCCCGGTAGACGCTGAGGGCAACATGACCGGTGAGCCCCGTCCCTTCGCTGAAGGCTGGCTCACGGATAATGGCGAGTATCTGGGGCGCCCGGTGGATGTTGCACAGCTGAAAGACGGCTCTTTGCTGGTGTCAGATGACCTGGCAGGCGCTATCTATCGGATTGCCTACACCGGCGAGTAGCAGCGGCCGGTTAAGTTAGCCCGGTTCGTATCGATGCCAGGGGCGGTAATGCCCCTGGCCCATTCCCAGGACTGATACCTTATGCGCTATTTGGCACCGCTGTTCACTCTCGCTTTGACGGTCATTATGGTTCTCGCCACTTCCCCCAGCCATGCGGGTGACCCCGCTAAAGGCAAGGTTTTGGCAAAACAATGTCAGACCTGCCACGGCATCGATGGTATTGCCAAAATTCCCATTGCACCCAATATTGCCGGCGAAAGTCAGATATACCTTGAACTCCAGCTCAAGCACTTTCGTGACGGTCAGCGGGAGCATGAGATGATGACCGTGGTTGCCAGGGATCTTACAAACACCGAAATCGAGGATCTGGCCACCTGGTATGCATCCATTCAGGTAACGGCGACACTACCGGAATAGAGCGCTGCAACGGGGCTGTGATATTCAAAGCTCGGTCAGACAAACATTATTCATTTTCATGGACAGGCACAATCAATTCAACCAGGGACAGATTTGAATTTCAAATCTGTCCCTTATCGTTAGACTCCGGCTCAAGAATTTTGCGTGCTGCTGCGGATTTATAGAAAGCTGACAGCCGCCGCCGCACCAGGGCCTCAATATACCCCTCTTCCTGAAGCACGCCCATCACCGGAATGGCCCAGGCGTCCACTTCTGCCATGATGACTTCACGGGTAACGCCCAGATCGTCAAGCAGATCGGTCAGTGGTTGGTCACCGTATTTTACAAACAAGTGCGCAACTACGGCTCGGGCGCAGCCGTCAAAATAGTCAGTTTTCCGGAACTGCAGCCAGAACTCATAGCCCAGCGCCACAAACTCCTTTAGCTGAATAGCGCCCAGTCCTCCTTGGAGCTCGGCAAGTGTTTTATCTTCCACTTTTTCCCAGGCGGCCATAACCGTTTTGCGTACTTCATCGTCTGATATCGCGCCCTGCAAAAACTTCTCGCTGCGGCTGATAAGCCCGGGCAAGCTCTCTGCAAGCCACGCTTTCAAGCGGCGCTCAAATGTTTCATCAAGCCCTGGCACAGCTTTGTTCGCCATGCGCTTGCCAAATTTCACCATCGAACCAATACCGGGCACCGACTTGGTAATCAGGTTGTCTTCATACAGATAATTAACCACACCGTGGTACACCATGTTTGAAATCAGTTCCTGATAAATCGGGTGTGCAATGATGTCACTGATTATCTGTTTACGTTGGTGCCTTAACTCTAGCGCTGCGTCGAGAAAGCCGGTCACTTGGTCTTGGGTGACAATGTGCCCCAATGCGGCTGTTTCCTGAATCGGTGCGTTTAGAACCTCGGTTGCCATTTCAGCCGCCAGCTCCAGAACGCCTGCGTTCAGCTCCATATTCACAACAACGCGCTGAAGGGTTTCTGCCACCTGGTTTTCCGAAGCGATACGATTCAGTGTGACATTGCCCGCGTGATCAAGAAGCTCACTAACCTCCTGTCGCAAAAACTTGCGAAGCTTTGCGCCCTTCAGTGAGGCAACCTCATGCTTCACGTGCAATTCAAGCAGTTGGCTGGCTGTATCGTTGTTGTGGGTGGGCATGGTGTTGGCGGCCTTATTGATGCGATTGAAAAGTGTAAACCAGGAACAGATTTCAAATTTGTCCCTTATTTAAACCATGGTAGATCACGTAAAGGCAAGGACCTACTTATCGGAAGCTTAAACCGTAAAAAGCCAGCAATAGCTGGCTTTTGTCTTTTTCAAAAAATAATTCAGGAAAAGGTTAGCTGTCTTTCACCTTTTTCATCACGAATACAGGTGGGCAAACCCATTTGGTTAAGCAGGTTCAGAAAAGGTCGAGGTGGCAATTCTTCCACATTGGCCATGGTGCCTATATCCCAAGTGCCATCAGCAATCAAAAGGGCGGCAGCCACTGGTGGAACACCTGCTGTATAGGAAATGCCCTGACTGCCCACTTCTTCGTACGCGTCTTTGTGGTCGGCCACATTGAAAATAAAAATTTCCTTGTCCTTGCCATCTTTTTGACCTTTGATCAGGTCACCAATACACGTCTTGCCCGTGTAATTCGGCGCCAGGGATGAAGGGTCAGGCAAAATTGCTTTCACCAACTTCAAGGGAACCACCTCAAGGCCTTCTGCTGTTTTCACGGGTTGCTCGGAAAGTAAACCCAGACTATTGAGCACCGTAAACACCGTGATGTAGTGCTCGCCAAAACCCATCCAGAAACGAATGTTGGGCACATCCAGGTTCTTGGACAGTGAATGAATTTCATCATGTCCGGTGAGGTAGCTGGTATGTTCACCCACCACAGGCAGATTATCTGTGCGCTTATTCTCGAACATCTTGTTTTTGGTCCACCGGCGATTCTGCCAGGACCAAACTCGCCCGGTAAATTCACGGAAGTTGATTTCGGGATCAAAATTGGTGGCAAAATAACGGTCATGATTCCCGGCATTGATGTCGATAATGTCGATGGAATCAACCGTGTCAAAATATTCATCAACCGCCAGCCTGGCGAAGGCATTAACGACACCCGGGTCAAAGCCCACACCTAGAATGGCCGTGGTCTTGGCCTTTGCAAATTCGTCCTTGCGCGTCCACTCATAGTTACCGTACCAGGGTGGCTCTTCGCAAATCTTATCCGGCTCTTCATGAATGGCGGTGTCCAGATAAGCGACACCGGTATTGATGCAGGCGGTCATCACCGACATATTGATAAAAGCCGAGCCAACATTGATGACAATCTGGGCTTCCGTTTTATAGATCAATTCTTCAGTGGCAGGAATATCCAGGGCATCCAGTGCAAAGGTTTGAATTTTGCCCGGCACCTTCATGCTGCCCTTTTCTTCCACGGTTTTAACAATGGCATCACACTTGGATTGGGTACGTGAAGCCAAAGTGATTTGGCCCAGAACGTCATTATTCTGAGCGCATTTATGGGCGACCACCTGAGCAACGCCCCCACCTCCGATAATCAAGACATTTTTTTTCATTTCCAGACATAACTCCAATTATAAACCGTGGTTGATTTGCTAAAAGCAAGACGTTGTCAGGTCATGCCGCCTACGGCAAGCCTTACGACAATGCCTGCACAAAATCGTCATAGTCGAATGACTTGACGAGTTCAATACGTCCATCCAGTTGTCTAACCGCAATAGACGGCATCCTTACGCCGTTAAACCAACTTTTTTTGACCATCGTATAGCCCGCCGCATCCTGAAAAGAGAGGCGGTCACCGATCTGCAAAGGCTTTTCAAACTGAAATTCGCCAAAAATATCACCAGCTAAGCAAGACGTTCCACAAACCTGGTACGCGTAATTCCCTCGGTTGGGCTTGAGTTTTGCGCTTTCCCGGTAGATCAATAGATCCGGCATATGGGCTTCAATAGACGAATCGACAATCGCCAGATTTTTATTGTTGTTGAGCAGATCAAGAACGGTCACTTCCAGGCTGGTAGAATGGGTGATGGCAGCCTCGCCGGGCTCCAGATAAACCTGCACTGCATAACACTCAGCAAAGGCCTTCAGTCTTTGGCAGAAGCGCTCCAGAGGGTAGTCTTCTCCGGTAAAGTGAATGCCACCACCCAGACTGACCCAGCTGACTTTTTCCAGCAGGTGCCCAAAACGTGTTTCGATTACCTGCAGAAGTTCATCAAAGCGCTCGAAGGAGGCATTTTCACAGTTGTTGTGAAACATGAAGCCTGAGACCTGATCCAGAACGTCCGCGATTTTTTCCGGGTCGTGCTCACCCAAACGGCTGTGCGGGCGGGCCGGATCGGCAAGGGTGAAATTCGAGGAGCTGACACCGGGGTTAACTCTGAGCCCCCGGGTTTGGTGTGCAGATACCTCAGAGAAGCGCTGTAACTGGCTGATGGAGTTAAAGATGATTTTATCGCTGTGAGCCAGAACTTCTTCAATCTCATCATCCGCGTAGGCGACACTGTAGGCGTGTGTTTCCCCTGAAAATTTCTGCTTACCCAGTTTGACTTCATTGAGAGAAGAAGACGTCGTGCCATCCATGTAGGCTTGCATCAAGTCAAAGACACCCCAGGTGGCAAAGCACTTGAGCGCCAGCAAGGATTTGGCACCAGACTCTTCCCGCACCCTGGCAATGATCTCCAGGTTACGCAGAAGTTTGCTTTTATCGATCAGATAATAGGGCGTTTTGAGCATTGTCTTTCCTCAAAAATACGCAACTATATACGATAAACACTCTTGGACATTACTTTTGACATCTGTCTCAACCAACACCCTGTATTCAAGGACTTTTATTTTGGAAACACTACTGATCATACTAGCGGTGCTGTTTGTGGCGCTGATTGTTATTCTGCCGCTGGTTGAGAAATATGCGCCGAAAGGTGAATCTCGTGATTACGGCAACATCACGCGGTTCATTTTTCCGCTGATGGCCGTGTTGATTTTGGCGCAAATGATTCGGCATTTCTTTTTCTGAGCCGGAGGGGGTGGAAGATCATTAGCGTTTTGAATAGGGATAGGTACTGCGTAGTTTGAAGTAGACATACGCACGGCGTTGTTTCACGGCTAGGGTGCTTGTACGGCAGGATGCGATTGATTTAGCCTTCCATATTCGCTTTATATTCCCCGGTGCTAGCAGCGCCGTTGAGCCTGGCCCGTTTGAACATGGCGGTCTGGGCAGCGGGTGTGTTGCCCGGTTCTCCGGCCCAAGCTTTCTGTGCCGGCTCTTGCAGGGCGCGTCCATAAGAAAAGCTCAGGCTCCAGGGTTGCTGGCCAAGGCTGTTCATCGCGTTCAGGTTGATAGTAGCTTCTTCGGGAGTCTGTCCGCCGGAGAGGAAGTTGATACCCGGAACGGCCGCCGGAACAACTTTGCGTAATACCCGCAAAGTAGCTTCTGCTACTGCTGCCGGAGATGCCTTCGCACACGCTTTGCCTGGCGTTACCATGCTGGGCTTTAGAATTATGGTTTCCAGTTGCACGCGGTGGCGGCGCAGGGCGTTGAAAACCTCCGCAATCACGGCTTCGTTCACTTCTGCAGACCGTTCAATGGTGTGGTTGCCATCAATCAGAACCTCTGGCTCTACAATGGGCACCATACCTTTGGACTGGCATAGTGCGGCATACCGGGCCAGCATTTCAGCATTGGCTTCCACCGCCTGGCGTGAGGGCAGTGTGTCGGAGACGTTGTACACCGCCCGCCACTTGGCAAAACGGGCGCCCTGGTTCTTGTAGATTTCCAGCCGGTCATCCAGGCCGTCGAGGCCGTAGGTTATTTCATCGCCCGGAGCGTTGATCAGGGGCTTTTTCCCCGTATCTACCTTGATGCCCGGCACAATTCCTTGGCTTTCCAGCAGCTTGGCGATTGGTACATTATCCAGGCTGTTCTGACTCAGGGTCTCCTCAAAAAGAATCACACCGCTGACAAATTCTCCAAGCCCGGGTGTGGAAAAGATCAGGCTGCGGTACTCCCGGCGTTTATCTTCTGTGGATTCAACACCCACCGCATCGAAGCGTTTCGCGATAGTCGGGAGGCTTTCGTCTGCAGCAAGAACCCCCTTGCCTGGCTGAACAAGAGCCTGAATCGTCGAAAGTAATTCGGCGTAAATATTCATGTCAGCACCTATGCCGTATTGAATGTTGTCATCTTTTTCGGCTCTTTCTGCTCTGCAGTATAGTCTACTCATTAGCCATGGGCGCTGAAGTGCCGTTCACATCCAAGGTAGGGGACAGATTTCAAATCTGTCCCCGGTTCCCAGCATTATGCTCAAGATGTGCCTGTCCATCACTCCCTCCCGTATTTACTCCTGCTTTTTCTTTTGACAGTCTCTGCATTGTCATATCTCCCGCTGACACTGTGTTCCAGACACCATCTTTTTTTTCGATGATTAAGAGCAACAAGGAGAGGCATAACATGGCGAAGCACAACGTTGATTCCAAGTATCTGGACCCCGATTATGAGCCGGTTGTAAATCATTCGGGTAACAAAGTATTCGATGATGTGCTTAATGCGCGCGTGCAGCGCCGTACCTTGATGAAAGGCGGCGTGGGTGCGGCGTTGGCCAGCATCATGGGTTTCGGCCTTGCGGGCTGCGGCAGCGATAGTAGTAGCGTCATTGCTAGTGCTAGTGCAGGTTCAGACCCTGATGGCGATAACGTTAGTAAAACGGCCCTTGGCTTTGACGCGGTCGCCGTATCCACCGCCAATAATGTTGTTGTGCCTGCGGGCTACTCGGCAAAAGCTTTCCTGCCATGGGGAACCCCAATTACCGGGTCTTATCCGGAGTTCAGGGCTGACGCGTCTAACTCTGGCGCCGAGCAGGAACAGCAAGTGGGCATGCACCACGATGGCATGCACTTTTTCCCGATTGATTTCAAAGCGGGCGGTAACCGCTCTGATGAGGGGCTGCTGGTAATGAACCATGAATACATCAACCAGAAAGCCCTGCACCCTGAAGGTCCCACCTATAACCAAAGTGGCATGCGCCCGGCCGATGAAGTGCGTAAGGAAATAGCCGCGCACGGCGTGTCGGTGGTGCATATAAAGCAAGACAGCGCGGGCACTTGGGACATCGTGTTTGAAAGCCCTTTCAATCGTCGGGTGACGGGCAATACAGAAATGGATATCCGCGGGCCGGTTCGTGGTTACCAGAAGCTGTCAACCCGCTTCAGTCCGAATGGCACCCAGACACGGGGCACGCTGAACAACTGCTCGATGGGCCCTACGCCCTGGGGAACCTACCTTGCGGCAGAGGAAAACTGGCACGGCTACTTTGCCAACGGCTCGCAAACGCAGCCACGGGAACAGACCCGTCACGGTGTTGGTAACGCTACCCGCTACGACTGGGAACAGGCAGACAGTGGCGAGGATCAGTACATTCGGTTCAACATCACCCCCGCGGCCGAAAGCGCTAAAGACGACTATCGGAACGAAGCAAACACCTTCGGTTATATGGTCGAAATTGATCCGTTTACGCCGGAAAGCAAACCTCAGAAACGCACAGCTTTGGGTCGATTCGGGCACGAGGGCGTCATTTTTGCGCCGGTTGAAGAAGGTAAACCCGTTGTCTGTTACTCCGGCGACGACTCCCGCTTTGAGTATATTTACAAGTTTGTTTCCTCGCGGCCTTATTATGCGGCAACTGCCAGCGGCTATCTGCTGGATGAAGGCACCTTGTATGTCGCACGTTTTAATGAAGATGGCTCGGGCGACTGGCTCGCGCTGTCGCTTGATAACCTGGATTTTGTGGCCCGCGTGCAGGCTGCACAAGGTTCATCGGTGGGCGCTGTTCTTTTCGAGGGTTTTGAAAACCAGGCGGATGTTCTTTTGAATACGCGTTTGGCCGCCGATATTGCCGGAGCTACGCCGATGGATCGCCCGGAATGGGGCGCGGTTGACCCGAACACGGGCGAAGTTTATTTCACCCTGACTAACAACTCACAACGCACGGAAGAACAGGTGAATGCGGCCAACCCCAATGCAGAAAATCGCACGGGCCACATTATTCGCTGGAGCGAAGCCAATAAAGACTTTGCTGCAGCTGAATTCCAATGGGATATCTTTTTGTTTGCCGGGGAGCAGGGCACAGAGACGATCGTAGATGGAAAAGTTGTTGTGTCGCTGACGGATGACAATATCTTCAACAGCCCGGACGGCCTGTGGTTCGACTACAATGGCCGCCTCTGGATTCAGACCGATGGCTCTGACGCTGCACCCTACCAGAACAACATGATGCTAGCGGCCAGCCCCGCAACCCGGGACATCAGGCGCTTTTTTGTGGGACCTCAGGGTTGTGAGGTAACCGGCGTTGTGACCACGCCGGACGTTAAATCCATGTTTGTGAACATTCAGCATCCGGCTCGCGATTGGCCCTTTGGCACCGAGGGCGATCATCCGCGGGATGCAACCGTCATCATTACCCGCGACGACAACGGCGTGATCGGCGCCTGAGCGCGCGGCCCGACATGGAGAAGCATAAGACAGCGTAAACAAGATAGGCGACAGATTTCAAATCTGTCGCCGGTGTTATGCCCAGAGTGTGCTTGCCCTTACTCCGTTGGTGTTTCATGGCCACCGTTATACGATTATGTAACCTCGCCGTTAGCGCTTTGTTGGTGTGTTAACTTCCGAGGATGGATTTCGGTCGGATGGACCGGGCGATGGTCCTGAAACGCAATTCCACCTGAAGGAGGCATAGCGATGTCAGATTCAAACCAGACAATCAATCCGGCAACGGAAGAAGTGATCGAAACCTATTCTTTGATATCCCGGGAAGAAGCAGAAGGCATTGTCGATCAGTGCCACGAGGCTTTTTCGGGCTGGCGGCAAACACGGTTTTTGGATCGCGCGAATGTGCTGCGAAAAACCGCTGAACTGATTCGCGAGCGCAAGAATGAGTACGCCGCGCTGATGACCCGTGAAATGGGTAAAACCCTGGCGCAGGGCAAGCAGGAATGCGATTTGTGTGCGGCCATTTGCGAGTACACCGCAGATCAGGGCGCGCAGGTATTGGCTGACGAACCCCGCAACATTGACGGTGGCCGCGGCTTGGTGACCTATCAGCCCCAGGGCGTCATTTACGGCATTCAGCCGTGGAATTTCCCGCTGTATCAGGTTATCCGTTACAGCGCCGCCAACCTGATGGCTGGTAATACCGTACTGTTGAAGCACGCAGCCAACGTGTGGGGTATGGCCGTTGAGGTTGAGCAGCTGTATCGCGATGCCGGCTTGCCCCAAAACGCCTTTCGTACGCTGCTGATCAGCCATGACGTTTCAGATGCGGTGATCGAACACAAGCGTGTTCGCGGCGTTACGCTAACGGGCAGCCCGGGTGCGGGCCGCATTGTTGCCGAAAAAGCGGGCAAAGCATTGAAGAAATCAGTGATGGAGTTGGGCAGTAACGATGCCTATTTGGTGCTGGCCGACGCCGACATTGAAAAGGCTGTGAAGTTTTCTGTGCAGGGCCGGGTGTACAACGCCGGTCAAACCTGTGTTGCCGCCAAACGTTTTATTATTGACGATGCGGTTTACGACCAGTTCCGTGATGCCTACGTTGCCGCGATGAAAAACGTGACATTTGGTGACCCGACTGACCCGCAAACCGATATCGGCCCCATGGCCCGAAAGGATCTGCGGGATGGACTGCACGATCAGGTGCGCAAGTCGATTGACGCCGGCGCCACCTGCTTGCTGGGCGGCGAGATTCCAGAGGGTAAGGGTTGCTATTACCCGCCGACGGTTCTGGAAAATGTCACCCCAGGCCAGCCCGCTTACGACGCCGAGCTGTTCGGCCCCGTGGCCGCGCTGATTCGGGTAAAAGATAAAGCCGAAGCGATCGCGGTTGCCAATGATTCTGTGTATGGCTTAGGTGGTGGTATTTTTTCTGCAGATGAAGCAGAAGCGATCCGCATTGCCCGTGACGAACTGGACACCGGTATGGTGAACATTAATGGCTACAACCTGGCGCTGCCAAACATGCCCTTTGGCGGGGTGAAAGAAAGCGGCTATGGCCGTGAGCATGGTGGTTTTGGCATGCTCGAGTTCGTGAATGTGAAAGGCGTTATGATCAGCGATGGTTGATGGAATTGAATCGCTGTGAGCCTTAGCAAAAAAAGGGGGGGTAGATTTTAAATCTGTCCCCCTTTTTTGCTCTCTCTGCATCTGAAGCCTCCCACTGTGTGACCTTGGTCACAGCAGGGCATGGCTCAATTAGCGTTGTTAGCACTTAAGTTGTACGTTGCGCTGAGCTACAGTTAAAGTGTAAAAGATTTCGACTTTTTAATATTTCAAAGTTTGGCTTAGCAGAAAAGTCGCCTGCGGATGGCTGCATGTTGCCAGCAGCGCAAAAGGCATAATTATGCTGGAAGTGGGAGGACAACAAGCTGTTGGGCTTGATTTCCCCTAAAGTTTTTCAGAAATTCTACGATAAGCGTATAGGTTTTCAATAAATTCAATTGCTAGGCGATCTGCGTCTATTTAGTCTGGGGAAAATCATGGAAAACATGAGATTGCGCACCAAATTATTCTTGGTAAACGGGCTAATCTTATTGTTTTTAATTGTTATATCGACAATCGCTTATGTGGGCATTAAGTCTTTGCTCTATAACTTTAACTCGGTAGACCACACTTATAAGGTGTTGGCCAAAGCTTCCTCGATTGAATCAGCGGCTGTTGATATGCAAACGGGTATGCGAGGGTTTTTGTTGACGGGACAAGAACCGTTTCTCGATCCTTACAAATTAGGTGAAAAACAGATAAATGCACTAATTGATGAGCTGTCAGTGACGGTTGAAAAAGACCCTCAGCAAGTACTGTTGTTGTCTGAAATCAGAGAGGCCGTTGCAACATGGAAGCGAGAAATTGGTGAACCGAACATTGCTCTGCGTCGGCAGGTGGGCGTTATAAGAACTCTCTATGACATTGCGAACGTCGTAGGGCAGGCGAAAGGCAAGGAGCATTTTGATAAATTTCGAAAACAAGTTGCTACATTTAAAGAAAGAGAAGAGTCGCTCATGGTGACACGAATGAACTCTTTGAATTCCGATTCGGCTTTTGTGATTAATATAACGGTGTTTGGCACACTGATTGCGATTATTTTCGGTTTTGCTTTGGCTGCATTTTTTTGCGAAAAGTATCATGCGCCAACTAGGCGGGGAGCCGGCATATATCGAAAAAATCGCAACGAATGTTGCGGGAGGTGATCTGCAAGCCAACGCTGAGGCAATGTCGCGAAAGAATTCAATTGGGATTTTTGCGACCTTACAGAATATGGCTGAAAACCTACAGGAAAAAGCCGAAGTACTAGAGCGCATTGCGCAAGGCGATTTAACCGTTGAGGTTTCCTTAGCGTCAGAGCGTGATGTGTTAGGCCGTTCGATGCAGAAAATGGTGGCTAACCTAAATGAGTTTTTTGGGAAGGTTCAGGAAGCGGGCAATGCGATTTCTGCGGGCAGTGGTCAGTTATCGGGGGCCAGTAAAAAAGTTGCTGAGGGTGCAAATAAACAAGCGACGAATTTAGAGAGTATTTCATCGTCGTTATTTGAACTAACGTCTCAAACCAATGAAAATGCCGATAGCGCTTTGCAAGCTCAGAAGTTAACAGCCGATGCTCAGCAAGCAGCGCAAGCAGGCAGTAAAGAAATGTCGCGTATGATGGTTGCGATGGAAGAAATTAACAGTTCAAGCAAAAATGTTGAGTCTTTCATTAAAACAATTGACGAAATTGCATCCCAAACAAATTTGTTGGCTTTAAACGCCGCGATTGAAGCGGCCCGGGCAGGAGAGCAAGGGCGTGGTTTTGCGGTGGTTGCTGACGAAGTAAGAAATTTGGCTAGACGAAGTGCGAATACGGCCCAAGAGACATCCGCATTGATTGAGAAATCGACTGAAAAAGCTAAAAACGGTATCGATATTGCGAGCAAAACAACGGAGTCATTAAAAAATATATTCGCTAACGTGAATGAAGCATCCAACCTTGTGGCCCAAATAGCGCACGCCTGCAGCGAACAAGCGAAAGCTGCCGAATACATTACCGAGAGCGTTACGGGGATCGAGACGATTACTCAAGCGAGTAACCATACCGCAAAAGAAACGGCCAATACGGCGTTAAAACTGAACGAGCAGGCGGAGTTGCTGGACACGATTCTGAAAAAGTTTCAAATTAAAGGGTGAACGGCGTTGTGTGGGCTGCCGGCCTTAAAAAGCGCCCGACTTGGGCCGTTCTAGGTTGAGCCTCAAAGGTGGGACGCTTTATGATTTCGAATCGGGAGTAGGTAGTCAAATTTTAATCGATTATTTCAATCGCCGCTGATCTGGCGAAATCGAAAGTGTCGTATATACTCTTATAGACAACAATAACAACGACAACAACAGGTGGTGCTCATGCTTCTTTCACACGCTTTTGGATTATTCACGAAACCGGACGCAGAATGGGCTGCCATTCGCAACGAGCACGAAACACCCCGCCGGCTGTATGTTGCCTACGTCTTGATTCTGGCGGCGATAGCCCCGATTTGTGCTTACATTTCAACAGCTATTTTTGGTTGGAAAGTGGGCAGCGAAAGGATTGTTAAGCTGACCGAAATCAGTGCGGCCCAACTCAGCGTGCTAACGTACATTGCTATGCTGGTGGGCGTTTTTGCGCTGGGTTATGCCGTGAACTGGATGGCTAAAACCTACGGGGCTAAAGAAGAGATAACGCCGTCTAACGGCATTGCACTGGCGGCTTATTCCTGCACACCGATGTTTCTGGCAGGCTTCGCTCTGCTGTACCCGGTGCCCTGGTTCAATGCGATGGTATTTTTGGCGGCTGCCTGTTACGGCGCCTGGCTGATGTATGACGGGCTTCCCATCGTGATGGGCATTGATCAAGACAGAGCCGTATTTTACGGCGGCGCACTGTTAACTGTGGCGCTTGTTATTCTGGTCGCCACCCGTGTGGGTTCGGTTATTGTCTGGAATTTTGTGGCGTCCCCTGTTTTCGTCGGGTAACACGATTCGCCAGTAAGGGTTTTTACGATGATCGCAGTGAGCCTCGAAGCTGGAAGTTTCGGGGCTCAGTGCGTTAAAGTTAAAAGAGGTTTTAAACATCACTAAAGGAGCTTTGTGATGCCCTCTTCTACGTCCGATTTCCGCCTTCTGCCCGCGCTGATTGCAATCGCCATCGGATTCTCTATCTGGTTTATTCCCACGCCGGAAGGCGTTTCTGCTCAAGGCTGGCTGATGTTGGCTATTTTTGTGGCCACTATTGCCGCGATTATTAGCAAGGCTATGCCCATCGGTGCCATTTCAATTGTCGCGATTACCGTAGTTGCCGTAAGCGGCGTTACCAGCGATAACCCTGGCACCGCCATTCGTGATGCACTGGGCAGTTTTGATAACTCGTTGATTTGGCTGATAGCCGTGGCCATTATGATTTCTCGCGGGCTTATAAAAACTGGACTGGGTGAGCGGATTGGCTATTATTTCATTTCCATTTTCGGCAAACGCACGATTGGCATCGGCTACGGCCTGGCAATTTCCGAGCTGGTGATTGCACCGGTTACGCCCAGCAATACCGCACGCGGCGGTGCGATTATTCACCCGATTATGTTGTCTATCGCCAAGAGTTTTGAGTGCACGCCAGACAACGGCAATACCAACAAAATTGGTAAGTACCTGGCCCTTGTGAACTATCATGCCAACCCCATTACCTCGGCGATGTTCATTACCGCGACGGCGCCCAACCCGCTGACGGTCAAGCTGATTGCCGACGCTACCGGGTCGGCCATTACTTTAAGCTGGACAACCTGGGCCCTGGCAATGTTGCTGCCGGGCCTGGTCGCCATCGCGCTGATGCCGCTGGTGATTTATCTGATGTATCCACCAGAGATCAAAGCCACTCCCCACGCGGTTGATTTTGCCCGTGAACGCCTGAAAAAACTGGGCAAATTGAGCCGCGATGAGGGCATTATGCTGGGCGTATTTGTCGTACTGTTGCTGTTGTGGGCCGATGTGCCGGCGTGGATTTTTGGGGACACGTTCAAACTGAACTCGACCACCACCGCTTTTGTCGGCTTGTCGATTCTTTTGGTCACCGGTGTACTGAACTGGAAAGACGTACTCGGCGAGAAAAGCGCCTGGGATACGCTGGTTTGGTTTGGCGCGCTGGTGATGATGGCGACCCAGCTTAACGAGTTGGGGGTGATTGAATGGTTTTCTGGCGCGATTCAGGATGGCATTGTTAGTACTGGCCTTTCTTGGCCGGCCTCCACCGCGATATTGGTGCTGGTGTTTCTGTATTCCCACTATTTCTTTGCCAGCACCACAGCGCACATTACGGCGATGATGGGTGCCTTTTTGGTGGTTGGTCTTAGCTTGGGCGCGCCACCCATGGCGTTTGTGCTGATGATGGCGGCGACGTCGTCCATCATGATGACGTTGACTCACTATGCCACCGGTACTTCCCCGGTTATCTTCGGTTCCGGTTATGTAGAGTTGGGTGAATGGTGGAAGGCCGGGTTTGTGATGAGCGTGGTTAACCTGGCCGTTTGGGTTGTGGTTGGCGGTGTGTGGTGGAAAATTTTGGGGTATTGGTAAAGAAAAAGCGCATCACGTTGAACCTTGGCAGCCGCTTGGCGATACAACATGGCTGATTGGCAACAATGGTGGCGCTGGGTAGTGTGTAGGCTGCTGACTTGGAATTTATCAAAAAGAAGGGAGATACCCGCAGTTATGACTTCGTTATGGACGACCGTTATTTTAGCAACGCTGGCTGGAGCCGCCATTCCAATCGGCGCAGTTCTGGCAAAGTTTGAGCATATTGGGCCAAGCTGGCTGGAAAGCGAATTCCGCCACGCGGTGATTGCCTTTGGTGGCGGTGCATTGCTGTCTGCGGTAGCGCTGGTGCTGGTGCCAGAAAGTGTTGACCTGCTAAGTGGCTGGTGGGTCGCGTTGGCCATGATTGTAGGCGGGCTGGGATTTGGTTTGCTGGATGTGGTGCTGGCGAAGGCTCAGGGCTCGGTGTCGCAGTTGATCGCGATGCTGGCGGATTTCATACCTGAAGCGCTGGCGCTGGGAGCTATGTTTGCGGTGGGCGGCCAGGGTGGCATGCTGCTGGCGCTGTTGATTGCGGTGCAAAATTTCCCAGAAGGTTTTAATGCCTACCGTGAAATGACCGCGGCGGATGATCCAGCCACCATTCACCGTGGCCGCAAAGCTCAAGATATGAAAGGTAAAAAAGTGCTGTTGATATTCTGCTGTCTGGTGCCTTTGGGGCCGGCGGCAGCTGTTGTCGGGCACGTCTGGCTGGCGCAATACGATGAGGTTCTGGACTTTATTATGCTGTTTGCATCTGGCGGTATTTTGTATCTGGTGTTTCAGGACATTGCTCCGCAGGCAAAGCTAGAAAAACACTGGTTGCCGCCTATGGGCGCAGTTCTAGGGTTTTTGTTCGGGGTGTTGGGCCAATTGGCGGTAGGTTGAAAAAAGCCCGGTCAGCAAACAAACTGACCAGGCTTTTTTAATCAGGTTTTAACCACTTGGCAGGCGCGATATCTTCATAGCTTACAGGTTGGCTTCCGCAAATTCCGCCAATGCCGAACGGGGCACGCCTTGTAGGTGTATGTGGCCACCGTGGCGAAACGTTTTGAAGCGTTCGGTCATGTAGGTCAGGCCGGAGCTCAGAGCGCTCAGGTAAGGGGTGTCAATCTGCGCCAGATTACCCAGGCAGATCACCTTGGAGCCGTTACCGGCGCGGGTGATGATGGTTTTAATCTGGTGCGGGGTCAGGTTCTGGGATTCGTCAATAATGATTAGGCTGTGCTGAAAGCTGCGGCCCCGAATGTAGTTCAAGGATTTAAAGTGCAGGGGGACTTTGCTGAGAATGTAATCCACGCTGGCGGTCATGTTTTCGTCGTCTTCGTGCAGCGCCTCCAGATTGTCCACAATGGCGCCGAGCCAGGGTTCCATTTTTTCCGCTTCGGTGCCGGGCAAAAAGCCGATGTCTTCGTCTAACCCCTGGGTACTGCGGGTAGCAATAATACGTTTGTAGAGTTTGCTGGCCACGGTCAGCTCAATGCAGGCCGCCAGCGCAAGAATGGTTTTTCCAGAGCCTGCGGCGCCGGTCAGGTTCACCAAGTGAATGTCTGGGTCTAGCAGCAGGTTCAGGGCAATGGCTTGATAGATATCGCGGGGAAGCAAACCCCAGACTTCTTCGTTCATCAGGTCGTGCTGGTGCAGGTCGCGAATGACCAGATAGTCGTCGCCCAGTTCGCACACTTTGCCCACAAAACCCTGTTGGTCCAGCACAAATTCGTTGATGTTCAGCCGCGCCAGTTCGCCTTCGCGCTTGAATCTGTGCTCGGTGACGCCATCCCGCTGCTTGGTTTCGACTTTGCTTATGGTGTCCCAGAACGAACCGGGGAACTCGGTATAGCCCCGGGGCAGCAGGCCGATGTCGTCTACTAGCTGGTCGTTGTGGTAAGCCTGGGCTTCTACGCCAAAGCCGCGGGCTTTCAACCGCATGTTGATGTCGTTGCTAACCAGAATGATGTCGTGGTCGGTGTGGTGTTTCTGCAGGGCGGCCAGGCTGTTGATAATTTTGTTATCGTTCAAGTGCTCGGGCAAGGCGTGGCCGCTTACCGATTCCGAACTCATCAGGATCGACAGAGTTCCCATGGGCTCAGCTTTTTCGCCCCGTGCTATAGGTACACCGCTTTCAATCTGCTTCGGGCTGGCGTCGCCTAACAGCCGGTCGATGGTGCGAATGGCTTGGCGACAATCGGCCGCTACCGTCTGCTTGCCGGATTTCAGGCTGTCGAGCTCTTCCAGCACGGTCATCGGAATGATGACCTGGTGCTCGTCAAAATTTAGCAGGGCGTTGGGGTCGTGAATCAGAACATTGGTGTCTAGTACGTACATCTTGAGGCGGTCTTGCGATGCTGCGGGCATAAGGGGCAGTACCTCTAAAACGGGCGAATCGGAGGGCGGATACGGGCTGGCCGGTTCAGTCTTGCTTCGCGCAGCGCTGGGTCATATCGCGGTCGGCAATGATCTTGAGTAGATCATACGTGGTTATGATTCCGGTGATTTTTCCATCAAGGGTGACAAATATACGGTGCACATGCTCGGCCATCATGGTTTTGGCAATTTTGCGCACCGGTGTGTCTTCGTCAACAGATAGCAGAATAGGGGTCATTATGTCTCTGACCTCCACCGGCAGTTTGCCCATACCCTCGTAAATGACCATGCGCAAGCGACGGGCCTCGCGGGCTTCGTCTTCCGTCAACTGGGCCTCGGTTTCCGGGCGGCTGGCGTTCCAGCGGAATTCGATAATATCTTTCAGGGTAACAATGCCGATGATGTCGCCGCTATCGTCGGTGACCGGGCTACCAGCGATTTCGTTATCGGTCAGAAAGCGTGCCAGCCTGTCCATAGTCCAGGACTGGGGCACCGCTTTGATACTCGGGGTCATTATCTCGCGTGCAAGCAACGGCATGATTCAGGCAGCCTATGTTTAAAAGAAGGTAAAAGCTTAGCCCGAACCCTTGCCGGCGTCACTTCTCGGGCAGCGTTACGTTCAGTTCAAGCACCGAACAAGTGTCGGTGCGGTCTATCTCTACTTGTACCATGTCATCGCTGATGTCCACATACTTGCGGATAACCGCCAGCAGTTCTTGCTGCAGCGCTGGCAGGTAATCCGGTTGTTTGCGGTGGCCCCGCTCGTGGGCCACAATGATTTGCAGTCGCTCCTTGGCAACACTGGCGGTATTGTTTTTTTTGCTCCTGAAATAGTCCAGAAAACTCATTTGCTAGTCTCCCTTGAACATCCGTGAAAAGAAGCCCTTCTTCTGGGCTGTCATAAAACGGTGTTCCCGTTCTTCTCCTAGCAGGCGCGCCACGGCATCATCATAAGCCTGGCCAGCGTCGCTTTCGGTCTCTAAAATAACCGGAAGGCCTTGGTTAGAGGAATTCAGCACTATTTGGCTTTCGGGAATAACACCCATCAGCGGTATCGCCAGAATTTCTTCTATGTCGGCCACCGACAGCATCTCGCCACGCTCTACCCGTACTGGGTTGTAACGGGTCACCAGCAGGTGTTCTTTTACCGGATCCTGGCCCTTTTCGGCGCGGCGCGACTTGCTTTGTAGAATGCCCAGAATGCGGTCAGAGTCGCGCACGGAAGACACTTCCGGGTTGGTGACTACAATAGCTTCATCAGCAAAGTAAAGAGCCATCTGGGCACCGTGCTCAATACCGGCTGGCGAGTCACAAATGATGTAATCAAAGGTTTGTGCCAGCTCGTTGATGACCCTTTCTACGCCTTCTTTGGTCAGCGCTTCTTTTTCCCGGGTTTGCGAGGCCGGCAGGATGAACAGGGTGTTTACCCGCTTGTCGCGGATCAGTGCCTGGCTCAGTGAAGCTTCGCCCTGAATAACGTTAACGAAGTCGTACACCACCCGACGCTCGCAGTTCATGATCAGGTCCAGATTACGCAGGCCAACGTCAAAATCTATGACCACGGTTTTGTGGCCACGTTTGGCTATGCCGGTGCTGATTGAAGCGCTGGTGGTGGTTTTGCCAACGCCGCCTTTTCCTGAGGTTACTACAATAATTCTAGCCAAAATTTAGTTCTCGCATTGCGATGTCGTGGTTGTCGAGGCCTAGTAAACCGGTTACTGCTGGCAAATTTAAGCTTGATCAGGCCTTTTCCAGTGGCGTTACCACCATCAGATCGTCCTTGAGCTGAAGTTGCACGGCGCTTTTCCAGCCGCTGCCCTGCAAGTCTTCAGATATCTTATAATGTCCGGCGATAGACACAAGCTCTGCTTCTAATAATTGACAAAAAATACGCGCATTTTTGTCGCCGTTTACACCCGCTAGTGCGCGACCGCGCAGCGGGCCATAGACATGAATACTGCCCGCTGCCATCACTTCAGCACCGGGCTGCACCGGCGCCAGAATCACTAGGTCACCCTCTGCCGCACAAACCTGCTGACCTGAACGTACTGGCTGGCTGATGATTCTGGCGGGCACCGCCACCGCTGGCGCAGGTATTGGTTTCGCAATGGGTTCGGGGGTAGGCGCCCCGGTGGCGGACTCGCTGGCGTGATCTTTATCGCGCGCGTTGGTGCCGGGTATTAATGCTAGCGACGCACCGCGGGCCATGCGGCGGTGGTCTTCACTTCCACCACGCACGCCCACGACATGAATATTGTGGCGCCGGCAGGTGCCAATAATGCTGAAAAAATCCAGATCACTGTCCATGCCTTCGTACTTTTCAAGACTTATAATCAGCGGAACGTCTTTGAAAAAGCCGGGTGCTTGGCTGATTTTTTCCCGCAGCGCGGCTTCAAACTCTTTGCTCTCGAAATAATAAAGTTCCAGAGCGGTCATCGACACACTGGCGCTTTTCAGCTGAAAGCCCTGTTTAGCGCCGGTGGTTGGGGTGTCGGTCATTAATGGTGATCCTGCTTTGGGCCGCTTTGGTAGCGTTGTTTCCACTCATCGTAAGGCATGCCGTAAATTGCTTCGCGCGCTTGGGGGTTGGTCATTTCTACACCCTGCTCCTGTGCTGCGGCAAGATACCATTTTGACAGACAGTTGCGACAAAAATCGGCCAGGTTCATCAGATCTATATTTTGCACCTCGGTATGTTCACGCAAGTGACTAATAAGGCGACGAAAAGCAGCCGCCTCCAATTCGGTGCGCTGGGCGTCTGAAATGGGTTGGATCATGATATAGATGGCCTTTTGCGATGTTAAAAAGATGGATAGAAATTCATGCAATACGGCTTTATAAGTGGCTTGCCGTGGACAGTCCTGACATTCTGAGCAACTGGAGGTAAGATACAAGGCTGTATGCATATACAGCACGTGTGGTTAAGTGGGGTTTTATGTCTCAACGCAAGATAATTCACGTAGATTGCGATTGTTTCTATGCCGCTGTAGAAATGCGTGATGACCCTTCCTTGAGGAATGTACCTCTGGCGGTGGGCGGACAGGGTGGACGCGGCGTAGTAACCACTTGCAACTACCAGGCCCGTGCTTACGGCGTGCGTTCGGCCATGCCGGGCGGCGAGGCTAGACGCCTGTGTCCGGACCTGGTGACCGTGCCGGTGGATATGCCGCGTTATCGGGCGGTGTCGCAGCAGGTGATGGCCATATTGCGCGAGGTGACCGATTTGGTAGAGCCGCTGTCGCTGGATGAAGCTTTTTTGGATGTGTCTGACGTTACTGAACACCAGGGCAGCGCCACGCTGATTGCCCGCCACTTGCGCGCGCGGGTAAGGCAGCAAACCGGCATTGTTATTTCTGCTGGGGTGGCGCCCAACAAATTTTTGGCCAAAATTGCCAGCGATTGGGAAAAACCCGACGGCTTGTTCGTGATTCGGCCGCAAGACATTGCCGGGTTTGTGGCCAAACTGCCGGTGCAAAAGTTGTTTGGTGTGGGCCAGGTAACAGCGGGCAAGCTCCACTCCATGGGAGCCCAAACCTGTGGCGACCTTCAGCAGTTAGGCGCGGAAATTCTGATAGAGCGTTTTGGCAAACAGGGTTACCGCCTGCACGAAATGGCCCACGGTCGCGACGAACGCCCGGTGGTGGTGTCGCGCACCGCTAAGTCCCTGAGCGTTGAGCGGACTTTTGCGCAGGATCTGCCAGACAAAGCCGCTTGTGACGCAGTGTTGGTGAATCTTCTAGATGACTTACACGCGCGCCTTGCCCGCAAGGCGGAACAAAAGCCCTTACACAAACTGTTTGTAAAAATCCGTTACAGCGATTTTTCTACGCACACTTTGGAACGGGTGCGTGAATCTGCGGCGCTGCCCGTTATAGCAGACTACCAACTATTGTTGAATGAACTGATGACCGACACTCGGCGGCCGGTGCGGTTGCTAGGAATGGGCGTAAGGTTTCGGAATGATGAGGCACCGATCACACAACTGCGGTTGTTTGACTGACCGGGTAATAAACGATGCGATAATGTGCGTTGAAACACAGCGCTGAGGCTGAAGTGTATTAGACTTAGTTTTATTCAGTTTGTATAATTTTTCGTTAGCTAACAATTGTTGCCCATTATGATTCTTCGACTATTTTTCACATTGCTCATTATCAATATTGTCATCTTTGCGGCCGGTGCAGATGCGTCTGAGCAAACAGACAGCAGTGATCGTGGCACGGTGAAAGAAGCTGTCACTATGGCCGATGTAAAACAGCTGCAAGATGTCATGGCGGGGCGGAGTTACGCCACTATTGACCAAACGGAAGGCAGTACCGATATTCTGGCCGAAGTGGGCTCACGTCTGCTGACCCTGTCGTTGGCAAGCCGCGACACTCCCCGCCGCTATGCCTACGAAACGATGAGGGCAGACCACGGCTTTTCCCTGATTGACGAAGGCGCCTGCCTGAATCTGAAGTGGACCTTTTGAAACCGCTGAATTAGCCTGGTGGGACACCCGATTACTGATCTGACGCATTGTTTGGCCGTGCTGCCCATGTGATGATTCTGCTAACAGAATTCATTATGGGCTAACGGGAAACGGAAAATGGCTGAAGATTGCACGATGCGAATGGACGACGCAGACGCCTGTGTCGAAGACGTAATCCGCCGTGTTGGCAACACTATTATTCTTGGTTTGCCTCTGGGTTTGGGCAAGCCCCTGCGCTTTGTAAATGCCCTCTATCAGCGCGCCAAGCGCGACCCCCAAATCGAACTGCACATTTTCACGGCCTTGTCGCTGGTGAAACCCAGTGGCCGTTCGGCCTTGGAAAAGCGCTTCCTCGAACCTTTTTCAGAGCGTTTATACGGCGCGATCCCAGACCTGGAATACGCTCTGGATGTGCGGGCCAACAAATTGCCGCCGAATGTGAAAGTGTCGGAGTTCTTTTTCAAGGCCGGCAGTTTTATGCACAATTCGTCGCAGCAGCGCCACTATATCAGCCTGAACTACACTCATGCGGTGCGCGATTTAATGGCGATGGGTATCAACGTGGTGGCTCAAATGGTGGCGCCAGGTGATCAAAACGGTGAGCCGGGTCAGGTGAGCCTGAGCTGCAATCCGGACCTGACTCTGGACATCATCCCGCTTTTGCGCGCGCGCCAGCGCGAAGAGGGTGTGCCCACCGTATTAGTGGGTGAACTGAACCGGCATTTGCCGTGGTTAGGCCGTGATGCCCAGATGGCCGAAGCCGATATAGACTTGGTGTTGGTGCAACCGCAAAGCGATTACCCGATGTTTCCGGCGCCACAAATGGCCATCAGCCCGCCGGACCATTTGATTGGTTTCTATGCCAGCACATTGGTAAAAGACGGTGGTACGTTGCAGGTGGGTATCGGTTCCCTAGGGGCTGCACTTATCAACAGCACTATTTTACGCCACCGCCATAACGACGCTTGGAAGCACTTATATCAGCACCTGAATATCGCCACCCGTTATCCTGCTGTCGATGGTATTGGTGGCACCGGCACGTTTGATCAGGGCCTTTACGGTTGCAGCGAAATGATTATTGACGGCTTTATGCACCTGTTGGAAGCCGGGGTGTTAAAGCGTGAAGTGTTTGCTCACCAAGGGCTGCAAGAGTTGCTGAACCGCGGTGACATTAGCCCGCAGATCAACCTGGATACACTGGATGTGTTGTTGCGTGAACACATTATTGCCTCGCCGCTGAGGCTGCAGGATCTGGAATTCCTGCAGCGATTCGGTATTGTGCATTCTGAACTGTGTTTGCAGGATGGTCAGCTTAGCCTGCAGAAACGCACTGTTCCTGCCGACATTAGCCACCCCGACACCCGCCGACTGCTGCAAGACGGCGGCTTGGGCGATAAGCTGAGCGAAGGCGTAGTGGTGCACGGCGGCTTCTACATCGGCCCCGAATCCTTCTATCAGGCACTGCGTGACCTGTCGCCGCAGCAGCGCCAACGCATCTGCATGACCAGCGTGAACTTCATCAATGACCTTTACGACCACCGCTTTGGTAATCAGGCGTTGAAAACCGCCCAGCGCCAGCACGGTCGCTTTGTAAACTCCACCATGATGTACACCTTGGCGGGCGCGGCGGTGTCTGACGGCCTGGAAGACGGCCGCGTGGTCAGCGGCGTAGGTGGTCAGTACAACTTTGTGGCCATGGGTATGGAGTTAGCGGGCGCTCGATCCATTTTGTGTTTACGCAGCACTCGCAAAGCGGCTGGCAAAGTATTGTCGAATATTGTGTTCAGCTACGGCCATTGCACCATACCTCGCCACCTGCGGGACATTGTGATCACCGAATATGGCATTGCCGATTTGCGGGGCCAGTCTGACGAGCAGGTATACCTGCGGCTGATCGCGATTGCCGACGCCCGCTTCCAGGCCGGCCTTTTGCAGCAGGCGAAAAAAGCAGGCAAGGTGGCGAAGAGTTTCAAACCGCCAAAAGCTTGGGCCGATAATACGCCGGCACATGTCCACAAAGCCTTAGCAGCCGTGCCGGGCAACAACCGTTTTCCAGCGTTTCCATTTGGCTGTGACTTTACCGCTGAAGAGTTAGTGATTGCTAAAGCGCTGAAACGGATACAGGCTGAAACGGCCACAGGTCGTGGTAAACTTCTGGCCTTGGTGCGGGCCGCCCGTACCCGTGACGATCGAAGCCGCTTCCAATCGCTGCTAGAACGTATGCAACTGGCCGCGCCGAAAGGGGTGCGCCAGAAGCTGGACCGGCGGTTATTGATTTATGGCCTGCAACTGACCAATACACCCCAATAAGAGTAATGACGCAACCTATGCAAGATTCTTCTTCTACAATTGACGTGTTCACCGTTCACTATGTACTTAAAAACGCCGTTGGTGAGCTGGTAGATACCTCTGAGGGCAGCGAGCCGTTGCATTTTGTGTACGGCAGCCCTGATATTGTTGAGGGCATTCAGCGTGCCGTGAAAGACCGCCGCGTGGGTGACTGCCTTGAGGTCACCGTGCCGCCAGCGATGGCCTACGGTGAACATCGGGCCGACCTGGTGCGTAAAGTACCGCGTTCGATGTTCGAAGGCGTAGAGAACTTACAAGCGGGCATGAAGTTTCAGACCAACACGGGCACCGAGGCGCAGATTGTCCAGGTGATGGGTTTTGACGGAAATTTGGTGCGTATTGATGCCAATCACCCGCTGGCTGGTCTAACCTTGTATTTTGATTTGGAAATTGTTGGTCGCCGCAGCGCTAGTGCAGAGGAAATTGCCCAAGGCCGGCCCTTGTCATAGCCTGAAGTTAGGAAAGACTGTTATGGAACTGACGACTGACAACTGGCGAATCCTGATTGTAGAAGACGACGAACGGTTGGCCAGTCTGACCCACGATTACCTGCAGAATAACGGGTTTTCGGTGTCTATTGAATCCCACGGTGGGGCCGCTGTAGAGCGTATTCTGAACGAACAGCCAGACCTTGTGGTGCTTGATTTGATGCTGCCCGGCGAAGACGGCCTGTCTATCTGCCGCCGGGTGCGGCCGCGATACAGCGGTCCGATACTGATGCTAACCGCCAGAACCGACGACATGGACCAGATACTGGGCCTGGAAATGGGCGCTGATGACTATATTAGCAAACCGGTTCAACCGCGGGTGTTACTCGCGCGTATTCGTGCGTTGATGCGCCGCGCTGCTGAAAAAAACCAGCCTTTGGTCAGCAGCGATGCCGTGAGCGAAGGCCCGGTGCGGGTGCAGTTCAACGAGTTGGTGATAGACAGCTCGATGCGCGAAGCCTGGCTGTCTGGCGTTACAGTGGATTTAACCAGCGCCGAGTTTGACTTGTTGTGGTTGCTGGCCAGCAACGCGGGCAGGGTGCTCAGCCGTGAAGAAATCTTTGCCGCTTTGCGTGGCATAGAATACGACGGTCAAGACCGCTCGATTGACGTGCGGGTGTCCCGTATACGGCCAAAAATTGGTGACGACCCCATTCATCCACGGCGCATAAAAACGGTGCGTAGCAAAGGCTATCTGTTTGTAAAAGAAGCCTGAGTAGTCGTAGAAACCTGAATAGCTGCTTAAGCCCGAGTTTTGTTTGAGCCAGAGTGCGCACCATGCCCCGGATTTACTTTCTAAAACTTTATGCCCGCTTAGCGGGTTTTGTACTGTTAGTCGCAGTGCTCTGTATGTTGCTGTTCCAAGGTTTGAACAGCATTCGCCAGCAAATGTGGCTGGAACATCACGGCACAGCGCTAATGCAATGGCTCGCGAAGTCTGCAAATCCTGTTGGTCATTACGCTTGGCTGGTGCCGGCTTATAATCTCGAAGTAGGCCCGGCCACGCAGTTGGCAGATACCGCGGTTATTCGCGAACGCCTGGGTTACGGCCAGGTGGTGGTGTTGCCGTCCAGCTTGGGCCGGCGCCTGTTAGTCGCCCGTGAAGACGGCCAGATCCTCGGCCTGAACCTGGCCACGCCTTATCGCGACATTGTGCGAGCCAGCGCGTTGGTTTTCCGCTGGCATCTAGACCGCTCAACGGTTGAACGTCGCCCCGAAACCCTGCGTTATTTGAGCGCATCACTAGGCCTTGGCGCTTATTTCATTGACACCGGCGAGCGCCTGCCACCCGCCGATGTTTTGCAGCAATTAGCCCGTGACGGCTTGGTTCTGTATACCGCGCCCTCCGGAGAGGCCCCCCGCGTGGCATTGCAGCTGGCTGACGGCGAGATGGTGCTGCTGGTGCCACCACCGCCATTCAAACCTTGGAGTTTGGTGATCATTTTGCCACTGTGCCTGCTGCTTGCAGCGGCTCTGGCATTGCTACTCGGCTTTGTGGCACGCGCTTGGGATGGGCGTTTGCTGAAGGTTGAATCCGCAGCGCTGCGGATTGCTCGAGGCGATTTGTCGGCGCGGGTAGAACTCGGTTCCAGCGTGCTGCAGCAGCGCTTGGCGAAAGCTTTCAATAGCATGGCCGAGCATATTCACCGCCTTGTGCAGGTGCAGCACGATATGATCCATGCGGTGTCGCACGAGCTACGCACCCCGGTGGCGCGCATTCGTTTTGGCGTGCAGATGTTGGCCGACAGCGAGAAGTCGCAGCGCAGCGAGGAGCAGTTGCAGGGCATAGACGACGACATTCAGGAACTGGACGACTTGATAGATGAAATATTGACCTACGCGCGGTTGGAGCAGAGCGAGGCTAAGTTCCTCCTGCAGCAGACATCTGTGCCTGATCTTCTGCGCCAAGTCATCGCCCAGCAGCAGCTCTTGCACCCAACCGTTGTTATGGAGCTGGATGTGGATGGCGCCAGTGAGGCATTACCCATGGCTGAGGTAGAACCGCGTTATTTACACCGTGCTATCCAGAATCTGGTTGGTAACGCCGCACGCTACGCCAGCCGCCAGATGCGCGTGCGCTGTCGGCTAGACAGCAACAATTGCCGCATTGATGTGGAAGACGACGGCCCAGGTATACCGCGCTCTGAATGGGACCGGGTATTTATTGCATTTTCACGGCTGGATGACAGCCGTACCCGCACATCGGGCGGGTACGGGCTAGGACTGTCGATTGTGCGGCGCATTATGTACTGGCACGGTGGCCAGGCCTTCGTTGGCATAAGCGCCACCCTCGGTGGCGCTTGCTTTAGCCTTGTCTGGCCTCGTGTTCAAACGCAATCAGGTGGTCTGCATCGACCCGCACAGGAACAAAATCACCCACATTGAAATCCAGGTGGCTGCGGAACAGAGCCTCGAACTCGGTGGACTCGGAGCAGCGAAAACGGTAGAGAGTGGACGTACCGGCAAAGGTTTTTTCAATCACCTCGGGCCGTAAAGGCGAATGTTCATCGTAAACAATGTCATCGGGCCGAATCAGCACATCTACCGGTGTGCCCGCTTCCCATCTGTAAGCCCGGTTACCGTGAATAACGCCGAGTTCTGACTGTATGGCGTCTGGCCCCAGCGTGTTGCCAAGTATAAAACTACCTTGGCCCACAAAACTGGCAACAAAACGATTGGTCGGCTCGTGATACAGGTTAAACGGCACGTCCCATTGCTGAATTCGGCCTTTTTGCAGCACCGCCACCTGGTCGCACATTGCAAAGGCTTCTTGCTGGTCGTGGGTAACCAAAATGGCGCTGATGCCCAAGGTTTTTAGGATGTCACGCACATCCAGACTTAGCCGCCGGCGCAAATCTGCGTCTAGATTTGAAAACGGTTCGTCTAGCAAAATCAGCGTAGGTTCTGGCGCCAGCGCACGAGCCAGCGCAACTCGCTGTTGCTGCCCACCCGACAATTCGTGAGGGTAGCAGTCGGCAAGATCCTGTAGTTGCACCAGTTCTAGTAGTTCAGTGACCTTGCGTTGGCGCTCGGCTTTGCTCAGGCGATTCAAACCGAAACCAACGTTGTCGGCAATGCTCAGGTGCGGAAAGAGCGCGTAATCTTGAAACACCATGCCAATACGGCGTTTTTCCGGCGGCAGAGCGCGACCGGGCAGGCTGATGGCTTGGCCCTGAAGGCTGATTTTGCCATCGCTAAGTGGCAAAAAACCGGCCAGCGCACGCAGCATAGTGCTTTTGCCACAGCCGCTTGGGCCCAGCAGACAGCCAATGTCGCCTTGGCGTAGGGCAAAACTGACGTTCTTCACAACAGCTTCGCCGCCATAGCCACAGCACAGGTTGTTGACTTCGAGCAACCAGTCAGATGCGATTGCGGGCTTGTTCATAATCAATCCAGACGTTTAAGAATCAGGAATTCCAGCAGGGCTTTTTGAGCATGTAAGCGGTTTTCCGCTTCCTGCCATACTACCGAGCCCGAATGCTCCATCATGTCTTGTGAGATCTCTTCGCCGCGATGTGCCGGCAGGCAGTGCATAAACAGAGCGCCTTTAGCGGCCAGTGACATCAGCTGCGGATTAATCTGGTAGCTCGAAAACGCCAGTTCACGAGCTTTCTGCTCGCTTTCTTGGCCCATAGAAGCCCACACATCGGTGACCAGCAGGTTGGCGTCGCGGGCAGCGTCTGCGGGCTCGCGCATTACCGTGACATGTTCTTTGTGTGCTTCAAATACGGCGGCGTCAGGTTCATAACCTTTCGGGCAGGCCACGTTCAAATGAAAGCCGAACATGACGGCAGCGTTGATGTAGGAATGGCACATGTTGTTGCCATCGCCGATCCAGGCCACCGTGGCGCCGCGAATACTGCCGCGGTTTTCGCGATAGGTTTGCATATCGGCCAACAGCTGGCAGGGGTGGAAGTCATCAGTCAGTGCGTTGATCACGGGTGCTGAGGAGGCCGCTGCAAAGCGCTCCACGGTATTGTGGGCGAAGGTCCGAATCATCACTGCGTCGACCATGCTGGAGATAACAATGGCCGAATCTTCAATCGGTTCGCCGCGGCCCAACTGGGTGTCGCGGGGCGACAAAAACAACGCCGAGCCGCCAAGCTGCATCATGCCTGCTTCGAAAGACACCCGGGTGCGAGTAGATGACTTTTCAAAAATCATCGCCAGAACACGATTTTTCAAGGTGTCGCGGGTCTTGCCCTGGTGCCATTCACGACGCAGGCGTGAGCCGTGGTCCAGCAGTGCTTCCAGTTCATCGGGAGTCAGGTCGTTCAGTGTTAAAAAATGTCGTACTGCCATGCAATGGCCCTTACCTCGCTGGAGGCCCGGGTTGCCGGGGCTTCTAGCCTGATGATTGTGGATGTAAAGTGAAAAAATAGGGGCAGCCAGTCTAGCCGCTCTGCGTTGGCATGACAACGATCAGGACCAGCCGGTGCCGCGTCTTTAGCGATAGAGGACAGATTTGAAATCTGCCCCCGGCGTACGGAAATCTGCCCCCGCATGTTCTGGGTCAAAGAGCGGGCGGTCGGCGACGGTTGGTAGGTCTGCCGGGGCCGTGTACAATGAGGAAAATTGATTGCCCCAAGGCAAGCTTTCCTTTTTCATTTTAGCTTCCAGCACAGAGGTAGATAACATGGATATGAACGACACCATTAAAAGCCAACTCGAAGAAAACTCGGTTATTCTGTACATGAAGGGTTCTCCTCAGGCACCGCAGTGCGGTTTCTCGTCAAAAACAGTTCAGGCCTTAATGGCGTGCGGCGAGAAATTTGCTTTCGTGAACATTCTGGATAACCCGGAACTGCGTGAAGCGTTGAAGGTGCACTCTAGTTGGCCTACTTACCCGCAGCTGTATATTAGTGGCGAATTAGTTGGCGGCTGCGACATCATTATGGAGATGTCGGAAAATGGCGAACTGGCCACAGCTGTAAAAGCTGCGTGTAAGCAGACAGAAGCCTGAAGGGCAATTTTTAGTGCCGAGAAAAATTGCGCGGTGCGAATGACGCCTACGCAGTAAGACTACAATTCACGCCATTTAAAAGATGTGCAGTGACAATAGAAAATGCCGGCTACATGCCGGCATTTTTCGTTCAAGGTGCTGGAGCCCTAACCTGCTTTGCTTCGAAGAGATCCCACCACAGCGTTCAGTGCGCGGTCAATCAGCGCTCCTTGTTCCAGCAGCGTTAGCCGGCCCCGGCACATTTCTTGGGCAAGCTCGGTACGTGTTTTTTCAATCACTTTCAGGCCCATGCGGTTAACGAATACAAAGCAGTCGGCTTCTTCAATAATAGCCGATAGTTTGCAACGGAAGCTGGCGCCGTTTACCAGGCTGAACTCTACCCAGCTACCGGTTTCAATCTGGTCAATCTGATCCATATATTCAGAAATGGCGTTGTCTTGCAGTTCTTCGCCGATGTCCGCTTTTTCAGAATCTGGCGCCACTACTAAAGGTTCTGTGCGAGTTTCTAGAGCGGCGTTGGTGCGGAAAGCGTCGGCCAGTTCATGTTTAAGCTGCGCCATCATTTCGTCGAGTTTGGACGAATTGAACGATACTTCCTCAAGCCCGGCGCGCAGGGTTTTCAGCAATCCCGGCACCACACGAACCCATTGGTCGCGCTCGGCATCTTCGTGATGGGGATGCAGGCACCAAATAAGGTCGTCCAGCACTTTTACCGACTCGTTCCAGCGGTGCTCCATCTCGTCCCTGAGGTAGGTGAGGAACATAACCCGGCTCCAACCATTAACAACGATGGTGTGAATGGTTTGCGGCAGCTTGTAACGGGCCAGCTTCTCTTTTAATATCGCGTCCACGGTTTGCTGCGCTTTCTGGGATTTTATGCGGCCACGCTCAGATTCGCGGGTGCGCTGTTCCACCAGAGTTGAACGTTTGTTTTCGCGCTCCAGAAAAGCGTCGAATTCGTCATTCAAGGCAACAAATAAAGACACGTCGCCGTCAAACTCTTCAAGAATGCGCTGTACGATGGCGTGAATCTGGTTATACAGTTTGTCTCGCGACTTTTCGTCGCTGTTGCTCCAGCCAATGCCGGCGCGGGCAAGGTTGTTGAGCAGGCGACGGGCGGGATGTCCACCATGACTGAAGAAGGTTTTATCGCGCATCACCACTTTTAGTATAGGTATTTGCAAGCGGCTGACCAGCACCTGAATGGGTGCTGACAAGTTATCGTCGTCGAGAATAAAATCGAACAGCATCGACACCAAATTAATGAGGTCTTCATCGGCCTCGGATATAGCGGCTTTGAGTCCGTCTTTGTGCTTTGTTTGCGCTAGAAGTTGGTGCATCAAATTTAGTAAATCTATGGTTAACGGCTCGCCTTGGCTCAGGTCTTCATCGAAGCCTGTGTAGCTAGCGGTGTCAAATGCGTTCTGTGTTGGTAAAGCGTTAAGAAGTTCGCCAAGCTCACCAGCAGACAGCGGGTGTACCGGGCGGCTACCGGAATGCCGCTGCGGCATATCGGCGTTGCTACGTTGGTGCGAAAGCATACTGCGTATTTGTTCGAATACTGCGCTTTCGCTTGCGGCATCCACCTGCGAAGTGCCCATTGAATCCGAGCTGTCGGTCGGTTTGCCGCCGCTGTCCTGATTTTTTGAGCTATCTTTAACTTGATGGCGGAAGTGAGGTACAACCCCGGCTTTCACCAAAATGCGGTTGGCTTCGTCTAATAACATACCAAGATTCGACATAACGAAGCGGTCAAACTGCTTTAGCAGAATCAGGCGCTCACGAATCTGGATTTCCATGGGCTGTATGGCGTGTATAAACGCCTTGCCTAAATGCTCTGGTGCCAAAGGATTAACGGTAACGCCGTCTGCTGCTTTGTACACATGGCTGAATCGCGCGTCCAGCTGAATTAACTGACCTTGAAAGTGCGCTTTGGCTTTTGCAGCCATGGCATTCAATGCAACCTGTTCTTCCAGGTCATCATTACTTACAAGCGCGAGGCTGTCTGGGTCTATCGCCTGGGGCCCGTTATCAGGACCGCTTTGGCTGGGGGGCAACACAAAAAATGAACTAATAGTCTCGTTAAACTGGCGCTCAACACCTTTGCGCTTGATGCGAATTTCCCGCATGGCTTCAAAGTAGCGGTTTTGTTCGTTATTGTTGCGGCAATTGTTGGCGAGTTCAAACAGCGAATCATCGACCGCGTCCAGTGCGCCCTGTAACAGGTCTCCCAAGCCGGCAACAACGGTTTCCAGAACGCATACCACTTCGGGTGGAACAGGCGCGGCTTCTCCGTTAGCGACCTTCTGGCGCTGGTGGATATGATGAATGCCGGGCTGTTCGTTCATGGCAGGCTCCTGTCTGTCTCGCGCCACCTAAGCCTTTGTATAGGGTGCTATAACAATTAGAATTATAATTATGTGTTAAAAATAACCCATGTTGAACTCTTTTTATACGTTTGCTTTTTAGTTTTCACGACGAACTCACAAAATTAGGCACTATACGGTCACAAATGCTGGCGTGATATTCAGCGGCCAAGCCCGCGTTTCTTGCGTTTTTTTGGATGCACAATGGCCGCTTTTACAACGTTATCTTTAATCTGTAGTACTTCAACTCGATGCCCGCCAACTCTCAGGCACACGTTGCTGTCGGGAATGTTCTCCAGAGTTTCGGTAATTAACCCGTTTAGAGTTTTAGGGCCATCTATTGGCAATTTCCAAGACAAACTTTTGTTAATTACCCGCAGCGAAGCTGTGCCGTCAATAATATAGGTGCCATTATCTTGGGGAATAATATCTGGGCTGGTGGATGCATAATCGGTGGTGAATTCGCCCACAATTTCTTCAAGAATGTCTTCCAGCGTGGCCAAGCCCAGCACTTCTCCGTATTCGTCTACGACAATGCCAAAGCGGCGACGGCCTTTCTGAAAATTAATCAGCTGGGTGTTCAATGGTGTGCTTTCCGGAACAAAGTAAGGCTCGGTACACAGCTGTGCAATCATATCTTTGTTCAAGTCGTCTTTTTGCAGCAATTTGGTGGTATTACGCAAATGCAGAATGCCTTGAATGTCATTTATATCGCCTTTGTAAACCGGTAAGCGGGTGTGCTGGCTGTTGCGTAACAAGCGCAGGATGCTGTCCAGGTCGTCATCCAGGTCAATCCCGACGACTTCGTTGCGGGGCACCATAATGTCCGTCACGGTCACTTTTTCCAGGTCCAGTATGCTCACCAGCATATCTTTGTGCTTGGCTGGAATCAGCGCGCCGGCTTCGTTCACCAGAGTGCGCAGCTCCTCGCGGCTGAGGTGGTCGTTGGCAATGTCTTCCGGCGATACCCGCAGCAGCTTCAAAATGCCGCCGGTAAACAGGTTCACTGCCCATACCACCGGGTAGAGTATTTTTAGCAGCGGAGCTAGAACATAACTGGCAGGAAAGGCGATTTTTTCCGGAAACAGTGCGGCCAACGTTTTAGGCGTCACCTCCGCAAAAATCAGGATGACAATGGTGAGTAGCACGGTGGCTATGGCAATACCGGCGTCGCCCCAGATGCGTATGGCGATGACGGTGGCAATGGCCGAGGCAAAGATGTTGACGAAGTTGTTGCCAATCAAGATAACGCCGATCAGTTGATCGGTTCGCTGCAGAAGCCTGTGGGCGCGCTTGGCACCTTTGTGACCGGTTTGCGCCATGTGCTTCAGGCGATACCGGTTCAGCGACATCATTCCGGTTTCGGAGCTGGAAAAGAAGGCCGATAGTAAAATCAGTCCGGCTAGCGTAATAAACAGCGCGGTCAGCGATGTTTCGTTCAAGCGAGGAGTCCTTGTATTTGTCGAGAGCGTGGAAAGCGCAGAAAGTAAAGCGGCATAGCCAGCTTTGGCGGTGAGCGCATTATCGTACCAGTTACCCTATCTAAGGCCGTGATGGAAAATCAGTTCCAGCACCAGCTTGCTGCCATAGAACGCTACCATTAATAGCGCGCAGCCTGCCAGTGTCCAGCGGCTAGCGGTTACTCCGCGCCAGCCTTTGGTGTGGCGGCCAATCAGCAAAGCCACAAACACCAGAAGCGAGAGTACCGAAAACAGAGTTTTGTGGGCAATGTCCTGGGCGAACAGGTCTTCCACAAAAAGAGCGCCGGTAACAATGGCTAGAATCAGTAGCACAACACCGGCCCACACCAGTTCGAACAGCACCGACTCCATGGTTTGCAGGGGGGGCAGGTTGCGCAACAGGCGGCTGTTGTAGTTGCTTTTAAGTTGGCGGTTCTGGACGGACAACAGCACAGCTTGAATGGCTGCCAGGCTGAACAGACTGTAAGCGGTTACTGACAGAGCGATGTGGGTAAGCATGCCGTAGCTGTGGTCTGGCACCAGCCGCGCCGGAGTGGGCGCTGTCAGCGCAACAATAATCGTCAAGCCGGCTAAAGGGTATACGCCCAATAGAAGGTTTTGCAGGGGTTTGGTAAGATTCAGGCCCAATAACAAAAATGTGATCAGCCAGGAGATAATCAGCGAGCTGCGCACAATACTGAAATCGAAGCCGCCATCATGATGCACAATCTGAGTGATTAGCAGTGCGTGGCCCACCAAAGCGAGCATGCCCACCAAAGTGGTCATTGCCAAGCTGCTTTGTACCCGGCCGCGGAAATGAAGAGCCTGCAGGGCCGTGCCAATGCTGTATAACAGAAGTGAGATAACCGCGAGAATCAGCGTTCCCATAAAGTGTTAATCCTGAGCTGCCCTATATGCCACTGTTCAGGCTGAGGTTTACGGCGCATTAAAGGTGATTTCACTGAGCTGGTCGTTTCGGGAAGATAGTTTGGTTATAATGTGCCAATTATGCAACCGGAATCAACAGGCCCCGGGGCCTGATTATTCCTGAATACTCTTATCCGGGTACGGAAGAACCGCATGTTTGAAAATCTACAGGACCGACTCTCCGGCAGTTTGCGCAAAATCACGGGTCAGGCGCGGCTTACCGAAGACAATATCAAAGATACGCTGCGTGAAGTTCGAATGGCGCTGCTTGAAGCCGACGTTGCTTTACCAGTGGTTAAGGACTTCGTAGAGAGTGTCCGCCAGCGTGCCGTTGGCCAGGAGGTTCAGCGTAGCCTGACACCCGGCCAAGTATTTACAAAAGTGGTGCAGCAGGAGCTGGAGCGAGTGATGGGCGAGGCCAACACCGGCCTGAACCTGTCGGTGACCCCGCCTGCAGTCATCATGATGGCGGGCCTGCAGGGTGCTGGTAAAACCACCACCGTTGCCAAGCTTGCGCGATTCCTGAAAGAGCGCCAGAAGAAAAGCGTGATGGTGGTCAGTGCCGACATCTATCGCCCGGCCGCGATCAAACAGCTGGAAACCCTGGCGAACGAGGTAGGCGTAGAGTTCTTCCCCAGCTCCGCCGATCAAGATCCGGTAGCCATTGCTGAAGGCGCCATCAGCGCAGCGCGTAAAAAACACATTGATGTGGTGATACTGGATACCGCCGGTCGTCTTGCCATTGATGAAATGATGATGGGCGAAATCAGCCGCCTGCACGCCGCGGTAAAACCGATAGAAACCCTGTTCGTGGTCGACGCCATGACCGGGCAAGACGCCGCCAACACCGCCAAGGCTTTTAATGAAGCCCTGCCGCTGACCGGCGTGGTTCTCACCAAAACCGACGGCGATGCCCGCGGTGGTGCGGCCCTGTCGGTACGCCACATTACCGGCAAACCAATCAAGTTCCTGGGTGTGGGTGAAAAATCTGACGCTTTAGAGCCGTTCCATCCAGATCGCGTGGCGTCACGCATTCTGGGTATGGGCGATGTGCTCTCCCTCATAGAGGAAGCCGAGCGTAAGCTGGATCAGAGCAAAGCCGAGAAACTCACCAAAAAGATCAAGAAAGGCAAAAGTTTTGATCTTGAAGACTTCCGCGACCAGCTCCAGCAAATGAAAAGCATGGGCGGCATTGGAGGCTTGATGGACAAGCTGCCGGGCATGGGCCAGCTGGCCAAAGTAGCCCAAGAGCAGGTGAACGATAAGTCTATGGGGCAAATGGAAGCGATCATCTGTTCCATGACGCCCAAAGAGCGTCGTTACCCGGACACCGTTAATAACTCCCGCAAGCGCCGTATTGCCAACGGTTCCGGTTCGCAGATTCAAGATGTGAACCGGCTGCTGAAGCAGCACAAGCAAATGCAGAAGATGATGAAAAAATTCAGTAAGAAAGGCGGAATGGCCAACATGATGCGCGGTTTGGGTGGTATGATGCCGCCCGGCGGTGGAGGCGGTCAGCCTCCGTTTGGTCGTATGTAAAATGCCTTACGCCGAAAACAGTGAAACAACCGGTTTCGCTGTTTTCTTTGGCGCTCTTTTAGCATAGAATAGCGCCCCTTTCGAGTATGGGTCTTCATATCAGCCGCTCCTGGCTGCATTGAATCGTACAAAGTTCGTACAACAGAACAGGATATTGGTTAAATGGTAAAAATCCGTTTGGCTCGCGGCGGCTCTAAAAAGCGCCCGTTCTACCATCTGACAGTGACCGACAGCCGCAAAGCACGCGACAGTCGTTTTATTGAACGCGTCGGCTTCTTCAACCCGATTGCCCGTGGACAAGAAGAGCGTCTGCGCGTAGATCGTGAGCGCGTTGCGCACTGGATCGGCCAAGGCGCACAGCCTAGCGATCGTGTTGCCCAACTGCTGAAAACCGCGGATTAATCTATCAGAGAAATCTGAAGGTTAGCCTGACACACACCGGGGTGACACACATGGCAGAATCCTCGCAGGAAACTGTTATCGGCCGTATTACCGCGGTGTTTGGGATCAAGGGTTGGCTTAAAGTCTACTCTTTCACCGATCCCAGAGACGGAGTACTGAACTACCGCAACTGGACACTGGTTCAGGACGGCAAGCGTATTCCTGCCAAGCTTGAAGAGGGTCGCCGCCAAGGGCAGGGGATCGTCATCAGGCTGAAAGGTGTTGATGATCGTGATGTTGCCCAGCGTTACTGCGGGGCTGACATTCTTGTGCCAACCGAACAGTTAGCAGAGTTGCCTAAGGGCGATTATTACTGGTATCAGTTGGAAGGCCTCGAAGTATTCACGGTTGAAGATGAATGCCTGGGAATAATGCACCATATGCTGGAAACCGGCGCCAACGACGTATTGGTAGTGCAGGCAAGCCCTGCTTCTATTGATCAGCGCGAACGGCTAATTCCTTACTTGCCTGACGAAATCGTTATGCAGGTTGATTTAGTCAACAAGCGCATGGTGGTTGACTGGGATCCGGATTTTTAGGGTGTGGATTGGCGCTGTCAGTCTGTTCCCGGAAATGTTTGCAGCGGTCACAGATTATGGGATCACCAGCAGGGCCGTACGTGACGGGTTAATAACCTTTCACAGCTGGAACCCGCGGGATTTTACCCATGATCGTCATCGCACGGTAGACGACCGCCCCTACGGTGGCGGCCCCGGTATGCTGATGAAAATTCAGCCGCTACGGGATGCTATTCACGCTGCACGGCAAGCGGCTCCGGGCCCGGCCTGTGTGGTATATTTATCGCCTCAGGGTGAAACCCTGAATCAGTCGGTTGTGGAATCTCTGGCAGCAGAGCAGCGACTAATACTGGTGGCGGGCCGTTATGAAGGCGTGGATGAACGCCTGATTACGGCAGAAGTAGATCGTGAAGTGTCGCTGGGAGACTTTGTGCTTTCTGGTGGCGAACTGGCAGCCATGGCTGTGATTGATGCGGTTACGCGCCTCATCCCCGGAGCGCTGGGTCATGCGCAGTCGGCAGAGCAGGATTCGTTCGCCGACGGTTTACTGGATTGTCCGCACTATACCCGGCCCGAAGTGTATGAAGGTCAGGCGGTGCCGGACGTTTTGTTGGGCGGTCACCATGATCAGATCCGGCGTTGGCGGCTTAAACAGTCGTTGAGGCGAACCAGCGAGCGACGCCCCGACCTGCTTGAAAAGCGGGAGTTTTCGGAAGAAGAGCGCAAGCTGCTGGCAGAGATTTTAAACGAACCGTGTGCCTCTGAATCTTCAGGGCATTAAAAGATTGGGAATCAGGAGCATAACGATGAGCGGTAAGAACAACATCATCAATCAAATTGAAATAGAACAGATGACTAAGGACATTCCGCCGTTCGCGCCGGGTGATACCGTGGTCGTTCAGGTTCGCGTAACTGAAGGCACCCGTGAGCGTTTGCAGGCGTTTGAAGGCGTTGTAATCGGCAAGCGTAACCGTGGCATGAACTCTTCTTTCATTGTACGTAAGATTTCTTACGGCGTGGGCGTAGAACGTACATTCCAGAGTTTCTCCAAGCTGATTGAAAGCGTAACAGTGAAGCGTCGTGGCGTTGTGCGTCAGGCCAAACTGTACTACCTGCGCGACCTGTCTGGTAAGGCGGCACGTATCAAGGAAAAGCTGGGCTGATTGGCCTCTCGCCATGCTTAGTGTTAAAAAAGGCAGCCACGGCTGCCTTTTTTGCGTTTCGGCAGAAGACGACGCAATCATCGCACGCTTCTGCGACGCCATCTGGCTGGAAGATGGCCTTAGCGAAAAAACCCGCGAAGCCTATCGTAGCGACCTGGGCGGCCTGGCGCAGTGGCTTCAGGGCCAGCCCGGCACACCGTTTCTGATAGCCGCCCAGCGTGTTGATTTGTTGGCTTGGCTATCCAGCGGATTGGCAGACGGCGTGAAAGCCTCTACGGCAGCACGACGGTTGTCTGGCATTCGCCGCTTTTACCGCTATTTGCTCCGCGAAGGTTTGATACAAGAAGACCCAACCCTACGCATAGACAGTCCTAAGCTAACGCGGCCGCTTCCAGACACCCTCACCGAAGAGGAAGTTGACGCGCTGCTGACCGAGCCAAACCCCGAAGTACTTATAGAGCTGCGCGACAAAGCCATGCTGGAAATTCTGTACGGCTGCGGCTTACGGGTGACCGAATTAACGTCATTGCGGTTGGACCAGGTGAACTTGCGCCAAGGCGTGGTGCGCATTACCGGTAAAGGCGATAAAGATCGCCTGGTGCCCTTAGGCGAAGAGGCTATAGACTGGCTTCTGCGCTATATAAAAGAGGCGCGGCCGGAATTGCTAAAAGGTCACGCCTGTGACGACCTGTTCCCTGGTAACCGACCAAAAGCCATGACGCGCCAAACGTTCTGGCATCGCATCAAGCATTACGCTGCGCGCATCGGTATTCAAAAGCACCTGTCGCCGCACACCTTACGTCACGCCTTCGCAACCCACTTGCTCAATCACGGTGCGGATTTACGGGTGGTGCAAATGCTGCTGGGCCACGCGGATTTATCCACTACCCAGATATACACCCACGTGGCGCGTCAGCGCCTGCAGGAACTGCATCGGCAACATCACCCTCGAGGGTGAGAGTGTAGGTGAGAGTTCGGGTGAGACAGAAAGCAAGGATGAGGATGCTTGTTTTGCTGCTCTTTTACGTCAATTTTTTGCTACCCTAAGTTTGTGTTGAATTAACTCGGTCTGTTTTTTATCCACGTTGCGGACACCCATATGTTTTTTTCTATGCCTGTTATTTCCCGCTTTATTGCCGTTGCTCTGTTCAGTGGCTTACTGTTGCCAGCATTTGTTGCTGCAGCGGATATTGAAGAACGTATTACCCAGCGCCTGCAAACCGCCGTACCGGGCCTGCAGATAGAAAGCATGGCGCCGGCAAATGCGCCGGGCATATACGAGGTGCGCACCAACAGCGGTCAGATTGTGTACGCCACCGAAGATGCGGAATATCTGTTTATTGGCGACCTGGTCAAACTTGAAAGCGCCGGCTACGTTAACCTCACCGAACAGGCACGTACCAGCCAGCGCCGGCAAACTATTAACGAGCAAGCCAAAAATGGTGGCTTGATCCAGTTCGCCGCCAAAGGTGAACAAAAAGCAGTGATTGACGTGTTTACCGACATCGATTGCGGTTATTGCCGCAAATTACACGGCGAAATGGATGAACTTAACAAACTGGGCATTACCGTGAATTACTTCGGTTTTCCCCGTTCCGGTCCGGGTACTGAATCCTTCCGCAAGTACGTGTCCGTGTGGTGCGCAAAAGATCCGCAAGCGGCTATGAACAAGGCCAAAAGCGGCGGCGCCGTCCCGTCCGCTAACTGCGCCAACCCGGTGGCTGAGCAATACAACCTGGGCCGACTGGTCGGCGTAACCGGTACCCCCGCTATCGTATTGGAAGATGGAACATTAATGCCGGGCTACGTGCCTGCCAAAACTCTGGCGCGCAGTTTGGGTATTCTTTAACTAATGTGCATTCTTTAGGGAATCAGCTGCCGCCAGGTCTTATTCCCCAAGCTGTGAGTGGGTATACTGTTTGGCCTTAATCATAAGCAGTCATCGTCATCAGAGGTAAAAGAGTGAAACAGGTCAGTGTCGGAATTTGCGGACTAGGAACCGTGGGCAGCGGAACCTTCAAGGTACTCACTCGCAACGCGGCGATCATTGCCGGCAGGTCAGGGTGCAACATCCAGATTACCCGCATCGCCAGCCGAACCCCCCGCACAGACATCGACCTGGGCGGGGTTCCCTTCAGCACTGATGTCTATGACGTGGTGAACGATCCTGCCATTGATATCGTGGTGGAAGTGATTGGCGGCTACGATGCCGCCAAAGAACTGGTGCTGACCGCGATCAAAAACGGCAAGCACGTAGTTACCGCCAACAAAGCATTGATAGCTGAGCACGGTACCGAAATTTTCGCTGCAGCTGAAAAAGCCGGCGTAATCGTGGCCTATGAGGCCGGCGTGGCCGGTGGTATTCCGGTTATCAAAGCCATTCGTGAAGGCCTGGCGGGCAACCGCATTGACTGGATTGCCGGCATTATGAATGGCACCGGTAACTTCATTCTGACCGAAATGCGCGCGGGTCGTGAATTCGCCGGCGTGTTGGAAGAGGCCAAGGCTTTGGGTTACGCCGAAGCCGACCCCACCTTTGACGTGGAAGGCATAGATGCGGCCCACAAGCTCACCATTCTGGCTTCGGCCGGTTTTGGTGTGCCGCTGCAGTTCAACAAAGCCTACACCGAAGGTATCTCCAAAATTACCCCTTACGACATCGCCCACGCCGAACAGCTGGGTTATCGCATCAAGCATCTGGGCATTGCCCGCCGCCGCGAAGAAGGCATAGAGCTGCGGGTTCACCCCACGCTGGTGCCCCAAGACCACTTGATTGCGCGGGTAGACGGCGTGCTCAACGCCATTTTGGTAGACGGCGATGCCGTAGGCCAAACCATGTACTACGGCCCTGGTGCCGGCGACGAAGCCACCGGTTCCGCCGTGGTTGCTGACATTATCGACGTTGCCCGCATCGTTGCGAGTGGCAGCAGCTTGCGCGTACCCTTCCTGGGCTTCGCACCGGAAGCGATGGAAAATCTGCCGGTACTGGAAATGGAAGACGTACAGTCGGCGTATTACCTGCGTATCTCCGCATTTGATCGCCCAGGTGTGCTGGCCGAAATCGCCACTATTTTGAGCGACAGCGGCATCAACATCGAATCCATCATGCAAAAAGAATTCGAAGTGAAAGACGGCCGCATCCCGGTCATTATCCTGACTCACACAGTGCAGGAACGGCAGATGAACGGTGCCATTGCAGAATTGGAAAACCTGCCAGACATAGACGGCAAGGTTGTTCGTATTCGCGCTGAAAACTTTAACTAATAGGGTGTCCACGTGAGATACATCAGCACGCGGGGTGACTCGCCCGCACTGGATTTTGAAGATGTTCTGCTGACCGGCCTGGCGCCAGACGGCGGTTTGTACGTGCCTGAAAGCCTGCCCCAGTTCAATCTGGAAGAAATCCGCAGCTGGCGTGGCCTAAGCTACAGCGAACTGGCGTTTAAGGTGATGTACCCGTTTGTCGAAGGCGCCATTCCCGCCGACGATTTCCGCACCATGCTGGATGACACCTACGGCGCGTTCGCTCACAAGGCCATTGCCCCGCTGGTTCAGATCGACAGCAACGAATGGGTGTTGGAGCTGTTTCACGGGCCGACCCTGGCGTTTAAAGACTTTGCACTGCAACTGCTGGGCCGCCTGCTGGATTACGTGCTGGAACGGCGTAAGCAGCACGTGGTGATTATGGGCGCTACCTCTGGTGATACCGGTTCGGCCGCCATCGAAGGCTGCCGCCGCTGCGAACACGTGGATATCTTTATTCTGCACCCCTACCAGCGCGTGTCCGAAGTACAGCGTCGGCAGATGACGACGGTGCAAGGTGATAATATTTACAACATTGCCGTGCGTGGTAATTTTGATGACTGCCAACGTATGGTGAAAGCCAGCTTTGGCGACCAGTCGTTTCTGGGTGGAAAAACCCAGCTGGCGGCGGTGAATTCCATCAACTGGGCCCGCATCATGGCCCAGATTGTGTATTATTTTCATGCTTCTCTGGCCCTCGGTGGGCCAGATCGCAGCATGGCGTTCTCGGTGCCCACCGGCAACTTTGGCGATATCTTTGCCGGTTACCTGGCGCGGAAAATGGGCCTACCCATTTCCCAGCTGGTGATTGCTACCAACCGTAACGACATACTGCATCGCTTTATGAGCGGCAACAAATACGAGCAGCAACATTTGGAGGCTACCCTTTCGCCAAGCATGGATATTATGGTGTCCAGCAACTTCGAGCGCCTGCTGTTTGATCTGCACGGCCGCGACGGTCACGCCGTGAAAACACTGCTGGAAGACGCCGCCAAAGGCCCGGTCAGCATCGACGACTTCCGTTGGAAGCAGGCCCGCAGTCTTTTTGACAGCAGTGCGATAGACGACAAAGACACCTGCGACACCATCCGCGACGTGTTCCAGCAGAACGCATATCTGTTAGACCCGCACACCGCCATTGGCGTGCGTGCCGCCCGCAACTGCCGCCGCGATGCCAGCATTCCGATGATTACCCTGGGCACCGCCCACCCGGCTAAATTTCCCGATGCGATAGCCGCATCTGGCGTGAGCGCTAAGCCCGAACTGCCGGCGCACATGGTCGATCTGTTCGAGCGCGAAGAGAAATACACCGTGCTGGACAACAACATCGCCGACGTTCAGGGCTTTATTGCCAAACATTGGAAAAACACCTGAGCGGCATGACTCCCAAAAAGATCCTGCGTCGGCCCCAGCCAGCCAATGTGCCCGGCTGGGGGCACGATTTGCCGCCCATATTACGCCGCCTGTACGCTGCCCGCGGTGTTACCTCCGACGACCAACTCAGCTACACGCTGCGCCACCTGGCTTCGCCGCTGAAAATGCGCGGTATGGATCGTGCCGTGGAATTGCTCGCCGACGCCATTGAAAAACAGCAGCGGGTGCTGATACTTGGGGATTTTGACGCCGACGGCGCCACCAGCACCGCCGTCGCTCTATTGGGCCTGGGCATGCTGGGCTTAAAGCACGTTGATTTTAAAGTGCCTAGCCGGTTTTCGGACGGCTACGGGTTAACCCCCGGCATTATTTATCGCTTGCAAGAAGACGGCCCGCTGCCAGATTTGATTGTAACGGTGGATAACGGCATAGCCGCCGTGGAAGGCGTTCGCGCCGCCCGCGAACTCGGCATGCTGGTGGTGGTCACCGATCACCACCTGGCGGGCGACGAACTGCCCCAGGCCGACGCCATTGTGAATCCCAACCAGCCTGGTTGTGAGTTCATCAGCAAAAACGCCGCCGGCGTAGGCGTGATGTTCTACGTGCTAACTGCCCTGCGCAAACACTTGCGCGAACAGGGCCGGTTGCCAGATCCCGAACCCAATCTGGGTACATTGCTGGACTTGGTAGCCTTGGGAACCGTGGCCGACGTCGTGCCGCTGGACCACAACAACCGCATATTTGTAGAACAGGGCCTGCGCCGCATACGCCAGGGCGAAACCCGCCCCGGTATACTGGCGTTGCTGGAAGTAGCAGGCCGTGACCATACCGCTATCAGCAGCAGCGATTTAGGCTTCGTAGTGGGCCCGCGCCTGAACGCCGCCGGCCGCCTGGACGACATGAGTGTGGGTATCGCCTGCCTGCTGTCGTCAAGCCCAGACGAAGCCCGCCGTTTGGCACAAGAGTTGGATACCTTTAACCGCGAACGCCGCACCATCGAAAAAGACATGAAAATCCAGGCCCAGGATTTGCTGGCGTCTATGTCGCTGGATTTGGAAGGCTTGCCCTGGGGCCTGGCGCTGTTCGACCCGGACTGGCACCAAGGCGTCATCGGCATACTGGCCGCCCGCATCCGTGAACAAACCAATCGCCCCACTGTTGCGTTCGCCTCAGATGAAAACGGCGAAGATATAAAAGGCTCCGCCCGCTCCATACCCGGCCTGCACATTCGCGATGCCTTGGCCGTAGTGGACGCCCGTCACCCAGGCCTGCTGAAGAAATACGGCGGCCACGCCATGGCCGCGGGCATGACTCTGGCCGCGGGCGATCTGGAAGCTTTTTCCAGCGCCTTCGACAAAGCCGTTCGCGACAAACTAACAGCAGGCGACCTGGAAGCCGCCATTACCACCGACGGCTCCCTAAGCGCCAGCGAACTAAACCTGGATACCGCCGCCCTGCTAAAACGCGCCGGCCCCTGGGGGCAGCACTTCCCCGAACCGCTATTTGATGGCGAATTCAGCGTCGTCAGCCAGCGCATCGTGGGTCAGAACCATCTAAAGCTGGTTCTGCAGCCTACCGAAGGTGGCAACATCATCGACGGCATAGCCTTCAACACTGGTTCCGAAGTGCCAGACTATACCCGCACGGGTGTGAGGGTAGTGTACAAACCAGACGCCAATACCTTCCGCGGCAGAACCAACTTGCAGCTGATGATCGATTATCTTGAGCCGTGCTGACCCGAAGGAAGGGGATAAAAAAAGGGGACAGATTTGAAATCTGTCCCCGCTCTGATCGCTCAATTCTGCGTACCCCCCCACGGGACAGATTTCAAATCTGTCCCGGCTTTACCTTTCCGTCTGCTTTGGGCGTTTAACCCTGCAGCAACTGAAGAACCTGCTGCGGCCGCGCATTAGCCTGGGCCAGAACCGACAGACCTGCTGACTGAAGTACCTGGGTGCGGGCCAGTTCCGCTGTTTCTGCTGCAAAATCCGCGTCGCGGATCCGGCTGTTAGCGGCTGACAGGTTCTCGGAGGTGGTACTCAGGTTGGCAATAGTGGACTCGAAGCGGTTCTGAAGGGCGCCCAGTTCGGCCCGGAAGCCGTTGATCTTGTCGAAGGCGTAATCGATAGCAACCAGGGTCTCTTCGGCGCCAGCTGCGGTGTCGATTGCCAGATCGTTCACGGAGACGGTGTTGTTTGCGGGTGTCGCATTCAGGACCTCGTTGATACGGGGTGTTATGCCATCCACGTCGAGAAGATTGGGGCTTGTAATCGAGACATCGTAGCTTTCACCAAACTGGGCGGAAAAAATAATACTTTCATTGGCAGCGTTCAGGTTGGCGCGAATGCCGGTCTCTACGGTCAGTGAGTTGATTTTCGCGACGATATCATTGAGTGACCGTGCCTCAATCTGAAACGCTGTTCCATCAACATCGACGTCAAACGTGACGCTGTTGCCGTTTTCAAAGCTTTCGGCGAGTGTCAGCTCTTCAGCGGCTGCCAGAGTGGTCACTGAACTGCCGACCGAGGCATCGGCTGTGCCGCCATCGCTGGCCGTGATACTGGCAAGATCGTAAGTAATGCTGGAATCGCTTTCGATCTGAATGAGAGTACCGTTATCTGCGGCGCCCAGATCCGTGCCCGCAGTGAAACCAGCGGCAGTTAATCCGGTCTGCACTGCAGCAGTAAGATCAGCTACCGTATTTCCCGCACCTGCGGCCAATGAGAAGCTTACGGTAGTTGTGGTGGCCGAATCATCAGTAACATCGAAGGACCCGGTTACTCCGGAGGCCAGGTCCAGAGCGCTTGGATCAAAGAGTGTGGCTGTAGACGTTGAACCTGAACCGTCAGCGGTGCTGACGTCCGATCCTGCAGCCGTGACTTGCGTCCCTGATGCATCCGAAATATCAATCGTTGCAGCAACTCCAGAGATGCCTGCATTCTTGAAAACAACAGAGTTGCCATCGTCAGAGACTTCGGCCGTCACGTCTGGCAAGTTGCCGTTCGAGGCAATTTCGCCGTTGATGGCTATCGCCAGCGCGCCGGCATCAGCGTAGGTCGCTGCAGCGACGTCAATGGTTTCGCCGCCAATAGTGGAGCTGACAGTGATGTTGCCAGAGAAATCAAGACCAGATACATCCAGCGATGTTTCGCCTGCATCCCCTGCACCCAGCGAAGACGAGGATAACCCAGCGGTCTGGGAGACAGTGGCCCCGATCTGGCTACCGCGGGCATCCAGCCCACTCACTCCAATGGTCTCGCCAGCATTGGCGCCAACCTGAAATGTTTGTGCGCCAAAGGTGCCATCGAGTATTTTGAGCCCGTTAAACGAGGTTTGGCCAGCAATGCGGTTAATCTCCGCAATTCGCTGTTGCACTTCCTGGTTCAGGGCCTGACGGTCTGACGTACTGTTAGTTGCGTTCGATGACTGGACTGACAACTCACGGATACGCTGCAGGTTGTTGGTTACTTCGTCCAGAGCACCTTCGGCCGTTTGCGCCAGGGAAATACCATCGTTGGCATTGCGCTGAGCCATGTTCAGGCCGGTAATCTGAGCCTGAAAACGGGTAGATATGGCGAGGCCCGCCGCGTCATCTTTGGCTGAGTTGATGCGTAGGCCGGAAGACAGCCGCTCCAGGGCAACGTTGCTGTCGCTCTGGGAGGTGTTCAAATTCCGCTGTGCGTTCAACGATGCGATGTTGGTATTAATGACTTGAGGCATTGTATGTCTCCCTGCTCTTGTGAAAGGCCGGAACAGGGTGAAACAAAAAAAAGAACCCCTGGCCAGCAAAATTCAGATAATTGCCGTTTGGTCTTAACTAATGCGAAAGCCATGCCAGAACGTGATTGCGGTTACCAGAGAGCTGTTTTTTAAGGGAAAGTGACAGAGGCGAGAGTTGTTACCCCGATTGTTGTGGCGAAATTTTGGCAAGAAGGCAGGCAGTGCCTTGCCGCTTTTTTGAGCAAGTTACATTCTTTTACAAAGTTTTTAGAAATCTGCCTAAAGGAACCGAGGGATGCGCCGTTAAGTGAAATAACAGGGCGGCGCTCCAAACCAAAAAAAGAACGCTAGTCCTCTTTCACGCAATAACGACTACACAGTCGTAGGAGATTCACCATGGCTCTCGGAATCAACACCAACGTCGCATCACTCAACGCCCAGAATCAGCTGAGCAAATCCCAAGGCATGAACGACCAGGCTCTGCAGCGTCTTTCTTCCGGCCTGCGCATTAACTCCGCTAAAGATGACGCGGCTGGTCTGGCGATCTCCACTCGTTTTCAATCCCAGATTTCTGGTTTGAACGTAGCAACCCGAAACGCGAACGACGGTATTTCTCTGGCGCAAACCGCTGAAGGCGCTCTGGACGAAATCACCAACAACCTGCAGCGTATTCGTGAGCTGTCGGTTCAGTCGGCCAACGCAACCAACAGTGATTCAGACCGCGATGCGCTGAACAACGAAGTGGATCAGCGTATTCAGGAAGTTAACCGCATTGCCAGCCAAACGTCTTTTAACGGCCTAAAAGTCCTTGATGGTACTTTCGGCACGCAGGCTTTTCAGGTGGGCGCTAACGCCGGTGAAACCATTTCAATTGATGGCCTGAACTCCAAGGGCAGTGAGTTGGGAGCCACAATTTCTCAGACCGCCGGGCTGTCCACATCTTCGCTGGGTGCAGGGGATGCAGGCGAAACATCGCTGGATGTATCTGGTCTTGATTTCTCTGGCAACATCACTGTCAGCTCCACTATTGGCGGCGAAACCATTGACGTCGCTGCAGCGACCTACGCTGATGCCGGCGCGCTGGCGATAGCCATCAACGGCGAAATTGCCTCGAACGGCAACTTGCCAGACGTGACGGCCGAAGTCTCTGACGATGGCAACTCTGTTGTTTTCAAGAATGCAGGCATCTCTGGAGTTGCTGCAACGATTGATATTTCGGATGCATCAGGGACGCAAGTCACGGCTGCAGGATCGGACGTCAGCACCGCTGACGGTTCAGGTTCAACGTCTACAGCCACACTCTTTGATCCAAGCGCTCTGGACCTGGCCTCCGGAGTAACCGGGTCCTTCGATGTTACTGATGATTCGGCCACCACAACTACCGTAAGCTTCTCATTGGCCGCAGGTGCGGGAAATACGGTAGCTGATCTTACTGCTGCAGTGCAGACCGGATTAACTGCCGCTGGTTTCACTGCGGGCACGGATCTGGGCGCCGCAGATAACGGTACTCTCATTCAGATCGAAAGCGATTCCAGCATTACTTACGATCTTGCCAGTATCACGGCCAGCGATGGCGGCACAGCCGATGCCTCGGTCGGCAGTTCAGTGACCACTCTGGCACCGGCTTTGGACCAAACCGTTGCCTCAAAATTTGAAGCAGGCGAGACCATTTCGTTCAGCCTCGATGTTGCGGGCACAGCTATCGAAGTAACTGACGCAAGTAATCTGCAGGATGTCGTTGCGCAGATTAACGGTGAAACGAAGAATACCGGTGTTTCAGGCTTTCTGAGCGCTGCCGGTGATGAGATTGTCTTTGCATCAGCAAAGGGTGAGAACTTTACGGCTTCTATTACTACTGATATAGACAATGATGCGACAACTGTTGAGGTTAACCAAAGCATCGATTCCTCCACCGACGTCAATGCGAACGTGTCGTTAAACAGCCTCGATATCAGTACTCGTGAAGGTTCTGACCAAGCGCTGGTGGCGATTGATTTTGCAATTGACCAAGTCAACCAGTTCCGTTCTGACCTGGGTGCGGTGCAAAACCGCTTTGAGTCCACCATCGCCAATTTGAGCACTTCAGTGGAAAACCTGTCAGCGGCCAACAGCCGTATTGTAGACGCTGATTTCGCCTCTGAAACTGCAGCTCTTGCCAAGTCTCAGGTACTGCAGCAGGCCGGTATCTCGGTTCTTGCTCAGGCTAACGCCCGTCCCCAGCAGGTTCTGTCGCTGCTTCAGTAAGCGACTAACGGATAAAGGCCGGAGCCCTACGGCTCCGGTTTGACGCCGTTTCAGTACAGTGAGGTAGGCTATGAATGACGTTACCCTGAACAGTACGGATCTGAAACTGGCTCGCTCCGGCGAGGCTGTTCCGGCTCGGGCACTGTCGTCATCTTCTGCTGACGGTATGCGTGCCGCGGGCTCTGTTGCTAGTGACTTCGCTGCAAGCCAGAATGTGTCCGCGAGCGTGAAGAGCCCTTCTGCGACGGGCAATGTTGTGCAGCAACAAGCTTTGACTCCAGCTGACCAAGCTGCGCAGGCCCGAGAGTCGGAGGAATCGCAGAAAGAGAAATTGACCAGTGCCGTATCGAAGCTGAACGACTATGTTCAGAGTGTGCAGCGGGACTTGCAGTTTGAGGTAGACAGCGAATTGGGCCAAGTCATCGTGAAAGTGGTGGATCAGAAAACCCAGCAGGTAATTCGTCAGATGCCTGACGAGTTGGCGCTAAGGTTGGCAGAGAAATTGCAGCAGGATGAACCGCTGACGTTTTTTAACATCAAGGTATAAAAGTTGCCGCTTTTGATTTGATGTTGGCAATGATTGTTCAGCACCGCCGCACTCTATAAGGAGTCGGCGGTGTTCTGGTTTTAGGTAGGGGCGGACTTAAGTCCGTCCCCGGTCTCGCGGCCTGCCGGTAAGGTAGGGCGGTGAGGTAAGGCGGTGAGGTAAGGCGGGGACAGACTTGAAGTCTGTCCCCTAGTTCCAGGTCCCGGGCCTCAGAAATATATTTGCCGAGAGGGGCAAAGTTTTGCCGCTTGCGGCCGTTAACCGAAGTACGAAGTGATTGGCGCCTTCGAGGAGGCATTGGTATGGCAAATATTTCATCACTGGGGATTGGCTCTGGCGTATTGACGTCAGACTTGGTTGACCAGTTAGTCAAGGCAGAGCGCGCACCGGCTGATAACCGGTTTACTCGGAAAACTGAGCAGTCTGAGGCGATGCTGTCTGCCTATGGCAAGCTGCGCAGTGCCATTACCGAGCTGCGCTTGCCCATGCGCCAGCTAAGCTCTGCTGACAACCTGAAGGCCTTCTCCGCGACCTCATCCAATGAAGACATCGGTGTATCGGTGAACAGCGCTAAAGCCAGTCGCGGCAGCTATAGCCTGGATGTCACCAGCCTGGCCACCGCTCAGGCATTGGCATCGCAAGACGTGTTTGCCGATCGCGACACCATCTCAGTGGGCGAAGGCAAGCTGACCATCGCTGTGGGCGATAAAACTGCCAACATCACTATCGACAGCAGCAACAATTCTTTGCAAGGCCTTGCCAACGCTATCAACGATGCTGGAGTAGGTGTGTCAGCGGGCGTGATTGATACCGGCAATGGCTTTCAGCTAGTGCTGTCTGCGGACGAAACCGGCACCGCCAATGCGATGAGCATCACGGCCGCCGACAGCGATAACGCCGATGGCGCCGACCTGTCCAGATTTGCCTTTGACGCCAGTATGGAAGCGGGAGCAGGAACGGGTTTTAGAGAAAGTATTGTCGCTACCGATGCGGTTATGAGCATCAACGGTATTGACGTTACCCGTTCCACCAACAGTTTCGAAAATGTGATTGATGGACTGTCGTTCGACATCAAGGACATCGGTACATCTACTGTTAAGGTCAGCCAGGACGTCGGCGCGGTTACCGACCGTGTGCAAAGCTTTGTCGACAAATTCAACGCGCTGCAATCTACCATTGACGGCCTGGCGGGTTTTAACTCCGAAGCCGGCGTAGGAAGTGTGTTGACAGGCGACAGTACCGTGCGTGCTTTGCAGAACGAGTTGCGTCAAGTGCTGACCAACGTGGTTCCCGGGCTTGAAAGCGCCAGTGTTCGCAGTTTAGCCGACGTAGGTATAAGTACTGACCCAGACACAGGTAAGCTAGAATTTGATCGCAGTGAGTTTGAAACCCAGCTCAAGAATAATCCAGATGACGTAACGGCGCTCTTCGCCGAGCAGGGCAGAACCACCGATGGCCAAGTAGAGTTTGTGCGCAGTGGCTTAAACACCGAGCCGGGCAGGTACAATATTAATGTTACCGTGGCGGCCACCCAAGGCCAGTTGATTGCCGGCGCTGCACTGGCATCGCCGGTAGACGTCACCGACACTAACGATGAGCTCTCGTTAAAGGTAAATGGCGAAACCACGGTAAATCTGAAGCTTACTCAGGGCACTGGGGTTTCGGCTCAGGCGCTGGTAGAGGATATTCAGGCTCAGTTAAACAGTAACGCAGCCCTGAAGGCCTCTGGCGAAACGGTGCAGGTGTCATTGGATAGCGACAACAAGCTAGTGTTTACATCTGGTAAATATGGCTCGGAATCTAATATTAGTGTTGATTCTGTCGAAGGCGCCGGTAGTTTTGGCTTGTCAGTAGCGACTGGCAGCGCGGGTAAAGATATAGCCGGCACCATCGGCGGTCAGGTTGCCCGGGGCGACGGCCAAGTTTTGTTTTTGAGTAGCGACAAGGGCCCTCCATCTGGGTTGCAAGTGCGTATTTTAGGCGATCAGACCGGTTCCCGCGGTTCTATCAATTTTGTCCAGGGCTTGGGTAAAAAAACCGTTGATCTGGTCAATAGCTTTGTAGGTGCAGAGGGTAGGCTGGAATCCCGCAGCAGCAGCTTGAATCGCGAGCTGGAACAAATTAAGGCAAATCAGGTAAAGCTGGAAGTGCGCATTGAATCCTACCGTGAGCGTCTGGTGAAGCAATTCAGCACCGCCGATTCGCTGATTTCCCAGCTCAACAGCACCCGCGATTTCGTAACCCAGCAGCTTGAAGCGCTGGCACCCCAGAATTTCAATAAATAGTCATTCCGGTTAACGCTTTGATAAGTCCGGCGTAGCCGGCGAGGAACGAGGTTACCAATGAAAGGTTTAAAGGCATACCAGCAGGTAAATACCCAAACCAGCATCACCGATGCCGACCCGCACCGGCTGATTCAGCTGCTGTATAACGGCGCGCTGGAGCGTATCAATATGGCCAAGGCCCGCATGCAAGCCAAAGATTTTGAGGGCAAAGGCAAGCTGATCAGTAAGGCCATCGAGATTATTGGCGGGCTGCGCAGCTTTCTGGACTTTGAAAAAGGCGGAGACCTGGCTCCGCGTCTGGAAGGGTTATACGACTACATGGAACGCACCTTGCTTGAAGCCAACGCCAAAAATGACGTCGCCAAGCTGGACGAAGTGGCCAAACTGCTACATGCGGTGAAAGAAGGCTGGGACGGCATTCGTGGAGAATCGGTGGCCCAAGCCCAAGCTGTATAAGGCCTAATAGCCAAGGCCACCTTGCTGCCGTACACTGTGTCGCTAAATTTCGATACATCCATAGTACCGTGTGTGGAGCAAGGGCATGTCTGATATTAATAAAGTAGTACTGGCTTATTCCGGTGGCCTGGATACCTCGGTCATCGTGCGGTGGCTGCAAGACACCTACGGCTGTGAAGTAGTTACTTTCACTGCCGACATCGGCCAGGGCGAAGAAGTAGAACCGGCGCGAGCAAAAGCCAAAGCGCTGGGCGTTAAGGAAATTTACGTCGAAGATCTGCGCGAAGAGTTCGTGCGCGATTATGTTTTCCCTATGTTCCGCGCTAACACCGTTTACGAAGGCGAGTATCTGCTGGGTACGTCTATCGCCCGCCCTTTGATTGCCAAGCGCCTGATTGAAATCGCCAATTCCACCGGCGCCGACGCCATTTCCCACGGCGCAACCGGTAAGGGTAATGACCAGGTTCGTTTCGAGCTGGGCGCTTATGCTCTTAAGCCCGGCGTGAAAGTGATTGCGCCCTGGCGTGAGTGGGATCTGAACTCCCGCGAAAAACTGCTGGCCTATTGCGCCGAACACAACATTCCGGTCGACATGAAAAAAGGCAAGTCGCCTTATTCCATGGACGCCAACCTGCTGCACATCTCTTACGAAGGCATGAACCTGGAAGACCCCTGGTGCGAAGCCGAGGACGACATGTGGCGTTGGAGCGTATCGCCGGAAGAAGCCCCGAATACCGCGACCTACATTGAAGTGACCTACGCCAAAGGCGACATTGTTGCTGTAGACGGCCAGGCCATGAAAGCCCACGAAGTGCTGGCGCACCTGAACAAGGTTGGCGGCGACAACGGCATTGGCCGCCTGGACATCGTAGAAAACCGGTATGTGGGCATGAAATCCCGCGGCTGCTACGAAACCCCGGGTGGCACGATTATGCTGCGCGCTCACCGCGCCATTGAGTCCCTGACTCTGGACCGCGAAGTAGCCCACCTGAAAGACAGCCTGATGCCGCGCTACGCCGAGGTAATCTACAATGGCTACTGGTGGTCGCCAGAGCGGGAAGCTCTGCAGGCGCTGATTGACCAGACCCAAACCTACGTGAACGGCACCGTGCGCCTGAAGCTGTATAAAGGTAACGTAGACGTGGTTGGCCGTAAGTCAGACGATTCGCTGTTTGACGAAAAAATTGCCACCTTTGAAGAAGACGAAGGCGCTTACAATCAGAAAGACGCTGAAGGCTTCATTAAGCTGAACGCTCTGCGCCTGCGCATTGCGGCCAGCAAGGGCCGCAAGCTTTAAGTCTGCGCTCTTTAACAGAGTGGCGCTGGTGCGCCGCCCTGTTTAGTCTTTAGACCACGCCCGCCATTATGTTTGCGGGCGTTTCATTTCCCGTAACAACACCAGAACAGGTTCCCCATGCCTTCTTTTGATATTGTTTCTGAAATCGACATGCACGAAGTGACCAACGCGGTTGACCAAACCAAGCGCGATCTTGGTAATCGTTGGGACTTCAAAAACGTAGACGCTGATGTAGAGCTGGACGACAAGGGCATTACCATCAGCGCCCCGCAAGAATTCCAACTGGAGCAGCTGTTGGATATGCTGCGTATGGCATTTGCCAAGCGCAACATTGACGGCCGCGCGCTGTCTGAAAACGGTGACAGCAAAGCCGGCAAGTTGGTGAAGCAGCACCTGGAGCTGAAGCAGGGCCTTGAAACCGATATGGCCAAAAAGATCGTAAAACTGATCAAAGACCAAAAGATGAAGGTTCAGTCCAGCATTCAGGGCGACAAGGTGCGGGTAACCGGCAAGAAGCGCGATGACCTGCAAGAAGCCATGGCCATGCTGCGTGAAGCCGAGCTGGACGTGCCCCTGCAATTTAACAATTTCCGCGATTAAGGCGGCTTATCATTTTTGCTGAACCCCGGCGGGCCGCCTGGCGGGAAACCCTGCGACTGTATTCCCGCTGGCAGGTGGTTGCCCTGTTGTTTCTGGGGTTTTCGGCTGGCCTGCCATTTCTGCTGGTTTTTTCCACGCTGAATGCTCGACTGGCAGATGTGGGCGTTGAAACCGCCACCATCGGTTTTTTTAGCTGGCTGGGCATTACCTATTCCATAAAAGTGATCTGGGCGCCGGTGGTCGACCGCCTGAAATTGCCCATTCTGGACAGGCTGCTGGGTAAGCGCCGCAGCTGGATGTTGCTGGCCCAGGTAGGCATAGCCGTTGGCTTGTATCTGATGGCCCACACCGATGCCACGAGCGCGCCTGAAATGATGGCCTTGTGTGGCCTGCTGGTAGCTTTCTCGTCGGCCACTCAAGACGTGGCCATAGACGCCTACCGTATTGAAATCGCCGAACAACGTTTGCAAGCCGCGCTGGCTGCCACCTATATATTTGGCTACCGGCTGGCGTTATTGGTAGCCGGCGCCGGTGCTTTGTATCTGGCGGAATTCTGGTCCTGGCAGGTGTCTTACGAGGTGATGGCGGCACTGGTGGGCGTGGGTATGGCGACGGTTCTGATCGTGCGTGAGCCGAGCGTCAATCACTTTAAAGCCGCGCAGGATATTGCCGAAAAAATGCAGCTGCAGGCCGCACATCATTCCCATCTTTCGCCACGCCTGGCCCGGTTCGCAAGCTGGTTTTACGTGGCGATTGCCGGGCCGTTTGTGGATTTTTTCCAACGTTATCGCGAACTGGCGGTGTCCATACTTCTGCTGGTGGCGGTATACCGCATTTCCGACATCGCCATGGGCGTGATGGCCAATCCGTTTTATTTGACCTTTATGGGCTTTAGCAAAACCGAGGTCGCCGACGTTACAAAGATCTTTGGGTTTTTCATGACCATAGGCGGTTCGCTGCTGGGTGGCCTGCTGGTAATACGTTACGGCGTGCGGCGTATATTGCTACTGGGCGCGGTTATGACGGCGCTGACCAACCTGCTGTTTGTGGTTCTGGCACAATATCCACCGAATCTTGCAACGCTTGCTGTTGTGGTCAGCGCCGATAACTTAAGCGGCGGCATCGCCAACGTGGCGCTGATCGCCTGGTTGTCCAGCATGACCAGCGCTTCCTTCACGGCGACCCAGTATGCACTCTTCAGTTCGCTGATGACCTTGCCGGGCAAATTCTTGGGTGGCTTCTCCGGCATGGTGGTGGCCAGCTACGGCTACGCGGAGTTTTTTCTGGTGGCAGGGCTGTTAGGCGTACCGGCCATTGTGCTGACCATCATAATGATGCGCCACGGCGAACGCCTGGATGCGCTGGCGCCAGACAACTCGGGCCGCGAGGATGCGCCTGCGAGCGAGACGGCAAGGGAGTAGGGCTATGAAAGATAGTTCTGTGGAAAGTAAAACAATAAAGCCTGACGGCGTTGTAGAGCCCAACAAGGATCAAAAAATCTGGTTGGTGGTGCTGGCAATACCGCGAGGCAAGGTGGCAAGTTACGGCCAGGTTGCTGCCATGGCAGGCTTGGGACGCCAGGCCCGTTACATCGGCCGAGCCCTGGGCAAGCTTCCACAAGGCCACAGCGTGCCCTGGTATCGCGTCATCTGCAGTAACGGCCAGATTGCCTTTGCGCCAGGTTCAGAGAGGTATCAAGAGCAGGTCAGCCACTTACAGGAAGAAGGCGTCGACGTGGTTAACGGCCGGGTTTCTATGTCTCGATTTGGCTTGAGCTAGAGATCCCGATCTGGCTAAATTACTTTATATTTCAGTGAAAAATCCATTTTCTGTTAAGTATTTTAGTCAGTCGGGCGTCGTATTCAGGCCAATTGACTACAGACGCATGGCGCCGTCGACTTCAATGACGCGGCCACTGACGTAATCGTTCTCGAAAATGAACGCTACGGTCTGGGCAATTTCGTAAGGCTGGCCCATACGCTTGGCCGGGATGCCTGCGCACAATTTTTCCAGAGCTTCCTGCTTCATAGACGCGGTCATATCGGTTTCAATAAAGCCCGGTGCAATGGCCATGCTGCGGATGTTGTAACGGGCCAATTCCTTCGCCCATACGGTGGCCAGTGCGGCTACGCCCGCTTTTGCAGCTGAGTAGTTGCTCTGGCCCATGTTGCCTGCGCGGGCAATGGATGAAATGTTGATGATCGCACCGCGGCTGTTGGTCTTGATCATTTGGGTGGCGGCTTCACGGCCACACAGGAACACGCCGGTCAGGTTGACGTCGATAACGGCTTGCCAGCTTGCGAGCTCCATGCGCTTGACGATTTCGCCGTCTTTTGCTTTAACCATCAGGCCATCGCGCAGAATGCCGGCGTTATTCACCAGTCCGTTAAGCTGACCAAAATCTTCAGCGATTTGCGCGAAGGTTTTCTCAACGTCTTCCTCTTTCGTTACGTTGCAAACGTAGGCTTTGGCTTCAACCCCGGCGACCTTGCAGGCGGCAACGGCTTCTTCCAGCTTTTCCGGCATCAGGTCAATCAGCGCCAGACGGGCGCCTTTGGACGCCAGAAATTCAGCCATGGCGCGCCCCAAACCCTGGCCACCGCCGGTAATTGCAATTACGGAATCTTGAAGTATCATAATTTGCCCTAAAATAGTGAGTGAACAGTACGGTTGCGGATACTGTGTGCCCGCTGAGCAGTTGTAGGTATTTTGCAGAGCAGTATAACAGATCGTTATATGTACGTTGCTACCGAAATTACGCGTGAAGGAGAGTCCGGTGCCATTTTTCTTGTTGCTATTTGTTGTTGTGCCCGCTGCAGAACTGGTTGTCCTTATAAAGGTAGGCGCTATGATAGGTGCTTTGCAGACGGTGGCATTGGTATTCCTGACGGCGATTCTGGGCGCCTGGCTGCTTAAGCAGCAGGGTCTGGCCACATTGCTAAGAGCCCGCCAGCGGATGAATTCAGGCGAACTGCCCGCCCAGGAAGTGGCTGAGGGGCTGATTCTGGCGGCCGGTGGCGCGATGCTGCTAACGCCGGGGTTCATTACGGATTTCTTCGGTTTTATGTGTTTGTTGCCGTTCACTCGCCAGTGGCTGGTGGGGCAAGCCATAAAGCGACTGACGGTTGTTGGCTCTGCCAGTAGCTTCTCGTTTAAAGGCCAGCCCGGTCAGTTTGGTGGTGGGCAGGGTCCGTTCGGAGGCCAAAATCCGTTTGACCGCGACGGCAACGGCGACATCATCGAAGGCGAATACCGTGACGAAACTGAAACCCACCACGATTGCATTGATAAAAAGTAAAATTTTTTTCTGGCGGGCGTTGAAAACCCCTACGCATTACCCCAAATACCCTTCACAAGTTCACCGCAGGCAGGCAGCCGCTGATACGTTAGCAGGCGAGCAGGTCGGGTAATCCCGGCAGGGCAGTGCACAAGCGGGTTCGCCCTCTTTTCTAGCAACTGTTTTTGCCACATTTAATCTGACTATTGGAGCATTCGAGCAATGAAAATTCGTCCGCTACACGACCGTGTTGTCGTGCGCCGTAAAGAAGAAGAAGAAAAAACCGCTGGCGGCATCGTGCTACCCGGTAATGCTAAAGAAAAGCCGTCCCAAGGCGAAGTCATTGCTGTGGGCAATGGCCGCGTTCAAGACAACGGCGAAGTTCGTGTTCTGGCCGTTAAGGTTGGTGACACCGTGGTATTTGGTCAGTATGCCGGTAACACCGTGAAAATCGACGGCGAAGACCTGCTTATCATGAGCGAAAGCGACATCTACGGCGTGCTTGAGTGATCTGAAAGCTCTGGCATATTGCGCACATTCTCATTAACCCGGTGATTTCATCATTTCGGTTTAACGGATAGGAACAGAAGACATGGCAGCTAAAGAAATTAAGTTTGGTGACAGCGCACGCAAGCGCATGGTTAAAGGCGTTAACGTTTTGGCCGACGCAGTACGAGTCACCTTGGGGCCCAAAGGCCGTAACGTGGTACTGGAAAAGTCATACGGCGCACCTGTAGTCACTAAAGATGGCGTATCTGTAGCCAAAGAAATCGAACTGAAAGACAAGTTCGAAAACATGGGCGCGCAGATGGTGAAGGAAGTTGCTTCACAGGCCAACGAAACAGCCGGTGACGGCACCACCACCGCTACCGTTCTGGCCCAAGCCATCGTTAACGAAGGTCTGAAAGCCGTTACTTCCGGCATGAACCCGATGGACCTGAAGCGCGGCATCGACAAAGCTACTATCGCTGCGGTTAAAGCGATTGGTGATATGTCCAAGCCCTGCGACGACAGCCGCAGCATTGCCCAGGTAGCGACCATTTCTGCCAACGGCGACGAAACCATTGGCCAGCTGATTGCTGACGCCATGCAACGCGTGGGTAAAGAAGGCGTTATCACCGTTGAAGAAGGCCGTGGCCTGGAAGACGAGCTGGACGTCGTTGAAGGTATGCAGTTCGATCGCGGCTATTTGTCGCCGTACTTCATCAACAACCAAGACAACATGAGCGTCGAGCTGGATGACCCGTACATCCTGCTGGTAGACAAGAAAATCTCTAACATCCGCGAATTGCTGCCGGTGCTGGAAGCTGTTGCCAAATCAGGCAAGCCGCTGATGATCATCGCTGAAGACATTGAGGGCGAAGCGCTGGCTACTCTGGTCGTCAACAACATGCGCGGCATTGTGAAAGTAGCCGCTGTGAAGGCGCCTGGTTTCGGCGATCGTCGTAAGGAAATGCTGCAGGACATCGCCATCTTGTCTGGCGGTACTGTGATTTCCGAAGAAGTGGGCCTGAGCCTGGAGAACGCTACTCTGGACGACCTGGGTACCGCCAAGCGTGTGAACCTGACCAAAGAAAACACCACCATTATCGACGGTGCCGGCGCACAGGCTGATATTCAGTCCCGCGTTGAGCAAATCCGTAAGCAGATCGAAGACAGCACCTCAGACTACGACAAAGAGAAGCTGCAGGAACGTGTAGCCAAGCTGGCTGGCGGCGTTGCCGTTATCAAGATTGGTGCCGGTTCTGAAGTAGAAATGAAAGAAAAGAAAGCCCGCGTTGAAGACGCACTGCACTCCACCCGCGCAGCGGTTGAAGAAGGCATTGTGCCTGGCGGCGGCGTAACCCTGATTCGCGCTTTGGCGGCTCTGGATAACGTAGACGTTGCCAACGACGAGCAAAGAGCCGGTGTGAACATTCTGCGCCGCGCAATGGAAGCCCCTCTGCGCCAGATCGTATACAACGCCGGCGGCGAAGCCTCTGTTGTTGTTGCGAAAGTACGTGAAGGCACCGGTGCTTACGGTTACAACGCAGCCACCGAAGAGTACGGCGACATGCTGGAGATGGGTATTCTTGACCCAGCCAAAGTCACCCGCTCTGCGCTGCAGGCAGCGGCTTCCGTAGCCAGCTTGATCATCACTACCGAAGCGATGATTGCCGACGAGCCAGAAGACGAGAAGTCTGGAGGCGGCGCACCCGATATGGGCGGCATGGGTGGAATGGGCGGCATGGGCGGCATGATGTAATGCCCCCGGCCGCTGCTTAATAGCGGCCAGCCTGCTTCAAAACCCCCCGAACGGTGCGTCGCATAAACTGCGGCCACCCTCGGGGGTTTTTTTATGGCGCCTGAAAACCTTTTTTCGCTCTGGTAACGTCTTTTAGTGCTAGTGCTGGTGCTGGTGCTATAGTTGCCTAGACTTATACTAACCAGGCCTAACAAACGGGATATATCTGCCAGATGCCTATTCACACGACCAACCTGATGCGGGCGCTTGCCCTGTTTGTGTTACTGCCGCTGATGTCTTCGGCACTGGCCCAGGAAGGTACTTGGCGGTTGAACATGAAAGACGCCGATATTCGCGCTTTTGTGGCTCAGGTAGCCGACATTACCGGTTACAGCTTTGTGATTGACCCACGAGTACAAGGCAAAGTGACGGTGCTGTCCAGCGCCCCGATGAACAAGGACCAGATTTACGATCTGTTTCTGGCGGTGCTGGGCGTCCACGGTTTTACCGCCATTCCCGGTGAAGAAGTCATCAAAGTGGTGCAGCAGGTAGACGCCAAACAGTCTGCGGAGTCCCTCGACCGTTTTTCCATAACGCCTTCGGAACAGTTGATTACCCGGGTGATTCAGGTTGATAACGCCAACGCACGGGAGCTGGAGCAAATATTGCGTCCGCTGGTCGCCAAGTACGGCCATCTAGCCGCGGTACCGACGGCCAACGCGCTCATAGTGAGTGACCACTACGCCAATATCCAACGCATTGAACAGATTGTGAAAGAGCTCGACAGCCCGGCCAAATACGAGGTGGAAGTGATTCAGCTGGACGAAGCCTGGGTCGGCGACATGGTGACCTTGTTGCAGGAACTGGCGCCGGATGAGCTGGCCCGTAATGGCACTGAAAACGCGGTTCGCAAATACAGTGTAACCGCCGACGAGCGCAGTAACCGGTTGATTCTACGGGGTGATCAAAACTTTCGCGCCAAAATGCGTGGCCTTATTAGCCAGCTGGACCAGCCCTCGGCCAGCGGCGGCACTACCAAAGTGCTGCGGTTGAAAAACGCCGACGCCAAATCCTTGGCGGACTTGCTTAAAGGCGTGATGGGTGAGCTGGTGCGAGAAACCGCAGGCGGCAATCGCCCCAGTGGTCAGTTCGCGGTGTTTGCCGATGAAGGCCTGAATGCTCTGGTCATTCGCGGAGAGCCATCATTAATGCAAGAAGCCGAGCAAATTGTTATGGCGCTGGATATACGCCGCGCCCAGGTCATGATTGAAGCGGCAATCGTGGAAATTAGCGAAGACATGGGCGAGCAACTGGGTGTTCAGTTAGCCGCCGGTGATGAGAGTTCTGGCGGCTTTCCGGTGTTAGGAACCAACCTGGCCAGTGGCGGTATGTTGGGCTTGAATCAGGTGATCAGTGCGGTATTGGGCGATGGCACGGTGCCGGCTCTGGCCGGTGGTTTAACCGCAGGCGCCGGTGACCGCAACCGCAATGGAGTAACCTGGGGGCTACTGATTCAGGCGCTTTCAACATCGTCGGCGGCGAATCTGTTGTCTACGCCCAGTATTATAACCCTCGACAATCAAGAGTCTGAAATCATTGTCGGCCAGAACGTACCGTTCCGTACCGGCCAGGCGGCGGTGAGCGGTGAAGGGCTCACCAATCCTTTTACCACCATCGAACGTCGCGACGTAGGCCTGACCCTAAAAGTAACGCCGACTATCAGTGCTGATGGTTTGGTGCGCCTGGTGGTGGAGCAAACCACCGAGAATGTGTCGCCCACCACCGTTGCCGGGGCTTCTGATCTGATCACCAACAAGCGTGAAATAAAAACCACCGTACTGGCAGACGACGGCGAAACCATCGTGTTGGGTGGTTTGATGAAAGATGACTACGAAGTGCAGAAGAGCAAAGTGCCGTTGCTGGGCGACATTCCTTATTTGGGCCGGCTGTTCTCGTCAGAATCAGAAAGCCGGGTTAAGCGAAACCTGCTGGTATTTCTGCGCCCGACCATCATGCTGGGCAAAGTCGACGCCGCGGCAGTCACCGACAGCAAATACCAGTCTTTGAAAGAAGTTGACCTGCACATCCGTGAAAAGCTGGGCCTTCCGGATAACGGCGAGGACCGCTCGATTGACAGCCTGTTCAGCCCAAGATAGGGGACAAATTTAAAATCTGTCCCTGGGCCGGTCGCAATGCCTAGTCAATAAGCGGTGGCATAGGGCAGTCCAGCTGGTCAGCGACCAGCCGCATCATCTCGTATTCCCGCACACTGATGTGGCCATTCTGGCTCACGCACTCTGCGCTAGCGTCTATAATCGCCGGTTTCAACAGCGGCGACAGTTTATTAAGCTCCGCCAGGGCCTGACTCAGCTCACGCAGGCTTACGCTCGTCAGCATTTTTGGTACGGCATCACCGCTCACACCAAAGCCGGCCATGGCCTGGCTGAACGACGCTTGAGCCTGTTGCGGGTTGTCTGCACTGGCTCTGGCCAGAAGGCTGAACAGCTGCCTTAATGCCGGCAACACCGGCTGAAATCTGCGGTACTTCACCGCCACAGCCCGTCCCGACCGGGGTGACAAATGACGGCTGAAAAAGCTGGTGAGGGCGAGTTCGAACAGTGAAATGTTCTGGTCGGCCACAGCCAGGGCTTTCACATTGTGAATTAACTGTTGCTGTTCGCTTGGGTCCAGCTTACGCAAAGCCGGCATCGCCAGCTCCAGCAGCGGGAAGCGGGCGGCTGCGCCCAGCGCTGTGACTGTAGGCAGCAATTTTTGTAGAATCGGTTCTTGGTGGCCCACCACCGAATGGGCAGGCAGCAGCGCCAGGTAACGTTGTTGCTGCTCTGCGGGCAAGTCGGCAATCAGCAGGCTGTAGCTGAGCTGCACCGCACCGGCGCGGGTATAGATCAACCCGCGGCAGGTGGCAGGTAGCTGGCCCAGTAGGTCCTTGGCATAGTTTTCACTACCCGGATAGACCTGCCCAACGCGCACCGACATAGGCGTATTTGCGGCTATTCGGTAGCGATTGTTGCCTGCCAGTGGCGAGCCGGAACCTTTGTTGGCAAGGGTGTTGAACGGAGCCGGGTCGGCAAAACCCAGGGCGCTGGCCGGTGTGCTGGTTTGAGTGCTTTCTGGTGCGTTGCCGGGCGCATGGCCTGAAGCGTTAGCTTGGCGTTGTGCGCTGTTTTCGGCTTGTGTGTTGCGCAGGGCCTCGCTACTGCGGGTATCCCGCAGGCGACTGCGCAAACGGGTGATCAGCCCTGGCTGCAAGGCGTTGATGCGGTCTTCAATGGGCGGGTGCGACGCCAGCAGCCCCATAAACTTCATGCGGGTGCTTTCGCCGAAACACATGTGGTTCATGTCGCTGGCGTGGCGGGTGGTGCCCAGATGGCTGCCTTGCAAGCCTATTTTGAGCAGCGCGCCGCCGATACCATCCGGGTTGCGAGTGAACTGCACCGATGAAGCATCGGCCAAGCGTTCGCGCTGGCGGGACACGGCGGCCTGAATTAGCCGGCCGCAAAACACGCCGGCGTAGCCAATCACGATAAGCACGAGGCCCAAGGTACCCAGGGCGAACTGGCCGCGGCTGTCGCGGCGTGTGCGCACGGCGCCGCTGTAGGAACCTGCGCGAGCCAGGAATAGCCCAATCTGGCCAATCATCAGAATGCCCGCCAATAAGGCAATCAGGCGCACGTTCAGGCGCATGTCGCCATTCAGGATGTGGCTGAATTCGTGGCCTACCACGCCCTGGAGCTCATCGCGGGTAAGCTGGGTGAGTGCTCCATGGGTCACCACCATCACCGCTTCAGCGGGGCTGTAACCGGCCACAAAGGCGTTAATGCCGGTTTCCTGATCCATCACGTAAAGTTCAGGCACTGCCACGCCGCTAGCGATGGCCATTTCCTCAACAATATTGCGCAGGCGCCGTTCCAGCGGGTCGTTGGTGTCTGGGTTTATCGGCTGGGCACCCACCATTTCGGCTACCCGCCGGCCGCCATCGGCCAGATCAATCCAGCGTATTAGCGAGCCCACGCCCATCAGCGCGATGCTGGCGCCGGCGGTAATTAAGCCGTGGCTGGTGAGCAGCCAGTGGTGAAACGGCAAGGCGCTGGTGGTGCTGCGAGTAACCATGTAGCCCACCACGCACACCGACAACGTAATCAGCATAACCGCGGTTGAAAACAGCGCCACCAACAGTAAGGTGTTACGCCGGGCTTTGGCCTGGCGCTGAAAGAAAGGCGAATGGGCCATGGGTGTCGGCACCGCTTAAAATGAGACTTTGGGTACGTAGCGAGCTTCCGGGGTTTCCAGCTGCAGCTGTGAGGTTTCTTGAAAAGCGAACAACCCGGCAATCACATTGTTGGGAAACTGCTCGCGGTAGGTGTTGTAGGTCATCACTGTGTCGTTATAGGCCTGGCGTGCAAATGACACGCGGTTTTCGGTGCTGGACAACTCTTCCATCAATTGCTGAATGGTTTCGTTGGCTTTCAGATCCGGGTAGTTTTCGGCCACGGCGTAAAAGTTGGCGAGGGCCTTGGTCAGCATGTTTTCGGCGCCGCCCAGGCGTTGAATACGCTTGCCGTCATCGGGATTTTTAGCCGCCTCCTGCTGTGCATCAACGGCGTTGTTACGGGCGTTCATCACTTGGGTGAGGGTGTTCTTTTCATGGCTTAGATAGGCTTTGGCGGATTCTACCAAATTAGGGATCAGGTCGTGGCGGCGCTGCAGTTGCACATCAATCTGGGCAAATCCGTTGCGGAATTGGTTGCGCAAAGCCACCAGTCGGTTGTAGATGATGACCAGGAATAGGGCAATGGCGGCAATTATAATCAGGCCGATCGTAGTTGTCATAGCGTGTCCATTCGGTGTTTTTAGAGCAGGGACAAAAACAGGGACAGATTTCAAATCTGTCCCCAGTAAACTTTATCGGGGACGAGTTTGAAACCGTCCCCGATAAAGTTTAGCGGCTTGATGGCTTAAAAACACTGACCTGTATGGCAACTCCACTCGGAAAAACAGGTGTTCGCTGTTTTTCGCTCACAAAAATACCCGCACTAGGCGGGCACTTTTGTGAGCAAAACTGGGAACGGTTACCGGGAACGGATTTGAAATCCGTACCTATTTTGGCTCGTCCCCGGTTTGACCTACTTAAGCCAAATTTTTGTTCACAAAGTCCCAGTTCACCAGCTTCCAGAAAGCAGCTAGGTAATCAGGACGTGAATTACGGTAATCCACGTAATAGGCATGTTCCCAAACGTCGACCGTCATTACTGGCTTGTCTGCGCCAGTCAGCGGCGTCTCTGCGTTACTGGTGTTTGCAATCGCAACGCTGCCGTCTGATTTTTTCACAAGCCAAGTCCAGCCAGAGCCGAAGTTGTTGGCGGCTTTGTCGTTGAATTCTTTTTTGAAGTCATCAAAAGAACCGAAGGCTTTTTCGATGGCGTCTTTCGCTGCGCCGGTTGGCTCGTTGCCACCGTTGGGGCTCAGGCAATGCCAGTAGAAGGTGTGGTTCCACACCTGGGCTGCGTTGTTGAACAGTGGGCCGCTGGCGCTTTTAATGATGTCTTCCAGCGACTTGTTAGCGTCGTCAGTACCCTCAACCAGGCCATTCAGCTTGGTGACATAGGTGTTGTGATGCTTGCCGTAGTGAAAATCCAGAGTTTCCGCGGAAATGTGCGGTTCCAGAGCATTTTTTGCGTACGGCAGTGCAGGTAGTTCAAAGGCCATGAGGTCGTTCTCCGTTTTCTCTCGATTTTATATAGATTGCTTCGCTATCAGAACTTCGCTATCAGTGCTTCGTTATCAAAACTTCGCTACAACTACTAATAATAGGGTCGCTTTGGGCCAGATCAACCCTTTGACATTAAGGTGCTGTTAAACTCCGGACAACCCGGCAAAAATTGAGCGCAATTCAGGACTCTCCATACCAGTTCTTGGTAATTGTCAGCCAGAATATTCACGTGGCCCAATTTACGACCAGGTCGTTCCTGCTTGTTGTACAGGTGAACATGGGCGTAGGGCAGTTGTAAAATCCGCTCGATTTCGCCGTGCTCGCCAATGATGTTAATCATGCAGCTGACTCCCCGCGGCTCTACATTCCCCAGAGGGTGTCCGCTGACAGCACGTACATGATTTTCGAACTGGCTGGTCATGGCACCTTCAATGGTCCAATGGCCGGAATTGTGCACTCGCGGAGCCATTTCATTCGCTATTAAGCCATTTGGTGTCTCAAATAACTCAAGGGTCAATACGCCCACATAGTCCAATTCGGTCAGTAAGCCGCGAATATAGTATTCTGCTTCGGTTCGCAGGTGGGCTTGTAGTTTTGGCGCCGGGGCAACGGAATAACGCAGAATACCCTGATGATGGTCATTGTCCGCCATAGGGTAAAACGCCACATCGCCGCATTCGGCGCGCACGGCAATAATCGACAGTTCGCGGCTGAAATCGACGAACTTTTCGACCATCAGGCGTGGGTGGCCAATGCTCTGCCAGGCAGCAGCGGCATCATCCGGGCTTCTCAATACGGCCTGGCCTTTGCCGTCGTAACCTTCGGTGTTGGTCTTGGCGACGACCGGGCAGCCGAGTTCTTCAGCGGCGGCCCGCAGCGTTTCAGCGCTGTCTGCGATTTTCCATTGCGGTGTAGGAATGCCTAGCTGGCCGAACAGTGTTTTTTCGGCTTCGCGGTTCTGGCATATCTGCAATGCGCGGGGGCAGGGGTGCACAATGGTTTTTGCTGCAATCTTTTCAGCGACTTCTACTGGTAGGTGCTCAAATTCGTAAGTGACGCGGTCAACCTTGTTCAGAAACTCGTCCAGCCTTTGGCCTTCAGGGTCGCTGATGGTTTCGCCTATGCCGGCACTGGGGCTGCCTGACATGTCGTAGAACACAAAGTCTTTGGCCAGTGGGTAACCTGCCAGGGCGAGCATTCTTCCCAGTTGGCCGGCGCCTAGTACGCCAATTCTCATGTGTTTTCTCCTGTCCATTTGTGGCATTGAGTTTTCGCACAGCTCGCTAGCGTTGGTGATGTCATCATTGATTCACGGAACTGACGGGTCCGGGCTGTCCAGAATTGTTTGGGTCTGCGTGCTGCGAAACTCGTCAACAGCTTGGCGCGTGGTTTGGTCAAACGTACCGATGATTTGGGCCGCCAGTAAACCTGCGTTGGTGGCGCCTGCCTTGCCGATGGCCAGGGTACCTACGGCGATGCCACCGGGCATTTGTACGATCGACAGCAGCGAGTCAAGACCGTTCAGGGCCTTCGACTGTATCGGCACGCCAAGCACCGGCAAAGACGTTTGCGAGGCTATCATGCCGGGTAGGTGGGCTGCACCGCCGGCGCCGGCTATGATAACTTTCAGGCCGCGGTCGGCCGCCGTTTTGGCGTATTCAAACAGCAGGTCGGGGGTGCGGTGAGCGGAAACGACTTTGGTTTCATAGGCCACGCCAAGCTTGTCGAGCATGTTGGCGGCGTTTTCCATGGTCGGCCAGTCGGATTTGGAACCCATGATGAGTCCTACCAGCGGTTGCATAAGCAACAATCCTTCGATGATTGGAAAGCCCACTATTGTATGATGTGGCCCAAAGCCATGCAATCGGCGCGGCGTAAGCACCGAACAGCGACTCAGTTAAGGACCCGATATGGAACCTATTCGACCAGATAAAGATGAATTAAGAGCCGAGCGGCCGGATAGCCCAATCGTCTCTGCCAAATCTGCGAGCAGCGCCAAACCCGCATCAACCAGTCGGAGCAAGCCGGCAAAGGCTCCTGAAACCCCGAAAGCCGCGGCCGGCAGCGGGTCGCAAGGTAATGGTAGTGGTGGCGCCGGAATTTTGTGGCTGCTGGTTATTGTGTTGGCGTGCGTGGCCGTTGGCGGCTGGTACATTCAGGGTCAGCGTATTCAGGCACTGGAAAGCCAGGTGGAAGAAGCCGACAGCTGGGTGCGCCAAAGCAAGCTGGCGCTGGCGCGATTTGAAGGCACCTTGTCTGAAACGGGCGAAAACCTCGAACAAGCCGGTGTGTCGTTGGATGAACAACTGGCGTCACAGAAGACGCGGCTGGATAACGCCGACAGTGAAATTCGCAAACTGTGGGTTATTGCCAATGAGCGCAACAAGCAGTTGCTAGAGCAGCAGGCGGCTGCGATTAGCGAACTTGAAACGGCACTTGGCAAAAACCGTAATGATTTGGCGAGCGTTCAGACCGCGGTGGCAAGCGCAGAAACGGCGTTGAGCGACGCCACCACACGGCAACAGGGCGAGCGCGCCGAGCTGGCAGCCAGAGTAAGTGCTGTTCAAACCAGTGCATTGTCGCTAAAAGCCGAACTGGCTGCGGCAAATCAGAAAACCAATACCTTAGCCAAGAGCACTGACGAGCGTATCACCACGTCTATTCGCCGTTTTGAGCAAGAACAGAAACTCACCACCAGCAGTATTGAAAGCCGTATTGCTGCGCTGGAAAAAGTGGTTATAAGCACAACCAATGTCAACGGGGCGGGCGCCATGCAGAGTGAAATCGCCGAGCTGAAAAAAACCGTTGAGGTGATTGATTCGTCGCGTTCGCAAATGACATCGCGCCTGGTGCGATTGTCGCAGGAAGTGAATGACCTGCAGGCGAAGCTCGCCGGCCAGTAGACGGATCGGTAAATAGGTTAGTGAATGAACAAATCTCCGGTGTGACGGCATTTTAAGGGGATTTTAAGGGGATTTTAGGCAAAACATTTGACATGGAGGCAGAAATGCTTAGAATGCGCCGCTCACTTGTTTGAGACACGTTTGCCAAGTGGCAGATGCAAACAGTGAATCTTTGAAAGGCCAAAGCGGGCGGTTAGCTCAGCTGGGAGAGCATCGCCCTTACAAGGCGAGGGTCACTGGTTCGATCCCAGTACCGCCCACCACTTAGTCTTCAAGGATCCGTCAGGCACAACACCTGACATTGCATTCGGGGAAATCCGGATGGCTGCGGAGCGGTAGTTCAGTTGGTTAGAATACCGGCCTGTCACGCCGGGGGGCGCGGGTTCGAGTCCCGTCCGCTCCGCCAACTATCCGGGTGGTTAGCTCAGCTGGGAGAGCATCGCCCTTACAAGGCGAGGGTCACTGGTTCGATCCCAGTACCACCCACCATATTTGAAAAACGGGCAGTCTCATTGAGGCTGCCCGTTTTTTTATGCGTGACGAAAACTGCCTGCATCAACCGCCCAGCACAAATTGCCCGCAAACCCGTACTCGTTTGTCGTGCAAGTCACCTTGAGCACGGCCAAACGTTCCACCGTAAACGCAGCTCCCTATACTTCGACTAGGTGTCAGAAAAATTTACACCTCCAAGAGCGCATTTTAGGCATATAAAAGCTACAAGCATGATATTCATACAGTTACAGTTTTAAGATACGTCGGTATTATTTACACATTTATCTTTTATGGCCTGCTGCGGCGAGAGAAATAACTTTTAAGTCAATGTATTATATGGATAGTTTTTATTCTGGTATTTATTTTTCAGATGTTATATAGCGATTATTTGGACAGGTAATGAGTTAAATCGATAAAACGTTCAGCCTGCTCAATTTAAATTTTTACCAGAAATGGAGTATTTTTATGCGGAAGATTATTGCCAGTGCATTGATCAGTGTATGTGCAACAACGTTTGCAGCCGGTGCCGCTCACGCGAGCTTGATAACAAATGGTGGCTTTGAGCTTCCGGGTGCGGGTCCGAATGCGACCACGCCCTCGTATCCTTCCGCAAGTGTTGATGGCTGGACTAGTAACACAAAAATCGAGATATGGGCCAATTGGGGTATCGCGAGTTATGAAGGCAAACAGCATGTGGAATTGAACGCACAAAATGACGGCGGTCCAACTTGGTCGATCTGGCAAGACTTTGACACCACCGCTGGTGATTTTTACACGCTGACCTTCGCCGCTGCTGAGCGAAAGGGTAATCCTGGCAACCAATCCTTTAATGTGAGTGCGGGGAGCTTAGATGAAGATGTGTTACTGACAACCACCGCCTGGACAAAATATAGTTTTGTTTTTCAAGCAATTGAAGAAACTACGCGTCTAATGTTCGAAACGATTTCGCCGGAGGGCACCGCGGGTAATTTTATAGATGATGTTCGGGTCGTTCCTGAGCCGTCATCGCTGGCCCTCATGGGTCTGGGCCTATTGGGTCTGGCTGGTGCCAGAAGGTTTAAAAAGTAATCGGTACACGCGCTATAGATGTTTTGAAAAGCGTTTGCGAGGGCATCGTAGTTGCGCCTTCACCAAAAAAGCCTACGTGTGTAGGCTTTTTTTGTGGGCTTAAAATGTGGCTGCTAGGCGCCCAATAACGACTGCCCGCAAACCCTTACCACATTGCCGTTCAAGCCACCCGACCCCGGGCTACACAGCCAGCTGACGGTTTCGGCCACATCCACCGGTTGCCCACCTTGGAGCAAGCTGTTTATCCGCCGCCCCGCTTCGCGAACGGCGATGGGCATGGCGTCTGTCATGTTAGTTTCAATAAATCCGGGCGCAACCGCATTTATAGTGGTGCCGTTTTTGAGCTGCCGCGCCTCCGCCTGCACATAGCCAATAAGCCCGCTTTTTGCCGCAGCGTAATTGCTTTGCCCGCGATTGCCGGCAATACCGCTAACCGATGACAGGCACACAATGCGCCCGTTAGCGTGCAATAACTCATGCCGTTGAATTCTTTCGGTAATGGCCATGGCCGCTGTCAAATTCACACTGATGGCCGCGTTCCAAGACTGCTCAGGCATATTGCCCAGGGTTTTGTCGAGGGTAAGGCCGGCATTGTGAATTAGCAGGTCCAAGCCACCGAGTTGCTCAATAAACGTGGCAATCACCTGGGGCGTATCAGCTTCGGTAATGTCCAGCGCGAGGGCATGGCCCTTCAGGCTTTGCATCTGTTGATGTAATTCCTGCCGTGCGGCGGGCAAGTCCACTCCGATCACGGTAGCGCCGTCGCGGCTCAGGGTTTGTGCGATGGCCAAGCCAATACCGCGGGCTGCGCCGGTCACCAGGGCCAGCTTGCCGGTGAGAGGTGCCACCGGGTTGGTCAAGGCTGCCTCGGTACTTTTATCGATCTGGGCAATCTGTCCGGACACATACGCTGATTTCGCAGATAGGAAAAAACGCAGGCTGGAGTTCAGGTTGTTTTGGGCGCCAGTGGCTACCCTTAACAGGTTCGCAGTGGCACCTTTGTTGCCAATTTCTTTCGCCACGCTGCGTATAAATCCTTCTAACGCCTGTTGTGCCGCCGCATGGGCCGGCTTACGGCAATTTTTTACGGGCTCGCCCAGCACCAGCACCCGCCCGTGCTGAGCCAAGCCTTTTAAACTGCTGTGAAAAAACTGATACATTGCGCTCAGCTCTTCGGGCGTTTTGATGCCGCTGGCGTCAAATACGAGTGCTGAAAAATGGCCAGGCTTGCTCAGCGGCAGAACCTTGGGTTTCGACCGGTTTTCAGCCCTGGCTGAATCCACCAGCCGTTTATCGCCGCTGGCGTGATAGAGCTTGGCAGCACTTGCGCCCAGCACCCGGCCCACCTCGGAAATCAACTTGCCGCCGACTGCAGCACCCAGCAGAACATCGCCTTCAATGAACGGCTGGTCTACCCGTTTCAGTCGTTGCAAAGGCACCGGCGCAGGCAAGCCCAAGGTATTGGCTGCGGTTTGCCCGAGTGAGGTGTTCATCAGCTTGAAATACAGATCCGACATGGCGTTTGTCCTTTGGCGATGAGCATGGCAAAAATTATAAGCAGGCACTGCAACACATCCTACCCCATAGTTTTAACAACAAAGAGGGTCATCAGGCCTGATTGTCGGCAGAAAAACGGTAACGGCACCGTGAATTGCTCATTGCCAATATTAGTCTTTGACACCAGCGCGTGCAGTCCGTAATATGCGTCTCACGTTGATTGAGGGGAGAAGGAGAAAGCCCTTAATTAACAAACAGTTTGATGCGGGGTGGAGCAGTCTGGTAGCTCGTCGGGCTCATAACCCGAAGGTCGTTGGTTCGAATCCAGCCCCCGCTACCATATAAAAGAAAGCCAGATCAGTGATTCACTGATCTGGCTTTTTTGTGTGTAAAAAGAAAAAACCTCGCTTTACCATTTGCCATAAAATTAGGGTGCAACCCTAACTACTTTTAGTAAGCGCAGCGTGTTTGCGACTAACTCGGAATCCCTTAAAGTCATAATAGATGAACGCATTGTAAGTCTGTTACAAAAAAGATTGCTGCAGGATTAGCCATGATATTTCCTTCCGGTTTTTTGGTCTGGCGGGGAAGAAACGGCTGCAACCGTCATCAAATCTGACGTTGGTCACTTTTCTCCGCTCTTTGAATTCTTATTGTGTGGTGGTTAATTCAGCCCTGAGCTCTGGGGAATTCTGAACGCTTGCTATCGATTTGTATCTTTTTGTAACACGACGCGATATAAACCATATTCATAACTTAACAATAAGTTAAGCAATTGGGGTCCAGAATGCCTGAACTTTTGTTCTATCAACGGCCTACGGTTCTAAACAAAGATGCCCACAAGAGCATCCGCTTTTCGCCGGTGAAAGACTTCGGGTTCACCCGCGATGTGAATTCGGTACCTCTTCTGGCCATCGAGTTCTTTGAGGCCAGTCGCGATCTTCCTGTGCTGTTCAGCCAGGATAAGGATGGGTCGTACTTCCCCATTGCCTTGCTCTCCTTGAAGAATCAGGGCCACGACCAAGTCGACGACAGTGGTCGATGGCAGGGCAACTACACGCCGGCCTTTATTCGCCGTTATCCGTTTGTGTTGAGCAACGACAAAAATGTCTGTTTTGATGCGGACTATGTTGGCCTGGCGGAAGCAGATTTGGAGGCGGCCGCTGAAGGTGAGGCCGAGGGCAATCTTCTGTTTGCCGATGACGGTGCCTATACCGACACCCTGAACAAGATCATCGAGTTTGTAACAAACTTTGATGCAGAGCACCTGCGCACCCGTGAGTTCTGTGAGGCGGCGTCCGAAGCGGATCTATTCAAACCTTTCGTCTTGCAGGTGGTAACGGCCGACCAGAAACCGTTGCGCCTGGACGGTTTGTTCGTAATAGACGAGAACAAACTCATGACGCTGGAAGACGACGTTGTTACACAGTGGTTCCGTAAAGGGTATCTCGCCTGGGCGTATGCCCACCTACATTCCCTCGGCGCTATCGCGCGCTTGAGCGACAAGCTCAATACCCGCTCCTGATCATCTGGTAAATGTTTTGTGGTAATTGGATGACGATCAGCTTTACCCGCCTCGGCTCTGCCGAATAACGCTGTACCATGACCATTACAGATTGGGCCACAAAATGAAGTTTCCTCACCATCCACTCGTATTGGCTATGGGTCGTTGCCGGCCATTTGCACGAACGCTGACGGCGCGAACCGCGGCGTGGGGAACTTTGCTTTCGGCCGTGTCGCTGGCGGCGCCGGCGCACAACATTGTGGTAGATGCCAATACGGCCAGTATCACCACCAATGGCTCGGTTCAGAACATCCAGAACGCCAATACCGTCAACGGGGTGCCGGTCAACGTGTTTCAACACTTCGTCGTGGGCGGAGTCAACACCGTTAACCTGACCGTGCCGGACAATGCCTCCAGGCTGGTTAACATCGTCAAGAACAGTACACCGGAAATTCACGGCGTTCTGAACAGCTATCAGAATGGCACTCTCGGCGGCAACGTTGTATTTGCCAGTTCCCACGGCTTTCTGGTCGGCCCGTCAGGCGTGGTCAACGTTGGCCAGCTGACTGTACGCACACCCACCAGCGGTGATATTGATGATCTCATCGCGGGCAACAAGAATCTCGATGACTCACTGACCACCTCACTCACAGGCCTGATAACCATCGAAGGCAAGATCAACGCCAAAGACGGTATTGATCTTCAGGGCGCCCAAGTCAATGTCACCAACAGTGGCAAGCTGATCGCCGGTCGTGCCTTTGGTGCCAGTTATGTGACAACGGCGGTGGTGAATACCGGTGACTACAAAGCGCCCACGGCGCTGGTTAAAGACGGCGGTACCATTCACATTGTAGCGGACGGCGCCCTGGGCACCGGGGATGCGATGATTGCCGGCGACCTGCTGGCCGATGGCGGTATCACCATCGAAGCCAGCAGCATTGAAATCACGAGCACCGGTGTGCTGGATGCCCGCGACAAGGTCACCACCAACACCAGTGGCAATGTCACGCTCACCGCCAGCAACACCCAGGAGATCGGTTTTGGCGTGGCGCTTGCCGAGTCGTCCGTTACGCTCGCCGGTAAAGTGCATGCCAATGATGTGACCGCTACAGCGCAAAGCAAGGCGATTGCGTCATTCTATGAAGACCCCGCTGCGGGTCTGACCATCATGGCGTTGGGCCCCTTCACCGGCGCAGGTTTTTACCTGATGGCGGCTGATGCGGAAGCGACGGTCAACGTGGAAGGCACGGCGGATGTGCAGGCCAGTGGTAATGTAAAGTTGGGCTCTGAATCCCATGCACTGAGCCAGGCCAGCCAGATCAACACCTCCGGCGGCAAGGGATCCCTCTCGGCCATCTATAACACCAGTGATGCGACCAGTACAACCAGAATCAAAAGCGGTGCAATTGTGCAGTCAGGCGGCGATCTGACGGTAACTGCCCACAACGAAGCCTTCATAGCGGCCAGCGCGCTGGATGTGATTGCAGCGGACGCCAACAAGGTGGTTGTAGCCATTGCCGTTGGTGAGTCAGATGTGGATGCAACCGCCGTGATTGAGAGCGGTGCTGTGCTCGGCGCAAGCAGCCTGGTGTTGGCAGCAGAGAATCAGAACTATTACTCGGTCTCGGCCAGCGCCATGGGTTTGAAGGATACCGAGTACGGCATTGCCGTTGCGGTTGGCGATTTCAATACCAATGCCACCGCAGAAATGGGCGCATCACTGGGCTCCGACACCGAGAAGACCGGTAATGTAAGCATCACTGCCCTGGATCGCACTGTGCACCAGCAAGTGAAGTCAGCTGTCACTGTGGGTAGTAATACGCTTTTCCGTACCGTCGGTGCCAAGCCGATTGCGGGCCTCGCGGCCATGCAAAATGGCGTGAACAACCTCATCGATACGAAAAAGCCGGCGGGTACAGAGGTACCCAAAGACGGTGATGGCAAGATCTCCTTCAAGGGCGGGCTGGCCTTCACCATGAACCTGTCCGATCACGAAGCCTATGCTTTTCTGGGTAACAACCTTGCTGGACAGGCCGCAGCGCCGAAGATCAAATCCACCGGCAATCTGTTGCTGGCCAGTGCCATTGATCTCGGTACGGATAACGCATCAATTGCCGGCGGCAACGACAATGCAGCCCATGGTGATGACGAGGGTGCATGGCGCACGTCGGCTGAGGCCGCAGTGGCTTCGCCGAGTAGCCGCACCGAGGGTAGTAATAAGACAGGCTCGTCGGAAAAGAGCCTGGCAGTCGCCTTGAATTTCGCTATCAACAGTGGCGATGCCGTGGCCGAAATCGGCGACTACGTGGAAATTTCAGCGGCCAATGTTGGTGTTCTAGCCCAGCAAAAAGTGCCGATCAGCAGCAGCTATGACACGTGGGACTCTTTCTCTGATGTGCTGAACAAGTTCAACGGCATCGGTGGAATGCAGAATAATATTCTTTCTTCCTTTGCCAATGCGGGCACGTCAGCAGATAACTCTGCTACGGGTGGTTCGCTTAATGTGGTCGTGAACGATCTGGATACCAAAGCCTGGATTGGCAATAACGTCAAACTCACGACCACGGGTACGACTGGCTGGTCTGCAGGCCGGGTGGTTGCCGGTAATCTCGAAGCCCCCGCTATTTTTGATACCACGATCCCTTTCAAAACCATTGATTACAGCTTCGACTTCATCAGTTCCGTAGATGTGCAAGCCTACAACCTCAATGAAAGCGTCCACCTTGCTGGTAACCTGGGCACCCTTGGGCTCTTGCCGAACGGTAATGGCACCAATGAAAAGGGTAAATCCGTCGGTGGTAGCGTCAGTTTTGTCCAGCAGACAGCGACCGCCGTTGCCGGGATCGGCGCTTCGGCGCTGGTAACACAGGGTGATGTGCGTATCGCGGCGCACACGGACGAGCGTCACTTTCTGATCACGCCGTCTTCCGGTTCGGGCAAAGGTCTAGGCTTCAACGGCGTGCTGGCGATTCTCAACAGCGAATCGCTCACCCATGCTTCCCTAAGCAATCAGGCAAGCGTCAATACCAGAGGTCTGGAAGTACTGGCCGATCATGACTTTGGCAACTGGGCCGCGTCGGGCGCATTTAACAAGTCTGATGAATCGGCCATGGGTCTGTCCGTGGCGATCAATATAGCCCAGGGCGATACCAAAGCGTTCATCGGCGACAACAGCGGCGAGCAGGCCAAAGTCAGTTTCAAAAATGGTTCGCAGCCTGCCCCCGGCGCGCCGACAACGCCTGCGCCGCTTGTGCCGCAGCCCGGTATTCAGGCCAACGAAGTTCGCGTACGGGCGCGCAGTGCAGGCACCAACGGCTCACTGGCCGTGGCAGGTGCCGTTAACACTGAGCCCAATAATAACCCAGGATTGGCGGAGAGATTTGAGAACTGGTATGGCGCGTTAGGCGCTAAGTCAGCGGCAGGCGCCATCGAGGCAGTCGATGGTGCAGGTCCTGCCTCCATTGGCAGTGCGGCTGGTGATGGCTCGAACGATCAGGCTAATCCTCCAGCAGGTGGTGGTGCGCCAGTCGATCCCAACAAGACAGGCCTTGCGGCTGCCGGTAGCTTGACAGTGTCGGTCAATAACCTGGATGCCAAGGCGTTTATCGATGGCGCCAAGATCACCGGTCGATCGCAAACGGGATTAGTAAATGTAACGGTACAGGCCTTGCAAAAAGTGATTTCAGCCTCGGCATCGGGTGGCGCAGCCATTGCCAAGCTGGGAGCTAATTCACCGTCCAATCAGAACACCATCGCCGGTGCAATTGCGTATCAGATCAGCTTCAATGACGCGCTGGCGCGTATCCAGAACAGCACTATTAGCAATGCCGGCGATGTAAAGGTGCAGGCACTGCATGGCGGCGAGCTCACGTCGGTGGCTTTGGCGCTGGCCGTCACCAGCTCGGCGCAGAATACCCAGAACAGCAACAACGGCGCACTGTCGATCTCCGGGGCGCAAATCTACGACGGTACCTCGGCGCGTATCGATGACAGTTCGATCATCAGCAAAACCGTCGGTGGTAGAAACCTTGAGGTATCTGCCTACAACAATGCCCAGATCGGCGTGGGTGGTGGCTCACTTTATTTGGGCGGTAAGAATGGTGGCGGGCTGGCGATTACCTTTGCTGAAATCAATGACCCCAGCGCCATGCTGCCGGGGATCAATCCCGACTCAAACAATGTCCTGAGCACGGCCTACAACGAAGATGTCTACAGCGGCTCTGCGGTTGAGGCGGTCATCAGCGGTGACGGAGCACGCAGCACGCTGACCGGCCTTGACACTATTATCGTTTCTGCCAGTGCGGTGAACCGGATTGGTATTGGCGCTGCGGGCGGTGGCTACAATGGCGGCGTGGAAAACTCCCAGGGTTTCACCGGCAGTTTTGCCGTGGGTTCGATTGGTGCCGACACCAAGGCCTTGATCAGCAAGACCGACGTCAATGGCGTGAGGACTCTTAAAGTCAATGCCAGTGGTGAAGACGATGCTGCGCTGGACACGCAGCTCAGTAACCTGGGTAGCAGCACCATCAATGATGATTACGATTTCAGTGGTGCGGACGTCATTGATAATACCCACATATTCACGGCCGAGGATGGCAGCGAGTCAAGCTACAACTACAGCTCGGCCGGCAAGCGCATCATTGCTGTGGCCGGTGTGGTGCAGGCAGGCAAGAGCAATGCGGGCCTTTCCTATGCCCATGCCGATGTGAAGAGTGATACCTCGGCACGCATGGCGGACGTCAACATCAATCAGGGCGTAGCCAGCACGGCCGATGTGGCCGTCAACGCGCGCGACAACTCCCTGTTATATACCGTGGCCATTGGCGTCGGCGTCAGTACCGGCAAATATGCAGGGGTGGGTTCGGTTGCGGTCAACCGCCTGAACAACCGCATCGTTGCAGAAATCGGCGACTGGGATGGCGCAGACAGCGGCAGCATCAATGCCGAGACGGTTACCGTCACCGCGACCAATGACATGGATATGATCAACGTCGCCGGTGCAGTGGCAGTGGGTACACCGGATTCTACTGGGCCAGCAGGCGGCCTGGCGGTCGCACTCAATTTGGTGGGCACCGACGAGCACTCAACCAAAGCCTATATTGCAAATACGGCGTTGCAGGCTTCGGGCAATGTACGGGTCAAGGCTACCAGTGGAGCCTCTGACGATCACAACCTGCTGGTTGGCAATGCTATTGCTATCGGCGCTACCGGTGGTTCCGGATTGGCCTTTGCCGGCGCATTCGGCGTTAACAATGTGGATCAGCTGGTCGAAGCGGGCATCAAGGATGTAGGGACCAATCGTAGTACCGATGCCAATTCCGACAGAGGCGGCAAGGTCACTGTGCAGGCGTATGATTTTACCGACAGCGTATCGACTGCCTGGATGGGTGCAGGTTCTGGCAGCGGTTCTGCCGGCGGTATCGCCGTGGCAACCAATCGGGTCGATTCGGATGTCAAAGCGGCCGTACTCGGCGACAACGTCTCGGTCGGTAGCACTTCGTTGAAGGTGCAGGATCTGATTGTCGATGCCGCACGTGACAACTGGCTGCTGAGCATCAGCGCCGGGGTCGCGGCCTCACCCGAGCAGAGCGCACTCGCCGGGTCAGTGAGTACCGGCATTGTTGATGGTGATGTCAGCGCACGCATCGCAGAAGGTGCCAGCGTTAAGGCCTGGAACAGTGTCTTGGTCAATGCCGACGCGTACAGCGAAAACCTGGTTGGCAGTGGCGCATTGGGTATTGGTCTGGGTAACGGGGCCGGGGCAGTGGCGATAGCGACTGCGCTGGAGTACGGCAACACCTCTGCGTCGATAGACAATGCCAACGTCATTGCCGAAGGCAAAGGTGCGAGCATGACCGTAGACAGCGGAGCGCTGGCCAATTACGGCACGCTGCCGGATCTATCGACCTCGGGTCAGGCCGAGGACGACGGTGACGATACCAATGCCAGTCCGGTCGACCGCGACGCACTCACGACCGGTTTTTCCTTGCTCAATCTGGACAAATCCACGCAAAGCGTCGACGGACTGGCGGTCAACGCCACCAGCCGCACCAAGCAGCAAGCTATTACCGTGGGTGGCGCGGGTGCCGAGTCGCTGGCAATCAGCGTCAATGTGGCTACCAATAGCTCATCCAACGAAACCACCGCAAGCATCAACAACAGTGTGATCAATACCGGTGTGAGCAACCAGGGCGGTGCTGATGTGCTGGTCCGTGCCAACGCCCACGAAGCGGGTCTCGCTGTTTCGGCGGGCATCGCCATCTCGGGCAAGAATTCAGGCGTCGGCGGCTTCGCCACCAACAGTCAGAAAAAGTCGGCCAAAGCCACTATCGCTAACAGCACAGTGATCGCTGATGCGGCCACAATCAGTGGCAATAGCTCGAAAGTAGCTCAGGCGGTTTCCGCCGGAGTGGGTGCCGGTGGCAGCGGTCTGGGCGGCGCGGCCTCGGTAGTGATTACCGAACAACTGGGCACCACACGAGCATGGTTACGTGGCGGAACCCTTACCGCCAACACTTTGAATGTCAGCTCGGACCGTCGCCAGGAAGCCAATGTGGCCGCCGGTGCCGTGGGCATCGGTGGCAAGGTTGGAGTTGGCTTTGGCCTTGCCGTGAATATTATCGGCGGCGACAGTAAGGCGCTGATCGGTAACGACCTTGATGACGCAGCGGATACGCGCACCACTCTGGTCAACGTCGGCAGCCTGACAGTAGATGCCCAGCGCTTGGAGAACGTCAACAGCCATGCTTTTGGCGCAGGCATCAGTGCAGGTTTTGGCGCAGCGGCAATGATCGATGTCACCGAATTTCGTGGTGAGACGCGAGCCGGCATTTTTGGCAAGCCTGTTGTCGGCGGTTACAGCACCCGAATTCGCGGCAAGGACGGCGTCGCTGATGCGACCAGTGTGGTCCTCAGTGCGCAGGAAATTCTCGATGCCAGACAGTTCGCCCTAGGGGTAGGTGTGGGTGCCAAGGTAGGTATTGGCGCCGTCGCTAACGTGGTGCTGGGACGCACTCAGGTGGTTAGTGAAGTGGTGGGCGCGGATATCAAGGCGGGTCTGCTGGATATCGATGCCACCTCGCAGCGTCAGACCGATCTGACCAGTATCGCCGGTGCAGCGGGCAAATTCAGCGCGGCGATCAGCATTGGTGTTGCGCTCTTTGGTCAAGGTGATACCACCGCAGATGATGGCACCAATGCCGAAGACGAATTTGACGTATCACGGGACGTGGCAAACTCTGTTTTGCAGGCGGACACTGCGAGCTTCAATACGCATTTGTCCAGCGATGATGTCGCCGCCATCGAGTCAGAGTCCGGCGCAACCCTCGAGCGCACTTCAGCACCGCCTACTACCACGGCCACCGATGCCGGCAAGTCACTGAAGTTGTCGGGTGAAAGTGTCACCGCCGCGCGGATCTCCGGTGGCGTGATCGACGTCGATACCCTGAATGTGAACAGCCGTGCCTTGCTGCATAACAATCAATTGTTGGGCGCGGCGCAAATCTCGGCGGCAGGTATTGCTGGCGTGATCGGCATTACACGTATGTATGACATGAGTATTGCCACCGTCGACAGCTCTCTGTCGGCTGACAATGTGGTGGTGGGTGCCACGATCGAGAACGTGTCCGATGAAGATGCTGCCGGGGAATCCAAGTCGGTCGTCATTGGCCTGGGCGGCATCAGTGTGGTGGTCAACTATGTTGATATCCGTGCGGCCAACCGGGTCGTCGCTGGCGTCTCCGCTGCGAGCGGTTCAGATACGGGTGATTTGATCGTTACGGCGATGGATACCACAGAGCTGCGCCTCGGTGATGTCGATCCTGGCCGGCCAGACTCGGCGACTGACGGTTCGCTGAACGTGAATCTGGGCACTGCTGCGATTGGCGTGAGCTACGGTTACGTAAAGAAGGCCAGCGAAGTGGATGCCTGGCTGGGCGAGACCGGCAAGCTGGTCGATGGATATGACAATATGACCGTCAGCGCCAACAGCTCTGGTCTGGTCAAGAGCACAGCGTTTTCCCTGGCCGGGGGTATTTCTGCGGGCATTCAGGGCGTGGTGACTGATGCCCACGACAACTCACATGCCAATGCCACGCTGTTCGGCACCATTGGCACCGGCAGCGGGCTGCTCAGCCTGTCTGCGCAGGTGGTGCCTGAGCTTTACTCCAGCGCCTACGGTGTGACGGTCTCCGGCGGCTACTCCATGGGCGGCTCCTTTGCCTACGCCATGACCGACGCCGAAGCACGGGCGACCGTGGCCGATGGTGTGACCTTCACCGGCAGCGGTGATGTAGTGGTTCGCAGTGAAGTCGGCGATGGATCCGATGCCGATTATGAGGCGGCGCATGCTGCTGCATTCGCGGCATCCGGTGGCTTGATGTTGGGTGTGGCCGGCGCCGAAGCTCGCGCGAGCAATAATGCGCAGTCAGTGGCCAGGGTTGGCAATTATGTTTCCATCCCGGATGCCGACTTCGAAGTGTACGCCCGGCATACCGGCGTACAGATCGCTGATGCCGATGGTTACTTTATTGGTGCCTTTGCCGGCGGCTATCAGGTTGGCCTGGCGGAATCTTTCAGCTCGACCCGAGTTGAGTTCGGCAAGGATCCGAATGCCACTCTTGAGCGCACCGGTAATCTGATTCTGAATGCCAGCAGCCAGAATGAAAACCAGTCGTTCACGACCGCCGGTGGTGGCGGTTTTGTTTCCGGGAGTGCGGCGGAAGCCGTGGTCGAGGCGGGCGATCACGCCAGTGGCAACTATGCGGCAGCGGTGCTGGTAGATGACTGGTTCAGCGGCTACCGCACAGTACCGATCGACGCCGGGAACGTGATCATCCGTGCCAGTAATGAAGTCAACTTTTTTGCCGGCACTGACTCGACCACGGTTTCTGTGGTGGGCGGCTCAGGCGCTGTTTCGGATGTAGAGGTCGATACCAACGTCAAGGTGGTGCTGGGTAAGAACGTCAGCCTGAATGCGCTGGATATAGATATTGATGCACTGAATCAGGCCCGGCAGATTCAAACGCCCTGGGACACCAGTTACACCACCAGCGTGTATGGCGCGGGTGGCGGCGGTGCTAATGGTACGGCCGCCCTGTCCAGCCAGAACATCAAGCATTTGCTGGCGGCGGTAGAGGTTGGCGAGAGTGCGGTACTGAAAATATCCGATCTGGCCTGGATGTACGATGGCTATCGTAACGGCATCACGCTGGATGCCGGCACCGAGTTCTTCGTATATGACAAAGCAGTGATCGAAGTGGGTGGTGCCTTGCAGGGCGCCGGTGCAGAGTCGGATGTCGATGTGGTGGCGCGTAACCAGGTTACCCTGGGTGACGGTGTGCAGTTGCGCAATGCCTGGGGCAAGATAGGCTTGGGTACCTATTCACGGGGCAGTGCGGCGGCCGAGGCCGATGTCAGCGTGTGGGCAGTGGCTGGCGTGGCTGGCGGTGTCAGCGATGTGCACCTGGATGTCGACAACACCCTGACGCTGGGCAACAACATCGTGATTGATGCCTATGACCAGATCAGCCTGTTTGCTGGCCGTGGCTCTGATGGGCTCAATCAGAATCAACTGGTGGCAGATGCGCGCAGCAATATTTACAACTGGACGGCGGTCCCGATTCCGGCCGGCAACAAGTCCGAGGGCGATATCGTTCTCGACAACACTGTGGTGTTCGGCAACAACTTCGTTATAGGCAGTGACGGCCATGTGGCTATTGGCGCCATCGAAGGGGCGCTAAGCGCCAAAGGCACCGGTGTCGAAAAGAACCCATACCTGGAGCTGTTCAGCACCGAGAATACCTTTGGCTCCAGCAACAAGGCCGCAACCAATGTTCTGACCTTCAATGGCGATGGCCGCGTGACTGCGGGGCAATATGCCTATCAGTCGGTGAGTATCAACCAGGCTGGAGGCATCACCCGTCAGTTGTATCGATTTGGCAGCGCGGAGCAGCAGGCTGACAAGTACTCATCGCGGGCTGAACTACAGATTTATATCAATGATCTGAATGCACAGATCGTGGCATTGCAAGCCTGGGACAACACACAGACGGTAACCGAAGGAACCACCCTTGGCGACGGTGATGGCACAAGCACAGGTGCCGGAAGCAGCAGTGGTACCGACAGCACAGACGTCATCAGTGTTGGCACCAACCCCTACGCCAACGAGATCAACGATCTGCAGACCCAGGTGGTGCTGCTGTCGGCCATCGTTAATGACTTGTCGCCGGTGGAAAACTTCGCCATCAAGGTTGCTGATGTTCGGGCTTCGGCCGGCAATGTCAGCCTTACCGCAGGCTCGATCAACATGGCCTCTGGCAGCACGCCCAGCTTTACGGCTAAGGGTAATGCCAACATTACCATCGACAACCTTTCCGACCGCCACCTGATGCTGGCGAATCTGGAGATAGCCAACCAGACAGGTGGCAATGTGTTCATCAACGGCGGCGCCAATCTTGGCAGTGTCTTTATCGATGAGCAGGCAGGCAACCAGTCCGGCGTTTACGTCAATCACGCACCCACTGGGGCGAACTTCAAGAGCGCCGACGTCATCGTCAATGGCGACATCACCAACCTGCTGTCGAGCGTGAATATCGCGGTAGCCGAAGGGGACCTGATTCAGCAATCGCTGATTCAGGCGAATGCGGTCAACCTCAATGTAGAGAACGGCAGCCTGCTGCTGAATAGCCCGAACATTGAGCAAGCCTATGGACGAGACCCCGGTGCGCTGGTCAATTACACTCGTCAGTGGAAGCCTACAGACGCCACGGACTTCGTGCAGTTTTATCTGAACGACAAGTATTCAACGGCGATAAGCGCCACGGGCGCTTCTGCATTCAACGACTGGTTTACCGGTCGCGCCCTGAGCATCGGTGGTGTTCAGAATCCCTACTACCAGTCGTCGTCCTACGGTTACGACGAGATGAACATCTATTTCAACTGGGGCTTCAGCGATGCTGCGGAATATAACGGGGCGAATCCTGTGGTGTTCCTCATGGCCACGAACGACAGCTCGCGCGGTGGGCAATACTGGAAGTTCCAGCCGGTGCTTGATTACCAGAATAGGCTAACGAAAACCGCAAGCTACGCTCAGGTGAAAAGTCAGCTCGGTTCGACCGGCACCTCGATCATCTCCAACAAGGTCATCATCAATGCCAAGCGGCTGGACATCAACGGCGCTATCGTGGTGGGTACGGACAACAGTTGGTCGGTCAACGTGGGCGCTGGCTTCGACGCTAAGATTCAGCAGTTTGTCAAAGATACAGGTCTGTCGGCAGGCGACACCATTAGCCTGACGCCCGGAGAAACCAAAACCCTGCGGGTGATCAATCCAGCTTATCAGCCCTATCCCTGGCTGGTGAACTTCAACCCGTATTTCTATGTGAACAAGACCTATACGTTCGATATTGCCAAAACCGCAGGTACTTCGGATATCAAACTCAAGTACGACGTTGGCTCAGGGACGCTGGGAATTGACGATGTGCCGGTCAGCGGTGGCGGTTATGTAGCCATTCGTGCGGCTATTTCCTCGACCGGGGCGGACGGCAAGATCATCGTCAAGGATGGACTGGGCCAGATCGCCATCAACAACGACTCCAATACTCAGCTGAATATTGGCAGGCTGAGCGCTGGGGATGATGCCACGGGTGTGATCCGCATTACCGATCTGAACAAGTCGAGCACGGTGTCGCAATGGTATATCCACAACCCGGGCAATCAGATCAGTCAGTATCAGACCGATGCCTGGGCGGTATCACATCTCGATCCGAAGTCGTCGATATTCAAGGGCAATTATGGCGGGACTGGCACCACCTCGAGCATGACCTACAACCCGCTGGCCGGGCAGCTGTTCTACATCCGCGAAGGTGCCACCGTCGGTCGATCCTATACCCGTCCGGCAGATGGCTATCTGTCGAAGTATCCGACCACGGTCGGCGACTGGGTTTACTCCACGGACTGGAATACCGAGACCAGCTACTTTACCAGCTGTGCCCTCAAGCCCGAGGCCTGCTCCGGCGGCGTCGCTGCGCAATATCTGAAGCAGACCTATGACTATGGCAGCCAGTCCGTCACCGGTTTCGGCTGGAATATCAGCTACAGCACCTATTATGGTACCGGGCTGACCAATGCTGACCCCACTGTACGCATCCCAACCCGAATGGATATGGATGCCCATACCTACGTCAAGGCGGATCACTCGATCCTCTTTCAATTCAACGGTGTGGCAGAGGGTAATATCAGCGTCGACTCCCGTGCTCCGATCCAACTGACCGGCAATATCTACAATCCAAGCGGTACCAGCAGCATCGTTACCGATGCCGGTTTCACCGCATCCAGTGCCTCATCGATCACCTCTGGTATCACCCGTATTCAGGCCAATAGCGATATCGGCAGCAGCGCAAATTCGTTGGCGATCACCACCAACGAGCTTTCCTTGCAGTCGGATAATGGCTCAGTGAATTTCAACGCTACGGCCATGGGCTCGGCTTTGGTCATCGATAAGCTCTCGGCCAGATACGGCATCGTAGGCACCGCAGACAGAAGCATTGTCGCCAAGAATAGCAACACGCTGATTTCGGCCAACACCATCGATCTCACCAGTCTGTCGGGCAGTATCGGTAGTCTGGGTGCCTTGGGTGACCCGGCAACCTACAACTTCGTCAATATCGCCTCTACTGGAGCGGTCTCTCTGCACGCAGCTAACGATATTGTGGTTTCCCAGGCTACGGGTGATCTGCAGGTTGAGCGCATCGAGGCCAATGACAATGTTGTTCTTCGATTGGGTAATGGCAGCCTGACCAATGCGCTTGGTCAGCAACAGAAGTCGGAGCAAGAATTGGCCTATGAGGCCTCGGTATGGGATTCCCTGAACCTGCTCAATGGCACTGCCGGCGAACGTGCCGTGACGGCCTATGAAAATCAATTCAACAGCAAGTACCACACGTACTGGATGCTCAAGCAGCGTCTGAGTGATGCCAGCAATAGCGGTTTTGCGATTGATGCGGTTTACCTGGATGCGATGAAAATCCGTTACAACACATCGGATTTTGCCGAGGTGACAGCGCGGGTGAAAGCTGAGTACCAGGCACTGGACGCCTGGTTCGTTGATCAGGTTGCCACGCCGGATACTTACACCAATGTGGCCGATGCAGTTGGTCAGGAGCAAAAAGGCACCTTGGTTGGCTACGACTATGGCGTTCTGTTGACCAGCGCCTACGATGACAGCTTCCGGCTGGAGATCGATGCGGCCAGCAGCTGGTATGCCAAGATGGTCGAAGGCTCGACCTGGAAGCAGAGCCAGCTTGATATCAGTATTTCCGCTGCGGCCTTGAGTGCCGATGCGGCGGGGCAGTTGACCGATCGTGAGGCCAACATCGTTTCCTCGAATATTCATCTGCTGGCCAACAGCGGGAGCGTTGGCAGGAACCTGGCAGATGTGGTTTTCAGTGTGCCGCGTGACAATACGGCAACCATTACCAATCAACAAAAGTCTGCGCTGCTGTCGGCTGGACCGGGTGATATTTCCACTGTCGTTACCGACAGCGAGGTCACTCTGAGGGTCAAACAGGTTGATCCGATCAAGGTTGATACCTCTGGCGCGCTCAATGTGGCCGCCCGTGATTCCATCTTTATCGAGTCGGCCTCCTCATTGACGGTCGGTGAAATAGCCTCTGCCAATGATGATGTCCGTCTGATCGTTGATGGCGCAATAGCGGCGCAAGCCGGGGTCAACAATATCAAGGCGCATGATCTGTACCTGGCCAATACCCAGGGTGATATAGGTTCGGCTACCCAGGCCATGGGTGTGCAGCTTTCGGGGGCCTTGCGTCAGGCCGGTGCGGCCAATGATCTGTACCTCAGCCACAGTGGCGCCGACTTGCGGGTTGGCTCCGTGGCGGCCGGCGGCATTCTGTCATTGTTCAATGATCAGAACATACTCGGCTACGACGCCAACCACTTCTTGCAGGGTTCAGACATCGCACTGGACGCGGGCTTGAGTGATCTCGGAAGTTCGGCCAACGGGTTGAATCTGACGCTGAACGGGTCTGGCGAGCTTACCGTAAACGCCGCCAATGCCTGGCTGGATGTGCGCAATACCACAGACTTCAGTCTGGGGGATGTGACCATAGCTCAGCGCTTCGATCTGACGTCCGTGGGCGACGTGGATCTGAGGGGCGATCTGAGTGCTACCAGTCTAAGCCTTGATCTGGCGGGTGCGCTTGGTGCCAACGGAGCACCGCAGGTCACGGTGTCAGACGATCTGGCGATTTCAGCCTCTGCCATTCAATTGGCGGCAGCGGCCATCCGTGCGGGCAGCGCAACGCTGGACGCGACGGCCGGTGCGCTCAGCGTCGGCGATCTGTCGACAACTACCGGTAATCTGGCCTTGCTGGCCACGGGTGCACTGACCACTTCAGGCGCCGTGGATGCCGAGGGTGAACTGACTGCCGATGCCCAGAGCATCAGCATGGACATCGGCTCGACTTGGCAGGGGCGTGGCAATGCCACGCTGACGGCAGTCGACGACCTGACCCTGCAGGCATTGAGCTTCGATGGTGACCTGGATATTGACTCGACTCAGGGCAGCATCAGCCTTGATGGCCCGGTCAATGCGGGCGCATCGGCGGCAATCAATGCGAAAACTCTGGCAATGGGCTCTGGCTCACGTCTTGACGCGGCGGGTCAGGTGAGTATTAACACTGCGGGTGACATGCAGTTAGCGGCACTGGAAACGTCGTGGAATGGCGATGATGCGGTCCGCCTGAACAGCGGCGGCACCATTACCGGGCGTAAGGACACGCCGGTGCACCTGCGTGCCACCGGACCCCGGGCCAAGGGCAGTATCAGCGCCGTCACCGGCATGGGTGACCCGCTGGTGGTGGATATGCCCTGGTTGTCGGCGGAAACCCAGAATGGCGATATCAATATTGTCGCAGAGCGAGGCCTTTATTCGCCATTTTTGCGGGCGCCCAATGGCAATGTGATATTGAGAGTGGCTGGCAGCCTGAGCTTTGGCGAACTGATTGGAAATCCTTATTTGTGGATAGACGGCGCTATCGACGGCGACTCGATCATCATGAAGCAAGGCAAGCTGGCCTCCAGCCAGGGCTTGAGGATTGGTCAGATTGAGTTAAATGGTGGTGGACCTCTGGCACTGGAAGCGCCCACGATTGATGTCGGCGTAGACAGTAAAGGGGCGGTCAGCACCTATATGTCGCTGCAAGGATTCGAGGGCGTTAGCGCAGATGAAATTAATGTGCAGGTGGTTAATACCCGTAAACTTTATATTGACAGGTTCAAATCGAAAGAAGGCTCGTTAAGCGTGGATGGTGATTTGAATCTGGACAAAGCCGTGGTGCTGGACAGTCTGGAAATGCAAACCGCTGACCTGACTCTGAGCCTGAACAATGATGACTTGCGTCCACGGGATGTGAGTGGGCAGCTGGTCGCTCCGGGCACAGAGTTCTGGCTTGACACCCGGGGCTTTGAGCTGCGTACCAATGCCCGCGTAAGCCGCTATAGTGACCCACTGGTGATGTTTTTCTACCGGCTGGAAGTGCCGCAGGCGCTGGAAGAGCTTTCAGCGCAGCGACTCAGCGCGGAGTACATCATGCAAACCCGGATGCGCGAGCCCCCGCTGTTAGAAACGAGCTTCAGTATTCCGGAGAGCTCGAGCTACTCGGAGCGCACAGTGAACTTTGGTTCACAGACCGTAAACACCGCAGAGCAAAACTTGAACGGGGAGGCTGACGTACCGCCGGCAGACGAGATTTTACTGGAAATTTCTTCCAGGTAGCCAATCGATCATGGACCCTCGTCTATCAATCAGGAATATTGAATGAATTATTGGCGTCTCGCTCCGCAGATTATCATCTTCAGCATGCTCGCCCCGATTGCGTATGCGGTAACTCTTCCACCGGCTGCCGACCCCGCCAGTCGTGAAAGGGAACTGCTGCAACGTGAACAGGACCTGCAACAACGTCGGGAGATTCAGGAGCGTGAACAGCCGTTGGTTGCTCCTGATGTAATAGAAACAACCGATGAGGGGCCCTCTTTTGAACTCAAAAGTGTGCGTTTTACCAAATCAGAGCTGTTTACTCCGGAGGAGCTGAAAACAATCGTGTTGCCTTACCTTGGCAAGGAATCGCGGTTATCCGACCTGAATCGGATGGTGGCACAGATCAACGCGGCCTATCAGGCAAAAGGCATCTATACGGCCACTGCGTTACTCCCCAAGCAGGCAATTGAAGGCGGTGTTGTGATCATCCGTCTGGTGAAGGAAAATTGGGCGAGATGCTTATTGAAGGCAACAGCTATCTGCCAGGCCCTTATGTGCGCGAATGGGCGCCCTTGCCTGAAGATACAATACTGCTCGATATGAAAGCGCTGGAAAGCGATATTCTCAAGTTCAATCGGGTCAACGACGCCCGGCTGCAGGCCGAGCTGCGAGCAGGCAAGGATTTTGGTCTCACCGATATCGTTGTGGTGGTGGATGAGCCGCTGCAGGATAACGTTGAGCTGTTTGTCGATAACTATGGCTACGCGAGCTCCGGTGAAGTTGAACTAGGCGCAATCTATCGCCGCCAGGACATATTTACCGGGAGTGACAGGGGCTTGCTCTATGCCCTGGTGTCGGATGGTAACCAGGCGTTCTCGTCCATCTATAGCGCACCGGTCAAAGCCAGTGGCTGGCGGCTTGGTGGAAGCCTCGCGGTGAACCAGTCAGAGGTGACTGAGGGGGATTTTAAGGACCTGTCGGTTGAGGGGGATTCGGTCAGCCTGACGCTGGATGCATCCTGGCTTGCTATTTCGACCAGTAATTTCTGGCTCAACGCGCTGGGCTCTGCGATGCACTCGGTTTCGAAAACGTCGGTGCTTGGCCAAGATATCAGTGACTATGACATTAACAAACTCAATACCGGCGCGCAGTTCACCTGGTTTGGCCCGAACTGGCAATTATCAGGCCGACAACTGGTTGGCTGGGTGAGCACCCACAACAAGTCAGCCAGCGGAACCGATCAGAGCTTTGCCGTGCTGACCGGAGACGCCAGCGGCTATTACCGGCCAGGTCAGTCCAACTGGTACGGTCTGGTGCAGATGGATTATCAGTACACCAATGAGAAAGCGATTCCCGGTGCTGTGGCCTACTCCATCGGCGGGCCGACATCGATTCGCGGGTATGTGCCAGGCCTGATCAGCGGCGACTATGGCATTCAGACCAGTCTTGAAGCCCATTACAGTGGGCTGAGCGTGCTGGGCGGAGCCCTTGACCCCTTTGTGTTCTATGACATAGGCACCGTGCTTTCCAGAAATCCCACGCAGACTCCCGAGGCTGCGGGCGTGGGCCTTGGTTGGAGCGGTGTTAAGGGCGTCTCGGTGAATATGACCTATGCAAATGCCCTGGCCGACATTGTGCCGGAACAGGATGACTGGGTGTTTTACACGCGTGTGAGCTGGGAGTGGGGGCGTTAGCCGGACACAACAGCTTGCACCATCGGCGTCACCTTTTCTTGCTGGCGCTCCTCAAGCATTTCGAATCGCCGGAATTCTGTAGCGGCAGCCAAACGTTGAAATCAGCGATACGCTAGAAAGGAGCTGGGAGTTTGTCAGGTCAGGCGCTGTTTTACGCAACGCGCCAGCACCCTTTGGCCCGGTATACCGAGGTGTTAACTGCAGAAGTATTGCGGGCCTACTCAGCCATCGTGGTGAAAGGTACGTCATTACACATCTCACCCCAGGACACCTAGTCGCTGTTGGGCCAGAAGGTCATTTACGCTCCGAAATTGGCTACGGCGATCAATATGTTTGAGGCCGGCGTGGGGATCGGTTATGTGCCCCATCACCGTATTCGCCAAGGGCTGGATGACGGTCGGGTATTGAAAAAGGCCATCGTTGAACACAAACAGCCCACACAACTTTTTTATGCCTGGCATGCCAATCAAAAAGATTGCTGCAGGATTAGCCGTGATATTTCCTTCCGGTTTTTTGGTCTGGCGGGGAAAAAACGGCTACAACCGTCATCAAATCTGACGTTGGTCACTTTTCTCCGCTCTTTGAATTCTTATTGTGTGGTGGTTAATTCAGCCCTGAGCTCTGGGGAATTCTGAACGCTTGCTATCGATTTGTATCTTTTTGTAACACGACGCGATATAAACTATATGCATAAATTAACAATAAGTTAATCAATTGGGGTCCAGAATGCCTGAACTTTTGTTCTATCAACGGCCTACGGTTCTAAACAAAGATGCCCACAAGAGCATCCGCTTTTCGCCGGTGAAAGACTTCGGGTTCACCCGCGATGTGAATTCGGTACCTCTTCTGGCCATCGAGTTCTTTGAGGCCAGTCGCGATCTTCCTGTGCTGTTCAGCCAGGATAAGGACGGGTCGTACTTTCCCATTGCCTTGCTCTCCTTGAAGAATCAGGGCCACGACCAAGTCGACGACAGTGGTCGATGGCAGGGCAACTACACGCCGGCCTTTATTCGCCGTTATCCGTTTGTGTTGAGCAACGACAAAAATGTCTGTTTTGATGCGGACTATGTTGGCCTGGCGGAAGCAGATTTGGAGGCGGCCGCTGAAGGTCAAGGCGAAGGCGATCTTTTGTTTGCGGATGACGGTGCCTATACCGACACCTTGAACAAGATCATCGAGTTTGTAACCAACTTTGATGCAGAGCACCTGCGTACCCGTGAGTTCTGTGAGGCGGCATCCGAAGCAGATGTATTCAAACCTTTCGTCTTGCAGGTGGTAACGGCCGACCAGAAACCGTTGCGCCTGGACGGTTTGTTCGTAATAGACGAGAACAAACTCATGACGCTGGAAGACGACGTTGTTACACAGTGGTTCCGTAAAGGGTATCTCGCCTGGGCGTATGCCCACCTACACTCCCTCGGCGCTATTGCGCGCTTGAGCGACAAGCTCAATACCCGCTCCTGATCATCTGGTAACTGTTTTGTGGTAATTGGATGACGATCAGCTTTACCCGCCTCGGCTCTGCCGAATGACGCTGTACCATGACCATCACAGGTTGGGCCACAAAATGAAGTTTCCTCACCATCCACTCGTATTGGCTATGGGTCGTTGCCGGCCATTTGCACGAACATTGGCGGCGCGAACCGCGGCGTGGGGAACTTTGCTTTCGGCCGTGTCGCTGCAGGCGCTGGCGGCGCCGGCGCACAACATTGTGGTAGACGCCAATACGGCCATTGTCAGTTCGCCTGGCCCAGTTCAGAGCATCCAGAACAACAACAATGTCGTTAATGGCGTGCCTGTCAACGTGTTCAAGCATTTTGTCGTGGGCGATGGCAACACCATCAACCTGATCGTGCCGGACAATGCCGCCAGGCTGGTAAACATCGTTAAAGACAGTATCCCGGAAATTCACGGCATTCTGAATAGCTATAAGGGTGTCGATGGGGGTGGTGCCCCCGCCCTTGGCGGTAACGTCGTTTTCGCCAGTTCCCACGGCTTTCTGGTCGGCCCGTCAGGTGTGGTCAATGTGGGCCAATTGACTGTACGCACACCCACCAGCGGTGATATCGCTGAGCTGATCTCGGGCGACAAGAGCTTCGACGATACGTTAGCAGTCTCGCCTACCGGGCTGATTACCATTGCCGGCAAGATCAACGCCAAAGACGGTATTGATCTTCAGGGCGCCCTGGTCAATGTCACCAACAGTGGCAAGCTGATCGCCGGTCGTGCCTTTAATGCCAGTTATGTGGGAACGGCGGCGGTAAATAAAGGTGACTACACAGCGCCCACAGCGCTATACGAGGATGGCGGTACCATTCACATCGGCACCGGTTATGCACAGATTGCCGGCGACCTGCTGGCCGATGGCGGTATCACCATAGAGGCCAATGGCATTGAGATCACCAGCACCGGTGTGCTGGATGCCCGCGACAAGATCACTACCGACCCCAGCGGTAATGTCACGCTCACCGCCAGAAGCACCCAAAAGCTCGGGTTTGGCGTTGCACTCGCCGATTCATCCGTTACCCTTGCCGGTAAGGTTTATGCCAACGATGTTACCGTTACGGCGCAGAGCCAGGCCATCGCATCTTTCTATGAAGACCCCGTTGTGGGCCTCACATCCATGGCCATTGGCAACTCCATCGGCGCTGGCTTCTACCTGATAGCGGCGGATGCGGAAGCGTCGGTCATTGTCCAAGGCACGGCCAATGTGCAGGCTACGGGCAATGTCACCATGGCCTCCGAGTCCCATGCAGTCAGTCAGGCCAGCCAGATTACGGTCGTTGGCGGCAAAGCCTCACTGGCGTCGATTTACGGCACCGCCGACGCTATGAGCAACACCTCGATCCAGAACGGTGCCACCGTGCACTCAGGTGGCGACCTGACAGTAACGGCGCACAACGAATCCTACGTGTCGGCCAGCGCGCTGGACATTATTGTCGCTGAAAGCAATAAGGTCGTGCTGGCCATCGCAGTAGGCGAGTCGGATGTGGATGCCACCGCGGTGATTGAAAGCGGTGCGATTCTTGTCGCTAACAACCTGGTGCTGGCGGCGGAAAACCAGAATTACTACTCGGTGTCGGCCACGGCCATGGGCCTGAAGGATACCGAATACGGGATTGCCGTCGCCGTAGGCGATTTCAATACCAATGCCACGGCCGAAATGGGTGCATCGCTCGGTACTGACGCCAATAAGACCGGCAATGTCAGCATCACGGCGCTTGATCGCACGGTGCAGCAGCAGGTCAAATCGAGCGTTACCGTGGGCAGCGGTGTCGGCTTTCGTATCCTGGGATCCCAGACTGCTGCAGGAATTGGTGCCATCAAGGGTGGCGTCGACAATCTGGCTAATACCCATAAGCCGCCCGAGGCGAACGTGCCGAAAGACCCCGATGGCAAAATCGCCTTCAAAGGTGGGCTGGCCTTTACCCTGAACCTGTCCGATCACGAGGCCTATGCCTATTTGGGCAACAACATTGCCGGGCAAGCCGAAGCGCCGAAGATCAACTCCACCGGCAATTTGTTGCTGGCCAGTGCCATCGATCTGGGTACGGATAACGAATCGATTTTAGGTGGCAATGACAATGCGGCCCACGGTGATGACCAGGGTGCCTGGCGCAGTTCGGCTGAGGCCGCCGTCGCCTCACCAAGCAGCCGCACCAACGGCAGCAACCAGACCGGCTCTTCGGAAAAAAGCCTCGCGGCTGCCCTGAACTTCGCCATCAACACCGGCGATGCGGTGGCCGAAATCGGCGACTACGTGGAAATTTCTGCAGTCAATGTTGGCGTGCTGGCCCGGCAAAAAGTGCCGATTGCTACCACCTATGATAAGTGGGATTCGTTCTCCGATGTGCTGAGTAAGTTGAATGGCGTCGGCGGCTTGCAGAATAATGTGCTGACCAGCTTTGCCAATGCCGGCGCCGCAGCAGACGCCTCGGCCACCGGCGGTTCGCTGAATGTGGTCGTGAACGATCTGGATACCAAGGCCTGGATTGGCGATAACGTCAAACTCACGACCACCGGCACCGGCAGCTGGAAGGCCGGCCGGATAGTGGCGGGCAACACCGAAACACAGGTTGTGCTTGATACCACCAAACCGTTTAAAACCATTGATTACAGCTTTGACTTTGACAGTTCCGTGGATGTGCAGGCCTACAACCTGAATGAAAGTGTGCATCTGGCCGGCAACATTGGCACCTTTGTGCTGATCCCCAATAGCATTGGCACCAGTGAAAACGGCAAGTCGATCGGGGCCAGTATCAGTTTTGTCCAGCAAACCGCTACCGCGGTTGCCGGCATTGGCGCCTCCACCTTGGCGGTGGATGGCAACGTCGGTATCAAGGCGCACACTGACGAACGGCACTTCCTGGTCACTCCTTCGTCAGGCATGGGCAAGGGTATGGGCTTCAACGGCGTGCTGGCGATTCTCAACAGCGAATCGCTCACCCATGCTTCGCTAAGCAATCAGGCAAGCGTCAGTACCTCTGGTCTGGACGTGTTGGCCGATCATGACTTTGGCAACTGGGCCGCGTCGGTCGCAATCAACGTGTCTGATGAGACGGCCCTGGGCTTTTCCGTCGCGATCAACATTGCCCAAGGCGATACCAAGGCCTTTATTGGCGACAACAGCGCCGAGTCAGCCAAGGTGGCGTTCAATAATGACAGCCAGCCAGCTCCGACCGCGCCCACCACGCCCGTGCCGAACCCGCACGCCATCATTGCCAACGAAGTCAAGGTGCGCGCGCGCAGCGTCGGCACCAACGGTTCGCTGGCAGTAGCTGGCGCAGTCACTAAAGAACCGAACAATAATCCCGGCCTTGGCGAGCGCTTCGAGAACTATTGGAGTAGGCCCAGTTCGAAAGCTGCAAGCAGTTACACCGCCGCATCATCCGGTTCGGGTGATGCCTCGATCGGCAAAGCCGCCGGTGATGGAGCCAGCAGTTCGTCCGCTCCGGCCGGCGACAGCACCCCAGCGGTGAGTAATGACAAAACCGGAATAACCGGTGCCGGCAGCTTCGCCGTTTCAGTCAACAATATTGATGTCAAGGCATTTATTGATGGCGCCACCATCAGCAGCAAGGGTACCGGGGATGTCGATGTCACGGTACAGGCACTGGAAAAAGTGATTTCAGCTGCCGCTTCCGGTGGTGGTGCCATTGCCAAGCTTGGAGCTAACTCACCGTCCAAGCAGAACACCATCGCCGGGGCGATTGCGTACCAGATCAGCTTTAACGATGCGCTGGCGCGTATCCGCAACAGTACGATTACGAATGCCGGAGATGTAAAAGTGCAGGCGCTGCATGGCGGTGAGCTCTACTCGGTGGCGCTGGCGCTGGCGATTACCAGCTCGGCGCAAAATACGCAGAACAGTAACAACGGTGCGTTGTCAGTCTCCGGTGCGCAGATCTATGACGGCACCTCTGCGCGTATCGATGACAGTTCGATCACTAGCAAAAACATCGCTGCCCCCAGCCTTGAGGTGTCTGCCTACAACAACGTTGATGTCGGTGTCGGCGGTGGCTCGCTTTATCTGGGTGGCAAGCAGGGCGGCGGTCTGGCGATTACCTTTGCCGAGATCAATGACCCGAGCGCCATGCTGCCGGGGATCAATCCCGACTCAAACAATGTCCTGAGCACGGCCTACAACGAAGATGTCTACAGCGGCTCTGCGGTTGAGGCGCTCATCAGCGGTGACGGAGCACGCAGCACGCTGACCGGCTTCGACACTATTATTGTTTCGGCCAGTGCGGTGAACCGGATTGGTATTGGCGCTGCGGGTGGTGGCTACAATGGCGGCGTGGAAAACTCTCAGGGTTTCGCCGGCAGCTTTGCCGTGGGTTCGATTGGTTCCGATACCAAGGCGCTGATCAGCAAAACCGACATCAGTGGTGTGCAGACTCTTAAAGTCAATGCCAGTGGTGACGACGTTGCTTTGCTGGAGAAGGTGCTCAGTGACCTGGGTAGCAGTACTAGCAACGAGGATTATGATTTCAGTGGTGCGGGCGTCATTGATAATACCTACATATTCACGGCCGAGGATGGCAAGAAGTCAAAGTACGACTTCACGGCCGAGGATGGCAGCGACTACAGCTCGGCCGGCAAGCGCATCATTGCCGTGGCCGGTGTGGTGCAGGCAGGCAAGAGCAATGTGGGTATTTCCTATGCCCATGCCGATGTGAAGAGCGATACCTCGGCGCGCATGGCGGATGTGAATATCAATGCGGGCGAGGCCAGCACGGCCGATGTGGCCGTCAACGCCCGCGACAACTCGCTGCTGTACACCGTGGCCATCGGTGTCGGCGTCAGTACCGGTAAATACTCGGGTGTGGGTTCTGTGGCGGTCAACCGGCTGAACAACCGCGTCGAGGCTGAGATTGGCGATTGGGACGGCGTCGACAGCGGCAGCATCAATGCCCAGACGGTTGCCGTTACTGCCACCAATGACATGGATATAATCAACGTTGCCGGTGCAGTCGCAGTCGGTACTTCGGGTTCTACCGGGCAGGCAGGTGGCCTGGCGGTCGCACTCAACCTGGTGGGCACCGACGAGCACTCGACCAAGGCGCATATTGCCAATACCGCGTTGCAGGCCTCCGGCGATGTGCTGGTCAAGGCCACCAGTGGCGCGTCCGACGATCACAATCTGCTGGTTGGCAATGCTATTGCCATCGGCGCAACCTTTGGCTCAGGATTGGCTTTTGCCGGGGCGATCGGCGTCAACAATGTGGATCAGCTAGTTGAAGCAGCAATTAAGGATGTAGGGACCAATCGCAGTGCCGATGCGAGTGCCACCCAGGGCGGTACAGTTACGGTACAAGCTTATGATTTTACCGACAGCGTATCGACTGCCTGGATGGGTGCAGGTTCTGGCGGCGGCTCTGCCGGTGGCATCGCTGTGGCGACCAACCGGGTCGATTCGGATGTCAACGCGGCCGTACTCGGCGACAACGTCTCGGACGGTAGCACTACCCTAAATGTGCAGGATTTGATTGTCGATGCCGCACGTGACAACTGGCTGCTGAGCATCAGCGCCGGGGTCGCGGCCTCACCCGAGCAGAGCGCAATCGCTGGGTCAGTGAGTACCGGCATCGTTGATGGTGATGTCAGCGCTCGCATCGCAGAAGGCGCAACCGTGAAGGCCTGGAATAATGTAGCGGTCAATGCCGACGCCCTTAGCGTTAATCTGGTTGGCAGCGGCGCGCTGGGTATTGGTCTGGGTGACAAGGCCGGGGCAGTGGCGATAGCGACTGCGCTGGAATACGGCAACACCTCCGCGTCTATCACCAGTGCGAACGTCATTGCCGAAGGCAAAGGCAATAGCATAACCGTGGACAGCGGTGCACTGGCCAATTACGGCACTCTGCCGGATCTGTCGACTTCGGGTCAGGCCGAGGACGACGGTGACGACAGCAATGCCGCGCCGGTCGACCGCGACACCTTGACCACCGGTTTTGCCTTGATCAATCTGGACAAGTCCACGGAGAGTGTCGATGGCCTGGCTGTCAACGCCACCAGCCGCACCAAACAGCGCGCGATCACCGTGGGTGGCGCGGGCAGCAAATCTCTGGCGATCAACGTCAACGTGGCGACCAACAGTTCGTCCAATGCAACCACTGCCGAAATCAAGAGCAGCACGATCAATGCCGGTGTCAGCAACCAGAGCGGCGCCGATGTACTGGTTCGGGCTAACGCCCATGAAGCCGGACTTGCGGTATCGGCGGGCGTTGCCATTTCGGGTGGCAACTCGGGCGTTGGTGGCTTCTCCACCAACAGCCAGAAGAAGGCGGCCAAAGCCACTGTCGACAACAGCACGGTGAATGCCGATAACGTCAGCATCGATGTCAATAGCTCGAAAGTCGCTCAAGCGGTTTCTGCGGGTGTGGCAGCGGGTGTGGGCGGCAGCGGTGGTCTGGGTGGCGCAGCTTCGATAGTGATTACCGAACAGCTGGGAGACACCCGGGCATGGTTGCGGGGCGGTGCGTTGACAGCCAACGGTCTGACGGTGTCCTCTGATCGTCGTCAGGAAGCCAACGTGGCTGCCGGTGCCGTGGGTATAGGCGCGAAAGCGGGCGTCGGCTTCGGCATGGCGGTGAACATCATCGGCGGTGACAGCAAGGCGCTGATCGGCAACGACTTGAGTGATGCATCCGATACCCGCACCACGCAAGTGAACGTCACCGAACTTACGGTAGACGCGCAGCGCTTGGAAAATGTAAACAGCCATGCCTTCGGTGCCGGTATTTCTGCCGGTTGGGGCGCGGCGGCAATGATTGATGTTACTGAGTTCAGGGGCGAGACCCGTGCGGGTGTTTTTGGCAAGGCAAATGGTGCTGGCGGTTTGCGCACCACTATTCGTGGCAAAGATGGCATCGCGGCGGCCAATAACGTGACCCTCAGTGCCCAGGAAATTCTTGATGCCCGGCAATTCGCCTTGGGTATTGGGGTCGGCGCCAAGGTCGGCGTTGGCGTGGTCGCCAACGTTGTGCTTGGTCGCAGCCAGGTGGTTAGTGAAGTGGTGGGTGCGGATATCAAGGCCGGCCTGCTGGATATCGATGCCACCTCCCAGCGTCAGAGTGATCTGACCAGTATCGCCGGCGCAGCGGGCAAGTTCAGTGCGGCGGTGAGCATTGGTGTCGCCCTGTTTGGCCAGGGTGATACCACGGCCGATGACGGCACCAATGCCGAAGACGAGTTCGATCCTTCGCGCACAGCCGCAAACACAGTGCTGCAGACCGACACAGCCAGTTACAACAGCCATTTGTCTGACGATGACATTAGCGCTATCGAGGCGCAGTCCGGCGCAAGTATCGACCGTACGGCAGCACCGACCACCACCACGACCACCGAAGCCGGCACATCACTCAAAATATCGGGTGAAAGTGTTACCGCAGCGCGGATTTCCGGTGGCGTGATCGACGTTGACACGTTGAATGTGAATAGCCGCGCGCTGCTGCACAACAATCAATTGCTTGGCGCTGCGCAAGTCTCGGCCGCCGGGATTGCCGGCGTGATCGGCATTACCCGCATGTATGACATGAGCATTGCCACTGTCGACAGCAATCTGTCAGCGGACAACGTGGTTGTTGGCGCGACCATCGAGAATGTTTCTGATGAAGATGCTGCCGGTGAATCCAAATCGGTTGTTATTGGTTTGGGCGGCGTTAGCGTAGTGGTCAACTATGTGGACATTCGTGCGGCGAATCGCGTGGTGGCAGGTGTAACATCGGCCAGCGGTTCAGATACCGGCAACCTGATCGTCACAGCAGCAGATACCACGGAACTGCGCCTGGGTGATGTCGACCCCGGCCGGCCAGACTCGGCGACTGACGGTTCGCTGAACGTGAATCTGGGCACTGCTGCGATTGGCGTGAGCTACGGTTACGTAAAGAAGGCCAGCGAAGTGGATGCCTGGCTGGGCGAGACCGGCAAGCTGGTTGATGGTTACGACAACATGACCGTCAGTGCAAACAGTTCAGGCCTGGTCAAGAGCACGGCATTTTCCCTGGCCGGGGGTATTTCTGCGGGTATTCAGGGCGTGGTGACTGATGCCCATGACAACTCCCATGCCAATGCCACTCTGTTCGGCACCATAGGCACCGGCAGCGGCTTGCTTAGCCTGTCTGCGCAGGTGGTGCCTGAGCTTTACTCCAGCGCCTACGGTGTGACGGTCTCCGGCGGCTACTCCATGGGCGGCTCCTTTGCCTACGCCATGACCGACGCCGAAGCACGGGCGACCGTGGCCGATGGTGTGACCTTCACCGGCAGCGGTGACGTGATTGTGCGCAGTGAAGTCGGTGATGGCGCGGATGCCGACTATGAAGCCGCCCATGCCGCTGCATTCGCCGCTTCTGGCGGCTTGATGCTGGGTGTGGCCGGTGCTGAAGCCCGGGCCAGCAACAATGCTCAGTCAGTGGCCAGCGTGGGTGACTACGTCACCATTCCGGATGCCGACTTCGAAGTTTACGCCCGGCACACCGGCGTGCAGATCGCCGATGCCGACGGTTACTTTATCGGTGCCTTTGCCGGCGGCTACCAGGTGGGTCTGGCGGAGTCCTTCAGCTCGACCCGGGTAGAATTTGGAAAAGACCCGATGGCAGCCCTGGAGCGCACGGGTGATTTGATCCTTGACGCCAGCAGCCAGAATGACAACCAGTCGTTCACCACCGCTGGTGGTGGTGGTTTTCTCTCCGGCAGTGCGGCGGAAGCGGTGGTCGAGGCGGGCGATCATGCCGACGACAATTATGCGGCTGCGGTACTGGTAGATGACTGGTCCAGCGGTTACCGCACAGTACCTATCGACGCTGGCAATGTGGTCATGCGTGCGACCAATGAGGTCAACTTCTTTGCCGGCACCGACTCGACCACGGTTTCCGTGGTGGGCGGTTCAGGCGCTGTTTCGGATGTCGAAATCAATACCAATGCCAAAGTGGTGCTGGGTGAAAATGTCAGTCTGAGTGCGCTGGATATTGATATCGACGCACTGAACCAGGCCAGTCAGATACAAACGCCGTGGGATGCCAGTTACACCACCAGCGTGTATGGCGCCGGGGGCGGTGGTTTCAACGGCACGGCGGCACTGTCCAACCAGAATATCAAACACCTGTTAGCGGCGGTGGAGGTTGGCAAAGATGCCGTGCTGAAGATTTCCGATCAGGCCGGGGATTACGAGGACTACCGCAACGGCATCAGTCTGGATGCCGCTACCGGGTTTTTCGTCAATGACAAGGTGGTGATCGAAGTCGGTGGCAACTTGCAGGGTGCCGGCGCGGAGTCGGATGTTGATGTGCGGGCGCGCAATCAGGTCACCCTGGCAGAGGGTGTGCAATTGCTCAATGCCTGGGGCGGGGTCGGGTTGGGTACCTATTCGTCCGGCAGTGCCGCGGCGGGGGCGAATGTCAGCGTATGGGCTGTGGCCGGCGTGGCCGGTGGTATCTCCGATGTCCGTGTCGATGTCGAGAATACCCTGAAACTGGGTAAAAACCTCGTGGTTGATGCCTACGGCCAGATCAGCCTGTATGCCGGTCGCGGCTCCGGTGGCGCGCGTCAGAACCAGCTGGTTGCCGACGCCCGCAGCAATATCTATAACTGGACTGCGATTCCGATCCCGGCCGGCAACAAGGCTGAAAGCGATATCGTGCTCGACAACAAGGTGCTGTTCGGCGACAACTTCACCATTGGCAGTGACGGTCATGTCGGTATTGGTGCGATCGAGGGATCCACCTACGCCCGCGCTGCCGGTGTCGAAAAGAACCCTTACCTGGAGCTGTTCAGCACCGAGACCACCTTCGGTGCCAGCGACAAGGATGTGACCAATGTCCTGACCTTCAATGGCAGCGGCTCTGTGACCGCCGGGCAATACGCCTATCAGTCGGTGACAGTTAACGAAGCAGGCACAATTACCCGCCAGCTCTATCGGGATGGCACGGCCGAGCAACAGGCCGACATGTATTCATCGCGTGCCGAACTGCAGGCCTTCATCAACGATTTGAATGCACAGATCGCGGAGCTGGAGAACTGGACCGGCGCTACGGTCACCGAAGGCGCCGAACTGGGCGCCGGTGACGAGGCTGGCGATGGGGCCGGCAGCAGCACCGGCACGAGCATCAGTAGCACGACCGGCACTAACCCTAACGTGGGTGAAATCGAAGACTTGCAGAGCCAGGTGAGGCTGTTGTCTGTGATCGTCAACGACCTCTCCCCACAGGAGAATGTCGTCATCAAGGTTGCCGATGTTCGGGCCTCGGCCGGCAATGTCAGTCTGACCGCTGACACGATCAATCTGGCTGCGGGCAGTACGTCCAACTTTACCGCTAAAGGCGATGCGAACATTATTATCGACAACCGGTCCGACCGTCATCTGATGCTGGCGGATCTGGCGATTGCCAACCAGACCGGCGGCAATGTGTTTGTCACCGGCGGCGCCAACCTGAGCGCGAGCTTTATTGATGAGCAGACCGGTGAAGCGCAGACCACCTTCGGTTCCGGTATTTACGTCACTCATTCGCCGAATCCGAACGGGGCGAATGTCAAGAACTCCGACGTGATTATCGATGGCGACATCACCAACCTGCTGTCCAGCGTCAATATTACGGTTGATGAAGGCGACTTGATTCAACAGGGGCAGATCCGGGCCAACGCGGTTAACCTGACTGTGGTAAACGGTAACCAGCTGGTTAACACCCCGAACGAAGTCAATTACCCCGGTCGCAACCCCACCGCACTTGTCAACTTCACCGATGGGTGGAGGCCGGCGAGCGCAACGGAGTTCGTGCAGTATTATCTGAATGACAAGTATTCGACGGAGATTAGCGACACGGGCTTTGATGCGTTCAATAGTTGGTTTACCGGTGAAGCCTTGGACTTCCCCAATAGCAGTTTTCCGCTCAATAATCCCTACTACTCGTCGTCGCCCTACGGCTACGACCAGCTGAACATCTATTTCAACTGGGGCTTCAGCGAGGCCAGAGATACCAGTGCATTCACTGGCATTAATCCTGTGGTGTTTGATTTGGTAAAAAACGACTCCTCACGAGGTGGTGGCACCTGGAAATTCCGGCGGATTGCCGATTACCAGGACGACCGGGGGCTGTTGCGGACGGCCAGCTACCAGGATGTTAACGACGAGCTGGGAGGCGCCAGCGCCTCGATTGTTGCGGGCAAAGTCATCATCAACGCCAGGCGCGTGGACATTAACGGCCTCATAGAATCGGGCACCGACAATAGTTCGTCGGTCAACATAGGGGCTGGTTTTGACGCCAAGATTAAGCAGTATGTAAAGGATGCAGGTCTGGCTCCAGGGGATATCATCAATCTGACGCCGGGCGAAGCCAAATTCCTGAGGGTTGTCAACCCGGACTATCAACCGTTTTATTTCTTGCCGGACTACGATCGGGATTATTATAAGACCACGGCCTACACCTTCGATATCGCTAGTGCAGCGGGGACGTCGGGGATCAAGCTGAAATACGATGTGGCCTCGGCAGCTCTGCGCATTGATGATATCCCGGCCAATAGCGGTGGTTATGTGGACATCGTCGCGCGCATCTCCTCGACCGGCCCTGACGGCAAGATCGTCGTTAAAGATGGTCTGGGTCAGATCGCCATTAACAACGATTCCAACAGCCGGCTGGAGGTTGGTACGCTCAGCGCGGGCGACGATGCCACGGGTATTATTCGCATCACGGACCTTGAAAAAAACAGCCGTGTGTCGCAATGGTACGTCCATAGCCCGGGCGGCCAGATCAGCCAGTATCAGACCAGTTACCTGGCGGGGTCGCATCTTGATCCGAAGACGTCAGTCCGAATCGGCAGCTTTGGTGGCACCGGCACCACCTCATTTACGACCTACCAGCCGCTTGCCGGGCAGCTGTTCTACCTCCGCGAAGATGCGACGGTCACGCGAGACTATACGCAGCCGGCGAACGGCTACCTGAGCAATTACCCGAACACGGTTACTGACTGGAACTATGGCCCCGATAACATCAATGACTGGAATACCACATCCAGCAGATATACTACCTGTGGCTCCAAACCCGAGGCCTGCTCCGGCGGCGTCGCCGCGCAATACCTCAAGCAGACATACGCTGCCGCCGGGAACCCGGTCACCAGCGCCTTTAAGTGGAACCTCAGTTACAGCGATTACTACGGTAACGGCCTGACCAATGCTGACCCTACCGTGCGCATTGCCACCCAGCTGAGTATGGTTGCCAACACCTACGTCAAGGCGGATCACTCGATCCGTTTGGAGTTCACCGGTTTGGCGCAAGGCAATATCACTCTGGACTCGCAGTCACCGATTCAGTTGACCGGCAACATCTACAACCCGAGGGGCACGACCAATATCCTCACCGACGCCGACTTGACGGCCTCCAGTGCCTCGTCGATCAACTCAGGTATCACTCGTATCCGGGCCAATGGCGATATCGGCAGTGTCGGTAACGCGCTGGGGATCACTACCAACGAACTGTCCTTGCAGTCTGATAACGGCTCGCTGAGCTTCAATGCCACCGCCATGGGCTCGGCACTGGCCATTGATAAGCTGTCGGCGAAGTACGGCATTCTGGGTTCGGCAGACAAGAGCATTGTTGCCAAAGATGCTAACTCGCTGATTTCGGCCAACACCATTAATCTCACCAGCCTGTCGGGCAGTATCGGTAGTCTCGGCACGCTGAGTGACCCGGCAAGCTACAACTACATCAATATCGCATCAACCGGCGCTGTGTCCCTGCATGCCGCCAACGACATTGTGGTTTCGCAAGCTAGCGGTGATCTGGCAATTAATCGTATTGAGGCCAACGACAATGTGGTTATCCGCCTGGGTAATGGCAGTTTAACCAATGCTCTTGGGCAGCAACAGAAGTCCGTGAAGGAACTGGCCTATGACGCTTCGGTATGGGATTCGCTGAGCCTGCTCGACGGTACCGCCGGTGAGCGAGCGGTGACGGCCTACCAGAACCAGTTCAACAGCAAATATCACAACTACTGGATGCTCAAGCAGCGCCTGAGTGATGATAGTGACAGCGGCTTCGCCATTGATGCTGTGTATCTGGATGCCATGAAAATCCGTTACGACACTGCGGATGTCGCGCAGCTGACCGCACGGGTGAAGGCAGAGTATCGGGCACTGGATGACTGGTTTGTTGATCAGGTGGCAACGCCTGATGTCTACGCCAATGCCGCCGATGCTATTGGCCAGGAACAGAAAGGCACGCTGGTCGGCTACGACTACGGCGCGCTGTTCACCAGCGCTTATAACGACAGCTTCCGGCTGGATATTGATGCTGCCAGCAGCTGGTATGCCAATATGGTTGAAGGCTCGACCTGGGCCCAGAGCCAGCTCGACATCAGTATCTCCGCCGCGGCTTTGAGTGCAGACGCAGCGGGCCAGTTGACGGATCGTGAGGCCAATATCGTTGCGCCGAATATCCATCTGATGGCTGGCAACGGCGGCGTCGGCAAGAATCTGGCTGACCTGGTGTTCAGCGTGCCCCGTGACAATACCGCAACCATCACCAATGAACAGAAATCGGCGTTGCTGTCGGCCGGGCCGGGAGACATCTCAACGAACCTGACCAGCAGCGCGGTAACCTTGACCGTCAAACAGGTTGATCCGATCAAGGTCGACACCACTGGGGCGCTCAATGTGGCCGCCCGTGATTCCATCTTTATCGAGTCGGCCTCCTCATTGACGGTCGGTGAAATAGCCTCTGCCAATGATGATGTCCGTCTGATCGTTGATGGCGCAATAGCGGCGCAAGCCGGGGTCAACAATATCAAGGCGCATGATCTGTACCTGGCCAATACCCAGGGTGATATAGGTTCGGCTACCCAGGCCATGGGTGTGCAGCTTTCGGGGGCCTTGCGTCAGGCCGGTGCGGCCAATGATCTGTACCTCAGCCACAGTGGCGCCGACTTGCGGGTTGGCTCCGTGGCGGCCGGCGGCATTCTGTCATTGTTCAATGATCAGAACATACTCGGCTACGACGCCAACCACTTCTTGCAGGGTTCAGACATCGCACTGGACGCGGGCTTGAGTGATCTCGGAAGTTCGGCCAACGGGTTGAATCTGACGCTGAACGGGTCTGGCGAGCTTACCGTAAACGCCGCCAATGCCTGGCTGGATGTGCGCAATACCACAGACTTCAGTCTGGGGGATGTGACCATAGCTCAGCGCTTCGATCTGACGTCCGTGGGCGACGTGGATCTGAGGGGCGATCTGAGTGCTACCAGTCTAAGCCTTGATCTGGCGGGTGCGCTTGGTGCCAACGGAGCACCGCAGGTCACGGTGTCAGACGATCTGGCGATTTCAGCCTCTGCCATTCAATTGGCGGCAGCGGCCATCCGTGCGGGCAGCGCAACGCTGGACGCGACGGCCGGTGCGCTCAGCGTCGGCGATCTGTCGACAACTACCGGTAATCTGGCCTTGCTGGCCACGGGTGCACTGACCACTTCAGGCGCCGTGGATGCCGAGGGTGAACTGACTGCCGATGCCCAGAGCATCAGCATGGACATCGGCTCGACTTGGCAGGGGCGTGGCAATGCCACGCTGACGGCAGTCGACGACCTGACCCTGCAGGCATTGAGCTTCGATGGTGACCTGGATATTGACTCGACTCAGGGCAGCATCAGCCTTGATGGCCCGGTCAATGCGGGCGCATCGGCGGCAATCAATGCGAAAACTCTGGCAATGGGCTCTGGCTCACGTCTTGACGCGGCGGGTCAGGTGAGTATTAACACTGCGGGTGACATGCAGTTAGCGGCACTGGAAACGTCGTGGAATGGCGATGATGCGGTCCGCCTGAACAGCGGCGGCACCATTACCGGGCGTAAGGACACGCCGGTGCACCTGCGTGCCACCGGACCCCGGGCCAAGGGCAGTATCAGCGCCGTCACCGGCATGGGTGACCCGCTGGTGGTGGATATGCCCTGGTTGTCGGCGGAAACCCAGAATGGCGATATCAATATTGTCGCAGAGCGAGGCCTTTATTCGCCATTTTTGCGGGCGCCCAATGGCAATGTGATATTGAGAGTGGCTGGCAGCCTGAGCTTTGGCGAACTGATTGGAAATCCTTATTTGTGGATAGACGGCGCTATCGACGGCGACTCGATCATCATGAAGCAAGGCAAGCTGGCCTCCAGCCAGGGCTTGAGGATTGGTCAGATTGAGTTAAATGGTGGTGGACCTCTGGCACTGGAAGCGCCCACGATTGATGTCGGCGTAGACAGTAAAGGGGCGGTCAGCACCTATATGTCGCTGCAAGGATTCGAGGGCGTTAGCGCAGATGAAATTAATGTGCAGGTGGTTAATACCCGTAAACTTTATATTGACAGGTTCAAATCGAAAGAAGGCTCGTTAAGCGTGGATGGTGATTTGAATCTGGACAAAGCCGTGGTGCTGGACAGTCTGGAAATGCAAACCGCTGACCTGACTCTGAGCCTGAACAATGATGACTTGCGTCCACGGGATGTGAGTGGGCAGCTGGTCGCTCCGGGCACAGAGTTCTGGCTTGACACCCGGGGCTTTGAGCTGCGTACCAATGCCCGCGTAAGCCGCTATAGTGACCCACTGGTGATGTTTTTCTACCGGCTGGAAGTGCCGCAGGCGCTGGAAGAGCTTTCAGCGCAGCGACTCAGCGCGGAGTACATCATGCAAACCCGGATGCGCGAGCCCCCGCTGTTAGAAACGAGCTTCAGTATTCCGGAGAGCTCGAGCTACTCGGAGCGCACAGTGAACTTTGGTTCACAGACCGTAAACACCGCAGAGCAAAACTTGAACGGGGAGGCTGACGTACCGCCGGCAGACGAGATTTTACTGGAAATTTCTTCCAGGTAGCCAATCGATCATGGACCCTCGTCTATCAATCAGGAATATTGAATGAATTATTGGCGTCTCGCTCCGCAGATTATCATCTTCAGCATGCTCGCCCCGATTGCGTATGCGGTAACTCTTCCACCGGCTGCCGACCCCGCCAGTCGTGAAAGGGAACTGCTGCAACGTGAACAGGACCTGCAACAACGTCGGGAGATTCAGGAGCGTGAACAGCCGTTGGTTGCTCCTGATGTAATAGAAACAACCGATGAGGGGCCCTCTTTTGAACTCAAAAGTGTGCGTTTTACCAAATCAGAGCTGTTTACTCCGGAGGAGCTGAAAACAATCGTGTTGCCTTACCTTGGCAAGGAATCGCGGTTATCCGACCTGAATCGGATGGTGGCACAGATCAACGCGGCCTATCAGGCAAAAGGCATCTATACGGCCACTGCGTTACTCCCCAAGCAGGCAATTGAAGGCGGTGTTGTGATCATCCGTCTGGTGAAGGAAAATTGGGCGAGATGCTTATTGAAGGCAACAGCTATCTGCCAGGCCCTTATGTGCGCGAATGGGCGCCCTTGCCTGAAGATACAATACTGCTCGATATGAAAGCGCTGGAAAGCGATATTCTCAAGTTCAATCGGGTCAACGACGCCCGGCTGCAGGCCGAGCTGCGAGCAGGCAAGGATTTTGGTCTCACCGATATCGTTGTGGTGGTGGATGAGCCGCTGCAGGATAACGTTGAGCTGTTTGTCGATAACTATGGCTACGCGAGCTCCGGTGAAGTTGAACTAGGCGCAATCTATCGCCGCCAGGACATATTTACCGGGAGTGACAGGGGCTTGCTCTATGCCCTGGTGTCGGATGGTAACCAGGCGTTCTCGTCCATCTATAGCGCACCGGTCAAAGCCAGTGGCTGGCGGCTTGGTGGAAGCCTCGCGGTGAACCAGTCAGAGGTGACTGAGGGGGATTTTAAGGACCTGTCGGTTGAGGGGGATTCGGTCAGCCTGACGCTGGATGCATCCTGGCTTGCTATTTCGACCAGTAATTTCTGGCTCAACGCGCTGGGCTCTGCGATGCACTCGGTTTCGAAAACGTCGGTGCTTGGCCAAGATATCAGTGACTATGACATTAACAAACTCAATACCGGCGCGCAGTTCACCTGGTTTGGCCCGAACTGGCAATTATCAGGCCGACAACTGGTTGGCTGGGTGAGCACCCACAACAAGTCAGCCAGCGGAACCGATCAGAGCTTTGCCGTGCTGACCGGAGACGCCAGCGGCTATTACCGGCCAGGTCAGTCCAACTGGTACGGTCTGGTGCAGATGGATTATCAGTACACCAATGAGAAAGCGATTCCCGGTGCTGTGGCCTACTCCATCGGCGGGCCGACATCGATTCGCGGGTATGTGCCAGGCCTGATCAGCGGCGACTATGGCATTCAGACCAGTCTTGAAGCCCATTACAGTGGGCTGAGCGTGCTGGGCGGAGCCCTTGACCCCTTTGTGTTCTATGACATAGGCACCGTGCTTTCCAGAAATCCCACGCAGACTCCCGAGGCTGCGGGCGTGGGCCTTGGTTGGAGCGGTGTTAAGGGCGTCTCGGTGAATATGACCTATGCAAATGCCCTGGCCGACATTGTGCCGGAACAGGATGACTGGGTGTTTTACACGCGTGTGAGCTGGGAGTGGGGGCGTTAGCCGGACACAACAGCTTGCACCATCGGCGTCACCTTTTCTTGCTGGAGCGCCTCAAGCATTTCGAATCGCCGGAATTCTGCAGTAGCGGCCGACCTCTCTACAAAGTGCCGAAACAACGCTCGTTGTATCTTTGCCTGCAACGTGAACCAGCATGGTCAATCTAGACTGTCGCTCTACAAGCGTTGCAAATAGGCCCCGTGAGATGCTCGCCAGTGTTGAGCACCCTGGCGGATCTGGAACGCCCAGGTGGAGCAATACCACCATGCATCGCAAGCATTCCAGTGATCGACCCTGCATGCTTTCCCAGGGCCCGCCCAATCTCACTGAGCGACTGACCTTTTTTCCACCTTTCCCATAGCTCCTGTTTCTGCTGCGGCGTTAGTCCTCTGATTTTTGAGACGTGCGGTTGCATCATGAAAACTCCGGAGAACACCAAAGTGCATTATGTTGCACTGACCGGTTGAATCTACCACCGCTCTCTTGATGTCGAACGAGTGGTTCTGCGAGCTGATGTAAACCGGATATTTCGCAAGAGTCGAAGCTCGGCAGGAAACCGGATGATCACCACCATGCTCAACAACGAAGACGTTTTGATTAGACGCTTCAAGGTTCGTCGACTGATGAGTGAACTGGGGCTGATCTGCAAACAGCCAGGGCCGCATGCATACAAACAGGCAACAGTAGAGATACCAGACATTCCCAATAGACTGAATCGTGAGTTCGGCGTCAGTCGCCCAGACCAGGCCTGGTGTGGCGATATCACATACATCTGGGCTGGCCAGAAATGGAGCTATCTGATGGACTACTTCAACCGACAGCGCCCCCACACGTTTAATGACGGTATGTCACCTGTGGTCGCCGAAGAAAAACTTAAAAGACTGTCTGGAATTAGTTGACCATTACTATCAGCCGCATGATGTCTACGTGCTGCTGACGAATAGGCGTAAGGTTAAGCTGACTCAAGATGTTGCTCCTTTATCCAACGGTATAGCTCTTTTGAAGCGGATGTCGATAGGCTCGGTTCTATTTTTTTAAGCATCTCTCTTAGCTTCTGCTGGTCCTCGTTCACCGGAAACCAATCATCCACTCGGTAAGAGTCCAACCCCTTGCCGTCATGCAGTCTCGCATAGACGAGATCGGTCATAGCTCGATAATGGCTAGCTGCAAAAACAGGATAGGACTGTTCCAAACCACAGCGCACCAGATCTGCTGAGCGATCCTCTACCTCTTCTAAACCTAAGATGGATGTTGTATCGGGCATATCAATACCTGCCACCTGGAACGGACCTGCTGTTCGGCCATGTGTGCCTTGAAACACCTCAATGAAATGCCAGTCACCGGTTCCCTCCTTTGAAGGGATATTCAATGCCGTTGCGCCAGTTAGATACCGATTTTTAGTGGTTTGAGGAATCCCCACTCCTGCACCATTGGGCTCGCCTGCTGACCTTAATTGACTCGCAAAATGCTTGACTGCTGCTCTACCCAAGCTAGAAAGCCGAATCTCCTTATGCTTTGCGTTCAAGGAACTCTTGCGTAGAGAGATCAAAGAACAGCGCTCAGACAGCTTGGAGATTGATCGACTAAAGGTTGATAACGATACCGGTACTTCATTTCTAATGCTTTCAAGCGCCACCCAGTAGCCAGGTTTAAAACGCGCAAGCAGGAGCAGCATCTTCAGCTCAGTGACCTTCAGATCATCCATTACAGGCTTGGCGCTTAACCCACGAACGCCTGCCTCAAAGAACGCTGCTTGCTTTGAAAGTGATTCCTGATGGACTGTTTGACCTTGCGTTTCCACGACCATGCCTCATTGATTCCGATATCGAGATTATATAGCATTTTCGCCCATTGAGCATTCCCCTCCCTTGATCCGCTTACCGAGCTGCTGAGATCTGGCGCCCGGCAACTGATCGCACAGGCGGTGGAGGCTGAGTTACAAAGGCTGCTAGATCAGCATGCTGACAGGCGCCTTATCGATGGCTGTCAGGCCGTCGTTCGTAACGGTCATTTTTCGAAGCGAACCGTGCAAGCCGGTATTGGTGACCTACGTGGATCGGAGGTCGGCTTCAACAGCGCTCTGCTGCCGCCTTACCCCAAACGGGCACGCCACGTGGAAGCGCGGCACAGAGTCCCGTGTCGCCGGCTGAAATTTATCTCGGGCGCCGCCGAACGACATATAAAGGCGCTGACCTCTATGATCGAGGATCGCGGATCAGAGGTGTTGGCCGCGAGCGCCGCGTTCGATATTTTAGAAGCGATCGTAGACCTTGAGTTGGAACTCATTTCATTTTCTTGTCTGTTAACTGCGGTAGTTTCGTCAGAGCGGGTATCCACTGCCTAATTGACTCCCTCGCTGTTAGTGGATGCCTGCTTTCTGGCATCTATTATCCATTGTTCTAGTTGGTCTAGTGTTCGGCGTTAACTATCTTGGCCGATCACCCTAATTGTCGCCGAACAGGAACAGGATGACTGGGTGTTTTACGCGCGTGTGAGCTGGGAGTGGGGACGATAGCCGGACACAACAGCTTGCACCATCGGCGTCACCTTTTTTTATGCTCAATCCTTAGCCCTTATCGCGGTCTATGATCCACTGCTCCAGTGTGCTGGCCTCCATGGGTTTTCCGAAATAGTAACCTTGGATAGTGTCGATGCCTTGTTCCACTAGGAACAGAAACTGTTCTTCGGTTTCCACCCCTTCGGCCAGCACCCTGAAACCAAGGCTGTGGCCCAAAGCCGAAACGGTTCGGATAATGGCCACGTCATAGGCGTCGTCTGGCAAGTCGTCTATAAACACCTTGTCAATTTTAAGGCAGGTTACCGGCAGGTGCTTGATGTGGGCGAGGGATGAATAGCCGGTGCCAAAATCGTCGATGGCCAACAGCACGCCCATGTCCCGCAATGCCTGTAACAACCCGATGATGCGGTCATCCCGCTCCAGAGCGCCTTCGGTAATCTCAAGTTCCAGCATACTTGCCGGTAATTGATGTTTGGCTAGCAGGTCGCGGACATGATCGGCGAAACCCGGCACCAGTTGCTGTGGCGCAATGTTCACTGCCACCTGCGGAACAGGGTGGCCCTGGTCGCGCCAGCGAGCCATTTGCACCATGGCTTTATCGAGTACCCAGTCGCCCAGCAAGCCGATTAGCCCCAGCTCTTCGGCCAGCGGAATAAACGTGACGGGCGACATCAAGCCGTTCACTGGATGCTGCCAACGCACCAGCGCTTCAACTCCGAGCAGTTCCGCAGTCTTGCAATCTATCTGGGGCTGATAATTCAGCGTCAGTTCGTCGTTCCGAATCGCCCGGCGAAGCTCACTGGCAACCTCGAATTTGCGTTGCAGGCGCTCGGCCAGCAAGGGTGTAAACAGCTCTATGCTGGATGGCCCGCGTTCCTTGGCAAGATACAACGCGGTTTCCGCGGCTTGCATCAGCCCTTGGGCGTCGGCGGCATCTTCGGGGTAGAAACTTATGCCCACGCAAGCGGAGGGGATCAGTTCATGGCCCGCCAGCTTCAACGGTTTGGCGAGCGCATTGAATAACGTCTGCACAATAACCGCAATGCCATCACGGTTTGTGACCTGCTCCAGCACCAGCACAAACTCATCGGCGCCCCAGCGGCACAGCAGTCCATTTTTTGGGCAAGCTTCGGCCAGGCGCTGGGCGACCGCTTGCAGAAAACGGTCACCGGTGTGATGGCCCTGGGCATCGTTGAGCAGTTTGAATCGGTCAATGTCGAGAAACACAACGGCAACTCCAGGCACAGCCTGAGCTTTTTCCGCAATCACATGGCGGACTTTGTCGAGGCAGTACTGACGGTTGGGCAAGCCGGTAAGTAGGTCGTGGTTCTGAGCAAAAAACAGATTGTTTTCGGCCTCTTTGGCTTTGGATACATCGGAAAAAACCGCCACATAGTTGCGGATACTGCCGTCGTTGTTACGAATGATGGAAATGCTGCCCAGCTGAGGATAAACCTCGCCATTTTTGCGGCTGTTCCATATTTCACCTTTCCAACGGCCTTTTTCGCTCAGGGAACGCCACAACGACTCATAAAAATGAGCCGTGTGAATTCCCGACTGTAAAATCGAAGGGTTACGGCCTATCGCTTCCTGCGAGGTGTAACCGGTAATTTCACAGAACGAGCGGTTAACGGACTGGATCCGTCCATCGGCACCGGCAATAACCACGGCTTCAGACGTCTGGTCTAGAAATGTTTGGCTGGTAACCGGTTGCTGATCATTGCCGTCTTGGTCTTGCTGTTGCAGGCTATTGTGTTGGTTTAGCTCCTCGATAAGCCGCTGATATTTCTGGCGTTGGCTCACATCGTGAGCGCTCAGAACCACGCCTTGGCCAGGGCCGGCGCTGCTTTCAGGCTGCCACATCGTGGCTTCTACCCACACTGAATGGCGGTCTGTATGCCGAAATTTGAGAGCGATTTTTTGCGTTACTCCGGCTTGCTCCAACGCTTGCTGGCCTCGTTCGAAGGCGTCGACGCCTTCATCGTTCAGCAAAAGGGTGAAGGGAGTTCCCTGCAGGCTTTCTACGGTGTGGCCCAGCAGGGATTTTACAATTGACGAAACATAACTAATCGTACCGTCGCCCTGTAAACGCACGGTCATGTCATTGGACAGCTCCGCCAGTCTGCGGAAGTCCTGTTCTGATTGCAGCAGTGGCTGCTCATTGCGCTGCAAATCTGGCAATTTGATGGAAATGGTTCGGCCGATAAATTCGTACAGCTTCCGTTCCCGCAGGGTTACATTTTTCGGGGTGTTGTGATGACACATCAGCAAGCCCCAGAGCCTGCCATTCTGGGTCAGCGAAATAGTCAGAGCAGCTGCTACACCCAGGCTGCCCAGATGTTCCAAGTCAACCAGTGGCAGCGAACGGTACGCCGAATAGGTCATATCCAGAGGCTGGTCGGTATCAATGTCCGGGGCGCCGTGCACAGGCACCGTGGCGCACTTTCTGTTCGCGGTCACCCAAGTCAGGTTTTGACTACGAAGCGCCTGGGTCTGGGCCAGAATATCCGACGCCGGAAAACGGTTTCCCAGACAGCTGTTCATTTGCGTTGAACGGCTTTCTGCGATCACTTCGCCATCGCTGTTGTGATCGAATTGATACATCATCACCCGATCGTAACCGGTTACTTGGCGCACCAGTTCTGCCACTTTGTGGGTGTAGCTGTGTAAATCCTGCTCGCGGTTAAGCTGCCATAGCAGAGCCCGTGTGGGTATGAACAGCTGGCCGAAAAGCGCATTCTGATCCTCATTCTGGGCCTGCAGTTCCAGTTCTACCAGCCAGCGGTGGTTGTCATAAGAGACCGCTGCGTTACAGTTCAACCAGTTGTCGCCCTGGCGGATTCGCAGGTTCAGCAATCCGAAAGAGCGCCAGTCACCCAGGCCTTTCAGGCTGTGTATCTGTTCGATGTCGGCGGTGTTGGTAAACTCATCAACATTGCGCCCGAGCACTGCGGTGTAAGGCAGTTGCAGCAATTCATCAACGTTTTCGCTGCAGTACTGGATGAAGAGCTGGCTATCCAGTACCAGTAACACACCCTGGGGTTGAATGGATTCGGTTTTCTGTAACCGCTTTTTTTCTGAGTCGGCGTGTTTCTGCGGTGACATGTCCATCCAGAAATTGTGAAATTAGAGAAACAGGGTGCAAGCGTAAATGCTAACCTACTGTTGATTAAACTTATTTACTATAACAGGGGCCTGCAGATTTGTTTCACAGAATTACTGAGTAGTGACACTAATGTTGGTCCAAAAGAACAGCAAGCGGGGCATTGCTGCCGCAACCTGGGCTTTGGTCCGCGTTATCACGGCAGGTTTTCGCGCCAGCGCTTGACCTTCACCTGCGTTTTTACGGCTTCCAGAATCTCCTGAATCATCTCGATCAGCGCCTGGTTAGCCTGCTGCTCCTTGTGCGCTGATTGGCTGTTTGGCAACACAGCGGCCACCAAGTCGTCAATAAATGCGTGATTGGCGCTTGAAGCCAGGTCTTCCAGAATTTGATGAACAATGTTGGCGACAATATCCCCCACCGAATCTTCCAGGGTGCGGGCGATAGTTCCACCAACTACAGGTAAAAGCTTCAAGCGCGATAGTTCGATGTTTTGCTGCAGAGCGTGGTCAACCCGAGCTTCCAGATAGTTGCGCAGGGCGCCACGGTTCGGCACGTAGCTTTCTGCGGCGGCCTTCGCAACTCGGGCAGACAGCCAGTTACTGATCATTTGCCGCCGCGGATAAAGCACCTGCTGCTGAATTTGGCTCACCAGCGGTGAACCCCGGCCAGCTTCGCTTTGAATGCCACTGATGACTTTTAAAACGATCCGGTCTGAAATCTCTTCCATGAACGCTTCGTAATAGAAGTTAACGAACTGATAAGCCCGATACTGGGTAATATCGATGATGCCGTAACGGTGTAACCGGTGCACAATCGAGATAACTCGCAGCAAGCGTAAAATACGGAAGCCACCGATCGGTATACAGCCCACCAAGTCGTACCAGTGAATGAATGGGTAGAAGTACCAGCGGCCGTATTCGCGGGTTTTCGCGGCGTGGCCCCAGCGGACAAAAAATTCTGCCAAAAAGACGGCTACAAACACTAAGTCGTAAAAAATAAAGTTTTCGTGAATTGGCTGATAAGCCGCTTGTAGTGCCGGTAAGATCTCTTTCAAGGTATTCTGAATGGCGACAAAGCTGTAAATAGAATCCCAGATGATAAAGGCCATATTCACCATCAACAGGCCCAGCATCAGAAAATCCAGTAGAAACCAGATAAACTCACGGCTGGATCTGAGTTTTTGACGGTTTATATTTGACATGATGAAAGAGGTCCGGCTGGTAACGTGTGAGCGTTTTAAAGAAGCTTGCTCGCCAAGGTTAGCGCATTTTAGGTAGCTGAACGACTCGTCAGCAGTGGGTAAGCTAACTGCGACATCTTATAAAAAATTTCAGGCGCGCCAGATTGCATAGACTGCTGGCGGTTTAGGAACAGAATTCACTCCATGGCATCACAAACAATTCTGGCCAGCCTGCGGCGCACCGTGCTTGTAATGCTCGCACTGGTTGGCGCGTCAATGCCAGCTCTGAGCCAGCAGGTGAAAGTACAGGTACAGGGCAATTATCCGCAATTACAGGATAACGCCGAAGCGTTTATTGGCGATGTAGAAGGGCGCAGCGCCAGTAATTTGCGACGTTATGCCTCTACCGCGGTAAGTCAGATCAGCGAAGCGCTGCAGGCACTGGGCTATTACAACCCGGATATCAGCTGGACGCTGGAGCCGGGCGATGCCGACGCTGACAATCAGCCGCGCCTGCTTTTAAGCGTAGTGCCCGGTGAACCTGTGAGGGTAAAAACACGGCAAGTCGATATTAGCGGGCTGGGGGCAGATGACCCCAAATTTAGTGGCAACTTGCCGGCCAAGCCGGCGTTGGGCGACATACTCAATCATGGCGATTACGACGCCCTGCGCGATACTTTGCCTACCCGCGCTCGCCGCCGCGGTTATTTTGATGGCAAACTGACCTCCCGTGCACTGACCGTAAACCCGCAAACCCTCGAAGCTGACATTACTCTGGCGTATGACAGCGGTGAGCGCTATCGCCTGGGCGAGGTTACCTTTGCCGAAGGCCATTGGTTTGAGTTAGAACTTCTGGACAAGTTTGTTAGCTTTCAGCCGGGCATCCCCTATCACGCCGATCAAATTGCCAAGCTAAGCAGCGACCTGTCTGCAAGCGGATATTTTGCCGGGGTTAATATTGACGCCGTTCCAGAAAGTGCGGAAGACGGCGTCATTCCGGTGCAGGTTGAGCTCACCCGTCGCGAACGCCGCTCCTTGTCTGCTGGCGTAGGATTTTCCACCGACGTAGGGCCGCGTTTTCGCGTTAACTGGCGTGAGCATTGGGTAAACCCGCAGGGCCACAGCCGCAGTGCCGACACCGAGCTCGCGCAGCTTCGGCAGAGCATCAGTGCCGGGTATGAAATCCCGCTGGACCCGCCAATGACCGACAGCTTGCGCTTCGGTGGCGGTTTGCAGCGTGAGGACATCGAAGACGTTGAATCGGAGCTGGCCACATTGGGTGTGCAGTGGCAACACCGATTTGAAACCGACTGGCTCCAAATTTTGTCGCTGCGCTGGGAAGGCGAGAGATACACGATCGGTGACGACGACGAAACCGGCACCAGTAGCCTGCTGTTGCCCGGTGCTAGTTATTCCAGGTTGGTGCAAGACTCGGCGCTGGACCCATCAAAGGGTTATAACTTGCGCATCGACGTCAGCGGTGCTCATCGGGCCTTGCTTTCTGCGGCCGACATTCTACATATCAAGGCCTCGGCTAAGGGCCTGGCCACCCTGGCGTACAAACACCGTTTTCTGGCGCGTTTCCAAATCGGCGGGCTAGGAACCAACAGCTTCACAGATGTGCCTCCGTCGTTACGGTTTTTTGCCGGTGGTGACCAGAGTGTGCGCGGCTACGGCTATGAAACCCTGTCACCACTAAATGATAGTGGTGCCACCGAAGGTGGGCGCTATCTGATTGCTGGCAGTGTTGAGTACCAATACGAGTTTGTTAATAATTGGCGTTCTGCGCTGTTTGTGGACCACGGCAATGCGATTAATCAGTTGCTTGATCCACTGGCCACCGGAGTCGGCGTTGGTGTGCGCTGGATAAGTCCGGTAGGGCCGCTGCGGCTGGATCTTGCCAAGGGCCTGAACCCGGAATTCGGCGGCGATTGGCGCATACACTTTTCCATGGGGCCGGAATTGTGAGCACAGAACAGACTCAAAAACAGCAACCGCAGCCGCCAGCCAAGTCCGCAGCCACGGGCAAACCGCGGCGCCGGCGCTGGTGGTTTTGGGTGCTGATGTTGACGGCCATCGTACTGCTGTTGCCGCTTTTGCTTTTGACATTTGTGCTGCTGGCGCTGCGCTCGGAAGCCGGCACGGCCTGGCTTATTGAGCAGGCCCCGGGGCTGGAAGTGCAAGCCGGGCAGGGCTCGTTGTTGGGCCGCTGGCAGGCGACATCTTTAAGCTGGCGTGGTTACGGCGTTGATTTGCAATTGCAGGCGCCGGATTTGCAGTGGTCGCCGCAGTGCTTACTGCAAAAGCGGCTGTGTGTGGACCATCTTCGGGCGCACTCCATAGAGCTGAATCTGCAGCCCTCTGCCGACGAAGACGATAGCCCCAGATCGGACATCCTGCTGCCCGACATCGGTCTTCCTTTAGCTATTCGTGCCGACCAGATTCGTTTGGGCGAGTTTTTTGTTAACGGCAACAAAGTCTGGGATACGGTGGAGCTGGATGCCGGCGGCGCCGGTGAAAGCTGGTTGATAGACCGGGCGTTTTATCAGCGTGACGACATTCGTGTAACCGCATCCGGGCGGGTTCAAACCCGCGGCGACTGGCCGGTTGCGCTGAACCTCAGTGCCGAATTGCCACCGCCCTCGGGGGATCACTGGAAAATAGATCTGGCTTTGGCGGGCAGCGTGCGCGACCTGCGCGTTAACGGCAGCAGTCAGGGTTACCTCGACGCAATTCTGGAAGGCACTGTCGAGCCACTGCAGGCAGATCTACCTGCGAGCCTGACTATTCGCTCTGATACTTTTTTGGCAGTCCCGTCTTTACCGCCAACGCTCACGCTGAACAGTCTGAAGCTGGCGTTGCAGGGTTCTCTAGCCGACGGTTTCGAAACCAGCGCCCAGGCTACTTTGCCAGGTACCACTGGCCCGGTTGAACTTAACCTGGCGGCAAAAGTGACCACCCAGGGTGCCGACAATATTGAGCTGACATTGGCTGCAGACAACGCCGGACGCGATGGAATCTTGGCGTTGACCGGCAGCGCAGCCTGGCTGCCCGAACTGACCGCCGATGCCAATCTGACCATGAACGCCTTTCCCTGGTACACGTTGCTGCCGGATATGAAGGAACCCCCGGTCAACATCGATACCTTGAAGCTGCGGGCAAACTGGCAAGACCAACGTTATACCGCCACGTTGGCGGTTACCGCCAGCGGCCCTGCCGGAGACACCAGCCTGGAGTCGGAACTTGAGGGTGATCTTCAGCTACTGACTATTTCCCGCTTACAGGTGCAAACCGGCGCTGGCTCATTAACGGGCAATGCCAACGTTGGTCTGGCACAGCCGCTATCGTGGCAGGCTGCGCTGGAGTTGCAGAAATTCAACCCAGGTTATTGGGTGCCGCAATTGCAGGCCAGTCTAAATGGCAGCATCCGTTCGAGTGGCCAGTGGCTAGAATCGGCGAGCATGCCAGAGATGTCCGCAGACGTAGATCTTGCCGGCCTGTGGCGTGGGCAAACCACCCGCATAAAGGTGAAAGCCAGTGCCGCAAACGGGCTTTGGCAGGTGCCTCAACTAGATGTGGCTATTGGCGACAATACTTTGGCCGGCAAAGGGCAGTGGGGCCAGCAGTTACAAGCCCAGCTGGACCTGGATTTGCCTGAGCCAGGAGCGATTCTGGAAAGTCTGCGCGGGCAGGCCAGCGCCCGTTTAACGGTAACAGGCACAGTGCAGCAGCCCCAGGCGGATATTCGTATTTCTGCAACGGCTTTGGCCTGGCAAAACCAGCTGCAACTCGCGGGCGTGGAACTCAGCGCTAACCTGGATGCGGCGGGCGCAATCCGCAGCCGGCTTCAAGCCCGAGGCATTGAGGCCAGTGGTCAGACCGTTGAGCAGCTGGACGTAACGCTGGATGGCACGCGCCAAAAACATGAGCTGGTTCTGGACATGATTCACCGCGAGGTTGAAGTTCGCCTGAAACTGGCGGGTGCGGCGGGTGAGCAGTGGCAACAATGGCAAGGCGAGCTCAGGCGCGGTGAGGTGCTGGTAACCGGGCAGGACCAACGCTGGCAGCTGCGCCAGCCAGCAGCCCTGTTTTTCAAGGCCGGGACAGGACGCACCGAGCCGCAACTGACCTTTGCCGAACATTGCTGGCAGTGGCAGCAAAGCGCTTTGTGTGCCGGCGACCAGACCCTGCTGCCGGCAGCAAATGTTGCATACCGCATCATTAATTTGCCGTCGAAGGCGTTGGCGCCATTATTGCCGGAAAATCTGCGCTGGCAGGCTAATATCAATGGCAGCATTGATTTTTCCATGGGCGCAGAGGGATCGAGCGGCGCGATAGAGCTGGATGCCGGCGCGGGTGACTTCGAAATTCTGCTCGATGGCGACTGGGAAACCTTGCGCCACAGCGCACTGTCTACCCGTTTGACGTTGCAGACGTCTGAGGCGCAATTAGTGTTGGTGCTGGCCGGGCCAAAACTGGGATCGCTAAAGGCAGGCCTGAGTATTGACCCGGCTGCGTCCGAACGCACTCTTAGCGGCGACTTTCAGCTCAGTGGCATGGACATTGCGCTGTTGGGCATTTTTACCGGACTGGAAGAGGTAGCCGGCCAGATTAACGGCCGGGGTGAGCTGTCTGGCCCGCTCATGCGGCCCGCGGTCAATGGCGAATTAACCCTGTCTGACGGCCGAGTGATTGACCCACGCCTGCCGCTGGCTATGGAGCAAATCAACGTCACCGTTGAAATGCTGGGCTACAACGCCAATATTAACGGTTTAATTCGAGCCAATGAACGCAGTGAGCTGGTGCTTCAGGGCGAGCTTGACTGGCAAAGCGACTTGCCCAGCGGCAGCGTGTCTTTGCGCGGCGAACGCCTGCCCATCAACATTGAGCCTTACGCCGAGCTGGAAGTCGCGCCGGACTTGACCATCGCCTTTTCCGGTGGGGAATTGTTGGTTAACGGCCGTATTGATGTGCCCCGTGGCGCTATAGAAATCCGCGGGCTGCCGCCGCGGGCGGTATCTGTGTCTGATGACGAAGTGATTGTGGGGGTTAAAAAACCCGAGCCGGTGATTCGCTCGTTAACGATGGACGTGGTGGTGAACGTAGGAAGCCCCGATGACAAGGTCACGTTTGCGGCGTTTGGCGCTACCGGCGACCTTAGCGGAACCCTGCGGATTGGCAACAATATGGATACCCGCGGCACTTTGCGACTCAACAAGGGCCGCTTCGAGGCCTATGGTCAGGATTTGACTCTGCGTAAAGCCCGGCTGCTGTTTGTAGGCAACCTGACCCAGCCTTATCTGGCGTTGGAAGCGGTGCGCACGGTCGGGTCGGTTGTCGCAGGGCTGCGCCTGACGGGCCCGGTGCAGTCGCCAGCGACCGAGGTGTTTTCCATCCCGGAGATGCCGCAAACGGATGCGCTGTCGTACCTGATTCTGGGCCGTGCCCCGCAAAGCCAGCAAGACGATGGTCAAATGAGTCGCGCAGCGCTGTCATTGGGTCTGAACCAAGCCAACAAGATAACAGGCGTGTTGGGCGCAGAGTTTGGCATTCGTGATTTGACCCTTGAAGCCGAGGGCAGCGGCGACCAGACCGCGGTAGTGGCCAGCGGTTATCTGACCGATGAACTCAGCATCCGTTACGGCGTGGGTATTTTTGAGCCGGTGACCACGGTGGCGTTGCGGTTCGATTTAGGGCGCTATTTCTATCTCGAGGCCGCCAGTGGTCTGGCGGCCTCGCTGGACATTTTTTATACCCGGGATTTTTAAAACTCGGTTAAAAAACCGTTAACACACGGCTAAGGCGCGGCGCTCAGTCTGGCCATTTTCAGGCGACGGGCCTGGTCTACAAAATGGCGGAATATACGGCGGTGGCCGCTGTGGTAAAGCAGATACTCTGGGTGCCATTGCACTCCCATTAGCCATTGGCCACGGGTATTTTCGATGGCCTGCACGAACAGATCGTTATCCACCGCCACGACCCGCAGGTCTTGCCCCAGTTTTTTTATGGTTTGGCTGTGAATACGATTTGCACCGATAACCGGCAACCGCATGATCTGGCTCAGGCGGGTGTTGTCCACCACCTTCACGGTTTGCAGGGGCAACAGCAGCGGGCGATGGCGGGTGTTCTGCCGCAGTGGGGTCACGTTCTGGCACAGCGAACCGCCGCGATACACATTAATCAACTGTGCGCCGCGGCATATTCCCAGCACCGGCAGGTTCAGGGTTTCCGCTTCTACCAGCAGGCGCTGATCGGTTTCATCACGGCGCTTATCGTAATCTGCCGTTACCATGGGGTACTGGCTATATAGCGACGGTTGCACGTGACTGCCGCCGGAAAGCACTAGGCCGTCCAGTAGGCTCACGTTCACCCTGCCTCCGGGGCGTATGTAATGGGTGCGCGCACCGTGCATGCGCAGCGCCAGGGCAATCAGCCGCTGGGCCGGTCCGCGTCGGCGCGGGCCACTGATGCCAATGGTCAGCCCGGGCGGAGATTCTTCTTTCATTCGTTCAGATATCGATTCAGACATAGCCTTTGTGTTCGATCCAGTGGTGAATAGTCTCCGCTTTGCTGTGGGTCAGATTGTGCAAGCTGATAGTGCCGAAATCGCGAAAATGAGCCCGAAGCTGCGCGAGGTCTTCGCTGTTGTTGGCAATGTCGTCCAGTATTACCCAATCATTCCATACCGAAGAGAAATTCCATTGCGGGTTGTCGACGTCGCAATCCGGTAGCCGGTAATGCAGGGTGGGCCGTTTTTTGATGCGTGAGTCTTCTACGTACCGGGCCAGCAACGGTGCATCCAGATGGGCAAACAGCGGCAGCAGGTCCAGTGCCCGGTTTCGGGTAGGGTTATGTTGCAGGTAGTTTTCCATTAGCTGTTCCAAAGATGGCGCGTAGTCATCTTTCATGAGCAGTTCTGTGTAGTGAGGCGCCCAGGGCTCTATATAGGGTGTAAAACGCCGGCTGATATCCAGTTGGTGGCGCTTTTTCAGCCACTCGTACAAGCCTGCAAACGCCTGTAAATATCGGGTAATGGTGGGCGCCTGTAAATCTGGCAGTTCCGGGTTCAGTTGCAGTCCGAAGGCATAATAAATGGAATCGCGGCTGCCCAGTGCGCCAAGTTGCCGCAGTTCTTTGACCAGCCGCTCAACCTCTTCCACCTGAGAAAAACCGATGGGCGGCCCGACAATTTCCAGCGGCACGATACGCTCGGCCGCGGCGTCGATTACGTCCATAGCCTGCCCACCAAGCTCGTGCAGGCTTTCCGGCACGCCGGCCCCGGTCAGGTCCAGATCTTTAATGGGATCAGAGTCCAGTTCGATCACGAACTCGCCCAGTGCCGTGTCTATTGCGGTTACGTAGCGCGACCGAATTTGCGGCGCGCCGTTCAGCAGATTGGCGACTTCGTGCACCAGCGCTTCATAGCTTAAACCCGAAAGCTCGATTTCTACACCAACCCGGCGTTCTGCTCCGCTGGCAGTGTGGGTTACTGAGGGCGCTTTGCAGACGTTCTTTTGCGTCATTATTACATCCTTAAATCAGTTTCCAGCGCTGCAAGCGCGGCCTGTAACGACGGAATCACCATAGCATATCAGGTGCCTGAGTCTGGTAATCGAGCAAGTGGGGAAAATGCCATAAACGGGGTTTACACTGGATAAAACACTGTATATAGTCAAATCACTGTATAAACAAACAGGGTATTTTATGACGCAGCGGACCCCGAATATGAAACTCACTGCCAGGCAGTCCCAAGTGCTGGATATTGTCCGCCGTTACCTGGATGAAACCGGGTATCCGCCCACCCGCGCCGAAATTGCAGCTGAGCTGGGTTTTCGCTCCGCCAATGCGGCAGAAGAGCATTTGCGGGCCTTGGCACGCAAAGGCGCTATTGAAATGGTGCCCGGCGCCAGCCGCGGTATTCGCCTGCCAGAAAGCGAGCAGGATCTGGGTTTGCCGGTGATTGGCCAAGTGGCAGCTGGTAGTCCGATTTTGGCTCAGGAACACGTGGAAGACCACTGCACGTTAAAGCCCGGTTTTTTTTCGCCGGCGGCGAATTACCTGCTGCGAGTGCGTGGTATGAGCATGAAAAATATCGGCATTCTAGACGGTGACTTGCTGGCAGTGCACAGCACTCAGGACGTTCACAACGGCCAGATTGTGGTGGCCAGGGTAGGTGATGAAGTGACTGTGAAGCGCTTTCGTAAAGAAGGTAACAAAGTGTATCTGGTGGCGGAAAACGAAGACTTCGCACCGATTGAAGTGGATCTGACCGAGCAGGATCTGTTCATTGAAGGGTTGGGCGTTGGTGTTATCCGCCGCTCAGACCTGCACTGATCCGTAGCGATAGTAAACCGACACAAAGAAGGGCGGGGAATCATGGAACAACTGAGCTTTAACGGCAATCTTGCATATCAGCAACAGATCGCAGCGCGAGTGGCAGAGCAGGCGCAGCCTGTGCGAGTTCAACCCCTGCCAGCCCCGGTGTTGGTTGGTAACGTCACTGAAATTATCTTGCCCCAAGGCCAGGTGGAAAATTTTCAACTGTTACTGCCAATGCTGACCCAGCTGAACCAAGAAAAGCGCTGGTTGGCATGGATTGACCCACCTCAAGAGCTGGTCAGCAAATGGCAAAAAATGCACGGCATTATTGCGGGTGAGCTGCTGGTTTTGCGTTCCAGCGCCGAGCATCCGGCGCTCAAGTTGGCGGAGCGAGCCCTCAGCGTGGGCACATGTCATGCGGTGGTGTTGTGGACCGAAAAACTGAACAAAGCGTGTTTCGAGGCACTCCAGGCGGCATCCGCCGCGGGCAATAGCCACGGCGTCGTTTTGCGTCAGCGTTAGTAAAAAGTAGTGCGCCAGCGCTACCAGAGTTCTACGTTAGCGTTAGTGCAGCGTTAGTGCAGCGTTAGTGCAGCGTTGGGCTGTGGGGCGCATCAAACCACTCAGCGTCGCTGCCGCTGTCGGTGATATCCTCGTCCAAGTCCTGGGCGCTATCGCCCGCTGCGTCAATGCCTGCGGCAATCATGGCTTTGGCCACTTGCATCTGGCGGTCGTCCATCATGTCTTTGGCTTCTTCGGAAAAACTGATACGCACCAATGGCGCGCCGTCGTCGTCAACGCGGCGCAAAGCGTAGTCGCCATTGCTGAGTTGAATAATTTCAAAAAACGATGGTGACATGATCCAAACCTTTATGTTCGCCAACGGAAAAGTGTACGCGGGGATGTCTCACCACTCGCTGTGTCTTGCTTCCACATCGGCTGAAAATTGCTTTATTGCGTTTAGGCTGGCTTGAACTGATGAGAGCGAACGGTCTGCGCCAACGGCCGCAGTGACGGCAATAATATTGTCGTTGCTGATGGTTTTTTTTGCCGCAGGTGGTCGGTTCTGCGCGTCTCCAAGTTGCTCCAGATGGTTCCACCAACTGTCAGCGTTAGCTTGCAGTGCCAGAAGTTGCTGAACTTCCGGCGCATCGGCTCCGATCAGTTTGCCCAGTTGGTCAATGTTCTGGGGTTGCCCTTTACGTTGCTGATAGCACTCTGCGAGGGTATATAGCAGGAGCCTTCGCGATCGCAGCATGAGCTCAATGACACCTTGCTTGCAGGCTTCCTGCTGTAAGGGTTGATTGCTGTTAACAGCAAGTCGTAACAATGTCTGCGCCAGTGCCAGTTTACCGGCAAGATGGGAATGCCACGCTGCTGCCATATACCCTCGAGACTGCTGTTGTTGCGATTAATATGAGCGTAATGGACGCTGTGAAATTCACGCGCACCAGAATCCGCTGAAACGAGACTTAATCAGCGTACCATAACAGTTTCAAAGCTGTGGTGCCCGCTGTCTACTGCAGTTTTGAGAAGTTTGCCTGAACAATCGAATGCCGCCGAAAAAATCGTAGCTGTGCGTTGAAATGTCCGTCCAAATCAAACAACAAATACCTGAGATGTTTGCCGGGGTTAGGCCGTGGTGACTCACCGCGGTTGCCTTAGGTTGTGCTGTTGTGCGTCGCTAAGGTGTAACATGATCAATTGTTAGCACACTGGGTTTCGCACCCGTTTGTAGATCATTGAACAGGAGCAATGAACAATGGCCGCAGACCATCCTGCAATGGTACATCTAGACCAGCTGCTTGAGCACATGCAGCAGGCTTTGAAAGATCAGAACTGGGAGCTAATCAGTCGCCTGAGCCCAGAGATAAAGCCCGCTATCGAGCCCCTGCTTGAAGCGTTGGAACAAGGGCAATTGCCAGCTGAAATCGTGCGCAGCCAATTACAGAAGGTGCAGCAGTTTGTCGACGCTGCTGACGGCTCTGCCCACCGGGCCAAGGCTGCCGCACAGCTCGAATTGAAAGAAGTTAACCGTAATAGCAGCGCAGCCAAAGCCTACGGTAAAGTGTCTTCGTCTCCGCCCTGAGCCAGATAGGGCAGTAGCTATTCAGCCAGATTGCGGGCAGCGCCAGATCGCTGGCGCGTATCAGCAAGATTTTTAGGGTTTGGCGTCATTAAATTGACTCCGAGGCAGTTAAGGTCTTAAATGTTGCTCAAAACCGACAAGAGATCGCCTGGAATGTTGAAATCCAACACAGTGCTGGTGTTCAGTGATGCTGCCGATCGCTGCCGCGATATTACGACCATTCTCGAGTTTCTCGGCGAAGAAAGCTGGTTGACGGGCAGTAAGGCACGCGAAGTGTTGTTAGGCGCCGCGGACAAAGACGCAGAGGCGGTCTCTGTGGTTATTGTGCAAGGCGACGATGCCAACGCCGAAGCCACGATCAGAGCCGTATGCCAATGGTCTCCCTGTATCCCCGTGCTGTGTATTGGTGGCTCTGATTTTTCCGGTCTGAATGAAGAGCAGCTTGGGCGAATTATTGCGCGCCTGGCGTGGCCATTTGGTTACACCAAATTTATTGATTCGCTATACCGTGCCCAGGTTTTCCACGACCACCATAGCCGGGCCCGCAAGCGCGGCCAGATACGCGGTGTTCAGTTGTTCCGCTCACTGGTCGGCACCAGCCGCAAAGTGCAGCAGGTACGCCAGTTGATGGAACAGGTAGCAGACAAAGAAGTCAGCGTGTTGGTGACGGGCGAATCCGGTACCGGCAAAGAAGTGGTCGCACGTAATTTGCATTACCATTCCAGCCGACGTGATAAACCCTTTGTGCCGGTAAACTGCGGCGCCATTCCAGCGGAACTGCTGGAGAGCGAGTTGTTTGGCCATGAAAAAGGCGCGTTCACTGGCGCGATTGCCGCTCGTGTGGGTCGTTTTGAATTGGCCGAAGGCGGCACCCTGTTTCTGGACGAAATAGGCGATATGCCGTTGAATATGCAAGTAAAGATTCTGCGGGTTTTGCAAGAGCGTACGTTTGAGCGGGTCGGGAGTAACCACACTAAGTTTGCTAATGTTCGTATCATCGCCGCCACCCACAAACACTTGGAAGACATGATTCAAGTTGGGAGCTTCCGCGAAGATTTGTATTACCGGCTGAATGTGTTTCCCATTGAGATGCCGGCTTTGCGTGATCGGGTTGAGGATATTCCACTGCTGATCAACGAACTGGTGGCGCGCATGGAAAAAGAAAACCGCGGATCGTTGCGCCTGAACTCCGCTGCCATTCTCAATTTGTGCCGTCACGACTGGCCCGGTAACGTGCGTGAGCTGGCCAATTTGGTAGAGCGGCTGGCCATCATGAACCCGTTTGGGGTGATTGGTGTGCAGGAACTGCCAAAAAAGTTCCGCTACGTTGACGACCATGACGAAGACCACGTCGATTTTGATGAGCCTGACCTTTCATCTTTTCCGTCTGGCTTGGTTGGGTTAGATTCACCGACGTTATTGCCGGCTAATGGGCTCGATTTGAAAGACTATTTGGGTAACCTGGAGCGCGAATTGATCCAGCAGGCGCTTGACGAAGCCGGCGGAGTTGTGGCCCGGGCTGCGGAAAAATTACGTATCCGCCGCACCACCTTGGTGGAAAAAGTCCGCAAGTACGGTCTTCGTGAAGAGGTTGGCGAAGTCTGAGGGCACGATGCCCTTGAGGTTTAATCAGGCAGCTAAAAACATCGGTGAAGCACTCTCGAAATGGCGTCAACGGTTTGTAACCGCTGGCGCTTTTGTCGTTTTAAAGTGACGGAAACCCGTCATCTGCCTTTTTGTGAAAATCCTTTACCATTGAAAAGATTAAGAAATATTGAGTTGGCATGAAGCTAGCTTGGTGAATCTTAACGAATCACCAGTGAGCGGTCTGCGCAGCAGCAATATCGATCACTTTGGGTAAGGGAAAGGGTTATGAATCATGCACAATTTGCAATCGGGCAGACCAATGCACCGGCTAACGCCGCCGCCGATGTGAATGGCAAGGTAACGGCGCTATTCCCACAGCAAAGTGATGAAGCGGTAGACTCCGCTTTGGACATGTTCAATCGCATGTCGCGCCAGATTACCGATTCTTACCGCACTCTGGAATCCCGGGTTAATCAGCTTTCCGGCGAATTATCGGAAGAGAGCCTGCAGCGTCAGCAAGAGCTGGAGAAAAAAGAACAGTTGGCAGACCAACTCACCACTCTGTTGAAGGCATTGCCAGCCGGTGTGGTGGTGCTGGACAGCCAGGGTGTGGTTACCCAAACCAACCCTGCGGCCACCAGCCTTTTGGGTGAGCCGCTGAATGGCGAGCACTGGATTGGCGTGATTCAGCGCTGCTTTGCGCCACGCCAGGACGACGGGCACGAAATTTCACTGAAAGACGGTCGCCGCGTCAGCATTGAAATTCGCACCATGGAAAATCAGCCCGGCCAGTTAATATTGCTGACAGATATGACCGAAACCCGACAGCTGCAGTCTCAGTTGGCTCATGCTCAGCGCTTATCTGCGATGGGCAAGATGGTCGCGTCATTGGCCCATCAGATTCGCACACCCCTGTCGGCGGCGATTCTGTACGGTGGTCACTTGACTGAAGCCGATTTGGATGAAGAAATGCGCCAGCGCTGCGCCAATCGACTGATGTCGCGCCTGTCGCATTTGGAACAGCAGGTGCGCGACATGCTGATTTTTGCCCGCGGTGAAACCCGTTTGGCAGAAGAACTGTCGGTAACCACTCTGGCGGTTGCACTGAAGTCTGCGGTAGACGCTATTGCTGAACGTAGTGGCACCCAGCTAATTCTGGACATCCGGGAGGCTGAGGGCCACCTGTTGTGTAACCGTGACGCCCTGGTAGGTGCCTGTACAAATTTGGTCAACAACAGCATTGAAGCCGGGGCAGCCAGCGTGCGCCTGAACCTTCGCGGCTGTGATCATGAGCTGGCCATCGAGGTAAGCGATAACGGTTCGGGGTTTGACCCGGTTATGGCTCCGCGCTTGCAAGAAGCGTTCTACACCACAAAATCCCACGGCACCGGCCTTGGTCTGGCGGTTGTACAAGCGGTAGTGAACGCACATCAAGGCCGCTTTGCGATGACATCAAACGGCCAAGGCGGAGCTCAGGCCACGATTCACCTGCCATTGTTGAATCGCACGAATTAATAACAGCACTTGATCAAATCTGGCGAGCCGCACCGGCACGCACTATCGAATACGCAGTGGAGAACAGCACCATGACCAAGCCCCGGATTCTGATTGTTGAGGACGACCGTGACCTGCGCGAAGCCTTGGTGATAACCCTGGAACTGGCCAAATTTCGCGTTCATGAGGCGGCAGACGGCCACGAAGCTCTGCGGCAGCTGTCCCAGGTGCCAGTCGATATGGTGGTTAGCGACGTTAATATGCCGGGGCTGTCTGGCCACGAATTGTTGGCTGAAGTACAGCGCCTGTACCCGGGACTGCCGATGATGCTGATGACGGCCTACGGCCAGATTAGCCATGCAGTATCGGCGATGCAGGCAGGTGCCATTGATTACTTGGTAAAGCCTTTTGAAGGCCATACCCTAGTCGATGCGGTTAGCAAAATTACCGGCGGCAAGCGCCAGGCTGATAGCGATCAACCGGTGGCAGAAGACCCTATCAGCAAGCGCATGTTCCAGCTGGCAGCCAAGGTAGCCAAAAGCGATTCAACGGTCATGATTTCAGGTGAAAGCGGCACCGGCAAGGAGGTGCTTGCGCGCTATATTCACCAGCATTCCCTCCGCGCCAACAAGCCTTTTATTGCCATAAACTGCGCGGCTATTCCTGAGAATATGCTCGAAGCTATGCTCTTTGGCCATGAAAAAGGTGCCTTCACCGGTGCCATCGCGTCATCACCCGGTAAATTTGAGCAAGCCAACGGCGGAACGATTTTGCTGGATGAAGTGTCGGAAATGGATCCGGGTTTGCAATCTAAATTGCTGCGAGTGCTGCAGGAGCGGGAAGTGGAGCGGGTAGGTGGGCGAAAAACCATTGCCCTGGACGTGCGGGTGATTGCCACCACAAACCGGGATCTGGCCGAACACGTGCGTGACAGCCGTTTTCGTGAAGACCTGTACTACCGACTGACGGTGTTTCCAATGCATTGGCAACCGCTGCGTGAGCGGCCGCTGGACATCATTCCTTTGGCCAATGCGGTGTTGAAAAATCACAGCCGCAAATTGAAGCTCAATGGCGTCAGGTTTGCGGCTGACGCCCGCGAGGCGATGCTGGCCCACCCTTGGCCGGGCAATGTACGTGAATTGGATAACGCTATACAAAGAGCGCTGGTGTTGCACCAGAGCAATGTGATTCACGTTGACGACCTGTGCCTGGACTTAGGTATCAGCGTGCGCTTGGCGGTACCCGCTGCCCCAACAGTGCCCATGGTATCAGCGGCCACAAAAGTAGAGGTAGAATCGGCTACCGCTGATGCGCACGCCGCGGATCTGGTTTCGCAGCCGGTCGTGCCCGACGCCATTGGCAGCGCGGGAGCCATGGCATACCAGCAAGGTTCTCTAGGGACACTTGAGGGCGATCTGCGCCAGCAGGAATTCCGACTGATTATTCAGACTCTGCGCCAGGAGCGTGGTCGCCGTAACCGCGCCGCCGAGCAGTTGGGCATTAGCCCCCGCACCTTGCGCTACAAGCTGGCGCAAATTCGTGACGCCGGTATTGATCTTGAGGCGGAAATGGCTTTGGCCTGATTTAGGGGTCGCCGGTTTGTCTAACCGCTTTCTTACGCAGTACTTCTTTTTATTCAGCACCATTTTTTATGTAGCACTCCTTCCTGGCACCCTTTTGGGTGCCTTTTTGGTTCAGCCGCAGGCTCCTCGATTCCTGTCAAAACTTCGACGCTTATCCATTCCCACCTTATAAAGTTGAGGTTTCGGTGCGTTAAGGAAAAGGTATATTACTGATTAAAAACACTTTAAAAAAGTTGGTCTGGGCTTTGCTAATTCTTCGGTAACGAGACAGATAACCCAATGTCATCTGGGTAGCCCGGGAGAAAGTTATGGTTCAGCGCGCCGATATCAACAGTGTTCTTGCCGACATCCGCAACCTGCGTTCGCAAATGACGCAGAACCAGCAGGTAGAGCAGACTCAATCTGTGCGCGGCCGTATGGATGGCCCGCGCGAAGTAGGCGAAACCAATGGAACGGCAAGTTTTAGCTCTATGCTGGGGGAGGCTGTTGGCAATGTGGCGGATGCGCAGAAAACCGCGGGTGATCTGCGTACAGCCTACGACATGGGCGAGCCCAACGTGGACATTACCCGGGTAATGATTGCCGCGCAGAAATCATCGGTGTCGTTTGAGGCGCTGACCCAGGTCCGTAACCGGGTCGTCAAAGCTTACGAAGACATCATGAACATGCCGGTATAACTGGCGCGTCTCATTTCAGCGCGTTTCAGGATTTTGTTAGTCCATCGGATCAAGGTTTAACCGGAGAGCAGCATCATGGCCAGCGTGCCTGCACAGACCACACAATCGAATTCGCCGGCGGCCCCCGCAGCAAACAGCCGCGCCTTCATGGGCTTCAACAGACTGGACCTGCTGCGTCAGGTTGGCCTGATGGTAGGGCTGGCAGCCAGCGTTGCTCTGGGCGTGGCGGTGGTGCTGTGGGCCCAGGAACCCAATTACCAGCCGGTCCTGGGTGACTTGTCATCGTACAACCCGCAGGACGTGACCAGCATTTTGGACAGCAGCGGAATCGACTATAAAATGGACCCGCGCAGCGGTGCACTGCTGGTGGTGGCCGATCAAGTGTATAACGCACGCTTGCGGCTTGCAGCTGAAGGCGTCACCGACCAAAAAACTCTGGGCTTTGAATTGTTGGACCAAGACCGTGGCCTGGGTACCTCCCAATATATGGAAACCATCAGCTATCGCCGTGGCCTGGAAGGCGAGCTGGCGCGCACCATTGCCAGCATGCGCGGCGTGCGCAGCGCCCGAGTGCACCTTGCCATTCCGGAGCGTTCGGTGTTTATCCGCGATGCCCACGAGCCGTCAGCCTCGGTGTTTCTGGAAGTGTTTGCAGGGCGCCACCCGGAGCAGGAGTACATTGCTGCCATTGTTAATCTGGTGGCTGGCAGCGTGCCGATGATGACCAAGTCCGGCGTGACCGTGGTTGATCAGAACGGCAATTTGCTGACCGGCGCCGACGCTGACACCGACACTGATCGTATGTCTGACCAGTACGACTACACCGATAGGGTGGAAGAACGCCTGAGCCGCCGGGTGTCTTCGCTGATTTCGCCGATTGTAGGGGACGGCCGCTACCGCACCGAGGTGTCCGCAGATCTTGACTTCTCTTCGGTGGAACGAGCTGAAGAATTGTTCAACCCGGAACAGCAGGCGGTGCGCAGCGAACGTCAGCTAACCGAAAGGCGCAGCGCTGGTGGCGGCCCGATTGGCATTCCCGGAGCGCTATCGAACCAGCCCCCCGCGAACGCCAGTGTGCCGCAACAGGCCAATGCCGGCGCTAATGCTGACGGTGCCGAACCTGCACCGGCGCCAGTCGATGTGCGCAGCGAATCCACCCGCAATTACGAAATGGATCGCACCGTTAGCTACGTCCGCCAAGAACTGGGCCGGATCAAACGCCTGACCGTCGCCTTGGCGGTGGATGACCTGAGAGTGGTAGATGCAGACACCGGTGTGGTTACCTTCGAGCCCTGGCCAGAGCAGGAGTTGCAGCGCCTGAGCATGCTGGTACGTGATGCAGTGGGCTATTCGGCGGCTCGCGGTGACAGCGTTACAGTGATGAATACCGCGTTTGCCCCGGAACAGGTGCTGGAATATGAGGCCCCCAGTTTTTGGCAGCAACCCTGGTTTTGGGACCTGATGAAACAGGTTCTGGCCGGCCTGGTGGTTCTGGTGCTGGTACTGGGCCTGCTGCGGCCCACCCTGAAAAATCTGGCGAGCGGCAATAAAGGCTTGGCCGGTGGCGGTAATGGAGGTTACGGCGATCTGGACGGCATCGAAGGCGGCGATTCTCTGCGCCAAGCTATGGCCAATCAAGACGACCTGCTTTTACCCGGCAGCACAGGGGGTTATGATAGACAGTTGAACGCCCTGAAAGGGCTGATTGCCGAAGATCCGGCACGGGTTGCACAGGTAATGCGCCAATGGGTGAATGTTGATGACTGATCAGGCAAATCAAGGCGTCGCCAGCGCGCCGCCGAAGGCCGCACGCAAAATTTCGCGGGTAGAGCAGGCGGCCATTCTGTTGATGTCGCTGGGCGAAGCCGACGCCGCGGAAGTGCTAAAGCACATGGGCCCGAAGGAAGTGCAGAGGGTTGGCGTGGCAATGGCACAAATGCGGGATATCAGCAAAGACGATGTCAGTGGCGTGCTCAACAATTTTATCGACGCCGTGGGCGGCCAAACCGGCCTGGGCGTGGGCAACGACGATTACATTCGTGCCATGCTGACCCAGGCTCTGGGTAACGACAAAGCCGCCAGCCTGATTGACCGTATTCTGATTGGTGGTAATACCACCGGTCTAGACACTCTGAAGTGGATGGAGCCCCGCGCGGTAGGCGATATCATCCGATACGAACACCCGCAAATTCAGGCCATCGTTATCTCCTATCTTGACCCGGACCAGTCCGCCGAAATCCTGGGTGCTCTGGACCCCAAAGTGCGATTAGATGTGATGATGCGCGTCGCGTCATTGGAAACCATACAGCCTCAGGCGTTGCAGGAACTGAACGACATTCTGGAAAAACAGTTCTCTGGCAGCTCCTCGACGCAAACCAGCCGGATTGGCGGCGTAAAGCGCGCCGCTGACATCATGAACTTTATGGATCGCAGCATTGAATCGAGTTTGTTGGAGTCGATCAAGGAAACCGATCCGGATTTGGCAACCACCATTGAAGACCTGATGTTTGTATTCGACAATCTGAAGGACGTGGACGACCGTGGCATTCAGGCTTTGCTGCGTGAAGTGTCGTCTGAAGTGCTGGTGATTGCACTCAAGGGCGCCGACGACGATGTCAAAGACAAAATTTTCAAGAACATGTCCAAGCGTGCCGCTGAACTCTTACAGGACGATCTGGAAACCAAGGGCCCGGTTAAAGTGAGTGAAGTAGAAGGCGCACAAAAAGACATTATAAGCATCGCCCGCCGCATGGCCGAAGCCGGTGAAATCGTCCTCGGTGGCGGCGGCGAAGAAATGATGTAATGGCCGACTCCCGCAACGACCGCAGCCGCATCCCGAAAGAACAGCTCACCGCTTACGAGCGTTGGGAGTTGCCCCTGCTTGACGCCCGTGGCAACGAAGTTCCCCGCGAAGAAGAACGTGATATCAAACCGCTGACCGCCGCGGAGCTTCAAGATATTCACCAACAGGCGGAAGCGGAAGGCCACGGGGCCGGGCTTGAAAAAGGCCATCGGGAAGGTTTTGCTAAAGGTCGCGAAGAAGGTTTTGCTCAAGGTGTGAAAGCCGGCACTGTCGAAGGTCGCGAGAAAGGCGAGCGCGCGGGACGCGAACACAGCAAACAGCAGATGCAGGCGTTGGAAAAGCGCATCGACTTAGTGATGGAATCACTGGTGTTACCCATTCGCCAGCAGCAAAATGAGCTGGAAGAGGCGTTGGTCCAGCTTGCGACTGCAGTGGCCAAAGCGGTTGTCCAGCGCGAGCTATCCCAAGACTCCAGCCATATTATGCAGGTGGTGCGTCAAGCGATGGCGGCGCTGCCATCCACCACTGAAACCGTGCGTATCAGCGCCAATCCTCAAGATATTGAACCGCTGCAAGCGTCTTTGGCGCGGCTTGATGCGTCCACGAAACTGGTGGAAGACGCCGCTATTAGTCCCGGCGGTTGCCGCGTGGAAACCCGCTATTCGCTGGTGGATTTCACTGTTGAAAAACGTTTTCAACAGGTGGTTTGCGCCTTGGTAAATGATGCCAGCAAAAACGAACCCCAGGAGCCCGGCGATGACAGCTCCGCTCTCTGACGCCTCGTCTGACAACTTGCCTGGTCATTCGTCTGGCGGTCTTGCCGAGCGCCTGAACCGCCGTAGCCGCAACGTACAGACACAACAAACACCGGAACTGGCTGGCCGCCTGACCCGTATGGTTGGGCTTACGCTGGAGTGCGTGGGCGTGCCTATGATGGTGGGCGACCGCTGCGTGATCCAGAGCCAGGGCCGTGGCGTGGTTGAAGCCGAAGTGGTCGGCTTTGAAGATGAAAAAGTGTATTTGATGCCGTTGACCGCCATTGAAGGCCTTCGCCCTGGCGCTTTGGTGGTGCCCTTGTCTTCGACCAGCCGGGTGCCGGTGGGCAATCAGTTGCTGGGGCGAGTCGTTGACGGCAGTGGCGAACCGCTGGATGGAAAAGGCCCGCTGCACGCCGAAGCCCGCGTGTCGCTCAGCGGCGACATCATCAACCCGCTGAACCGGGCGCCGGTGCGCCAACCTATGGACGTGGGCATTCGTGCCATTAATGCGCTGCTTACCGTGGGGCAGGGCCAGCGCCTTGGCCTGTTCGCCGGCAGCGGCGTGGGCAAAAGTGTGCTGTTAGGCATGATGACCCGATTTACCAACGCCGACGTCACCGTGGTCGGGTTGATTGGCGAGCGCGGCCGCGAAGTAAAAGAATTCATTGAAGACATTCTGGGTGAAGAAGGCCTGGCCCGTTCCGTGGTGGTGGCCTCGCCTGCCGACGACTCACCGCTGATGCGCCTGCGCGCGGCTATGTTGACCACACGCATTGCCGAATTCTACCGCGATCAGGGCAAGCGTGTGCTGCTGCTGATGGATTCGTTGACACGCTACGCCCAGGCCCAGCGTGAAATTGCCTTGGCGGTGGGTGAGCCCCCGGCGACCAAGGGTTACCCTCCATCGGTATTTGCCAAGTTGCCACAGTTGGTGGAACGCACTGGCAACGGTCGCCCTGGCGGCGGCTCCATTACAGCTTTTTACACGGTACTGACCGAAGGCGACGATCAGCAAGACCCGATTGCTGATGCCGCTCGGGCCATTCTGGACGGCCATATTGTGTTGTCGCGGCGGCTGGCGGAAGAAGGTCACTACCCGGCGATTGATGTTGAAGCGTCCATCAGCCGGGTTATGCCCCAGGTGACCGATCCCGAGCACTTCGCACGGGCGCAGCGCTTTAAACAGGTGTACTCACGCTACCAGCAAGCGCGGGATTTGATCAGCGTGGGCGCTTATGTCAAAGGCAGCGACCCGGAAACCGACTTTGCCGTTGCGCACATTGCCAATATGCGGCAATTCCTGAAACAGGGGCTCAGTGAAAAAACCTCGCTGAACGAAAGCGTTGAGCAACTGCTTGCGGTGGTGCCTGAGCGGCGTTCGCCCGACCGCATGCAGGTGGCTACGCCAAATCCAACCGCCGCCGGGAGTAATTCATAATGCAGCGTTCGCAACGCCTTGGGGTGGTGCTGGCGGTGGAACAGCGCAAGGAGAAAAAGGCGCTGGAACGCATGGGCGAGGCTCGCACCCTGATGGCGCAACGAGAGCAGCAAATTCAGGAACTTCAGAGCTATCATCAGGAATATCGCCAGCAAATCCGTGACGGCCAGCAGGGCGTGGTTGCGGTTAGCCGATTGCAAGCCTGGCAGGCTTTTATGGGCCAGCTTGACCAGTTAATCGGGCAGCAGCAGGTTCAGCTTGAACAGGCAAATCAGGTGTTCGAAGTTCGTCGCAACGAGTGGTTGAAAGCTTGGGAAAAACGCCGTGGTATGGAAAATTTCATCACTACCTGTCGCCAGCAAGAGCAACGTGAGCAAGATTCTCGCGAACAGAAACAAGCCGACGAAGCTGCAGGTCGGGCGTTTCTGCGCCGACCCCGCTGACGCGCTCTGGCACCGATCTTGCTACATCTATTTTAGTGTTGTTACTTACGCGGAATAACGGCCATTGAACGCCGTTTTCCGGTTTTCAGGTTACTTTCAAACTACTTTCAAACTACTTTCAAGCTACTACGCGGCCACACGCGGCAAGAGGTTGCCATGTCCCAAATGCTTCTCCCCCAAGGCTCTGCCAGCGCAATCAGCGAACAGGCAGCCAGTCGCCCGGCAAAAAGTCGTGACGGCGGTTACGCCGACAGTGGCAACGGCGGCAACAGCCGTTACCAAGACGTTTCCCGTGAACACACGCAAAGCCTGGCACGTCAGGATCAGGTTAAAAACCGCTCTGCCGCTCAGCAAGCGGCTGCCAAAGACTCAAAAGCCGACGCTCAGAAGGCCAATGCAGCGGACAAAAACGCGGCTAAGCCCCAGGCAGCGGATAGCGCCAAAAAACCGGCCGATGCGGACCGTAATAGTCAGGCCGAAGCGGACGACGTTGGTAAGGTCGATGAAGCCCGAAGCGAGAACAATGTGCCTGAGGCCATAACAGACCCGCAGAAAAACGTGGCCGAAAATACCGACACCGCAGACCTGCCCGATACAGAACCGGTGGCACTCACCTTTATGGAATTGCAGGCCATGCTGGCGCCAGCGGCGCCGGCCCCCGGTGCCGCTGGCGGCGCGGTGGTTGTTAATAGTGCCGCTGGCGTTGCCTCGGCCAGCGCCGGCGCCATGCCGGCTGCAGGTATTCCAGGACAGTCACTGAATCCGCTGGCGGCGCCTGGCGTTACAAAAGCCGGCACAGAGGGCGTCGCAACAGGCTTGAGCACCAGCCAAGCCGCGGGCCTGGCACTCACCGACACCTTACGTAAAGCGGAAAGCCTGCGCCCGGCAGACGGCGCCAATTTAGTGGCCGACAGCCGTCTCCAAAGCAGCGCCGACAGTCTGTTGCAGCAACCCAACAGCACCGCCCGGGTGCAGACCGATCCGGCATTGGCTCTGCGCGGTTACACAACCTCTGTAGACGTGCCGGTGGGCCAGGCCGATTGGGGCGACAAAGTGATGGGTAAGCTGAGCTGGCTTACCGCGCGCAACATGTCGGTGGCTGAAATTCATCTGTCCCCGGCAGACCTGGGCCCGATGGAAGTAAAGGTGCGTATGCACAACGATCAGGCCAGCATAACGGTGCACGCGGCCAACCCAATGGTGCGTGATCAGTTAGAACAGAATTCCCACCGTTTACGTGAGATGCTGAGTGAGCAGGGCGTTTCGCTGGAGCGTTTTGATGTGTCTGACCAGCCCCGCCAGCAATCCGGTGATCAAGGTAATGCGGAGACCGGCAGTAACGATGGCCAAGACCGCCATGGAGGTGATGGCCGGGCGTCTGCCATGGGTGGGCAGGACGTCATTTTGGCAGGCGGGCAGCTGGATTTGAGCTGGCGTGGTGAGGTTGACCTGTTTGCCTAGGCAAACTGTTTTGCCCAAGGCTGGGCTGAACGGTAAACTGCGCGCAACGGCTTATTTGAGTTTTACAGGATCGATGACTTATGGCAGAGAACACGAGCGCTGATGAACCCGTAGCGAAAAAAAGCAAACTCAAGCTCTTTGTATTGCTGGGTTTTCTGATTTTACTGGCCGTTGGTTTGGCGGTGGCCGGTGCGCTTTGGTTTATGAATGGCAGCTTGCTCGGCATGGGTGGCGCCGAAACCGCTGATGAACAGGCCAAAGAACCGGAATTTCTACCCAGCGTTTATCTGGACTTGGAAGAACCCTTGCTGACCACCGTGCAAGCTGAAGGCCGTCAGCGCTACGCCCAGATACATATGTCACTGGAAGCAGAGAGCCAGGCGGTGCTGGATGCCGCCGAAGTGCATTTGCCATTGCTGCGCAGCCAATTGATTCAGCTACTGGGCAGTCGCAGCTTTGACAGCTTGCGCGCCCCGGGAGGCCGCGAGGAACTGGCGCAAGCGATGACTGACAAGGTCAATGAGCTATTGGCCAACGAGAACGCAGCCGCTATTCGCCAGGTATTGTTCAGCAACTTTGTTGTTCAGTAATTTTGTTGTTCAGTAAGGTGAACGTTTGATATAGCCGTCATGCGGCTGGAATCTACACAGCGGAATCGACTATGCAGGACTTGCTGTCTCAGGACGAAATCGATGCGCTCCTTCACGGAGTGGACGACGGTGACATCGACACCGACGACGACACCGACGACGACGGCGTAAAAAACTACGATTTGGCCAGCCAGGACCGCATCGTCCGCGGGCGCATGCCAACACTGGAAATGATTAACGAGCGTTTTGCCCGGTATACCCGCATCAGTCTGTTCAACATGCTGCGGCGCACCGCCGATGTGTCAACCAGCGGCGTTCAGATCATGAAGTTCGGCGAGTACGTGCACACCCTTTATGTACCAACCAGTTTAAACTTGTGCAAAATCCGTCCGCTGCGCGGCACATCGCTGTTTGTGCTGGATGCAAAGTTGGTCTTCAAACTGGTGGACAACTTCTTCGGTGGCCAGGGCCGCCACGCCAAAATTGAAGGCCGTGAGTTTACGCCTACCGAAAACCGCATTGTGCAGATGATGTTGAATCAGGTATTTCACGACATGCAGGAAGCCTGGCAGACGGTGTTAAAAGTGAATTTCGAGTATCTGAGCTCGGAAGTGAACCCGTCCATGGCCAATATTGTCAGCCCTAGCGAAGTGGTCGTGGTGAGCACTTTTCATATAGAACTGGATGGCGGTGGCGGCGAACTGCACTTTGCGCTGCCATACTCGATGATTGAGCCGATTCGGGATGTGTTAGACGCTGGCGTGCAAAGCGACATCGACGATACCGACGAACGTTGGGTAAGCGCGCTTCAGGAAGACATTAAGGCAGTCAGTGTTGCGGTGAACTCTACAATCTGCCGGCGCCACATTTCACTGCGTGAAGTGGCCAAGTTCAAAGCCGGTGACATCATTCCCATTGAAATGGCGGAGCATTTAACCGTCACCGCTAACGGTATTCCGATATATACCGCAACGTTGGGCACCCGCGATGACAAATTGGCATTGAGAATTCACGGGCGGGCGACGTTGCCCAAGGCTAAGAAACAACTGAAGATAGGACGTACCTAATGGCTGACGACAATAAAACAGACGACCAGAATATGAGTGAAGATGAAAAGCTGGCGGCGGAATGGGAGGCCGCGATGGGTGAGTCTGGCGCGGAAGCTGACAGCACCGAAGACAACTGGGACGAGGCGATGGCCGAGGCGGCTGGCGCTGAGAATCGTGGTAAAGAAAGTGACAAAAAAAACAATGTGCGCGCAGCGCCGATGGAAGAGTTTGGCTCAGACAGCGTGAGTACCTCAAAAGACTCGCCGGATCTCGACGTGATCATGGACATACCGGTGACCATCTCGATGGAAGTCGGCAATACCATGATTCCTATCCGCAATTTGTTACAGCTGAATCAGGGGTCGGTGATCGAGCTTGACCGTCTGGCCGGTGAACCGCTGGACGTGCTGGTGAATGGCACCTTGATTGCCCACGGTGAGGTGGTGATGGTTAACGATAAATTTGGCATTCGCCTGACGGACGTCATGAGCCCGGGCGAGCGCATTAAGCGCTTGCAGAAATAGTATGACTGCAAAGGTCTGGCCGGCAGTTCCTGTATTCTGGATGATGGCGGCGTTTCCGGCCATGGCAGAGCCCGTTGCGCCGCAATCGCAAGCGCAACTGATTGGGGCGACGCGCACTCCGGATACCCTGTCTACTCTGGTGAGCCTGGGTTTGGGCTTGCTGGCGGTGATTGCGATTATCTATGGCTGTGCCTGGCTGATCCGCCGCATGACCGGCATGACCGGCATGAACAACAGCGCCATTAAAGTGGTGTCGGTGATGGCCCTAGGCGCTCGCGAGCGCATTGCGGTGGTGGATGTGGCGGGCCAGCAGTTGCTGCTGGGTATTACGCCCAGCACCATAAGCACTCTGCACGTGTTCGATAAGCCAGTCGTGAGTGTAGGCGGCAGCGCGCCCAGCGGTGAATTTGCCCGCAAACTCCAGTCCCTGATGAATAAAACCCAGGCTCCGAATGTCGCGGCCGACAGTTCTGGTAGATCGACCAATGACCGCAAGATTTGAACCTGCGCGCCTGCTAGAGGCGCTATTTCCGTTACTGATTGTCATCGCTGCCATGGTTTGGGCGCCGCTGGCCCAGGCGGACTTGCCCGGCATACCCGCGTTCACCGTAGAGCCCGGCGCCGGCGAGGGCCAGCAGGAATATTCGGTGACCCTGCAGATTCTGGCGCTGATGACTGCGCTGACGTTTTTGCCGGCGATGCTGATGATGATGACGTCGTTCACCCGCATCATTATCGTATTTTCGATACTGCGCCAGGCCCTGGGCCTGCAATCAGCGCCGTCTAACCAAATTCTGTTGGGGCTGGCGTTGTTTCTGACCATATTCATTATGAAACCGGTGTTGGAAGAAGCCAACCGAGTAGGGTTGCAACCCTATCTGCAGGAAGAAATGACCTCGCTGGAAGCCGTCGAAGCCGCGTCGGAGCCGTTCAAAAAGTTCATGCTGGCCCAAACCCGCGAAAGCGATCTCGGACTGTTCATGCGCATGGCTGACGAGCAGTTTGTCAGCCCTGAAGACGTCACGTTCTGGGTGCTGCTACCGGCGTTTGTTACCAGCGAGCTGAAAACTGCGTTCCAGATTGGTTTTATACTGTTCATACCTTTTCTGATTATCGACATGGTGGTGGCCAGCGTGCTGATGGCCATGGGTATGATGATGCTGTCGCCGATTATTATTTCGCTACCGTTTAAAATCATGCTGTTTGTGCTGGTGGACGGTTGGGCGTTGATAATGGGCACCCTGGCGGCCAGCTATGGCCTTTAGTGTGCGCGGCGCCGAATGCTATGAAGCGCTTAATGGAGGCTACCTATGACCCCTGAAACCGTCATCGATATTTTGCGCGAAGCGCTGTGGATGATTGTGCTGCTGGCGTCGGTGATTATTACCCCGGGCCTGATTATTGGCTTGGTGGTTAGTACCTTTCAAGCGGCCACTCAAATCAACGAACAAACCCTGAGCTTTCTGCCGCGCCTGCTGATCACACTGATCGTGATCATTGTGTGGGGGCCGTGGATGCTGACAAAACTGCTGGACCACGCTAACGCGCTCTTCTCCAGCATTCCCTTTTTGATCGGCTGACCCATGCTGCCTACCGAACTCGGTGCCGATCTGATAGGCCAGTGGGTTGGTCAACATTTATGGCCGCTGTTCCGCATTGCCAGCTTTTTGATGGTGATTCCCATTTTTGGTACCCAATTGGTGCCTGCCCGGGTGCGCCTGGGCCTGGCTCTGTTGATGACCATTATCGTGGTGCCGATGATTCCTCCGGTGCCCCAGATAGACGCCTTAAGCGCCGATGCGGTGGTGATTACCCTGCAGCAGATATTGATTGGCGTAGGGTTAGGTTTCGCGCTAACGGCGCTGTGGCAGCTGTTTGTGATTGCTGGCCAGATGATTGCCATGCAAATGGGCTTGGGCTTTGCGTCTATGGTGGATCCCGCGAACGGCGTGAACGTTGCGGTGCTGGCGCAAATCTACACCATCACCATTACTCTGTTGTTTTTGGCGATGAATGGCCACCTGGTGGCGTTTGAAGTGTTTATCGAGAGTTTTCGCACCTTGCCTATCGGCCTTGAAGGTTTAGGGCAGGCCGGTGTGTGGCAGTTGGCGCACCGTATTAGCTGGATGTTTGTATCAGCTATGCTGATGGCGCTGCCTGCGGTAACGGCGGTGTTGATTGTCAGTATTTCTTTTGGGGTGATGACCCGCGCCGCGCCGCAGATGAATATTTTCGCCCTTGGCTTCCCCATTGGCCTGATTTTTGGATTGTTTGCTATCTGGGTGTTGCACGCCAATTTTTTGCCGCATTTCGAGGTTTACGCCCGGCAGACGTTCGATTTCATGCGCGAGTTGCAACGGTAGTCATAACAGCATCAGGGTATAGCGATAATGGCCGACGACGATGGCAGTCAGGAGAAAACCGAAGAGGCCACCCCCCGAAGGCTGGAAAAGGCCAAGGAGGATGGCGAGACTGCGCGTTCTAAAGAGCTGGCGACGACCGCTGTGTTGATGGCAGGTGCTGGCGGTCTACTGATTTTTGGTACCCATCTTGGCGCGGCCCTGGAAGCCATCATGCGCGATGCCTTCACCCTCGAGCGCAGCGCCATTTTTGATATGCGCCATATGAGCGTGCAGCTGATTGCCTCCGCCAAAGCCGCAGCCTGGGCGTTGTCGCCCATTCTGGCCATGCTGCTGGTGGCCGCTATAGCCGGCTCCATCGGTATTGGTGGCTTGCTGTTCAGCGGCAAATCCATTGCACCCAAGCTTAGTCGTATGAACCCTATAAAGGGCATTGGTCGCATGTTTTCTTCACGCTCGCTGATTGAGCTGTTTAAAGCCATCGCCAAAGTGGGTCTGGTACTCACCATTGCTATTCTCATTTTGCAAGTGCGAACGGTGGACTTGCTGAGCATCTCCGCCGAACCGACGGTTCCGGCTATGGAGCATGTACTCTGGACCTTGGGTTGGAGCTTTTTTCTGTTGTCCTGTGCCACCATCATTATTGCTGTGATCGATGTGCCTTTCCAGATTTACGACCACCAGAAAAAGCTCAAAATGACCATGCAGGAAGTAAAAGACGAACACAAAGACAGCGAAGGTAAACCCGAGGTAAAAGGCCGTATTCGCCAGTTGCAGCGGGAGATGTCGCAGAGACGGATGATGCAGGACGTTCCAACCGCTGACGTGGTTATCACCAACCCGACCCATTACGCGGTGGCACTGAAGTACGACCCGAGCCGCATGGCCGCGCCTATGGTGGTGGCAAAGGGTGGTGACGAACTGGCCTTCAAGATTATGGAAATTGCCCGCGAAAACAAGGTAGAAATTCTGCGCACACCACCGCTGGCGCGGGCGGTGTATCACAACAGTGATATTGGTCAGGAAATACCAGACGGCCTTTACATGGCCATCGCCCAAGTGCTGGCCTACGTATTCCAGCTGCGTCAGTTCCGCAAAGGCCACGTCGACAAGCCCACCATGCCAAATTTCCCCATACCGTCGGACTTGCGACGTGACACTTGATGAGATAAAGGAAATTTATTGTGTTATTTGAAACCCTGATTTACACCTTCAAAGACGGCTATGCCGAGATTCGCTTCAATCGTCCCCATCGTTTAAACGCCGTTATTGAGCCATTTTACAAAGATTTATTGGCGGCGTTGAGCCAGGCAGAAGCCGACCCTGAGGTCAGAGCCGTTTTATTAACCGGTGAAGGGCGCGCCTTTTGTGTGGGCGCCGATATGAAAGAGCACGGTTCGGGCGATCGCAGCCAGTATCAGCGTCGGCAGTATCTGCAATTGGGTAATGACGTTTGCGAGGCGATGTTTCGACTGAGTAAGCCGGTGGTTGCGGCCATTAACGGTTATGCATTAGGTGCGGGGGCCGAAATGGCCTGCTCCTGTGACTTCATATTTATGGGCGAGACGGCAAAAATCGGCTTTCCCGAAGTCAGCATTGGTACCTGTGTCGGCGGCGGTGTGACCAGTTTTCTGCCGCGTTTGGTAGGGCTGGCGAAAGCTCGTGAGCTGATCTTCACCGGCGTTAAAATTGACGGCCCCGAGGCTGAGCGTATTGGCTTGGCGACTCGTTCGGTAGCTGACGACGCACTGCTTGATGAGGCAGAGGCGTTTATCAAACAGCTGGCCACCAAAGCGCCAATCTCCATGTCATTGGTCAAGAAGCTATTGAACAACGCCTCTCACGCGGATCTGGATGCGCAGCTTCAGCATGAGTTGGACGGCGTGTTTATGTGCACCACAACCCAGGACTGGCAGGAAGGTGTTGATGCCTTTGCTCAAAAACGCCCACCCGTCTTCAAGGGCTGTTAATTATGAAAAGTTCATTGCACGAATTTCTGGCACCCGATTCAATCGCGATTCTGGGAGCCTCATCCGACCCCACCAAGCGCGGTTACAAGGCGATGGTCGGACTTATTAACGACGGCTATGAAGGGGCGATTTATCCGATCAATCCTAAAGTCGATACGATTCTGGGTTACAAAGCCTACCCGTCGATGGAATCACTGCCGGGACCGGCGGCTTTGGTGCTGATATGTACGCCAGCGAAGACCATTCCCGACCTGCTGGGCCAATGTGGCCGCAATGGAACGAAAGGGGCGATTATCCTGGCAAGCGGTTTTGGCGAAGTGGACGAAGCCGGTGCAAAGCTGGGGCAGGAAGTATTAGAGGCCGCTCAAAAAGCCAACGTGCGTATTGTTGGCCCCAACACATCCGGGGTTTTCAATCTTCATAAAAAAGTGAATTTGCTGGCTCTCGACAACGTGAAGCCTGGCGATATCGGCATTATATCTCAGTCAGGGAATATGCTGTTGGCTCTGGCGCTTGAAGCGGAAAGTAACGGACATGTGGGTTTTAGCACCTATGTGGGGCCAGGAAATCAAATTGATTTAGGCTTTGCAGACTACCTTCAATATTTGGGAGAAGACGATAACACGCGTGTAGCAACACTTTATGTAGAGGGTTTCAAAGACGGCCGCGTGTTTTTGAATGTTGCCAAAGAAATCGCGAAAACCAAGCCTGTGGTGGTTTATAAGTCGGGCTCAACCGAGGCAGGCCAGAAAGCCGCCAAATCGCACACTGGAGCTTTAGCCGGCAGCTATGTGATGACCGTAGACCTGCTTCGTCAGGTGGGCGTAACCGTGGTCAGCCAGTCTGACGAGATTCTGCCGGTTGCCGAAGGCTTGAGTCTTTTGCAGCAGGCGAATGGAAACCGGGTTGCGATTTTGGCTGACGGTGGTGGTCAGGCAACAATCGCTTCTGATCGCTTGTGTGAAGCAGGGTTGGAACTGGCCGAGCTGTCTGATGCGACCCAATCAGCGCTGCGGGGCATCCTCTTTCCACAGGCGTCGTTGGTAAACCCTGTTGATGTGGCTGGCAGTACCGACGCGAACCCGGGCCTGCTTGTAGACTGCATGACTGTCCTGGTTGAGGATGCGAACGTTGACATGGTGCTCCTGGTGGGCATGTTTGGTGGCTACGGCATTCGCTTTGCAGAGGAACTCAAGGCGGAAGAACTGCGGACGGCAGATGCGATTGCGAAACTGTCTGGCCAGACCGATAAACCGTTAGTGGTTTACAGCCTTTACAGTCATGTTCGGCCGGAACCATTGGTTAGACTGCGCGAATCAGGAGTGCCTGTTTACAATTCGATTGAGCACGCGGTTCAGGTCTTGAAAGCGCTGAACGAACGAGGTGCCTATATCGCCAGTAACCAGCGGGCGGAGCTGGCGCAGCCACTGAGCCCCGATGCTGGCGTTGTTGCAACCTTTGAACAGGCTCAAAGAAGCGGTCGGGATTTGTTTGAGTTCGAGGCTAAGTCATTGTTGCGCACTTACGGTGTGGACGTGCCGAAAGAGCTGATGGTCCGAAATGAGGCCGAGTTTTTAGAGGCGGTTGCTGAGTTTGGTCACACGTCGTTGGCTATGAAAGTTGTTTCCAAGGATATTTTACACAAATCGGACGCCGGCGGAGTCAAACTCAATCTCAGTGGCGAAGCGGATTTGCGCCGTGGCCATGCTGAAATTCTCGCCGCGTGTAAGCTGTACAAAGCCGATGCCGAAATAGAGGGCATTTTGTTAGCGCCCATGGCTCGAAAGGGCACCGAGGTTATAATCGGGGTCAGTCGTGACCCGGTGTTCGGACCGGTGTTGATGTTCGGCTTGGGCGGTATTTTTGTGGAAGTCTTGGAGGACGTAGCTTTTCGCGCCATTCCACTGAGCCGCGATGACGCCCACGCTATGGTCAACCAGATCAAAGCCCGTAAGATATTGGATGGAGTCCGTGGCGAACCAGCGGTGAGTAAAGACGCGTTGGTCGAGCTGCTGTTGAAAGTGTCCAGTATTGTTGATGCTCACGCCGAGATCCTTGAACTGGATCTTAATCCCGTGATTGCCTATCACGACGGTTACGCGGTGGTTGATGCCCGGGTGATCGTTTGCCAGGAGACACCGCTATGAGTCAATCAAACACGAGTCTGTCAAATATGAGCAACTTGCCACAGTTAGTCGATGCACTGATTACTCTTGAGAACCGCGTTGCGACGCTAACTCTAAACCGCCACGACTTACGCAACGCCCTTACTGGGTCCCATTTAATCGACGATATTGTTACCACCGCCGAATGGGTCAATGGCTGTGATGATGTCTCGGTACTGGTTATTACCGGTGCCGGTTCAGCCTTCAGTGCGGGTGGAAACGTTCGCGACATGGCCGAGCGCGGCGGCGATTTTGCTGGTGATGCAGCGGAATGCGCCGAACGCTATCGCAAGGGCATTCAGCGTATTCCGTTGGTCATGCAGGCTGTCGAGGTGCCGATTATTGCCGCTGTGAATGGGCCTGCCATCGGTGCGGGCTTCGATCTGGCCAATATGGCCGATGTCCGTATAGCGTCAGAGAAAGCCAAGTTCGGCGAAACTTTCCTTAATCTTGGAATCATTCCGGGGGACGGTGGCGCCTGGTTGATGCAACGCCTGATCGGCTACCAACGGGCTTTCGAGCTAACCTTGTCTGGCAGGATTGTTGATGCGCACGAAGCAAAAGAATTGGGCATTGTTTTGGACGTGGTGCCGGCAGATGAGCTGATGCCTACGGTTATGACGTTAGCCGGACGGATGGCCAGTCAGCCGCCTAAAGCGACTCGGATGACCAAGCGCTTGATGAAGATGGCGCAGCGGATGGAACTGAAGGACTTTCTGGATCTTTGCGCCTGCTTTCAAGGCATGTGCCATAACGAGCCAGAGCACTTGGATGCGGTGAACCGAATGCTGGAATCCATGGCACGCCGCTAAGTCGCTCAGGAAGGTGAATGGGCCGGACAGGGCGGGGTTTACTTGCGCTTTTGAACCAATGACAATGAGATGAGTATTAAAACAAGCTTGTCACTTGTTCTTTCATATCATTAACCGGGGTGCCAACGTAGAAAAATCCCCGTACTCGACTCTGCGTATCGATAATAAATATTTTGGCACTATGGGAATAGAGACATCCTTTTTCTTCTTGTTGTTCATCATCCACAGAAAGTTTTTTAAATTCCGTGGTTACTTTCTCATTGGCAAGTTTGCTATATTCCGCATGATAGAGCTTTGCCACGTGGTCAATTTTTTCTCTTTCGTCCACCAGTCCAATGAAGCTAGGGTCAAAGTACTCTAAATACTTATTCAGATGTTCCGGGGTATCATAGTCAGTATCTATGCTGATGAATAAAACTTGTACTCTTTTTCGTTGCTCTGGGGTGAGTGTCTTAATCATCTGGCTAATATGAGCAATGGTTGTGGGACAAATGTCAGGGCAATTGGTATAGCCAAAAAAGAGCATGACGACCTTGTCTTGGTAGTCTGACAGGCTGACTTCATAACCTTTACTACTCTGCAACGTAAAATCACCCCCCATACCTTTAAGAATAGGCATTTTTGCCATTGCGGTATTACTTAAAAGGATCATCGTCAGGCAGAGTAAACTCGCTGATATCAGTGTTCTGTTTTTCATAATAGTTAAATCCTTACAATGTCTCTCGGGGGAGTGCCTGGTAACTTAGCAGCGAACTTCTGCACCGAGATCGGTTTTTGGCGCAAGATATTGCTCAGTGTAAACTTGGATTAATACCTTGCCGTCTATGACGCTCAAGCCTATAGAAACGCCAATATTGGCTACCTCATTTTCACCTTGGGCGTTGAGCGCGCTCCATTGATACTCAAAATCCACTTGGTATCGCTGTTTGTCTAGTGGGCTTATTCTAAGATTTTTTATAACTCGCCGAATTTGAGTTAACCCTAGCGCCTTGATTTGGGCTTTATAGTTACTTAGGCCGATTATCTGATCTTCCGCCAATGTCACCTGCGCGTCACTCGCAAGCCAATGCGATAACGATGCTGAGCTGGGCTCGTCGAGCCCTTGGGTCCAACTATAAAGAAATGCGCGTATTAAATTTGTGCTGGCGCTAGCAATGTAGCGAGATTCGAAATCATCTTTTTCGTTAAGTTCGGTTTCTACCTTGAGCACCTGTTGTAAGTTACGGTCAAAGGTGACTAATTGCTGCACATACTGACCTATTACGTGATCGGCTCCCGCTGTAGCGGGGTAAAACTCTAAGGTCACGCGCACTCGATGGCTTGCAGGTGGCGTATCTGAGGCTGTGATATCAGCTAATGGGGCTATATCTAAAATCCGATGCGCTCCTTTTTCCCAGTTATTCTGGGGGTACTCTTTTAAGTCGAGTACGACTTGAGGATGGTCTTTACGCCAATTTTCATTGCTGTCTAATTCGCCATACCATTGATAGACACTGGCGTAGATTGAATAATCCTTTGTGTTTTTATCGACTTGTTGGGCTGTGGCAGTTTGGCAGGCTATAATCAGAAAAAATATAGACATTACTTTTAGCATGGCACTTTCCTTCGTTACCTCGCGCTAGTGGCCCAGAAATAGTTATTCTGAGCCACATTTTAGTACGATATCTTTAAGTTATTATCTGACCGAATAGCTTAGGACTCTTGTTTAGGATTTGATGGGGGAAGGCTTGCTGACCTGAGTCATCAAATCATCATTCCACTCGCCGTCAACCTTGATGTGGCCTGCAGCACCTTTCATAATGGCTTCAATTAAATTATGATTCACATAGACATACAGCCCTGGTTGCTTGAAGGTATATAAAGCTGCGCCAGCACTGCCACCGGCAATGTGCCAGGTCTCCAAGTTTTGAGATGGCCTGTCACTGAATGAACCTGTGTTCCAAACATAATCCCCGTGACCACCAATAATATGTGGGCGAGTATCACGGTTCGCTTGAGAGTGAACAAACAGTACAGTTTCACCAAGCTTGGCTGTCATGGAATTCTGACCTGTTAAAGCCCCAACTGCGCCGTTAAAGACAACATGGGATGGGGTGAGAGTTTTCATCACTTCCAATGTTTCATTCATGCTGCCTAAAACTGTGTCATAAGCCTTATATTGCCCTTGCTCATTCTGGGGTATATAGAAATCTTGTTCGCCAATGTAATAGGCCTTGTCGTAGGTTAGGTTGTTACCATCGCCATCGCTCAAGCCTTCACGTGGTAATACCATGATGGCGCCATTCATGCCCATCACTACATGCCAAGGGATCATGACGCCACCTGGCGCGCAGTGATATACAAAAGTGCCTACTTTAATGGCTTTAAATCTGAAGGTGACTTCTTCACCTGGAGAAACAAGCGTTAACTCTCCGCCTCCCAAGGCACCCGTTGCCGCGTGAAGATCTATGTTATGGGCTAGCGTGTTGGTTTTAGGATTAACCAAGGTTAATTCAACATAGTCGTGTTGGTGGCAAACAATTAACGGCCCGGGCACGCTGCCATTAAATGCGCATACCCATGCCTTAGTGCCATTTTCCAGCTCTATTTGCTTCTCTTCGACATGGAGGCGTACTTCAACGACTTTAGGCTTGCCTTTGGCGACCTGGTCATGCGCAGGTACCATAGGCGGGACGACGAGTACTTGTTTGACTCGCTCTAGTTGGTCGGCGGTATAGCTAGCCATACGGTCCACTGGTTTACCGCTTTCAGCGTGAGCCAATGCAGGCACTAACCCTGCTGCAATGCCTGCGCCCAAGAAGCCGGCACTGATTGAGCCACTGATAAAGTTACGACGCTGTTCATTGACTGCTGGTGTTTCTAAAGTCTTGTTTTCCATACCTAGCTCCATGATTCAGTAGCGTTTTTCTGCGTGTTGACAGCACAAAATCATTAAGTGAGTCATCTGAAACTGAGCATAGATAAGATGCCAAAATGACAATTGACTGAAATCAAATCGATATAATTAGCGTTATCCTAATTGACTGAGATCAGATAAATAATCATTTTGTCAGAATTTATAGTAGGGAATAGCGGGCTGAGTGCGTTCCAGAATAGTGTTAGCGGGCGTTGTTGAGCCGGTGAATGGATGCGGCGGCGCTTGAGGTAGCCGACCCCCGGGGCGGGGGCCGGGTGCTGATCAGTCTTTCTTTTCGTAAATGGTTTTGCCCCAGGCTTCGCGTGAGCCCGGCAGAATCAGGTTCAGGGCGACGGCTACGATCGCACATAGTGCAATGCCTGCCAGATGCCCCAGCACCATGCCGCCAATCCCGAATACCAAGGTAATACCGACAATCACCAGATTGCGTGGCAAGCCCAGATCCACTTGGTGGCGTATCAGCGTGCTCATTCCCACCACCGCAATAGAGCCAAACAGCAGGCATAGAATGCCGCCCATGACCGGTACCGGAATGGTCTGCAGAACCGCGCCGAATTTACCCACAAAGGCCAGTACAATGGCGATAATTGCGGCCCACCACATGATTTTCGGATTGAAGTTGCGGGTCAGCATGACTGCGCCGGTCACTTCCGAGTAAGTGGTGTTGGGCGGGCCGCCCAGTAGCGAGGCGACGCTGGTGGCCAGGCCGTCGCCCAGCAGGGTGCGGTGCAGGCCGGGTTTGTCCAGGTAGTTTTTACGGGTTACGTTGCCGATGGCCAGTACGTCGCCGATGTGCTCTATTGCTGGGGCAATGGCTACCGGGATCATGAACAGAATGGCTCCCCAGCTGAATTGTGGCGCGGTAAAGTTGGGAATGGCCAGCCAAGGTGCCTGTTGCACCGGCGTCGTGTCTACCAAGCCCAATATGGCCGACAAACCATAGCCCACCAGTACGCCAAACAAAATTGGAATCAGACGAAAAATACCTTTTGCCCAGACTGAAGCCCCCACGGTACACACCAACGAAATCATCGCAATCCACAGCGCGGTGTTTTCGGTAATAAGCTGAACGCTGCCGTCACCGGTGCGGCCAGACGCCATGTGCACCGCTACAGGTGCCAGCCCCAAGCCAATCACCATAATGACCGGGCCAATCACCACCGGTGGCAGCAAGCGGGTAATAAAACCGGTACCGCGAACTTTTACCAGGGCGCTCAGAATGATGTACAAAATACCCGCCGCCATCAAACCGCCCATGGTTTCTTCCATACCGAATTTGCCTTTGGAGGCAATCACCGGGGCAATAAAGGCGAATGACGACGCCAGAAAAATCGGAATCTGACCACCGGTCACAATGTGAAAAATGATGGTGCCAAGGCCCGCAGTGAAGAGCGCGACATTTGGGTCCATGCCGGTAATCAGTGGCATCAGCACCAGTGCGCCAAAGGCCACCAGCAACATCTGGGAGCCGGCTAACGCTTGCTTCCACACCGGCTCATGAAAAGATTCGTCGACAGGCTCTTGGTTAGCATCGTTGACAGACTCGTTAGGGTGTTGGGACATAAATCAAACGTCCTTCTGCTTGGTGCCGAAAATCTTGTCGCCGGCGTCGCCCAAGCCAGGCAGGATATAGCCTTTTTCATTCAGGCCGTCGTCGATAGAGGCGGTGTAGATAGACACATCCGGATGCGCAGCCAGAACTCGTTTCACGCCTTCAGGGGCGGCCACCAGAATCAGCGCGCGAATGTCGGTGCTGCCGGCTTTTTTCAGTAAATTAATGGTCGAGATAATCGAGCCACCGGTGGCCAGCATGGGGTCGATAATCAGCGCCATGCGTTGGTCCAGTTCACCCACCAGCTTTTCCATGTAGGTGGTGGCTTCCAGGGTTTCTTCGTTGCGGATCTGACCTACTACGCTCACCCGAGCTGCGGGCAAGAGCGCCAGTACGCCGTCCAGCATGCCAATGCCAGCGCGTAGAATCGGTACGATGGTGACTTTTTTACCCTGAATCTGTTCCACAGTGACCGGCCCGGCCCAGCCGTCAATCTCCTGTTTTTTAAGGGTCATGTCTTTGGTGGCCTCGTAAGTCAGCAGCGTACCCAGTTCCTGCGCCAGTTCACGAAAATTCTTGGTGCTGATATCGGCACGGCGCATCAGGCCAATTTTGTGCTGTATCAAAGGGTGTTTTACTTCGTGGATGGGCATGGCTGTTACCTGTTTGTCGTGATAATTGAGGGCGCTGGGTTGTGCATAGAGGCAGTGACACAAAATAGCGAAATGATACCGTATCTGGTGGTTTGCGTCAGGCTGCCGGCAACAGAAAGTTGTAGGGGATTTCCTAAAGATTGGTATGGTTTTTGCGATGTACCTGATCAAACGCGTCAATGCGCCAGAAATCAGGTCAGATCCGATCAATCCAGATTAAATCAGGCCCAATTAGGCAATCATTAGAGAGAAATCCGGCATGGACTTAGCTTTAGTCTTCAGGAACGTCAAATCCTTGGCGCAGGGGAACCTCGGGGTTCCACTGATGCTGATGGGATTGCTGGGCATGATGATCTTGCCTGTGCCGGCGTTTTTGCTGGACGTGTTTTTTACCTTCAATATAACCCTGTCCATCGTGATCCTGTTGGTGTGCGTGTACGCCCTGAGGCCGATGGATTTTGCTGCGTTCCCCACCGTTTTGCTGCTGGCGACGTTGCTGCGCCTGGCGCTGAACGTCGCGTCTACCCGTATTGTGCTGCTGGAAGGCCATAATGGCGGGGATGCGGCGGGTAAAGTGATCGAGTCTTTCGGTGCGGTGTTGATTGGCGGTAACTACGCTGTTGGCCTGGTGGTATTTGCCATCCTTATGATCATCAACTTTTTGGTGGTTACTAAAGGTGCTGGTCGAGTGTCGGAGGTGAGCGCCCGATTTACCTTGGACGCTATGCCCGGCAAGCAAATGGCCATCGACGCCGACTTGAACGCTGGATTGATTAATCAGGAAGATGCCAAATTTCGCCGTAGGGAAGTTGCCGAAGAAGCCGATTTCTACGGTTCCATGGACGGTGCTTCGAAATTTGTAAAAGGCGACGCGGTTGCGGGCCTGCTCATTCTGGCGATCAACATCATTGGCGGGATTGCTATTGGTATGGCCCAGCACGGGCTGAATTTTAGCTTGGCGGTGGAGCGCTACGCGCTGTTGACCATTGGTGACGGCCTTGTGGCCCAAATCCCGTCGCTGTTGTTGTCTACGGCGGCGGCGATTATGGTCACTCGAACCACCTCCAGCCAAGATATGGGCAGCCAGATTCTGCAGCAAATGTTCGATGTGCCCAAAGCTCTTGCTATTGCTGCCGGTATTCTGATTTTGCTAGGCCTGATTCCTGGTATGCCCCACGTAGCCTTTCTAGGCTTGGGTTCGCTGGCAGCGGCAGCGGCTTGGCTTACCTGGAAGAAAAATCAACAAATGGTTGAAGAAGGTGACAAATTCCCGGTACGTGGCGGTGCAGGAACGGCTGGCCGTACCAGCGGTGGTGAACTGGTCAGTGGCGACAGTGGTAGCCAGGCTTTACCGGCACCGGCAGAGAATCGCGAGCTGGGCTGGGACGACGTTGCCACCGTGGACATTGTGGGCCTGGAAGTCGGCTACCGTCTTATTCCGTTGGTGGATAAAAGCCAGGGCGGGCAGTTGCTTAGCCGTATTAAAGGTGTGCGTAAAAAGTTGTCCCAGGATTTGGGCTTTTTGATGCCCTCGGTGCATATCCGCGACAACCTGGATTTAATGCCCAACGTTTATCGCATCACCCTGATGGGCGTCACCATTGCCGAAGCGGATATTCACCCGGAGCGTGAGCTGGCCATCGACCCCGGCCAGGTGTTTGGCAAAGTGGAGGGTATAGAAGGCAAAGATCCGGCTTTTGGCCTTGATGCTATCTGGATAGAGCCAGAGAAAAAAGACCAGGCCCAAAGTCTGGGCTACACCGTGGTAGACGCCAGCACCGTAGTGGCTACTCACCTGAATCAGATTCTGCAGACCCACGCCTATGAGTTGCTGGGCCATGAAGAAGTGCAGAAGTGGCTGGACCAGTTGGAAAAGGTATCGCCGAAACTGGCGGAAGAGCTGGTGCCTTCAGCGGTGAACATCAGCGTGTTGCTGCGAGTGCTGCAGAATTTGCTAAAAGAAGAAGTGCCTATTCGTGATATGCGCTCTATTGCCGAATCCATAGTGAATATGCACCCGCGCAGTCAGGACCCGAAAGTCTTGACCACGGCAACCCGTCAAGCCCTGCGGCGGATGATTGTGCAAAGCATCGTTGGTAACGAATCCGAAATACCGGTGATTACCCTGGATCCAGATCTGGAACAGTTATTGCTTAAGTCTGTACAGCAGAGTCAACAATCCGGCGCGCAGGACGATATCGGGCTAGTGCTAGAGCCGAACATGGTGGAAAAACTCCAGCGCTCACTGCAAGACAGCGTGCAGCGCCAGGAAGTGCTCGGTAAACCAGCGATTCTGCTGGTGTCTGGCCCGCTGCGGCCGGTGCTTGCAAAGTTCGCCAGTTACGGCATAGAACGCCTGCACGTTCTGTCTTATCAGGAAGTGCCGGATAACAAACAGATTACCATCGTAGCGTCGGTAGGCCAGTAACGGCGCAGACGACACTCGGATAACGTCAGCCGCGTTCCCGGCAAAGGATGAGAAAGCATGAAAGTAAAACGTTTTTTTGCACCTACAATGGCCGCAGCCCTGAAGCAGGTCAGCGAACACATGGGGCCGGATGCGATGATACTTTCCAACCGCCGGGTAGATGGCGGCGTTGAAATTGTGACGGCCCTCGATTACGACGAAAACATGGCGCGCCAACGCCTGGGTGACAAAGCGGTGGCAGCCACCAGCGGCACTCACCTGGCAGAGCTGCAGGCAGACCAGCAGCGCCACCTGGAAGACGAGCTTGGCCGCTCCCGTGAGCGCATCCGTGGTGTGCGCGATCAGCGCGCCGACAGCCAGGCCGGTTACGGTTCCATTGCTGAAACTGTCAATGGCTTTGCTGACATGACCAGTGCAGATCCGTTTGCAGAGGGCGGCATAACTTTGCCGTCCGGCGCTGACGAGCGTAACCAAGATGCGGCAGCGCAAAGCGGTCAGCCTGCGGGTTATGCCGGGGAGCTTGCGGCCATGCGTTCTGAAATGAGCAGTCTGCGCGAGCTGGTGAGCGGTCAGACCGCGCCTGCCTCGTTAAAAGACACCAGTGCTGGCGCCAATGTTACGGCGCTTCAGCAGCGCTTGGCAGAACGTTTGGGTGAGTTCGGCCTTAGCCGCGAGCTGTCTGACGATCTCGCTCGCCGTCACCAAGCCGTGCGCCTGGAGGATGGCTGGAAGCAGTCTCTCAAAATGCTGGTTAACGGTGTGCGTACCCCACGCCAGGAATGGCTGGATGAAGGCGGCGTATTTGCTCTGGTTGGACCTACTGGAGCGGGTAAAACCACCACCATCGGCAAACTGGCGGCACGCTACGTGCTGCGCCACGGAGCCGACTCGCTGGCGTTGATTACCACCGATCGTTATCGGGTTGCGGCGCACGAGCAATTGTTTGTGTTTGGCCGTATTCTTAACGTGCCGGTTCGGGTGGTTGATGAAAGCCACCCGCTGGATGAAATTCTGGATGAGTTGTCTGATCGTCGCCTGGTATTGATTGATACCGCCGGGCTGACCAGCACCGATCGGGGCTATCAGGAACAATTGGCCGAGCTGGTCCGCAGTCATCACAAAATCCGTACACATTTGGTGGTGTCTGCCACCAGCCAGCCGCGGATTATGAAATCCGTATGGCATTGCTATAAGATGGCAAACCTTGCCGGTTGTGTGATTACCAAGATCGACGAGGCTCTGACTCTGGGCGAAGCGCTGGGATTTGTTATGGAAACCAGTCTGCCGGTGGCTTGGTACACCGACGGCCAGAAAATACCCCAAGACTTGCACCCGGCGAAAGCGCTTGCGCTGGTGCAACTCGGTGTAGAACGTCTGAAGGGTTTGCGGCAGGAGCAGGCAGTTGCCAGCGGGTCTTGAAAATGCCGGTTGTAAAAGCATCACAGCAAGCGGGCAGTGTAGAACAGTGGGGTAACGGCTACATCCGTTCCCGGTTAAACATGGCAAGAGGCCATCATCAGTATGAGTAAAGCACATCCGGTTCAGGTAATTGCGGTCACTGGCGGTAAAGGTGGCGTTGGCAAAAGTAATGTGTCGGTCAACCTGAGCATTGCTCTGGCGCAAAAGGGCCGTCGGGTGGTGCTGTTAGACGCCGACCTGGGGCTTGCCAATATCGATGTGCTGTTAGGCTTGAAAACCAAGCGCAATCTGCAAGACGTACTCAATGGCGACTGTGACTTGCGTGACGTGCTGGTAGACGGCCCCGGCGGCATCAAGATTGTGCCGGCCTCATCAGGTACCCAGCGCATGACCCAGCTCAGTGCTATGGAGCATGCCGGGCTGATTCACGCCTTCAGTGACATCGCCGACCAGATCGACATACTGATTGTGGATACGGCCGCTGGCATCTCCGAATCGGTGGTCAGCTTTTTGCGGGCATCCCAGGAACTGCTGCTGGTGGTGTGCGACGAGCCTACTTCGATTACCGATGCCTACGCCTTAATCAAGTTGATGAATCGCGATTACCACACCAACCGCTTCCGGATTCTGGCCAATCAGGTGAACACCGAACAAGAAGGCCGTCTTTTGTATGAAAAACTGACCCGGGTTACAGAACGTTTTCTGGATGTAGCGTTACAATATGTAGGTATAGTGCCTTTTGACGAGGCCGTTAAAAAAGCGGTGCGGCGTCAGCAAGCGGTGTTGGAAGCTTATCCGCAAGCAAAAGCCTCGCTGGCCATAAGGGCTCTCGCTGAAAAAGTGGACAGTTGGCCGCTGCCATCATCGCCGCGGGGCCATCTCGAATTCTTTATAGAGCGGCTCGTCCAAGTTTAAAACACATCCCGTACAAAAAGCGGATTTATGACACTGGTGAAAGATCTCGGAGTCTATCAACGGTCGGGTGCTTCAGACGCTTGCTGGCTGATTGAAGAGCATGCGCCTCTGGTCAAGAAAATTGCCCTCCATCTGCTGGCACGATTGCCCGCCAGTGTCCAGCTGGAAGATCTTATGCAGGCTGGCATGATTGGTTTGCTTGAGGCGTCGCAGCGCTACGCCACGGGTAAAGGTGCGACCTTTGAAACCTACGCCGGTATTCGAATCCGTGGCGCCATGGTGGATGAAATCCGCAAAGGCGACTGGGTTCCGCGTTCGGTGCACCGAAACTCCCGGCGCATTTCCAACGCTATCAAAGCTGTAGAGGGCCGCGAAGGCCGCGAAGCCCACGATGTCGAAGTGGCTGCTGAGCTGGATATGACGCTGTCGGAATACCACAGTTGCCTGGCCGACTCCAACAGCGGTCGGCTTTTCAGTTTGGACGAGCTCAATGATTCCGGCGAACTGCCGATAGAACAATCAAAGACGGATGATAATCCGCTGCACGGGGTGTCAGAGTCCGCCTTCCGTAACAGTTTGGCGGCGGCCATTGAAACCCTGCCAGAACGTGAAAAACTGGTGCTGAGCCTCTATTATCAGGAAGAGTTGAACCTGAGGGAAATCGGTGCTGTGCTGGACGTCAGCGAAAGCCGGGTCAGCCAGATTCACAGCCAGGCTGCCTTGCGCTTACGAAGCCGGTTAGCCGACTGGAAAACAGACCATACATAATTCTAGCGCCTGCAGCCCGCGAGTTGCGGGCAGAGATGCAACGAGATCCGACTAGATTTCAACGATTGGAGGTCCTCATTGGACAAAAATATGAAGATCCTTATTGTGGACGATTTTTCCACAATGCGGCGCATTATCAAAAACCTGCTGCGTGACTTGGGCTTTACCAACACCGACGAAGCTGACGATGGCAATACAGCATTGCCGATGCTGAAAACCGGTAAGTACGATTTTCTGGTGACTGATTGGAATATGCCCGGCATGTCTGGTTTTGACCTGCTCAAGCATGTTCGCGCCGATGATCAGCTCAAAGCCCTGCCGATCCTGATGGTGACGGCTGAAGCCAAGCGCGACCAGATTGTCGCTGCGGCGCAGGCCGGTGTGAACGGCTACATTATAAAGCCGTTCACTGCCGCTGTTCTCAAAGAAAAAATCGAAAAAATCTTTGAGCGAATTCAGTAACCGGGGAGTGGATACAAGCCATGAACAAGTCAAAAGGTGAGCGCCATGCCCTGGAACCAGAGCTGACGGAAAAATTAAAGCAACAGTCCGAACAGCTGGTTGACAGCGTGCACGCGGGCGACTATCCCCGCGCTATGGCGATGATCAGCGAGCTTGCAGAAGTGCGAAATCAAGGTCTGTATCACGAAGTAGGGCGGCTAACCCGCAGCCTGCACGAAGCCATGCGTAATTTTCAGATTGATCCGCGCAACCCCGAACAGCGAGAAGCTCTGTCAAAAATGACCGATGCCTCCGATCGCCTGGAATACGTAGTGAAAATGACTGGCCAAGCGGCGAATCGGACCATGGATCTGGTTGAAGAAAGCATGCCAGTTACCCGTCATTTGCAAAGCGAAGCCCAAGATCTGCATCAGCAGTGGCAGCGCCTGCGGCGGCGGGAGATGGCACCGACCGAATTCCGCGAGTTGCACGCCCGCATGGATCAGTTTTTGGCGGCGTTGAGTACTGACGCCGGCAAACTGTACGGTAATCTCTCAGAAATTTTGCTGGCTCAGGATTATCAAGATCTGACAGGTCAGGTGATTCAAAATGTAATCACCCTTGTGCGTGAAGTGGAAGAAAACCTGGTAAGCCTGGTGGTGATGGCCGGCCACGTAGACCAGTTGACCGGTACCGTGCACCAGATGGAGGACAATCAGCCTTCGGCTGAGCAGGGTGTGGGTCCGCAAATGATGCCAGAACAACGCAAAGATGTGTTGTCTGGTCAGGTTGACGTGGATGACCTTTTGTCCAGTCTTGGTTTCTGAGCAATGAGGAACAAACATGTCGTTTGATGGCGATGAAGAAATCCTGCAGGACTTTCTGGTTGAAGCCGGCGAGATTCTTGAGCTGCTGTCTGAGCAGCTCGTGGACCTGGAACAGAATCCTGACGACAGCAATTTACTGAATGCGATCTTTCGTGGTTTTCACACGGTCAAAGGCGGAGCAGGCTTCTTGCAGTTAGATGCCTTGGTAAACTGCTGTCACTCGGCGGAAAACGTATTCGACACCCTGCGCAACCATAAGCGCAAAGTAACCTCTGAGCTGATGGACGTCGTGCTGGAAACTCTGGACAACGTGAATGCCATGTTTGAAGAGGTGCGTCAGCGTGAAGCGCCCACGCCGGCGCCGCAGGAACTGATTGAGCGGCTGGATCAGCTGGCATTGCCTGAAGGCGAAGCTGCGATTCATTCAGCTGCGCCCGTCAGCGCTGACCAGGGAGACATTACCGATGACGAATTCGAACAGCTGCTCGACGCCCTGAACGGCGACGAAACAGCGTCTGCGCCTGCTAGCGAAACCGGTGTAGTTAGCCCGGTTGCGAGCGGCAATGACGACATCAACGACGACGAATTCGAAGCTCTTCTCGATCAACTTCACGGCAAGGGCCAGTTTGCCGGCGTCCCGGCCGCGCTGGCAGCCAACAAAGAAACCGTGGCCGAGACGAGCAGTGCCCAGCCAACCGATATCTCTGACGACGAATTCGAAGCACTGCTGGACCAGCTTCACGGCAAGGGCGGTAGCCCGACAGGAGCCGTTGCGGCCGAGTCTACCGCGCCAGCGTCCGCGAAAAAGCCGGAACCAGCCAAGGTTCCAATAGCGGCCAAAGCTCCAGCTGAACCGGCACAAGTCAAAGCCAAAGCGCCGACCCGCGAGGCTGCCCATGCCGCTGCGGAAACCAGCGTGCGGGTAGACACTAAACGCCTGGACGACATCATGAATATGGTGGGCGAGCTGGTGCTGGTGCGAAACCGCCTGCAACGCCTGGGTGATCAAAGCGCAGACGAGCAGATGCATAAAGCAGTAGCCAATCTGGATCTGGTTACCACCGACCTACAGGCCGCTGTCATGCAAACCCGCATGCAGCCCATCAAGAAAGTGTTTGGTCGTTTCCCGCGGGTGGTACGTGACCTCGCTCGCAGCCTGAAAAAAGAAATCAATCTGGTGATGCACGGTGAAGACACCGATCTTGACAAGAATCTAGTGGAAGCATTGTCGGATCCGTTAGTGCACCTGGTACGCAACTCGGTGGACCACGGCATTGAAATCCCGGCAGAGCGGGAACGGGCCGGTAAGCCTAGAGTGGGCACCATTACTTTATCGGCGGAACAAGAGGGTGATCACATCCTGCTGTTGATCACCGACGATGGCGCTGGCATGAACGCCGACGTGTTGCGCCGGAAAGCCGTCGAGAAGGGCATGTACGACCAAGACGGCGCCGACCGGCTGACCGATCAAGAATGCTACAACCTGATTTTTGCTGCCGGTTTTTCCACCAAAGATCAGATTTCCGACGTGTCTGGCCGTGGTGTGGGTATGGATGTGGTGAAAACAAAGATCAGCCAACTCAATGGCCAGCTTAGTGTGGTGTCAAAGTTGGGTGAAGGCTCAAGCATTGTGATCAAAGTGCCACTGACTCTGGCCATCATGCCGACGCTGATGATTATGCTTGCTGACCAGTCGTTCGCATTGCCGTTGGTTAACGTAGTGGAAATATTCCACCTTAATTTGAGCAAGACCAACGTGGTAGATGGTCGCGAGTGTGTAGTGGTGCGCGACAAGGTATTCCCGCTGTTTCACATCAAGCGTTGGCTCATTCGTGGCGGTGCTGGAAGCGTTGAGCCGGAAAATAGTCATGTGGTGATTGTGTCTATGGGGACCCGCCAGGTCGGATTCGTAGTTGACCAGCTTGTAGGCCAGGAAGAAGTGGTTATTAAGCCTCTTGGGCGCGGGCTGCTGGGTACGCCGGGTATGGCGGGTGCTACTATTACCGGCGATGGCCGGATTGCGCTGATTATCGATGTGCCCAGTTTGCTACAACATTACAGTTAACGCCGACACATCGCCGATCTATTGTTGATACATCGTCGATTAATTGTCGAACGGCCGCTGGTTTGGCGGGAGACAGGCATTGCCCGGAGAAGTGAATGACGGTTTCTGTGCTGATTGTTGATGATTCCAGTTTCTTTCGTAAACGCCTGAGTGAAATCCTCGGTGCGTCTAGCCAGATTACTGTGGTTGGCACCGCCAGCAATGGCCGCGAAGCCGTAGAGCAAGCAGAGAAACTACGCCCTGACGTGATTACCATGGATTACGAAATGCCGGTCATGGACGGTATTACGGCTGTGCGGGAAATACTGCGCAGACACCCGATTCCGGTACTGATGTTTTCTTCGCTTACTTACGATGGCGCGCGGGTCACCCTGGATGCGCTGGAAGCAGGCGCCGTGGATTTCCTACCCAAGAATTTTGAGGAAATTGCCGGTAACAGCAGTCAGTTACAAAAAATATTGGTAGAACGCGTTGTTAGTATCGCCCGTAGCCGCCCCAGCAGTGGTGGGAGCACTCGCACCCCTGAGCCATCAGGGGCATCGGCTGCGGCTGACCGCGCTGCGACGCCAGCGGTACAGCGGCGCCCTGTAGTTGAGCGCCCCGCGGCTGCAGCAGCGGTTGCCAGTCCGGAGCGCCATCACCGGCGCACACCTTCCAGGCACTATACAGTCGTGGCGATCGGCACCTCTACCGGTGGCCCGGTGGCCCTGCAGAACGTGCTCATCGGCCTGCCCGCCAGCTTTCCCGCACCCCTGATTCTGGTACAGCACATGCCCGCCAGTTTTACCCCGGCTTTTGCCGAGCGGCTGAACCGGTCATGCCAAATACAGGTGCGCCAGGCCGAAGACGGTGACTTGCTGCGCCCCGGCCTGGCTTTGTTGGCACCGGGCGGCAAACAGATGATGGTGGAAAACCGCGGCGGCCAGGGCCGGATACGTATATTGCCCGGCGATGATCGGCTCAATTACAAACCTTCGGTAGATGTCACCTTTGGTTCGCTGGCGCGCAGCTTTCCCGGTAAAACCTTGGGTATTGTACTAACGGGCATGGGCGCAGATGGCCGCGAAGGCTGCCGCATGATGAAACAGAGCGGCTCGATTGTGTGGTCGCAGGATGAAAAAAGCTCGGTGATTTACGGCATGCCTATGGCCGTGGCTAAGGCCGGCCTGAGTGACGAAGTTCTGGCGCTGAACGACGTTTGCCAGCGGCTTAAAGATGGAGTCTGCTGATGGATGTGCTTAGTCTTCTTGGCGTTATCCTGGCGTTTGTAGCCATTTTGGGGGGTAATTTACTGGAGGGCGGTGCGCTTGCGTCGTTGTTCAACGCGCCGGCGGCGCTGATTGTTATTGGCGGTACCCTGGCAGCCACCATACTTCAGACCTCCTGGCCGGTGCTGAAGCATGCGTTCAGCCAATCCCGCTGGGTATTTGTACGGCCGTTTGTTAGCCTGGAAGACGGCCTCGACAAAGTGGTGAACTGGAGTGTTATTGCCCGCAAAAACGGCCTTCTGGGTCTGGAGGGGCTAGCAGAAAGCGAGCCGGAGCGGTTTGTCCAGAAAGGCTTGTTGTTGTTGGTTGACGGTGCCGAAAGCAGCACCATTCGCAGCATCATGGAAGTAGATCTGGACACCCGAGAACAGCGGGATCTGGATTCAGCGCGAGTGTTTGAAGCCATGGGTGGCTATTCGCCTACCATCGGCATTATTGGCGCGGTGATGGGGCTGATTCAGGTAATGACCAATCTGGAAGACCCGGAGTCACTGGGCAGCGGCATAGCCACTGCTTTTGTGGCCACTATCTATGGGGTGGCGTTGGCTAACCTGCTCTTTTTCCCGGTGGCCAATAAACTGCGCGGGCTGGTGCGCGAGCGCACCCGCTACGAAGACATGATGATCGAAGGCCTTATTGCCATCGCTGAAGGTGAAAACCCGAAATCCATCGAAATCCGTTTGCGTGGATTTCTTCCCTGGTAGCGAGTGTTAATTGTTTATGCGACGCCGCAAACCCCCCCAAGATGAGTTTCATAATAAAGAGCGTTGGCTAATTTCATACGCCGACTTCATTACGCTGTTGTTCGCGTTTTTTGTGGTGATGTATTCGGTGTCTTCGGTTAACGAGGGCAAATATAAGGTGCTGTCGAATACCTTGACCGGTGTTTTCAACGCTCCGGAACGCTCGGTCGTGCCCATTACCATTGGCGATCAGCCGGTTGCTGGTGGGCGCAGTGACACCGATTCCGTCATTGCGCCGGTGGTTACCGAAACACCTCTCAGTTTGCCAGCACCAGACAACGCCAGCCGGTCGCTTGCGCTTGAGGCGCTGGCTGGCCAGCTCGGGCAGGAGTTTAGTGCATTGATTAAAGAGGGCGTGATATCCCTGAGCGCAGATGATGAGTGGTTGCAGCTGAATTTGCCCAACAGCCTGTTGTTTGGCAATGCCGACGCTGAACCCCATTACGATTCCTTCGCAGTGATGGAAAAAATTGCGGACGTGCTGCGCGACACCGACAACGCCATTCGTATTGAAGGTTTTACCGATAATCAGACCATTCGCAGTGGTCGCTTTCCATCAAATTGGGAGCTTTCGGCGACCCGCGCGTCGGTTTTGGTGCGCATGCTGGTGATGGATGGCATAGACCCGGCGCGGCTGGCTGCGGTGGGGTACGGCGAACATCAGCCAGTGGCACGCAACGATACCGACGAAGGTCGTCGCCGTAATCGTCGTGTGGTGCTGCTGATTTCCCGCGATGCCAGCATTCGCGGTGCCATACGCTGAACCTGGCACGATTTCTGTAGTCTTTCTTTTAAAAAAGAGTGAACGGCGCTTTTTCAATAGCGAACTACAACGTAACGGCAATACATTGCCGTGTGAAATGCCGAGGGCAGGCAGGAGAGTCAAACGTGCGAATTTGGGCAGTGGCCAATCAAAAAGGCGGGGTGGGTAAAACCACCACCGTGGTTGCCTTGGGCGATCTGTTGGCCAGCCGTGGCAAGCGTGTGCTGATGTTGGATATGGATCCGCATGGTTCGCTTACCAGCTGGTTTGGCTATGATCCGGACAGCCTCAAACACAGCCTGTTTGACTTGTTTCAACATCAGGGAAAAGTGCCCGAAGGACTGCCCGCACAACTGATTACTGACACCGGCGTGGCCAACCTTTCGTTACTGCCGGCCAGCACTGCCATGGCAACTCTGGAAAGGCGGATGACCGGTGTGGAAGGTATGGGTCTGTTGATTTCCCGCGCGCTGGCGCAGTTATGGGATGATTTTGATTATGTGCTGCTGGATAACACTCCAACATTGGGCGTGCTGATGGTTAACAGCCTGGCGGCGGCAAGCCATTTGATTATTCCAGTGCAAACCGAGTTTTTGGCCATTAAGGGTCTTGAGCGCATGTTGCATACCTTGCACATGATTAGCCGTTCGCAGAAAAATCCCTTGAGCTATACCATTGTGCCAACTCTATTTGACCGCCGAACTCAAGCCTCGAATAAAAGTCTGAATCTGCTGCGTGATACCTATCCGCATCAGCTTTGGCGTTTTGCCATACCGGTAGACACAAAGTTCCGTGATGCCAGCGAGTCCGGATTAGTGCCCTCAGCGGTAGACGCCAAAACCCACGGCGTGCGCGCTTATCACCGCCTGCTCGACGACTTATTGGCGCAAACCGGCACTTGGCTGGAGCCGTCTGGTGGCTGACAAAAAAATGACACAGCTGGCGGACCCGCAAGCCGCCATCGCCAGTTATCTGGACGACCTGTTGCACACGGCTACCGAACAGGCGAATCAGCAGGACACCCAGGCTGTTGCCAAACCGGTGGTGGCAATAGCGTCGCAGCCGCTGCCGGCCAAGCCAGAGCCGGCAATTGCTGCGCCATTATTGCAAGCCGTGACCGCTCCGCAACGGTCGCCAATAGCTGGGCTGCAGGCAAGGCCTGAGTGGGCCGAAAAGCCATTTGAATGTCTGATTTTTACCGTGGCAGGTTTGCAGCTGGCGGTGCCCTTGGTGCTGCTAGGGGGCGTTCACCGCATTGACGACAATGTAAGGTCGATGCCGGGAAGTCCGTCCTGGTATATGGGTATTCGCTCGGGCCGGGACAAAAACCTGCGAGTGGTCGACAGTGCCGAGTGGATTATGGCGGGTCGGGCGCCGGCAAACGCACGTGCCAGTTATCGGTTTGTGATACACCTTAACAACAGCGATTGGGGGCTGGCTTGTGATAATGTAGCCCAATCCTTTACTTTGAACCCTCAGCAGGTGCGCTGGCGCACGTCACGGAGCCAGCGGCCATGGCTGGCTGGCACTGTGATTGAACAGATGTGCGCCCTGCTCGACGTTCAGAGCATGGCAAATCTGCTGGCTCGCGCCGAGCGCGAACAGCATCTGGATTTAAGTTGAGAAAGCCCTGGCGAGTGGTTACTGCTAACAAAGGGTAGTGCTGGCACGATTTATGCCCCATAAATTTGTATAGGGGCGCTAATGATGATTTTTTGACGGTCAGGCTGCCCGCAGGGCAGCCGCATATGGAGATCTAACACAATGGCAGCCCCAAGCGGACAGCAAAAGCAGACCAAAGATGACGAGGTACTGCAGTACGTGACCTTTCGTCTGGACGATGAAACTTACGGCATCAACGTAATGCAGATTCAGGAAGTACTGCGTTACAGCGAGATTGCGCCGGTACCGGGTTCACCAGATTACGTTCTGGGCATCATCAACCTGCGCGGCAACGTGGTAACGGTGATTGATACCCGCCGGCGTTTTGGCTTGAACGATGCCGACATCACTGACTCCAGCCGGATTGTGGTGATGGAGTCTGCCGATCAGGTAATGGGTATTCTGGTAGATTCGGTGGCCGAGGTGGTTTACCTCAAGTCCAGTGAAATTGAAGCCGCGCCCAATGTGGGCAGCGAAGAAAGTGCCCGCTTTATTCAGGGCGTGTGTAACAGAAATGGCGAGCTGATCATTCTGGTCGAGTTCGACAAGATGCTGACAGATCACGAATGGGCGGACATCTCAACGCTGTAAGGTCTTAGGCCGGCAGTGAACGCAGATCGACGCCCTGACGCATACCAAGGAGACGTTGCTATGTTTGCTGATATATTTGCCGAGATTCCCCAATGGGTGCCCTGGATTCTGGTCGCTGCAGCACTATCTTTGCTGGTGGCGCAAATCGTTTTGCAAGGGCGGCAGCTGCGGGGGCTGCAGGCGGCGCTAAAAAGCCGCTGTGACATTCTTGGACGCGAACTGCATGCCACTGCCAGCACCGGCATGGGTGTAGGCCAGCGCTTGGTAACCTGCGAGCGCCAACTGTACGAACTGCGAACCACTATCGAGGAAATGCGCCAGAACGATCCGTTGCGGGTGTCTTATGACGAAGCCGCAAGGCTGGTTGATCTTGGCGCCGATATCGACGACCTGATGAACACCTGTGGAATTTCCCGGCCCGAGGCAGAGCTGGTGTCGGCCCTGAAGAAACGCCAGGCAGCCTGAACCTCGGTCCTTGGCGTTATTGAGTGGCGTCTTCCGGTGTCAGACCCTGTATATGAAAAGCGAAGGCCAGAATTTCTGCCACCAGCTGGTACAGCTGTTCGGGGATTTCGTCATTCAGCGACAGTCGTGCCAGGGTGCTGGCCAACTCAGCGTTTTCGTACAATGGCACCCCGTGTTCGCGGGCAATGCGAATAATTTCGTCCGCAAGTTCGTGATTGCCAACAGCGCTGATGGTGGGCGCCCGCACACCGTCGTATTTTAACGCGACTGCCGCTGACGCCTGTTGCGACTCGGTATTTTTGCTCATGCTTTGGTATCCACCAGTCGATGTTGCAGCTTTGTCGCTACCGGGCCCGGATTGCCCTGGCGACACTCCAGATCCGCCACTTCGAGCCCCAGATCCGTCAGGCTGCTGCGCAGTAGCGGCAGTTGTTGGTGCACCTTGCGCAAGGTGGCCAGTTTCTCTGCCCACACCAGAGCGCTCACAGCCTGTTGGCGTAGGCTCACTTCGAATTGCAACGGGCCGGCTTGGTCCAGATCCATCGCCAGTACCAGGCGCCACTCGCCAACGCTTGCCCGTGATGGCCCGCTGCCGCTGCCGTCTTTGCCCGGATGCTGTTCAATCCGCAGTTGTGCCAGCTTGGGTTGCTGTTGCGGGTTCATCCAGGGCAGTTCCAGTAACAGCGTGTTAATGGGCGCGCCGGCATCTGTGCTACCGCGAGCGTTCAACACCTGAGTGTGCAGCTGGTTTACGGTAATGCGGTTGAGCATACCGGCCAGAATTCGCAGCAATTGCCCCACGTTGGGCGGTTCTTCTCTAGCGCTGCTAACGGCGCTGGCCTGAGCCATCGCGAATGCGCCGGGAAACTGTAACGGGGCCTGAATCAGTGCTGGGCTAGCCAGCGGTGTCAGCCGGTTGAACTGCTCTGGCCCGTGTCCCTGCTGTACCAGAAGCGCGGTGATTACCCGGCCAATGGCCAGTTTCAGATCGGGTAGGGTTGCCGACGGTGTTGCTGCCAGTCGCGCTTCTGCAAACAACCCGCTTTCGCTCAGCCATTGCTGTACCTGCTGCACCGCCGCGGTCTGCTGGCCGGCTCCTGGCGCAAGCTGATTGCTGGCGGGTAAACGCGCAAATAATTGTTCGAGAGCTTGGCGCGCTGCTTGCGGCAGAGGCAGCGCGGCGGCTCCCGAGACAGCCTGCGAGGGCAGTTGGCCGAGTGGTGTGTCGGCTTTCACACCTTGCTGCAAGCCTGCCATCAGTCGTGCCAGTCCGCTGTCCAGGCTTTGCTGCCAGGGCAGGCGTTGCACCAGAGCCTGTGCCAGGCTGACTTCCGGGGCAGCTGCCAGTTTGCCCATCAGCTGCAATTCGTTGCCTGCACGCAGCACTTTTATCCAGTCGCCGGCCTGAAGTTTGGTTTCGCCAATACTGGCCTGAACTTGAAGCGGTTTGCCGCGTAAATCCAACAGCAGCTCGGCGCCACCATCCCGGCGTTGAATAACCTCGGTAACCCGTGCCAGCAGGCTTTCGTTACGACCCACCTGCAATTGATCCAGTACCCGCTGGGCGCTTAGCGCGGGCGATGTAGGCGGGGCTGGGGCAGGCGCGTTGGCGCTGCCTTGCGCTGGCCGGCTGTCCGCGCTGGCGGGTGGATTGGGTTGGGGCGGATTGGCGGGAAGTTTCATCGCTACCAAATTGATCTGAAGATGGGTAATCACTGGCTGGGTTCGCTATAATGCACCGCGCCAATATTGAATACACCCGATGCCAGCCTACGCTGCATCGACACGGATACGGGGCCCGGATGTCTGAACCGCTGCTACAGGCGATCAATTTACAGTGTGAACGCGACAAGCGGGAACTGTTCCGTGATTTATCGTTTTCTATACTGCCCGCAACTGTGACTCGTGTCGAGGGTGCTAACGGCTCTGGCAAAACCACTTTGTTGCGTATCTTGGCCGGTCTTAGCGATGCCTGGGCTGGCCATTTGTTGTGGTGCGGCGAGCCGCGTTCCCGCGTGCGCGAGTCATTTTTGCGCAATGTGCTGTATTTGGGTCACCGGCCGGGCATAAAGCCCTTGCTGTCGCCGTTGGAAAACCTGCGGGCGCTGATGGCTGGTCGCCGCCCGATGGGCGACAAAGTCCTTACGCAGGCGCTTGCAAGAACCGGTCTGGAGGGCTACGAACAGGTGCCGTGCCGGCATCTTTCAGCCGGTCAGCAACGGCGGGTGGCGCTGGCGCGCCTGTTGGTTGCCGACGAGCCCCTTTGGTTGCTGGATGAGGTCTTCACCGCCATCGATGCGAGCGGCGTGGCGGCTATCGAAAACCTGCTGCAAGAGCGTGCGGCCGAGGGCGGTGCCGTGGTGTTTACCACCCACCACAACGTACAGATCGCAGGTACGAAGCGATTGGTACTCACACCGGGGGCTGTTGGATATGATGATTAAACCCCTGGATCAGGCCGTCGGTTCGATTGATGCAATGAAAGCAGTGTTCGCTCGCGACATGAAAGTGGCTTTTCGCCAGCGTCAGGATTTGCTCAACCCTTTGCTGTTTTTCATGATGGTGGTGACTCTGTTTCCGCTCGGCGTGAGCCCGGAAATCTCATTTTTGCAGGAAGCCGGGGCCGGCATTTTGTGGGTGGCGGCACTGTTGTCGGTGCTGCTGTCACTGGACCATCTGTTTCGTCACGATTTTGACGACGGCACATTGGAGCAGTTGGTGCTGCAGCCACAGCCTCTGTTTTTGCTGGTGTTGGCCAAAACCATGGCGCACTGGGTGCTAACCGGACTGCCGCTGGTGTTATTAACGCCGGTTTTGGGTGTAATGGTGCATTTGGACGGGAACTCTATCGCTATTTTATGTCTAACGCTGCTAATTGGTACACCTGTTCTTAGTTTGATCGGTGCGATTGGTGCGGCGTTAACTCTGGGTTTGCGATCAGCGGGTGTACTCTTGTCCCTACTGATTATTCCGTTGTACATACCGGTGCTGATTTTTGGTACCGGCACGGTTGCCGCCGCCGCCGAAGGGGCCCCGGTTGGCGCTTATCTGGCGTTGCTAGGTGCGTTTCTGGTGTTAGCTTTGACTCTGGCGCCTTTCGCCAGCGCAGCGGCTCTGAAGGTCAGCCTGTCAAACAGCTAATAGACCAATTCAAACAGAGGCAAGGTATTTAACTGATGTGGCAATTTTTTCACAAGCTGGGATCACCAAAATGGTTTTATGGGATTGCCGCCCGGCTAATGCCCTGGTTGCTGGTGTTTGGATTGCTGTGTCTCGGCGCTGGTTTGGTGTGGGGCTTGGCGTTTGCGCCTAAGGATTACTTACAGGGCAACAGTTACCGCATCATTTTTATTCATGTGCCGTCGGCGTTTTTGGCCCAGTCAGCTTACATGATGATGGCCTCGGCCGCGGTGGTTACACTGGTATGGCGCATGAAGCTGGCCGATGTGTTTGTCAAAGCCGCAGCGCCGGTGGGTTTGATGCTCACTTTTATATCGCTGTTCACGGGCGCGGTTTGGGGCAAACCCACTTGGGGCACTTGGTGGATCTGGGACGCACGGCTTACATCGATGCTGATCCTGTTGTTTTTGTACGGTGGGGTAATCGCTCTTGACCGTGCCATTAATGATGAAAAATCAGCGGCCCGCGCCGTAGCCATATTGGTGCTGGTAGGCGTGGTGAACATTCCGATTATCAAATACTCTGTGGATTGGTGGAATACTCTGCATCAGCCGGCCACCTTCAAGCTGACAGAGAAACCCAGCATGCCGGCAGAAATGTGGGTGCCCCTGCTGCTGTCGGTTATTGGCTTGTATCTATTGTTTGGCTGGCTGGCGTGTCTGCGTATGCAGACGGAAATTTTGATACGCGAACAGCGCACCCGCTGGGTACAGGATCTGTTTCATGTGAATGGAGGTGCCAGATAATGGCGTTTGATTCCTTCGGTGCGTTTTTGGCAATGGAAGGCCATGGCCCCTATGTATGGGCCAGCTACGGTGTATTTTTTGTATTGATGGCGGTGCTGATGGTGGGTTCTTATCGGCGCCGCAATGCGGTGCTGCAAAGTTGCCGTCAGCTCGCCGGTGCCCGTTCGTCGCGGGCGCCAAAACCAGATTCGGACACGGCGCCAGCGGCTGCGGCCAGCTTCACCCGTGTTGATGTTTCCCAAGACTGAGTGGCTGAAAAACCATGCACCCGATCCGTAAAAAACGTTTGACCATTGTGCTGTTCCTGCTGGCTGGCCTTGCTGTGGCGGTAGGCTTGACCACCTACGCCCTGCGCCAAAATATCAATCTGTTTTATGACCCTACCCAGATCGCTGCAGGAGAAGCTCCGGCAGATGTGCGCATTCGCGCCGGTGGTATGGTAGAAGAAGGTTCTGTGCTGCGCGATACGGAAAGCCTGAAAGTAGCATTCAGGGTGACTGACTTTACTGAATCCGTCACCGTTGAGTACGTGGGTATCCTGCCCGACCTGTTTGCTGAAGGGCAGGGTATTGTGGCCATGGGTAGATTAGACAGCGAAGGCGTGTTTGTAGCCGACCAAGTGCTGGCCAAACACGATGAAAACTACATGCCACCGGAAGTGGCCTACGCTCTGGAAAAAGCCTCCGAAAGCCGCGACGTTGTCGCTGAAGCTACCGAAACCCTGACCAACTGATGTCCGTTAAGCGCCCGATACGCAGGGGTGTGTGGCAAATGTGTGGTGTATGGCAAATATGTGGAGTATGGAAAGTATGATGTACCCGGAACTCGGACAGTTTGCACTCATTCTGGCGCTGCTGCTGGCGGTGTTGCTGTCGGTGGTGCCCTTGGTGGGGTCGGTCACTGGCCGCGATAGCTTGCAGGCGTTTGCCCGGCCGCTGACGGCAGGCATGTTTGTATTTGTCGCCTTGGCCTTTGGTATTCTGGCCTACGCTTTTATGACAGATGACTTCTCGGTGGCTTATGTCGCCAACAACAGTAACAGTCTATTGCCCTGGTACTACAAATTCAGTGCGGTGTGGGGCGGCCACGAAGGCTCGCTACTGCTTTGGATCCTGATGCTGGCGGGTTGGACCCTGGCGGTAGCGGTTTTTTCCCAGCGCCTGCCTACGGTGATGGTATCCCAAGTGCTGTCGGTGCTGGGCATCGTGTGCGTTGGTTTTTTGTTGTTCATTGTTATGACCTCGAATCCGTTTGAGCGAATACTGCCAAACATTCCCGCAGACGGCGCAGACCTGAATCCGTTGTTGCAGGATTTTGGCCTGATTATTCACCCGCCTATGCTGTACATGGGCTATGTGGGCTTTTCAGTAGCTTTTGCCTTTGCCATTGCGGCACTCATTAACGGTCGCCTGGACGCCGCCTGGGCGCGTTGGTCGCGGCCCTGGACCACTGTTGCCTGGGCCTTTTTGACCATCGGCATTGCCTTGGGCAGCTGGTGGGCCTATTACGAGCTTGGCTGGGGCGGCTGGTGGTTCTGGGATCCGGTTGAGAACGCGTCGCTGCTACCCTGGTTGTCAGGTACGGCACTGATTCACTCGCTGGCGGTGACGGAAAAACGCGGCGTGTTCAAAAGCTGGACTGTTTTGTTGGCCATTGTGACCTTTGCCTTGAGCCTGCTCGGTACCTTCCTGGTGCGCTCTGGCGTACTGACCTCGGTGCATGCTTTCGCCTCGGACCCCGAGCGCGGCACCTTCCTGTTGGTTTTGTTGGCCATCACGGTGATTGGAAGCCTGATTCTGTACGCGGTTCGTGCACCTACTGTGCACGTGCGCGCCCGTTACGGTTCCATGTCGCGGGAAATTTTCCTGCTGCTGAATAACGTCATGCTGGTATCGGCTACTCTTCTGGTGGCGGTGGGCACGCTTTATCCGCTGGTGCTGGACTCACTGGATATGGGCAAACTGTCTATTGGCGAGCCGTTTTTCAATTTGACCTTTGCTCCGCTGGCCATCGCCGCCGGGCTGTTAATGGGTGTGGGTGTTTTTTCACGCTGGAAGAAAACCGACGCTGGCTGGTTGGCGCGTAAACTGCTGTGGCCGCTGGCCCTCAGCATTCTGATCAGCGCTGCGGCTATTGTCGGTTACGGCGAGTTCAAAACGATGGCTTTTCTTGGCATTTTCACAGCGGTGTGGGTGGCTGTGGCCACGTGCTGGGACCTGTGGGACAAGTCGAACTCACGTAAGGGCCGGATGCATGGGCTCAAGCGCCAGTCGCGCAGCTATTACGGCATGGTGCTGGGGCATCTGGGCCTGGCGATGATCATCGCAGGCGCAACAGTGGTATCTAATTACGGCATTGAGCGCGACGTTCGTATGGAGCTGGGCGATGTTGCCACCGTGGGCGACTATCAGTTTGTGTTCACTGACATTGGCCAGCGCCGGGGTGCAAACTTTACCGCCGAGTACGGTGGTTTTGACGTGTTGTTGGACGGCCGTAAAGTGGCTGAGTTGCACCCGGAAAAACGCCAGTATTCGGTGGGCATGAGCGTGATGACCGAAGCAGACATAGATGCGGGTTTTACTCGCGACATTTTTGTCGCTATTGGTGAGCGCATCTCAGACAACGCCTGGGCCATTCGCCTGCAGTACAAACCTCTGATTCGCTGGTTGTGGTTGGGTGCTTTCATAACGGCGCTTGGTGGCTTCCTGGCGGTGAGTGACAAACGCTACCGTATCCGCGAACGGGCAACCGAGCCAAAAGCAAAACTTGCCGACAGCGGCTCTCTTGTCGCGAACCCGGTGATGACTTCTGTTACAACACCGGTGACAACGTCGGAGGCTCGGTCTTGATGAAGCGGGTCTTGTTGTTTTTGCCGTTGTTAGTGGCTCTTGTTTTAGGCGTATTGCTGTTTTCGGGCATCGGTAAAGATCCGACAAAGCTGGATTCAGCCCTGGTCGGTAAAGCCATGCCGGAGTTCGCTCTTGAGGACCTGCACCAGCCAGAGGTGCAAGTCAGTCAGCAGGTGTTTCAGGGCGAGCCCAGCTTATTGAATGTGTGGGGCACCTGGTGCCCGTCGTGTCGCGACGAGCATGCTGACTTGATGTGGCTGGCCAAAAACGAAGGCGTGCCCATTGTGGGGCTGAACTACAAAGACCAGCGTGCCGAGGCCAAAGCATGGTTAGAACGCCTGGGCGACCCCTACAGCGCCAGTGTTTATGATCCCAAAGGCAGCTTGGGCTTCGATCTGGGTGTGTATGGCGCTCCGGAAACGTTTGTAATTGGTGCTGACGGCACGGTGCTGCATCGCCACGTGGGCGTGGTGAATAAGCAGGTGTGGGAAGAGACATTACGGCCTATTTTGAACCAGGCGGGAGGTCAGTACTGATGACCATTTTCAAGCTTTTTAGCCGCTTTGCACCGGCGTGGGTGTCGGCCCTGCTGATTGTTCTGGCACTGCCGGTTCATGCGGTAGTGCGCGACGTTTATAATTTTGATACTGAGGAAAAACAGCAGCGGTACCAGGTCATGATCACCGAGCTGCGCTGCCCCAAGTGCCAGAACCAGAACATTGCCGACTCTAACTCGCCGATTTCCGAAGACATGCGTGACGAGGTCTATCGGATGATGACAGGCGGCGCCAGCGACGTAGAAATTATGGATTCGCTGGTGGGCCGGTTTGGCGAGTTTATCCGCTACAAGCCCTTAGTAGAAAAACGTACCCTGCTGTTATGGGCAACACCGGCCATTTCAGTGTTAGGCGGTCTTTTAATTGTGGGTGGTATTGTTTTACGTTCGCGCCGCACCAACGAGATTGACAGTGAGCTGAGCGCCGAGGAACGGGCGCGGGTGGAGAAAATTATGGATGGGCACAACGGCAAATCAGATTCACAGGCGTAACGCCCAGAACAAACCGCAATCACATTTAACGATTTTCTCTCATCGGTAACGGGATTTTCATGAGCAATATGTTTTGGATTGCCGCATCTTTATTAATCATGTTGGCATTGGCCTTTGTGCTGTATCCAGTTTTTTTCCACCGCTCTGGCCGGAGCCAACAGCTAGACCAGCGCAATCAGAATCTGCTGGCTTACCGCTCACGCATGCAGGAATTAGACGCCGAATACGAAGCCGGCGTGCTTGACAAAGAAAACTATGAGCAGCTAAAAACCGAGCTTGGTGGTTCCATGCTCGATGACATTCCTGAAAATGAAGCGCCTGTAGCCTCAACCCCCGGCCGTAAAACCGGCATGGCGGTGGCGCTATTGTCCATTCTGGCGATTCCCGCTTTGACCCTCGTGTTGTATGAGCGTTGGGGTGCTATGGATGAGGTAGAGCAGTTCATCACCATGGAGCAGCTGGGGGGCGGTGATGACGCCGGCCGCGAGCAACAGATGGCATCGCTTGCCGCGCAGTTGCAGGCTAAGCTGGAAGCCAGCCCGGACAACCCTGATGGCTGGGCCATGCTGGGGCAAACTTACATGCGCATGGAGAAATATCTGCAGGCGGCACAGGCGTTTCAGCAGTTGGAGCAAAGCGTAGGGCGTGCCGGCGGTGACGACCCATCTCGTGCTCTGGCTTTAGGCCTGGCTGGCCAGGCGATGTTTTTCCAATACCAGGGTGCTATGAACGCAGAGGTGCAGCAGGTCATTACCAGCGCGTTGGAGCTTGACCCAAACGAGGTTAATGCCCTTGGTCTGCTGGGCATCAGCGCTTTTGGCCAGGAAAACTACCGCGAGGCGATTGGCTTCTGGCAGCGTATTGTGCAGGTGGCACCCGATCATCCGCAGCGTGACTCCATCGAAGGCGGTATTCTTGAAGCCTACAACCGCTTGGGCGAAACGCCGCCTGAGAGTCTCCAGGCATCGATTCAGGCTTCCAGCCAGCCACCTGCTCAGGCCATGAAGAGTGATGGCCCCGCTGTCACCGTAAGCGTTAGCCTGGACGAGACTTTCTGGAACGACGTACCTGCCGATACCACACTGTTCGTGTTTGCCCGCCAGGCCAACGTCAACAGCGGCGCACCGCTGGCGGTTGCGCGCTTCACAGCCGCTGACATGCCGCTGGAGATCCGCCTGGATGACTCCATGGCAATGTCTCCGCAGAATACGATTTCCTCGGTTGAAACGGTGATGGTTACGGCGCGTTTAAGCCCCAGTAGCAGTGTTATGGCCAGCGCCGGCGACTGGCAGGGCAGCTTGGCGGCGCCGGCTACAGTAGCCGCTGGTGAGCAAACACCTCTGACGCTGGTGATTGATAGCTTATTGATCGAATGAGCATGGCCTTGCCGCGGTAGCGACGAACACGTTGGCGCTGCCGCGGTGGCTTGTAATGACCTGTACCTGAGTGGCGCTAACGCTGCGATGCGTCAATGGCAGGCGGGTACAGTGGCGATAGACCGTTATTTGCCGCCTGACTGGCAGGCCTGCGCGCTAACTCACGAATCGCCTGTTGCAGCTGTGCCGAGATATTCGACGCATTGTCCTCCAACGGTTGCTCGGTGCCATAACGGTGCCGTTCAAGCGTGGTCAGAGCGTCAGTGAGCGGCGGTAAATGACAGAACTCCGCCACTTGGCGCCAACTTTGAAATCTTTTGGCCGGATACTGCAGATTCATCCAGCGCAGCAGCAGTCGCGGGGTGTCCGGATTGTTGTTGCCGGCAGCGGCCAGCAGTTCCTTGTAGAGCTCTGAACCGTCTGCGCCGGTGTTACTCTTGGTTGCCTTGTTGGCTCGATAACGGGAGCGCTTTGCGCGCCAGACAGAACCTGCTGTAATACTCCAGCCAACGGCCATAAACAGCGCCAGCCAAGGCCAGAAAGCACCGCTGCCAGTATTGATTTGGTCGTTTACATCCAATTCTGGATCTGTGTCGTCACCGTATTCATTCAGCTTTCTATCGACAGCGGCGACCGCCGGAGCTTGGGCCTGAACCTGAGCCTGAGCATTGAAGTCTGAACCGGGTGCAACCACCAGCACGCGCTCGGGGATAATCGCGACTTTTTCTGAATCGCTTGCGGTATCCCACCAGGGAACGCGTACCTCGGGCAGGCGTAGTTCACCGGCTTGCACCGGCACCAGGGCGCTGGCCTGTTGCAATATAGACGTCAGGCCCTCGGCGCTGATGTCGGTGGCACGCTTGGCTGGTTCTGGATAGCTGCGCAGCCCGGGCGTTGTCTGAGCCGGAAAGGGCGCCAGTGTGGCATCTGGCAAACCTTTGGCGCGCAGGGTTAGTTGGCGGGTCAGATTTGCACCGCTGGTGACGCGATTATCGTTGGGCAGCCCGCTTTCTTCCAGCGTTAACCCTGTGGCGGGTAGCCAGACGCTGCCGCTGAATTGCGGCGGTATGTCTTTCACAGGCAGGTCAAACAGTTGTTCGCTGCTGCGGAGGATCTTCAGGCGGCCGCTGGCGCCGCGAAAGCTGCCTTCAAATTCGAGGGGCGCCAGGCTGAGTTGGCCCGGTATCTGCGGGTAAACCGCGTAGCGGCGCTCAATCATACGGTAGCGTTGATCACCCCGAACCCGGGCGTATTCCTGCTGTGGGCCCAAAGATTCAATCACCGCGTTATTGCTGACAGGTTCCGACAGTTCGCCGCTGACGAGCTCATTGCTGAAGTACAGTTGTACCGTTAGCAGTAGCTGCTCCTGCACATAAAGTTCGGCTTTGTCAGTGGAGAGCTCTATAAAAACTTTTCGCGCGTCGACAGACGAACGTTGCGCCCATGCCGGCAACGCCAGCAGGCACAACGCGATGATCAGGAACCGACGAAAGCCACGGCAATCGCTGTAACCGTTATGATCATAACGCCGCAACGGCGCTGAAAATGTGCTGTTTCGTTCTACCATGGCGTATCGCCTCTGTCTTCTGGTGTCTGCCGTTGCCGGTATTGCTGAAGGAATTTCTGCTGCAACAGACCGCCCGGGTCATCGGGCACCCGCCTTAAAAACTGCTCTTGGCTTTGGTTCAGCGGGGCCTCACGGGTATCTGCCAGGGCCTGTTCCGGGCCAGGCTTTTTAGCAGGTTCATTCTCGGGCTCATTTCCTGATTTTTCACCAAGTTCGGCATCGAGCTCTGCGCTATCGCCGTTGTTGTCAGATTGCTGATCGCGCCCGTTTTCATTTTTTTCCGGGTTTTTGGAGCTCTCGGAATTTTCAGAGTTCTCTGAATTCTCGGAACCTTCGCTGTTCTGCGGCTGCCCGTTCTGGCTGTCCGAGCCGGGTTCCTGCTTGGATGATGGATCTTGCTCTTGCTGTTGGAGCAAGCTGGAAACCAACGCACGGTTGGCAAGCGCATCCGCGTGCTGAGGCTGCAGGGAGAGTGCTTGGTCGTAGGCGGAAATAGCGGATTCCAGTTTGCCCGCTTGAGCCAGGGCGTTGCCCCGGTTGTAGGCACCGTCAGCTCCGGGCACCTCGGCGAAGCGCTCACCGGCGGCCTCGAACTCGCCGCCGCGATAAAGTGCTGTACCTTGCCATTCGGGCGTTTGTAGCTGCTTTGCGGCCTGCTTTGGGTCCTGCTCTATCAGAGCTGGCGCGCGCTGGTCTTCACGTTGCCACAGTTCGCCCCAGCTAAGGGCTTGCGCAGGTTGTGGCAGGGTAGGTAGCAAGGCCAGGGCGAACAGCGCTAAAGCGCCGCGGCGCCAGATCAGCAGTAACAAGGGAAGGGCCAGCCACAGTAGCCAGTAGCCGTCTTCTTGCCACTGTGAACGTTGGCGTGTCTTTGCAGGATCAAACCGTGCCGCGTCAGTTTCGGCAAAAGCTGCGTTTAGGCCGCTGACCGCCAGCGTGCTGAGGTCACGGCCATCCAGCGTCAGGGTCGCGCTTCTGCCGCCATTGGTCGCCGCCAGTTGCGCTAATGCCTCGGGCGCTGCCTGGCTGATTACAATGCGGTCGCCGTCGCGTATAAACCCGCGGTCGGCCAGGGGGATTGGGCCGCCGGCGCGGGTGCCAACGGTGAGTGTGTCCAGTTGAAAACGGCTGCCGGTCAACAGCCCGGTAATGGCCTGACGGTAACGGGGTTGCACGTCGTCTGTGATTAACAAAATACGACCGTTGCCGGGTGCTCCGCGTTCGAGCAGCTCCATGGCCTTGCGCACTGCTAGATCGGCGCGGTTGCCTGCAGCTGGCATCATCAGCGGGTCCAGAACCGCGAGCATGGATTCGGTCGTGGCGCTGTCGTCACTGAGGGGCGTTACGCTGTGGGCGTCTGCGGCGAACACCACCAGAGCTGTAAGGCTGCCTTGGCGCGCGGCAAGAATGTCGCGAACCTTGCGTTTGGCCAATGTCAGGCGGTTGGGCTGCACGTCGGTGGCCAGCATCGACAGCGACAAGTCCAGCACTATCACCAGGCTGTTGGCGGGCGGTGCCGCGGGGCTTGGCGCCTGGCGCCACACCGGGCCTGCCAAGGCCAGACTGATCAGCGAAAACGCCAGCACAGCTGCTAGCGGGCTGGCGATCCGTGGCATTTTTGTGAGCACTTTTCGCTGGTCGGCAGCGCTGTGTTGCGGCTCCGGCAGCAGCGGTGTCAGAAGATGCCGGGGTATCAGTGCTGACCAGCCGCTGTCGCCGTCACCGCGATGGCGGGTAAGCCAGTACACCAGCGGTGCGGCCAGCAGCAGCAAAAGCCACCAGGGCCGCAGCCATTGTAACTGCGAAATCATCAGCTCAGACATGGGGCTGTTTCTCTGTTTTAGGGCCGTGGTGAAACGGCTGCCGGCGTCGCTTTTGGTGGCGGCGGAACAAGAGCGCAAACAGCCATAGCGTTACGGCCAGCGCTGCCGGCCAGACATAATATTCTCGCACCGGTCGGTAAAACTGACCTTCTTGGAGGGCCGGTTCGAGCTGGTTAATGCTGGCGTAAATACCGCCAAGCTCGGCCAGATTACGGGCGCGAAAATATTGGCCGCCGGTTTGCTGTGCCATGCGTGTTAGCAGGGCTTCGTCTAGATCCCGCGACGGATTGCGCTGCCGTAGTCCGGTTATGGCGCTGTCCGCGCCGGCGCCAATACCGATGGTGTAAAGCCTCACGGCACTGGCCTGTGCCAGCTCACTGGCTTTGTCAGGCGTTATTTCGCCGGCGGTGTTGGCACCGTCGGTCAGCACAATGGCAACTCGTTGCTCCAGGGGCCGCTCGCGCAGGCGCTTCACCGCTAGCCCGACGGCGTCGCCAATGGCGGTTGCGCTCCCGGCCATGCCGAGGCCGGCCTCTTGCAGCAGAATGTTTACCGTTGTTCGGTCAAAGGTCAGGGGTGCTTGTACATAGGCACGGCTGCCAAACAGAATAAGGCCCAGTCGATCGCCCTGGCGCTGATCAATAAACTCGGCCAGCACCTGTTTTACCGCCTGTAACCGGTTAATTCTTCGGCCCTGACGCACCATATCCGGTTCGTCCATGCTGGGTGAAATGTCTACTACCAGCATCAGGTCGCGTCCTGTTGTCGGCAGTTGTCGAGCCTCGCCTACCACTTGCGGTCGCGCCAGCGCCAGCACCAACAGCAACCAGCCCGACAGTGTGAGCAACCGCAGCCATGCAGGGTTCCTGATGCCATGGCTGAAAACCCCGGGCGTGTCCGTTAACCAATGCCCCAAGGGCATTACTGGTGCCTGCACGGGTTGAGCTGCGCGGCGCCGCCAAAGCAGCGCCAGCGGTAGCAATGCAAGCAACAGCACCCAAGGATAAGCCAGTGTCATGGCGCACCCCGCAGTTGTTTTTTATGGTCTTGCAGCCAGCGCCCGGCGAACGCTAGCGCGTGCTGCGGGTCGCAGCTGCTGTGGGGTTGCCAACAGGCATTCACCATTGTGGCAACCAGGTCTTCTGCTTCAACGGCGTTAGCGCTACTGTGCTGCAAAAACGCGACCCAATCGTCGCCGCTCAGGGCGACTACCGGCTGCAGTGGATAGATGTCACGGGCCACACGCTTCAGCAATGCGTTAAGCCGGCTGAACCAGGCGGAGCTATTTTGCAATGGCGTTTTTGATTGCGCCTGCAACGCCGCCAGTTCCCGTTGGGCAGTTTGCCAGCGCCGGTTGCGCTGCTGCCAGCGCTGCCATGCGCGCACGGCCAGCACCAGGCAAAGTAAGCCTGCAGTGGCGAGTAACCACCAACCGGGAGCTGGCGGCCACCAGCCTGTGCTTCCGGGTAAGCGGATATCGCGCAGTTGTTGCAGCGCGTTGGCGGCGTTGTTGGCGGTGCTAGGGTTGTTCATCCGAGGCGGCCCCCGCCGGCCATCAGTGCGCGCAGCGCCAAGCGCGGATGTTCGCCAGTAGAAACACCAATGCTGGTTACCGCCGCCACGCGCAGACAATGTTGCAACCGCTCGTGGTGTTGGTTCATGCGCTGCTGCCAGGCTTGGCGAAACGTGTTGTCTGCGGCGTCAAACCACAGCGGCCCAGTGGCGCTGGCCACCGCAAACTGGCCGTGCCGGGGCAATGCCTGCTCCAACGGATCACTGATATGAACGGCGCTGACACTGTTGTGCTGAGCCAGCCGGCCCATTAAGCCAGCGCTGTGTTTGCTAAGCTGCATAAAGTCACTGATGATGAAAATTCGGCTGCCGGTGCGCGCAACACGACAAGCTTCTGCCAGTGCGTTGTCCAGCGAACCTGGCTCTGCTAGAGGTGCGTTCGGGGTGGGATGAAACTGGCCGGGCTGATGTTGCAGGCGGGCAAGGTTGTCTAGCAGCCGCAGTACTGAGGTCTTGCGCCGTGCAGCGCGCTGCAACGTTAACAGTTGGCCATTGAACACCAAACCGCCAACCCGGTCGCCGCCAAAAAGCGCAACCCAGGCCAACATGGCAGTCGCCTGGACAGCGCGCACTTGCTTGTAGGCGCCAGTACTGGCAAAGAACAGTGACGGGCTTACATCACATAACAGCAAAACCGGGCGCTCTCGCTCTTCCTCGTAAACTTTTGTATGGGCCTGCTGTCGCCTTGCCGTTACTCGCCAGTCAATGGCGCGAATGTCATCGCCCGGCTGATATTGCCGAACTTCGGCAAACGCCATACCGCGGCCTCTTTGTGGCGAGGTATAAGCTCCAGCCTGGCGGCTGCGGGTGGCCTTGGCCGACGGCAGCCGCAGCGTATGGGCTTCTGCCTGTAGCTTTACCAGCGCAGCCAATGGCAGCGCGATGTCGTGCGCTGCATTGGCCTGCGCGGCAGAGGTCGACACATCGAATTCGTTACCGTGAGTCATGGGCGGATTACGCCGTTACCGGCAAACATTCTAACAGTCGCCGCAAAAAATCGTCGGTGCTGATGCCTTCAGCTTGGGCGTCAAAATTTAGTAGCACCCGGTGGCGCAACACGTCAAAGGCCACATTGCGGATGTCGTCCGGGGTCACGTAGTTGCGCCCGTCAAGCCAAGCCAGGGCGCGGCTGCAACGGTCCAGTGCGATAGTGCCCCGCGGGCTGGCACCAAAACTGGCCCAGCGCGCCAGTTCCGGGCTCAGTTCTGCAGGCTTGCGAGTGGCCAGCACCAGCGCCAGTAAATAATCTTCAACAGCTTCTGCCATGTGTACGTCGGCCACTTGTTGGCGCGCTGCAAACACCTCGCTGGCGCTAACACGGCAGGTAGCGGCGGCCGCAGGTTGGCGAAAGTCACGGCGCGCCAGATGCAGAATTTGGCGCTCGGCGCTGGCATCGGGGTAATCAATCAACACGTGCATCAGAAAGCGGTCGAGCTGGGCTTCCGGCAGTGGGTAAGTGCCTTCCTGTTCTATTGGATTCTGCGTTGCCATCACCAGAAACAGCGGTTCCAGCGGGAAGGTGTTCATGCCCACGCTGACCTGGCGTTCGCCCATGGCTTCCAACAGCGCCGATTGCACCTTGGCCGGGGCGCGGTTTATTTCATCGGCCAGTACCAGGTTGTGAAACACCGGGCCGCGCTGGAATTCGAAAAGACCGGTTTCCGCGCGATAGATTTCACTGCCGGTTACATCGGAAGGCAGCAAGTCAGGGGTGAATTGGATGCGGTGAAAGTCACCTTCAATATATTCAGCCAAGGTTTTGACGGCGGTGGTTTTCGCCAACCCCGGGGCGCCTTCCACCAGCAGGTGGCCATCCGCCAGCAGAGCCATCAACAGGCGATTAACCAGGATTTTCTGGCCAATAATACGGCTTTCGAGCTGATTCTGAAGATTTAGAAAAGTCTGCTGCAATGATAACGGCGATGACATAGGCAAGGTACTCGTGACCGGTAACAGTAAAAGATAGCTATGCTACAACAATTGACCTGACAAAATTGGACTGATAAGTAGTTGCCGCAATTTTGCGGAGATGCCGGCAAAAATCAAGCGCTTGGCATATCCTTGTGCAACAACAACGCTACAAACATCAGCTCAACCGTTTACACGAACTAGAGGTACGCTATGAATGCGCTGACAGTGGCCAGTAAGGAACACTTTTTTTCTCAGTTAGAAGAGGCGTTTGGCGAAAAAATTGCTAAAACGGAAGCCACTCGAATCAGCGAATTTGCCCGCCAGCATTACTCGCAGATACCTCTGGAAGAACTGGTCAAGCGGCGATTTTCAGATATTTATGGCGGCGTAATGGCAGCATGGCAGTTTCTGCGCCATCGCGGACAAGACGAGACCCCGGTTTCAGTATTCAATCCCGATCTGGAAAGCGACGGATGGACCTCTACACATACGATGATTTTTATCATTCATCCCAATATGCCGTTTCTGATTGACTCACTGCGCATTGCCATTAACCAGCGCGAAATTGGTACCCATTCTATTCAGCACGCGGTACTTCAGATCAGCCGTGATAAAAATGGCAAGTTGGCCAGTCTGCACAGTAAAAATACCAGCGGGGCGGTACCGGCCGGGTTTGCTCAAGAGGCGTTTATTGCCATTGAAATTGATCGCCATAGCGCGCCGGAAGAGATGGCCGAGTTGGAACAGGTACTGCAGAGCGTATTGCACGAAGTACGCATTGCTGTGGGTGACTTTCCCCGGGTCAACGCGAAAGTGATTGAAAGTCGCGAGGAGCTGGAGCATTCCGCTGGAGACATCAGCAAGCAGCAGAAAAAAGAAGCACAGGCTTTTTTGACCTGGCTGCAAGAAGACCATTTCACCTTTTTGGGTTACGACGAGTACGACTTTGTAAACGATAAAAACGGCGTGGAAGTGCGCCGGGTAAAAGACTCCGAACTTGGCATATTACGGGTGACCAACGAACGCCCCGTGTGTGTGCGTTTAAGCGAGCTGCCTAACCGCACTGGTCAGGAAATGACCCGCACTGACGATGTGCTTATTTTTGCTAAATCCGCCCAGCGCTCGCGCGTACATCGTCCGGCCTACCCGGACTACATTGCCATAAAACGCTTCAATCAGAAGGGTGAGGTCGTCGGTGAACGGCGCTTTCTGGGCCTTTATACCGCTCGGGTGTACAACGAGCGGCCGGACCAGATTCCATTGATTCGCCGCAAGTTTGAAAGCGTGATGACGCAATCCGGCTTCCCCCGTGACGACTATACCGGCAAAGAACTTGACCAGATTCTGACGGTGTTGCCTCGTGACGAGCTGTTTCAGCTCAATACCGAAGAGCTGCTGCGACTGGCCACCGGCATACTGTACATCCAGGAACGCCGACGCATTGAACTGTTCATGCGCGAGGACGTGTACGGCCAGTTTGTGTCGTGTCTGGCCTATTTCCCGCGGGACATCTACAACACCGAACTGCGTCTGAAAGTTGAGCAGGTTTTAATAGAAACCCTGGGCGCTGAAGACATTGAATTTGTCACTTATTTTTCTGAATCGGTTCTGGCGCGGGTGCAGTTCACCATTCGCGTGCCGCCTATGGAAAACCGCCAGCTGCAACTGGCCGAGATTCGCCAAAAGGTATTCGGGCTTGCACAGTCCTGGAGTGACGGGCTGTTAGAGGCGCTTACCGAGGCCTGGGGCGAAGAAAAAGGCAGCGAGATGAAGCGTAACTGGAGTACTGGCTTCCCTGCCAGTTACCTGGAAATGTTTTCGCCGCGTCGCGCCGCCATTGATCTGGAATACGCTGCCAGTGCCGCCAAAACCGGCGACATGGCGATGAGTTTTTACCGGGCGTTGGAAGAAGACGACAGCACCATCCACTTTAAATTGTTCTATCCCAACCATCCGGTACCTTTGTCAGACGTTATGCCGGTGTTCGACAACTTCGGCTTCCGCGTGCTCAGCGAACACCCTTTTGAAATGACCAGCCGCAGTGGCGAAGTGGTCTGGCTGCACGACTTCACTCTGCGCACGGCTTCCGGCGCCACGGTCGACCTTCAGCGTTTGCGCCCGCTGTTTGAAGAACTTTTCCGTCGTGTGTGGCGCGGCGATGCCGAGAACGACGCCTTTAACCGTCTGATGAAATCGTCTTATAAGAGCTGGCGCCAGATTGCGCTGCTGCGCACCTATGCCCGTTACATGCGCCAGATCCGCTTTTCCAACAGCCAGACCTTTATTGCCAGAACCCTGTTCAACCACAAGAACCTGACCGAAGTTCTGCTGGCCTACTTTGAGGCCCGCTTTAATCCGGATAACGGTTACAGCCCGGCCAAGCGCGAGGCTACGCAGCAGAAACTGCTGGTGGAATTCAACACCGGGCTGGAGGAAGTAGAAAACCTGAGCGAAGACCGGGTGTTCAAGTTTTATATGGAGCTGATTCACTCCACCCTGCGCACTAATTATTACCAGCCCGACGAGTCTGGCCAGCCCAAGTCTTACATCAGCGTAAAGTTGGATCCGACCGGCATTCCGGACATGCCACTGCCGGTGCCGATGTTTGAAATATTTGTCTATTCGCCGCGCGTAGAAGGTGTGCATCTGCGAGGTGGTAAAGTGGCGCGCGGAGGCCTGCGCTGGTCGGATCGTTTTGAAGATTACCGTACCGAAGTGCTAGGCCTGGTAAAGGCGCAACAGGTAAAAAATGCGGTGATTGTGCCGGTGGGAGCGAAGGGCGGTTTTGTTGCCAAGCAACTGCCGAAAGCCTCTAACCGCGAGGCCTTCCAAACCGAAGGCAAAGAAGCGTATAAGACCTTTATTCGCGGGTTGCTGGATATTACCGACAACTTGGTGGACGGTAATATTGTGCCGCCGCTCAGCGTGGTGCGCCAAGACGCAGACGATCACTACCTGGTAGTAGCTGCCGACAAAGGCACTGCCACATTTTCTGACATCGCCAATGGCCTGTCTGCCGATTACGATTTCTGGATGGGAGACGCCTTTGCCTCTGGCGGTAGTAATGGTTATGACCATAAAAAAATGGCTATAACCGCCCGCGGCGCCTGGGTATCGGTAGAGCGACACTTCCGGGAAATGGGTATTAACCCGGCGGACGACGAGTTTACCGTGGTGGGCATTGGTGACATGGCCGGTGACGTGTTTGGCAACGGCCTGCTGAGCTCAGAAAAAACCCGCTTGGTAGCGGCGTTCAACCATATCCATATTTTTATCGATCCGTCTCCGGACGCAGCCAAGAGTTATAAAGAACGCCTGCGCCTTTTCAAAATGCCGCGTTCGGCCTGGACTGATTACAACAGCGAGTTGCTATCCGCCGGTGGTGGCGTTTTTAGCCGCAGTACGAAATCCATTCCGCTGAGCCCCGAAATCAAAGCCCTGCTAGGAATTAACGCAGATCGGGTGCCGCCCAACATGCTGATTGCCCACATTCTCAAAGCGCAGGTAGACCTGCTATGGGTTGGCGGCATTGGCACCTATGTTAAAGGCGGTGGTGAAAGCCACAGCGATGTCGGCGATAAAGCCAATGACGGCGTTCGTATCAACGGCGCTGACCTGCGCTGCAAGGTGGTTGCCGAAGGCGGTAACCTGGGCCTTACACAGCGTGGTCGTATTGAATATGCGCTCAAAGACGGGCGCCTGAACACCGACTTCATTGACAATTCCGGTGGTGTGGACTGTTCAGACCACGAAGTGAATATAAAGATTCTGCTCAATCGTTCCATTGTGATGGGCGATTTGACTGCTAAACAGCGCAACCTGCTGCTGGAAGACATGACCGAAGACGTGTCTGCGCTGGTGCTGAAGAACAATTACCGCCAGACCCAGGCTCTGAGCATCGCCAGCGAAGATGCCCCCAAGCGCATTGAAGAATGTCGTAGGCTGATGAACACCTTAGAGGCAGAAGGCAAACTTAACCGCGAGCTGGAGTTTTTGCCTGACGACGAGGCCTTAAACCAGCGCAAGCAGGCCGGTAAAGGCCTGACACGGCCGGAACTTGCGGTGTTGATTGCGTATGTAAAGGCAGACTTAAAGCAGACTCTGGTCGCCAGCAACCTGCCTGATGACCCGCTGTTGGCGGGGGAAATGTACAAGGTGTTTCCGCGGGAGCTTAATCGCAAATTTGCCGAAGAGCTGGGCGAACACCAGCTAAGGCGGGAAATCATTGGTACCCAGATTGCCAATGATATGGTCAACCACATGGGCATTATTTTTGTCGACAGCATCAAACAAGCGACCGGCGCCGATTCGGCGCAGATAGCCTTGGCCTGGATTATTGCCCGCGATCTGTTCCGTGTTGACACCTGGTGGGACCGTATTGAAGACCTGGATTTCCATGTAAGCGCTCAGCTACAGATAGAACTGATGCAAGAAGTTATGCGACTGATGCGGCGCACTGTGAAATGGCTTTTGCGTAATCGCCGCGCCGAACTGTCGATTGCCCATCACATTGAGCGCTTTGCCGACAGCGTTTGGGCTATTACTGCGGGCCTGCCAGACTACCTTAACGGACAAACCCGTAAACTCTGGGAAAAGCGCTATCAGGCTCTGATGGATTCCGGAGTGCCGGAAGATCTGGCGCCGGTGCTGGCCGGCACCAACTATTTGTATTCGTCGCTGGGTATTATCGAAGCCCAAGAAGCGACAGACGTGCCATTGAAAACTGTGGCCAGCTTGTACTACGAAATTAGCGAACGTCTGCAGTTGAACTGGTTTGCCGGCGCCATCTCGGCGCTGGTGCCAGCCAGCCACTGGCAGTCGCTGGCGCGGGAAAGTTTCCGTGAAGACCTGAACTGGCAGCAGCGGGCGCTTACCACCGGCGTGCTGCAGCAAGCAGGCGAGCCGCATGATGTGGCCCAGTGCGTGGATCAATGGATGGCTCATCACCAGCCCAAGATTGACCGCTGGCAGGAGATGTTGGTCGAGTTGAAACGCAGCACTGAGCCGGAATACGCGATGTTTTCTGTGGCCCTGCGGGAACTACTGGACCTGGCGCAGACAACGCTTCACCAGGCACCCGCTGAACCGGTAGAAACGGCTTCTGATGTGAACTAGGTATTGATTAACGGGAGCAATTCCCGTTCAATCTTTCGCCTTAACTCAAAATCGGAGCGCGTAGATGGGGCAACTGGATTATTTACTGGAAAAAAACCGGGCCTGGGCAGAGGGTATTAAAGCACAGGACCCACAGTTTTTTGATCGGTTATCAAATCAGCAGGCCCCGGAATATTTGTGGATTGGTTGTGCAGACAGCCGGGTGCCAGCTAATCAGATTGTGGACCTGATGCCTGGCGAGTTATTTGTTCACCGTAACGTGGCCAACGTGGTGGTGCACACAGACTTTAACTGCCTGTCGGTGCTGCAGTTTGCGATTGACGTGTTGAAAGTGAAACACGTTCTTTTGGTGGGCCACTACGGCTGCGGCGGCGTTAAAGCCGCCCTGTTAAACGAGAGTTTTGGTCTGATTGCCAACTGGCTGCGCCACGTGCAAGACGTGCGTGATCGTTACCGGCACATTCTGACACCCATCACCAGTGTGCAAGATCGCGCTGACCGCTTGTGCGAACTGAACGTGATTGAACAGGTGGACCACGTGTGCCAGAACAGCATTGTTCAGGACGCCTGGAAACGGGGCCAAGACTTAACCGTGCATGGCTTCGTATACGACCTGCGTGACGGCATAATGCGGGATATGGGCATACCCATATCCAGCGCGGCCGTTAGCGAGCATGCCCGCCAACAATCGGTGGATGAAATGGTACTTCGCCCGGTGCGCTCCGGCCGCCTGATTAAAGCCTGAACTACGGAACGTCCATGTCTGCATTACCTAATTCTCACGAAGCGCTGCTTCGTAATCGTTCTTATCTGACCGGCAAGGTCGCCCTGTTGGGCGCTACTGTACCGGGTTTACTAACTGAGCTGGCAACGTTGGGCAGCACTGGCCTGGCTATGACCGAACACGCCGGGTACGCCCAGGCCCTGGAACAGGCCGGCAGTTGGCCGGTGGCCTTTGGCTACGACGCCCCGGCCCTGACTGCCGCAGCTTTTGATTCTGTTGTGGTGTTTTTGCCCAAGGCCCGCGCTGAGCTGGATGTGCGACTGTCGCTGGCGCGTTGGCTGGTGTGCCCCGGTGGCCGCCTGCTGGTGTTGGGGGAGAAAAAAGAGGGCATTGCCGGCGCGGTAAAACAGCTGCGCGAGGCCTTGCCTCAGGTGCAAAAAATTGACAGTGCGCGGCATTGTCAGGTTTGGTGCGCAGACGACGTAACACCGCTTGCGCACTTTGCCATCGCAGATTGGCTGGATTGGAGCCAGGTCAGCGTTGCTGGCCGGGGGCTCGAGGTAGCAGGCTTACCCGGTGTGTTCAGCCGTGGCGAACTGGATTCGGGCACAAGCCTTTTGCTGGAAACCTTGGCCAGCACCCCCTTAACCACCCTGTCGGTGCGGGCGGCGCCCGGTATACCGCCGACGCGAGCTGGCAAGGCCTTGCGTGTTCTCGACTTTGCCTGCGGTGCGGGTGTTATTGGCGCCTGGTTGCAGATTGATGAAAACACGGACCTAAGCGTTGACGCCGTAGACGTGCAGTCGCAAGCGCTGCTGAGCGCGCGCGCGACTTACAACCGAGTGGGTGCGCGGGGCGAGATTATTGCGGCTGACGGCATTGCCGGGCTAGACGGTCGTTGGCAGGCGGTAGTGTCTAACCCGCCGTTCCACAGCGGTGTGCGCACCGACATGACCATGACCGAGCGCTTTGTGCGCGACTTGGCCAGCCACTTGGAACACGGCGGTGAGCTGCGCCTGGTGGCCAACAACTTCCTACCTTATGAGGCCTTGATTCGTCGCTGTATTGGCCCGGTTGAACGGCTTGCAACAAACAACAAGTTTACGGTGTACCGAGCCTTTCGTCAGTGACGTGGCCGTTGAATCTGGAGCGCGCGGTGCCTGCGCCAACGCTTGATAAGGCAGCGAAGCCAAATGCCAAGGCTGCCAGCCTTCAAGCCTGGGATTCAGCGGATGAACTGCTATTGCAGCAGGCCACGCATTGGATGAAGGACGGGTGGCTGGCGGATAAACAGCCGGCGGGTAAACAACACCCGCGGGTGCTAGTGGTGGATGATAACTTTGGCGCCCTTACGCTGGGGCTATGGGAATCGCAGCCGATTACCCTGGCCGACAGCGCGGCCCTTGAGGGTTTGCTGGCATACAATCTTGCTTTGAATCCACCGCTGCAGAGCAATCTGAGCGATCAGCCAGTGCCTCTAAGCTGGTGCGACGACCCGGTGTTGGCGCAGGAAACGGCAACAAACAGCTCGCACAGCGACAGTAGACTGGAAGGGCTGTTTGATCTGGTGGTCATGCGCATTCCCCGCTATGGCGACTACCTAGCCTGGCTGCTTCGACGGGTGAATGCCTTGCTGGCAAACAACGGCGTGCTACTCGCTGGCGGTATGATAAAGCACTTGCCAAATCGCAGTGTGGACGTATTTGCCCAGGCAGTTGTTACCGAAAAAGTGTGCCCGGCGCGCAAAAAAGCGCGGGTGGTGATATGTCGCAAGGGGAGCGCAGAGTTAACAAACTGGACCCCGGCGTGGCAGGGCTACTCGCTTGCTGCGGGCGCTGAAAAAGCAAAAGCACTGAACGTTGCAGCTCTGCCGGCGGTCTTCGCCCGCGACAAGCTGGATATTGGCACCCGGGCATTGCTGCCCCACGTTACGGAGGCAGCCGCAGCGTTGGCTCCAGGCGCGCGTGTATTAGACCTCGCCTGCGGTAATGGCGTACTTGGATTGGCAGCACTGGCGGCGAACAGCCACCTTGAGCTGACCTTCAGCGATGTTTCCAGCCAAGCGGTCATTAGCGCCGCTACCAACGCCGCCCGTGAATTCCCCCACAGTGCATTTGCTTTCCGCCATGCCGACAGCATTGCGGCAGACGGCGGCGAGTTCGATCTGATACTGCTTAACCCGCCGTTTCACGAGGGTGGGGTTGTGGGTGATCATATCGCTCTAGCGCTGTTTGCCGCTTCCCGCCGCCACCTTCGCCCTGGTGGACGCCTGTTGCTGGTGGGTAACAGGCATCTGGGTTACCACCGCAGCCTTGGCCGCTTTTTCCCCCAGGTGCGCCAGCTAGACGCCAACCCTAAATTTGTGGTGTTAGCAGCCAGCCGTTAAAAGCCAAACGCTGGTGTCCGTTTACGACCGCTTTTGATCACAACTTTTGATTGCAGCTTTGGATCACGCCCCTTAACCACACCTCTCGATCAGGCAACGGAATTAGATGGCAGGGCGGTCGTAACCCAAGCGGGCCAAGGTGTCGACAATGGTTTGGGTCTGGCTGTCGATTTCAATGTTTACGTTCTGGCCCACACTGGTTTCGCCAAAAACCGTGGCGCGCAAGGTTTCTGGAATCAGATGGACATTGAAGCGGTTGTCATGCACTTCGCCAATGGTAAGGCTGGCGCCGTTAATAGCAATGTAGCCCTTGGCAAACACATAGTGGGCCCAGGCTGCCGGTACTTCAAACCAAAGGCTAACGTTATTTTCGCTGCGCACAATATCAACAACCTGCGCGCGAGTGTGAATGTGTCCCGAGAGTAAATGCCCACCAATTTCATCGCCAATGCGCGCTGCGCGTTCGTAATTCACCTGGCTGCCGGCCTCCAGAGCGCCCAACGTCGTCGCCCGCAGGGTTTCCTGCATGGCGTCAAAGTAGAGAACGTCGCCTTGCTGGCGGGTGACGGTCATGCAGGTTCCGTTTATGGCAACCGAGGCGCCGATGGTCACGCCTTCGGCTCTGCCAGCGGGCAAGGCGATGGCAAACGTACTGAGCCCTGGCGCAGTGATAACGTCTTCAATGGTCGCAATGCCCTGAACAATGCCTGTAAACATGGGGAAAGCCTCTTGCGGTTGAAATGATGACGTAGCATACGGTGGGCCAGAATAACCAGATGACGCCAGAGGAACAACGCGGGCCTCAAGATTCTGCCGCCGGTGCCGTTAAAGTTGATAAGTTCTTACATTTTCAGATGGAATTGCCCATGGCCCAGAACACAGGCACCCAGGCGCGACAGGCACCTGCAACGGCGTCGTCAGCCGCAGCGCCCGCGGTATTGCGCCAAGGCCGGGCGGCAGACCGGGCGCCGGCCGCGGCGGATAAGGCTGTCGCGGTTGCAGGCCAAGTCACTCAAAATAACACTCAACCGTCAAGTGGCTCAAATGAAAGCGCCAAGCAGCCGTCTGACGCAATGGCTGCCGACGCGGCGGGCAGTCGCGATGCTTCCTCTGGTACCAATCGTGACAAAGCCGCCAACCACCAGCGACAGCTGCGATTGATGATGCGCCAATGTGACCGGGTGCTGCTGGCCGATTACGACTTGCTGGCGATGGAGAAATGGCCGGATAACGCCCGGATTTCTGCTGCGCGAAGGCGCCGGGATCTGTGGTTGCTGGCGGTGACCGTTGCTGCTGTTTTCTTTGTCAGCGGCGTGCTTGGTTTATTGCCGGCGTGGCTGGGCGGTGCAGGTTTTGGTGTGTTTGTTACGACGGTCCTGCTGGCAGTACCGCCGGTACGCCGGGTATTCAATCCACGTCCATCAAACCGGGAGCTGGTGCAACAGCGAGGGCAAATGCTGCGGGACGCCAGGCGGCATGTGGCGCATCTAGAGGGAGTCGATGGGCTGGCGTGGCAGTGCGAACGTATGGCGGCGTTCAACCCTGCGCTGGCAAGTCATAGCTTTTCGCGATTACGGGAAGCATCGAAGACGCATACACTGGTGCAACAATTGACTGAGCGCAAATACGTGCGCCTGTATCTGTTTTATCTTGTAGAGGCTGACAAAGCGTACCAGAGGTTGCAACAGGTGTTTCTGGACAGTCGCCAAGAGGGACTGGATCAGGGTTTGGCGGAAGGCGGCCCGGTAGACGACGGAAAGGACAGTGCTAACTTGACAAATTGATCCTTCAAACGTATGTTTAAAACGTATGTTTAAAACACACGGTTATCAATAGAATCAGGATTTACAATGGCGCAATCAGATACTGTAGATCGCATTTTGGATGCAGCGGAAGAGTTGTTCGCCGATCGTGGGTTTGCTGAAACGTCGCTGCGGATGATCACCAGCCGGGCAAAAGTGAACCTTGCCGCTGTAAACTACCACTTTGGCTCCAAAAAATCCCTGATACAAGCAGTTTTTGCCCGCTTTTTAACACCTTTTTCGGCCACCGCCGAAGCGGCGTTTGACGATCTGGAAAAAAGTTGTAATGGCAAAGCGCCAACGTTAAATCAGACCCTGCGGGCCCTGACCGAAAGCGCAGTGCGAACGCCCCAGCGCAGCGAGCGAGGCATTGCGATCTTCATGCGGCTTCTTGGCCTGGCCTATACCCAGTCGCAGGGGCACTTGCGAAAATTTCTGGAGCAGGAATACAGCGAACCCTTCAGCCGCTTCATGGGTTTGTTGAAAGAAGCCACGCCAGAGCTTTCTGTGGTCGATCGTTACTGGCGCATTCAGTTCATGCTTGGCGCCACCGCTTTTACCATGTCCAGTAATGAAGCTTTACGTGATATTCTGGTTAACAAGATGGGCGTGGAAACCAGCGTGCAAGAAATTGCTGCGCGTCTGGTGCCATTTTTGGCGGCTGGCATGCAGGCGAAAGACCCGATGCTGGCTCCTATGCCCTGCAATCAGGAATCACTGGCTGTGTTGTAATCAGTCAGTGCCGCCACTAAGCCCGAATGGAGCCTATTGTGGTTATCGGCGATTCTGCTGTCAGTCATCTGCTTATTGATATTGCCCTTCAGCGTCTGCAACTGTTTGACGACACCTTCATTTGCGTGGGCGATTATTCGGTGTCTACAGCGCGTAACGGTGCTGGCGAACGTGATGGCAGTGGTTGCACGCCCCGGGGCCAACATTATATTCGCGTCATGATTGGCGCTGGGCAACCACTGAACAGCGTATTTCGTGGCCGCCGCCCAACCGGCGAAATCTACAACCCCGAACTGGCCATTGATCACCCCGAGCGTGACTGGATATTGTCGCGCATTGTGTGGCTGTGTGGCCGGCAGTGGGGCGTGAATCGCGGCCCCGGGGTCGATACTTTTCGCCGCTTCATATACATTCACGGCACTCCTGACACCGAACCGATGGGCACTCCGTTGTCACACGGTTGCGTGCGTATGCGTAACGCAGACCTGGTGGCGCTGTTTGCCCGATTACGGCCAGGGATGCCGGTGCTTATTTTTTAGTACGTCGATTTTAACCTGTTAGTACAGAGCACCGGCAGAGCTGCCAGGCGCACTCTTCGTTTTGCATAAGAGGGATTCCATGATTGAGGAAGGCATAGTGGCCTTTAGTGGCTGGATGACGAACTTCGAGCTGCTATCTTCGGGCTGGCGCGCGGGTCTAATTGTGTTTGGTCTGGTATTTGGTACCGCAACGGTGGCCTTCATGGTCAGCCGCGTGATTGCCGCCATGGAACGCAAGTTTATTGAAACCCGCAATATCTGGGATGACGCCATACTGCACGCCATACGTTTGCCTCTGGTGTTTTTTATCTGGTTGCAGGGCGTTTATTGGGCGGCGGAAGTGGCCTACTACTATTCCGAGGCGGATGTGTTTACCGCCAACGATGCCTTGCTTGAAATTGGCTTCATTTGGGTGGTGAGCTGGGCTGTTTTGGGCCTGATCAAGCAGATTGAGCAGGTGTTAGTGTCGCCGGTTAAAATGAAAAAACCGATGGATTACACCACGGTTAACGCAATCAGCAAATTGTCGCGAATGGTTGTCATCATTACCGTCATACTGATTGCGTTGCAAACCCTGGGTTACAGCATTTCCGGGGTACTGGCGTTCGGCGGTGTGGGCGGTATCGCCATTGGTTTTGCCGCCAAAGACCTGTTGGCCAACTTTTTCGGCGGTTTTATTATCCACCTCGACCGCCCGTTCAAGGTAGGCGATTGGATACGCTCGCCAGATCGCAATATTGAGGGCACGGTAGAGCAGATCGGCTGGCGTATGTGCACTATCCGTACGTTTGACAAACGCCCGCTTTATGTACCCAACGCTACGTTTACCACCATTGCAGTAGAAAACCCGTCACGTATGTCTCACCGTAGAATTAGTGAAACGATTGGCGTGCGTTATGAAGATATTGACCGCGTCTCAGGCATTGTGAGCGACATACGCTCAATGCTGCAAAATCACGACGAGATCGAAGCCCGGCAAACTCTGATTGTGAATTTTCTGGCGTTCAATCACTCCACGCTGGACATCATGGTGTATACCTTCACAAAAACCAGCGAGTGGGTGAAGTATCACGAAGTGAAGCAGGACGTGTTGCTGAAAATCAGCGACATCATTATTGGCCATGGCGCCGAGTTGGCGTTCCCCACCCAAACGCTGCACGTGGCTGATAGCGTTAAGCTGAAGCATTTGGAACACGATTTTGGTCGAGATCAGGGTCGCGGTGATACCGCTAACGAAGCCGGTGAGCGCTCTCTGCGCGACAACCACGAAGAAGCCGTCAGCCAACAGAAGTCGGTAGAGAAGCATTATGCAAAACCTCGTTGAGCAACCCGTTGGCATCATCGGTGGCACCGGCCTGATGGCTCTTGAAGGTTTACAAATAACCGGCGAGCGGAGCACGGCCAATGCCTGGGGTATACCTTCGTCCGTGCTTACCAGTGGGTTGTTGGGCCAGCAGAATGTGCTGTTTCTGGCCCGCCACGGTAACCCACACCGTATACCGCCTCACCAGATTAACTACCGCGCCAATGTTCAGGCGCTTTTTGACGCCGGCGTGCGCACGTTGGTGGGCGTTAACGCTGTTGGCGGCATACACCCGGATATGGGGCCGGCCCACATTGTCATACCGGACCAGCTGATTGATTACACATGGGGCCGCAGTGGTACGTTTTTTGAGGGCGAACTGGATAACGTCACCCACATTGACTTCACCTGGCCTTACAACGAGTCGGCGCGGGCGATTTTGATTGAGCAAGCGGAACGTCTGGGACTGAGCTTTTCCAGCCACGGGGTTTATGGTGCCACCCAGGGGCCACGCTTGGAAACCGCTGCGGAAGTTCGCCGTATGGAGCGTGATGGCTGTGATCTGGCGGGTATGACCGGCATGCCGGAAGCGGCCTTGGCCGCAGAGTTGGGAATGCGTTATGTCAGCTTGTGCCTTGTAGTCAACTATGCTGCAGGTAAAACCGACACGGCGATCACCATGGCGGACATTCAGCGTGCGATTGATGACGGTATGGTTGCCGTGAAAACGCTGCTAAAGGACTCTGTTGCCGGGCTTGGAGCCCTGCAGACGAAAGCCTGAGCCGTGTTTCGGCGCTGGCAGCTCAATCCTCGATTTTTGCGAAATAAATCAACACGCCGATGGTGGGCGAATCCAGAAAATGGATCTTGCTGCTGCGCATGCGGCGGGTTTCACGGATCCAGGTCAGTAGCTGCGGTTCAGCCTGAGCGCTGGGCTGCGCCGCTGAGGCAGCATCTTGCCAATGATTCAGGTGAGTTTCGACGTGCAAAAAACGCTTGCGATCGATTTTTATATAACCTTCCACGTCACGCTGTCTTGCCTGGGGCAACCAGTCGCCAACGGCCACCGCCAGGCGTTCGCCAACGTAGTTCTGCGGAAAATCTTCGAGCCATCCGGCTTTGGCCAGAATGCGGAAACGGCCGCTGTTGGTCAGCCGTGCGGCGGCACTGTCTAGATACAGGCCGCTGACCTGATCCAATGAGCTGCGCGGTCCACCGTCCTCAGGTGTAAACCAAAGCGCCTTGTTAATAATCGGCGTGGGGGTGACCGTTTGCCCGCTCATATTCTCGACCAGATTTTCAGGCGCGATAATGCGCTCCAGAATCACGAATTCCGCGCGATACCGGTCGCTGGCTTGAGCCAGAGGCGTACCCACTACCAGTGTCAAAAGAACCAGCACGGCCATCGTAAAAGGTGAGTTCGGGTGTTTACGCAAGTCAGTTTCTCCAACAGTCATCGGGGCCGGCCTGAGGATTTGGCCGGTGCCAGTTCATCGAACATAGCGGCAATGCCATCAAGCTTACCACCGGTTGAGGTGTCGTTCAGCCGGAAACGGAAACTGTTGGCGCCTTCCAAGCGATACTCACCGGGGTCAGATTGCACTTTCTTAATCAGTGCCAGCGGGTCTACGCTGGTGCTGTTGCCAAATTCCAGTCGCGCCCATTCCTTGCCAGCGTCTACCTTGATGACGCCCAGAGCCTCGGCGCGCATCCGCAGCGCTGCCTGGCGCATCAGATTTTTGGCCGGTTGCGGCAGCAATCCAAAACGGTCGATCATTTCTACCTGAAGTTCTTTTAATTGTTCATCATTGGCAACGCTGGAAATGCGTTTGTACAGCATTAGCCGGTTATGAACGTCTGGCAGGTAATCGTCCGGAATCAGCGCCGGGATGCGCAAATTCATTTCGGTGCCGTGACTCAGTGGCAGCTCTGCGTTGGGCGTACGGCCTTCGCGGATGGCCTTTACCGCTTCGTCCAGCAGTTGCATGTACAGGGTAAAGCCAATGCTTTCAATTTGCCCGCTCTGCTCCTCGCCCAGCAGTTCGCCAGCGCCGCGGATTTCGAGGTCTTGGGTGGCCAGCATAAAGCCGGCGCCCAAATCCTGAGCTTCAGAAATAGCCTCCAGGCGCTTTTTTGCATCTGAGCTGATGGCTTTCGGTGGCGGTGTGAGCAGGTAAGCATAGGCTTGGTGGTGGGATCGGCCCACCCGGCCTCGCAACTGGTGCAGCTGGGCCAGACCGAATTTATCCGCGCGCTCGATAATAATGGTGTTGGCGGTGGGCACGTCTATGCCGGTTTCAATGATGGTGGTACACACCAGTACGTTAAAGCGCTTGTGATAAAAGTCTTTCATGATCTGTTCCAGATCGCGTTCGCGCATCTGGCCGTGGGCAACGCCAACGCGGGCTTCGGGAATCAGTTGGCGCAGGTCTGCCGCAGTTTTTTCGATGCTGGTCACGTTATTGTGCAGAAAGTACACCTGACCGCCACGCAGGATTTCCCGCAAAATCGCTTCTTTCACCATGGGTTCGTCGCGCTGGCGGACAAAGGTTTTTACCGACAAACGCCGCGCCGGTGGTGTCGCAATGATGGACAGGTCACGCAGGTGGCCCATGGCCATATTCAAGGTGCGGGGAATGGGCGTGGCGGTCAGGTTGAGCATGTCGACTTCGGCCCGCAGCGCCTTTAACTTTTCTTTCTGTTGCACCCCGAAGCGGTGCTCTTCATCAATAATCACCAAGCCCAGATTTTTGAACCGAATGTCGCCTTGCAGCAGTTTGTGGGTGCCAATAACAATATCGGCTTTGCCATTTTCCATGGCCTCCAACGCTTTATTGGTTTGGCTGCCGCTGCGGAAGCGGCTGAGCAACTCTACATTAACGGCGGTATCCGAAAAGCGGTCGCGGAAAGATTCGTAATGTTGCTGCGCCAGCAGAGTCGTAGGCACCAATACCGCCACCTGTTTGCCAGACCAGGTCGCTACAAACGCGGCGCGCATGGCCACTTCGGTTTTGCCAAAGCCTACGTCGCCGCAAATCAAACGATCCATCGGGCGCTCGCTGGTCATGTCTTCCAGCACCGCCATAATCGCCACTTCTTGATCCGGTGTTTCCTCGAACGGGAAGCCAGCCGCAAAGGTGCGGTAGGCTTCCTGCGGGTTCTCGAAGCTGAAGCCTTTGCGGGCTTCGCGGCGGGCGTACACGTCTAAAAGCTCAGCAGCAGTGTCGCGTATTTTCTCCAGAGCTTTTTTCTTGGCGTTGTTCCAGCGATCGGTGCCCAGCTTGTGCAGCGGCGCGTGTTCGGTGTCGCTGCCGGCGTAACGTGAAATCAGATGCAGGCTGGACACAGGAACATACAGCTTGGAGCTGCCAGCGTATCCCAGCATCAGAAATTCGCTGGCTTCTCCTTCCACGGTGATGGTTTCCAAACCCTGATAGCGGCCCACACCGTGGTCAATGTGCACCACCGGCGAGCCGATACGCAGTTCCGAAAGGTCGCGGTAGCCGTCGTCATTTAGTTCAGTGGGCTTTTCCCGACGCCTGCGTTGCAGCACTCGATCACCGAAGAGAGCCGTTTCGGTGATCAGCGCCAGTTGCCGGTCTGGCAGCACCAAGCCCTGCTCCATAGGCGCGATGGTAATGCCCAGACTGCATTTTGGGCTATCCAGAAAACTCTGCCAGCTGTCTAGCGCCTGAAGTTGCAGGGATTGTTGGGCGAGGTTGTCGATCAGCGCTTCGCGCCGGCCAGACGATTCGGCACAAATCAGAATGCGACCGTCGAATTCGCTGATGAACCGTTTTAAGCGCCCGGCAGGGTCCGCTGCGCGTCCGTCCATGGCGATGTCTGGTAGTTCGCGGGCGGCACAGTTCACGCTGCCGCTGCCGTCGTCGGTGGCTGTGCGGGTGGTTACCCGAGGAAACTGCTTGAGCAGCCCAAACAGCTCGTCCTGCTGTAAAAACAGCTGGGTTGGCGGCATGATTGGCCGCACGCGGTCGTGGCGGCGTTCTTCATGACGGTTACGGGTTTCGCTGTCGAACTGCTGCACTGATTCGTTCAGGCCGTCTGCAGTGAACACCCGAGTACTGGCCGGCAGATAATCAAAAAGCGTGGCAGTGGCATCAAAAAATAGCGGCAAATAATATTCAATGCCTGGCGATGTGATGCCCTGACTGACGTCCTGATACACAGGCGCGCTTTTGTCTGCGTTGGGGAATTGCTCGAACCAGCGCCCGCGAAACGCCGAACGGGCTTGTTTATCCCAAGGGAACTCAAACGCCGGCAGCAGTTCCACCTGCTGAATGCGATCGACTGAGCGCTGGGTGTCCGGGTCAAAGGTGCGCAGGGTTTCAATTTCGTTGTCGAACAAATCAATGCGGTAGGGCTGGCTGGCGCCCATGGGGAAAATGTCCAGAATGGCGCCGCGCACAGCGTATTCGCCGTGCTCATAAACATTGTCGGCATAGCGGTAGCCGGCCGCTTCGAGCTGCAAACGCCAGCTGTTGATGTCAAGCGATTGGCCAACTTTTAACAGCAGGGTGTTGCCTTGCAAGTAATTTACCGGCGGTAAGCGGTGCATCAGGGTGCGCGCAGGTACAACAAGCACGCCGTGTGCGGTAGAGGGCAGGCGATGCAAGGTGCGAATGCGGCGGGAAATAATATCCTGATGGGGCGAAAACTGGTCGTAAGGCAGGGTTTCCCAGTCTGGCAGCGACAGCAACTCCAGACCATCAGCGCTTACGGCCGGGCCGTCTTCTTCTGCTGGCAGGCCCAGAAAAAACCGCATTGCCTGTTCCAGGCGGATGGCATCGGCGGTGCTGCGGGTGATCACCAGGGTTAACCCCTGATGGTTGCGCGCGCTTTCACAAACTGCCAGAGCGTCACTGCTGCCATGAAGCTGACCCCAGACACGATGATCGGCAGGCTTTTTTGGGAACTCCGGGGCAAGCAGGGTAGTGCTGGTCATGTTGGAAAATGTGCCTTTTTCGAATTCGAGAGCCGTTAAATAAGCTGGCCATTCTACCGCTGCAGAGCAGGAGGGGTCGAGTGGATGTAAAAACGGGCGCTGGATTTGCCGTAGGCGGTGTTAAATTGGATAATACGCCACCGGATTTTTTTCATGTTTACTTTGCATTCCCAAAACGTTTCTATCCAGAGGTCTTAAACCGTGAGCCACGAACAGATCCACCAGCACCTGTCGAACTGGACAGAGCGCGAATCTACCGCCGAAGCCATGATCCCGCTAATTGGACGCCTGTACCGCCGTAACAACGTTGTCACGTCGGTTTACGGCCGCTCGGTGATCAATCAGTCCGTGATTGATATCATTCGCGCTCACCGCTATGTGCGTCAGGTAGAAGACAGCGAGCTGTCGGTACATGACACCCTGCCAATTCTTCAGGCGATGGACGCCATGGAGCTGGGGCGCGGCCACGTAGACATCGGCAAGCTGGCGGTCAAATTCAGTGCCGTTGGTGGTGATCTGAACGAGTTTCTTACGCAGGAAATCGGAACCATCGCGGGTTTGTACGCTTCCCAGTCGGAAGAAGACGCCCAAAACGACACCAAAGACATCGTGCTTTACGGTTTCGGCCGTATCGGCCGCTTGTTGGCCCGTATTCTGATTGAAAAAGCCGGTGGCGGTAACAACCTGCGTTTGCGTGCCATCGTTGTGCGCCATGGCGGTGCCGACAATGATCTCGAAAAGCGTGCCAGCCTGCTTCGCCGCGACTCCGTTCACGGCCCCTTTAATGGCACTATTCGTGTTGACGCGGAAAACTCCGCGCTGATCGCGAACGGCAACTTTATCAGAGTGATTTACTCCGCCGGGCCAGACCAGGTGGACTACACCCAGTACGGCATCAAGAATGCCATTGTGATCGACAACACCGGCATGTGGCGCGATGAAGAAGGCTTGGGTCTGCACTTGAAATCCAAAGGCGTCAGCCGCGTGATGCTGACCGCGCCGGGCAAAGGTGATATTAAGAATATTGTTTACGGCATTAATAACGACTGGATTACTGACGACGATAAAATTCTGTCGGCCGCCTCGTGCACCACCAATGCCATTACCCCGGTGCTGAAGGCTATCTATGACGAATACGGCATTGAAGATGGCCACGTAGAAACGGTGCACTCTTACACCAACGACCAAAACCTGATCGACAACTACCACAAAGGCAGTCGTCGTGGCCGCAGTGCGCCGCTGAACATGGTCATTACCGAGACCGGCGCTGCCAAAGCGGTGTCAAAGGCCCTGCCAGAACTGAAAGGCAAGCTCACGGGTAACGCCATTCGTGTGCCCACGCCTAACGTTTCCATGGCGATTCTGAACCTGAATCTCAAAACAGACGTGGATGTAGAGAGCGTTAACGAATACTTGCGTGACATAGCGCTGCACTCAGAACTGCAAAAGCAGATTGACTATGTAAACTCCACAGAAGTGGTGTCGACGGATTTTGTTGGCTCGCGCCACGCCGGTATTGTGGATGCCCAAGCAACGATTGCTGCCGGAAAACGCCTGATTCTGTACGTTTGGTATGACAACGAATTCGGCTACAGCGCACAGGTTATAAGGGTTGTTAGCCAGATGGCTGGCATCAACTATCCTGTTTTCCCCAAGCGCGTCCGCGGCTGAGTTGGTCGCGCTGGCTCTGAGATAATTGCCTGGCGAGTGAATAAAAGCCCCTTCAGTTCGTACTGATGGGGCTTTTTTCTAGCGCGGTATAAACACACCCTCTTTACTTGGAGCAAGAAACTGGTGGGCCTTTGCGGTAGAAATGCCGGCCCCGACTCTCTATAATAAGCGCGATTTTGGTTATGTCTGACGCCCGCTTCTTATCCTTCCTTTGCCACCGGTATGTGCTTGCGTAATGCCAACCGCCTTACGGCAAGCCACTTAACACCAAACCGGTGAGGTATGTGCGGGAAGTTCGAGGTAATGCGTCTGGCGTGGTAAATACATCGAATAGTTTATGATGATTGGATGAGGCTAATGATAAAGATCACAAAAGGCCTAGATCTTCCCATCAGCGGCGTCCCCGAACAGACCATCACCGACGGCAAACCGATTCGCCACGTGGCACTTGTCGGCTTTGACTACAACGGCATGAAGCCGACGATGGATGTTAAGGAAGGGGACCGCGTTAAGCGCGGCACGCTGCTGTTTACGGATAAGAAGACCGAAGGCGTTCGTTACACTTCACCGGCAGCGGGCGTGGTGAAAGAAATTAACCGTGGTGACCGTCGGGTTTTCCAGTCGATTGTCATCGAAATTGATGGCAACGAGGCGGAAACCTTCGCGTCTTACAGCGATGCCGATATTGCGGGCCTAGAGCGCAAGCAAGTTGTTGATAACCTAGTGGAATCGGGGTTGTGGGCGACGCTGGTAACGCGCCCGTTCAGCAAGGTGCCGGCGATTGACTCCGTGCCTCATTCAATCTTTGTGTCGGTGATGGATACCAACCCGTTGGCCGCAGACCCTACCATTATTATTGCCGAGAACAGCAAGGCCTTTGAAAACGGCCTGAGCATTATTGCCAAGCTGACAGCTGGCAAGGTGTTCGTAACAGGCAAGCCTGGCTCAAACGTGGCAGTGCCCAAGTCTGATGTCATTGAAGTCAATCAGTGTGACGGCGTTCACCCGGCAGGTAACGTAGGCACCCATATTCATCACCTGGACCCGGTATCGCTCAGCAAAACTGTGTGGTCTGTAAATTATCAAGACGTTATTGATATCGGCAAGCTGTTCGTTACCGGTGAACTTCCCATTGAGCGCGTTGTCGCAATTGGTGGGCCTAAAGCTCTGAAACCTCGCCTGGTTCGTACGCGTTTAGGAGCAAGTCTGGTTGAGTTGTTGGATGGCGAAACCGAAACTGACTGTGAATTGCGCCCGATATCGGGTTCGGTGTTTGGCGGCCGACGGGCCGAAGGGACCTGCGCTTATTTAGGGCGTTTCGCCAATCAGGTGTCGGTGCTGGCTGAAGGCAATAGCCGGCACTTCATGGCCTACCTGTCGCCGGGCGTGAACAAATTTTCGACATTGAACATTTACCTGTCAAAACTGACGGGTGGTAAGCGTTTCAACTTCAATACCAGCACCAACGGCAGCGAACGAGCGATGGTTCCGGTGGGCGCTTACGAGCGCGTTATGCCGTTAGACATATTGCCAACCCAGCTGTTGCGGGCGTTAATCGTCGGTGACACAGAAATGGCCCAGAAACTGGGTGCGCTGGAACTGGATGAAGAAGATCTGGCTCTGTGCACCTTTGTGTGTCCGGGTAAATATGAATACGGGCCAATTCTCCGAGAGAATCTGACCCGCATCGAGATCGAGGGCTAAATTATGGCTATCCGACAGTTTCTCGACGGAATCGAGCATCATTTTGAGAAAGGTGGTCGTCACGAGCGTTGGTACGCGCTCTACGAAGCGGTAGACACCATTTTCTACTCGCCCAGTTCGGTCACCAAATCCACCTCTCATGTGCGTGATGGCATTGACCTGAAGCGCATCATGATTACGGTGTGGCTGTGCACCTTTCCGGCCATGTTCTTCGGTATGTGGAACATCGGCTTTCAGGCCAACAGCTATCTAGCCACCAATCCGGAGGCTTTGATCGGAGACGGCGGCTTACGCACGGCGTTTATAAACGCTATGGCGGTCACCGGTGCAGGTGCTGGCCTGCTGGATAATTTCATCTACGGCATGGCTTACTTTATTCCCATCTACGTGGTGACCTTTGTTGTCGGCGGGTTCTGGGAAGTGATGTTTGCCACCGTGCGTCGCCACGAAATCAACGAAGGCTTTTTTGTAACCTCGATTTTGTTTGCGCTGATTTGCCCGCCCACCGTGCCTTTGTGGCAAGTGGCTTTGGGCATTACCTTCGGCATCGTGATCGGTAAAGAAGTGTTTGGCGGAACCGGCAAGAACTTCCTCAACCCGGCATTGACCGGCCGTGCTTTCCTGTACTTCGCCTATCCGGCGCAGATCTCCGGTGACACGGTATGGACAGCGGTTGACGGTTTTAGCGGTGCGACATCTCTGAGCTGGGCTGCCAGCGGCGGTGTTGAAGCTCTGGAAAGTCAGATTGGTTGGTCAAACGCATTCATGGGCACCATTCAGGGCTCTATGGGTGAAACCTCGACCCTGGCTGTGCTGGCAGGTGGCGCTGTGCTGCTGGTCATGAAAATAGCCTCTTACCGTATTGTTGGGGGCGTATTGCTAGGCATGATTGCCACCTCGCTGCTAATGAATGTGGTGGGGTCAGAAACGAATCCCATGTTTGCCGTGCCGGCGTACTGGCATCTAGTGATTGGTGGTTTTGCCTTCGGCATGATGTTTATGGCGACGGACCCGGTGTCGTCTGCCATGACCCACACCGGCCGCTGGTGCTTCGGTATTCTGGTGGGCGTGATGACCATTCTGATACGTGTCGTAAACCCGGCCTTTCCCGAAGGCATCATGCTGGCGATCTTGTTCGCTAACCTGTTTGCCCCGCTGATGGACCACTACGTTGTTCAGGCTAATGTTAAACGGAGGCTCGCTCGTGGCTAAGGTTAAAGAAACAGTCTCCAGAACGTTAATGGTCGCTTTGGTACTGAGTATTGTGTTTTCAGTTATCGTATCGACCGCCGCAGTATTGCTGCGCCCGGCACAGATTAAAAATCAGAACCTGGACATCAAAACCAATATCCTGGCGGCTTCGGGTATGTTGCCGGAGGCCGCCAGTGCCGAGCAGATCGAAGATATTTTTACTCGCTTTGATGTTCGCCTGGTAGATTTGGATTCTGGCGCCTTTGTTGAACCTGAAGCAGTCAATGTGCAAGACGCGATGAAATACGATATGTACAAAGCCGCGTCTGACCCGGACATGTCCACCAAGATTCCTGCCAAGGAAGACCTGGCGGGCATAAAGCGTCGCCCTAACGTAGCCAAGGTCTATCTGCTGCGCGAAGGCGACGAGGTGAAGCGCGTTGTACTGCCGGTTCACGGTTATGGTTTGTGGTCCACTCTGTATGGTTTTGTATCCCTTGAGGGCGACTTGAACACCATCGAAGGCTTGGGCTTTTACGCCCACGCGGAAACGCCGGGCTTGGGTGGCGAGGTGGATAACCCGCGCTGGAAGTCCCAGTGGGTGGGTAAGCAGCTTTACGACGAAAACAAAACCGAGCCGCAGATCCGCCTGGTAAAAGGCGGTGTTGATGCCAATACTGCGAACAAGCAACACAAAGTGGACGCGCTTTCCGGTGCCACTTTGACCAGTCGCGGTGTAGAGCATCTGGTGAATTATTGGATGGGTGATCGTGGCTACGCGGCGTTCCTCAAGAAACTTCGTCAAGGGGAGGTCTGATCATGTCCGAAATGACCGCTAAAAAAGTTCTTTTTGAACCAATTTTCAGTAACAACCCGATTGGATTGCAGATTCTGGGTATTTGTTCAGCGCTGGCGGTAACCACCAGCATGAACGTCACCATTGTTATGTGTCTTTCCGTTACTGCGGTAACCGCTTGTTCCAACCTGGCGGTATCGCTGGTGCGGGCAAAAATTCCGAACAGTATCCGCATCATCGCCCAGATGACCATTATTGCTTCTCTGGTTATTGTGGTGGATCAGTTGCTGAAGGCGTATGCCTATGAAGTGTCCAAGCAGCTGTCGGTGTTCGTTGGTCTGATCATCACCAACTGTATCGTTATGGGCCGTGCAGAAGGTTTTGCCATGAAGAACGGGCCTTGGCTGAGCTTCCTTGATGGCATAGGCAACGGTCTGGGCTACTCGGTGATGCTGCTCTTTGTCGCCTTCTTCCGTGAGTTGCTGGGCGCCGGTTCACTGTTTGGCGTTACCCTGATGCTGCCTGTCAGTCAAGGCGGTTGGTACGTCCCCAACGGGCTGTTGCTGTTGCCGCCCAGCGCGTTCTTTATCATTGGCATGGCAATTTGGGCCCTGCGCGCATGGAGACCCGAGCAAGTGGAAGAGGCAGACTTCAAAATGTCCCGCCACACCCATAAGGAGGCTTTCTGATGGAGCATTACATCAGTCTGCTGGTTAAGGCTATTTTTGTTGAAAACATGGCTTTGGCCTTTTTTCTGGGTATGTGTACCTTCCTGGCGATCTCTAAAAAGATCGAAGCCGCAACTGGCCTGGGTATTGCCGTGGTGGTGGTGCTGACCCTCACCGTGCCGGTGAACAACCTGATCTACAACAATATTCTGCGTGAAGGTGCGTTGTCTTGGGCCGGATTGCCTAACACAGACCTGAGCTTTTTGGGATTGATTACGTACATTGGCGTAATCGCTGCGATTGTGCAGATCATGGAAATGGTTCTGGATAAGTACATGCCGGCGCTGTACGCCGCACTTGGGGTGTTTCTGCCGCTTATTACAGTGAACTGCGCCATTTTGGGTGCGGCCCTGTTCATGGTCGAGCGCGACTACACCTTCGGTGAGAGTGTGGTGTACGGTTTCGGTGCCGGCGTAGGTTGGGCACTGGCGATTGTGGCTTTGGCCGGCATTCGGGAAAAACTTAAGTACAGCGACGTACCGGAAGGCCTGCGGGGCTTGGGCATAACCTTTATTACCGTAGGTTTGATGTCGTTGGGCTTTATGTCTTTCTCCGGCATTTCCCTGTAATTCACACCCGGTGATTCGGATAAACGAAAAGGCGAGACCATGAATACAGAAATTATTCTCGGCGTAGTCATGTTCACTGTGATTGTTCTGGCGCTGGTCGCGATTATCCTCGCGGCCCGTTCAAAACTGGTCAGTACCGGTGATGTGACGATTGAAATCAATGATGACCCCGAGCACACGGTGCAAACCGAAGCCGGTGGGAAACTGCTGAACACATTGTCCGGCAGTGGTATCTTTTTGTCGTCTGCCTGTGGCGGAGGCGGAACTTGCGCCCAGTGCAAGTGCAAGGTTTTTGAAGGTGGCGGCGCTATGTTGGCCACGGAAAGAACCCACTTCACTAACCGGGAAGAAAAAGAAGGCTGGCGTCTGTCGTGCCAGGTTCCGGTAAAGCAGAACATGAAAATTGAAGTGCCGGAAGAGTTTTTCGGTGTGAAGAAGTGGGAATGTGAAGTGGTAAGTAACCACAATCAGGCCACCTTTATTAAAGAGCTGATTCTGAAGTTGCCTGAGGGCGAAGAAGTCGACTTCCGTGCGGGCGGTTACGTTCAGCTGGAATGCCCGGAGTACGAAATCGACTTCAAGAAATTTGCGATCGAAGAAAAGTTCCGAGAAGATTGGGATAAGCACGATATCTGGCGCTATAAGGCCATCAACAAAGAAGACACGATCCGCGCTTACTCCATGGCCAACTATCCGGAAGAGAAAGGCGTGTTGAAGTTTAACATCCGTATCGCAACGCCCCCTCCGGGCACCGACCACAACCCGGGAATCATGTCGAGCTTCGTTTTTGATTTGGAGCCAGGGGACAAGATGACCGTGATGGGTCCGTTTGGTGAGTTCTTTGCTAAAAAGACCGATGCAGAAATGGTGTTTGTGGGTGGCGGTGCCGGTATGGCGCCCATGCGTTCCCTCATCTTTGACCAACTCAAACGTCTGAACTCCAAGCGCAAGATCAGCTTCTGGTATGGCGCACGTAGCGTACGGGAAATGTTCTACGTCGAAGACTTTGACGGTTTGGCCAAAGAAAATGATAACTTTGTGTGGCATGTGGCTTTGTCTGACCCCCAGCCAAACGACGACTGGAGTGGTGACACCGGATTTATCCACAATGTGCTGTTTGAAAATTACTTGAAAGATCACCCGGCACCCGAAGACTGCGAGTTTTACATGTGCGGGCCGCCCATCATGAACGCATCGGTTATCAAGATGCTGAAAGATCTGGGTGTAGAAGATGAAAATATTATGCTGGATGACTTCGGAGGCTAGTAAAATCCCGATGCTATTCAATGTAGTTAAACCCGCCCGGGCGGTCATGACCAGTGTGTTTTTTGCACTGGTTGTGGCGGCCTTGGCGGGTTGTTCGTTTAAGCCGGATCAACAGATCTGGGAAATCTCCGGGCCGATCTTTGGTACTCGATACCACATCAGTGTGGTCATGGAAGACGACCAGGTTCGGCTTCAGCAGCTTGCTGGAGGCATTGAGCAGGTTCTGGATGGCGTAGATGCTGCTATGTCTACCTGGCGCGAAGATTCCGAGCTTTCACGCTTCAACTCGCTGCCAGACCAGTCCGATTGGACCGCATTATCAGCATCCTTATACACCGTGCTGCTGGAAGCAGAAACGGTGTCAGAGCTCACTGACGGCGCCTTTGATGTCACCATAGGCCCTGTGGTCAATTTATGGGGTTTTGGCCCGGATGCGCGGCCAGACAAAGTGCCAGATAAAGTCACGTTGGCCAGAATATTGGGCCGCACCGGTCATGACAAAATCGAACTGCGAGATCAGCCCCCGGGCATACGTACCAGTGAAACGCAGTATCTGGATTTGAGTGCCATTGCCAAAGGCTTTGGCGTTGACGAAGTTGGCCGTTATTTGGTTGCCGAAGGTATTAGCAATTATCTGGTTGAAATTGGCGGTGAAGTCAGTGTAGGAGGGCGCAAGCCCGATGGTTCGGCCTGGCGCCTGGCCATCGAAACACCCGGAGATGCCGCCGAGCAGGTGAATCGTATCGTTGCGTTGGGCGGAGCCTCAGCCGTGGATGGTGCCCGGAATTATCGTGCCCTCGCCACGTCCGGTGACTATCGTAACTATTACGAATTTGATGGACAGCGCTATTCCCATACACTGGACCCGCAAACCGGTAAACCGATTACCCATAACTTGGCGTCGGTCACCGTAATTGAGGAAAACTGTATGCGCGCTGACGCTCTGGCCACCGGCTTTACTGTGATGGGGTTCGAGGATGCTATGGCGCTGGCGGTTCGCCACAACATACCGGCTTATTTTATAGTGCGCGGTGAGGCGGGGTTTGAAAGCCACTACACACCGGCATTTTCATCATTTATTACCCAGTAGCGGGAGAACAGCATGGGTACCTTTTTTTTGGTGTTTTTTATTGTGATTCTGCTGATAGCGGGCATGTCGGTGGGCGTTATTTTTGGCCGCAAACCGATCAGCGGTACCTGTGGCGGCATTGGTGCGCTGGGGATCAGTTCCTCTTGCGAGTTATGCGGCGGTAACACCCAGAAATGTGAAGAAAATAGTGAGCGTGTTAGTGGCGAAGCGAATAACAGTCTGGGCTACGATGCCACTCGCCCTAAAAACTGAGCTAAAACAGACAATAACGTACAATTTGAGACCCAGATAAGGAGTTACTGCGGGTATGCCAGAGCATCAATACGACGTAGTGGTTATCGGCGCCGGACCGTCCGGCGAAGGTGCCGCGATGAACGCAACGAAAAACGGCAAGCGCGTAGCCATTGTTGAAGACAAAAACACCGTAGGCGGCAACTGTACCCACTGGGGTACCATTCCTTCGAAAGCCCTGCGTCACTCGGTCAAGCAGATCATCACCTTTAACACCAATCAAATGTTCCGTGATATCGGCGAGCCGCGTTGGTTCTCGTTTCCGCGTGTTTTGCAGAATGCTCAAAAGGTGATTGGTACACAGGTTAAACAGCGCACCCAATTCTATTCCCGCAACCGCATTGATCTGGTCAACGGTAGCGCCTCGTTTGTGGGTAAAAACGAGCTGGAAGTACGCGGTAGCAAAGGCGTGGAAACCCTACACTTCAAGCAGGCGATTATTGCTTCGGGCTCGCGCCCCTATTTGCCGCCAGATTTGAACTTTCGTCATCACCGCATTTACAATTCAGACACGGTTCTGAGCCTGTCCCACACGCCGCGCACCTTAATTATTTATGGCGCAGGGGTGATTGGTTCGGAGTACGCCTCTATCTTCGCCGGGCTTGGCGTAAAAGTGGATTTAATCAATCCGGGTAGCCGCTTGCTGACTTTCCTGGACGACGATATTTCTGACGCCCTGAGTTATCACCTGCGCAACAACGGCGTTCTGGTGCGGCACAATGAAGAATACGAATCCGTAGACGGCGACGACCACGGCGTGGTGCTGTCTCTTAAATCTGGTAAGAAAATTCGGGCGGACGCGTTCCTGTGGTGTAACGGTCGCACCGGTAACACTGACAAACTGGCGTTGGAAAACATTGGTTTGCAGGCCAATGGCCGCGGCCAACTGTCGGTAGACGACCATTACCGCACCGAGGTAGAGAACATTTATGCCGTCGGAGATGTTATTGGCTGGCCCAGCCTGGCCAGTGCCGCCTATGACCAGGGCCGGTCTGCCTCCTCTGACATTGTCCAAGACGATTACTTCCGCTTTGTGTCGGACGTGCCAACCGGCATTTATACCATTCCAGAAATCAGTTCGGTGGGTAAAACCGAGCGCGAACTGACCGAGGCAAAAGTGCCCTACGAGCTGGGCCAAGCGTTCTTTAAGGATTTGGCTCGGGCGCAGATTACCGGGGAGCCGGTGGGCATGCTGAAAATTCTGTTCCACCGTGAAACCCGTGAAATTTTGGGTATTCACTGTTTTGGTGACCAAGCTGCAGAGATTGTCCACATCGGCCAGGCCATCATGAATCAGAAAGGTGACGCAAACTCGCTCAACTACTTCATCAATACCACGTTCAACTACCCGACCATGGCAGAAGCCTATCGGGTAGCCGCGCTGAACGGACTGAACCGGATTTTCTAGCGGTTTTAGTGAGTGCCCGTCGCCTGCTGATTGCCCGGCGCAGCGACCCCACTGTTGTCGGGCAGAGCCCGCTGGTGACGGGTGCGATTGTCAAAGTAGGTTATGGTGCTGGTCGGGTAGTCGGTAATAATGCTGTCTACCCCCATTTTTTCCAGTTCCAGCATGTCGAAAATACGGTTTACCGTCCACGCCGACACGTGCATACCCTTGCGGTGGGCGTCGTCTACCAGCTCTTTGCTGAGCAACTTCCAGTTAATGCACAGGTATTCCACTTCCAGGCGGCTGGCAATGCTCATGGGCCGAGGAAATTTGCGTTCTGCCACCAGCCCCAACCGAATATTGCGGTTACGCCGGCGAATTTCCTTTAAAAAGTGAATATCGGACGAGGTTACGGCCACTTTGTCATAAAGCCGCCGTGCCTGAATGATTTCCGTTAGCCGGTTGCTGAGCACATTCATGCGCGGGGATTTATCGCTTTTGACTTCCAGCTGCAAGTGTTCAAGGTCGTCAAACTGGTCCAGCAACTGATCCAGGCTGGGAATCCCCACCGGGCTCGGCCAGGAACTGACGTTGCGGCGCGCGTCCATTCGGGTCAGCTCTGCCAGAGTGTATTTGCTAACGTGCCCTTTAAACGTCGTTGTACGATTTACCGTTAAATCGTGTACCAGCACTGGAATGCCGTCTTTAGACAGCACCAAGTCCAGCTCAAAGTGGCGTATGCCCTGGCGGTGGGCATGGACAAAGCCCTCCAGGGTGTTTTCTGGAGCTTCGCCTTTGGCACCGCGGTGTCCGTATACAATCATTTGGCCATTGAATCCTGAACAGTCTGATAAATCGCCTGGCGTTTTTTCCAGGTGTCGTGGCACAGACGGATGTCTTCCAGGTACGCCGGCAATTCGTTCATCAGCAGCGCCTGAGGACCGTCTACCAGAGCTTTCTCTGGCTTTGGGTGGAAATCTACCAATACCATGTTGGCGCCAGCTACAACGCCCTGTGCGGTGGCGTGCATCACTTCCAGAATGCCATCTGGCGCGCGGTCACGGCTGCCCACAGAGTGAGACGGGTCAATACACACCGGCATGCGGGTCAGGCGTTTTACCGTGGGCACGTGGGCGAAATCCACCATGTTGCGGTGGGGCTGGCCCGCTTCGGTTTTCATACCACGTAGACAGAAAATGACGTTGGCATTGCCTTCCGACGCCAAGTATTCCGCCGCGTTCAAAGACTCGTTAAGAGTAATGCCGAAGCCACGCTTGAGCAGCGCCGGGTAAGTGCTCTGGCGACCAATGGCCTTCAGAAGCTCAAAGTTCTGGGTATTGCGAGTACCAATTTGCAGCATGACGCCGGTAGGGCGCCCCAGCTTTTCCAGGCAGGTATCGATTTCTTCAATGTGGCTTTCATGGGTAATCTCCATGGCCACCACCTTGATGCCGTGCTTGCCGGCTTTTTCAAACACCCAGGGCAAGCAGCCTTTGCCGTGGCCTTGAAACGAATAGGGGTTGGTGCGTGGCTTGTACGCACCCATGCGGGTACACACTTCGCCGTGCTGTTCCAGCGCCTGCATCATTTGCTCGACGTGTTCGGGCACATCCACCGCACACAGGCCGGCAAAAATGTTCAGGTTGGACTGGTTGAATTCAACGCCGTTATAGGTAAAGCCGTTTTGACGATTGTCGTCTTTATGGCGTCCCAGAATTCGGTAATCTTCGGAAATGCGGATAGCCCGTTCGACCGCCGGCAGCGCTTCAATGTCTTCCTTATTCAGGCCTTTGGTGTTGCCCAGTAAATATACTTCGGTTAACCGCTGTTTGGCACCCTGGATTTCGTGAACGCGTACTGAAACACCTGGTAAATTTTCTAGGAAATTCAACGTAGTGCGATAAGCGTCGCTGTCCATCGGTGTGTCAGGGTAAAGAATGGCTAGCATGGGTGTGTCCTCAAGGTTTGTTGCGCAACTTCCGCGCGGTGCCGAGCCTGTATGTATTCCCGGTGATTAAGTTGAAGCAGTTCTGCAATTCGGCTAAGTAAGGTGTTCTTCGTATTCGTCGGCATGCCCATCGGCAAAAGCCACCCACCAGTTATTCGACAGCACCGCGTGCTTGTTGTCTTGGCTTAGATGGCTATCAAGGGCCGGTTCGAATTCAACAGCTCAGCCGATGGCTTCGGCCCGTTGGCGTATCCGCGCTTCCAGTTTCAGCTGGTCGGCCGCAAAGAGCCGAATGCCGTCTGCCAGCTTTTCGGTCGCCATGGCATCGTTGTTTGAATCCCAGCGGAACTGCTTTTCATCCATGTGGATGCGCTTGTCTTTCGAACGAGCATCTTCCGGGCTGAGCTTGCATTCAAGAACACCCGTTTCGTTCTGGAGCGCCTGCATCAGTACTGGGCTTATGGTGAGACGGTCACAGCCGGCCAACATTTCAATTTGCCCGATGTTGCGGAAACTGGCGCCCATCACTGCGGTGTTGAAATCGTTGGTTTTGTAGTAATTGTAGATACGCGCTACCGACAGCACGCCCGGGTCTTCACTGGCTGAAAAACTGTCGCGACCGCTGTCTGCCAGATGCCAGTCCATAATACGGCCAACGAACGGTGAAATCAGCGTGACCCCGGCCTGTGCACAGGCAACGGCCTGGGCGAAGGAGAACAGCAGAGTAAGGTTGCAGCGAATGCCTTCTTTTTCAAGCTGCTCGGCGGCTTTGATGCCTTCCCAAGTGGCGGCAATCTTGATCAGCACTCGCTGGGTATCAATACCCTGTTGGTCATAAAGCGCGACCATCCGCCGTGCGCGCGACAGTGTGCCGATGGTGTCAAACGACAGGCGGGCGTCTACCTCGGTAGACACCACGCCAGGAATCAGTCGCAGAATTTCGCCACCAGCCAATACCGCCAGAATATCGGTAGCCAAACCAAGCCGGCCCGAACTTGCGCCAGCCTGACGTTTTGCCGCGGCAATGGCCTTGTCGACCATCGGCTGGTAAGCGGCAGATTCAACGGCTTTGAGCAGAAGTGACGGATTGGTGGTGGCATCTTGCGGGCGCCAGGCGGCAATGGCATCGAGATCGCCGGTGTCAGCCACGACAGTGGTCATGGTTTTCAGTTGCTCAAGCTTGTTGCTCATTCGCGCTGATGTCCTGCTACGTCGGTTACATTGGTAATAAAAGAGTACGAAACACTACAATAACGGGCCACAGCAGGTCGAACAAGATGACCAAAGGCTATTCAGCTATTAAATGGCATTATGCTTCGGTAAATGCTGTGGCGGCGTCGATTTGTGGAACTTTGGCCAGAGCCTGGCGCAAAACATCGAGTCCAGCGCCTGGTTTGTGGGCGTTTTCGCTGATGTAACGGCGGAATTGGCGCCCACCCGGAATACCGTGGAACAATCCCAGCATGTGTCTGGAAATATGGCCCAGATACACACCGCGCGCCAGCTCTTGTTCAATAAACGGGTACATAGCTTCCAGAGCTTCATGGCGGCTGACAGTCTTTTCCGGCTCTCCAAAAAACTCGCTGTCTACCTGGGTCAGAATCCACGGGTTATGGTACGCCTCGCGGCCCAGCATAACGCCGTCGGAATGGACCAGATGCTGGTGGCATTCATTCACGGTTTTTATGCCACCGTTGATGATGATTTCCAGCTGCGGATACTTTGCCTTCAAGCGATACACCCAATCGTATTTCAGCGGCGGCACATCGCGGTTTTCTTTTGGACTCAACCCTTCCAGTACCGCGATACGGGCGTGAACGATAAAGGTTTTACAGCCCGCAGCTGCCACCGTCTCAATAAATCCGCACAGCTCGTCCCAGGATTCGCGGCCATTAATACCAATACGGTGTTTCACCGTGACCGGAATATCCGTAGCCGCCTGCATCGCCTTAAAGCCTTCAGCCACAATATCCGGATGGCCCATCAGGCAGGCGCCAATCATATTGTTCTGCACCTTGTCACTGGGACAGCCCACATTCAGATTCACCTCGCTAAACCCGAACTGCTGCGCCAGGTCCGCACAGTGCGCCAACTCGCCGGCATTGCTTCCACCTAACTGCAACGCCAGCGGATATTCTGCCGCGTTGTGGTGTAAAAACCGCTCGGTATCGCCGTGAATCAACGCGCCGGTGGTGACCATCTCGGTGTACAGCAGTGCGCGCTTACTGAGCTGGCGCGCCATGTAACGATAATGCGGCGTCGTCCAATCCATCATTGGCGCAACGCAGAAGCGCCGAGAAGGCTCTACGCCTGTGGTTACGTGGCCTGAAGCCCTATTCTGTGGTGCTTTCATGTCGCTAATATTAACCATTTATTGCCTGTTTTATGCCATTTTCGTAGTCTGGGTGCTCCAAAATTGCTCCAGAAACTGGCTTGGAGCACCGCACGAATGGAGCATTGAGCACCGTGGCCACCATTACTGCAAGAACCCGAGCCGATGGAACAAAATCGTATTGCGCTGCCATCCGCATAAAATGGAATGGCCGCATAGTATATAGCGAAAGTCTAACATTTGACCGTAAGGCTTTGGCGAAGGATTGGGCAAACCGCAGAGAATTGCCGCTTCAGGAGCCCTGTACGAAGCCGCCGAAACCTGCCACTGCGAATGGTTGGTAGCCAAGCCAGATCAGCGCAGCCGGCGACCCACGCGGGGGGAGCTGGTAAAGTTTGATATTGAGGAGTATCTGGCGGCCATAGCTGATATCTCTCAGGGTACTGAAGTGAGTCAGCCCGCGGGATGATGTCCAAGGCAATCAGTCCCCGCCTTATGCCTTTTTCGGTGTGGTCACTCGATTGGACTGCTGACGCTCTCGATTTCTCTTTTCACGCGCATAGGGTCGTCAATATTTTTAAAATCAAGGCGACTTATGCCACGGCCTGTAACCTTAACGGTTCCAAACCCGAAAATGCGGCCAAGAACTCCTTGGTCAATTTCGACGGTTTCAATTGATCTCAGTTTAATCTCATCGGTGCGTCTACTGACGATACCTCTCTTGAGGATCACGCGTTTGTTTGTCAGGCCTTGCTCAAGATACTTGAGTGACAGCCCCTGATAAATTGCGATGAGCCAAGTGAGCCCGAACGTTAACAGGCCTAGTACCACCCAAATAATCACAGGCATCCACGCGAACCAGTGTAGGGTGAAAATTTCTTGCACGGACTCATCTCGGGATAGTGAAGATTCAATATAGCTGGCCATTCAGAGCTCCTTGTACAAGAAGTTTTGGTATTTTGATTCCAACGCTAGCCTATCGCCAAATCACCATAAAGCAAGCCATAAAGCGCTTGAAAATTGTAGTAAAGCGTCGCCCGGTATGAGTGCCAAGCTTTAAATAGATCTGCAGGTCAGGCACGGCAAAACAAACAGGTCCAGCTAAATGGTTTGCACACCAGCTTGTCTGACGCTGGCGTTAGCACCAGCAATTTTTCTGTCGAACAACTGCGCATCAAGCGCGAAATTTTCGCCGTAGACGAAGGAATCAGCAGCTTAGCCACCCGACGGGCCAGGCAAACTTTGAGGCTCAAAGGCGGACAGGCTTGAACGAATTTTGCGATGTTTTCTAAAGGCATTGTAATACTTACTTCCTGTTTGACGTTGCCTGCTTTTAAGCTGCTAATTCTGTAAGGAAAGTGGTTTAGTTGGCTTCTTTGAGGATGAATTACTTCAAAAATAGTCGCCAAACAAGCACCTTTTTCAGGCATAAAGAAGAAGTTCAGATTTACGCCGCTCGCTGGCTCTGGTATTACAATAGCTAACGATCCAATATGGATTCCGAAAGAATTACTCCTGAACAAGGAACTGGCCACGGTGGCCTGATGTCTTTTTTGTTAATCTTACCCGCTAATAAAGGGGGATAGCCGCTACGCACCAGAAGAGGAGACTTTATCATGGCCAGTCTTAACCAATTGCGTCGTGATCACGCCAACATGGCTCGTTTGCTTCACGTACTCTTGCGCAGGCACAAGCACTTGGAGCAGGGCGAACGTCCAGACTTCCATCTGATACGTGAGGTTGTGGACTATATTCTAGAATACATGGACGGCTTCATTATGCCTTTGGAGCGTCTGTACAGCGAACACCTGCTCGCTAAAGAGCCCGAGGCCGAGGCGTTAAGCCATCGAATGGCTGATGATTACCAGGCCTTGCGTAAGCGCCTGAACCTGCTTTCCGAGACGCTCGACATGATCCTGATGGATCACGTGGTGCCTATGGAGCGCTTTACCGAGGACCTCAAAACCTATCTTGATGCTCATCACGCTTACTTAAAGGTCGAGCGTGAACAGCTGTTTCCATTCCTTCGCAAACATCTGACCAAGGCGGAGCAGAGTAACTTACTCAAAATGTTGCCAGGCGGCACACAAGCCAATTTGTCGCGGCTTCGGGAGTATTATCCGGAGCTTTATGCGGAGTTCAAGGAAGCGCCTTCGCCATTCGCCTGAACACAGAAAAAGCCCGCGCCTGTTGGCGCTGGCGCTGATTGCATCACCAAGGCTCGATGGCAGTGAAAATGCCGGTTTTTGTCATATCCCGCCGCAACTCGAAGGCTGCCAAGGCGGCAACCGAATCCACAGCTTCCAGATTACCAAAGTGAATACGGGTCCAGGCGTTGCGGCGTACTTTCACACTGAAGATATACCTGTCTTCGGTTTGGCCAGTGTCGGCCCTGAAAACCTGCGTAAACGCTGACAGAATCACTTCCTCAACAGACGGCGCGCAGGCAATACACTCGCCCACCAACCGAGTGCCCATGCCATGCACGTGAGCCATGTAGAGTTTTCGGGAAGCCGTGTCAGACAGCTTTTTGACCGAAACGCCAATACCTCGCTCGTATACACGTAACTCAGTGGTGGGAAAGTCTTCAATTTCCGGTAAATCCACATCCAGCATCAGCGTCTTGCCATCGGCATCCAGAATGGCAATATCGCCAGTTTTTTATTCAGCTGTATTTGTGCAACCTCTTCCGCCATGGCCGGGACTGCAAGCGATCGCGCTGCTGAGCGGGTACTTCGGCCTTCGTCACCGTTTTTATTCAGCTTAAGAAGCCTTTTGCGATAAGACATCCCGGAACCGGGAACTCCCCATTGCCATAAAGCCCATTTGAAACCTTATTCTGACGGAGTGATTGGGTGAATATTCGCCACCCCAAACGGAATATGAACCATCGGAATATCCCCCGCATCGGATTGCAGGTGCGATCGCTGGTCATCAAAGAACATGTGGGGCTTTAGCACCTTCAGAATCCGGTCTTTCTTCATTCCACCCAAGAAGAAAACCTCGTTGGCGTCCACGCCCCAGTGTTCCAACGTCGTAATCACACGTTCATGGGAAGGCGCACTGCGGGCGGTCACGATGGCGATCCTCAATATCCGTCGGTAGTCGGGATCGTCCATCACCGCTTGGTCTTCCAGCTTTTGTAAGTGGGATAGCTTACGAAACAGATCCGCAAGCGGGCCGGGGCTGTGCGGAATTTGGGAGCGGGATGTCTCATGCTCCTGAAAATCCTCTAGCGAGCCGGCTTTGAATACCCGTTCTGAAGCGTCATCTGCAATTACGCCATCAAAATCAAACGCTATGCGCAGTTCCGGGTCAGCTTCATCATCCACTACCTTGCTGGGCAAAACCGTGCCAGCGGGGTGGCCATAGTCTATCGCCTGCGACACATCGCTGGCATTGGCTGACAGGAACAGCGAGGCATTGAACGCTGGAATGTATGCGTAGGGCGACTTGCCCTCCAGAAAGGCTGCGCGGCTAATGTCCAGGCCGTGGTGGTGAATAGAATGAAACACCCGCTTGCCGGTAATGACCGAGTTTCGTGAAAGCAAGACCACTTCCACCGGGCATTGCTTTGGGAATTTCTGGTTCACACTCAAGAAACGTTTTACAAACGGAAAGGCAACGCCTTTTCGCAATGGCTTAGTCAGATGAGTCTCCTGATACTCCCGGTAGGCTTTTTCACCTTGTTCGCGAAACACACGGTCGGAATTAGACAAGTCAAACAGGGCGCTGGACGCTACAGCAATAACGAGCTTTTGTTCGATGGGGTAGGACATCGGCAGGGCGTTCCTTTTTTTGGTAGATGTCAGGCTTTTTGGGGCAGGCACCATGCTTCAAATCATTGGGGTCCAAATTAGAAATGCTTTGTGCGACACAACTCGTCGTAATCGGATCGCATAATTACCCTATTAAACAGCAGGTATCTTCGAATCAATAACGTCAAAACTGACCGAAAAATGTCGGCCGAATAAACGCCTTGCTCTAAAGCACAGAAGAAGTTTGACGCGACGCTGGCCGATGGTTCTGGTGTCATAATAACGAACAACCCAATATGAGGCTCGGAGAAACTACCCTTTAGCAGGAACTGGCCACGATGGTCTGAAGTCAGCGCAACCTGCATAAAAAATTCACAGGGTTCATTTGGCAGTGGTCGCTAATGTTGCCTTGTAGGGAGAATAATTTCGGTGATTTTCGAAATTCGAACAGCCGGTAGAGCTGAAATTGATCCTGGAAATCCGCTGAAAATGAAACTTCGTTTCGGGAAGCATAAAATGGAGTTTCTTTTGCGAATGCGGTTGTTTTGACCTCAATGAAGCGTTCCCGCCCAGATGTTTCAAATGATAAGACATCGTAACCAAGACCATCGCCTTTCGATTTTGCAACGTGTTCAATGCGATTAGCTAACACATTTTCACCTGCAGATCTGAGTCGATATTCCTCATACTCCAGAATTAATAGCTCTCCAGCGTTTCCGAGTGCAGAATTTCGGGCCTCTTGGGCAAGATAATCTCTTTTGGAAGCAGTGCGATTGGGCAAATACATAGAGTGTGGTTCTTGTATTTTCGTTGAGGGCTCCGGTGCCTGAACTAAAAGGCTAGAAAACTCTACCCCGCTAGGAACAAATGCTGGTTGTTTGACTGCAGACTGAGATGCGCGGTCAAAATCCGGATGTGAGTCAATCCAGTTCTCGACGTAAACCGCTAAAGCTTCTTGGTAGTTGCTACGAGGCTTGTAGCCTGGAATCCAGAAGCAGTTCAGGTTAAGCAAAACCGCACTGATATTCTGGTGTTTCAGCTCAACGGCGCCGTTACTGCGTCCGTTTAGTTTCTGCAGAAGCTCCCGACGGTGAGCACTTTTATTATAGCGTTGACCTGCAAGTTCAAGGGTCAGCATCTTTATGTAGTCTGCAACGGTCAGCGCTATTTCTTTATCGCTCCAATGATCCGCCCCGGGCATGGTAATTTCTCCATTGCTACAACTATTTGAAGACGCGGATATATTGTCTTAGTGCTAAGGATATGACAAATACAGTATTTGCTAACTTCTTTCTATGTTCAGTCGGTTTAAGCGTCTTTTTATAAATTAATTAGGTTCCAGAGCGTCTAATAATGAGCGTAGCCCCCTATAGCGCAAAACGCCCAACGCTACTTCAACCAATACCAGTCCCTAACCTTCGATCAAGTTAACGGCGACTGGTTGCCCCAGATGGACGGCAAGACCGGTCTTGCCCTCGACGTCGGCGCCGGCAGCGGCCGAGATGCTGCGGCTCTGGTAAATCGTGGTTGGGATGTGGTCGCGGTGGAGCCTGAGGCTAGTTTACGGGAGCTTGGCCAGAACGCCACCAAAGACAAAAGCATTCAATGGATTGACGATCAGTTACCAGACCTTAATCAGGTTCGAAAGCTGAGTTATCGCTTTAACCTGATTCTGGTTTCTGCGGTTTGGATGCATATCCCGCCGACCGCTCGTGAACGAGCGTTTCGAATTCTGGCTGAGTTGTTAGCGCCGGGCGGGATGCTGGTGGTTACGCTTCGGCATGGCCCTAGCGATGGTGAGCGTGTTTTTTACGATGTTAGCCGGGAAGAGCTGGAGGCATTTGCCAGGCATCGGGCGTTGATTCCAATTGCTTTGCCAGCCGGGCGCAATGATGACGAACTGAAACGCCCCGAGGTTTCCTGGGAAACACTGGCGTTTCGGTTAAGGTGTAGTGGCTACGACCTCCGAGCGATAGCAAACTGCATGACGAGCTGACTGCTAACGGCTCGTATGGGCAAATTAAACAGGAAACAAAATGCCTTACCAATTTGAAGATCTAAAAAACAGCTGCCATGCCGAATGGCACGCCTACATCCAGCACAGCTTTGTGCAGCAGCTAGCCGATGCATCACTTGCACCAGAGGCTTTTCAGCATTATTTGAAGCAGGATTATCTTTTTCTGATTCAGTTCGCCCGTGCTTATGGCCTGGCGGTTTACAAAAGCCCGACGTTGTCTGACCTTAAACAGGCCAAAGAAGGGTTGAAAGCGATTGTGGATATCGAGCTGGATTTGCACATTCGTTATTGCGAGGAGTGGGGCATTTCAGAGCAGGAGCTTGCCAACCTTCCGGAAGCCCGAGCGACTCTGGCCTACACACGTTATGTGCTTGATACCGGCAACCGCGGTGACTTGTTGGACCTGCACGTGGCGCTTTCGCCCTGCATGGTGGGTTACGGTGAAATAGCCACCTGGTTGAACAGCCGGGCGGAAACGCTTCGGGGCGGCAGCAATCCGTACGATGCCTGGATCGCCATGTACGAAAGCGCCGAGTTCCAGGACGCCATGCAATCCGAGATCCGTTGGTTGAACGAGAGGTTGGCCGATGTCTCCTCCGCCAGGTTTGATCAACTTAGCCGAATATTCAGTGACGCTACCCGCCTTGAGATTGATTTTTGGCAGATGGGGCTGACGCAGAGCGATTGATTCAAGGGTTCATAAACCCGTCGTTTTTCAACCACCGTTCAATTGCCCTGCGGCTCGCTGCCGATGAATCGGCATAGAATAGTGAGTCAAGGCGACAGAGTCAGTCGCCAGGGTAATGGTTGGTGATTCTTCTGCTGCTTTACAGGTTGGGCAGTTGGTTGCCTTCTGGCACGCGCACTTCAAATCCGGATTGCACGCTGACTGTTTCACCTGCCGGTACAGTGCGGTTCCACGCCAATACGCCTTTTTTGTCGTCCACGTTGCGTTCCACCGGTTCGCTTATTTGCAGCGGTTTTACGGTGAGGATGTCGATTTGCGACACCGGCATGCGGTCAAAAATCCGCAGGTTTACGGCCTCATTGTGATGGTTGGTGATTTCAAAGCGGTTTTGTCGGCGTTGTACCTGTTCGCTTTTCCAGATGCCTTCTTCGCCGGTGCGTTCCGTTTCGTTGACGACGGCAACCCGTATGGCTTCATCCACGCCGAAGCCCAGGCGCAGTTCTTCGCCGTTGGTCATTTCAGACAGGTAGGTACTGCCTACACTCTGGCCATCGCGGAACAGCTGCACGGGGCCGGCGGGTATGGGGGCCTCGGCGGTGAATATCCCCGTGGCGTGCACATAGCCTGTTGGGTCATACGCCGGTGCTGTCCATACTGCCATTTCCACCGCTACTGTGTGCTCGGCTACGATGAGGCGCTGGCCGTTGCCGCCGCTTGGAACGCTGACAGGCTGCGCCAGGCGGTAGCTCTGGCTAAAGGTGCTTTGCCGCTCGACGCTGGCGCCGAAGTCTGCCTCAACCTCGGCTGTGGCGCTGCTGTCGAGCATGGGGGCGGCGGATTTCATCTGGCGCACCAGAAAATCAGGCTGTGCCGGGCTAACCACCCAGGAATCCAAGGTTGGCATGTTGGTCCCACGCCGGGCATTGGCGGTTGAGAGTTGCAACTCGACGTTGCGCCAGTCATCACCGGTGGTCTGCTGCACAACGGCCAGGTGCTGCAACGTTAATTCACCGCTTTGTGGGTCGCTGGCTTTCTGGCCCGCTACCCGGGAGCTTAGTTGGGCATTGTATTCGCTGCGCCAGCGCGCTTCGTTGCTTTGGAATTCCAGTGTGATGGTCAGATTGCCACCGGCAGGGGCGCGGTAGTGAATCTGTGCTTTTTTGCTGGCCCGGGCGTTTTGTTGTGCTTGTGACAGTTCCCGTTCCAGGCGGTCTTTCAGGGCTATGTCGTCACGCATTTGGGTGCGTATGCCGCGAATTTCTGCCAGTGCTGCCATTGTTGTCTGCTTCAAGGCGGCAGCCATGTCACTCAATTCGGTGGCCGACAGTTCGTGTGGGTTCTCGGCAGCTTTGGTCATCAGTGTGACTTGCTGGTTCCAGGCTTGAATCGCGTCTTCTTGCGCCTGAAGTTTTTCTAGCACTTGGGTTAGCTCGTTACGCAGCCGCTGGGTTTGTTCGGATACGTACCCGGTTTGCTCAACGCGGCCAATCTCAATCTGCTGGATTTGCGCACCGGCAACTCCGCCCAGTGACACCCGTACACTTTGGTCCTGCAGGCTGACGGGCAAGCGGTTAATGGTGATAACGCCATCTCCCTGTTTCACCGTTTGGGTTTCTTGCCAGGTCAGGTCGCCATGGGAGGGGTAGAGGGTAGCTTGGGTGATGTCAGCAGCGACTGAAAGTGGCACTGCTGCTAGAGCCAGAACAAGCAGTTTCTTTTTGATCATTTGGGTGCCTCGAATGAATGGCTGGATGAGTTGGGTGCGCGCCACGCTCAAAATGAAGCTACTGATACTAGAGTCTTTTGAGGGCCAATACCGTTATTATAGCTCATACCCATTATGTGTCTTAAACACGCCTGCCTGGCCGGTCACTGGTTCCAGCGGAAATCTCCGTGGTTCCGGTGATTAGCGGGCTCTGTACCATTGGAGAACCCGGATGACCTTGAAAGTCGGCATTCTTGCCGCCGGTATTACGCCGGACAATCTGCTAGCCGAATTCGGCTCTTACGCTGACATGTTCAAAGATCTATTCAAGCGGGCTGGCTATGAATTTGACTATGCAACGTTTGACGTACGTGACGATGACTTTCCCGGCTCAGCCAGTGACTGTGATGCTTGGATCATAACTGGCTCGAAGGCTAATGTTTATCAGGATCTGCCTTGGATGCGACGCCTCAAGTTGCTGATTTTGGACATTTACAAAGTCGATCGACCCATGCTGGGGATCTGTTTTGGCCACCAGATTATCGCTGAGGCTTTTGGTGGCTCTGTGGACAAGTACTCTGAAGGTTGGGGCGCGGGCCTACACCATTACGAGTTGCTTCCCGGGGTAAGCGCCGTGAAGCCGAATAGCAATGAGTTCACCCTCAGTGCGATGCATCAGGATCAGGTGGTAGTGAAGCCCGATCGAGCCAATGTTTTGGCGTTTTCTGCTTTTTGTCCCTTCGCGGCTTTGCAATATGACAACCGCATTTTAACCTTTCAGGCACACCCCGAATTCGATGTAACGTTTGAAACACGGCTTGTTCGTCATCTTCGAGGCCAGTCTTTGCCTGAAAGTAACGCTGACCAGGCGTTGGAGGAGTTGGGCGCGCCGGCTGCAACGACAGACTCCCTGGCGATAGCAGGCTGGATGGCCCGCTTCGTATTGCGAAACCAGGAAAATTTCTAGAGGCATCTGGCTGGCACAGCATCCAGAGATTGATTCCATTTTTGCCTGCGTTTGCGATTTAAACGGCACGATGCGTGGCAAGCGTGTGCCAGTTGATCAGTTGTCCAAGGTAATAGACGGCGGGCTACGGATGCCGTTGTCGATTGTCGTCATGGATATCTGGGGCGAGGATGTCGAAAACAGTGAGCTGTTTTTCGAGACGAGCGATTCTGATGGCTTGTGCGATTTTACCGGCCGCCCTTTGATGCCGGTCACCTGGACCAGTCGCCCGACGGCGCGATGTCGCTGGACGAACTGCAACACTTCGATGAATTTCTGAACGACGTTTACGATGCCTGCGAATTTCAGGGCATTCCTGCCGATGCTACGATCTCGGAAAACGGGGCGGGCCAGTTCGAGATCTACATGCGCCACGTTGCGGACCCTCTGCGCGCCGCCTGCTGCCCGGCGCTCACGCGCCGACAAGCGTCTCTTGGGGCTATGAGAACCGAACCGCGGCCATCCGTATTCCCGGCGGTGACCATCACCGGGAACGCGTATTCGATGAACCTCGACAATTTGCCGCTGGACTGGGCAACCGCCATCGACGCCTTTCGCAAGGGTGCCGATGTGCCGACCATCTTCTCCAAACGGCTGCAAACCATGTTGGTCGAATGCAAGATGCAGGAATTGCGTAAATTTGCCCGCTACGTGACCAAGTTTGAATATGACAGCTACCTGGAGATCGTGTGATGAACCCTCGGAATGACTCCTAATGCCGGCAACGACAGCCTCGCCGTTACCGGGTCGCACACCTTCGGGCGCATCCCCCCGCGTTTTGTCTTCGGTAATTGATCAAAAAACTGAAGGTTTTTACAGTTTAACGAAGTGACCTCTGCAATACGCGGCGGCACATATCGGGTGTTACGTCACCGTTTTCACCCAGTTTGTTCATGCCATTTTTCTTCAGGCCGTCGATGAGCTCGTCAATGTGTTCTTCGCCCAGCTGGTAATCAGCCAAGTGGGTTTTTACGCCCATGGATTCGAAGAACGCCTGGGTTTTGTCGATAGCGGCATCGGCTTTTTGTTCGGCGCTGCCCTCAGTCATGTTCCAGACCCGTTCGGCGTATTGCACCAGTTTGGCCTGCTTCGCAGCTTTACGTTCGCGCAGCATAGATGGCAACACGATGGCCAGGGTTTGAGCATGGTCCAGGTTATGCAGGGCGGTGAGTTCATGGCCCAGCATGTGGGTGGCCCAGTCTTGCGGCACACCGCTGCCAATCAATCCATTCAGGGCCATGGTGGCGGTCCACATCAGGCTGGCGCGCACCTGGTAGTTTTCGGGTTCGGCCAGGCACTGGGGACCAATTTCGATCAGCGTTTGCAGCAAGCCTTCGGAAAAACGATCCTGCACCGGTGCCTGTGCGGGATAGGTCAAATATTGCTCCATCACGTGTACAAAGGCATCAACCACGCCGTTGGCGACCTGCCGCGGCGGCAGGGTGAAGGTTTTTGTCGGGTCTAGAATCGAGAACTTCGGGAACACGTGCTGGCTGCGAAATGGCAGCTTTGTTTTTAGGGACTTGCGGGTAACCACCGCGCCCTGGTTCATTTCGGAGCCGGTGGCGGGCAGGGTCAGCACCGCGCCAAACGGTAAAGCTTTATCTATGTTGCCGCCGCCCTGCAGCAAGATGTCCCACTCATCGCCTTCAAACAACGCGGCCGCTGCGACAAATTTTGTGCCATCGATAACCGACCCGCCACCTACCGCCAGCAGAAAATCAATCTTTTCATCGCGCACTCGGGTAACTGCACGCATCAGTGTTTCAAAGCTGGGGTTGGGTTCAATGTCTGAAAATTCGTGAATGTCGCGCTTGCCAAGGGCTGCGGTGACTTCGCCCAGGGTTCCGGTGCTGCGTGCGCTTTCGCCGCCAAAAAGAACCATCACGCGGGCGTTGCTTGGGACCAGTGCGTCTAGCTGGGCAATTTTGCCCTCACCGAAAACAATGCGAGTGGGGTTGTGAAAATCAAAATTGTTCATGGATAATCTCCTATGTGGGCGCCAGTATACGACCGGTCTACTGGCGGATGCCAACACTTTTGCTGTTTTTCGCGATGTTTTGTGAGGCTTCAACGGACGATTTGCGGTTTTCACGCATCCGCGTAGAGACATAAAGACGGTGCTGGCCACGCCGGACCTTGCAAAGTATTTCAGCTTTTGTAACCTGCTCACGGGTTTAATGTTCACTAGGGCCCTATACTGTTGTTTGATTTAAAAACCACGGAAGAATCAACGACTACATTTTTCCGAATGGAGTGGTGGATGCAAAAGGTTATGCCGGCTGTTTTGGTGATTACGCCCAATCGACCGTTTCACGATGCATCACCGGGCCGGTAGTACGGCCCTGAGGAACTGGCTTTGAACGATTATCAATTGAGCAGTACGGTTGTGGTTGTGAGCCTCGACAAACTGGTTGCCAAGTTAGACGATGCTATTCGGGCGCTGGAACAAAGCGAATCTCTGGCGAAGTTTGGCAAATTGCCTAGGGTATTTGGTACCGCCCGTCGGGTGCTGCTTCAGCCGGGTGGCTGTGAAGCCGTCGAGGCGCGTATTCAGCGCATTGAACAGGCAGGCGTTTTTGAGGGTACGGATTGGGCCGAACCGGGTCTCTTGGTGCCGGCTTTGACCACCTACTCTCTGCAAAGTACAAATGCCGATACGGTTGTGATTGAGGCGTTCAGCGAATTACGGTTGCTGGCGGTGGTGCGCGAATCCTATCTGCACCCGGCGGTGTCTGCCGATCAGGCCAGGCATTATCTGATTCAGGTGTTGTCGATTAACCTGGGTCTTCTGTTTGGGATGACCGGCGAAGCCGAACGCGAGCAGGGTGAACTGTCGTTAATCAGCGAAGCCGTGGTGCAATATGTGGCCCAGAATATCGGCTACGAGCATGTGATTGAAAATCTGATTGAGGAAATCTGGCGCATCTTGCAGCAGCGGCCGATTCGTGTATCGGGTGTTCGTAAGATGATCACCCAGATTGCCATTTGTCGCGCAGACCCGAACGTGGATTTGGGCGCAGCCGGCGGTGGCGCTGAACGTTTGATTAGTAGCCTGTATGGCCCCACGCGGGCGTGCAGTGAAGATCCGGGAACGGTGGTTTACGAACAGCGCCTGCAGGCGATGGACGCGCAAAATCTGCAAAATGAAGCCACCGGCTTTGCCCGCTCGATGCACGATACAGGCCTTGTGTCGCCGTATCACGCCAGCTTTGTGCGCTTTATTATGGATGAAGGTCAGGATGCGCTGCTGAGCGCGGCTTTGGGGCTTTCCAGTACTGGCCGAGATTGTTTGTTGTGTTACCGGGAATTGGTGCACACGCTGATTACCGAAGGTATTTTTGCTGAGACCGCCCAAGGCCTTTACGGCTTGGCGTTGCTACTGGAGCGTGGAATTCTTTACCAGCCGCCGGTTGCGCCCGCGCTCTGGCGACAAGCCAAGCTGTCGCTAAGCCCCCAGGCCCGCGAACGCCTGCAGTTGGCCTATGGCTATCAGCCCCAAGCCAATGCCTGGTTGATTCAGGGTGTGTTGAACATGCTGGGCCAGCCTCTGGGCGTGGGCCAGGGTAACAACCCGACTTGCCAGTCGGCGCGGGCATTGTCTATGTGGGCCTATAACGACCCTGACTATCTATTGCAGATGGTGACCTGGGCTGCGCGGGATAACGAAATTGTTATGCACTTTGAAGGTGTTCCGGTGTCGTCGGCGCGCAGTGCCGCCGGGCTTGCCGCCGAGGTGACGTTTGATCTGGATCCGGTGTCGCTGGTGGTTGTGCCTCATCTGGACCGTATTTATGTGGAGATGGGGCGCTTGTGCATTGGCCGCGAGGGTGACCCTCATCGCTGGGTGAATCCTGAGTTCCACGGTTGGTCTGCCGGCCGTGGCTTTGCCATTAACGTAGATGTAGCCACTGGAAATCTGGACAACCTGGACGGGTTTTTACGGCATTTTTACGCCAGTTATCACCCCTATTACAACGGCAATCAGCCGTTGATTCACCCTCAGCCAGCAGGCATAGCGGTAACCGACAGAGCCGGGCGTTTTATTGGCTGGCACGCGATAACGATTCTGCGGGTAGCGCTAGACCCGGAAGGGCAAATGCGGGCGTACTTCTTCAACCCGAATAACGACAGCGGGCAAGATTGGGGCGACGGTGTACTAGTGAGTACATCCGGCTGTGGTGAGCGTTTTGGAGAGGGTTCATTACTGTTCGAAGCGTTTGCATCACGGCTGTATATTTTTCACTTCGATCCCCTGGAGCGGGGCGAGCTGGCAGATGTAGACCAGGAAGAACTTCAGCGGGTCGTCGAGCGGATTTACCGTAGTTGGGGAGCGAGCCGTTTACCGGCAGCATTGCAGGCCGAACCTCCGGTTTAATATCAGCCCCGCGCTATCAGGCGCGGGGCTTCAGAAACCCGCCTATGGCACCACAGCGTATGCCACGATTTCCACCAGCATTTCTGCGCGGGCAAATCCGGATACAATAATGGCCGCGCGGTTGGGGAAAGGCTCGGCGACAAACGTAGCGTATTCGCGATTTACCGCGGCCAGGTCATCCCGGTCGGTTACATAAATAAGTACTTGGGTCAGGTTGGCAACGCTGGTGCCTGCACTTTTCAGTGTGTGCTTCAGGTTAGCCAGGGTCTGCTTGATTTGCGGCTCTATACCGCCATCCACCACGTTGCCTTCGGCATCAATGGGGATTTGCGCGGTGAACAGAATGCCATTGCCCACGGTGGCCCATGCCAAGGGTGATTTGGAGGCTGGCAGGTTAGTGTTCACGGGATAGGGGTTCATTCAGGGATCCTGGGTAGTGGATAATAGAGCGTTAATGGATTTAGTCGTTATCGCTGGTGCCGGCTCCGGCGCCTTGGCGTGAGTCGTCTGATGATTCCACCAGAATTCTTATGGCCAGTTCTTTTAGCCGGTCCCACATTTCAGGTTCTACTTCGATGCCTTCGGCCAGGGCGTGTTCTTGCCAGTTGTTCATGCTGTGTTTGTCTTGATGTAGCAGGTTGTTCAGGGTTTGATCGGCCTTGAAATCGGGCATCAGGTTGACGTGGTTCACCATCACCAAGGTAATGCCGTCATTGGGTTCTGTGTCGTCTGGTATGTCGTCCAAGCTGTACATACAGATTTCCGGCGCTTCTTCGCCAGCTTTGAAGCTGACCAATATTTCCGTCAAAGGCTGGTGGGAGTCGCGCCAGAACGCGGTAACGCTCATGTTGCGTCGCGCCACCCGCGACAGGTAGCCCACAATCAGCATGCGGTTGTGGCAGTGACGTATTTTTGTCACCGACAACCCGCGCGCGCGGCATTTTACGTAACCAAGTTCGATGGCCAGGCTGGCGTTGTTCAAAGCCGTGCGGTTGTGGGCGTCTACCACGCACAGGTCGGCATCCTGGTAGATGATTTCTGGCGAATGTGACTGATCTTCTTCCAGAATGAACGCCAAGCTGCGCTTCAGGGATTGAATGCCGTTCAGGCCGTGGGCTTCCATCCACACCACCATGTCGGCGGCGTCGCTGGCATCGCCGTCGTCAAAACCGACGCCACTAAACGCCTTGCGCGACAAGCCCTGCAATTCGTTAAACGATACTTTCATGGGGCTTCTGCCTGCTTTCCGTGCTGCCTTTCTGGCTGTATTGGGAAACTCCAGTCGTCAAGCTGGTCCAGCGACAGCGCAGGGTTCGTCAGTTCAACGCCGAGGGGCGCACCCTGGAACAAGGTGATGCGAACCCAACGGTCGGATTTTGGGTCAAACCGGCCTGCGCCAAAGAACGACAGTTTCGTGCGCAGCAGGTGCATGGGTTTCATATCGCGGTGCCATAAGTTAGCGCGAATTTCGCCGTAGGGCGTAGCTGCCATGGTCTGGATACGCCGCACAATTTCTTTCTGCTTCGGGTGTGCCATCAGAAACTCGACCACCATGGCGCCGGGGTTGTTCTGTACAAACTCCGTCAGCAGGGTATAGCAGCGGCTGATACGCGGGCCTATGGCCAGTGCGGTTTCTTTTTCGGCGCCAGATTCCTCAGCACGAACGCCCAACCGAGGCTCTTCCTTTTCCGCCGAGCGGTACCAGAACCAGTAGTTGTCTTCTGCGCTTTCTTCGCTGTAGCTCAGTGCCCAGGCAAAGCTCTGCTCGATCAGCTCTTTCAACTTCCGCACTTTCATATCAGGCTGCAAATCCATGGTTTCATGGCAGCCCAGTTCATCGTCCAGGCTGTCTACCAGTTCTGGATACATCTCTATCAGCAGGGTGTTGATCAGTTCCTGCGCTTCAACCGAGCTGTGCTCGCCGGCCCAGTCGGTCAGTTCGCGATACAGCGCCGGGTGGGCGGGGGTGCGCTCCAGCCAATCGATCACTTTCTGCACCGACTGCACGATGTTCCGGTTGCGCTGGGTTTGGGCCTGATCTTCAGTAACGGTTTGCTGCAAATAGCGGTGGGCGCGAAGCATCAGCGCAAGTAACTTGTTGCGGCATTTGTCGCTGGCAGGCTGCAGGCGCGCGCAAGCCAAGGCGCGTTCGCGGCCGTAGATCCATTGCTGAATCAGCTGCGGGTGATTGATCAAAAACGGCGCCATACCCAGGCCGGTGGAGTTGCCAATGCCCAGGTAACGTTGCAGTTCCGGGGCTAGCTCTGCGGCGGTGTCTGGTGCTTGCACCCTTGCCAGGTGGTTCAGCTGCTCAATGGAGAACAGGCGCAGCACATACACGGCCAGCATTTGCGCAGAAAATGGCCGGTTTAAATCCGTGTTGCGTTCCAGTCGGGCGAAATCGGCAATGCCAAATTTGCCGTTACCGTAGACCGCTGTGGTGCGGTAAAGATAACCGACCGCCGTCAGTGCGGCTGGGTCAGGCTGTTCGCCGACGGCCAGCGCGGCCACAAACTGGCTGAAGTTGCGCAGGCTCTTATTGGCCCGCGACAGAACCAGAACCCTTGAAGACAGGCGGCCGGCTTCCTGCAATGGTACGTTGTCGGCCATGTTCTGCAGCAACTCCGCTTCCACATCGCCTTCAACTATTGCAAAGGTCGCGTCCCAGGCCTCGGCAATGACCCTGTCTGAGCGCTGTTCTGCGCGCAGTTCGCGGCAGAAAATTACGCAGTGGTAAAGCCCCTGGGGCGTGGTGATGCGATAAATAGCAGTGCCGTGGCCTTGGTCGTTCAGGTCAAACACGGTGTTGCTGATCTGCCAGCGCTCCTTGATCATCTTGCGCACCAGCGAGCGAGCAAAGCTCAGGCGGCTGGCGAACATACTGCCCAGCCGGTCTAGCTGCATGACCTGATCGGCGGGACGCAGGTTATCGGTGGTTGAAAGGGTATCGGCCCAACTCATGATCTCACCTTTGAGTGTTCTTCCAGTGTTACCGAGCCTTTCGCTGAGGTTGCACCAGACAGTTGCGGAATCAGATTCTGTTCGCGGGCCATGGCGTAGGCGGCTTTTGGGCCCAGCCAAAGCGACGGCAGCAGAACCAGCGACACAGGAATAGCGGTTATCACAATAAACTGTTGCAGCACGCTGATTTGCCCGGCGCCCATGTACAACAACACGCCAGCCATACCAGCCATAGCCAGGCCCCAGAATGCGCGTACAAAGGTGTTGGGATCGTCATGACCGGAGCTGACTACGGCGATGGAGTAGCTCATGGAGTCGCCGGTGGTGGCCACGAATATGGTGGTCAGTACCAGAATGGCCAGGGCCATAAAGCTGCCGCCTGGCAGTGCCTGGGCGACGGTAAGCGTGGCTACGTCAAAGCGGAAGTTGTTGAGGGCGTCGGCCAGATCAATCACGCCGGTCATCTGGTAGTAGATGCCTGAACCGCCCAAAAGTGTGAACCAGATAGTGGTGGCAATAGGGGCCATAACCGCCACTGCCATGATCATTTCACGAATACTGCGGCCGCGGGATATGCGCGCCACGAAAATTGCCATCAATGGGGCGTAGCCGATAAACCAGGCAAAGAAAAATACCGTCCACCACTTCATCCACCAGGCCGGTGCGGTTTCTGAGGTCATGGTTGCCATCTCCATGAACGATGACACGTACTGGCCCATGCTCTGGAAGTAGGTGTTGGTCAGGAACAGGGTAGGGCCAAAAATAAAGATAATGGCGGCAACGGCCAGCGCCAGGAATACGTTCAGGCGGCTGAGAACCTGAATGCCGCGGTGAATGCCGGTGACAGCAGAGGTTACGTAGATAGCCGCCAGCACCGCCAAAATGGCCATTTGAGTGCCCAGGCCATCTGTAAGACCGAACAGTTCACTCAGGCCAAAGCTCATTTGGGTGGCCAGAAAGCCAATCGGGCCAACGGTGCCGGCAACCACTGCGATAACGCAGCAGGCATCGACGACGCTGCCCAGCCAGCCGCTCATGATCCTTTCGCCAAACACCGGGTAAAGCAATGTGCGCGGTTGCAGCGGCTTGTCATTTACATAGTGGGCATGGGCCAGAACAATGGCAGCCAGGGTACCCAACACGGCCCAGGCCAAAAAGCCCCAGTGCATAAAGGACTGTGCCATGGCGTTGGACACGGCGGCTGCCGTGCCTGGCTCGGAGGTAAACGCCGGCGGGGTCACCACAAAGTGATAGATGGGCTCGCCTGCGGCGAAGAACACGCCGCCACCGGCCAGCAGGGTACACATAATAATAGACAACCAGCGAAAGGTGCTCATTTCCGGGCGGTCGAGATTGCCGATTTTGGCTCGGCCGGCAGGGCTGCAAGCAACGCCGATGGCAATAAAAAAGGTGGCCAGCAACAGTATCTGGAAGTAAGTGCCAAAGACTTTCGCGGTCCAGGCAAAGCCGGTACCAATGAGATCTGCGACGCCTTTCAGGTCAAACAATGAGAACCCGACAAACAGCACAATAAAGCCCACACTGAGTGCCAGTAATACTGGGTCGCCGAGTTGGGCAATAGAGTAATCACCGCCTGCCTTGATGTTGTTATTTTTCATCACGCTTACCTTTTTTTGTTAAGACACCCTGGTTTAATGGTTGGTGTTGCGCCCGCCAGTTTTCTGTTCGCCGGTCTTTAAATTGCCGGCGTGGTGCCCTCTTCAAGTTGTTTAAGCCAATTCAGGCCCATGATTTTTTGTACGTCGGTCTCGTTGAACCCTTTTTTACGCAACCCCTCTATAATGGCAGGAAAATCGCGATTGTCCTGAAACCATGTTAGCGGTCTTGGCCAGCCGGCGTTGCCTTTGTTGCCCTCGCCAAAATCCATTTCCTTTGACCAGCGCCCGTTGCGCATCCAATCCAGCACCGTTTGCGGCTGGCCTTGGCACAAATCTGTACCCAGCCCTATGTGCTCAATACCCATCAGATTGGCGGTATCGGCCACCATGTCGCAGAAGCTTTCCAGGGTGCAGTCCGGCCCGTCTTTCAGATGGAACGGGTACACCGAGAAGCCCAGCAGTCCGCCGCTTTCGGCGATGGCTTTTAGAACCTTGTCTGATTTATTGCGCTTCGCCGCATGGAACGTCGACGGATTGGCGTGGGAAATAATGACCGGCCGGGTCGACAGCTTGATGGCCTCCAGCGTCGATTTTTCCGAGCTGTGGGACATATCGATTATCATGCCGGTACGGTTCATTTCCGCGATAGCTTGGCGGCCAAAGCGGGTGATGCCGTTGTCTTGTGCTTCGTAGCAACCCGTTGCCAACAGGCTTTGGTTGTTGTACGTCAGCTGCATGATCATCAGGCCCATACGGCGCATGACCGCGATCATGTCGATGTCGTCTTCAATGGGTGAGCAGTTCTGCGCACCGAAGAAAACGCCGATGCGGTTGCTTGCGTGGGCACGCTGGATGTCAGCCGGCTCGTACACCGGCATGATCAGGTCCGAGTGCTGCTCAAAACGCCGATTCCATTCGCCAAAGCGGGTCAGGGTTTCGCGGGTGTTCTCGTGGTACACCAGCGTGGCGTGCACGGCGGTAACTCCGCCGGCGCGCATTTGCTCGAATATCTCACGGGACCAGTTGGAGTATTGCAGTCCGTCTATGGTCAGCATGACATGGCCCTCGTTATGCCCGCACGTAGCAGGTTTTTACCACGGTGTAGAACTCGCGCGCGTACTGGCCCTGTTCGCGGGGGCCAAAGCTGGAGTTTTTACGGCCTCCGAAGGGCACGTGGTAGTCGGTGCCTGCAGTGGCCAGGTTCACCATTACACAACCGGTTTCGGCACGGGCTTTGAAATCAGACGCCAGCTTCAGGGAGTTTGTAATAATGCCCCCGGTCAGGCCGTACTGGGTGTCGTTCAGAGTGGTAAGGGCGGCTTCATAATCCGCTACGCGGATAACGCAGGCGATAGGGCCGAACACTTCGTCGCGGTTAATGGCCATGTCGTTGGTGGTGTCGGTGAACAGCGCGGGCTCCATGTAATAGCCTTCGGTTGCCATTTCAACGCGGTTGCCACCAAAAACCAGGGTGGCGCCGTCGGCCTGGGCGCGTTCAATCCACGCCATGTTGGAGTCCAGCTGGCGTTTGTCGGCGATGGGCCCGATCTGAACGCCTTCGTGCAGGGCGTGGCCAACGGTGGCTTTTTCCAGGCGGGCAATCAGCTTGCTGACAAACTCGTCGTGAACGGCATCGGTCACAATCAGGCGTGACGAGGCCGTGCACTTCTGGCCGCTGCCAGAATAGGAGCCGTTAAAGGCGGCTTCTACGGCCAGGTCTACATCGGCATCGTCAACCACGATCAACGCATTTTTAGAGCCCATTTCGAGCTGGCATTTCACCAGGTTGGCAACGGTAGCAGACGCTATGCGGCGACCTACTTCCAGGGAGCCGGTAAAGGTCAGGGCCTGAATCTGCGGGCTGTTAATCAGGGCTTCACCGGTTTCGCCGCCGGAACCCATTACCAGGTTAAATGTGCCTGCCGGAAATTCCTGGCGGCTGATGATTTCAGTCAGCGCCCAGGCGCTGGCGGGCACCAGGTTGGCGGGTTTAAAGACGACGGCGTTACCAAACGCCAGAGCCGGTGCAATTTTCCAAACTGCGGTGGCCATAGGGAAGTTCCACGGGCTGATAACGCCCACCACGCCCAACGGCTCGCGGCGAACATCTATTTCTACGCCTGGGCGCACGGAGTCTGCACGTTCGTCAATCTGGCGCAGCACTTCGGCGGCGTAGTAATGGAAAAACTGACCGGAGCGATACACTTCGCCTTTGCCTTCGGCCAGGGGTTTACCTTCTTCCCGCGATAGTAATTCACCCAGCTCCTGCTGACGCGCAATCAGCTCGTCGCCAATGGCCATCAGAACCTTGTAGCGCTGTTCCAACCCGCTTTTGCTCCACTGCGCGAAGCCCTGTCGGGCGGCGCTAATGGCCTGTTGGGTCTGTTCGGCGCTGGCCTGGTCGTACTCGCCGATCACATCGGTCAGGTCAGACGGGCTGGTGTTGGTGATGCGCTTGGCGCCGGTGACCCATTGGCCATTAATGTAAAGTGGGTGGGACGTGCTCATGAAGTTCTCCTTTAGTCTTTGTACCTATACTACTGCGGGTGGCATAATAAGAATAATCAATAAATAAGATTTTTTGATAAGAAACCTTTATTGGTTCACTGGGGAAACCGGTATGCCGCCCGAGCTTAAAATCCAGCAGTTGCGCTATGTGATTACGGTGGTGGAAGAGGGAAGTTTTCACGCTGCGTCACGACGTTTGCACCGTACCCAGCCGGCGCTGTCGATGGCGGTGCGGGAGCTTGAGCAAAAGTTGGGGCAGAATTTGCTGGAGCGGGGCAGCAAGGTGCGTCTGACGCCGTTTGGTGAATATTGCCTACCAAGGTTTCGTGATCTGGTGAACCAGCACGACCGCATGACGCGGGACGTAGCCGCTCACGCAGATGGTCGCGAGGGACACATTCACATTGCCACAGTGCCGTCGGTGGCCAGCCGAATCATGCCGTCGTTTCTGGCGCGCTTTATTACCCGTTTTCCCGATGTGAATATCAGCCTGCACGACGAAAATGCCCATTACGTGTGCCAGATGGTGACTAACGGCGAGGTGGACCTGGGTATTACCAGTTTGTGGCAAAACAGTGAGGAGCTGCACTATCGCCATTTGTTCGAGGATAAAATTGGCGTGGTGTGTCGTCGTGACCACGCGCTGGCGCAGCATAAAACTCTGGATTGGCAGCACCTGCGCGGCGAAAAGCTGATTGGTAATGGTACCTCGCGGTTATTGATGAGCACGGCGGCGGCCGAATTGGTGGAGAACAGCGCCTTCTATATATCGAATATGATTTCTCTGCTAGCGATGCTTGAAGCCGGAGCCGGCGTGACCACCCTGCCGCAGTTGGCGTTCCCCGAACAGAGTGCCAGCTTGTGTTTTATCCCGCTGCACAATCCGGACGTAGTGCGCCGCATTGGTCTAGTGAAATCTGCCAACCGCACCTTGGCACCGGCGGCCCAAGCGATGGAGGCGTTTGTGCTGGAGCAGCTTTGGGCAGATGCGGTTTAGTGGGAAGGGGGCGGATTTGAAATTCGTCCCCGGTTGTTGCATCGATGTTTTACGGCAACGAAAGGCTGGCACAAAAAAAGCCGCAATGGCGTTACCCGTTACGGCCTTTTTGCACGCCTGGTGTTTACTGCGTTTTGCAGGTTTTAATGCCGAGCAGTGAGTAGGCAGGGCAGTTACCGATCAGCGCGGTGGCCAAGGGTACAACACCAAACCAGCCCCAAGACGTTTGTGGGCCGACAAATACCAGTGCCAGAAGGACAACGCCGATGAGTGCACGGATGATTCGATCTGCAGATCCTATATTAACGCTCATAGTCTGATCTCCTTGTATTGGAGCAGTACAACGCCGACGAGTTTACGAGTGATTCGATTCGCAAGTCGCATATTAACGGTCATCGTCTGATCTCCTTGTATTGAGGTAGTGCGACGATGCGAACTTTAGTCCTGCCGCCTTTGTAAGTCAGTGATAAAGTCACAGTGGAGGCTTGGGAAAGGTCTGCTGAGTCGTAACGGCTGTGAATTCTCAGGGGTTGGCGGTGGAAGGTGATGATCACAAGTCAATCTGGGAGCGAGGCGCGTCTATGCCGGGGCACTCCGCAACCGGTAACAAAGCAGTCGGTAAAACGTCCGGTTAGAGGCTACCGTCGGATCAAAGCCCAGTCTTCACCAGGGTAATGGCGGCAGCCAAGGCGCCTGCAAACAACAGGCAGCATACCGACAACGCCATATTCCAGCGCAAAGAGGCGACTTGGGCACTGTAACCGGTCAGGCGCTCCAGTAGCAGTGAATTGGCCGAGTACGGCGTACCCGCAGTGGTAAGGCCCCAGCCAGAGACCATGGCGATACCCAACCCAAGAACCGCGCTCACGGGCCAGATAGGCCCGAGCACACCGCCAGTCAGGGTGCCGATAACAATCGGGTTAAATCCAATCATACCGCCCAGAAAAAACACCGATGGAATCACGAATGCGACCATCGGATAGGCCCAGCCCGGCAGGTTGAACCCTGCACCCAACCACTGAATAGCAAAGGTGCTGATCAGTACCCCGAGAAAGGCTGAGCCTCCAACTATCACCAGTTCATTGCTTATCGGCGCCATCGACGGCAGGGTAATTTTGCTGCCCTGTAAACGCCGATGCGCCAATCCGATCACTACTGCACCGAGGCAACTCAGCGTCACCGCCCGCGAGTAGCTGAGATCAAAGTAGCCACTGAAGGCGAATGTGGCCCCGCAAATCGCCCCAATAACGGCGGCAAATCTCAGCCAGGGCGCCATACGGGCCAGCCTTGTGCTTTGCTCGGGTGCTTCGACAGGCTGGTATCCTGGTGATTCGGGTTCAAGAAACAGCGCCCCTATTAGCAGATAACTCACGGCCAGTGGCAGACTTATCGCAATAATTTGCCAGCTGTGCAGGGCGGGTACCAAGGTCACGGTCAGCACAATGGAAATCGATAGCGGTGAGAAAATCGGCGATGCGCCAAAACCGCGCAGTGCACCGCGAGACGCATTGCGAGTGATGGCAGAGTCGCCTTGCTGGTCTTTTTCACTCTGGATCATGGTGGCGACCACACCGACCGAGCCAAAATTCAGCGGCATCGACAGAAAGGCGGTGCCGAATGTCACGCTGTAGTAGCGGGCTAGCGGCGAGCCGGTAAACAGGCTCTTGGAAATCAGTCCCAGATCAGCGGATTTACCCAGCATGGAGGACAGCAGCATTACCGTTATGATGAGCGCCGTCAGACGGGTCATGCTGGTAGCCGCGCCGATCAGCGCACTCGGCTCAATAGCGATCGCAATGATCGTCATTATCGTGAGCAGGCCGAACAGCAACCGTGCTACCAATCGAAGGTCTCGCCAGCCCAGGATAATGGCGCTGAAGATCGCGATCGCACCCAAAACCCCGAGCTCCGGCAAAAATGACAGCACTCCGGCGCCCAAGGCCAGGTAGGTAAGCGTGGAGCGCAGGTTCAGCAGGGATGCGGCGGTATTCCGGCTCATGAGCTCAGGCGGGGCAAAACATCTGTCCATCCAGTGACCAAGAGGTATCTTCCTTTAAAGGTAATATTTCTCTACAACGGTGGTAATAACGTCGCCGCCGTCAGCGCCTGAACCTCAGCCAGGGTATTGTCGCCATAGAGTTCCCGCACCCGTAAACCCTCGTCGGTAACATCGATAACCGCGAGATCGGTGTAAATGCGCTTGACCACGCCTGCTCCGGTCAGTGGGTACTCACACTGCTCCAGAATCTTGGGCTCGTTGGTCTTTGTGGTGTGGCGCATCAGCACGAACAACTGTTTTGCACCCACCGCCAGATCCATGGCACCGCCAACAGCCGGTGGAAACTTGTCGTCGTTGGTGGCCCAATTAGCCAGATCGCCGGTTGCCGAAACTTGAAATGCACCCAGCACCGCAATATCCAGATGGCCGCCGCGCATCATCGCAAAGGATTCGGCGTTGTCGAAGTAGCAGCCGCCTTTGAGCAGCGTCACATACTGCTTGCCGGCATTGATCAGATCCGGATCAATTTTGTCAGGCTCTGGCGCCGGCCCCACGCCAAGAATACCGTTTTCGCTTTGATAAATAACCTGTTTATCATCAGACACAAAGTTGGCAACCGAGGTCGGCATGCCAATGCCAAGATTGACATAGGCGCCGTCTGGAATGTCCTGGGCCACCCGACTAGCCATCTCATTCATATTAAGCCGTATCATGTTGCTGTACCTTTTGAACCACTACGCGATCAACAAATATCCCCGGCGTCACCACGTGCTCCGGGTCAAGCTCACCGACCTCAACCACGGCGTTAACTTCGGCAATGGTGATTCGGGCGGCGGTTGCCATGATGGGATTGAAATTACGACCGGCTGTGTTGTAGATCAAATTGCCCCAGGCATCTCCCCGGTGCGCTTTGATCAGTGCCACATCAGCAGGCATGGCGGTTTCCAGCACGTAGCCCTTGCCATTGATCACCTTAGTCTCTTTACCGTCGGCCAGCCGGGTGCCATAACCGGTGGGTGTATAAACCCCACCCAAACCAGCACCAGCGGCGCGGATACGCTCCGCCAGGGTGCCCTGTGGCACCAGCTCCAGCTCAATTTTTCCCTCTTCGTAAAGGCGCTCAAACCAGATCGAGCCGGACGAGCGTGGGAACGAACACACCATCTTACGCACCAGACCGTCCCGCAATAACGACGCAATGCCTTCTTCAGCGGTGCCGGCATTGTTGGAAACAATGGTCAGCTCACGGGCACCGTGCAGGCGAAGCGCTTCGATCAGCTGCATCGGAATACCGGAATTACCGAAACCGCCGATCATCACAACACTGCCGTCTTCAATATCGGCAACCGCGGCTCGCAGGGATTCACAGATTTTGTTAATCACGATTGTTCACCATTGCATGGGTTGCGGTTAACCGGGTTTGAGCGACATAGGCCGCCGTACCCATTGGTGCCACGCGTAGATCAGTCCGGCCAGACTAAAGCCAATAGCATCCGTCACGATGTCGGGATAGATCAGCACGACACCGGAGATCATCACCAGTATTCGCAAGGGCCAGGCCAGAACGCCGACCCGGTAAAGATACCCCTCCATAGCGGAGGCCATCAGCCAGATCGCGGTTACGGCTGTCACCACAGAGACCAGAATGTCGCTCAGGGCGCCCTGAAGAATCAGCGACGGGTTAAGCACGAACAGGAACGGAAGGATGAATAGGATGCCCCCAAGCCGCATGGCATATAGCCCGGTCTTGCTGGCGTTAGCACCGGCAACGCCGGCAGCAGTAATCGCCGCCAGGGCAACCGGCGGCGTGATGTACGACATCATGCCCCAATACAGAATGAACAGATGGCTCGCCAGCGGATTCAGACCGGCATTGACCAGCGCGGGCGCCAGCAGAATGGAGAGGAAGATGTAGCACGCACTGACGGTCATCCCCATGCCCAACACAAAACTGGTCACTGCACCGGCCGCCAGCATCAGCGGGATGCTGCCATCGGCGTAGAGTAGCAACTCGCGGGAAAAGGCACCGGCCACCCCGGTGTAGGACAAACCACCGACCACCAGGCCAATGCCGGCCAGAATAGCCACCAGGTTTGAAACACTGGTGGTCAGATCCAGGATAAACGCCAGCGCGCGCTTGAGATTGAGCCGGTGCCGGCGCTTGAACATTGAGATGCCTAACAGCACCACTGTGGCGTAGTAAGGCGCATAGGCCTCCAGCCGCATGAACAGCAACATGTAGATCAGCATGGCCAGGCTGAACAGGTAGGGCCAACCGTCTTTCAGGGTCTCTTTCATGCTCGGTATGTCCGCTTCCGGCATGCCCTTGAGACCTCGCTTGGCGGCGTAGATATCAACCTGAAAAATCAGTGCGAGATAGAAAAGCAGCGCCGGCAGGAAAGCGGCAATGATGATCTCCGAGTATGGTACCCCCAGAAACGACGCCATGATAAAAGCCACTGCTCCCATAATCGGCGGCATAAGCGTGCCACCGGTAGAGGCGCAAGCCTCAATCGCAGCTGCGTAATGGGCGGGGTAGCCGGTCTTCTTCATGGTGGGAATGGTAATTGGGCCGGTGGTCAGGATGTTGGAGATCACGCTCCCTGACAGGCTGCCAAGAATACCACTGGATAACACGGACACTTTGGCCGGGCCACCGCGACTGCGGCCCATGAGTGCCGTGGAAAAGCGCATGAAAAACTCGCCCCCGCCGGTAACCGTCAACGCAGCACCAAACACCACAAAACCGATGACGAGTTGCGCCACCACCTGCATGGGAATACCGATAATGCTCTCGACACCCATAACGTGCGCACGAATGGTTTCGGCCAGGCCATATTCATTGCCCCACAGAAAACCGGGCATGGAACCGGCGTAAAGTGGGTAGGTGCCGAATAGTAACGCCACTGCAAGCAGCGGCCAGCCACCGCAACGACGAACACCTTCCAACACCAGTACCAGCAATACTGCAGAAGCAGCAGTCGCCTCGATTGGCGCCATATAATCCCAGCCCAGCTGGATCATGATCAAGCCGTGGTAGCCCAGGTAACCACAGGCGCCCAGAGCCGCCAGCGCCAGTGGCCAGTCGTACCAGGGGACCCGATGACGAGCTCCCGACCAAGCCGGAAAACAGAGGAAGGCAGCCGCAAGAAAAACACCGATCAGATAATAAAGGTAGGCGTTGCCCAGCGGCTGGAAACCGAGAATTTTCAGGTTAAACGTTTGGTTAATCGCCATCAGCAAACCCAGCGTACCCAGACCCATAGCGCACCAGTAGGCGAAGCCCTGGAGACGGCTAGAAGGAGATTCAGGCGCATTGGAAGGTTTGGCGGTGACGTCCGATGAGGCTTTCATATAGAGAATACTCTGGGAAAAGGGGCCAAACCGGAAGACTGCGGAGCGCTCCCGGTTGGCGCTTGTTCAGTTAAAAATCACAAGGAACTCAAAGTTTCCAGACGATGCTTTTCCCAGATAGTCGCGAACTCTTCGTCGCTTTTGCCTTCCGCTTCGGCCAAGGCCTTAGGCCAGGCATCCCGCAGTGCGTTCAGGCGCTCGGTACGCTGATCGTTCCAGGCCTGGTGCTCCTCGGTCCAGATACCTTTTTCTTTCAGGTAACGGATGGCGCCGGCGTGAAAAGGCACATCGATAGCCGGGGTGCCGGCTTCAGACAGGCGCCAGCGGGGCATAACCGCAGTGGCGTCCTTATACATGTCGTAGGTCTCATCCAGTGCCTTGATGAAGGTATAGACAAGCTCCGGATCAGTGTCCGCACGAACGGTCAGCACCGGGTAACGGTAAGCCAGAATATCCACCGGGTTCTCTTCGCTGATGCCTGCACCAATCGTCTCGGTGGAGGGTTGGAAGAATGGTGCCACTGCCTTCAGACGCGCCCAGCCTTCCGTGTCTTCAGCCGGCACTTCCAGCCAGCGAATGCCACGGGGCGATTCGGCCAACTCGTAGACATGACTTGGCGTGGTGGTGGTGCAGGAAGCATCAGCTTCATTGCGGGCTAGTGCGCTCATGGTGTTGCCGTAAGTGGGAAACATGATGGCTTCTACGTCGTCCCGGGTCAGACCGGCAAAGGCCAGGAATGCATCGCACTTGACGTTGATCGACGGGTTGCCTGCAACGTAGGCAAAGCGCTTACCTTTCAAGTCTTTCAAGGTTTTAATATTGGCATCGGCGGCGGTGAAAATACCGAACGACGACGGTCGGCCAGCAACAGCACGAAGATCCTGAGGGCCCCAACGGCGGGTGGAGAAGTCGTGGATACCTTCAGCCGCGAAAAACGTTTCGGTGGCCAGGAAACTGAAGTCGGCACGTTCGCTGATCAATGGCTGCAGGCGACCAATGGCAGAACCTGATGGTTGAATGCGTATACGGGTGCCGTATTTCTTACCAAACGCATCGGCAATGGCGGAGGCTTCGGCATAACCTGCCGATCCAACGTCATACGACGACCAGGTCATGGTGTCAGGCAGCGCGGTTTCGGCGCTGACCGCGGTCGCGCCGAGGGTCATCATGGTGGTGAGCACAGTCGCGGCGGTTGCTGTTAGCAACGGGCGGCGCAGAGCAAAGGAGTGAATCATTGAGGGTTCCCTACATTATTGTTTTACGGTCTTGAACTCTTTCTGCCAGCCCGGCATTGAATGCAATACCACAGCAAAAAAAACCGTGAGGCAGGCAGTGCAAATTGAAAGTAGACCGTAGTACTGACCCTAGTCAATAATTTTCTTAAACTGATGAATTATTTTATTGTATATTGAGAAAATAACTTAAAATAAATGAATGAATTTGCACAGAATTATTCAAATAATTCTATTTTTCTGTTAAAAAACAATTATTTATATTTTATTTTAAAATAGTTTTCTGTGAAATCAAGAACTACAAAGCAAATCTATAGTTTGCAGAGCGAAATACAGGGCTTACTCAAGCGAATGTTGGAAGTGGCTTCCAACACAGCTTCCAGTAAGCGCCGGGTGATCCACCGTTTGCGAGATCCACTGACGAATCTCATCTCGAATGACGCCGATAACGAGTTGCCGGCGCTCGGCGTGCATACGAGACACCACGGACGCAACACTGATAGCGACACGATGCTCGCTATCCGGCACTTTAAAAGCCACCCCAAGCGCTGCGACTTCCGGCACGATACGCCCGTTGTTAAATGCAAAGCCCAATCGGCGGCACTCGCTCAGGCCGTACCCCACCTCGGCCGGGGTAATGCCAGAGTAGCGTTCATAGCGCTCCTGGTTCTTTATCACCATCTGGTTACCTTCCTTAAGAGGCAAAGCGGCCAGCAGTGCCATTGCGCCTGCACCTATGCCCAGGGGCCTTCGTGCACCCGCCACTAGGGTATTGGCACTGATGGGATACGTGCCTTCGGCGAGGTCAATGCACACGGAATCGCGATTGGCGAGTATGGATAGGTAGGTGGATTCTTCGGTACGCCGCGCAATGCTGGCCAGCATCGGTCGCAGGTGGTGACGTAACTTTAAGTCCGGTGCTACCGCTTGTGCTGACTCGGCAATTTGCAGCAGCTCAAAGCCGACATGATAGGTTTTGGCGTAAGGATCAAAGTTGAGTAACCCTTCATGAGCCAGCGCTGTCAGCAGACGATGCGCTGTGGCCGTGTTCATTCCCACTTCCCTGGCAATGCGGGACAAGGTGCCTCCAGTCGGGAAGATTTTCGCAACCGTGCGCAAAAGCAGTGAGGCTTTCGCCAGCGTTGTGCTGGACGTGAACGGCCGAACTTTAGTCTGATTGTTTTCGGTGGTCATGGTTAATCTGTCTACTAGAGTCATTTGTTTTACCGGGCGGAAATTCGCCGGTAATTCATATTTACCATATGTTGATAAGATTATCTCAGTTAATAAGATAGTATCGGAATGATTGGGAAATCTGATATGAACAGGTCAAAAAAGACCGAAGTAGGAGCAAGAAAAGAAGACAAAATGGTTAAAAACGACGACATCAAAGCTTGGGTGCTTTTCGCAAACAGCGCCTGAGCGACTCCAAAAAGCCGTCTTTTTAGGGGGTCCGAGTTGCCCGGGAAGTGAAGCATTCCTTGGTCGATGCGGGCTATCATGAAGAAGAAGGTCTTCAGGCCCTGAAAGAGAGGGGCCGCGTCCGGCAACACAAATCAATGCTCAAAACGCTTCTGCCGCGTTGTCTTTTAGGCCAGCGCTGCGGTGAGTACCCAAAACCCAGGAAGGATTTATGTCGCAACACAGTATTCTGCACACCTTGGCGCCCCAGCTACGGCAGCAGTTTGCAGAGCAGACCCAAGTGATGACATTCCCGTCTGGCCAGGTTCTGTTCAATCCTGGCGAGCGTTGCCAAGGCTTGCCACTGGTGCTCAGCGGGGTTGTTAAAGTGCAGATGACCGGCGCTTCCGGCAACAGCATTGTGCTTTATCGCATGGGCGCGAACGATATCTGCACGCTGTCTATCGGCTGCTTGATGACCGGTTTTGGCTACCGCGCAGAAGCCAATGTGGAAGACGAAGCCGAAGTGATCATGGTGCCGCGGCCTTTGTTCGACCGGTTGATGGACCAATCTGACGGTTTTCGCCAAGGTATTATGGAATCTTATGGCCGCCGTTTGGATGATTTGATGCTATTAGTGGAAGAGGTGGCTTTTCGCCGTATGGATGAGCGCCTGAACGAATGGCTGCAAGCGCGGGCCGAGCGCAGCCCGCTGTTGATTACCCATCAGGATCTGGCTATTGAGCTGGGCACCGCGCGAGAGGTGGTTAGCCGTTTGTTGAAAGAACTGGAGCGTAAAAATCAGGTGCGTCTGGCGCGGGGCCGCATCGACATACTGATGGACAAATGAGGGAAGGCCTCCGAATGAACGCCGGGCGCAAACACAAAATCCGTCCGCGGGTGATTATTCTGCTATTGATTGTGTTGCTGGCGTTGCTGACAGGTGCTTTTTGGGTGAAGCATAGCTGGGAAGCGATGCTGGCGAAGAACAACATTGAGCAGGTTCAGTGGCGGGGTACCCGGTTGGGTCTGTACGGCGTGTCGGTCGCCGAGCTGACGGTTATTCAGCTAGGCCATGAACGCCGCCTTACAATAGACACTCGCGATATCACTCTGGGCTGGCGCTGGGGAGACGGCAGTCAGTGGCAGTGGAAAAACGGGTTGCTGCAGTTGAGTACTTTTAACGCGCAGCAAATGGAACTCGAGATTGTTGCGACAGAGCCTGCGCCAGCGGTTGATGCTTTTTCTGCCACACCCGCTTTCTCCGTATTCGAACACATGCCGCCGCAACTACCTCTCCAACTACCCTCGTGGCTGCCCTCACGCATCCGTGTCCAGCAATTTCAGGCCATTCTTCCTTGTGTCAGCGGCAGCTGCTTGCTGCAAGGGGCCTTGGATATTCAGCAAAGCGCGCAAGAAACAGGCAATGGTTTCCCTATAAATGCGAGTTTGTCTCTGGAGCACCAAGGGCATCGGGTCGATTTTGTTGCAGAATTCGCTGCTATTAAAGAACTCTCCTTGATTAAGGGGCCTGTTTCAGTCAAAGAAAAGGCCTTGATTGAAGGAAGTGCCTTGATGGGCAAGGATAGTGCTGCACCCGGTGAGCAGGGACTGCAGATGTCAGCAACCGTTGATATTGACCGTACGCGGAATCTGACTCTTGAAACACGCTACCGCCCGCTTGTGTCGGGCACAGAAATACACTGGCAAGGGTCGCTTGCTGTGCCGGAGCTGCCCAACGCAGAGTGGCTGATTGCCTGGGTGCAGAGCTGGACCCCGTTGCCCCGGGAGGCGAGTTTTGCCCAGCCAGAGCAGGGCTCGGTAAACGTCCGTTGGGATTTGCAGGGGCCACGCCAGAGCTTTTTCGCGAAGGCGACAGGCACGGTCAATGCCGAAGCCCGGGTGCCACAGCCCTGGCCGGTGCCGGGCTTGGGCAGTGTAAAGGGTAATTTGGCTCTGACGTTGGCGCTTAGCCAGGGCAACTGGCAACCACAAACCCTAAGCGCAGACCTGGTACTAACGCAGCCAGCGCAGTGGGCCGCGACATTGCCCGCGCAGTTGCGCCCGCAACAGCTAGAACTGTCTGTGCGCCCGGCCTCTGCTTTATCTGGAACGGCATCTGCACTGCCTGGCGTAAATGAAACGGGTGTAAACAAAAATGCAACGAATGCGCCCCTTCCGCTGCAAGTCGCCCTACGCAGCCGCGGCGCAGCTGATATTAACGTTGATGCCCACTTGGCTATTTCTACTTCGGCGCCCTGGCAGGTGCAGCTGGCCCGATCCCGGCTTACAGCAAACCGGGATCGGTTGGATATTGGCCAGTGGCGTATTGATAAGCCCAAACTGGATTTGCTGATGAGCGGCGAACTGACATTGACAGGGGCAAATCTGACCTTCGCACCATCATCTCGTGTTTCTGCCACTCAGGTTAAATCGCTGGACGGCGAAGATGCCGAGGCGCTTGAGCTACAAAATCCGCAATTGACACTGACTGGCAACAACCTGTCGGCAGGCTTCAACACCGCCCAGGCGACGTTGGAGAGCCTGTCATTTGGCGGGCCTTTGGACATAAGCGTTGAGCAAATAAAACATCCTCAGTTGCTGACGCAAGGCTGGAAATTTAACGGCAAAACGAAAACCGATACCAATAGCCTTCAATGGTCGGGAATAGCCAGAGCGAACAGCGGTACCTCCGCTAATATCGACCTAAAAGTTCCTTATGGCAGCGCGGCCTCGCAAGCCGTTGACATGAACGCGCAAACGCGTGTGAGCGGTAAACGGGAAATTGACGGCTTGGGGCGGGTGCTTGTGGCCTGGCCGGAATTGCTGGACGCCAGCGGCGGCACTATAAGTGCCAACGTGAACGCACAGCGGCTGCCCGGCCAACCGTTGGTTGTCGATGGCAAGCTGGTGTTTCTGGACGTTGGTGGTACCTGGGATCGCACCGCATGGCGCAACATGAATGGCACCGTTGAAGTCACGTTGAAGTCTGACCAGTTTCAGGTGTCGACATCGCAGTTGACCTTGGACGAAATCAATCCCGGCGTTCCAATCGGGCCCGTCGTCCTGGCCGGGGATTACCTTGCGCCAGCACAGCAGCCAATGGCGGGGCAGCTTACCTTAACCCAGGCCAATGCCGGTGCCTTGGGTGGGCAGTTGAACATCGCGTCGGGCCGTTGGGATTTGGCCTCAGCTCCGGTCACCGTGCCGCTGGAATTAGACCGTTTAGATCTGGCGCAGTTGCTACGGGTGTACCCGGCAGAGGGCCTGGCTGGCAGCGGAATGCTCAGTGGTTCCATTCCGCTGCTGATAGACTTGGCCACGGGTGTACGGGTGAAACGTGGCCGCCTGGGTGCGTTGGAACCGGGTGGCGAGCTGCAATTGAGTGCCGAACGGCTGCGCGCCCTGGGGCGAAAAAACGAAACCATGGAGTTAGTAACGAGAGCTTTGGAAAACTTTCGTTATTCCGCCCTCAGCAGCGATATTGATTACGACGAAAACGGCACCTTGATGCTGGGCCTGCATTTGCGAGGTAACAGCCCGGAGGTGGGTGATGGCCGTGCTGTGGTGTTGAATATTACGATCGAAGAAAATATCCCCGCCTTGCTGACCAGCTTACAGCTAAGCGGCCGGGTGACAGATGCGGTAGCCGAGCGGGTAGAAAAGCTGCTTGAAAAGCGCGAGCGCGAAGCGGCGGAAGACCTGATAAAGTAAGTGGCAATACAGGAGCATATTATTATGACGTACGCTGGTTTGAATGCTTTTCGCCCGCTAACGGCGATGCTTGCGGGCTTGTTGCTGGCTACTGTGGTGTCTGGTTGCACGCCCACGGTGCGGGTGCAGGCACCCCAAGAGCCGATTACAGTCAACCTGAACGTAAAGATTCAGCACGAAATTTATGTGAAGATCGATAAGGATGTGGACGAGTTGTTCAGTGAAAAAGGCCTGTTCTAGGTTCGCAGTCCTGTTACAAACATTGGACGATAGCGGGTGTAGGTACCAAACAATCGAGAGTGTGCGTACCCAAGAACAAAGTGTGTACGCATATGATAATCAAGGAGTTAAACATGACTATTTACCAGCGCATCGCTGCCTTGCTGTTAACGATGAGCCTGAGTATTCCAGCGTTTGCCATGAGCCTCGATGAAGCCAAAAATGCTCTGGATTCTGCAAAAAGCCAGGGTTTGTTGGGTGAAACGCCGTCGGGTTATCTGGCTCCGGTGACGCCTGATACCCGAGCCCGCGATATTGCAGAGGCCATCAATGATGCCCGTCGCGAAGCGTACACAGGCATTGCTCAGAAGAACGGCATTGCAGTGTCAAAAGTGGAAGCTGTGGCTGGCCAGAAAGCGGTTGAGAAAACTCCGGCCGGGCAATACATTGAAATGGACGGCCGCTGGGTAAAAAAATAAACCGGTTAAAGTTTGAGCGCTTGGTGCCGATACCCGTTGCAACAGATCCTGCTGTTTGTGAATTGCAGCCTGAACGTTTGAACGAGGTTTTTTGCCATGGTTTCGCCTTTATACGGTCCGCTTTTGCCGTCATCATCACAGCCATCACTTCAGTCGCGGTCTCAATCGCCGTCTCAATCAAGCGCCACCAACGAGGCACAGGCGCAACGCCGTGGCTCCCCGTTCTCTGGCCAGGTAAATAACGGCCAGGCCGGTGATGGAGCGAAAGCCACAGAATCTGCCAGCAAATCCCAGCCCCAGGTTATTCGCACGCCTGAAGATGCCATCAACGTGCTGCGTTCGCGCTTGCAGCAGCAGATGGAGCAAAGCCTGGGCAAGCTTGAAGGCCCCGGCGCCGCGGCAGCGCGCAATCTTGGCGGTGGCTTTCAGCCGCCGTCCGCCGCGGACGTGGCGGGCACTGTCCTGAGCTTTATTCAGCTGCGGCTGGAACAGGAAGCAGCGGCCGGAGCCGACCCTGAACGCCTGGCTAATCTAATGGAGCAAGCCCGCTCTGGTATTGAAAAAGGCTACGGCGAAGCCCGTGAGCAAATTGAAGCCTTGGGGTTGATGAATCCTAAGTTGGCGAGCGAGATTGATGACGGCTTCAACCGCATTCAGAACGGCTTGGACAAACTCGCCGAGCGCTTTTTGGGCCAGCCGGCACCCGCTGGCGGTGCCGAAGCGGTTAGCCGCAGCGGTATGCAGGTTGAATCCGCCTCCCGCGGCGCCTTCCGTTTTGAAGTGACCACTGCCGATGGCGACAAAGTGTCCATTTTGATGGAAGAGAGCCGTTACTCAGCGGTTCAAACCCGTTCAACAAGCAGCGAGAGTGGTGAGTCGAATTCACTGACTGCAATCAATGCTTCTGCCGGGCGCTACTCGTTCAGTGTGGAAGGTGATTTAGACAGTGGCGAACGCGAAGCCATTGCCGGCTTACTGGAACAGGCGCAGGGCGTTGCCGGGCAGTTTTTCCGCGGCGATGTTCAGGGTGCGTTTGAATCCGCACGGGGCTTGAATCTGGGCGGTGAAGAATTGGCCAGTTTCAGCCTGAACCTGTCTTCCAGCCGCACAGTATCGACCACGGCCTATGAGTCCACCTCTGGCCAGCCGTCGCTGGCCAGCCAGTTGAGGCCGTTGGCCGGGTTGGCTCAGGATGTTCGCGAGCTTGGGCAGGGTGGTATCGACAAGGGCCTTGATACCACCACGCTGAATGATCTGGTGCAGAGAATGCTGGACGACCAGCAAGATGCGATTAACGAAAGCGCGACCAGCGATCGCCCGATGATGGACGAATTCATTGGCGCCATCCTCAACGGTTTGCAGCCCGGTTAAGCTTAGCTCAACCCAGCTCAGCTCATCCCGCCAGGTGCTGAGCCAGAAACACCAGCGTGCGGCCGCGGGCCAACGCCGCCGCACGCTGGTTGTAAGCCGGTCGCCCCCAACAGTTAAAGCCGTGATCCACTTCCTCGTAGTTGTGAATGCTGGCGTGTTTCTGGCCGTTAAAAGCCCTGCGCACTTGATCGACGGCGCTGGTCGGTATTAATCCGTCTAGCCCGGCGTAATGGAACAATATGGGTTGGCTTATCTGCCCTGCCACGTTCAGATGGTTTTGAATCCCGCCACCGTAATAGCTGACAGCGGCGTCTGGCTTGCCGCTGGCGGCGGCCCGATAGGCCAACTGCCCGCCCATGCAAAAACCAAGCACACCCACTTTGCCAGACACTTGCGGCAATCCCCGTAGATGTTCAATGGCGGTCACAACGTCTTCTGCTGCCTGGCTGAAGTCGGTGCCTTTCATCAGTTCAAACGCTTCGGCGGTGCCCGCTTCGGTATAGCCCAGATTGGTTCTGGTTTGTTGGCGCCAGAACACATCTGGCGCCAGCACCACAAAGCCGTCCAGCGCATACTGCTCAGCCACGGCACGAATGTGATCGTTTACGCCCCATATTTCCTGAATTAGCACCAGGCCAGGGCCTGTCCCAGCTGGTGGCAATGCCAGGTAGCCGGAAAACGTTTTTTTATCGGCGGGTGAAATCGTAATCCATTTTTCTGATGTCATTTCGATGCCTTTCAATAGCTGCCGGTTAACATTAGGCGCCTGTAAACAGATGCCGGTGAAATATGGCGAAATGTGGCGTTCGAGTGAATTATTCTGCGAATACGTTGGTCACCATGGCTAGCTTTGGAGTGTTCGTCCATCATTGCAGCTAATAGTCCTCTGATGGAACAGGATCTCGCTATGCGTTATTTATGGTTTGTGGTTGCGCTTTTCCTGTGTTCAGCCGCGCCCTTGTCAGCCCAAGGCCAGCAATCCTCTTGCCGTGATTCAGGTTGTGAAGACACAGCGCAAGCTTCGCCAGCCCAGAAAAGCTGGCAGGCAAACCGATTGTGGATGAGTACGCCCAGGCCGGTGGCCGCGCTGAAATACGTTTTCCACTGCTGACCCAACCCGATTTGAGCGCAGACCTGCGGCCCTATATTCAGGTAGAAGATGCCCAAAGTGGCTCTTCTGTGCCTTTTGGCGTGCTCACTTGCGAAAAGCTGCTGCTGCTCACCGGGCTTGAACCAGTGACGGCCTACACGATCAGGTTCCGCAAAGGGCTGCCATTAAGTACGGGCTTGCTGGCATCGGAGCAGCTTAGCGAAAAAGGGTATTTCGACAATAACGAAAGCAAGCTGTTGCATCAGCAAGTGATTACGCTGTAACCGAATGTTCATGGCGAAGCCAGCCTGAATGTCGAAAGGTCGATATCGCGCGCAATTGCTGTTGGGTGAGACTCAATTGGCCAGCAGCCATTTTCAAGTGGAAGATTTCGTATCGGAAACCATGAAAGTGAACATTACCGGGTTACCGGCGTTTGCGGCTATTGATCAGGCGCTGGTCTTTTCAACCGAAAGCCTGTTTCTGTTTGGCGCGCCGGGTGCCGTTAGGCCCATTTCTGAACAGCTACCAGCCAATCCTACACGCCAGCCTTTCGACGCATTCGACGGCTTTGAACGTGGTGGGCTAGACGACAATTACCAGCAGCAAGCTCTGCGGGACTCGCAAACCCTGAAAATATCGGAGGCCGGCCTGGCGGATTTCGAATTCATCGCCAGTGCGTTTGAGTCCATCGCCAACAGCGAACTGCCCCAACGCGTAACGGTTGGAGTAGAGCTGGAAGAAGTCCCAGGCCGGGTGACCCGCCAAAAAGAATCGGTGTTTGTCGCCACCCAATCCAGCTGAATAGGGTTAAAGCCGGCCGCCGCCCAAAGCGGATATGGCAGCAGCCCCGAGTTTTTGCTGACCAGTGTGAATGCTCGCAGCGGTCAGGTTCATTCGGATGCCTTGCGCTGGCGGCTGATTGAGGAAGAGTGGGACTATTACTGGACTCGCAGCGTTGAAGACTGGGATTACCGCATTGAGTATTACGAGCAGGGCGTTCGCGCCAGCGGCATGGTTGGAGTGAACTCAGTCAGTAATCTTGGCCAAGCGACACTGACCTTGCTGGCTTTGAGTCACGGCCGTTACAAGTTGGAGCTGTTGCCGGAAATGGGTTAACCCGCCCAGACTCGCCAGCGGCAACATTGCCGTGAGCACAGGGCAACCGTTACTCGTTAAAGCCGAAGATTTTGGTTTGGCCGGTGGTATAAAGGCTCTGCGTGAAATAGCGGGTCTATCCTCTATAGCCACTGCCGTGCCGGTAACGGAAAATTTGGTGTTTCGGGTTAATAAATAGCATCAATTTTCATGGATTAGCGGGCGAAAGAAAATCAAAGGAGATCAGCAATCGATGCTCGTCGAGATTCATAGAAGGCGAACGATGAACCATACCCGCGCCTTCGTTACCTTCCCACAGTTCGCCTTTTAATAAAGCGACATCTCCCGGTAACAGCGTTTCGATATGGTTTCCCGAAGGGTACAGGCCGCTTTCTTCGTCGCTGAGCCCGCCGTTGCCGGCGCCAAGCTTGCTGCGATTGACACTTTGGTGGGGCAGCCAGTCAGTGCCTGTGCCCAGATAGGTGGTAATCAGACGGCAAGGTATTCGATCAACATGGAACCTTGGGCACATGGCACGGGTAGGCGTCGCAATGCGAAGGCCAACCATGTTGAGCTCAAATAGGCAGCCAAACATATCAACCAAAAAGCCGATATCTTTTTGCAGGTGAGGATAGGCCGCCAGATGGGGCAGAGCTTCTTCAACATTAGGCGTATTTGCCACGGATATTATGGTTCGATGACTGCTGATGCCTTTTTTCTGGCTCAGGGCCTGAACTTCCGCAATCAACTTGGCCCCCACGGGACGCCGCCAAACAGCCATGTTGACATCGTCTCGATAGATTTCAGCAAGGACATCAGGCAAGTCCCCAAAAACAGCTTGACGTGTTCGCGATAGATTTGGTGATGCCTTTACCGTCATACCTCGGCCTCCCAGATTGGAAACGGATCGGCCAAGTGTTGCCACTGAGTCGGCCCGGCTAGCAATTCATCGTCGGTCAGCAAGCAGTCGTCGAGCGCTTGGTTAAACTGCGACTGATCGAGATTTTGGCCTATAAACACCAATTCTTGTCGCATATCGCCGAATGGGTCTTGCCAGTTCTTCTGAATCTCGTTGAGGGAGTCTTCATCTTCCGGCCATTGGTCTTTTGGCACCGCCTTCCAGAACATACCGGCAAAACCATGGCGAGCCATGCCGCCTGCCTGGCTCCAGTGTCCAGCGAAGTCGGGCCGACTAGCGAGCCAAAAGTAGCCTTTGGAGCGAATCAGTTTGCCTTCGATACTGTTACTGTGCAGAAAGTCGTAAAACTTTTGGGGATGGAAGGGTCGGCGTGCAGTGTAAGTAAAGCTGCCGATGCCGTATTCTTCGGTTTCCGGCACGTGCTCGCCACGCATTTCCTTTAGCCATCCGGGAGCCTGCTGCGCGCGCTCGAAACTGAATTTACCTGTGCCCAACACTTGGTCGACATCTACCTGTCCTTTCTGGATAGGCACAATTTCCGCTTCGGTATTCAGCGCCTTCAGTATGGCGATCAAGCGTTTCAGTGTGCCTTCGTCAACCAGATCGGTTTTGCTGATCAGGATAACGTCGGCAAATTCCACTTGATCCACCAGTAAATCGGCAACGCTGCGCTCATCCTCTTCGCCTAGGTGTTCAGCGGTTTCCTGCAAGTCTTTGGCTTCGTCATAATCCGCCAGGAAATTCAGGGCATCCACGACTGTCACCATAGTGTCCAGCCGAGCGATATCAGACAAACTATTGCCGTCTTCATCTGCAAAGGTGAAGGTCTCCGCCACAGGCAAAGGTTCGGAGATGCCGGTAGATTCAATCAATAAATAATCAAATCGGCCTTCATCAGCCAGCTTGCGTACCTCCAGTAACAAGTCCTCACGTAAGGTACAACAGATGCAGCCGTTGCTCATTTCAATGAGCTTTTCCTCGCTACGGTTTAACTGCACCTCGTTTTTCACGGCACTGGCGTCAATGTTGATTTCGCTCATGTCGTTGACAATCACTGCCACTCGACGGCCCTCCCTATTGTTCAGCAGGTGGTTTAAAACCGTCGTTTTGCCAGCACCAAGAAAGCCCGATAAAACAGTGACGGGCAGTTTTTTACCAGTATTTCTCATAAAGCTCCGCTGCTTCTGATAAGAATTAAGAATGTTATAACATATCATAAGCCAGAGGCAAGAATAGGACAACGGTTGTATTGACAATACTTTTGACGGGGCACGAAGCTTCGCCTACCGAGTCGGTAGGCGAATTCGCACGTCTACGTTTATTTATAAAAATGCGGTATGTGGGCGTGACCCGGGTGAGGTGATTGTTCTGTACATCGCCTCATAGCAAGACTGAAAAACCGCCCGGGATCGAATGCTGTTTCAGTGTTATTGGTAAGCAGGCGCCGTTTCAACGGCCTCTGCCAGCATCTCGGCAGTAATGGGTGACAGCGTCCAGCCCAAGTGGCCGTGGCCAGTATTGTAGAATACCGTTGGCAGGCGACCCGGACCAACTCGCGGCATCATGGTGGGAAGCATGGGGCGCAGTCCTGCCCATGGCACAACCCGTCGGGTACAGACCCCGGGGAAGCATTGCTCAACCCAACGGGTGAGCGGGCGAATGCGGTCATCTCGAATGTTGCGATTGTAGCCGTTGAATTCTGCTGTGCCGGCAATGCGGAAACGATCATCGCCCAACCGGCTGGTGACCAGTTTGGTGGCGTCGTCTAGCAGACTAACGGTTGGCGCCGCTCGTCGGGAAGCTTCGTCGTCCAGCTCAACCGTGATGGAGTAGCCTTTTACCGGATAAATATTAACGCGGTCACCCAGTTTCGCAGCCAGTTCCCTGCTGCCAACGCCTGCACAAACCACGACACCATCGAAGGTGTTACGAATTTGTTGTTCGCCATCAAAAGATGTTATCCAGGCATGGGACTGATCTGCGCTCAGTTCAGTAACCGTGTGGCCGTAACACGTTTTGACACCGCGGCGCTGAATGGCATCTGCCAGCCCGCTGGTAAACTTGTGAATATCACCGGTGGAATCACTTTCGGTGAAAAAGCCACCGTAGAAGTTGCCAGCCAGGGTGGGCTCAATTGCTTTCATTTCATTGGGAGTGACTGCTCGGCGCTCCAGGCCTCCTGCTGCCAGTAATTTCGAGACGTTTGCCGCGTGGTCGAAGCCGGCTTTGTCGCGATAGATGTGCAGGATGCCCTGTTCCTTCAGGTCGAAATCGATGCCTTCTTCTTTTGCCCATGAAAACAGATGCTCACGGGCAGCGATCGCCAGGCGGGCGGTTTCGGTGGTGTTTTTTTCGTACTGGGGAATGGCCGCCATGAACTCAGTAAACCAGCTCAATTTGTGCCAGGAGGGCTTTGGATTAACCAGCAGCGGTGCATCGCTGTGGAACATCCATTTCATGCCTTTGATCACGGTCTGCCAGTTGTTCCAGACTTCTGCATTGGACGCCGACAATTGACCGCCATTTGCGAAAGACGTTTCCATAGCCGCATAACGATGCTTTTCGTAAACAGTGACGCCAAAGCCGCGCTTGGCCAAAGAATAGGCGGTGGTGATACCGGTGATGCCACCGCCAATAACTGCAATGTGCTTCATAACAATCTCCAGAGAGCGCCCAGCGTTAGTCAGCTACCTAAAATGGTAGAAGCACCCCTTCCGTCTCTGAACCTGAGAGATTCACAAGCCGGTGCAGTGAAACCGGCCGTTTGCTCCTTCGGTGTGCCGAGTGACGCAGTCATCGGCAGCTCTTCGGAAAGTTATCGTGTTAGCGGTCCTTTTTGCCTGAGAGTTTCCGGGGCAGTTGCTCCTTCGGCGCCGGCCACACAGCTGTGTGGCGCAGTCTCTCCCGCTAACACCTTTTGTCTGCAGTTTACGTCAGCTGGATGCGCAACAAAAAAGAGCAGGCTCGTTTTCCGCATTGGTTGAAGCAAGCGCTGATGTTGCTTCAGGAATTCATTTATTACAAGCCCGATTTGCGTCTGACAGTCGACCGCGCTCAACGAGCTTGGCCGAATTGGTTGAGTCACTCAGTACAAATGGTATACGAAACGGCGATGGGAAGAGCTATCTTAATAAACAAAAAAGCTCGGACCTTTTGGTGCCGAGCTAAGTTGTTGAAAATATGGTCGGGACGGTAGGATTTGAACCTACGACCCCTTGCACCCCATTGAGTTCGTGTAGTGTTTCTTTTCGGTTCATTCAGTTTCATTTCGTTTCCGTTTTAGCTTATTAACTATATGTTTTAATTGGTTTTTTGTAGAATTTTCTGTGTTGGAAAGGTTCAGGTGGTTTCAGGCTGTTTCATCGGTACCCAGCAAGTACCCACGCCAAAACCTGTACCCGACATGTACCCAAGATTCTTTAAAAACCAGCTATAACGGAGAGATGACATGGCAGTAAAAAACAAGGAACTCCTTCCTCGGAGTGCCGATTCGTCAGATAAAACCATCCAGAAAATGCGCGCTGAGCAGAAAGATGTCTACATCCACGATTCTGCTGTGACAGGTCTGGTTTTGCGCGTGACGCCGAGTGGCAAACGATTGTGGCACTTGAGATACAGCACTCAGGTTGGCTCCGGCCAGTGGGTTAGTCGAAAGCACTCTCTCGGGGCATTTGATGATGGCCTAAAAACACGTGCTGCACGTGAACTGGCAGAAGCCTGGCGAGTCCGCATTCGACAGGGAGAAGATCCGCAAGAAGAGAAAAAGCGCGTCGCTGAGGAGCGTAAGCAAACGGAAATTCGAGAAATTGCAGCGCAGAAAGCCATGAAAACATTAGGTGATGCTGCTAATGCGTATGCGATAAAATTGGCCAATAAACAAAGTGGGCATACTGATGGTGGCAAGCATGTTATGAGTATTTTGAACAATCACTTGCTCAGCCGTTACGGTGACATGCCAATAAAGGCCTTCAGGCGGGAACATATTTTTGATGTTGTAGACCCGATTCTTGCTCGTGGAAACAACGTCATGGCGAATGCTGTCCTGACCAATACGAAATCAATGTTCCAGTATGCTATTAAAAGGGAATTTATCAAATATTCTGTATTAGACTGTTTAGCGAAAAAAGATGTGGGAGGCCCGGATAAGATTAGGGAAAGGGTTCTTTGTGCAACTAAGTTTAAGCAAGATGAGTTGCGAGAGTTGTATATTATTCTTCCAAATGCAGGACTGGCATTAAATCAACCAATCGCAATCCATATTTTGTTGGGAACAGCTTGTCGAGGAATAGAACTTTTTAAAGCGAGGTGGGATCAAATAAACTTTGATAAGCGCGAATGGATCATTCCTTCAGAGAATGCTAAAAATGATGATCCGATTGCTGTTTTCTTGTCGGATTATTCTTTGTATTGGTTTAAGCAATTGCGTGAAGTCACAGGCTATTCTGATTGGATGTTCCCGGGGCGATCAACAAAACGGCCTTACATGCTTCCTAAAGTGCTCAGTAAGGCCGTTGGCGAGCGACAGCTTAGTCCGGATGTTCCGCCAAGAAAGGGAAGAACGAGAGATCATTCGACTCTAATACTGCCGGGAGGTCGCTGGACCGTTCACGATCTTCGACGTACTGCTTCGACAGAAATGCAAATGCTCGGAATTTCCCCACACATCATTGACGCGTGTCAGAACCACCGTCCCCCAGGGAGTGTTCAGCGTCGTTATCAACATGGCGAGGACACCGAGAAAATGCACATGGCGTGGGATTTATTAGGACGTTCATTAAACTCGATGTGTCGAGCATCACCTGTGAGTGTGCTGATGGCGCAAGTAGACGGAATTTCTAAACCCATTGATAACGAGCATCGAAGCGTGATGTGTGAGTGTTCAGCTACCGTTATGTAATGTTGGGATTGCAAGGTGGGGTTTAGATGTAACCTTACGGAAAACCCATCTTGAGGCTGAAGCAATAGCCTCAAGATGGGTTTTCCGGACGCTTAGGATTTAGCCTATGCTGTAACGATAAGCTAATACTGCGAACAAAGTCTGGATTTTTTTTATGAAAGTGGTGAGAGCCGTTTAACTTAGCGCCCATCCCAGCTCTGGTAGCCTTTAAAAATCTTTAGTCTTAAACTTTGAAACTTCTGAGTACACAAGCTCATATATGATTCGTGGTTCGATATTGGTGTTCTGATCTGCTGATCGGTAAATCATGAGGAAAGCCTAATTCTATTAGAGTTTCGCGAACATCCGCTTCCTCCAAAGTGCAGTTCCTGCCGAGCATTACTTCGCGTACCTGCTCAACCAAAAAATCATGTTTGTAATACAGGCGGCGACTGCCGTGCACTATTCTGTGCGCATAGTTCTCGGTCAGAAATCCTGGATCGAATAACTCATGATCCTGCTGAAAATAATCCCGAAAATTCTTGATAAGACGGATTTCTTTCTCTACCTGATAAGACTTCTTTTTTAAAGTGCACGCGGCGCGAATTAGATGAAACCCAACGGACAATACTCTTGTGTCTATTTTTGCTCGCGGTGGTAGTACGGACAAACATTTATCAATCAGTGCTTGTTCTGGATAGTCTTCGTATTGAACGTGTTCCAAAAACAGGTTCGGAATATCCCGAAGCACAATATTTGACGGTCTCCCTCCGATACTTTTTTTATTGGCTTTGCGCATCTCCATAATCCATTTATAGGCATCTCGGTCATCCGGGCGCTTGTGGATGCGGCAGAGTGTTATCGCGTCAAAGCCAATTGAAAGCCCAGTTGTGTCGCCTCCGTAGAGTCGCCAATTCGTCAGGGAATCTCTCTCATTGGAGAAACAGGCAATCCCAAAGCGTTCAGGTTTTATTTTGCAGAGCATGGAGCGAACGATAGGTTCCATTTCTGGGAATTCGAATTTCCCCTCCGAAATCATCCGTTCAAAAGACTCTGTAAAGTGGGTTATCTCAGTTTCGTCGTTTAGCGCAGTGGCTTCCGTCAACCACAGTTGTTTCGACTTCAAAACTAAGGGGAACGCTTCCTTTGACGTGTAGTGATAAATCGTTGGAATATCAACGCGCATCCTTGTCCTCCTCGTTGATTTAAAGATCTATAAATAATAATAGTATAATCCCAATTGAGACGCTGTCAGCTTAGAAAAAACGTAAGCAGCCGATTGTCAAACTCTTCTAATGATCGCAGATGTCCAGTTGTGCGGTAGCAACTCACCAATGGGTGTTCTTTTGCGCAGGCAGTCTCGTCAGCATATCTTTTCGATATGTTGACGAGACTGCCTATTCAGTTTGGCAGAATGCATTAGTGTCACGAGCGCAGTCCCACATTATCCGCTTCTCAGTGAACCCGCGAATAGCCAATTTTTGCGACCCTATTCCCAAGGCCGGGTCTGATTTTCCATCTAGCTGGTATCCATTGGCACTGCACCTTCGTCCAAGTAGCGCGTGAGGTCAGCACGGTCCATCGATTTTAGGCTGTAACCGAGGGCTTTGGCCGTGTCAGAGCAATCCAGCTCTTTCTGTGGGTGCGCCAACTGCTGCCTTCCGATCTATTAGCGTAAAAAACCTGAGGCAAGTTTGCGGTGCGATATCTGCCCCGCAGTTGAATTGCTGTTGGCAGCGCTACTAGGTGTCGTTAATAGACTACTGCTCTTTTCCTGCTGTTCATCACCGACGTAGTTTACCGCCTGACGTTTCGCGACTTAGAGGCCAGTACGCCACACAATCGAACCCGAGCAACACCAAACCACCCCACACAATATGGAAACCATTGTGAGCACAATGAACAAATTCCGCTTTATCAGCTCTGCCCCTAACACCGACCAACTACACGCCATCATTATTGAATCGCGGAACCACGAACAGGCTCTAGGCTCCATGCGGGCCAAGCTGACCCAGGACGAGAAAGTCGTGTCCGTCAATGTTCACCAGGATGGCAACTGGCTTGTGATCGAGGGGGAGCCACTAGAGGCAAGCCAGATCATCTCACACCCCGATTACGAGAACCCGGGCGCATTGATTGAAGGCCCGGCCATCGCATCCGAAGATGTTAAAAGCACTGCAGTGGTCACCCAACCCGAGAAACGCGGCAGGGGCTTCAAAGTCTCCGGCTCGCCCACACCTTCCCTGCCAAAGCCTGGCGCTATCGGCGTTTCCGGAGAACCGTTGATCGTGGTCATCATGGGGTCCGTAAGTGGACTGCTCCTCATTGCGGCACTGATTGGCGCTGTAGCGATTAACTGGTTATACGTACCCAGTGCACCACTCATGATGCTGACGCTCTTCTCTCCACCTCTGGCCGCCCTCGTAATCACCTTTATCCTGAAGTACCTCGCCGGTATCCTCGCCACACTGCTTCGCATGGAAGTAGCCAACAAAGCCGAATAAACGGAACCGCAGATACAATCAATTGATCAGGCCGGGAGGCGAAAGCCAACCGGTCTCATGTCAGAAGGGCGAAAGCTTTTTCTAGTTATTGGTGTTCGTTAGTCTAACGCGCCTGCCCCTCTGATCTACGGAACGACTTGTGCCATTAACAAACAGTCATCCAGTGCCCTTTGGGGCCGAGATAGCTCTGACAAACTCTGATTAAACTCAGCCTGTTTGTGAGGTCTGATCAGGTGGTCAATCGGCATGAGAACCGCCGGACAATGACTGCCACCCAGCGTGCACTAGGCAATTTAAATGGAGTAGCCCTCCACCGGACATCGGTACAACCTTCAAAAAATAACTGTGAAGCTATTTTCCGGGCTGGGAAGCCCCCGATGTTCGGTCTAAATGCGCGCAATTCGTAATTGGAGGCATATCAGCCAGTTTTTTTCTTGCAGCGGGGCCTAGTTATGAAAGACTGAGTTGGAATTCAAAGCTGGAGCGTTTGATATGAATGAAGAGAAGACTCTTGCTGAACTCCGGGAACTTACCTATCTGGAGGTTCTTGAACTGTTTGACGGAGACCAGGTCGCTGCTGGTCAGTGGTTATCATCATCCATTCGTGCCCTTGGCAACCACCCACCAATCTCGCTCATGGGAACTAAACCGGGCCTCCAAAAAATCCGGAATTTGGTAAGGAAATGGGGAGAGGGTGCAGTTTCATAGATGTGTCCCCCCCAGATCGGTAGTGGCAACAGATTGGAACTAGCACTCTACCACCAGAATTCACCGCGCCAAAAAATAAACCCCGTTTGATCAGTTTTCGACGAAATACCTGCCTTATTGCAATTTTCGCTTAATTACACCGCCCAACGATTGCTTGAGTTTCCGTAATATTGAACTGCATTCAATACTAATCGGAGACAAAGATGGAAAAACCAAAATTGCAAATGTACTTCACCGATACGGAAGTGGGGGACTACTCGGTATCCTCTGGCATCATCCGGCGCTGGGTACGTGAAGGCCAATTTCCTCAGGGAAAAAAGCTTAGCTCAGGGTCAACGCGGTGGCTAAGAGCCGATATTGAAAAATTCGATCAGGAGGTGCTTCGTCGAAATGATACGGCGTTCACGGAGTGAACGTTGCACCTAGGGCAAGGAATTCGTCTAGATTGGCAGGTTGTGAGGTGAGTCTCGTGACCGGGTAATATAAGTGGCAACATGCATGGCCCGAAATACCAGAACAGTCGTTATCCGCCAAAAAACACTGCTGGAGATGCCTCATCTCTCCAGCAGTCGTCTCTCTACTCTACCTTGTCGACTGCCGACAGAAACGTTCTTCGTCGTCGAGAGTCGACGAAAAAACTCTTTTAAAAACAACAATTTGTAACAAATCTACCTCTTGCACCTCCGATGATTTCCGATAGTTTTAAGGTGTACCCCGGATGCCGGGATTAACCTGAAATCATTAGAGGTAACCTATATGACGAACACTATTGAAGAAATCAACGAGCTGTTAATCCAAGCCCTCGCACTCGCCCAGAATATTGATCGTGTCAAAGAGATCGAGGTGGTTCTGACCTGCCACAAAATCCAGGGACAGGGGTTCGTACTCCAAAAGCAGCTTAATGAACAAAGCAGAACCAACTTAATCCCAAGAACTCCTCAGGATATTGGTGATCAGCTGGGCTCAATTAAGAAAAACACCTGGTTCAGGGTTGCTTGAACGAAATGTCCGGCAGGGACGCCGGACTCTATTTTGCGAGGTGATATTATGGAAATTCAAAAACAGGCAGAAATACTCCAGACAATCCTAACAGCCGACCCGGATATCAGTGAGATACATCTCATCTTCCACCTACGCTGGGACGACTGTACGGCTACCGTAGAACTTTTCTGGAGCGTCGATGAGCCAGACCGGCATTACATGGCCATTGATTTCGATATGAGGAACGACTGGTATCCTCTCGGAAGCTGATTCGTCGTTTTGCAAAGCTCTCCGCATGCCTTTTATGTGCGGGGAGTCTCCCGAACTCCTCGCAAGATACATACCATATTTATCGGCCCTCCTTGATTCAAAACACTCCTCGAACGTGAAACGCCTCATTAGGTTGTAAAGAGCGACTTTTTTGTCGCAGTACTGGCGTAAAATTCGTACAAACGCCCAACATTTTCGCTCTATGTAGGTCTATACCGGCCAATGCGGTTGTTACGTTTGAACTAGCGCTATATATTGGTTGCTCATTATTTTGGGCGCTTTCCAGTCGCCCAATCGCTTGTGAACAGCGCTATGCAAGAACAGGGGAACGAACCCATGACCGAACTGGATGATCGATGGTTGTCAGTCAGCGAAATCGCCAAGTATCTGGGGGTCAGCAACGATACGGTATACAGGTGGATTGACAAGCAAACGATGCCGGCTCACCGCGTAGGCCGGGCATGGAAGTTTAAAAAGGACGAAGTCGATGGATGGGTTCGCAATCGCGGCGCAAGCGATGGAAATAGCGCCAATGCCTAACGATAAACAGCTTGCCCGTTTTGGGTTTCGATTTGAGCGCGGCGGCACCCACAGCTCGCGAACCATGATGCTAGACGAATTGACGGCGCTACTGAGCTACGTTGATCGCTCAGAGGCAGAAAAGGCTGACTACCTGCACGCCATAGAGGCAGACAACTGCTTGGGCAAACGCTCAGGTAAAACTCGCCGCCTCACCTACAGGCACTTGGCAGAGTTGTATTCTCTCGACACAAACCATCTACTCTTCCGCACCTTGCTTTATTTCTGGCAGCGTGATGAAGAAGGAAGACCAATGCTGGCGCTTTTAGCAACTTACGCCAGAGACTCTATTTTTCGCACCAGTGCGTCGTTGATTCTCAAAGCACCGGAAGGCTCAATCATCACCCGTGATTCGGTCGAAGAACGTATAGACAGCCTGGAACCAGGCCGCTTCAGCAAAGCTACTCTAAAATCCACAGCCCAGAACATCAACTCCAGCTGGACTAAATCTGGCCACCTGACGGGGCGAAACAAGAAAACAAGAAGCCGGGCCATTCCGACACCGAGCAGCGCCGCCTATGCATTGTTGCTGGGTTACTTAACCGGCGCCCGTGGGCAAGGTTTGTTCAGCACTGAATATACAAAGCTGCTGGACTGCTCCAAGGAGCAAGTCATTGAATTGGCCGAACAGGCCTCCCGCAGGGGATGGATAACCTATAAGCGGGTTGGGAGTGTTATCGAGGTCTTGTTCCCCAGCCATATTAATCAGCAAGAACAGGAGTGGTTACGTGAGCAGGGTTAAACGCCTGATTCAATCGTATGGACGGCACATTGCTGTCCCCTGGCGAGATGACGCCGCAGCCGCTCAGCGGGTTATTTTCTGCGTCTATAACGAAAACGAAGAGCGATGGCTCAGAGCGAGGGTAGACGAATTTGAAATAGTCACCCGTCAGTCGGGACACGACTGGGCGTTGTTCGATCTGACCAACAGCTTCGCCAGTTGGCTAAGCACCCAACGGTATGCCAAAAGCTATTTCCAGAAACCGCACCTGCTGGCCACTGTTTTGCCCAAATACCTCGACTACATCGTCAGCGATTTAGAGCGTGTTCTGAAAGAGAAGAATGCAGACAACAACACCGTGGTAGCCGTACAAGGTGTTGGCTCCCTGTTCGGATTTCTCAAGGTCAAAGACGTTGTAGATAAGCTGGCGCCCCTGGTACAGGGGCGGCTGCTAGTTTTGTTCCCCGGCAGTTATGAAAACAACAACTACCGGTTATTGGACGGTTACGACGGGTGGAACTATCTCGCAGTGCCGATAACCGCAGACAAGGATTAAGGAAAGAGGCTGTTCATGAAGAATCGTGAGATTTATCAGAAAGATCCGACCACCCGCAAATTGGTTAACGAAGGGGTGGCCACTGTTAACGATGACACCACTAGTCAGGCCCTGGCGGTGCTCCGCTATGAGCTGGAAACCTTTGTGTGCGATGGCCAGTACGAAAAGGGCATGTCTCACATTCTGGAAACCTACCTGAAAAACATCGATCAGGCACAGCAGCCAGCAGTATGGGTAAGCGGGTTCTACGGTTCTGGTAAATCCCACTTGGTTAAAATGCTGCGAACTCTGTGGGTCGATAGCCAGTTTGAAGACGGTGCTACTGCCCGGGGCATCGCTAACCTGCCCCAAGGGGTCCGCGACCATTTACAGGAACTAAGTACCCAAGCTAAACGCCATGGAGGCTTGCACGCCGCATCTGGAACCCTCGGTTCTGGCGCCAGCGGCAGCGTGCGACTAGCGCTGCTGCGCATTTTGTTCAAGTCTGCAGGGCTGCCCGAGCAATATCCGGTCGCCCGCTTCGTGATGTGGCTGAAGCACGAGGGTATTTACGACCAGGTGCGCCAGAGCGTCGAGTCTAAAGGTTACGAATGGCAGGAAGAGCTGGATAACTTCTACGTGGCTGAAGGCCTGCATGAGGCTCTGGTTCAGGCCAAGCCTGCGCTGTTTTCGTCGCCCACATCCTGCGTGGAAACCCTCAACAACCTTCATCCGTTTGTTCAGGACATCTCCAGCGACGATATGCTCAAAGCAATCCGCCTGACACTAACCAAAGACGGTAAATTCCCGCTCACATTGATCGTTCTGGACGAGGTGCAGCAGTTTATCGGCGAAGACAGTCAGCGTTCCATCGCCGTACAAGAAGCCGTAGAGGCGTGCTGCAAAAACTTTGGCGGCAAATTGCTCTTCATCGGTACCGGCCAAACAGCCGTCACCGGCACCAGTAACCTGAAGAAACTCGAAGGCCGTTTTACCATCCGCGTTGAGCTGTCCGATGCCGATGTCGATGCGGTTATCCGGCAGGTCATTCTGGCCAAGAAGCCAGAAGCCAAGACACGTGTCGAACAAGTTCTGCAAACCAACGTAGGGGAAATCTCCCGACACTTGGCCGGCACTACCATCGGCCATCGCCAGGATGATTTGCCATATTTCCCCCAAGACTACCCGATTTTACCGGTACGCCGGCGCTTCTGGGAAAACACCCTGAGAATACTGGACCAGACTGGTACCGACAGCCAGTTACGCAACCAGCTCAGCATGATCCACAAAGTCATTCAGACCAACTTGGATGATCCGCTCGGCCATGTGGTACCGGCGGACTACCTCTACTTCGACTCCGCCGACAAGTTGCTTCAGTCTCGTATCTTGCCCCGCAAGGTGCATGAAAAAACCATGAGCTGGATAAAGGGTTCGGAGGATCAGCGCCTGATGGCTCGTGCCTGCGGTCTGGTTTTCCTGATCAATAAATTGGGCGGACAAAACAACGAAATCGGCATCCGGGCTAACGTGGACTCCCTGGCAGACCTGCTCGTGAAGGATCTTTCCAATGGTAGCAGTAGCTTACGTAGCAAACTGCCCGGGCTGTTGGACAACTGCGAACTACTGATGAAAGTGGGTGAGGAATACCGCATCCAGACCGAAGAAAGTGCCGCCTGGACCGACGAATTTCTCAGCCAACGCTCAGCACTCTCTAACGAAGCGCATCGTATTCACGCGGAACGCGATGACCGAATACGCCGGATGTTCGGCGATGTGACTCGCAAGCTGTCATTGATGCAAGGTGAAGCCAAAGTTACCCGGGATATTTACCCGGTGTTTGATGCCCAGCTTCCGAACGATGCCCGCCAGCGCATCTACGTGTGGATAAGGGATGGCTGGAGTGGTGATGAAAACTCCGTTCGGGCCGATGCTCGGCAGGCCGGCAACCAGTCGCCAACGATCTTTGTGTTTGTTCCCAAGCGTTCCGCAGACGACCTGCGCCACCACCTGATCGACTTCAAAGCGTCCAGTGCCACCCTGGATAAACGCGGCTCTCCTAATACGCCGGAAGGCACCGAAGCCAAAGCTGCCATGGAAACCATCAAACAAACAGCAGAGGGCAAAATCCGCGAGCTACTCAGTGAAGTTTTCTCCGGTGCCCGGGTATTTCAAGGCGGAGGTAACGAAATTCTCGGCAATAACTTGCAGGAGATGGTGCTAGAAGCGGCGAATAATGCCCTGCAGCGCCTGTATCCTAATTTCCATATTGCCGATCATAGTGGCTGGCAAAAGGCCTACGAGAAAGCCCAAAAGGGTGCACCAGATGCCCTTAAAGCTGTGGGTGACGACGGTGATCCCGCAAAGAACTCAGTGTGCAAGACTATTCTGGGCTTTATTGCTGGCGGCAAAAAAGGGACAGATATTCGCGATAACTTTGAGGGCTCGGGTTATGGGTGGTCGCGCGATGCTGTAGATGGTGGCCTTCAGATACTGCTGGTAGCAGGGGTGATTCGCGCCCAGGATGATCGCGGGCAGGTGGTTGAACCCTCCGCACTAGAACGCAAGAGCATCGGCAAAGCCTTTTTCAAAGTCGAATCGGCCAATGTCACGACACCGCAGCGCATCCAGATCCGCAAACTGCTGCAGAAAGTCGGCGTATCCGCCAAACAGAGTGAAGAGCTGGCCCATGTGCCGCTGTTTTTGCAGAAGGTGTCTGAACTGGCCGACAAAGCCGGTGGGGAGGCGCCCAAGCTGGAACGCCCGGACACCCAGTTCCTGGATGATATTCGACTGACCACCGGTAACGAACAACTATTGGCGCTCTATAACCGGCGGGATGAACTAATTCAAAGTATTGAGCGCTGGGAAAGCCTTGCCGAACGGATCCAGCAGCGTTGGCCCATCTGGACTACCCTCAAGCTCCTCGTAAACCACGCCAATGGCCTGAGTGATGCCGATGTCTACCGTACCCAAGTCAGCACTATCGAACAACAACGGCAACTGCTGGAAGACCCGGACCCGATCGCCCCGCTGATTGCCAGCCTGACCCAAAGCCTGCGGGATGCCCTGAACACACTGAACCACGACTACCAGGCCCGGCATAAGCAGGGCATGAAACGCCTGGAGACGGATGCTAACTGGCAGCAGCTGGAACCAGAACAGCGCAATCAGTTGCTCGCCAGGCAGAAACTGACCCTTGCCGACCAACCTAAAGTAGCGGTCCAGTCCACCGACGAGGTGCTGAACACCCTAGACCATTACTCCCTGGCCACGTTCGCCGACCGGGTAGCGGCCCTGCCCAGCCGCTTTGATAACGTAGCGGTATCCGCTGCTGAGCTGTGTGAACCGGAAATCCAGTTTGTATCGGTACCACGACGTACCCTGAAAACCGAGGCAGACATTGATACCTGGGCTGAAGAGGTGAAAGACCAGCTCAAAAACGCACTGGCAAAGGGCCCAGTCTCGGTCAAATAACGGTCAATCAAAGAAAGAACTATCAAAAAAGGACCGCCAAAAAGAGGACTGCCAAAGCCATGCGAACCCTCACTAATATTGAGGAACTGCTGCCAGAGCTGGATCACTGCATAGCCGATGAGCTGGAAGACCAGGATCTCGACTTCAAGCAGTGGGAACTGAAAAGCCACGACAACGCGGTAAAAACCGTGGTTCAGATGGCCGTGTGCATGGCCAATGGCGGCGGTGGCACCGTGGTGTTCGGCGTGGCCGATCGCATACAAGGCAGAAACAACGCCATTTTGGGTGTGCCACCGGAAATCGACGGGAATATGTTGAAAAAGGCGGTATACGACCAGACCGACCCGAAAATCATGCCGGTGTTTGAGGAATTGGCCGTACCCGAAGGCACAGGCCGCGTTTTGCTGATGCAGGTCCACCCCGGCATGCCACCCTATACCGACACCGCAGGCCGAGGCACCATCCGTGTCAGCAAAGACTGCGTGCCCTTAACCGGCACCGTCCGCCGCAAGATTGGTGTGGAAACCGGTGAAACCGATTACACGGCAGAGGCAGTTGCACCTGTAGACAACACCTTGCTGTCTGCTACTGCGCTGGAAGCCCTGCGCAATCAGGCCAGCAGAGAACGTGCGCCAGATGACCTGCTGAGGCAATCGGATGCCGAACTCCTATCCACTCTGGGGTTAATCAAACAGGGCAAGCTGACCCGTGCGGCCATCTTGCTGGCAGGTACTGAAGCGGCTATTCGTGAATACCTGCCCGGCCACAACTGGACCTTTCTGCAGATGACGTCCGATACGGACTACGGTATCCGGGAAGATCGCGTCAGCGCATTGCCTTTGTCCGTCCAGCGCATTGAAGAACTATTGGTACCCTTTAACCCAATCACCACCTATAAGCAGGGCATGTTCCACTACGAATACCGGACCTGGCCAGAAGTCGCCGTGCGCGAGGCCCTGATGAACGCGTTCTGCCATGCCGACCTGCGTATTGCCGGGCCGATAATGGTCAAGCTGTATTCAGACCGGCTGGAAATCAGCAATAACGGCGGATTTATCGCCGGCATTACCGCCAATAACATTCTGCACCACCAACCTGCAGCCAGAAATCCTTCACTGGTTGAGGCACTTACCCGCCTGCGCCTGGTTAACCGTAGCAATCTGGGCATTAATCGCATGTTTTCTGCGCTGTTGATGGAAGGTAAAGAGCCACCCCAGATCAGGGAAGTGGGGGATTCCGTGCAGGTGAGCTTTCCCAAACGCGAGTTGAACGCCACCTTCCGCTTATTTGTGGCAGATGAAAGCGAGCAGGGTCGCAAGCTGGGAGTGGACGAACTGATGCTGCTGCAGTACCTACTTCAGAATCCGGAGGTAGACACCAACACTGCCGCTACCCTATGCCAGCGTGGCGAAGCAGAAATACGCGAAAAGTTATCCACAATGGAGTCGGCCGGATACATCGAACACGGCGGTACCGGGCGGGGAGCTTACTGGTGTATTCAGCCCGAATTCTACAATCGCCTCGCCGAGGATGGCCAGAGTGGCGCCCGCCGACGAATCGACTGGGACGCCGCGAAAACGCGCGTGCTCAGCATTCTGATGGAGCGGGCGAAACGGGGCGAGCTGGGGCTGAGCAACAAGGAAATTCGACAGATCACACGTTTTGACCGCAACCAGGTGCATCGATTGATGACCGAACTTCGACAGGAAAACCCCAACCTGCAGCCACCGGGAAGAGGCAAATACGCGCGATATGAATTCAGGCAATGATGCATTAATTGCATTTGAGCATTAAAGACAGCATTAGATTTTTTTAACGCTCGATTTATTGCAGAGTGAGCAATGAAGCGAGCGTTATAGAACGAAAGGATGGAAAAAGTATGCAGCCACTGGACAAAATCCTCAGACACCAACTGGAACGCGCCGTTAAAAGCGCCCGCGACACCGCCGAAAACGGCGCTGGTGCCGCGCTAGGCCAGTTGGGCGTGGCCGACCCCACACCGGCCGCACACCTGGGCGATGCCGAGCGCGACCTGCGTCGCCGCCTGCGTGCCCATGGCCGCCAATTAGGGGACTCTCTGAACGGGGGTAAAATTCAGAGCATGGATCGCCTGGTGGAAGAAGTAGCCTACGAGCATTGGCACCGCATGCTATTTGCCCGCTTCCTGGCCGAAAACAACCTGCTGATGTATCCAGACCCGGACGACCCGGTCGCAATCACCCTGGAAGAATGCGGAGACCTAGCCGCCGACGAAGGCGCCGCCAACGGCTGGGAACTGGCAGCCCGCTACGCCGCCCGCATGTTGCCGCAAATCTTTCGACTGGATTCTCCGGTGTTCCAGCTCACCTTACCGCCGGAGCACCAGCAGAAGCTGGAACACCTGGTTTCCAGCCTGCCGCTGGAAGTCTTTACCGCCTCCGACAGCCTGGGCTGGGTATACCAGTTCTGGCAAGCCAACAACAAAGAGCGCATTAACAAATCCGAAGTGAAAATTGGCGCCCGGGAACTACCCGCCGTTACTCAACTCTTTACCGAGCCCTACATGGTCAGCTTCCTGCTGGACAACTCCCTGGGTGCCTGGTGGGCAGCCCGAACGCTCACGGAAGACGACCTCAAAAACGCGCAGAGTGAAGAAGAACTCCGCCAGAAGGCTGCCATTTCCGGTGTCCCCCTAGAATACCTACGCTTCGTCAAAATCCCCTCTCCCCTCGCGGGAGAGGGCCAGGGAGAGGGGGATAAGATTTGGACCCCCGCCGCCGGCACCTTCGACGCTTGGCCAGAAGAATTTGCCGACCTGAAAACCCTCGACCCCTGCTGCGGCTCCGGCCATTTTCTGGTGGCCGCTTTTATGATGCTGGTACCCATGCGCATGGCGCGCGATGGCTTGTCCGCGCAGGACGCCGTCGATGCAGTGTTACGAGAGAACATTCACGGCCTGGAGCTGGACCAGCGTTGTGTGGAACTGGCCGCTTTTGCCCTGGCTATCACCGCGTGGATTTACCCGAGCGCCGGTGACTATCGACCGCTGCCAGAACTGCATCTGGCTTGCACCGGCCTGTCTGTCAGCGTGGCTAAGGAAGAGTGGAAGCAGCTGGGTCTTGGTAAGCACAACCTCACCATCGCTCTGGACTGGATGCATGACACCTTCCAGGATGCACCCGTACTGGGCAGCCTGCTGAACCCGGCAAAGACCGATGCCGCCAAACTGGTGAAGTGGAAAGAACTGTCCAGCACACTGAACCAGGCGCTGGATACAGAGCAGCCGGAACAAGACGACAGCCAGCAGGAAGCCGCAGTGGTGGCTCAGGGGCTGGCTAAGGCAGCCACCCTGTTATCTGGCCATTATCAGTGGGTCATCACTAACGTACCCTATCTTGCCCGGGGCAAACAAAGCGACCGTCTGAGGGAATTCTGCGAGCTTAACTACCCAGAAGCCAAAAATGATCTTGCCACGGTATTTCTCGACCGCTGCCTGGAGTTCTGTACCCAAGGCGGCACGGCTAGCATTGTGTTACCGCAGAACTGGCTGTTCCTCACCAGCTATAAAAAGTTCCGCGAAAAGCTATTGGAGAACGATACTTGGCACTTGATTGCTCGCTTGGGCGAGGGTGGGTTTGATTCATCAGCAGCGGCCGGGGCATTTGTTGCAATGATTAGTCTCAGCCGTGGCAACAATGTTCAGACATCCGGCGGGCTGTTTGGTGATGCGGAAAATTCTAACCAGATACGTGGTGTGGATGTGTCTGAACTGCGAACGGCGGCTGAGAAGGCTGCGCAGTTGCTGGCTTCAGAGGTTAAGTCTGTAGAGCAGGTTAAGCAGTTGGAGAACCCGGATGCGAGGGTGACTTTGGAGGATTCTTCCAAATTAGAGTTACTGAGTACAAAAGCGATCTCGTCAATAGGCTTATCCACGAGTGATACGCCTCTTTTTGTTCAGTTTTTCTGGGAACATTTGTCGCTTAGTAATGGTTGGGAGTTCCATCAAAGTTGTGCTGAACGGACTACGCACTGGGCTGGTTGTGAGCGAATCGTCCTCTATGAAAATGGGCAAGGAATGATGAGAGAACTCGCTGCCAACCAGGACCTTGATAGAGGCAGGGATAGACAAGGAGTTAATGCTTGGGGGCAGTCAGGCGTTTCAGTTGGTTTAATGCGCAGTCTTCATTCGTCTCTTTATTTAGGTACAAAATTCGATAACAACATGGGGGTGCTAACACCGCGCGATCAGAAATTTTTGGAAGCTATATGGTGCTACTGTTCGTCTTCAAGTTTTAACGAGGAAATTAGGAGAATTGATCAAAAACTAAATGTTACTAATGGCACTTTAACGAAAGTTCCATTTGACATTGACTACTGGGACAAAGTCGCTAAAGAAAAATACCCCAATGGGCTGCCCAAACCATACGCCGATGCCCCTACCCAATGGATCTTCCATGGCCACCCCTGCGGCTCAGTCGTATGGGACGAGGAGCAAAAGTGGACTGCCGAAGGCCCACTGCGTACCGATAATACAGTACTGCAAGTCGCCGTAGCCCGCTTGCTTGGCTACCGCTGGCCCGTCGAGTTGGATGAAAAGATGGAACTGGCCGACGAGCAACGCGAGTGGGTGAATCGTTGCGAGTCGCTGCTGCCCTTGGCCGATGAAGACGGCATTGTCTGCATTCCCCCGGTGCGAGGCGAAGCCTCCGCCGCTGATCGTTTGCTTAATCTTCTGGCTACCGCCTACGGCGAGGCCTGGTCTAACGACGTACTGGCAGAACTGCTGAAAAATGTAAGCCATGCAGGCAAAACTCTGGAAACCTGGCTGCGGGACAAGTTCTTCACCCAGCACTACAAACTGTTCCAAAACCGTCCCTTTATCTGGCACATCTGGGACGGCCTGCCCGATGGTTTCTCTGCTCTGGTCAATTACCACAAGCTGGATCGCAAGAACCTAGAAACCCTTATCTACACCTATCTGGGTGACTGGATCAGCCGCCAGAAACAAGACATTAACAACAGTATCGACGGCGCCGAAGAACGCCTCGCCGCTGCTGAAGCCCTGAAGAAAAGCCTGGAGCAGATTCTCGAAGGCGAAGCACCCTACGACATCTTCGTGCGCTGGAAACACATAGAACAACAACCTATCGGTTGGGAGCCAGACCTGAACGATGGCGTCCGCCTAAACATCCGCCCCTTTGTGACCGTGGACGACGTTAAAAAGAAAGGCGCCGGCATCCTGCGCGACAAAGCCAACATCAAATGGACCAAAGACCGTGGCAAGGATGTGGAATCCGCGCCCTGGTATCACACCTTTGGTGGTGAGCGTATTAACGATCACCATCTGACTCTGGTCGAGAAATGGGCTGCGCAAGAACAAAACAACAAAGGGAAGGATGTCTGATATGGCTAAGAAGATCAGTGGCGCTGAGTACCCATTGGCGAAAATTTTCAGCTCCGAGTTTGAATATGCCATCCCTTCTTACCAGCGCCCCTATGCGTGGACGGTGGATCAGGTATCTGAGTTGTTTGATGACCTCTACGATTTTTATTGTTCAGAGCCGGGTGAGGGATATTTCCTCGGCAGCATCGTGTTGATCAAAGAGGAAGGAAAACCGGCCGCAGAAGTCATAGATGGCCAACAGCGGCTGACAACGCTCACCATATTGCTTGCGGCATTGGCTGCGCGCTCCGCTGCTGATGACCGCGCCCTTCTGAAAACCTATCTTGTAGAGGCCGGAAACAAGTATGAGCAGTTGGCCGCAAAGCCACGCCTGACGCTTCGTGAGCGAGATAAAGATTTTTTTGCCAGGTACGTGCAAACCCTTCAGTTTGACGAACTGCTTGAGCTTAACCCTGAGTCTCTTCAGAACGAATCTCGAAAAAACATACAGGCCAACGCCCGTTTATTGCTGAACCGTATTGACCGGTCCTTTGGTGGCAATACGTCTTCACTTGAGGGCTTTGTTGGTTTCTTGCTGCAACGATGCTTTCTGGTAGCGGTTTCAACACCCAGCCAGCAGTCTGCATTTCGCGTTTTTTCGGTTATGAACAGCCGTGGTCTTGACCTGCAGCCCACTGACATCATTAAGGCCGACATTATCGGCGCGATTGAAACCACGGAAGAACAGGAACTTTATAACGAGAAATGGGAAGACATGGAGGTTGAGCTAGGGCGTGGCGGCTTTAACGATCTGTTCGCCTACGTTCGGATGCTTTATGCCCGCGAAAAAGCTAAGAAAGCGCTGTTGGAAGAGTTTCGCCAACATGTTTTGTCTAATGTGGCATCGCCTAAAGCTCTTGTGGATGATGTACTGGAACCCTATGCGGAGGCCTTATCAATTCTGCGTACTGCAAGCTATCAGGCTGAAGTGGATGCTCAGAAAATCAATGCTTACCTGCGTTGGCTCAACCGGATAGATAACTCCGACTGGGTGCCATCGGCCATGCTGTTCCTGGCGCAGCAAAAGAACAGGCCCGACTACGTGCTGTGGTTTATGGAAAAGCTAGAGCGACTGGCCGCGTGTCTTCACTTGACTGCAAGGAATGTAAACGAGCGCATCGAACGGTATTCGACTCTGATCTCAAGTTTGATGGATACCCATAACATTGATAACCCCGTACAGGCTGTTTTGCTTACTGAAAGCGAAAAGAAAGCGATGCGCAACGTGCTGAATGGCGATATCTACACGCTCACTGCCAGAAGAAGAAACTACCTTATTCTGCGTCTGGATTCGTTTCTGTCAGACGGAGCCGCAACTTATGACGCCAGTCTTTTAACGATTGAGCATGTGTTACCGCAGACCGTAGACGAAGGTAGCCAATGGGAAATTGACTGGCCGGAATCGGACGAGCGCGAGGCGTGGGTCCATCGGCTGGCGAACCTCGTGCCTTTGAATAAACGCCGAAATTCACAGGCCCAGAATTACGATTTTGATCGCAAAAAGAATGCCTATTTTAAAGGCCGCTCGGGTGTTAGTTCCTATACGCTGACGACACAAGTTCTGAATGAACAGGAATGGACGCCGGACGTTGTATTGAACAGACAAGAAGAGCTTATGGGGCTTCTTGCGGAGAAGTGGGAGCTGACAGCGTGTTAATAGGTTCCCACGAAATTTTTGAGCTGGGAACCGTGAAGTGACTACGGCTGCCAAACTTACTAAGTGGGCTCAGAAGAAACCTCTGATCTTGATCCGTCTCGATGAGGCGCAGTCAGAATTTTTGCACAATTCGAGGCAGGGGTTCGAGCAACTAACATTGATAAAACCCCACTCTGCACTTCAGGCTGTCAAGTTGCCAACGCTTTGTTTGCTGGAGATTCACGAGGACGATGCATCAAAGTGTTATCTAGCCACCGCAACCGGCAAAGCTGCGGTGAGCACATTTGATACGCGGCTAACTCTCAAAAAGTTGATAGCGGTGAAACCAGACTCACTGCAAATCTTGGAGACCCTAGTTGCCGACGCTCGTATGAAGCGCTTGTTGAATGATCGCCTCCCTGACAACGGGGAAATAAAAAACCTTTCGCCCAAGCTCAGTGCGTACCTAGTAGGAATTCTGGCTGCTGATTCCCGCAACCAAGCTGCAATGGAAATGGCCCTTTCCCAGCTTCCACAATTGAGACGAAGAGACGATGCCAGCTGGGCGCAGGACGATGCCATTCATGCGGCAATGTCTGCTTTTGGAATCCGGAGCGGTGTCTTACCGGATCAGATCGTCCTGAAGAGTGGCGCCTCATCTGGCCTAGGACTAATTGGAGCTCACCTCTACGAGGATAATGTGGTGCATCATGATGCATTGCGATTGCCTGGATTCGATGCAATTTCATCTGATGTGACAGGAAGAGCTGTTTTCCGAAAAAGCGATGAGCAGCTTGTGATTTACACAGCCAATAAATTGCCTTTGGAAAAAATGCTTGGCGTTGACCTCATATATGTCAACGAAACGCGGGGCAGCATTGTGATGATTCAATATAAAATGTTGGAACAGCACAGACAAAATCAAACGAACACTGACTGGATATTTCGGCCTGACCAGCAGTTACGTGATGAAATAGCCAGAATGCGCATTCCGAACATTGAAAATACCCCAGACGACTATAGGCTTAGTCGCAATCCATTTTTCTTCAAGTTTGTAAAACGCAAAATTGTAGATGACTCTCATCAGTCGTTTTTCGTGTCAATTGGTCATCTAAACCAGATTCTGGCTTCCCAAAACGCAAAAGGCCCAAGGGGTGGCGTTCGAATAAGTTACGAGGCTCTGAGAGGGACTTACCTCCGTGAAGCCGACATGCTTAGCTTGATCCGTTCAGGATATGTTGGGACGCACAAGGTGGAAACAGAGGCACTTCACACGATTATTCATGAGGTGGCGAAAGGGAACAATGCCATCGTGCTCGCATGGCAGCAGAAAATTCAGGAAAATTGAATGGGTAAGCGGATTCGGCGTGTTGGTTCCATCAAAGGTGAACTCCTCAAGAAGTCTCGTGAAGCAGCTCTTGCTTCTGTTCAAATTTTCAACAATCCGAATATCAGCTTCAAATCGGAATCCTATGTGGTTTTGATGATTATCGCTTGGACGTATCTTCTCCATGCATATTTCAGGGGTCAGAAAATTGAGTATCGATATTCGCAACAGAGAGGGCAGCGCCGTGAATTCGACAAAACCAAACATGGTGCTTACAAGTACTGGGAGCTTGAGCGCTGTTTGAATGATGCCCATTCTCCACTCGACAACGATACGACTAATAATCTGCGTTTTCTGATCGGATTGCGCCATGAGATTGAGCACCAGATGACAACACGGATAGATGATGTCTTGAGCGCTCGTTTTCAGGCATGTGGGCTGAACTATAACGAATACATAAAAAAACTGTTTGGGCCCAACAACGGTATTGAAAAACACCTATCGTTTAGTCTGCAGTTTTCAACGATATCTACTGAACAAAAAGAACTTCTTGAAGACCAGCCTGGCCTACCGGCTAATATTGAGGGCTATATTAAAAGCTTCGATGACAGTCTTTCTGACGACGAATTTTCCAATGCTCACTATGCTTACAGAATTTTGTTTGTGGCAAAAACGGCTAATAGGAAGGGGCAAGCAGATCGAGTGATTGAATTTGTAAAAAGTGACTCTGCCTTAGCTGAAACCGTAAACAAGGAATATGCCGTTATTAAAGAAACGGAAAAGACAAAGTATCTGCCATCGCAGGTCGTAAGTTTAATGAAGGCAGAGGGATATCCCAGATTTTCAATCCGCTATCACACGGAACTATGGCAGGCTCTCGATGCCAAGAGTCCCTCTCAAGGCTATGGGACATTGGTAGCCGGAAAATATTGGCATTGGTACCAACGCTGGGTCGATGAAGTCAGAAAACACTGCCATGAGAACAGGAAGCGCTATTCATGAGTCAATTACCCTTGGGACAAACCGCATGAAACTGTTAGACCATCTCTCGAAAGCTGTAAGAGAGGCTGGAGTTTACAATCCGGACATCCAAGTCGCTCCAGCCTGTATCTTATGGCCAGACCGAGATCGGCAGTGGGAAGCCGTAATTCCGGTGCTGCAAGCGGAACTGCCGGAACTTATGGTTTTGGGCGACAACGCACCTGAAAAGTGCACCGGCCCGGCTATCTGGCTACGCTACGCCATTTCAGGCTTTGCTGAAGATATTGAGCTACCGAAGGGCAAAGCACCGATTCTATATCTGCCGGGTGTTAGCCGGCAGGATCTGCGGGCAGTGGAAAGCTGCCCGGATGAGCTGAAGCCTTTGGCAGAGCTGCAATATCGGGGGGTGATCTGGTCTCAGGTTAATGCTAAAGACTGGACCATTTTGGCCTACTTGAAATCTGACCAGGGTGGCTTGGGCCTGGATGTCGCTCAAGACAGCGAAAGCCGTCACGCCATGCAGCTGGCACTCTACCGTTTGCTGGATGAAGAGGTGGAGCTACTGCGGGGCAAACGGCTGGATAAAGACTACTTCAACACGCTGCTGACCGGGGGTGATCCCATTCGGGACCTGTTGTTGTGGCTGGACCAGGGCGAGACGTTTCAGGCCTCACGGGGTGAAAACGAGTGGCAGGCTTTTGTTTCGGTATGTCAGTCCCAGTTGGCGTTCAATCCCCAGCAAGACGGTATTCTGGCCGGTTGTAACAAACTCGCCAACCACGAAGGCCCCTGGCAGGCCGTGTGGGAACGCTTTCGTGAAGCGCCTAACCGGTATCCCCACATTCCGGACCAGATCCGTAAGTGTCAGCCGCCGTCTTTCGATTTATTCGCTGATGAATCCGTAGCCGGTGGCTGGCCACAGTGGAACCAGAGCCAGGAAGAACACTTGCGCCGGGATTTGCTGGCACTGAGTAATATGCCGGCCCATAAAGCTATGGCCCAGCTGAAAGAGCTTGAGCAGGTACACGGTGGCCGCCGTGCAGTGGTGTGGGCCGAGCTGGGTGAGGCGCCTCTGGCGCTGGCGTTGAAGCACCTGGCCTCAATGGCAGACCATGCCCAAACGGCACTAGCGGCCGGTACAGTGACAGATCTTGCCAACGGGTATGCAAGTACAGGCTGGAAAGTGGATGACAGCGTGATGCGTGCCCTGGCCAACGTGAACGGCTCAGAGGATCTCGCAGCAGTTACCTCAGCAATCCGATCCGTTTATCTGCCCTGGATTGAGGACTCGGCGCGTTACCTGCAAAAACATGTAGATGGTGACAGTTATCCGGGAGGCTCTTACCAGAGTGCGCCGTCTCTCCCAGCGATCCAGGGCGATTGTGTTCTTTTTGTGGATGGCTTGCGATTCGATACCGGCAAGCGCCTGGCCGAACGATTGGGCGCGGCTGGCCTAGAGATTGCGGAAACTGTGGTTTGGACAGCGCTGCCAAGCGTGACCGCCACCGGCAAGGTGGCCGTTTCTCCAGTACGGGACAAAATCAGAGGCGACGATAGCAGTGCTGATTTTGAGCCGGCTGTGGCCGCGACAGGCCAGTCTCTAAAGGGTGGCTATCACCACAAGAAACTCCTTAAAGATGCGGGCTGGCGAGTGCTGGATCGAACTGATAATGGCGATGGCCAGGGTTACGCCTGGTGTGAGTTCGGCGACATCGATCATGAAGGCCACGACCGGGGCTGGAAACTGGCTAAACACTTGGACAACCTGCTTCAGGAAGTTCAAACCCGAATTACCGAGTTACTGGCCGCAGGCTGGAAGCGTGTTCGCGTGGTAACAGACCATGGCTGGCTGTTATTGCCCGGGGGCTTACCAAAAACAGAATTACCCAGCGTGCTTGCAGACAGCAAGTGGGGCCGCTGTGCCGCCCTCAAACCAGGCGTGGAGACACAAGAACGCTTATTCCCCTGGTATTGGAACCCAAGCCATTATTTCGCCCTTGCTGATGGTGTGAGTTGTTATAAAAAGGGTGAAGAATACGCCCATGGAGGCCTGAGCCTGCAGGAATGTTTGACCTTGCAGTTGGTTGTGACCGGCGGCGCAGCATCCCAGGCGGCGATTGAGTTTACCGATGTAGTTTGGAAGGGCCTTCGCTGCACAGTGGCGGTGGAGGGCCAGTTCAAAGGATTGAAACTGGACGTACGCACCCGTGCAGGGGAAGCCGCCAGCAGCGTGGTGTTGAGCGCCAAAGCCCTGAAAGAAAGCGGTAGCGTATCGGTTGTAGTGGAAGATGAGGATCTGGAAGGCAGGAACGCCGTGGTGGTGTTATTGGATGATAACGGGGCTCTGGTAGCTCAAACCGACACAAGGATTGGCGGGGGAGGTGTGTAATGGAATTGGACAATATTGATAACAAAGCAGTAGCCGCTTTAGACGGTTATCTGGTGCGCAAAGACCTGGTACGAACGTTTAGCCGCCAGTTTCCGGTGCCGACCTATGTGGTGGAGTTTCTGCTGGGGCGTTACTGCGCGAGTACCGACCAGGAAGAGATCGATGAAGGCCTGGAGATTGTTCAGCGGCAGCTCAAGTCTCGCACGGTAAGGGCGGGTGAAGAGGAGCTGTTCAAAGCCCGCGCTAGAGAGAATGGTGAGGTTAAGATTATCGACCTGATCACCGCTCGCCTGGATGCCAAAACCGACAGTTATATTGCGACATTGCCAAGTCTGCGCCTGACGGATGTTCGTATTTCGCCGGAGTTGGTGAATGAGCATGAGCGCATGCTGACCGGCGGCTTCTACGCTGAACTAACCCTCAACTACGACGCCGCTATTGCCCAGGAAAATAAGGGCCGGCCTTTTGGACTGGAGTCTTTGCGGGAGATTCAGCTCTCCAAGCGAGATGTGCTGGATACCTTGGCGGACGCGCGTAAGAGTTTCACCACAGATGAATGGAAAACCTTCCTGCTACGCTCCATCGGTATTGAGATAGATGAGTTATCCAATCGACAGGTGGATGCCATGCTGTTGCGCATGGTGCCCTTTGTAGAGCGCAACTATAACCTAGTGGAGCTTGGCCCACGGGGCACTGGTAAAAGTCATCTTTTCCAGCAGGTTTCACCCTATGCGCACTTGATTTCCGGCGGTAAGGCGACGGTCGCCAAGATGTTTGTGAACAACTCAAACGGACAGCGCGGCCTGGTCTGTCAGTACGACGTCGTTTGTTTTGACGAGGTTTCCGGCATCTCCTTCGACCAGAAGGATGGCGTGAACATCATGAAGGGGTTCATGGAATCCGGTGAGTTTAGCCGCGGCAAGGAAAGCATCCGCGCAGACGGCAGCATCGTGTTGGTGGGTAACTTCGAAGTGGATGTAGAGCATCAGCAGCGCATCGGTCATTTGTTTGGCCCCATGCCACCAGAAATGAAGGACGATACCGCCTTCATGGACCGTATTCATGCCTTCCTGCCGGGCTGGGATGTGCCTAAAGTCAGTAAAGAACTGCTGACCAATCATTTCGGTCTGGTGAGTGATTTCCTTTCCGAGTGCTGGAGCCAACTCCGTAATCAGAGCCGCCTCAGCGTGATTCAGAACCGGGTGTTCTTCGGTGGAGCTTTGTCGGGACGAGACACCAATGCGGTTAACAAAACCATCAGTGGGCTACTGAAACTCTTGTATCCCGGCGAAGGACAGGTTCCCGACGAAGATATTGAGTGGGCAGTGCGGATCGCTATGGAAGCCCGACGCCGGGTGAAAGAACAACAAAAGCGTATTGGCGCTGCAGAGTTTCGCAACACTCACTTCAGCTATGTGATGGGCGAGGACGGTGTGGAGAAATTTGTATCCACTCCCGAGTTGCATAGTGAAAATAGCATTGGCGACGATCCGTTGGAGCCTGGACAAGTGTGGACTATCTCTCCCGGAACCGGAGAGGAACACCCAGGCCTTTACCGTATCGAAGTTAATGAAGGGCCAGGGTCTGGTGTGAAGGTTCTAAATAAGCCCGTGCCGCCAGCATTCAAAGAAAGTGTTGGCTACGCCGAACAGAACCTCTATGCCCGGTCAGTTCAGTTGGTAGGTGATAAAGATCCCCGCCAGCACGAATTCACCATTCAGCTACGGGCGTTTGATGCCTCAAAATCCGGTGCCAAACTTGGTATGGCCTCACTGCTCGCGTTGAGTACCGCACTGGTTAAAAAGAGCGTTCGTGGTGGCCTGATCATTGTGGGCGAAATCAACCTGGGTGGCTCTGTCGAGCCTGTGCATAACCCGGTGACCATCGCGGAGATCGCGGTAGAGAAGGGCGCAACAGCGCTGTTGATGCCCGTTTCCTGTCGGAGGCAGTTGTTTGACTTGTCTGATGAAATGGCAACAAAGATTGATATTCAGTTTTATTCTGATGCCCGGGATGCGTTGATTAAAGCGATGGTGGATTAGAGATTGAATAAATCACAGAAAATCACGGTTTTTTGAGTTTACGCTGAAAACTAGAGTTTACCCCGCTTGATACTAACTTGATTTGGGGTAGACTTTAATTTCGGTAGTACGTGGTAGCTGGCTACGCAAACAAACAGCATTTTTTCCTGCACCGCTGCAGGGCATATCTAAAAATCTTCTTGATCACCTCCCCAAAAGCAGCAGACTTTGTCTCTGCACATTCCAAACGGCCAGTATTTTCTGGCAACGCACTGCAACGCCATGCTCATCTTTTTACCAGCCTATGCTGTGTTTACCTAATGAGATGGCAATGTAAAAAAGGACTGAAATTGCTTTGGTGTCAAAGGATTACAGGCCCTAAACAATGACCGGAACTTGCGGAAAAGCCCTACGTTAACCCCGCAACCGAGCAGCAAGGAAAAGCTTTCGACGCCAATCATCGTCGGTTACTCACCTGTTTCAGTTATCCCACCGCCCTCGGGCAATCCCCACCTTGCGTTGTCACGCTGATTTCGTTGACGCCGCGCCTCGTCCGCCTGGTCGATTCTCGACTGGGGCCGGTTCACGGCTTCGTGATGGTGACGAAATAGTGCTGTGTACAGCAGCACGCTGGATGCTCCCACCAGTCAGGCTCTCAGCCGGGCTTTTCACACTTAATGTGGCCCACGGGGCGGAGCATCAGCGCGGGGGCCTGCTCTGCCCTGAGGGTCACAAGGAGCTTTATATATGGCTCGCCGCGCACATCTGTACATTCATTTGATAATCAGGAGATAACCATGAGTAACAAACAGGTAGGGAAAGGGCGGCGGTCTTCCCCGAAAAAGAACCCCAAACGCCAGAAAAACTATGGCAAAGGGGAGAGTTTGGGCTATGCAGCCAATGTTGCCCTCGATGATTTTTACACCCGAGCATCGCACTTCAGTACCCGCGCCACTCACAAGCAGCGAGCGAAAGCGTTCGTGAAATACTGCAAGCGACAAAAAATGCGTGATGTTCGGGATATTGACAAGCCGTTTGTTTTGCAGTTTGGCGCCTATGTCAAAACCCGACTCGAAGTAGGCTATTGGTGGCCGGATGGGAGCATTGATAAGCCGGTCAGCGTTGCTTACGCACACAACTTGATCAGCACCGTGAATATTTTGATGCGCGCGTTTCGCGGCGATGACGAGCTGAAAGTTTCTGCCCGAGAGGTGCTTGGTGTGTGTCGGAACTCGATGCGCACAAGAGAAATACAGGCCGATATTGTCGATACGCAACATGCAGCAAACCTTGCCATTGCGAAAGGGTTTGAGCGGGGTGCCGCTGTAATGATGTTGGATCGCGCCTGGGGTATGCGAGTGCGGGAGGCTATTCTGCAGGATCTGGATCGAATGAAACGGGAGGTCCTCGCTACGGGTGAGGCCGCCATACTGGAAGGGTGTAAAGGCGGACGGAAATGCAGGAGCCGTACGATTAAGGTCAACGAGTTTCGACTGGAGGCGCTGAACTATGCAATCGAAGTTCGACCGCAGGGGTCACGGAACCTGTTGTCGGAAACCGACACAGTGAAACGTTTTCTGCTGAGAGAACTTAACCCGTGCAGGCCGCTGCTAAAAAGCGCTGGCGTACCGACATTTCATGAGCTGCGGGCTGGGTTTGCCCAGGATATCTACGAAGAAGTCATGCAAGGCCCCAGTCCTCTGAAACAGCCTATACGCGATAAGGTAATGGACAGGGTTGCCCGTGATGAAGTGGCCCGTCAACTTGGTCATAACCGTCGTGGTGTTGCAGGAGCTTACGTGGGAGGGGTGCGCAATGCGGCTTGATCATATTTTGAATCAGATTGATTTCGGCAAATTGAGGCCGATGGAGCGCACTCGCTACATTAACCGTATTAAGAACGTTGTGTCGGTAATTGAGGAACGTTTTCCTCACGTACAGCGCCCAGAACAGATTCAACTCAAACACGCGCAGTACTACCGGAATATCTGGCTGCCGGCACACTCCCCATCAATGCGCACGCAGGATGAGCATATGCGTGCTCTGGGGCTGCTGGTAAGGGCTCTGGGGCGGGACGACAGTTGGCTGGGAAAGCTGGGCCTCACGAGTCATTCGTCGACGGGTGGGAGGCCCACACAGATCAAGATTCGAAATTCCAGAAAGCACTACAGATGACAGAGGGGGGTGCTTTGGCTATCAGTTGAAAACACCATGCTCCAGGCGCCCGATAACATCAAGCATCTTACGAACGCTTTCGGCAGACTCCATGCAGTCGACGGGCCGTTCATATCCAATGGCGCGAAGTGGGCGATTGAGCCAAGCATCGGCAGCACCTAAATCGCCTTCGAACAGCTGTTGAGATGCTGCGACTAGGTCGGCTTGCAGTTCGCCGAGAGTTTTGTCTGGTTGCTTCATGGCGTTGAGTGCCTCTGTGTCGTCCATACTCAGCATAACGTCGAATGCGGACAGACGACACATTTTAGTCTGTGAATCTTGTGTCAAAACCAGTACCTGGGATTCGATCCAGGCCAAGTAATCTGCATCGGTGTATTTTTCAGGTCGTGCCATTGTAGTTCTCCTATAAGTTAATTAGTAAGTACATTCAAAGCTCACTTACTAATTAACCTTCGGATTGATGTTGTCGTTTCGTGAGAGTTGATGAGAAGGTCATGGTAGTGCCCGCTCAAAACTGTGGACGGTAGTCCTGGCAGCTCTTGGAGCGTTTTTGGCTTTTTGAAGTGACTAAACTTCCACCAACTCATTTTGTCGCCGAACTTTCTCGTCGTGCTGTTCGAGGTCTGACCTGTGCCAGCGGCTAGATCCGGAGCTGAGTTTCAAGGGGTGAGGGAATTTACCTTCCCGAACCCAGCGCCAGATGGTGAACCGGGACACTGAGTAATAGTTCCCCACCTCAATATCTGTGAAGTACATCTGCAGTTTGATTTTCATTTTCATCACCGTTTGGTTTGTGGGTACAGCTTAATATTACGGAGATGCAACCGGTGTTTGGGACGTGTAACTTTCTGGAAAATGCAATTAGACGAGAATGTCGTAAATAATTTATGCGGGATCGGTAAATCTGGGGAGTAAACTTTGGATAGCATGCAATAGCTGAAGAGGGCCGCGTTTTGGTCGCGACTTTAGTGCATGCTAAAGTAGCAATGACGGAAACAAAGAAAGCTTGGATGAAAACGAGATGCTTCGGCTCGATGTCACAAGCAGTGACACCAAGAAAATGGCGGTTTTGGGTTTGTGTACCCTACAAGTACCCAGCCAGAAACGAAAAAGGGCACACCCGAAGATGTGCCCTAAGTCGTTGATATATGGTCGGGACGGTAGGATTTGAACCTACGACCCCTTGCACCCCATGCAAGTGCGCTACCAAGCTGCGCTACGCCCCGATTTGCTAATTTATGCCTGTTCAAAACGATGTTTTGGTGGCACCGGCCATTGAGACTTAAAGAGAAATCTCAGTGGCTTAGCGGGAGCGAATATTACACGAGCGAATTCCAAAAAGAAACACCAACAGGCGAAATTATGTGGGTTTTAGCGCGCATTAACGTAATTTTGTTTCCCGCAGTTTGGACACGAATTCGGGTGGAACGAAGCTATCCGGATTGGATGCTCCCCAGTACTTGTCGAATACGGTCAGACCGGTGTCACCTTGCAGCAGTGCGCCAGGCTCGATAAACGGAAACAGGTCCAGATAAGAGCTAACCTCGGTTTTCGATACCCGGCGAATGATGTGTTCCGGGCCTAGCTCGGAGGTGTGGTTCAGCCCACCCGCTTGTAGCAGATTTTGTAGGGCTTCCATGGTGTTTTTATGGAAGTTGTAAACCCGTTCGCTTTTCAGGGGTACATCGATTTTTTCACCGCGTCTTGGGTCTTGAGTAGCAACGCCGCTAGGACAGCGGCCGGTGTGGCAGTTCATGGCTTGAATACAGCCCAGCGAGAACATATAGCCGCGCGCTGAGTTACACCAGTCGGCGCCAAGTGCCAGTGTGCGGGCGATGTTAAACGCCGATGTAATTTTTCCAGCGGCGCCGATTGCGATGTCTTCACGCAGATTGCAACCTACCAGGGTGTTGTGCACCAGTAGCAGGGCATCGGTCATTGGCATGCCCAGGCGGTTGATAAACTCAAGCGGTGCCGCGCCAGTGCCACCTTCGCCGCCATCTACGACGATAAAGTCAGGCCGTCTTCCGGTTTTCAGCATGGCTTTTACAATGGCAAACCACTCCCACGCGTGACCCAGGGCGAGCTTGAAGCCCACCGGCTTACCTCCAGACAACTCACGCAACTGATCAATAAACTCCAGCATTTCGATGGGCGTCGAAAACTCTGAATGCGCTGCAGGTGATACGCAGTCTTTACCCACTTCAACGCCACGGGCTTCAGCAATCTCCGGTGTTACTTTTGCACCGGGCAAGATACCGCCGTGCCCTGGTTTGGCGCCTTGAGATAGTTTGAGTTCAATCATTTTTACCTGATCGAGTTGGGCGTTTTCAGCAAAGCGTTCGGCATTAAAGCTGCCGTCTTTGTTGCGGCAGCCGAAGTATCCGGAACCGATTTCCCAAACCAGGTCGCCCCCTGGCTGGCGGTGGTAGCGGCTGATAGAGCCTTCGCCGGTGTCGTGGTAGAAGTGGCCTTTTCTGGCACCGGTGTTCAAGCTGAGGATGGCGTTCGCCGACAGTGAACCAAAGCTCATGGCCGAAATGTTGAATACGCTGGTGCTATAGGGCTTTGCGCAGTTTTTGCCGACGGTAATGCGAAAGTCACAGGTGTTTAGCTGGGTAGGAGCTATTGAATGGCTCATCCACTCAAAGCCTTCCTCATACATATTCAGCTGAGAGCCGAACGGGCGCTTGTCGAGAATGTTTTTTGCACGCTGGTACACAATGGTGCGCTGCTCGCGAGAAAATGGTCGTTCGTCGGTGTCGGACTGGATGAAGTACTGACGGATTTCCGGGCCAATAGCCTCAAACAGATAGCGGAAATTGGCCATAATCGGGTAGTTGCGGCTAATCGTATGGCGACGCTGTAACAGATCGTAGGTGCCAAGGGCTGCAAACAGGCCAAATGCCAGAGGAATCAGATAGGCGTCACCAGTCCACGCGCTGACAATCAGCGATATCAGAAATCCGACGAGGCTCAGCGCATACGCGGTGTACCGCAAAGGGAAGGTCTTACATCTGTTCATAGGCTCCTCGCCACGACTTTGATGTTTTGAGCCCAAAGCATTACCATATTGGGCTTGTTATTTTTTAAGGCTATTTGTTGCATTTATCGGTCGAAATCCTTACTCGGACAGCCTGAATGTAATGTTAATGACTGAAAGAGGCGCCAATTGTGGGCAAAATTGTAAGAGACGAATATCAAACAGATTACGTAGCCGGGCAGGATAATATCCAGCCGTTTGGGCTAGACCTTCACGCACCTGTGTTTCCGATAACCGCCATTATAGTGGTGTTATTCATTGTCGGTACCCTAATGTTTCCCGCTCTCGCCATAGAACTGCTCGATGGTGCCAAGCTTCAGATTATCAACACATTTGACTGGTTCTTTATGCTCAGTGCAAACGTGTTTGTTATTGTCTGTATAGCACTGATTTTTATGCCCGTGGGCAAAATCAGACTGGGTGGAATGGATGCCAAACCGGATTTCTCTACCCTGTCCTGGTTTTCGATGCTGTTCGCGGCGGGTATGGGTATTGGCTTAATGTTTTGGGCGGTGGCAGAGCCAGTCGCCTATTATACCGGCTGGTACGGCACGCCGTTTAATGTCGAACCCAACACGCCTGAAGCTTTGGGCCTGGCCATGGGCGGCACCATGTTTCATTGGGGCCTGCATCCTTGGGCGATCTACGCCATTGTGGCCTTGTCACTGGCGTTTTTCTCGTTCAACAAGAATATGCCGCTGACCATTCGTTCCGCCTTTTTCCCGCTGCTGCGTGACAAGGTGTGGGGCTGGCCCGGGCACATCATCGATTCTTTGGCGGTGATTGCGACTATTTTTGGGCTGGCAACGTCTTTGGGTTTTGGTGCCCAGCAGGCCGCTGGCGGTTTGAACTATTTGTTTGGTGTGGGTTCAGGTATCAATGTACAGATGGCGATTATTGTGGGTGTTACCGCATTGGCGCTGTTATCTGTGCTGCGTGGGTTGGACGGCGGCGTTAAGGTGCTAAGTAATATCAACATGGCCCTTGCGGGTATCTTGCTGTTCTTTATTATCTTTGCCGGTCCGACCATGTCGATTCTGGAAACCCTCTGGATAACCACCACCAGCTATGCGACCAACGTGGTTGCCTTTAGTAATCCGTTTGGCCGCGACGATGAAGTTTGGATGCAAGGCTGGACGATATTCTATTGGGCCTGGTGGATCTCCTGGTCTCCATTTGTAGGCATGTTTATCGCGCGGGTTTCTCGCGGTCGCACCGTGCGTGAATTCATCATCGCAGTGCTGCTAATTCCCACGGTGATTACCGCCGTATGGATGAGCGCGTTCGGCGGTGCGGCGCTGGAGCAGATTCAGCAAGGCGTGGGCGCTCTGTCTAGTGAGGGCTTGACCGACGTCAGCCTGGCGACTTTCCAGATGTTCGCCAATCTTCCGCTGACCGGTATTATTTCCTTTATTGGCATTGTGCTGGTACTGGTGTTCTTTATCACGTCGTCGGATTCCGGCTCGTTGGTTATCGACAGCATTACCGCCGGTGGCAAAACCGATGCGCCCACGGCTCAGCGTGTGTTCTGGGTGGTAATGGAAGGTGCTATAGCCGCTGTGCTGATATTCGGTGGTGGCGATGATGCGCTAGGCGCTATTCAGGCTGCTTCGATCAGTGCCGGCCTGCCGTTTACGCTGATTCTGTTGGTCATGACGTGGGGCTTGCTGAAAGGTTTGACCCTCGAGCGCAAGCTGCTGATTCAGAGCGGGGAAATGACGTAATTTGCTGAGAGATTGGCGGATTAAATCGTAAAAAGCCGGAAAGCGTGTATGCGCTTTCCGGCTTTTTTTTGGCTGAGCAGATGCGCGCTGGGCCTGTCAACGCATGCCGATGTGCTCTAGCGCTTGTGAAATTCTTCCATTGCAAAGCGAGCGCGGTCACCGGGGGTGAAGTGGGGGCGTTTCAAATTTTCAATGGCACGCAAGCGCGGCAGTAGGCCGCAGCCGTTGGCCATTTGAATGGCCAGCCCGGGGCGCGCGTTTAACTCCAGCAGCAGCGGGCCTTCCTCCACATCCACCACCAGGTCTACGCCCATATAGCCTAGCCCGGTCGCCTCATAGCAGCGGGAGGCCATTTCCAGCATTTCATCCCAGGCGACAATATGGATATTGCCCAAAGATAAGCCGGTGTCCGGGTGCAGAAGAATGGGGCGGTTGAACTGAACCGCGTTCAGACTTTTTCCTGTGCCGATGTCTAGGCCCACGCCCACAGCGCCTTGATGCAGGTTGGCCTTGCCGTCTGACGCTTTGGTGGCAAGCCGCAGCATGGCCATTACCGGGTAGCCCTGAAACACGATAATGCGGATATCTGGAACGCCTTGAAACGAATAGCGAGCCAGATCCGGTGTGGACTGCACCAGGTTTTCGACAATGGCCACGTCAGAGGCGCCCGCCAGCGAATACAGCCCCGCCAGAATGTTGGTCAGGTGCCGTTCCAGTACATCCACGCCAATACGGGCGCCGGAGGCTTTGACGAATTCGTCGCCATCGCGCCCGGTGACAACGGTGATGCCTTTGCCGCCAGATCCTTTGGCCGGCTTTATGGCAAAGCCCGCCAAATCCGCGGACATTTCACGGAAGTGGGAAATTTCGTGTTGTTGGCGAACCACCTGCAGAAGCCGCGGTGTTTTTACACCGTACTCGGCCACCACCAGTTTGGTTTTCAGTTTGTTGTCGACCAGCGGGTAGGCTGAACGATCATTGTAGCGGGCAATATAGTCTACATTGCGCCGGTTCATGTTCAACATGCCCAGGCGGTTCAGCGTAAACGGTGATATCCAGCCCATATTAGTCGTAAACCTTCATTGGTGTGAAACGGCGCAATTCGCTGAGTTTGTAGCCGGTGTAATTACCCATCAGCAGAATCAGGCCCAGAATAACCAGGTGCAATTCGGGGAAGTTGAAGGTCAAGTGTCCAGCCAGCGGTGCGCTCATCAGCAGGTAAGCGCAAATGGCGACAAACAGACTTCCTGTGCCTTGCCTTATGACTTCCCGTGCGCCTTCCTCCTCCCACAAAATCGACATCCGCTCAATGGTCCAGGCGATGATAACCATGGGGAAGAAGGTCACCGTCATGCCGGTATTAAAGCCCATCTGATAACCGACAACGCTCAAACCGGCGGTAATGAATATCACCAGGATGATCAACGCCGAGATCCGTGAAACCAGCAGCAGGTTCAGGCTGGAAAGGTAGCTGCGCATTAACAAGCCAATGGCGACCACCGACAAAAATGCCACTAGCCCGGGTATCAAAGTGGTCTGCACAAACGCTACCGCAATCAGTACGGGCATGAAGGTTCCGGACGTGCGAATACCGATCAACATGCGCATGAAGGCCACCACCAGTGCCCCCAAAGGCAATAACAGCAGCATGCGGAACATGCCTTGCTCTTCAATTGGCAGTTCGTAAAAACTCAGAAAGCCGAGCCCGGTTTCTTCAGATTGCATGGCTGCCAGCTGAATGGCGGGAATGGTCTGGCGCAGCATAGAGAAGCTGATCTCGGAGTTGGCGCCGCCCACCACGTCCAACAGCGACGCGGATCCCTGGCGCCACAACAACAGGTCTTCCGGTACGCCCTGTTCAGCGGTGCGGGGGTCAAAGGTCAGCCATTCTTCGCCGGTGTGAATTTGCAGGAACGCCAGCAGCGGCTGGCGCCGGCGAGCGTCTTCCAGCTTCAGGCCATCGGCCGCGCGAGCGGGTATGCCAGAGAAATTCAGCATATCGACCAGTAGGTCGAGATAATTTTCGCCGGTCGTTAAAAGGGTGGTGTTTTGGGCACCGGTATCTGGTTGCATCAGCCGAATCAGTTCGCGGGTCATGCTTTGTGGGTTACTGGAGCGTTGTTTGGCCTGCTCCAGTATTTCCCGAACAGCAGTGGCTTCGGGTTCTGCCCAAAACACAGTGCGTGCCACCGGTTTTACTTTAGCGGGTATGCTGCGAACGTCTGGGTCTGGTATCAACTGGACTTTGTAATACAGCGTTTGTGGACCGGTAACGTCGCGCTTGGTCCACTCGGCGCGGCGCATGCCAGCTTGCTCCAGAATAGAAAAACCGTAGCCGGGGGAGGCTGCTAGTTCGCTCAGAGTATGGAAACCCGGAGGCTGATCGGGCACGTTCAGTGCAGCCGTTACGGCGCCGCCTGTGGCGTCAAAATCCACCCGCGCTTCTACCATCCAAACCGGCCGTTGTTCGCCGGTCAGCCAGGGAATTCCCAGTTCGATGTGGCGCCATACGGCGAGGGAAATGCCAGTAGCAATAATCAGAAAAATCGCAATATAGAACGGTGTGCGCGACCGGGTACTCATAGCGTGTCTCTGATAGCATCGCGGTAGCTGCTGTTACCGTTGATCATGGTGTCGGGCAGTTCGGTAGCAAACTCTTTGCCGACATCAATCAGCATCACATCGCGCAGTACGTTGCGGCCAATCAACACCTGATGGGTAAGGTGCGAACGGTCGGTCAGAGTGAATTCGGCCACTTGCGTATGGTTGCCTATCACAAATTGCAATTCCACCACTACCCGGCGTTCAGGGTCGTCGACGTTTGATTGGAGAATTTTTACCCGTCGCGAGATCTCTTTTTCCAAGGTCAGCAGCCCTTCACTGCCGGGTACGGGCACATCGAAGCGTACCCAGTTGCTGCCGTCGCGCTCGAATCTCACAATATTTCGTGCATCAATGGAAGAGGTCTCGGCGCCGCTGTCGACCCGGGCGTCGTAAACAGTTTCTGCCGCGGTCAGGAAGAGCTTTTCAACTTCGCCGACAATGAGTTTGCCTTTGAGCTGGCTGGCCACGGCCTTGGCTGCGGTGGCCGCGGGGCAAGCCTGCCGTTTCGGCACGGGGGGGCATTCTGGTGCTTTAACTTGGGCGCTTATGGCTTGTAGAATGATTTCGGTGGACGCAGTTTGATCGTCGATTGTTTGCTCAAAGCGTACCTTTGCATTGTTTTCCATGGTGACCAGAGTCGCCCGCTGGTTTTGCACCGAGGCGTTCACGGTTTCCAGATTGGATTTGGGTACCATAAAGTACTGATCTGCCGAACAGCCGGCCAGGCCCGTCAGTATAACCAGCAATGGCAGTGCCAACGGGACGCTGCCATTAGGCTTTGACCCCATGAAACCCTTGAAACCCATGAACTACCCCCGAGGAAAATGACAAAAAAAAGTGCCAGAACTGACAGGTCAGCGGCACAAAACGACTGTGTGATGGTGTTTGGGCTCAGTATACAACAACTCATGTTAGCGATTTGTTTACAGATGATTAAGGCGACGTGTATCCCGTCAGCAACAATGGCAAATGAATAGGTTAAACTTGTCAGCGAACGGTTCTAATGGTTATACCGCAGGAGTAAATGCCCGTGCTTGAAACTTTCAGCCAATGGGTGGCTGACCAACCCGTGCTTGTGCTCTCGCTGATGGTGGCGATTTCAATTCTGGTACTGATACTAGCCGGATTGCTGCAGCGTGCAGGGCAAAATAACCGCCGCTTGTTGGCCGACTACAACGATCTTAAATTAGCACTAAGAGAGCAGCAGATTATGCTGGCCCATGAGCGTCAGTCGGCGGCGGAGAAATTGGCACTTCTGGAACACAATCGCGATGCGCTAAAACATGAATTCGAGAATTTGGCGAACCGTATATTCGATCAGAAAAGCGAGCGTTTCAGTCAGCAGAACAAAAGCAGTATAGATACGCTGTTAAAACCGTTTCGTGATCAACTCAGCGATTTTCGACAGCGTGTCGAAACAGTACACACCACCGAAACCCGCGACCGCCAGGCTCTGCGCAGCGAAATAAAATCGTTGCAGGAACTCAATCGGCAGATTACTGAAGAAGCCTCTAATTTGACCCGAGCGTTAAAAGGCGATAAAAAAATACAGGGTAACTGGGGCGAGTTGATTCTGGAGCGGGTGTTGGAAAGGTCCGGGTTGCGCAAAGGTATTGAATACGAGACCCAAGGCAGCTATCGCGACAGCGATAACCAGCTGCTGCGGCCAGATGTGGTGGTGCACCTGCCGGATAACCGCAACCTGGTGGTAGATTCCAAGGTGTCGCTGATGGCTTACCAGCAGTGGGTTATCAGCGACGAAGGCAGCGCCCGTGATGCGGCGCTAAAGCAGCACATGGACGCCGTGCGCAATCACATTCGCAGCCTGAGCGATAAAGATTACAGCCAGCTCAACGGTTTGCGTTCACCAGATTTCGTGTTTTTGTTCATGCCCATTGAACCGGCTTTTGTGGCAGCTTTCCAGCACGATGACAGTCTGTTTTCAGAAGCTTTTGATCGTAAGATTATTGTGGTGACGCCCACCACCTTGCTGGCCACTCTGCGCACCATCGAAAACATCTGGCGTTACGAGCGCCAGAGCCAGAACGCCCGACTGATTGCGGAACGAGCCAGCGCAGTTTACGATAAATTACGGGTATTTGTCGAAGCTATGGAGCGCCTTGGCGGCCAGTTGCATACCGCGCAGGGCAGCTACGATAGTGCGATGAATACCCTGACCCGCGGCCGCGGCAACTTGATTTCACAGGCCAACCGCTTTGTCGAATTGGGAGTGCGGGTGAAAAAAGAACTGCCCAAGGCCGTCACCGAACAGGCCGAAGTCGACCCTGAAGCTGACTTTGGCCTTGATTCTGCCTTTGACTCGGAACCGGCCCTTGACCGTAACAAGAACGTCTCCGACACGCCGGGGAACACTGAGCCGGGCGCCGGCGAATCCATTGAGGAAAACAGTTATGGCAGCAACACCGTTTAAATTTTTTGGTTGCCGGGCGTTGCTCGTGTGTGCCGTGTTGTACGCGGGCAGTGCTATTGCGCTGCCCGTGGAACACGAAATTCGCCGCTTGATGCTGGCAACCGAGCAAGCACTGGCCGCCGAGAACTGGGACGACGCCAGTGAATATCTGGGGCGTTTGCAGCAGCTAGACGGCGAGCGCCCGGTGGATTTTTATTTTTACCGCGGCCGAGTGATGCAAAAGTCGGATCTGTTAAACGAGGCTCAGGACTCGCTTGAGGTATATGTCACTCGTGCAGGCAAAGAGGGCCAGTACTACGAACAAGCGCTGGAGCGCATTACCGAGATAGAAAAACGGCGCAAAGACCGTGCCTTGGCAGCGGTGACCAACAATCCGGCAACACCGTTGCAGCCGCGAATAGCCATCATTGAATCCGCTGGAGGGCAAAGTGCGGCTGATCTGAAAAAACTGTATTTGGCAGACAGCGAGGAGCAGGCGTTATTGATGCATCTGAACAGTGTGTTGCAGTTGTCAGGTTGGCGTGAAGACAGAGCTATTGTGCAGTTAGACCAACCGGCAGACATTCGCTACCAGGTTGAAAAGCGCAACAGCAGCCTGCTGATTCAGCAGACTACCCGTCAGCAAGGCACCATGCTGCGCAAAAGCCAACAGATTGACGTTTACGGCATTAGCCCGTTGGTCAAATGGGATTGCGAACCAAGCCTGGCCACTTGCTGGGTGTATGATCCCAGAGATGGTTCGCGGTTGTTTCAGTTAGGCGTTAACCAAGGCCAGGCAGAAGACATTGCTCGCACGCTGGGACGTCTCATTCGCAACCTGCAGGCCGCTGGTAAGCAGGTGGCTTTGCCACCTGTGTCCAGTTAAGTGCTGTTTTAGCAAACTCAGCTAAAGCGTGAGAAGTCTGGTTTACGCTTTTCGACAAAAGCACGAAAGGATTCGGCTGCCTCCGGCGATTTCAGGCGTTCACCGAACAGCGCGCCTTCTACCCGCATAGTTTCTTCCAGAGCTTCCATGTTCGGCCGTTTTAGCAGTTCTTTGGTCGCGCGAATAGCCGCTGGTGCTTGTGCAGCCAGTTTCTGACAGGCCTCCCAGGCTGCGACTTCTGTGTCACCAGGTTCGCACACGCGATTGATGATGCCCAGGCGTAAAGCCTCTTCTGCACTAAAACGACCACCTAGCATCAGCAATTCAGCAGCCCGCACACGGCCAATCCACATCGGCAGTAAAAGGCTGGAGCCACCTTCGGGACACAGGCCAAGGCTGGCAAATGGCATTTGGAAAGCGGCGTTGGTGCCTGCCATGACCATATCGCAGTGCAGCAGCATAGTCGTGCCAATGCCTATCGCCGGCCCGTTAACCGCCACAACCACTGGTTTGGTAGCGTTAACCAGCACAAAGAGGAAACGGCCTACTGGAGTCTCGCGGAAATCACCGGGTAAGCCCTTGGTGAAATCGTTAAGATCGTTACCGGCGGTGAAGCACTCATTGTTGCCGGTAAACAGAATGCAGCGAATGTCCTTGTCGGCCTCGGCCTGATCGATTGCATCGGCCATGCTGGTGTACATAGCTTGGGTAAGGGCGTTCTTGCGCTCCGGGCGATTTAGGCGAACAATTAAAACCTGGTCCTTTTTCTCAGTCAGAATACGGTCTGTCACGGTGTCTCCCAATACTTCTTTGTTAGTTTGCAATGCATCTTAACCGCTTTTCATCGCATTCTTCACCAATTTTAACGTTTTTAAATCATCAGAAAGCACAGCGAATTGGCCTGCAGTCGCATCCCGCGCGTGGATGAATTTCTGGTAAACTTTGCCCTCTGATTTGCCAATATATTCTTAAAACGACCGTTGATGAGGCGACTATGACCACCCTGATCCGCCAGGAAGACCTGATTGAAAGTGTAGCCGACGCGCTGCAGTTTATTTCCTACTATCACCCGAAGGATTTTATTCAGGCGGTGTACGAGGCTTATAAAAAAGAAGAATCCCAAGCGGCGAAAGACGCTATGGCGCAGATTCTGATTAACTCGCGGATGTGTGCCGAAGGCCACCGCCCGATCTGCCAGGATACCGGTATTGTGACGGTGTTCGTGAATGTGGGCATGAACGTGAAGTGGGATTTTGAAACCTCGCTGGATGATGTCATCAACGAAGGCGTGCGTCGCGCTTATACCCATCCGGACAACATGCTGCGGGCGTCGATATTGGCAGATCCGGACGGCAAGCGTGAGAACACAAAAGACAACACACCCGCCATCATTCATTACAAAATTGTGCCGGGCAACACCGTAGACATTCACGTGGCGGCCAAAGGCGGTGGCTCTGAAGCCAAGTCTAAGTTTGCTATGTTGAACCCGTCAGATTCGGTGGTGGACTGGGTGCTGAAGATGATCCCGCAAATGGGCGCAGGTTGGTGTCCGCCTGGCATGTTGGGTATCGGTATTGGCGGCACCGCTGAAAAAGCCATGGCAATCGCCAAAGAAGCACTGTTGGAGCCTATCGATATTCAGGAGCTTAAAGCCCGTGGTGCATCAAATCGCGCTGAAGAGCTTCGCTTGGAGCTGTTCGAAAAAGTAAACGAACTGGGCATTGGTGCCCAAGGCTTGGGTGGCCTGACCACAGTGCTGGATGTGAAAGTGAAAGATTTCCCTACTCACGCGGCCAACAAGCCGGTGGCGATTATTCCCAACTGCGCAGCCACCCGTCATGCGCACTTTGTGCTGGATGGCAGTGGCCCGTCACTGCAAACTCCGCCGAGCCTGGATGACTGGCCGGAAATTACCTGGGAAGTGGGCGAGAACGTGCGTCGGGTGAACCTGAACACGGTTACTCCGGAAGACGTAAAGGACTGGCAGCCGGGTGAAACTGTGTTGCTGTCGGGTAAGATGCTGACCGGCCGTGACGCTGCCCACAAAAAAATGGTGGACATGATCAACAACGGTGAAGAGCTGCCGGTGGACATGAAAGGGCGTTTTATTTACTACGTTGGCCCGGTGGACCCGGTACGCGAAGAAGTGGTCGGCCCCGCAGGCCCTACCACTGCGACCCGCATGGACAAGTTCACCCACACCATGCTGGAAAAAACCGGTCTGACCGGCATGATTGGCAAAGCCGAACGTGGCCAGGCGGGCATTGACGCCATTCGCGAATTTGGTGCGGTTTACCTGATGGCGGTAGGCGGAGCAGCGTATCTGGTGTCAAAAGCTATCAAACACGCTGAAGTAGTGGCCTTCCCGGAACTGGGTATGGAAGCCATTTACGAGTTCGACGTGGAAGACATGCCGGTGACGGTTGCGGTGGATTCCCGCGGATCTTCCGTGCACCAAACAGGACCGGCTGAGTGGCATAAGAAAATCATCGCTGCTAAAGCTGTTTAAATTGAACCGGGGACAGATTTGAAATCTGTCCCCTTCATCGAGTGCTCAGCTGGAACAGCTTATGCCCATGCCCTTGCCCCAGTCTGGGGGCAGGGCAGCGTAGCGTTCTTCGTACTGGGTTTGTTCGTCAAACGGTTTCTTTAGCACCGTCAGCAGCTGCTCCAACGGCTGGTAATCCCCGTTTTGCGCCTCCAGAATCACCTGCTGGGCCAAATAATTACGCAAAATGTATTTCGGGTTTACCCGGCCCATGGCGTATTCCCGGGCATCGTGAGCCTGGGTTTCCTGCTCCAGCCTTTGTTCGTAACGGCCAAGCCAGGCATCCGCAATGGCGCGGTCGGTAAACAAGTCGCGCACTGGCCCGTGGCCGCGGCCATACAGCGTCGACAGGCCGCGGAAGAAGCGGGTGAAGTCAACCTTCTGTTCGTCCAGCATGCTAAAGGTGTCCATAATCAGATGCATGTCGCTGTCATCGTCCTGCTGCAGGCCGAGCTTGTTCCGCATGTTCTGCAAAAAACGCGTGTTGTAGGCGCTTTCATAGTGTTTCAAGCCTTCGTGTACGGCGTCTTCACCCATTACCGGCAGTAATGCTCGCGCCAGGTAATGGCAGTTTTCGAAACCCATCTGTGGCTGGCGGTTGTAGGCGTAGCGACCGCGCTCGTCGGTGTGATTGCAGATGTAGCCGGCGTCAAAATCGTCCATAAAGGCGTAGGGGCCGTAATCGAAGGTGTCGCCAATAATCGACATGTTATCGCTGTTCATAACACCGTGGCAGAAGCCCACGGTTTGCCAGTCGGCGATCAGCCGCGCGGTGCGGCCAACCACGGCTTCGAGCCAGCGCTGATGGCGCTCGGTTTCAGGCAGTGTGATCAGCTCCGGGAAATACAGCGATATTACGTGCTCCAGTAGCGTCTTTACGGTGTCGGGGCCCTGGTGATGAGCGGCGAATTCGAAGTGGCCAAACCGGATGTGGCTGTGGGCTACTCGCATAAGCGCTGCGGCGGTTTCAATGGATTCGCGGCGTACCGGGTCTTTGGCCTTAACCATAAACAGGGCGCGGGTGGTGGGAATGCCCAGCCCGTGCATGGCTTCGCTGCACAGGTACTCGCGAATGGTAGAGCGCAGCACCGCGCGGCCATCTCCAGAACGGGAGTAGGGCGTCATGCCTGCGCCTTTCAGATGCCAGTCCCAGCGCTGGCCGTTTGGCGCGACGGTTTCCCACAGCAATAGCCCGCGGCCGTCGCCCAGGTCCGGGTTGTACATGCCGAACTGGTGGCCGGTGTACTTCATGGCGACCGGTTCCATGCCTTCCAGCAGCTCTGCGCCACCACCAATTTTTTCCCACTGGGCAGGGTTGTCACTG